>JBGAGB010000036.1:0-45643 GCA_044226945.1 Cyclobacteriaceae bacterium | reverse complement strand
TGACGCTTTCATTTATCGGTAACGGTGCGGGATACATCGCGTTGGCATTTGCCGCAGGCGTGATCATTTGTTTCCTCAGCGTGTTTATCTACACATCGATCACGCCGCTAGATGAGTTTGCGGAGCTTCGAAATAATAACATCGGCGTAGCATTAATCGTGGGTACGATCACCGTAACGCTCGCCCTTCTCACGCGCGACGGCGTGTCGCTTCTCATCGAATCGCTGATCCCATACCCTCAGCAGTTTCCCAAATAGAAATTAAGAATTTAGAATTTGAAATGGTGAATTATGGTGTGCTAGCGCACATTGATAATTAAGAATTAAGAATTTTTAATTTAGAATCATGGTGTGCTTCGCACGTTAATAATTTGGGGTCCAGTTTGAATTTTGAAGTATTGCCTACGAATCATTAACGTGCGCAGCACACCTTAATTTAAAATTCCGAATTCTCCATTCTCAATTAAAGGCACTCTCTTGAATATGGGATCTAGAAATTTTCGATTCTCCAAATAAGAATCGTAGCTCTAAAATCATTAACGTGCGCAGCACACCAAAATTTAAAATTCCAAATTCTCCATTCTCAATTAAAGGCACTCTCTTGAATAGGGGATTGAGAAATTTTCGATTCTCCAGATAAGAATCGTAGCTCTAAAATCATTAACGTGCGCAGCACACCAAAATTTAAAATTCCAAATTCTTCATTCTCAATTAAAAGTACTCTCTTGAATATGGGATCTAGAAATTTTCGATTCTCCAAATAAAAATCGTAGCTCTAAAATCATTAACGTGCGCAGCACACCAAAATTTAAAATTCCAAATTCTCCATTCTCATTTAAAAGTCCTTTAGCCTGAATAGGGATTTAGAGATTTCGATTCTCCAGATAAAATCGCAGCCGTAAAATCATTAACGTGCGCAGCACACCACAATTCAGAATTCAGAATTCTTCATTCTCAATTAAAAATACTTCCCGACCCAATCAACTCCTCCCCATCATACCAAGCAACAAACTGACCAGGCGTCACCGATCGTTGTGGTCTGTCGAATATGACATAGAGTCGATCTTCTTTTTGGTGGAGCGTGCACGGCTCGAGGGGTTGACGGTAGCGAATGCGTGCCATGTAACGACGCGATTCCCCCGTTGCAAGTTGAAGATCTCGCCGAACCCAATGTACTTCAGAGTTTGTCACTGCGAGCCCTTTCCTGTAAAGACCTGGGTGGTCCTCGCCCATGCCGGTATAGATCACGTTCTTCGTCGTGTCTGTCCCGATCACGAAAAGGGGTTTTTCGTACCCGCCGATGTTCAATCCACGCCTCTGACCAATGGTGTAGAAATGTGCCCCGTTGTGGTCACCCACCACTTCGCCAAATTCCATTTCGAGGCGATAAGGTTTGGAGAGCCCAACTAAGTCGTCATCAGAAAATCCATTTTGAAAGGTTTTCGCAGCCGCAGCAATCTCTACCACTTTTCCTTTTTTTGGCTCAAGCCTTTGCTGCAGGAATTCTGGTAAATGCACTTTGCCCACAAAACACAAGCCTTGCGAGTCTTTTTTCTCGGCGGTCGACAAACCTGCTTCGCGGGCGATGGCACGCACTTCCGGTTTCAACAGTTCACCCACAGGGAAAAGCGCTTTCTCGAGTTGTTCCTGCTTGAGTTGACAAAGGAAATAGCTTTGATCCTTATTAGAGTCTTTCCCAGCTAACAATTGGTAAACGGTTTTCCCGTTCACTGTTGTTTCTGCACGACGGGCATAATGACCTGTGGCCACGAAGTCGGCACCAAGTTTTATTGCCGTGTTTAAAAAAATATCGAACTTAATTTCTCGATTGCAAAGCACATCCGGATTTGGTGTACGACCCGCTTGGTACTCGGCAAACATGTAGTCGACAATCCTCTCCTTGTATTCCTTGCTGAGGTCAATCGCTTGAAAGGGAATCCCAAGGTGTTGCGCAACAATCATCGCATCGTTGCTGTCGTCCAGCCATGGACACTCCTTGCTGATGGTGACCGAGTCGTCGTGCCAGTTTTTCATAAACATCCCGATCACGTCGTAACCTTGCTTTTTCAACAAGTACGCCGCCACACTGGAGTCTACTCCTCCCGAAAGCCCAACAACAACTCTTTTTTTCACACCTTAATTCTTAATTCTCACTGAGTAGTTTATTCACGATTTCATTGAACCGTTCTTTGAATCGCTCATAGTGAACACCTGTGCCAGGACCCTCAAAACCTGTGTGAATATATTTCACTTTTCCATCTTTGCCTACGAAGATGGTGGTGGGAAATGCGAGTACCTTGTTGAGCGCAGGTAACGTCTCAGAAGCCTTATCCTTATCGTTTACACCTGCAACTACGAAGTCATACGGAACATCTAGCTTGGTCTTCATCTTTTCGATTCGTGCTTTGGCGTAAGCGAAATCGTCTTTGCGCTCGTAGGCCAAGCCAAGTACCTCCACGCCACGTGTTTGATTTTGTCGATACCAAGGAGCTAAGAACTTTGTTTCGTCCATGCAGTTGGGACACCAAGTGCCGAACACCTGCAAGATCACGACCTTGTTCTTGAATCGCTCATCCGACAACGACACTTTGTTTCCATTCAAATCTGGAAAGCTGAACTCAATCTTTTCATAACCTGGTTTCAAATAGGTCAACGCTTCAGCATCCGGTAACTTGGCTGAGTCGTTCTTAATGCCCTTCCAAATCTCGTGAGTGGCTTTTCCGGAATAATAGTCACCCTTCAAGCTATCCCCTTCCTTTTTAGCTTTGAAATAAAAGGCATGGTTTCCATCGAATGTGCTAAGGAGGAGTTCGCCATTCACAACATTTCCTTCGAGATATCGGTAGTCGCCATTCGGTACTAAGAAGGTGCCGGTAACGTGGTTGTCCTTCTGTTCGAAGATCCCGACGGCAGGATAGGAGTCTCGCTCACTTTTAAATTCTACTTGATAGGTGCCACTGTAGTCGACGTCGCCGCTGGGGCCGTTTGTCACGAATCGATAGTTGTCGCCAAGTTTCGCGCTAAAAGGAAGGCTCGCTTCCGGCGCATAGTATTTATAAAATGTTCCGGTAAGTTGATCGCCATCGATTTTGGCTTTCAAAGAAGCATCGAATATGTGGAGCATCATTTCAACACTGTCCCCGCGTACGGCGATCTCGTCAAGTTCGATTTCTTCGCCAGCGTTCTGTAAATATGCCTTGGCCCGGCCGCTGTCCGTCGTCACCC
Source organism: Cyclobacteriaceae bacterium (assembly GCA_044226945.1). Taxonomy (GTDB): domain Bacteria; phylum Bacteroidota; class Bacteroidia; order Cytophagales; family Cyclobacteriaceae; genus ELB16-189. The sequence goes on along the minus strand of JBGAGB010000036.1, from coordinate 42,419 downwards.
GAAACGTAAATGGCAATTCCTGACCCTGGAGTTGGATGATACCCCGCCAGGTACCGGGTTTCAGTTCACGTGGCTGAGGTGCACAAGAGGCGGCAAATAGGGCGGTGACGACCAGGATCGGGGAAAAAACGCGCATTTCGCTGAAATTGAGTTTTAAGAACGCAAAGATCGTCGAAATGATTCCCTAGTAAAAGGGTGGAGTAACTTTTCCACGGAGGGCTATATTTGGGCATGTTCCCTCACCTCAAAGTCCTCGAGTTGGCCTCGGTGCTCGCCGGTCCAAGCGTCGGTCAATTTTTCGCCGAACTCGGAGCCGAAGTCATCAAAGTTGAGAACCAGACAACAGGCGACGTGACGAGGACTTGGAAGTCGCCGTTGGAAAAAACCGATGATCGCTCTGCGTACTTCTGTTCCGTGAACTGGGGCAAAAGATCTTTGGCAATCGACCTCACCACCTCGGCCGGACAACGCTCGGTGCGAGAGTTGGCCGCCAAAGCAGATATCGTCATTGCGAGTTACAAGCTCGGCGATGATCGAAAATTAGCAGTATCATATGACGATTTTCGTGCACTCAATCCAAGTATGATCTATGGTCGCATTTCCGGTTATGGTCCACTCAACGATCGCGTCGGATACGATGCGGTGCTGCAAGCCGAGTCTGGCTTCATGAGTCTAAATGGAGAAGAAAACGGACCTCCGATAAAAATGCCCGTTGCTCTGATCGACGTGCTCGCCGCGCACCAAATGAAAGAAGCATTGCTGCTGGCGTTGCTGCATCGTCAACAAACCGGCGAGGGAAGCTTGGTCGATGTGTCGCTGATTCAGTCAGCGGTGAGTTCGTTGGTGAACCAAGCGTCGAATTGGTTGGTGGGCGGTTTTTCTCCAAGGAGAAAAGGATCCTTGCATCCAAACATAGCACCCTATGGTGAATGGTTTCACACCCGCGATGGGAAGAAACTCTTATTGGCGGTGGGAAGCGATCGTCAGTTCGCCGACTTGTGCCGTCTTTTACAAATCGAAGTGCTACCGAAATTTCGAACGAACACCGACCGAGTGAAGTATCGAGATGAACTTTCAAAATTATTGGAGGCCAAGATCAACGCGATAGATTTGTCGCAACTAAGTGCTGGGATCGGACAATTGAAAATACCGGCTGGTGTGATTCAGGATGTGTCGGAAGTATTCGAGATGCCGCAAGCTCAAGCCATGATGATAGAAGGAGACGGCTTGAAGGGGTTAAAGAGCTTTGTTGCTGAATTGAGGTTCGCAGGCGCTGAACAACCTTGGTCGTCCAGCAACCTGCTACCTCCGCCTCACCTCGGTCAACACAACGAGGAGATCCTTAGAAGCTTATGATGCCAGTGCTGGTTTCGCCGATGGTACCTGCACCTTCATTGCCAACAGTGCAGCAACACCACCACAGATGATCTCCGTTGCTAACCATGTGATCACAAACTCGTTGGGCAGCCCGTCAGCGGCGATCGAAGTCAATCGGCCGATGGTGAATCCGATGGTATAGAGTGTGATCAACAACAATGGTCCGAACGGTTTCTTGAACACGCCATAGAAGCAGAACAAACCGAAGACGAGGTGCATGCCTCCATAAACGGCTCTCATCGAACTGGCCGCGCTCGCGTTGTCGAGCACGATACCGACGTTGGCCACGACAGCTTGAGGGTCGATCAGCGACTCAAGCCCTGTTTTCGAAAATGCGAGGCCCATTAAGGCCAGAAAAACTTGTGTGATGCGGTTGGTTTTCATAATGTGAATTTTTGTTACTGAACGAATCCACGAACGCCGCGAAAAGGATACATTGCGACACATGGGGGACATTTTACGACAATCGCTCTTTGCACACATGCCTATCGTGCGAGAGATTATCACCGGTGCGGTGCGCCATGGAGCGCCGCTCGACGTGCTGTGTCGAAAGGTGGGGATAGCTCCGGCCGACATTTACCGCTCCGACGAGCACCCGGGGTTTGAAAAAGCCTGCCTCGCATGGGAACACGCCGTTACGCTCACGAAGAATCCGTTGCTGGGCCTCCACCTGGGCGAGCAAGCGTCGCCCTCCATCCTGGGATTGATCGGTTACTTGATGCAGAATAGTGAAACGCTGGGAGAAGCCTTTGCGCAAGTGGCTGCGTATGGCAAGGTGGCGACCAACATGTTCACGTATTCGATGCGAACGCAAGGCGACTCTACGGTGCTTCGCTTCGAACCCGCGACGTTGTGGAAGAAGTTGTACCCGAATGGTGCGCGGCAGGCGACCGATCAAGCGATGGCTGGTACCCTAAACGTGTTCCGACAGTTGTCTGGAAGGCCGCTTTTCCCGCAAACTGTGAAATTGTCCAGCGCCCGACGTGCTGAACGCGAATATGAGCGTGTATTTCAGGTTCACCCCACATTCAAGCAACCGTACGACGAGCTGTATTTTACCCGCGAGCAAATGCGGGTGCCCGTGTTGGCACACGACCGCACCCTGTTTAAGGTGTTCGAAGCGATGGTGGCCGAACAGCGAAAGCGAAAAAAGGCAGGTTCGTTTCCCGCACAGGTGACCCGGTTTGTGGTGGAGGAGTGTGGGGGGCAGGTACCTAGTCTCGACGTGTTGGCGGCCCGTTTCAACATGACCGCGCGCACCTTACAACGCCGACTGACGGAAGGGGGCACTACCTATCGAGAGCTGACATCCACAATAAAAGTTGACATTGCCAGTCGCTTGCTGCGCTCGACAGACCGGAAAGTGTCCGAAATCGCGGCTGTTTTGGGCTATTCTGGGCCCCGCGCATTCCGCCGCGCTTTCCTTGAAACAACGGGGAGGACCCCCGAAGGTGCCAGGGGGAATGCTGCTAGGCACTAAGATCCTTCCCAAACCTCCACTTTGCTCCACCTCCAAAAGCCTCATTTTGGGCTAAAAACCGCGTTTCCAGTTCAATTTTCCTGACAGTTTTCGCCGTTTGGAGGCAGATTCGTTGCCTTTTTGGTAGAAAAGTGTAAAAAAGTGGATTGAAGTGGTGGAAAGTGGAGCAAAAATACATACGTTTGCTTACGGAGAAAAAGACAACCACTACTGTCATGACTTTCTTCACCAGCGAGTACGAATGTAAACTTGACGTCAAAGGCAGGCTAGGACTGCCGGCCCGGGTCAAGGCTCAGCTTCCCGACGGGGAGCAGGAGCTTGTGATCCGGCGTGGCTTCGAGTCGTGCCTTATTCTGTACCCGATGGTGGAGTTCAAAAAGGTTTTTTCCACGATTTCGGACCTCAGTGAGCTCAGCAAGGAGAACCGCGACTTTCAGCGGAGTTTCCTTTCCGGTGTCATTACCGTAGAGCTCGACGCTAACGGCAGGATTCTCATCCCGAAGAATTTCCTCGCCTACGCGGGACTCGACAAGGAAGCATTGCTGGTGGGTACCGGCAGTAAAGTCGAGATCTGGGATCCCACGACCTATCGGAAAAACCTGATCAGCGACCCTGGTGATTTGTCAAAGCTCGCAGAGAAATTCCTAAACCGGTAAAGATGAATAGAAGCCTGGTAGACGATAGTCGGTCAAGCTTCGGTTCTCGAAACGATGGTGGTGTCTCTCTCGCGATCAACGTGTGATAGACGAAATAACGTAGCTATGTATCACACACCTGTCATGTTGCATGAATGTCTGGAAGCTCTAGACATCCGACCCGATGGAACTTACATCGATGCAACGTTCGGCGGCGGTGGTCATAGTCTAGCAATACTGGAACACATGAAAGGCGGACGGTTGATCGCCTTTGACCAAGATGCCGACGCGCAAGCCGAAGCATCGAAAATCAACCATCGTTCTTTCATTTTTTGCAAGGCCAACTTCAGGTACATGAAACAGTACTTGAAGTTGAATGGGATCACGAGCGTGGACGGCATTTTGGCCGACCTCGGTGTTTCCTCGCACCAATTCGATTCAGCGCAGCGCGGGTTCTCGACACGTTTCGAAGGACCGCTCGACATGCGGATGGATCAATCGGCGAAAACGACAGCAGCCAAGGTTGTGAATGAATCTTCGGAAGAAGAACTCCACAAGATCCTGGGCATGTATGGCGAGATCAAGAATGCGAGGACCGCTGCACGAGAAATCGTGACACGTCGAGCCCAACGACCCTTTGTGACAACCTCCGACCTGAAGAGTGCTTTGCAGACGCTGGCGCCCCGAGGGAAGGAGAATAAGTACTTCGCACAGGTGTTTCAAGCATTGAGATTAGTGGTGAATGAAGAATTGCGGGCGCTTGAAAATTTTTTGCACCAATGTGCCGAAGTAATTGTCCCCGGTGGTCGACTCGTCGTGATGAGTTATCACTCGCTGGAAGATCGGATCGTCAAGAACTTTATCCAAACCGGAAAGTTCTTCGGTGAAGTAGAAAAGGACTTCTACGGAAACCCGATTCGCCCGTTCGAACCCGTGAACCGAAAGGTGATCGAGGCAAGCGAAGCAGAAATTGAAAAAAACAACCGCGCTCGAAGCGCGAAACTGAGAATTGCGAAAAGAACTGAAATAGATAGTAAGGATGGAGAATAAGTACAAACCAGAGCCGGAACGCGGTCAAAATGAAGTGCGCGTGAAGCCGAAAGAGGGAGCCCCCGCTGGCAAGAGCATGTTCTCCGCCATCGAAAAGAAATTGAAATTGGAAACGTACTTCGAAGAGGGATTCCCTGTGCAATACCTCCCGAAGATCCTCTTCGCTGTTGCCCTTAGTATTATCTACATCGGCAACACCCACCACGCCGAAAGGACTATTCGCGAAATCAACAAAGCTCAAAGTGAGGTAGAAGACCTGCGCGCCGATTACACCACTTTAAAAGCGGACGTGATGTTCGCCAGCAAGCAAAGTGAAGTGGCACGTCGCGTGAAAGAGATGGGGCTGAAAGAAAGTCTCCAACCACCCTTTAAAATCGTTGTCGACGAGTGAACATTAAGAAGTCGATATTGATCCGTGTCCGCATCGCGTTCCTCGCGGTGGTGTTGTTTGCAATTTGCGTCGCCGCGAAAATTGGCCACATCCAGTTCGCGGAAGGCGACAAATGGAAGCAGATGGCCGAGGACATCATGTTCGACTACCGTACCGTGAAGGCGACGCGCGGCAACATCTATTCCGATAACGGAAGCCTCCTTGCTACCTCGCTGCCCTTCTACCGTGTATCGATGGACCCGACACTCGTGAAGAAAGAAATCTTTGACGAAAAAGTCGATTCCTTAGCGTTAATGCTGTCACGATACTTTAAAGATAAGTCGGGGCCAGACTACAAGCGAATGCTCGTAGATGCGCGCAAGGCACACAAGCAATACATCATCGTTAATCGCAAACGCATCAACTACCAAGCGAAAAAAGAGATGACTTCTTGGCCGATCTTCAGAGAAGGTCGTTACCGGGGAGGTGTCATCTTCGAGAAAACCGACGTACGCTACCGCCCCTTCAGCAACTTGAGCCAACGCACGATAGGATTCGTCAACGAAGATGGAGCCGGTGCCGGCCTCGAAAAGAGTTTCAACGAATCGCTCGGTGGTCAGAACGGAGAGGCACTATTTCAAAAAATTGCAGGCGGTACTTGGAAACCCGTGTTCGATGGAAACAACGTGAAGGCGATCGATGGCTACGACATCCAAACAACGATTGATATCAACTTGCAAGATGTTGCCGAAACATCGTTGTACCGCCACATGGCACAGCACGATGCCGACGAAGGAACCGTCGTCGTCATGGAAGTGAAGACAGGTCACATCAAAGCGATCTCCAACCTCACACGTGTCGGCAAAGATGCTTATCACGAAAAGTTCAACCACGCCGTGGGTGGTTCCCTCGAACCAGGTTCCACTTTTAAACTTGTTTCGATGTTGGCATTACTCGAAGATACTGACGTGGAACTTAATGATAGTATTGCTACCGGGAATGGTATCTATACTATTTATCGTGACAAAGTTCGCGACCATGAAGAGGGTGGCTACGGAACTATCTCAGTGCAGCGCGCATTCGAAGTGTCTTCGAATATTGCCATGGCGAAGTTGGTGAACAAGAACTTTGGACTCAAGCCCGACAACTTCCTAAAGTATATCGACCGATTGAATCTTTCGAAACCACTAGGACTGCAAATCAACGGTGAAGCCATACCTAAGTTCAAGCGACCCACCGACAAAGACTGGAGCGGCATCACACTCCCGTGGATGGCGTACGGCTACGGTTTGGAGATGAGTCCAATCCATACGCTTACTCTCTATAACGCAGTCGCAAACGACGGGAAGATGATCAAACCGATTTTCGTGACTGCGGTCCGACAAGCCGATCGCTCAGTTCAAGAATTTGAAACGGAAGTGATCAATAGCAAGATCTGCTCAAACGGTACCCTGAAGCAACTCAAGACGCTTCTGGAAGGAGTTGTTGAAAATGGGACTGCCAAAAATTTGAAAAATGCCCACTACAAGATTGCCGGCAAAACGGGTACCGCACAGATCCTCGAGAACGGACGGTACACGCACAAATACATCACGTCTTTCGTAGGTTATTTTCCTGCACACGCACCAAAGTATACCGCCATCGTTGTGGTGAAGAATCCGAAGGGTTGGCAACAATATGGTAACAACGTGGCGGGCCCCGTGTTCAAGGATATTACCGACAACATCTATGCGCGCGATATCAACTTGCATACGGCCATGGAGAAGACTAAGCCAGAAGAGGGTGTATTCCCTGTCATTCGCGCAGGTCGGATGGAAGAACTTGCCATGCTGGCCGACGAGTTGGACATCGCTATCAAAGGTGAATCGGAAGACGAGTGGGTGAAGGCAGCACGCAATGGCGCAGCTATTTCATGGAACCGGAATGACATCAACCGCGATCGGGTTCCGGACGTGACCGGAATGACATTCCGCGATGCACTGTATCTACTTGAAAGTTCAGGGCTACGGGTCGTGCACGATGGAATGGGACGTGTGAAGGAGCAATCCATTACACCCGGTGCCAAGATTTCTAAAGGAACAAGGATTTATATCAAACTGAGCTAGTTCTCGATGGCGGAGCTGAAAGACATATTGTATCGTGTAAGCATTACTTCGGCCTCAGGCGATATGAACATCGCCGTGAACAGCATTTGTTTCGATTCTAGGTTGGTGCGGTCGGGTTCCCTTTTCGTAGCAATCAAGGGGACTCAGTCGGATGGTCATTTGTTCATCAGCTCTGCCATAGCTTCTGGCGCATTGGCCGTGGTATGCGAAAAGTTGCCCGACACGCTGGCCGAGAATGTTACGTTTGTCACGGTGAAAGACAGTGCTCATTCACTTGGAATAATCGCGAGCAATTTCTACGGGAACCCATCGGCAAAGATTCAACTGTGCGGTGTTACCGGAACCAACGGGAAGACGACCGTTGCCACACTACTGTATAAACTGTTCATGAGCCTCGGACACAAGTCCGGACTCTTATCGACAGTTGAGAACCGGATCGGTGACCAAGTGCTTGCATCGACACATACGACACCCGACCCAATCAAGATCAACGAACTGTTGGTGCAAATGATCGCTGCCGGGTGCACGCATTGCTTCATGGAAGTAAGCTCGCATGCGGTCGACCAGGGTAGGATTGAAGGGTTAAAGTTTGCTGGTGGGATTTTCACCAACATCACCCACGACCACCTCGATTATCATCGCACGTTCGAAAGTTATATCCGTGCGAAGAAGGGTTTCTTCGATGGGCTCCCCGCCGATGCGTTTGCCCTCGTCAATGTCGACGACAAGCGTGGTATGGTGATGCTGCAAAACTGCAAAGCCTCCAAGTATACCTACGGGTTGAAGAAGATGGCGGATTATAAAGGCCGTATCATCACCAACTCGATCGAAGGCCTTGAATTGGAGCTTGCCAACCGGAGCGTCTGGTTTAAGTTAATCGGCGACTTCAACGCCTATAACCTACTGGCAGTATATGGTGCTGCCTCCTTGTTGAAAGCTGACCCTGAATCGGCATTGATGCGATTGTCATCTTTGACCAGTGCCAATGGCCGCTTCGAAATCGTGCAACCTGGTGCAAAGTTCACCGCCATCGTCGACTACGCCCACACACCCGACGCGATCAAGAATGTTCTGGAAACCATTGCCCAACTTCGTTCGGGGCAAGAGCAAGTGATATCGGTGATTGGTTGTGGTGGGAACCGCGACCGTACCAAGCGCCCGTTGATGGCCGCCATCGCGTGCAAGTATTCCGACAAAGTAATTCTGACATCGGACAACCCACGCGATGAAGACCCGATGGAGATCATCCGCGAAATGCAGAAAGGCGTCGGTCCGTCCGAAGCTCGCAAAACTCTCGTCATGGTAGACCGGGAGGAAGCGATTAAAACAGCATGCATGATGGCCAAGGAAAAGGATATCGTGTTGGTAGCAGGCAAGGGACATGAGACCTATCAAGAGGTAAAAGGGGTGAAACATCCCTTCGATGATAAAGAGGTTTTAGGTAGGATGATCAAAATGTTTGCAAACTAAAAGGAAGCGGAAAGACCATGTTATACTACGTCTTCCATTGGATTGAAGAAAACTTTAAGCTCCCGGGGGCAGGGGTGTTTCAATACATTTCGTTCCGCGCAGGCGCAGCGGCAGTATTGTCGCTGGTGATCACGATCACGTTCGGTAAAACGCTCATTACCTTCCTTCGGCGCAAGCAGGTAGGTGAAGACATCCGCGATCTGGGTCTAGAAGGCCAAGCGCAGAAAAAAGGAACTCCGACGATGGGTGGGATCATTATCATCGCCGCGATCCTCATCCCAACTTTACTCTTCGCAAAAATCCACAATGTCTATGTGATATTGTTGATAACTGCGACCGTGTGGCTCGGCATCATCGGATTTGTCGACGACTATATTAAAGTGTTCCGTAAAAATAAAGAAGGGCTCGCTGGCCGGTTCAAGATCGTCGGCCAAGTAGGTCTCGGAATCATCGTGGGCCTCACACTTTATTTTAACGATAACGTGGTGGTGCGCGAGATTAACCCAGACGCCACCACGAGCATTTCCGCCTTGTCGGAAGAAGTACAGGTTCGAGATTTCCACGACGTCAAGTCAACGACCACCACGGTGCCTTTCTTTAAAGACAACGAGTTGGACTATGCGAGAATTTTTCCAGCCATCCCTACTTGGTTGGTGTACACGCTCGTCGTCATTTTAATTGTCACTGGAATTTCGAACGGAGCCAACATCACGGATGGAATAGATGGATTGGCCGCGGGGACCTCAGCCATTATCGGGTTAACGCTCGCCATCTTCGCCTACCTATCCGGTCGTGTTGACTTCAGTAGCTACCTGAATATCATGTACATCCCGAATCTCGGGGAGTTGGTGATCTTTTGCACCGCGTTCGTCGGCGCTTGCCTCGGCTTCCTTTGGTACAATGCCTTCCCAGCGCAAGTGTTCATGGGCGACACCGGCAGCCTCACACTCGGTGGAATCATCGCCGTGCTCGCATTGGCAGTTAGAAAGGAAATCATGTTGCCAGTCGTATGCGGCATCTTCGTCATCGAAAACTTGTCGGTGATTATTCAAGTCGGATACTTCAAGTATACCAAGAAAAAATACGGTGAGGGCAGAAGAGTGTTTTTGATGTCGCCACTCCATCACCATTACCAAAAGAAGAACATCCACGAATCCAAGATCGTGACCCGATTTTGGATCGTCGGAATATTACTCGCCATTTTTAGTTTGGCCACACTGAAGTTGAGATAAGCTAGTATGAAACAACGCGTTGTCATATTGGGAGGAGGAGAAAGCGGAACAGGTGCCGCCTTGTTGGCCAAGGCGAAAGGCTTCGACGTGTTTGTTTCCGACCAAGGCCAACTGAAGGATAAATACCGCGAGGAGTTAACCCAGGCAGCTATCGCTTTCGAAGAAGGTCGCCATACTGAATCCGAGATTCTCAACGCAACCACGATTATCAAGAGCCCCGGGATACCCTATAAAGCCGAAATCGTGAAGAAGGCCAAGGCCGCAGGTATTCCCATCATTGACGAACTCGAGTTTGCTTACCCGTTTATCGGCGACGGCAAGATCATCGCCATTACGGGAACCAACGGTAAGACAACCACCACACTCTTAACATATCACCTGTTGAAGTCTGTTGGAAAGAACGTAGTCCTTGCTGGCAACGTGGGTCAAAGTCTCGCCCGCCAAGTGATCCATGGAACGGCCGACTGGTACGTCATTGAAATCAGCAGCTATCAACTCGATGGCACGGTGAATTTCAAGCCCGCCATCGGTGTGCTTCTCAACATTACACCTGACCATCTCGATCGCTACGATTACAAGATGGAAAACTACGTTGACTCTAAGTTCCAGATAACCCAGAACATGGATCGCGAAGGTAAGTTTGTATACTACCTCGATGACGCCGTCACCGGTGTCGAAGCGTCGCGCCGCACCATTATTCCGTCAAGAGTCGGTGTGTCACTCAAGAACCAAACAACACCGGTTCATTTTACTGGCCAGTGGATGGAATTTCAGTTGGCAGGCCAGCACTTTTCGATTGCCCAATCGGACACCACGCTGAAAGGCCCGCACAATTTGATCAATACGATGTCGGCCGTGTCGGCAGCGATTTTTGCCGGTGTCACCGAGGCGGAAATCCGCGCGGCATTGAAGACCTTCCGGAATGCCCCGCATCGCCTTGAATCTGTAGCTATCATCGGTGGTGTCGAATTCGTGAACGATTCAAAGGCGACCAACGTCGACTCCGTAATCTATGCGCTCGGAAGTTATCAACAACCACTGGTGTGGATCGCCGGCGGGATCGATAAAGGGAATGACTATAACCTCATTAAAGACGAGGTAAAAAAGAAGGTAAAAACACTGATCTGTCTTGGGAAGGACAACCAAAAGTTGAAAGACTTCTTTGGACCAGTCGTGAAAGAGATTCACGAAACACAAACTGTACGCGACCTGGTTCGCATTGCACTACGAAGTGCACAACAGGGTGACGTCGTGTTGCTCTCGCCCGCGTGCGCGAGTTTCGATCTCTTCCGCAACTACGAAGACCGCGGCGATCAGTTTCGCTCGGCAGTGTTGGAATTGAAAAACGAAGTAGAACACTAAGGGAAGCAGTGATGAAAAAGATAAAGGAATGGGCTGACCAGAATCTGCAAGGTGACCGAGTCATCTGGGCAGTCGTGTTTGCACTATCGCTCATCAGTATCCTCGTTGTGTATAGCTCGGTCGGCACACTCGCGTTCAAGCGCAGCACCACCGCCGAAGCATACCTCGTGAAGCATACTTTCATGGTGTTCTTGGGTTTAGCTGCCATGTGGCTCGCCCACAAGGTGGATTACCGCTACTATTCGAAACTGTCCCGATTGGCCTTGTGGATAAGCGTTCCACTTTTGATCTACACCAGAACCAACGGTACTACCCTCAACGATGCCGCTCGGTGGATCACGTTGCCAATTATCAATACATCATTTCAACCTTCCGATTTTGCCAGCTTGGCGCTGATCGTGAACCTCGCAAGCATGCTTTCGAAAAAGCAACAGTCTATTGACGACATCAAAGAGTCGCTGATCCCGATGTTGATCTGGAGTGGAGTGATCTGTGGTTTGATCGGTCTCACGAATATTTCGACAGCCGTTTTGCTTTTCGCGACATGCGTGCTCGTCATGTTCATCGGACGCGTCCCAGTAAAGTACCTCGCCATGTTGTTCCTCGTCGGCGCACTTGCCGGCGTAGTCGCCTGGAAGTTTGGTGATCGTTTCCCTACCGCCAAGAATCGCTTCATGAGCTTCGTGAGCGGCAAGGAACTTCCCTTTCAAGCGCAACAAGGACGCATCGCCATTGCTACCGGAGGCATCTTCGGTAAAGGACCGGGTAATAGCGAACAACGAAACATTCTACCTCATCCTTATTCAGACTTCGTGTACGCGATCGTGATCGAAGAGTATGGAATGGTGGGTGGTGTGATCGTATTGGGTTTGTACCTGTTGCTCCTCCATCGCGGAATGAAAGCAGCATATAATAGTGAGCGAGCGTTCGGAGGGCTCCTTTCGGCCGGGCTCTGCTTCGACTTGGTGTGTCAGGCCATGGTCAACATGGGAGTTGTGGTCGGGCTGGGACCGATCACCGGACAGCCGTTGCCATTCATCTCAATGGGGGGGACTGCCATGGTGTTCACGGGACTATCCGTCGGGATTATCCTCAGTGTGAGCCGAGGTGAACGAGATGCATCCTACGATGCACAGGCCGAAATGAACGCGAAAGACTTAGAACCGAAAGCAGCATAAAATAGTGGCTCAAGGTAAACCATATCGAATGATCATCAGTGGTGGCGGTACCGGGGGACATGTGTTCCCAGCAATCGCCATTGCCAATGCTTTCCGCCAGCGCCACCCCGATGCAGAGATCCTATTTGTCGGTGCCGAAGGAAAGATGGAAATGACACGTGTTCCCGAAGCAGGTTATAAGATTATCGGCTTGCGCGTAGCGGGTATTCAACGCCGCCTCACCTTGCAAAATTTGACCTTTCCTTTCAAGCTGGTGTCGAGTCTAGTGAAAGCGCGTGGGATCATCGCCGAGTTCAAACCTCATGTGGTTGTCGGAACAGGTGGCTACGCGAGTGGACCAATCATGATGTCCGCCACCCGAAAAGGAATTCCCGCCTTGGTGCAAGAGCAGAATTCGTACGCAGGCTTGACCAACAAACGCGTCGCCAACAAGGCCAAGACTATTTGTGTCGCCTATCCCGGAATGGAGAAGTTCTTCCCGGCGGACAAGATCGTCATCACCGGCAATCCTGTGCGACAAGACATTCGTGAGCTCACGTCGAAACGGAGCGAAGGATTGGCGAAATACGACTTTCAAGAGGGGCGCGAGACGCTGCTTGTCCTTGGCGGAAGTTTAGGAGCTCGGACTATCAACGAAAGCGTATTGAAAGGTTTGCAGAAGTTGATTGATCGCAACGTGCAAGTGATCTGGCAAACAGGCAAGTTTTATTATGACGACATCCAACAACAGTTGAAAGGACGCAAGTTGGGGATGGTTCGCGTGTTCGACTTCGTCAAGCAAATGGACCTCGCCTATGCCGCAGCCGATGTGGTGATTTCAAGAGCGGGCGCATTGTCGATTTCGGAATTGTGCCTCGCGCAAAAGCCCGCGATCCTCGTGCCTTCACCCAATGTTGCGGAGGATCATCAAACACAAAACGCGATTGCGCTGACAAAGCAAGAGGCAGCGATCCTGGTTCGCGACGCCGAAGCGCATGATAAGTTGATCGACGAAGCATTGAATCTATTGAGCGACCAAAGTCGTCGTTCAAAGTTGTCAAAAAACATCGCGGCGATGGGCAAGCCCAACGCGGCAGCAGATATAGTAACAGAAATTGAAAAGTTGATTGCGTGACACTCAATAACTACGATAGTATTTACTTTCTTGGAATCGGAGGTATCGGTATGAGTGCACTTGCCCGGTGGTTTAAAAAGTCTGGCAAGCGCATCGCCGGCTACGACCGCACACCAACACCGCTCACGCATGAACTTATCGAAGAGGGGATGGAGATCCACTTCGAGGATCGAATTGAATTGATCCCCGGGTACATCACGAAAGAAAAAACACTCGTGGTGTTGACACCCGCCATTCCAAAAAGTCATGTGGAGTTCAACTACCTCAAGGACAACGGTTTCAACATCATGAAACGGTCCGAGGTGTTGGGACTCATCACAAAAGACTACAAGACCGTGGCGGTGGCAGGCACCCATGGAAAAACGACAACCTCCTCGTTGATCGCTCACATCTTGAAAACGGCGGAACTGGAGATGGTCGGATTTTTAGGCGGAATCACGACAAACTACGAGTCAAACTTGGTGATGCATGGAGGAACTGGGAAGAACACCTGGGCGGTGGTCGAAGCCGACGAGTTCGACCGTTCGTTTTTGCGTCTGTTTCCTCAAATCGCCGTGGTGACATCGGCCGATGCCGACCACCTCGACATTTATGGCGACCACGCGAGCATGATCGAATCTTTCAAACAGTTTATCGGCCAAGTCGCCAAGGGAGGCTCGATTATTATTCACGAAAGTATTGCCCACCTCGCTTCAGGCGTTGCGGGTGTTGACATAGTCACTTATGGCATGAGCCGGGGACACTTTTTTGCCGGCAACATTGTCCCGATGCGTCGGGAATTTTTTGAGTTCGACCTTGTGGGCAACCACTCGATCGAGAAGATACAGCTAGGCGTCCCCGGTTTTCATAATATGGAAAATGCCATCGCCGCATCCATTGTGGCGATGAAGCTCGGCGTTGATGAAGCCACGATCCGCCGAGCTCTCGCATCATTTAGGGGAGTGAAACGGCGGTTCGAGTACATCATCAAGCACGATAATATCGTGTATATCGATGATTACGCACATCACCCTCGTGAGATTGAAGCCTTCTTACAATCTCTAAAGTCGATCTACGCGGGAAAGAAGATCACCGTCATCTTCCAACCGCACTTGTTTACCCGTACACGCGACTTCGCCGAAGGGTTCTCCAAGAGCCTCAGCCTCGCCGACGAGGTGTTGTTGATGGACATCTATCCTGCGCGCGAGGAACCGATTCCTGGCGTTACGTCGGATATGCTCTTCAAAGACATTACCAGCCCCGTCAAGATTCGCTGTAGTAAGAAGGACGTGCTCGATAAACTCGAAGCGCTCGACCTCGAAGTTGTTGCCACTGTGGGTGCCGGTGACATCGACACCTTCGTGAGACCAATTCAAGAAATGTTAAACCGCAGATACAACTAGCGATGAAGTGGAAGTTGAACATACGAAAAGAAGTCAAGGTCGGCGTTGCCATCTTGGGCGTATGCAGCCTCATTGCCTTTTCCGAGAGACATCAAGGAAGTTGGATTTGTCATAACGTGGTCGTAGAACTCGACAACGAGAACGAAAATCACTTCATCGACGAAACCGACGTGTTGCGACTTGTCAACTCGGGCCAAGCCACCCTGATCGGTACAACGATTGATCGTATCAATCTGAAGCAACTCGAAGAGAAGATCAAATACGATCGGCACGTGTTGAACGCAGATCTCTTTGGTGACTTGAAAGGCAACCTCATCGCGCGGGTGAAACTCCGCCGCCCGATCGCGCGAATTGTACGCGACGACGCTCCCGATGCGTACATCGCTGAAGATGGAACGATCATGTCTGTGTCTGAAAAGTACACTTCCCGTGTAGTGTTGATCAGCGGACCGTACACTCAAAAGTTTGTGGATGCAGGCAACATGTATGAACTCGAAGAGGGAAAGCAACTCATGGAAATGATGGAGTTCATCGACGACGACCGCTTTTGGAAGTCACAAGTTGCCCAAATGGATATCGACCGAAGCGGCGACATCACAATTTATCCACAAATCACCGGGCAGCGCGTCGAATTCGGCAAACCCGACAACGTGGAATCGAAGTTTAAAAAGCTCATGATTTTTTATAAGGAAATCCTTCCTACTCGCGGATGGACCAAGTACTCAAGGGTCAGCCTCAAATTCGAAGGACAAATCGTAGCCGAATGACACACAGTTAGTAACAACAATAGATCGAACAACCACCAACATCAATATCATGGAACAGGAAAAAATCGTAGTAGGACTCGACATCGGCACAACGAAGATTTGCGCCATTGTCGGTCGTAAAAACGAATTCGGAAAGCTAGAAGTCCTCAGCATGGGTAAGGCTGAGTCGGAAGGCGTCATCAAGGGCATCGTCGTGAACATCGACAAAACCGTGATGGCGATTGAGAAAGCCATTAAAGAAGCCAGCGACCTCGCCGGCATCAACATCGCCGTGGTAAACGTAGGCATTGCAGGACAACACATCCGGAGTTCCATCCACCACAATAGCCTACTCCGCGATACGAAAGACGACGAGATCTCCATCGAAGACGTGAGCCGCCTTACCGAAGATATGTACCGCATGGTAGTGCCTTCCGGTAGCGAGATCATTCACGTGATGCCTCAAGACTATACCGTCGACTACGAAGAAGGGATTAAAGATCCAGTCGGCATGAGCGGTGTACGCCTCGAAGCTGATTTCCATGTGATCACCGCCCAAACGAGCGCGATCAACAACATCAATAAATGTGTGCGCCGTGGCGGACTCGAAATTGATGATCTAATCCTCGAGCCGCTCGCTTCTAGCCTCGCCGTCCTGAGCGAAGAAGAGAAAGAAGCCGGTGTCTGCTTGATCGATATCGGTGGCGGAACGACAGACATCGCCATCTTCTATAATAACATCATCCGCCACACGGCCGTGATTCCTTTCGGCGGGAATATCCTTACAACCGATATCCAAAACGGACTGCAAGTGATGTCGAAACAAGCCGAACAATTGAAGACCCGCTTTGGCAAGGCCATCGCCGAAGAGGCAAGCCCCAACGAAGTGGTTTCCATTCCGGGTATCCGGAACCGGACCGCCAAGGAGATCTCCGTGAAGAACCTTTCGAGCATCATCCAGGCGCGAATGGAAGAGATCATCGAGATGGCCCATGTCGAGATTATCAACTCGGGCTATGAAAACCGACTGGCAGGTGGTATCGTCATCACAGGTGGTGGTTCTCAACTCGCGAACCTAAAGCAACTAGTCGAATACATGACGGGCATGGATGCGCGCATCGGTTATCCGAACGAGCACCTCGGCCGCACCAAGTTGGAAGCTGTGAAGAGCCCCATGTACGCTACCGCGGTGGGACTTGTGTTGGCAGGGTTCCGGTCACTCGATGAGCGCGATGACGCACGTCGCGAAGGAAGGGACACCCGCTCGAAGCAGCAACAACCCGTAAAGGTGAAGAAGTCACTCACCAGCGATTTCTTTACGAACATCCTCAACAAGACAAAAGGATTGTTGATCGACGATCTGGATGGCAAAAATGAGTATTAACCATTAACAACGACAAATATGAAAACCCTGTCGAACCTTTTGCTAGCGACCCAACAGATGATCCGCACCTCCGTGTCGGTTCTCAACGAACGGGTGGCACCTTGGCTGAAATGGAAAGCAGGGATCGACGCTCCTGTACTGCGAGCGATCGTCGTGAAAGTAAATAAGAGATTCAAAAGAGACTAGACTATGGGAATGGAAAGAAGTGAAGCAGGTCAGTTGGCTGGTCAAATGAATAATTACCAAGTACCAAACAACCACTAATTATATGTTTGAAACTGGATACAAGTTCGATATCCCCAAGCACCACAAGTCGATCATCAAGGTGATCGGCGTTGGGGGAGGGGGAAGCAACGCTGTCAACCACATGTACAAGCAGGGCATCAAGGATGTCGAGTTTGTTGTGGCGAACACCGACGTGCAGGCGCTGAATAGCAGCCCTGTGCAACACAAACTCCAACTAGGGGTGAACCTCACCGAAGGCCTCGGCTGCGGTGCAAACCCTGAAGTGGGTCGTGGTGCCGCGCAAGAAAGCAAAGACCAAATCCGCGAGATGCTCAACGGCACCAAAATGGTGTTTGTGACCGCAGGTATGGGCGGCGGTACTGGAACAGGTGCTGCTCCCGTCATTGCCAAGATCGCCAAAGACATGGACATCCTTACTGTGGGGATCGTGACCGTGCCTTTTTCCTTCGAAGGCAAGAAGAAGATGGCGCAGGCGCAACAAGGTATCGAAGCAATGAGAAGTTCTTGCGATACTGTCCTGGTTATCCTCAACGACAAGTTGCGTGAAATTTACGGCAACCTTGCCATTGGTACCGCCTTCGGAGAGGCCGACAACGTCCTCACCACAGCGGCAAAAGGGATTGCTGAAATCATCACGTTGACCGGTTATGTCAACGTCGACTTTCAAGATGTACGCACCGTCATGTTGAACGCGGGCGCCGCCGTGATGGGTTCGGCCGAAACTCGTGGCGACAACCGCGCGATCAAGGCGGCCCAACAAGCATTGGCATCGCCCCTGCTCGACAACCGAGACATCATGGGTGCCAAGAAAATCCTGCTGTCTATTATCTCGGGCGAAGAAGCAGAACTCCAGATGGACGAGCTCAGCACGATCACCGAATACATTCAATCACAAGCGGGCGACGAAGCCGAAGTAATCTTCGGTCACGGCGTAGACGCAGCACTTGGCGACCGCATTCGTGTAACGGTAATAGCCACCGGATTTGCTGGTGACGCCTCGGCGCTCAAGCGTGCCGACGAAAAAAAGGTTCATGAACTCGACCGCACGCAAATATCCCTGTTCAATCAAGCCGACAATTCCGTCAACCAGCGCACCGAAGAACTTCAGCTGAAAGTTCGCGATGATTCTGGTCAAAGTGAAAAGCCTGTCGTGGACAAACCTATCCTCGACAAGCCTGTACTTGACAAGCCGATCCTTGAAAAACCTGTGGAACAAAAGCCCGCGGAACAAAAGACTGTGATCCCTGCGAACAAACCTTTTGAGTTTGAAAGGCCAACACGTCGCGAAGAGGTACAACGTGAGTACACGCTCTTCGAGAAACAGCCCGAGCTCAACAAAACCGACGAGAACGAAGAGGACGACGATAGCCTCTTTGGTCACGACGACGAGTTCGCACCCGAGGAAATAGCATCCGATCAATTCATAAATGATGAAGGAATGATGGAATATCGCAAAACAAAAGAGCGCCTCCAGCAACAAGCAAAGGAGCGTCGCGAACGTCTACGTTCTGGTAAAAACCAAGAGATGTCGAAGGAAGAGTTCAAAGAAAAGTGGGAACAACCTGCCTATCAACGCAGAGGCGTGAAGATGGACAATGTGCCCCATTCGTCGGAGTCGCTCATCTCCAGGTACAACTTGAACGATGACAATAATATCCTCGGGAACAATAAATTCCTGCATGATAATGTAGACTAAGAATTTGGTCTTGGGCAATCTTTCAGAGATCCCAATACCCGATTCTTATAAGAAGAAATGGCATCTCCGGTGCGACAGGTATTTACTCCATTCGTAGTGGTTGTTGGTTGTAAATGTTTTTTGCCGGTGCCGGGATGCCTACTTTTTGATCAGGACTCCTTGAAGTGCAGTAACTATTTTTAACTGCGCCTGATCAGGGGTTTTTTAAGCTGGTGAAGCCGGGCGCTATGGTCCGGCTTCACCTTTTTTAGGCCGGTAGTTATGCCACCCTTCGCTGCTGCCCGGCTTTTGGCCCTGCAGTTGCATCCCGTAGCCAAACCCCTTTGGTTATGAAAAAGCTAGCGTTCTTTGCCTCCTTACTGGTTTTGGTTTCCTCTTGCGACGTAATCGTCGTCAACCCCCAAACCTACGATGCCCGCGACCGATTTATTGGAACCTATCAATTCGAAGATTACAGTACCACCTACGACGAATATTGGAACTACGGCGTCACGATCATGAAATCGGGCTATTCTAACGAAATCATCCTCAACAACTTCTACAATTCTGGCCTCAACGTCTACGCGCGGGTGTCGGGTAACCGACTCACCATACCTTGGCAGCGCATCGACGGGTACGAACTGCAAGGCAACGGAACCGTCGACGGAAATAGTCGCCCGCCGATACTAAACGCACACATTTCGCTTCGGCTCGAGGCTGTCCAAACTAGGACAGCCTCTTTTTTTAAGCCACCAACTACATGATCCTTTCAGAAATTCGCAGTACGTGGACAGACTCATTTTGCTATCTTCGGTTTCTTAACACGACCCCTCATGTCACGCAAGCGCATCTTCATCACGTTTCCCCTCATTTTGTTGGTGGCAGTCTATTTTTTGGGACCGACACCGCATCAGAACGTCTGGTCAAGTCAGCTCCCGACCGTGCCACAGGATCCGGATGGACTTGAGGCCTATATCGCTTCGAACGAGTCCAAGCACAAGTTGAAACCCGACAACGAGGCGAGGATCGTTTGGAATGATAGCACGCGCAAAAAGACCGAATACAGTGTGATTTACCTTCACGGGTTTTCGGCCTCACAAGAAGAGGGCGATCCAGTGCACGTCGATTTTGCAAAGAAGTTCCATTGCAACTTGTATCTCGCTCGTTTGGCCGATCATGGAATCGACACTACCGAACAATTACTCTATTTTAACGGAGATAGACTTTGGGAATCAACCAAGGAGGCACTCATGATTGGAAAAGCGATCGGCGAAAAGGTGATTGTCATGAGTACATCAACAGGAGGAACGGCGGCGCTCATTCTGGCAGCAGAGTATCCCGACGACGTAGCAGCCTTGATCAACCTTTCACCGAACATCGCCATCAACAATGGAACCGTGTGGTTGGCCAATAATCCGTGGGGACTGCAGATTGCTCGGATGGTCGTCGGTGGCGATTACCAAGTCATTCGCGACTACGATGAGCCCCGGCTCCAGTATTGGAATGAAAAATATAGGCTGGAATCCGTCAGTGCGCTGCAACAAATTATTGAGGAGAAAATGAACAAAGCCACTTTTGAAAAGGTGAAGTGCCCTTCGTTAACACTCTATTACTTTAAAAACGAGAACGAGCAAGATCCAACTGTGAAGGTGAGCGCTATGCTTAAGATGAACGAGGAACTCGGGACTGCGGCCGATTTAAAGGTAGAGAAAGCAATTCCAAATGCCGGTGCCCATGTCATTGGCTCACGGCTCACGTCGAAGGATCTCCCCGCAGTTGAGGAGGCAATCGATCAATTTGCCAGGGAAAAACTTGGCTTGAAGGAGTAGCCTACTCCTTTTCGAAATCGACAATCAAGTGTTTTGAAGTCAACACGCTCGGCGATGTGTTCAACGCGAAAATTTCTTCGAAGACTTCTGAATGGGCTGGATTCGACCTTTTCTGACGGCGTAAGTTTTTTACACTGAAGTAATATAGTACCGGGTAAAAGACCATCAACAACCAGGAAGTAGAGCTCGATTCTGTCCGGTGAACATTCTTGATTTTGAGTTGCTGCAATGCCGCGAGGGTGCGCAATCGGAGAATTCCACTGATGAAAAGTTTTGAAAAGTACCCTCGATCCGAGCCTGGCCACCGCGTAAAGGCGTCCGTTTCATTGGGAGGTGGTGTTGAGTAATGCTCACTCTCCATGAGGAATTGAGAGAAGCGACTCCGCAACGATGAACTGTTTGGTGTGGTGAGCAACAAGTGGCCTCCTGGTTTTAGGATCCTCGCCACTTGTTGAAACAAGTGATGTTGATCTGGAAGGTGTTCGATGGTCTCACCGAGAATCGCGATGTCGACAGACGCAGTGGCGATCGGAAACGGTAGTTGTAAATCAATCGGTTGGCAGGTGCGTGGGCAGAATTGGTTTTGTTCTGGAAATAGATCGTACAAACTGACTGCTGCCCCAGCCTCGTGAAATAGGTTCGCGATGTAGCCGCTTCCTGCGGATAAATCTGCGACGGATCTTCCGTACAGCCATTCCTTATTTTTGGATACGTACAGCTTAAAGAATTGGACAGCATTTTCGCGGGAGTGAGGGACGTCGGTGCTCATCGGCTATTCCATGTCGTTAATTTAAGAGAGAACACAAGTATCCAGGGTTAACACTAAGATTTCTGGTTGACCGTGGTGTTGTCGCAGGTCCCACCAGTTGTACATTATGATGTTGAGTTGGTTCTTTTGGATTTTGTTCGAGGCTGGAAATACTCAAGAACCAATATCAAATATCCAATCAATCGAATTTAACTTAACAACATGGATCGGCTATTGAGGAAGGCGATAGCTTTTTGCAGGTCTTCCGGTGTGTCGACGCCGATCGTTTCGTGCTCGGTTTCGGCAATCTTGATTCGGAAACCGTTTTCAAGCCATCGCAGTTGTTCGAGCGACTCGGCTTTCTCCAATGAAGAAACCGGCAGCTGCGTAATCTTCGCCAAGATGTCCGCCCGGTATGCGTACATGCCGACGTGTTTAAAGAATGTGTGCTTGGCGCGCCATTCTGTTTCAGGTGTACTTCGAACATGAGGAATCGTTGAACGACTGAAGTAGAGCGCCTCCCCAAGAACGCTTTTCACCAACTTGACGACGTTCGGATTGAACAGCGTTTCTTGGTCAACGACTTGTTTTGCCAGGGTAGCAAGTTCTGTGTGGCCATCGAGCAATCCCGCAAGTAAATCTATTTGCTCTGGAGCAATGAAGGGCTCGTCGCCTTGCACGTTGATCACATAGTCGTACTTGTCCGACTGTCGGGTAACTGCTTCGAAGCAACGATCCGTTCCACTCACATGAGAAGTGGAAGTCATGCAAGCGTTCCCTCCGAAGCTGACCACATGATCGTAGATGCGACTGTCGTCGGTGGCGACAATCACTTTCGTAAGACTCTTAGCTTTTGAGGCTTGGGTAAAGACCCACTGGATCATCGACCGATCGCCGATGGATGCGAGGGGCTTTGCCGGAAAGCGGGTGGACGCATATCGCGCGGGGATGATCCCCAGTATTTTGGTCATGACTTTTTCACTTTTAGCGTGACGCTTTCTGTACCGATCACCTCGATCGATTCACCCGGCTCGACGTACTCACCTCGTGTTACGGCGTCGAAGATTTCACCGCCGATCATCACTTTTCCGCTTGGTCGAAGAACCGTATGGGCAGAGCCCTTTTTGCCAATCATCGAGGCGGCTTGGGCATTTACCGTGTATCCTTCCGAACTGTTTTGAGTGTCTACCAAAGCGAATCTCTTGAACGCCCGGGTTTTGGAAATGCTCGCACTACCGAAGATGAACAACAACGCACCCCCCGAGATTCCTCCTAACGCCGAGAGCAAGGCCACGGTAATATCCCCGAAAGGGATGTATTCGAAATTGAAGTAGTCATTTCGCAGCATGATCAAAACCAAGGATCCCACGGTGATTGCAATCCCCGAAATGCCCGTGATTCCAAAGCCGGGGATCACGAACATTTCAAGCCCGATCAAAATTATTCCGATCAACAAGGCGAAGATCTCCCAGTATTCAGCGAGCCCGTTGAGATAGTAGGGAACGAGGTAAAGTATCAACGCGGTCACGGCGGCAAACAGCGGAAAGCCGATACCAGGTGTTTGCATTTCGAAATAAATTCCTCCAATAATGATCAAGATCAATAAGCTGCTAATGAACGGGTTCAGGACGAAGGCGATAATGTTTTCGGAGATCCCGAGCTCAAAGGTCTCAATCTCGTAGTTGTCGACATGGTTTTTTTTCAAGATTTCTTCGATGCTTCCAACCTTCCCTTCGCAATAACCGACGGAAATGGCTTCGGCCGTGGTCAACGTGATCACTTTACCCGCCTGCTTCAAGGAATCAATTTCAATCCGTTCGTCGACCATCCCTTCCGCTATATCGGGTCGGCGGTGTTTCGCTTCTGCGGTTGAGCGCATCGTTGAGCGCATGTAGGACTGATACTTATCGGGTGCGGCCTGTCCATCGGAACCGTTCACCACCGTAGCCGCCCCAATGCTCGCCCCGGATTCCATGTAAATACTGTCGCAAGCAATTGATATCAATGCTCCTGCAGACGCGGCGTCAGAATTAATAAACACCCAGATAGGTTTCGGAAAGTGCAAGATTCGTTCGACGATATCTTTCGCGTCAGTCAAAGTACCTCCATAGGTGTCCATATCGATGATCACATAGTCGGCTTTTGTTCGCTGCGCATGTTCGAGTGCCAACTTGACATAGCGTGCCATCGGCGGATTGATCTCGTCGCGGATTTCCATGACCATCACCTTCGCTTTTCGATCTTTCGCCGTCTCCTCCTGGGCGAGCGCGTGGAAGCCAATCGCCATGAATGAGATCACTGAAAGGACAATCCTGAGCGTCATTTTTCGTTGGATCAAGGCAATTTTTTTAGCTGGGATGTTGTGGGGAGGGGTTGAATCCGACTCCCTGAGGATGGAGACGGTCAATGGTCAAACGTTCATTGTCCACCTCGTGGGTGAGAAGGAGACCCTATTTGGGCTTTCAAAAAGATACGGCGTCACCGTCGCTCGGATATTAGAATTTAATCCCACCGCGGACGGAGGTATCGAGGCGGGTCAGTTGATCAAGGTACCTTATGTGGCAAAAGGGCGGGTTCAAACCTCTGCTGGAACCATTCACAAGGTGCAACCCAAAGAAACCTTGTTTTCCATTTCCCGCATGTATAGTGTGAGCGTCGATGATATCAAGGCGTGGAACAACTTGAAAGATAATGCTCTTTCCGTGGGGCAAGACATTTTGATCAAAAAAGGTGGGGGTGCTCCAGTCACGCAAACCCAGGTAAAGCCGACCGAGACGCCTTCCAACACGCCATCTGTGGGGAATACCCTAAAGATGACGCACACCGTCGCGCCCGGAGAAACCTTGTTTTCCATTTCCAAAACGTACGGGGTCACTGTCGATCAGATCAAGTCTTGGAATGGACTCCAATCAAATGAGTTGAAGGTGAGCCAAGTGATATACGTGGCGCAACCGATGTTCCAACCCGCCACCGAAGCCACCAAGACGCCCACAACGACTACGACCACGACACAAACCGTTCAAGTAGTACGGCAAGATCCCGTCAACACTACGCCGACAGTGAATCCGACCGCAGGTTCGCCAGTGAAGATTTCAGAGAGCGTGCTCGGGACGGATGAGGTACACGAATTGGGTGTCGCAGAATTGATTGATGGTACGGATGGAAACCGGAAATACCTCGCGCTCCACCGGACGGCGAAACCCGGTAGCATCCTTAAAGTTCGAAACGAGTTGAATAATCGTGAGGTGTTTGTAAGGGTGGCTGGGAGTCTCCCCAACACAGGGGTGAACGACAACTTGGTAATTAAAATATCGAAATCCGCTTACGATCGACTCGGTGGTGTAGACAAGAAGTTCCGCGTGGAAGTGACGTATTACAAGTAGCGCCTCGGCGTGTTGACCGGCAGACCTTTCTCGTGTGGGGTCGGCCGTTTAGAAAGATTTGCGAATGAAGCCTCTCAGTCTTTCAACTATTTTCATTCTTCTGGTGTTCGAAGCAGTGGGGCAAAACATGGTTCCCAACTCGAGCTTCGAAGAATATTATCGTTGCCCAGCCTCATTCAGCACCGATCGACGCGATTTCTTTTTGCCGGGTTGGAGTTCTCCCAACAAAGGCACCCCCGATCACTACCATCAATGCAGTTGGGGCGATAATGACGTCCCGTTCAATTGGGCAGGACAATCAAATGCTCATTCGGGGATGGGGTATGCGGGGATTTACACGTGGAGTAACAATGGAAGAAACTACCGCGAATACATCCAGGTCGAGTTGCAATCTCCATTGATGAAAGGTGCACGGTATCGCGTGGAGTTCTATTTCAAGCTTTCATCGTATTCGGTATTTGCGACCGACCGCATGGGGCTTATTTTTTCGGATTCAATACTCAATCGCACGGACGACAAATTGATCAAACATTCGCCTGCGGTTTTGAGAACGAAGACCACACCATTTACAGAGGACAGGTGGGAACTTGCAAGTGCGGAGTACACCGCGAAAGGAGGGGAGCGCGCCCTAATCATCGGCAATTTCTCAGACGACCGGTCCACTCACCATGTGAAGTTGGAGTCGCGTGCTGGTAAGAGCTTCATGCTGTCGGCCAGCGCCTATTACTATATCGACGACGTGAGTGTTGTACAGACCTGGCCTCCATTGATTGAAGAGCCAGATTCAACCATCACCTGGACCGACGGCCGTAAGATTGAACCCAATGAGATCTATATCTTGAAGAACATTCAATTCGGGTACGATAGCTTCGAGTTGCTCGACCTTTCTTTTGCTGAGTTAGATAAACTGGTCAGCGTGCTGCTTGAACGCCCTGAATGGAATGTGGAATTGACTGGCCACACCGACGACCGTGGTTCAGATGAATATAACCTTGAATTATCCCAGAACCGGGCCCGTGAAGTGGGTAATTATCTGGTGGCCCATGGCATCGCCGACATCCGTGTGCGCATCAAGGGGTTTGGCAAACAGTATCCATTGGTGAATAAAATAGATGAAGAGGCACGTAGCGTCAACCGGCGCGTGGAAGTTCGTTTTATCAAACCATGAAGCCGGCTGTCCTTCTTGAAATCAAGGCATTGCTCGATGCCAAGGTCGACCAATACAATCACCCTTCATTTGTTGAGAACGACCCTGTTCAAATACCACATCGTTTTCGAAAGAAACAGGATATCGAGATCTCGGGTTTATTTGCAGCCACGTTGGCGTGGGGTCAGCGCAAGACAATCATTCAAAACTGCCTCCGTTTGATGGAGTGGATGGACGAGGCGCCACATGATTTCGTCTTGCACCACCAAGAGCGGGACTTGAAGCGCTTCACCACGTTTCGTCATCGCACCTTTCATGAAACCGATCTTCTGTATTTCATTGAGTTCTTGTCGTGGTATTACCGAAAATTCGATTCGCTCGAGCAGGCTTTTGCACCGGCGCCGGGTGAAATCACAATTGAATCAGGTTTGGTTGGGTTCCATGACCTATTTTTTAGCTTACCAGATCACCCGCACCGAACAATGAAACATGTGTCGACTCCTGCGCGCAAGTCGGCATGCAAGCGGCTGAACATGTACCTGCGGTGGATGGTGCGACGGGACAACCGGGGCGTCGACTTCGGTTTGTGGACGAAGATCAGTCCCTCGCAGTTGGTTTGCCCGTGCGACGTGCACGTAGATCGCGTCGCTCGGAAATTGAGGTTGATCCGTCGCAAGCAACTGGATTGGCAGACGGCTTTAGAGCTCACCACCCAACTCCGGCAGCTGGATCCGGTCGATCCTGTGAAGTATGACTTTGCGTTATTCGGGCTCGGAGTGGAAGAGAAGTTCTGATGTTATTTCCAGTTAGCAGGATCGAGACGCCAGCTTTTCACGTACACCATTTGGTCGTCGTCCAGGTACTTCTTGGCTACAGCCTCCTTGATGAGCGCGTTGAAGTCGCTTAAGCAAACTAGTTTGATTTCGGCGTCTTCAAAATTGCGAGTCGCAACTTCGAAGCCGTAGGTGAAGATGGCGACCATGCCGAGTACCTTGAATCCCGCCTCGCGCATCGCCTGGGCTGCCTTAAGCGAACTTCCGCCGGTGGAAATGAGGTCCTCGATTAGGACTACTTTCTGACCTGGGGTCACTTTCCCTTCAATGAGGTTCCCCATCCCATGTTCTTTCGGTTTGGGCCGCACATACACGTAGGGCAACTCTAGTGCGTCGGCTACCATGGCTCCTTGTGGTACTCCGGCGGTTGCTACGCCAGCGATGCACTCGACCTCGGGGAAGTTTTCTCGGATGGCACTGACGAGGCTATTGCGGATGTAGCTCCGGATGGCAGGGTAGGAGAGCGACAGGCGGTTGTCACAATAAATTGGCGACTTCCATCCACTGGCCCAGGTAAAGGGCTCCCGATGATTCAGCTTGATAGCCTGGATCTCCAATAACTTGGCGGCTACCGGACCGGCCGATTTTTCACGAATCGTGATAGTGCTCATGGCGCAAAAAACGCACAAAATCCCGGGCTGACGAAAATTCAGCTAATTCTTTTTTAATCATGCATCCCGTTTGCCGGATTGCGAATTATTTGTGTTTTTGCAGGAACTACGGCGACTTAGGCGCATGAATCTTTTCGTCAATGACATTCCAGTCATCATCCTTAAACCGGGTAAACAACCGGAGGTGGGACAATTTAATTTGACTGTCGATGCGCGAAAGACCTCGCTCACAAAGGCAGACCTCATCAATCACGTGTGGGTAAGCCACGCCCGTGTGGCGGACCTCAATACCGTCCTTGATCTCATCGATTCCAAGGTCCCGATCGGGCTTCGGTCATTGACCATTACGGTCGACGACTACCCGGAAATCAAGGATTTTCTGAAAAAGAAGTACAAAATCGTGAAGGCGGCCGGGGGACTGGTCCGCAAGAAGGATCGATTCCTCCTGATTTACCGTCAAAAGAAATGGGATTTGCCAAAGGGAAAAAAGGAGAGCGGCGAACGTTCGCGACAGACCGCCGTCCGAGAAGTGGAGGAGGAATGCAACGTGAAAGTAAAACTCGGAAAGAAAATAAGTACCACTTGGCACACGTACACGATGAACAAGCGTGCCATGCTCAAAAAGACTAAGTGGTATAGCATGGACTTGGTCGATGACAGTCGAATGAAACCTAGCCTAGAGGAAGATATTGAAGACGTACGCTGGATGAATCAAAAAGAGGTCTACCACGCCTTGGAGAATTCATACAACTCCATCCGCTTCGTATTCGAGCAATACTACGGGCAGGCGGAAAAAATCAAGTAGCGATTCTGCTACAGCTTGTAAGGTATCAATCCGGACACATCGCCGCCGTACTTGTGTACCTCGCGAATGATCGATGAACTAATCGAGGCAAATTGCGGCGAGGTAATCAGGAAAACCGACTCGAGTTCCGAATTGAGATAGCGGTTTACTTGCGCGATACTGTTTTCATACTCGAAGTCGGTGGTGTTCCGAAGCCCGCGAAGCAGATAGCGAGCACCGTTCTTCCTAGCGAATTCAGCAGTCAGTTCAGAATACGTGAGGACTTTGATTCCAGACGTGTCGGAGAAAGTTTGCGTGATTCGATCGATCATCATGTCGATCGGAAAATAGCGAGAGTTTTTTTGCGAGTTGTAACCGATGGCGATGATGATCTCGTCGAATAACTTCATCCCGCGACGAACGATGTCTTCGTGACCCTTTGTGAAGGGGTCGAAAGATCCAGCGAACAATGCGACTTTCTTCATACCGGGTTGGGTCAAAGCAAGAGATGCATCGAGTAAAGATCGAAGAACTGGTGTTCTTGCAGCTCGTCGAATACGTAGCCGAAAGCGAGGTAGTCTGGTTTAGAACCAAAACTCACGTTGCGGATATATTTGATAAACTCATGGTAATGAGGCGAGTTGTTGCCGATGTAACCCCACATGATCACTTGGCTCGTTTGCTGGTCCATTCCAAGGGCTGTGAGCACGAGCATGATATACTTGACGTAATCGGCAAAATGCTTGATCGGGAACTGGTTGTAGTAAATCAGGTGGCCGCCGCGTGCCGCAAGTATATGCATCTTGAAACGGTCAACATACAAGTAAAGCGGCATCGAATCGCGCTGGCGTGAAATGCGAAGCACCCCTTCGATCAATGCGGTCGACTGATGGATAAATTTGAGGGAGGCGTTTTGGTAGATCGAGTTCAACCAGTTGTACAGCGGCAATGGCGCTACATACACTGTCACCGAATCAAGTTGGGAGTTACTGCAGAAAAGGATCTTGTCTTTGTCTGGCTCGATTTGAGCATTAAACTTCAAGTATTCGGCGGCAGACCCTTCAACAAAGAGTTGACCGGGCACTTGGACGAACTTGTTGCTTTTGATGGAGAAAGTGACGCTTTTCCAGAAGCCCGCAAGGAGAAGCGGGTGGCTGTCGTAGAGTTCTTTTACTACCTCGAGTTGGTGTTCAGGTGACTCGACGTTGTTAAAAACATAGTCCTCCATGAGGAGGACTATGTTTGATTTGTCTACCACGCAAGTCTGAAAGTCGCGAGGGCCAAGCTGTATCAGGAGGGTATATTGATGGAGATTTTCTTCATCAAACCTCTCATCCTTGATCTTTCTGATCAGTTTATAACCGAGCGTTGCAGCTTGCAAAGGCTTTTATTATTCCCAGTTTCCAGCGGTCGAAACATCGAGGCGTGAACCGAAACGGAGCGGCTTCTTGGTGCGCTGGTCGTTCGACTCTTTTCTCTTTGGGTCATCCGGCTTGGGATCTTTTACTTCAATTACTTGAACGAGAACACCTGAACGATCTATGTTGCCTACGAAGATATCGAAACTGACATCTGTGCCGGGTTTGATCCCGAGTTTCGAGATGTCGGTATTGGGATCGAAAGCCCAAGCGTAATAGCTGACAAGTGTTTTACCCTTGGTCACTTTGTCGCCGTTGTTCACGGGTTCGAGTGCCGAAATAATACCGTCTTCGATGAAGGGTTGTTCGTTTATTTTACCAAGAACTTCGAGTGAAAACGCGCGCTGGGTTTTCAGTACGTTGTCGCCCACCTTCACTTTGTAGCCCCTGAAAATACCGTCATCGGCTGCGTTTACGGTGAAGTTTTTCTTGAAAATGCGCTCTTTGGCAGGCGTGTAGCCGATGGTATCGACGATGACCTCTACCTTCTCACCACCGTAGGCCTGTTGAGTGATTTTTTCGTGACGATCGACGATCGGCACGCGTCCATTGTTGATGAAGTTGCGCAGGGTATCCCAGCTTGCAGTGTATTTGCCATGCACGCTGAGGTACACGATTTCAGCTTCGCGGATCAGTTTCAACGCTTCGGTCGTCGACTTTTCACGTTCTTCAACGAGTTTCTTCGATTCGATAACGCTATCGATGCTGTAGTACAGGTAACCCAGCATCGTCAGGCTTATAGCCAGGAGGACGACAGTTAAGACTCTTGTAATCATGATGACTTTAGGTATTCAGGTTTAGCTTGCAATAATAAAGATTTTGACCGGTTTAACACAAAGGTTAGAGTTTAAAATAGCCCCGCAACGAGGTAATTTGGCGGATATCGGGATATCGAGCCAAGATTCCGTGGACCTGCCCCGGCGGAAGTTCGCGGACCTCATTTGAACTCATCAAAACCACGTTTTCGATGATCTGCCGGTCACCCGATTCAGGGTCCGTCCCGACGGAAATTTCGCCGCCCTTGTGAATGACGTGGAAAAATAGCTCCACCGCATGCAAAGGAGGCTTTACCAACTCGCACGCGAACAAAAACGGCCCCACATCGACCGTCAACCCGGTTTCCTCAAGGAACTCCCTGGCGAGCGACGCACTGGCATCCTCCCCAAATTCAATCCCACCACCGGGGGGCGCCCAAAAGCCGCCATCCCCAACAAATCGGTGCCGCACCATCACCAGGCGGTCGCCCATGATGCAAATACCGCACACGCGCGTCCGCACCCGACCTCCATATTGCTCATGAACAGGGTTGTCCATCCAGGTGAAAAGGGAAAATTCGAATGCAAAGTGTGAATAATTTTCTGGGATTTGCGTTTATCTACCTAGTGAAAATGACGTTAAACCGGGTTAGACCTAGCATCACACGATTATGAAGAAGTTGGTATTGGTTTTTTTGACGCTCTCCGCCACCGTGGCATTTGCACAATCAGGCACCCCAAACTCATCCGCTGGTGCGCTACTAACTTGGGAAAAAACGACTTACGACTTCGGCGAGATCAAACAGGGCGATAAAGTTGAGTACACATTTCGATTTGTAAATGGTGGAACAGACCCCCTCATCATCACCAACGTGAGCACTCAATGTGGATGTACTGCGCCACGCGGTTGGCCCCGCGACCCAGTCCTTCCTGGTGGTCGTGGTGAAATCACGCTCGTATTTGACAGCACTGGTAAGTTCGGTCGAGTAAACAAAGTAGCTACCATCGTGTCAAATGCCAGCAACAAGGACGGCAGCCAACTCCTCCTGTCAGGAAACATCCTAGAAAAGAAGGTAAGCAACTAGGGCTATCGACGCCAGATCGCCCAAATCAACATCACCCAACCGACGATCATACACAACCCACCAAGAGGGGTTGCGAACACGATGTAAGGTGCCGTTGAGTTCGTAAACGAAAGGGCATACAAGCTTCCGCTGAATAGAAGCACACCTGCGAGCCAGGCATAGCCTCCCGACCACTGGCTACCCCCAATCCATAAGCCAGCAAACAAGAACGCCAGCCCATGGAAAAACTGGTAGCGAACTGCTAGTTCGTAAGTCTCCAGGCGACCGTTCGCAACCAAAGTGGCCTTGAAAGCATGTGCTCCGAACGCGCCAAGGATCACTGAAAGCAATCCGAGTGTAGAGCCGACAAGTAGAAGTTGTTTACTGTTCATCGATTTCGTGTGTTTATCTCTTTCCAAAGATCGCAGTCCCGATCCTGACCAACGTACTTCCCTCTTCAAGTGCAACTTTGTAATCGCTGCTCATCCCCATCGAAAGTTCTTTCATTTGAACGAACGAAGGATTTGATTGTGCTCCGATCTGATCGAAGAGTTGCTTGAGTCCACGGAACTCGCTGCGAATTTTTGCTCGGTCCTCTGTGAGCGATGCCATTCCCATGAGGCCTTCGATCGATATCCCCTCGAAGTTCGCGAACTCGGGACTAGTTAACAAAGTCAGTATCTCATCAGCGGCGAATCCGAACTTGGTTTCTTCTTGCGCGATATGCACCTGCAGTAAGCATGGGATCCGGCGACCCAACTTGATGCCCTGTTTGTTGATCTCTTCGGCAAGGCGCGGGCTGTCAACGGAGTGAATCAAACTCACCCACGGGGCGATGATTTTTACTTTGTTGGTTTGCAGGTGCCCGATCATGTGCCATTCGATGTCGCCTGGGAGTGCTTCGTGCTTGCTGGCCATCTCTTGCACCTTGTTTTCACCAAAGATTCGCTGCCCCGCATCGTATGCCTCACGCACCAGCTCGACCGGGTGCGTCTTGCTGACGGCAATTAAACGGCACGTGCTTCCGGCAAGCTCCGAGGCGATGATTTCTATATTTCTTTTAACGCTCATTTGTCTAACTTTGACCGAATTGGGACTAGATTTCCCGGACAAAAATATGGCGATCTTAGGAACATTATTAAAAAAAGGAATTAAGCTCCGCGAAAACCTAGAACAAGAATATTCATCCCCTTTAGAACTCCAAAAACGCGAACTCCAAGAGTTGATGATCACAGCGTCGGCAACCGAGTTTGGCAAATATTACGACTTCCCAGAAATCCTGAACCATTTCCGGACATCCCCTAAGGACTTCTATAAAGTATTCAGAACGCGGATCCCCATCCACGACTACAACAAGATTTACAAGGATTGGTGGAAACTCTCGAAGATGGGAGTAAAGAACGTGTGCTGGCCGGGCCGCGTGAAGTACTTCGCACTCAGTTCAGGCACGTCGGAAGCCGCTTCGAAATATATTCCGGTCACGAAAGATATGACCATGGCCATCCGGCGCACCAGCGTGCGACAGATGCTATCGCTCTCCAAGTACGATCTACCCGCCGAGTTTTTTGAAGCAGGAATCCTCATGGTGGGGGGAAGCACGCACCTCAATAAAAAAGGAAGTTACTTCGAAGGTGACCTTAGCGGGATCCAAGCGGCCAAGCTTCCGTTTTGGTTCCAACATTTCTACAAGCCGGGGAAGAAGATTGCGAAAAATCGAAACTGGGAATCCAAACTTCAGGAGATGATCGTCAAGGCTCCCGAGTGGGACATTGGTATTGTCGTCGGGGTGCCTGCGTGGATTCAAATACTCATCGAAGGGATTATCGCCTATCACAAACTAGATAGCATCCACGACATTTGGCCGAACTTGCGCGTGTATGTGCACGGGGGTGTGTCCTTTGAACCATATAAAAAGGGGTTCGAAAAACTTTTAGGGCGCCCGATTTACTATATCGAGACCTATCTGGCTTCGGAGGGATTCATTGCGTATCAAGCGATGCCAAAACGCAAGACA
This sequence comes from Cyclobacteriaceae bacterium, assembly GCA_044226945.1. GTDB lineage: Bacteria > Bacteroidota > Bacteroidia > Cytophagales > Cyclobacteriaceae > ELB16-189. The sequence continues at coordinate 9,027 of JBGAGB010000036.1, read as the reverse complement.
ATGAAGCTCGTGTTGAACAACGGCATCTTCTACGAGTTTGTACCCTTCAATGAACAGAATTTCCTCCCCAGTGGTGAGATTCGCCCGGAAGCCCAAGCGTTCCTCATCGATGAGGTAGAGGAAGGGCAAGAATATGCTTTGTTGCTGTCGACTTGCTCCGGTGCGTGGCGTTACCTCATTGGCGACGTGATCAAGTTTACTTCGTTAGAAGAATCCGAGATCATCATTACAGGAAGGACCAAGCACTTCCTGAGCTTGTGCGGCGAACACCTATCGGTGGACAACATGAACAAGGCGATCGAGTTGGTGTCCAACGAAATGAATATCGCCATTCCGGAATTCACGGTAGCCGGCATCCCACACGGCAGCCTGTTCGCTCACCATTGGTACTTGGCCACCGACGAGAAAGTGGATGTCAAGCAATTGAAGGAACGCCTCGACCACCATCTAAAAGTGCTCAACGACGACTACGCTGTGGAACGCAGCGCAGCGCTGAAGGAAGTGTACGTGGATGTGTACCCCGTCAGCACCTTCTACCATTGGATGGAAAGCAAAGGTAAAGTGGGTGGTCAAAATAAATTTCCGCGCGTGATGAAGAATAGCCAGTTGGAGGAGTGGAAGAATTTCCTCGCTAACCAGGCTAGATGATTATACTCAAAGGCATTCAATTTGGGATCGTACTGGCGCTGTTAGCAGGCCCTGTATTTTTCACGATCATCCAAACCAGTGCCGAGCGAGGATTTTGGAAAGGGGTGCTCGTCGCACTCGGTGTTTCCATCAGCGATGCGTTCTATGTTGTGGTGTGCTACCTCGGATTGATTCGATTGATTGAATCGCCCGAGTTTCGCGATCGCATGGCATTCGTAGGAGGAGGAATCCTGGTTCTATTTGGACTTTATCACCTGTTTGTAAAGAGTAAAAAAGCAATTGCCCCCGGAAAGGCCACTAGTGAAACAAGGGGCTATCGCTACGTGCTCAAGGGGTTCCTCATCAATGCCTTCAGCCCAATGGTCCCCATCTTGTGGATCGGCTACATATCGATTGCATCGCTCGAACTGGGGCTCGTCAAAGACTCAGAATTTGTCGTGTTCTTTGCAGCAATGCTTGGAACGGTGCTCCTCACCGACATTGGCAAGGCGTACTTGGCAGGTCGCCTGTCAGGTTTTGTAACTCCACGGCGCATGATGTGGCTCAATATCATCGTGGGCGCAGCGCTTACGCTCTACGGCTTTCAACTGATCGCCAACGGACTACATTTTAAACTCATCCACTAGCTTCGTTTATCAACTTAGTCTTGCAATACGTTGCTCATGAAGGTCGACTTCAGCGCGAGCCAAATCAGGAAAAAAACCATCGCCCACTGCAGGTAGATGAAGTAGAAGTCGCTTGTATCCTTGAACCTCGTTTCCTTGATTTCCGCCTTTTCGTATTGATTGATCTTGGCAAACACCTGGGCAAGGGCTTGTTCGTCGGTGACTCGGAAGAATTCACCTGAACCAATTTCAGCAATACGTCGCATCGTCGTTTCGTCGACTGTGTTTTCGACCATGTGAGGCCTTCCGAAATAGTCCTTGCCAAATGGAACGAGGCCTTCGCGCCCGACCACGATCGTGTAGATTTTGATATTGAAGCTGGCAGCGAGTTCGGCAGCGGTGATCGGGTCGATGTTGCCAGCAGTGTTGTCGCCATCGCTCAACAGGATGCAAACTTTTGATTTCGACTCTGATTCCCGCATCCGGTTGGTAACCACGGCCAAGGCACTCCCGATCGCTGTGCCTCGGTTTTCGATCATATCGAAATTCATTTCATTGATGTATGAATTGAGAAGCGCGTAGTCTGTGGTGAGTGGTGTGAGCGAAAAAGCGTCGCCGGAAAACACGACGATGCCGATGCGGTCTTGAACCCGTCCGTTGATGAAGTTTCGAGCAACCTCCTTGGCCGATTCCAATCGGTTGGGTTCGAAGTCTTCAATCTGCATGGACTGCGAGATATCGATTGCCATCATGATGTCGATCCCTTCCGTCCATTGCTCCACTTTTTCATTGCTCCTTTGTGGGCGGGCCAAAGCCACTAGGATGAGTGCGGCTGCGATCGTCAACAAGACATCTGGAATCAGCCGGACGAGGTTGAGTGGATTATTCTTTAGATCCCGCCGAACCAACGCGACGGGAACCTTTTGGTTGAAGAAATAACGCAACAGCCATCGGATCACGATCACGAGCGGCACTGCGGGAATGAACCATAACCAAAAGTGATTCTCCCAAGTGAAAGACCGGAAGATGGAAGGCGAAAACCACTCCCAAGAATACCAGGGAAAAACGGCGTCATTCATGGCTCACCTCCTTCAGTTTCTCTTGGAAATATTCGCCCGAAATGTCGCGCAGTTGTTCGAACGGAGTAGTGTCGCGGCCGACACCCCCATAAATCATGCGATCGACCGACCAAAGGACGGGTGCGAGTTTTTCATTCTTCAACAGCGATGTGATTTCGCGTGAACTATACATCGCGAACGGGCGATCGAACAAGCTCTCCATGTATCGCTTCCAAGTGGTGAGCGCCGATTCGGCAACGATGACCGAATGCGCTCCTTGAAGTTGTTGCAGCTGTTCTCCAAACTTCTTCGTGAAGATTTCGTGGGCGCGCGTTAACCGTCGGATGGCGAAATAACGTCGGATCCGTTTACCAAAGCAGACCCAAATCAAGACGCCAACAAGGAGCAAGCCGGCGATTACATACACGACAAGCGGATAGTTAAAAAGCTTGCGAACGGATTGGTAATTCGTATTTGTCTTTAAAGGTAGCTTCGCGGTCTCGACCGAATCTGGAACATGAGCGACTAGTTGTTTGACGATAATCGAGTCGCGGGCCCCAAAATAGGTAGTGCAGTCCGCCCCATGAAGCACGAAAACGGGCATCCTGAAACTTTGGACGCTATCGATTTCAAAAGAGGAGATATAGTAAACAACGCTATCGTAGCTTAAGCTATCGGTCGACCTCGTTGGGAAGTACTGTTTTGATTCGAATTCGAACGGCGCAAATTCATAAGTCGAATCGGGGAAAAGTACATTTAGCTTGCGTGGGTAACGAGCAGTAAGCGCAAAAGGCACGGGTTGACCAATCCGCAACGTGTCGTCGAGGAAACGAGAACGTACTTCTACGTGTTGCGCTTCGGCCCACACGGGGATCAGTAGTACTAAGAAGATCAGATATCGCAGCACCTTACACACCCTTCATGATCCTATTCCGTGACTTGAACAATTTTAGCAGCTGCGGAACGTAGTCGTCCGCTGTATCGATGCTCAGGAAATCGATTTGTTGCCGGCGACAAAATACCTTCAACTCTTCCACACGATCGGTGTGGTGGCGTGCGATCCGGTTTCTGAAATCTCCGAAGCTGCTGTTCACCCAAATGGTGGATCCAGTCTCTTTGTCGATCACTGGAATAATCCCCAGTTTGGGTAAACTCGTCTCGCGCCGGTCGCTTATGTGAATCAACACTAAGTCGTGCTTGCGGGCGAGCGACTTCATGTTGTGAAAATAACCTTCGTCGATGAAATCGGAAATCATGATGATGACGCTCCGTCTTCGGATCGCGTTTAAGGCGTATAAAATAGCTTGTGAAAGGCTTGTCTTGTGCGACTTCGGCTTTAGACGAATCAACCGGTAAATCAATTCGTACACCTTCGACATCCCTTTTGCCGGTTTGAGGAAAATCTCGCGCTGATCTGAGTAGGCAATCAAACCGATCGAGCTCGATTCCTTGGCTCCTGCCATGGCGAGCACGCCACATATTTCTTGACCCACGTCATGCTTGGTACGACCGGGGTTTCCAATGTCTTGCGACGAGCTCACGTCGACGATAAAGAAGATGGTTTGTTCCTTCGTCTCCCGGAAGGTTTTGACGAAAGTTCCGTGTCCCTTCGCCGACACATTCCAGTCGATGGCGCGGATGTCGTCGCCATACTGGTAGGGGCGAACATCGTCGAATTCCAAGCCCGATCCCTTGAAGATCGAGTGGAAGTCCCCCTGCATTTGGCTGTTGATCGCCTTGCGGATCTGGATCTCGTAGTTGCGCAGCTTCTTGAGCAGGTCTTTCACTTCGTTTTTCCTTTATCGGCCCTTTTTTTGCGGCAACAAATTAAATCAAATTATGAGTATTTTGGCCCCGTTTATCCGACCGCAGCAAAAATGACGCGCCCAGGGTTAATTTGTTTGTTGACGACGTTTCTCGTGCTGACGGCGTGCCGTGGAGATAAGACACCACCTGGTGTTCTCGACCAAAAGCAATATGCCGACTACCTGGTCAACATCTATATCGCCGAGGCGAAACTCAATACCTACGCTATAACGCCCGATTCAGCCATGAAGTTGTTTCAGCCGTTCGAAGCATCTCTGCTCCAAAAGTATGGCGTGAGCGACTCGGTGATTCAGAAAACCTACCAATATTACCTCGCGCATCCTGCCCAGATGGAACAAGTGTACACCACCGTGATTGATTCACTCAATCTCATGGAGCAAAAGGGTAACACGCGCCGTCCATGACCTGGCCTCCCGACCTCGAACAGAAACTTGGATTCGACCAAGTGCGCATGATGTTGCGCCACCAATGCCTTTGTGAACTGGGGCAGAAAAATGTCGATGCAATGACATTTATGACGTCTTTGGCGTCGATCGACCCCATTGTTCGCCGGACTTCCGAAATGATGACCATTATTCGCAAGGGGGATGCTTTTCCGTTCGGGAACTACATAGACCCAAGTGAATATTTTCCCCAAATCGCTGTAGAGGGAGGATTCCTTGAGGAGGAAGCTTTCTACCGGATCATCCTATCGTTGCATTCAATCTTTGACGCACTCAAGTTCCTCGATAAAGCAAAGGAGGAATACCCGTTCCTCTATGAAATGTCGAGGCAGGTGAAACTACCATCCACCTTGTTGCGCGAAATTCAAAGCAAGTTCGATGATACGGGGCGCCTAAAAGACTCAGCCTCTCCCGAGTTGCAACGGATACGTCGAAGGTTGAATGAAGAACGGGGACGCATTCGCCGATTAGTTGAGCAAGTCTTTCGTCAAGCCACCGGGGAAGGGTGGACGCCAGAAGGAGTATCACCTACGATTCGCGATGGACGAATGGTGATTCCGCTCTTGGCTGAACACAAACGTCGCATTCGCGGCGTTACCGTCGATGAATCGGCAACGGGTCAGACCGTGTACCTCGAACCAACGGAGGTACTGGAGGCAAACAACGAGTTGCGCGACCTGGAACTTGCCGAACGCAAGGAGATCGTTAAAATCCTGCGCGAGCTAACATCATTGCTGAGAATCCATCGGCACGACTTCGAAGCTGCTTATACATTTCTGGGTCTCCTCGATTTCAATCGAGCAAAGGCAAAGTTTGCGATCGACCTCGAATGCACGATTCCGCATACCGCCGATGGGCCCGCTTTAAAATGGGTGAATGCCCGCCATCCGTTGCTCGACTTAACACTCCGTCGCGCCAAGCGGAGGATTGTCCCGTTGAACATCGCACTCGATCACGAACAGTGCTTTCTGCTCGTGTCTGGACCAAACGCAGGTGGTAAGTCGGTGTGCCTCAAGACTTCTGGCTTAGTCCAGTACATGTTTCAATGCGGAATGCCGGTTCCGATGGACGAATCTTCGACAGTCGGGGTATTCGAAAGTATGTTCATCGATATCGGTGACCAGCAATCCATCGAAAATGACTTGAGTACCTATAGTTCGCATCTTCGAAATATGAACCACTTCATCCGCAATGCCAACAAGCGGTCATTCGTATTGATGGATGAGTTGGGTTCTGGGACCGATCCAAACTTCGGAGGAGGGATTGCACAGGCGATTCTCGCGAAACTGGTTGATCTAAAGGTGTGGGGTGTGGCCACTACACACTACTATAACCTGAAAGTGTTCGCAGGCAACACATCAGGAATCGCGAATGGGGCTATGTTGTTCAACACTCAAAAACTCGAGCCATTGTTCGTGCTGGAGATAGGCAAACCCGGTAGCTCATTTGCGCTCGAGATTGCAAAGAAGACAGGCCTCCCCAACGAAATCCTTCATCAGGCGGAGACCATTATCGGGAAGGACCTTGCGGGCCTCGAGTCGTTGATGAAGGAAGTGGCCGAGGAAAAACTGCAAAACACAAAAAAGGCGTCGGAGCTCAAGAAGAAGGAATCGGAACTTGCCGAACAGCTTGAATATTATGAAGAGCTGACGTCTGAAATAGAGTCGCGAAAGAAGGAGATTATTGACAAGGCGAAGAACGAGGCTTCTGGACTACTTCGAGAAACAAATCGTGAGATCGAGAAGACGATTCGCCACATCCGCGAGAACAAAGCTGAAAAGAAGGAAACGCGCCGTGTTCGGGAGGGCTTGAAGGGACTTGAAGCCAAGGTGAAATCAGAGCCGAAGCCAAAGGAAGAGGCGCGCAAAGATGAACTCAAAGAAGGGGATAAGGTTCGAATCCGGGGCCAAGAGGTTACAGGCACGCTGTTGCAGATCAAAGGGGCCAATGCGATCGTTCAATTTGGTGAATTGCGTTCCCATTTGAAGTTAGCGCAGCTCGTCCGTTCCGACCAGGCCGATCCAAAGGTGGTCACAACTGCCCGGTCGCTGGGCTTGAATATCTACCAAAAACAAGCGCTGTTCGAGTCGACTTTGGATGTGCGCGGCAAGCGGGTGGAGGAGGTGATTCCAGCGCTCACACAGTTCCTTGATGACGCTATTTTGCTCGGTCAGGGCGAAGTGAAAGTGCTACATGGAAAAGGTGAGGGCGTGTTACGGAAGGTGGTCCGTGAACAACTAAAGCGTACGAAGGGTGTTTCTTCGTTTGCCGATGAGCACGTCGAGCGTGGGGGAGATGGAATTACTGTAGTGGTGTTGAAATGATGGCAATAAAAAAGCCCTCGCTCTTCAGGAACGAGGGCTTTTTTGTGAGGCTATTTCGAACTATTTCGTGAGCGTAAACACCCACGTGCCCGTTACTTTTTCAGTGCGAGCTTCGCCGGCTCCGGTATAGTTGAAAGTCAATTCCAATGTGTTTGCCGTCACGGTATACGTGATCGGGAGTTCCTTCGCTGTGATGCCTTGATCGCGGATAATCGACGATTCAGGAGTCGATGTGCTGAAGACCCAGCTTCCACTGCTCGGCCACGCACTTAATGCGGGACGTCCGGAGGTGGTGTAGCCAAAGGGAGACGAACCGGGAACACCAGTGATCGTCAATTGAAAGCCTGAATAGTCGGTCTTTTTACTTACGCCGTCCAACTTCACGTCGCCAGTCGATCCCACTTTCCAGGTCGCGCTGAGGGCAGCGAGTTGCTTGTCTTCCACGCTTTCGCCGGGACCAGAACCGGGACCGCAGCTTGAATAACCAAGGAGGGCTACCATCGCCAAAATGGACACGACGGGTTTCAAAATCACTTTCATGCGCATCGATTATTTACCAAACTTAGCAAAAAAACAAGATTCTTAAGAAGTTGCCCCGGCTGTTTCAGCAATTATGGGGGTACGCCGTACATACGGCGGATCCCGGCCTAGTAACCCCTTGTCTTATAGATTGAAATGTCAATTTTCACCGCGTTTGCGGGATATTCATGCTCCTGGTTCGAGGCAATGACGATGGTCCGTCCGCTCTGTTCCGATAATCGGGCTTGGTACCAGTCGATGCTTCGGCGGTCTAGGTTGGTGGTGGGTTCGTCCAAAAAGAGGAGCGGGGTGTCGCTAAAAAATGCGAGGGCAAGCTTTAAACGCTGTTTCATCCCACTTGAAAAGGCTGCCACCTTCTTATCCTTAGCTGCCTCAAGATCCATCAGGCGAAGGACGTTCTCAGAAGTGACGCCAACGACAGGTTTTTTGAACTTAAAGTGAAAATCGACCGACTCTTGCAGTGTAAACTCTTCGATGACATCCATGTAGGGGGCGGCGATCGACAAGGAATGAAAAACTTCGGCTCCGTCTACCAATTTCTCCCCGTCGAGGTACTGCAATTTCCCGACCGTGGGGGGAAGTTGCCCCCATAATACCTGGCTTAACGTTGATTTCCCTGAGCCGTTCGACCCGGTGATCGCGTACGTTTTCCCGGATTCAATCGTAAATGAGAAGTGCCGGAAAATCCAGTCGCGGTTGTAGCGCTTGCCTAGATCTTCGGCAACGATCTTCATTCGAAAGAGTCGGACGTGGTGGTGAAACCCTTCATCACACCGCGTTCGGAATCGCGGATGAAGTTGACAATGTAATCGCGTTCTGCCGACTTCGGCAGTTCCCGTTCGATTAAGTCGAGGGCTTTTGAGTTGTTTAGTCCTTTCAAAAACAGGTAGCGATACACCTCTTGAATTTCGCCAATGGTCTCGCTGCTGAAACCGCGGCGGCGTAATCCTACCGTGTTGACACCCGCGTATGCAAGTGGCTCGCGGGCTGCTTTTGTGAACGGGGGCACGTCTTTGCGGACAAGCGATCCGCCGCCGATATAGGCATGCGCACCAATTTTTGAAAACTGCTGAACCGCGCATGCTCCACCGAAAATGGCGAAGTCTGCAATTTGTACGTGGCCAGCCAGCTGGGTTGTGTTACCGAGGATACAATTGTTGCCGATAAACGAGTCGTGACCTACGTGTGCATAAGCCATCACCAAGCAATTGGCACCAATAACTGTCTTAAACTTGTCGATTGTTCCACGGTTGATCGTGACACACTCGCGTATCGTCGTGTTGTCGCCTATCTCGGTGGTGGTGATCTCACCTTTGAACTTAAGATCTTGAGGAACACCTGAGATGACTGCACCTGGGAAGATTCTACAGTTCTTGCCGATGCGTGCGCCATCCATGATGGTGACGTTGGGACCGATCCATGTACCATCACCAATCTCTACGTCCTTCGAAATGGACGTAAACGGTTCGATGACGACGTTCTGGCCTATTTTGGCCTCGGGATGAATGTTTGTTAGCGGGTAGTTGCTCATGAATCTTTGGGAACGATGCTGGCTGTCATGGTGCCTTCACACACCAGTGTG
>JBGAGB010000002.1:0-347781 GCA_044226945.1 Cyclobacteriaceae bacterium | reverse complement strand
GTGCTCGGCGCCGAGATCCCCATCGGTCGATACAAACCTCCTTTACCAATCGGAAAAGTGAAAGCTGAGTTCCCCACCTTCGTCACAATGCCATCGACATAACTCGTATTACTAGCGCCGGTTACACTGCTGCCCGCCAAGAAACGAAGGGTTCCACTTTGCGTCACAACACCACTCGTCAACGTCATCGTGCCTCCTACTTGGTGCGTTCCCGTCGATACAGCGATGCCATTTGGTTTGTTAATGATCACATTATTGAACGATTCAGTTCCAGTAGAACTGATCGTGTTACCCGAACCTGTCCCAACAAATGACACAGTTCCTCCATTTGGAGTCAGCGTTCCGTTGTTGGTCCAATTGCCGTTCACATCCAAGTTGAAGCTGTTCATAGTCAGTGTGGCCGCGGGAATCGCGCTGCTATAAGTGGACGCTGCGATTGCTGGGTTGATGGTGATGTTTCGCACTGTCGCTCCCGTCGCATTGATCAGCGGCATGTTGACAGGGCCCGCAGCGGGTATCAACGCATCAGTTGCCGAGGTGGGGACAGCACTACACCAATTGCTCGCCGTGAACCAGTCCGTGCTTGTCGCACCCGTCCATACATTTGTTCCGACTGGTTGTGCGATTGCTGTAAATGTGACCTGCAGGTACGAGCCGCCACCGCCTTGCACGAGTTGAAATTCAACAGTGCTATTCGACGTCAACGTCCCCGTCCACACGTTGGTATGCGCGTCGCAACAACCGAGGTGCTGCGCTACCTGCACACCGTTGATCAAAAGTCGAAAATCGTCATCGTGAGCCGGGACATCAATTTGATACACGCCGCAAGCAAAGCCAGTACGCTTTGCACTCAAGCTAATATTGCTCGCACTCATCGCACATCCAACCCACGCATTACCGTTTGTTGCATTCGCGGTCGAAGGAGCAGCGCCGCTCGCCCACCGTGGCTGCGTGTTGAAACTGTAGGCAGGAGTCCCTGATCCATTTTCTGTGTAGTAACCCTGGTAGTTGGTCCCCACTGTGGTCGAGTTGAAACCATAGACGTTCCAGGTCCCGCTCGGAAAGGTCGTATACGCGGGCAATGGCACAACCGTAATGGTTGAAGTCGCCGTATTCGTAGCGCAGTTGTTGTTCCCCGTCACTGTGTACGTGGTGGTGGTGGTGGGTTGAGCGATGACGGTATTACCAGTGGTGACATTGAGTCCAGTAGCAGGGGCCCAACTGTAAGTGTTTGCTCCTGTCGCCGTGAGCGTCACAGTCTGTGTGGGACACACGATCGTAGCAGTTGTCGGTGTCACAGCCGTCGACGGCAATGGATTTACGGTCACCGTGAGAGTTTTGGTGGCGGTACATCCAGTCGCTCCTGCATCCGTCATCGTGTTCGTTACTGTATAGGTCCCGCTAGGAGTTGCTGCGGTGGTGTTGAATGTGGGGGTTGTCGATGTGGTACTCGGTGTGAACGTGATCGATGGATGCGTTGGGCTCACACTCCAAGCGTACGTGGCGCTCGGGTATGCGGCTGCTGTCACGCTGAGATTAGTTGTCGTGTTGGCACATATCGTCACATTGGGACTCAACGTTTGTGGGCCAGTCGCACCAGGGGTAAACGTCACTTGCAATTGACCAGGGCCGCCGTTGTTTACCAATCTTAATTCGACTTGACTCGCAGGCCCAAGGAAACCCGACCATACATTCGACTGTACGGTAGACGTGAACGCATTATTTTGAAACACTTGCACCCCGTCCACGAGCAGGGTAAAATAGTCGTCTTGGTAGTTCACATCCACTTGGTAATATCCACAAGTAAAGTTAGTGCGCTTGAAAGACATCGAATAATTGACCGAACCAAATGAACACCCGCTGTAGGCCAATCCAGTTGCAGCATTGGCGACACTCGGACCATTGTTGGCATTCCAACGCGACGTAGTGTTGAAGCTCAATGAGTTTTCTGTATAGTAACCATAGTAATTACTGAGCGTCGTGTTGTTGTGACAGAACACGTTCCAAGTGTTATTGCCAAAAGTCGTCGTGAGAGGTGTCGCTGGAATATTTTGAACCGTGACGGTCGCAGTTTGTGTTGCCGTTTGACAACCAGTACTTCCCGTCACGGTGTATGTGGTGGTCGTGGCAGGATTAGCTGTGACAGTTGTACCCGTCGTGGCGCTCAAGCCAGTGGCCGGTGCCCAGGTGTACGTGTTGGCCCCACTCACCGACAGGGTCGATGTATTCACCCCAGAACAAATAGTCGGACTGGAGTTGGTGAGCGTGAGCGTTGGTACTGTGGCCGCACTTACCACTGTAACTGTCGTGGTGCGCGTGAGTGTACATCCAGTTGTCGCATCGGTTCCCGTTACCGTATAGGTCGTGTTCCCCGCGGGCGCCGCGGTAACGGATGCTCCCAAACCGTTTGAAGGCGTAAGACCTGTGGTCGGTGTCCAAGCGTAGTTCAACGCGATAGGTGCCGAAGCCGAAAGTGTCGTGCTCGAGGTAGAACACATCGTCACATTTGGACTCACCGTCACTGGATTGGTAGCAGTAGAAAAAGCCACTTGCAATGATCCCGGACCGCCGAAGTTGATGAATTGCAAGTCCACTTGCGAGGTTGGTCCCAAGAATCCCGTCCACACATTCGTATGCGAATCGCAGCAACCACCCACGTGACTGAATACGAGCGTACCATCAATAAACACACGTACGTCGTCGTCGTGGTTCGGAACATCAAGTTGGTAGTATCCACAAGTAAAGTTTGTGCGCTTGAATGACATGGAATAGCTCGTACTACCAATTTGGCATCCCGCATAAGCGGTACCTGAGGAAGCATCTGCCGTGGTCGGCCCAGCCGAGTTCACCCAACGCGATGTCGTGTTAAAGCTCAAATTGTTCTCGGAATAAGTTCCCACGTAGAGGTTGTTGGTGATTGGAAACGCGGTGCCCGAATAGACATATCCATTCCAGCTCGTTGTTCCATACACCGTTGGATTACCGGACGTAGCCGCGATGTTTATATTTGTCCCGTTGTCGGGACTTATCACTACGGTAGGGTTTGAGCTTACCACTCGAATGCGATAGCCTGCACCGGCCGGGGTTCCTATTGGAATGGTAGCAGAAATATTTCCTGCGTTGTTACTCGTCAGTGTTCCAATATTAGTTGGAGATGCAAAACTTCCCGCAGCATTCGACAACTGCGCTGTAAACACGTTCGCGGACGGAGTGTTTGGAAACGTACAAGAATTTTGAATGGTGAATGCGACTGTTAGTGGCGAACCTTGACAAAAAGAAGTTCCAGTAAATGTTGGCGCATTGATCCCAAATTGATTGATAGTAATGTTGCTCGCGCTCACTGGGCTAGTCACGGCAGGATTGGAGGCCACCACGCGGATGCGGTACCCTGTCCCCGCGGCCTGGTTCGTTGGGATCGTCACTGGGATGTTACCAGCGGCGGTCGCAGTCACCGTTCCTATCACTTGTGGTGAACCCGAAAACACCCCAGCTGCATCCGACAACTGTGCGGTAAATGTGTTGCCAGTTAAAAACGCACAACTACTGACGAACGTGTATGCAACGTTGAAGGTGGCACCCGCGCAATAAGTGGTTGCTCCCGTCGTCGGTGCATTCAAGTTAATGGCATTGATCGTAATAGTCGCCGCACTCACCGCGCTCGTCAAGCCCGATCCCGGGTTGCTACTTTTTACTCTAATTTTATAACCATTACCCGCGACAGATGACGTTGGAATAATGGTCGGAATGGTCCCCGCCGTATTACTCAATAACGACCCGATGTTCGTACCTGGGAAGTTTCCAAACGCATCGGAAAGTTCGGCGGTAAACAGGTTGTTCGACGGCGTGTTCGGGAGCGCGCAGCTTGAACTCAAGGTGAAGGCAACGTTCAAGGACGCGCCAGGACAAAAAGTGGTCCCGGCGAATGTGGGCGCATTGATGCCAAGGGCGTTCACGGTAATGACGGTAACACTCTGTGTTCCTGCCACAGCCGGCGACGAGCTCGTCACACGTACCCGGTATGTTGCCGCAGTGGCCAACGTGGCGGGTACTGTTCCGGTGATGGTTCCGCTATTCGCAGTAGACGTCAAGGTACCCAGCACCGTACCAATATAGGTACCTGCTGCATCCGAAATCTCTGCGGTGTACACGTTACCGGAGTTGAATGTACCCGTGGAAACAAAGGGTACGCTGATTGAAGCACCGGCGCAATACGTGGTTGGTGTGATGGCACTGGTGGTAATGGTTTGCCCTTGCGCTTGACCTAAGCACACCCATGAAAGAACGACAAAAAGCGCTATTCCTCTCAACATATGAACAGTACAGATTTCTCCAACCTCAAAAGTACGATGCACGAACTCATCACACAATTCACGGGCTACCAAATCCAGTGACAAGCGGGTGGCTTTCCAGAAGTCTTCCTAGCAATAAAAAATAGGTCGGGAAGACAGGACACGATTTGACCAACTGACATGCAAAGATACGGAAATCGGGTAACAAGTTGGGACAAAGCCAAAGAACGATTCATTCAATCGTTTGCACTAAACTTGACGAGGTGATAAATGAGAACCAATAATTCACCTAGCTTTAGCATCATGAAAACTCGCTTGCTCTTCCTTCTCGCCGCATTCGCCTTCACTCAAGGCATGGCGCAAAATTCGCTGGTCGCACCCGGCGAGAAACTTCAACTCGTCTCGAGCCAATTCAAATTCACGGAGGGCCCATCGGTGGACAAAGCCGGAAACATCTATTTCACGGATCAACCCAACAACACGATTTGGAAGTATGACACCAACCGCCAACTCACACTGTTCCGCGAAAATGCTGGCCGATCCAACGGAACCTATGTCGACAAAAAAGGCAACCTGATCACATGCGCCGACGAACATGGTCAACTGTGGTCGATCGATAAAAAAGGAAAAGAAGTTATTCTGTTAAAAGATTTTGAGGGACATCAATTCAACGGGCCGAACGATTTGTGGATTGACCCGAAAGGTGGCATCTATTTTACCGATCCCTATTTCCAGCGGGACTACTGGGAGCGGAAGTCTCCAGATCCTGGCATGAAAGGGGAAAACCTGTACTACCTAGCTAAAGGAAAGAAAGCGCCGGTCGTGGTGGACAACCAGTTTACCAAACCCAACGGTGTGGTGGGTACACCCGATGGCAAACATCTTTATGCCGCCGAGATTGCCAATAAGTTTATCTACAAATACGATATCCAACCCGATGGTTCTCTTGCAAACCGACGAGTGTTTTGTGAGGATCGCGCCGATGGCATCACCGTCGATGAAAAAGGGAATGTCTACCTGGCCGGAAACGGCGTCACCATTTACGACCCAAGTGGTCAGAAAATCGAGCATATCGATGTTCCCTCCAGGTGGACCGCCAACCTATGCTTCGGTGGAAAAAATAAAGACATCCTTTTCATCACCGCCTCTGAGTCGGTCTACACGATTAAGATGAATGTACGAGGTGTGGAATAATACCATCTGCCGTGATTGTCTTTGGTTTCCTTCAAACCGGTCATTGGGTATTGGAGGTCGTGGTGTTGTCGTTGGTTCCCGCCCGTTGAACATTATTCAAATTAATAATTGGTTCTTTTGTATTGCGTCGGCATTTTGGAAAATGCTCAAGAACCAATGGCAAAATACCAAATCATTGGACGTTAACTCAATGACATGGATTGGTCATTGGTCATTGGGTATTGGGTATTGGGTATTGGGTATTGGACGTCGTAGTCTTGTCGCTGGTTCCCGCCAGTTGAACATTATGAAATTGATAGTTGGTTCTTTTGTATTGCGTCGGCATTTTGGAAAATGTCAAGAACCAATGGCAAAATACCAAATCATTGGACGTTAACTCAATGACATGGATTGGTCATTGGGTATTGGGTATTGGGTATTGGGTATTGGGTATTGGGCATTGGAGGTCGTAGTCTTGTCGCTGGTTCCCGCCAGTTTAACATTATCAAATTGATAATTGGTTCTTTTTGTATTCCGTCCGCATTTTCGAAAATGTCAAGAACCAATGGCAAAATACCAAATCAATGGACGTTAACTTAATGACGTGGATTGGGTATTGGGTATTGGGTATTGGGTATTGGGTATTGGGTATTGGGTATTGGGTATTGGGTATTGGAGGTCGTGGTCTTGTCGCCGGTTCCCGCCAGTTGAACATTATGAAATTGATAGTTGGTTCTTTTGTATTCCGTGCGCATTTTGGAAAATGTTCAAGAACCAATGGCAAAATACCAAATCAATGGACGTTAACTTAACGACATGGATCGGGTATTGGGTACATTTCAGTTGAAGCCTTGGTCATTGGGTTTCGGTCATTGGAAATTGGATATTATTGAGAATTATTCACGGATTGCGTTTTACTACCTGAATACCCAATGAGCAATCCATTTGGTTACCATAGCGCGATTGTAGCCTTGTAGGCTTCTAGCACTAGCGCAACGCATCTACCTTCTTCTCTCATTCGGTTCTCAGCGAGTCGACCGGATTCGCAGTTGCCGCTTTTAAGGAGCGATAACCAACAGTGACGATTGCGACCAAGAACGTAAACCCAATTGCCGACATGAATATCCACCAGTTCAGTTGAACGTGATATTGATATTCTTGTAGCCATTGGTTCATCGCCCACCAACCGATCGGCGCAGCCAGCAGAAACGCCACGCCTATCAATAGCGAAAACTCTCGTCCGAAAATCCATAGGATTTGTACAATGCTACTCCCCAGCACCTTGCGAATACCTATTTCCTTGGTCTTTTGAATTGACATGTACGAGACGAGCCCGAACAGACCAAGACACCCAACGAGGATTGCTACGAAAGAAAAGATTTGGATCAATTTAAGGAAGTTGTCTTCCAATCGATAAAACTCGGCGATTTGGTCATCTAGGAATTGGTATGAGTAAATCAGGTCGGGATAGGTGTTCGACCATTCACGCTCAACCGCAGTAAGCACTTCGCTCATATTATTCGAGTTCACCTTCACAGCCACCGAATTGTAGTCTTCGAGCTTTGTTCCGATAAAGACTGCACCAATGTCCTCATGAAATGAGCGGCTATGAAAATCCTTCATCACACCCACGATCGGAAAGCGCCAAGATCCATTCACGGTAATGTATTGGCCCACTATCTCTTCAGCAGTTTTCCCCAAACGCTCGGCAAACTTTTCATTCACAACAAACTCTCGAAGCGTGTCGGATGGTGTGATGTTTCGGCCTGCAACAAGTTCAATCTCGAAGAGGTCGAGGTAGTCTTCATCGGCAATGCGTGATGCTATCGAAAAACTTTCATCTTCAGAATTATTTCCAAATTTCACGGACGTATTCCAAAAGCTAGACGAAGCAGGAGGTGCCCAACAGAGCGACACCTTTTCAATTCCCGGGATCATTCCGAGCTGTGTCTTCAAGGTCTTCAGTTTTGCGTCGGATGAGCCCGCCGGGAGAATGATCGTCGCCTCACGACTAAAACCTAAATCCGCTTTCTTCGAAAAGTTGATCTGATAAATAACAACCACCAACACGATAACGAGGATCTGGGCGATCGCGAATTGTGTCACAATTAATACCCGCCGCAGATTTAACTTCCCTCCTCTCACTTGAGACAATCGCCCCTTCAAAGCTTGCGCTGGTTGGAAGCCGGAAAGGACCAACCCTGGGTAGAAACCCGCTACGAACGTAACAAACAACAACAAAACAGGGATGAATGTCATCAACCTCCAATCATCAAGGAGATTTAGAGACAACCTGGACTCAAACCATATATTAAAATAAGGAAGTAACGCCGACACTACCGCGAGGGCCACAACAACCGACAGCAGGGCCACAACAAAAGTCTCGGACATGAACTGCCAGAGAATTTGTTTCCTTAAGCCACCCAACACTTTGCGAATTCCAACTTCGCGCGACCGACTTGCTGCCCGCGCGGTAGCCAAGTTCACGAAGTTGACACATGCTGTGATGATCAAGAAAATTCCGATCAAAGACAAAATCATCAATGGCTGGATATCCATGACCGCTCCAAACCTCGCATCGGTGTGAACTTCTGCCAGCGGCTGCAGTCGATAGTGGTGCACATTCTTTGAGTTGGGCCGATAACGTTTCACGTATCCAAACATGTCCTCCTCCATCTTGGCAATGTCCACGTTCGGCTTCAGGCGCACAAAACATTGCATGCTCGAAGAGATTCCACCCCACGCATCGTCCGAAGCCATCCACTCATTGAATTCCTTCAAGTTTGCATACGACAAATAAATCTCCGACCTCAAGTCCGTATTGTCGGGTATGTCCTTCAATACTCCACCAACTCGGAAATCCAACGTGTTGTTGAACTTGAAGACTTGGTTGATTGGATCTAAATCGCCATATAGTTTCTTAGCGACTCGCTCAGAAATGATGGCCGTTCTTGGTTGGACGATCACCTTGCTGGCGTCGCCACCTTTTGCCAGCGGAAAATTGAAAATGTCGAAGTAATCAGGTTCTACGAACGAAACTAGGGGCTCGGTGAATTTCTTTGCCTGGCCATTCTCCGTCACAGTGATCAACAGTTGATCGAACGTCGCAAGCCGTGCAATCTTCTCGGTATAGGTATAGTCTTCGCGGACAAACTTGCCCAACGGTGAAGGCACGTTCCCAGAATAGCGAGTTTGTTCGCGGGTGATCTCCGTCACGAGACGGTACACCCGCTCCTTGTCGGGATGAAAATTTTCGTAACTCAGGTGATGGGCAACCAGAGAAAAAATGAGGAGCGCACAGCCCATTCCCAAGCTCAGCCCGACGATATTGATAAATGTGTAAGAGGCGTAGCGACCGAGATTCCGGATAGCTACCACGATGTAGTTCTGAATCATGCCCGCGGCGTTGCATAAACGGTGCCCGGATCAAATTTTAGTCCCTGCGCTGAATTTCATGATTTTAGGTAATTTCAGAGTGTCGGTTCTGGACAAAAGTGTCCGAGGATGGACGACAAAGTTCAACGCACGATCACCAATGAAAGATCGACGACAATTCATCAAAACTCTCGGGCTCACAGGAATCGCGGGAATGGCTTGGCACCATTGCCTACCCTACGATATGACCGCAATGCCGATAAACCTTAACTCGACCGCAATGACCGAAGAAGAAATAGCTAACTCAACACAAAGCGTGATTGGAATTTACGGCGACTGGGCCCACTCGCTCACGGCAGGCAAACTCCCATCACTCTCATTTCGGAATCCATCGTTTACCGACCTCGCTCAATGGAAGGCGCTCGCAAGAAAACGCGTATTGGAACGATTGGCCATGCCCAACATCGGCGGCACACCAAAAGTTACGGTCGCAAAGAAATACAGCTACGATGGTCTAGACATTGAAGAGCTCAGCTGGCAACTTCCGTATGGCCGACCAACAGAAGCAATCCTTCTGAAACCACTGAATGCGAAAGGCCCGCTACCAGGTATTCTTGCCTTTCACGATCATGGCGGCAACAAATATTATGGCGCGCGAAAAATCGTTCGCACTTCGGATAAACTGCCTGTCGGGATTGAGGAACACCAAAAGACCTACTATGGAGGAAAAGCGTGGGCCAACGAACTCGCCCGTCGCGGGTACGCCGTGTTGGTTCCGGATGCATTCCCATTTGCCAGTCGGCGCGTAATGATCGGAGACGTTCCCGAACATCTTCGCCGCGGATTCCAAGATCCCGATCCGAGCAACCTCGAAGGAATCAACACTTACAACTATTGGGCATCCGAACATGAACATATCATGGCGCGGTCGTTGTTCAGCGCCGGCACTAGCTGGCCTGGGGTTTGGCTTGCCGAAGACATCAAAGCACTCGACATCCTATGTGCTCGCCCCGATGTGGACGCAAGCCGGATTGGTTGCGCAGGCTTGTCCGGTGGTGGAATGCGATCCGTTTATCTGGCTGGTTTAGATGATCGGATCAAGTGCACGGTTCCTGTTGGTTTCATGACGACGTGGAATGACTTCGCGATGTACAAGTCGTACACACATACATGGATGATCTATATCCCACTCCTTCCAAATGAATTAGACTTTCCCGAGATACTGGCCTTGAGAGCGCCACTGTCGAGTCTCGTGCTCAACAACACCGAAGACCAACTCTTCACGCTTTCGGAAATGAAACGCGCCGACGAAATCACGAAAGAATTATATCAAAAGGCGGGAGCAGTTGGCAACTATCGTTGTTCTTTCTATCCTGGACCTCACAAGTTTGACTTGGAGATGCAGAAAGAGGCGTTTGAGTGGATGGGGCAGAGAGTTTGACGGGTTAGGCGCGTCCTATTCGCTCTTTATTACATCCACCGCATTCACGTGCGCATTGCGCCAAGCGTGGTAACCGGAAGCAATCAAGATGATCAATGTTGCATATACCGCAGGCATTATCCAGTCCAGTAAGGTCCAATCGATATGGTAGGCAAAGTTGTCGAGCCATTCCCATGATAGATAGTAAGATAATGGCAATCCTAGAATAAGCGCTAGCAAGAAGAAAACTGCAAACGGCTTCAAATGTAGGACAAACAACTCACCCATCCCGGCACCTACCACGCGCCTAATTCCCATTTCGCGGGTTCGTAGTGATAGCATGAGAGCCGAAATACTGAAGACACCAAAACCCGACACCAAGACGGTGATGACCAATCCCCAGAAAAAGATCGCTTTCACTTGATAGTCGTTTGAGTAAAGAGCCCGATAACGCGCCTCGAGAAAGCCAAAATCAAAAATTGAACTTGTGACATGATCTCGGTAAATTCTCTCAATGTCGGGGAGCATTTCGTGCGACAGAAACGGATCGGTCTTGATGTAAAGAAAATGGGCCCCCTGATTTGGATCTTGTAAGAACATGATCACAGGTTCGACAGGTGTGTGGAAGGACTCAAAATGAAAATCCTTAACAACACCAATTACTTCTCCGTCAATTCCATAACCAGAAATCTGTTTTCCAATTGGATTCTTCCAACCGAATTGACGGCCTGCAGTCTCATTGACGATGTATGCAGTACGATCTGATGGACGATCTTGATCGAACCACCTGCCGCTCTCCAACTTCAAGTTCATTAATGTGGGATACTCATGGGTGAAGAAAAAGAAATTAAGGAGCACATTCTTCCTCCCGTCCGATGTCTCCACTTCGAACAAGTCCTTCGTTTCAATGTCTCCACCCGGATAAAAGGAACAAGCTGCCACCGACTTCACTCCTGCAAGGCCCCGAAGGCTATTCACAAGCGCCGCCGTCTCGTTTGGCTGCCCAGGCTTTCGAAGGACAACGACATCGCGTTCATCGAAACCCTTGTCTTGCCTTTCGATGAACTCAAATTGGTCTAGCACGATCACCATCATCGCAATCATGATGATCGAAAGAGAAAGCTGCGTCGCCGCCAGCACTCGTCGGATTCCTAAGCCAAATGCTCGTTTCCCAAGCCTCCACGAGGTCGCAACCAACGACACACGCGAAACCATCCAACCGTTAAGTGCCGACAAGGCCACGACTGCTGCCAACAGACCAATCGTCGCCATCCAGTATTCAGCTGTACTCCAAATGCTCTCATCGATCGGTGGCACGATGGAGGACCAACGAACTGCCAGCAAGACGATCAACGCGACCAATGGAATGGCGATCACCAATGTCAATAAACTATCGGCGATGGGTACATGGCGTTGATTAACGGACGTGCCCCCGAAAGTTCTTAAGATCGCAATTCTCTTTACTTGTGTGGTGAGTTCCGCAAGCGCTAGGTTCAGGTAATTCAAAATTCCGGAAAAAAGGAAGATCACAATCACCGATGCAGCCATGAATATATACCCCGGATTACGACGCGATGCAAAATCTTCATTCATGGGCGCCGACTGATGAATGCGGTCGACGCGCTGTAAAACCGGATCGACCGAAACCTGAAGTTCGTCTGAAATTAATGTTAAATAATCATCGATCGTTTCATCGATGTCCCGAGTCGCATCAAACTCCGATGTTTGAGGACGAAGCTTGATGTACGTGTATGCATTGAGATTGTCCCAAGCATCGTTTTGATGAAACGTGGGCCACGAGACGAGTGCCTGATAGGTCAGGTGTGTGTTTAACGGCAAGTCCCGAATGACTCCCGACACTTCTAAGTCCGAATTCCAAATCCGCACCGTTTCACCCACAACATTCACTCGACCCAACAGACGTATGGCCGTCGACTCGGTGAGCACCACTCGATTGGGGCCGTAGAGCGCCTGTCTCGATCCGTCGATCAAATGAACATCGAAAAAATTCAAAAAACTCGAATCAGCTAAATACGTGGTAATCCCTTCGAACCGTTCTCCGTTTACAGAAAACGTTGGCAGGTACATCGAAATAAAACGCGTATAAGATTCCACGTCCTTCACTTCGTGAGCAAGCGCATCTCCCAACGGCAACGGGGACACTGCATAGGTCGCAGTTTTCCCCGCGATCAACGCACGGCAGCCCACCCGATACATATTTTCGTATCCCGGGATTTGTCGATCGTATCGCGTTTCATTAAGTACAAACGCCAACAACACAAGCGCGAAAGACAGGCAAACAGCTAGAGAGCCAAGCTTCACGAAAAACAAAAGGGGATTGTGCCATACGTTGCGGAATGCCAGCTTCATGCCGACATTCCAAAACACTGACCAATTGCTCTCAGGTCCAGTAGCTTTGATGTTCGAAGTTCTGCAGAATCGAAAAACATCCCAGGCGTAATAAAGACCTGCCCGAGTCTTCCCCATCTGATGCAGGCGCTCGTAGTAGAGCTCATGCAGGTCGCCTTGAATTTCCTCCAGCAAATCGGGATCACAGTACCATCTCAGGAAACGATCTACCCACACCGGTGGCAACGGCTGCTTCATATTCCTTTGATCGAAAAATTTGGTACTCGCTGGTACAACTGCATCTTCAACTTCATCGCCTCTTCAAGGGTCTTTTTCCCAGACGCAGTCAGAAAAAAATATCTTTTACGCCTGCCCCCCCGCTCTTGCGTTGCACCGCCCATCTTTGATT
This sequence comes from Cyclobacteriaceae bacterium, assembly GCA_044226945.1. Lineage (GTDB taxonomy): Bacteria > Bacteroidota > Bacteroidia > Cytophagales > Cyclobacteriaceae > ELB16-189. The sequence continues at coordinate 334,766 of JBGAGB010000002.1, read as the reverse complement.
TCATGTACCCCTTTCTCTCCAGCCGCTTCAGCACTTCATGTACAGCGCTAATGTTCACCTGTCGCCCCGTCTCATTAATAATATACTGCATGACAGACACTCCATAAGCTTGGTCGCCCAGCGTTGCCGCCGATAGTAAAACGAGTTCCTCGAATTCACCTAGATTCTCTCCTCTGTGTTTCATCCTATTTGTTATACAAACATAAATCTAATATATTTATTTTAGTTTTGTATAACAAATGCATATGAAATCATTCTTATCGGCAATTTGTACCACGCTGTTCGTGTCAAGTGTAGTCTTGGCGCAAACCAGCCAGACGCAACTTGTGATCGTTGGCGACGTGCGAACTGAAAAATCAGGAGAACCGCTCGCGCATGCGATGGTCGCTGTGAAGGGGCAAGTATTTCAAACGCTCACAGACGAGAACGGAACCTTCCGTTTGCTTGTCCCTTCCGTCCACGCTCGGGACACCATTCGCATCACATACCTTGGATATCGACCGTTCGAGAAACCGATCCCGCAGCTTGCCTCGACAGAGCACGTGCTCATGACCGAAGTTGCAACAATGTTAGAAGAAGTTACCGTCACCTATCGACCACTTGATCTACGTAGCGTCGATCGGGCGGCGCGCCCCGTTCGAGCAAAATTGTTTGCACTGGATGCTGAAGTGACTAACAATGAATACCTCCAATTCTTGGTTTGGCTTGACGATCACAATCAACACGAATTGCGTCTCAAGTACGAATTCGACTTATCAAAATACAACACCGCGATGAGGGCATTCTACAAGCGCTATCATAGCCCTGGCATTGAAAAAAGGAAAAAGAACAAACCTGACACCATCGGTGGTTTCGGCGACTATCCTGCCGTCAACGTAACGTACGAAGGCGCTGTTGCCTATTGTCAATGGTTGACTGAGCGTTATAACGAAAATCCGAAAAAGAAGAAATTTAAGAGCGTCAAGTTCAGACTCCCCACACGGCAAGAATGGCAAACGGCTGCGCTTGGGAACCCAAACTTTCAGTCGTGGAATGTTTTAGAAAATACTATTGAAGTGGTCGTAGCCGACGATCCCAATTCGCTAGAAATGCTGAAAGGCACCAAAAAGACGGTCCACGTCGACGACACTTTCTTGTACCCGTGGTACTCGGCTTGGTACTACAGAAACAAGCCTCAAAACTCGCGTAACTGCTTCCTTGGAAACTTCTTCGTGGAAGATGCCATCCCGTGCCCCAGTGGAGCCCCCGCATTCGACGGATTTGTGATGACGGCACCGGGCAGATCATATTTCCCGAACAATATGGGGTTTTATGACGTGGTGGGGAACGTGGCCGAGATGATCGTCGAGAAAGGTAAAGCAGCAGGCGGCAGTTGGAAAGACAGCCCCAGCGAGAGCACCATCTTCTCTTTGAAGCACTATGACGGAGCCGACGAGTCTGTTGGTTTCCGGCTCTTCCTCGAAGTGGAATAAATACATCGGGTAAAGTGAATTTGCACTAGATTTAGTCCATCAATCCTGCTCCCACCTTAAAGTGGAGAAACGGAAAAAGCTTATGGACAAGTCTAGATTGTATCGATGGATGCGGAAATGTGGAGTGGGTCTCTACGCGCTGATCATGTGTGCCTGCGGCCGACAAGAAGCCCCACCCCAACAAAGCCTCGTGTCGAAACTTGAGTTCTCTCTGAAGGAAGAACTCCTCAAACCTTGGTACCCGCTGGCGATCGATACGGTTGATGGAGGATTTCTCTCCACGTTTACATTCGATTTCAAACCCACCGACGATCAACGGAAGATGATCGTGACACAAGCTCGGCACGTATGGACCAACTCAAAGGCAGCCATTCGCTATCCTGACAAAAAACACTTCGGCCGAGGTGCCACACATGGCTATCAATTTCTTCGGGACGTAATGTGGGACAAAGACTACGGTGGATTTTACTGGCTCGTGGAAAAAAATGGCGCCGTGGTGAAGAACGACTCTCTCAAAACTGCTTATGGCAACGCCTTTGGTATCTATGCACTTGCCGCCTACTATGAATATAGTCACGACACAGAGGCACTAGACCTCGCTCAAAAAGCTTTCGCTTGGTTGGAGGAACACAGCCACGATCATGAGTACAAAGGGTACTTCCAACACTTGACACGCGCAGGTGCACCCCTGTTTCGCGACAAGAAAACTCCGAGCACATCGGAACTTGGTTATAAAGATCAGAACAGCTCGATTCACTTGTTGGAAGCTTTCACGGAACTTTACCAAGTATGGCCCGATCCACTCTTGCGGGAACGCTTGCGAGAAATGCTGTTCCTCATCCGCGACACGATCGTCACAGAAAAAGGATCTCTCACCTTGTTTCTTGACCGCGATTGGACGCCAGTATCGTTTAGGAACGAAACACGCGAGGTGATCGAACAACACCACAGCCTCGACCACGTGTCGTTTGGGCACGATGTGGAAACCGCCTACCTGTTGATGGAAGCATCGCATGTACTTGGCATCGACAATGACAGCACCACGCTCAGAATATCGAAGAAGATGGTCGACCACGCCCTACTCAACGGTTGGGACCAAAAACAAGATGAAGGTAGTTTTTATGATGAAGGTTACTACTTCGCAAACGAGCCGAAGATCACCATCACCAGGAACACGAAAAACTGGTGGGCACAAGGAGAGGGCATGAATACACTGTTGATTATGTCGGAGTTGTACCCCAACGACCCAATGAAGTATTACGACAAGTTTCTGCAGTCATGGAACTACATCGACCGGAACCTAGTCGATCACCAGTACGGCGACTGGTACCAAGGTGGGCTCGACCAACAACCTGACATGAAAACGGCGCTTAAAGGCCACATCTGGAAAGCGACCTATCACCAATATCGTTCGCTGGCCAACTGCATCGATCGACTTCGTTGAAGAAAGTACTCATCATTGCCGTTCTCCTTTGCTCGTGCCTTCTTGCAATGGACAAGTTGGAAATAGAATTACCAATTACCAATCCATGCTATTAAGTTAAGGTCGATTGATTGGCTATTTTTGATATTGGTTCTTGGGTATTTCCGGCCTCGAACGGAATACAAAAGAACCAATTATCAATTTCATAATGTACAACTGGCGGGAACTGACGGTAAGACTGCGACCAACCAGAAATCTTATTGGTTATCACAGAAACCTGTGTTCCCGCTTAACTCAATAACATGGAATACCCAAGCCATGTCATTAAGTTAAGAGGGGAAAGGAGGATATCTCGCCCCTTTCTTTGCTCGCCGTAGCCCTTTGGCGGAGGTGTTTAGGGGCTTTACAGCGTGGTGCTGTTCGTTTGCTATGGTATTGCGCCCCTTTGCGTTGATCGCCGTAGCCATTTGGCGAAGGTGGTCAGGGGCTCTTGCAGTTACTGTGACCTTAACTTAACGACATGGAGTTATCAATTACCATGTTGCAATCAAGCCGTGGCAACTCGCGCTTGGCAAAACCCAACAACTATCAACCAACAACTACCAACTACCAACCACCAACTACCAACTACCAACCAAACGCCGGATTCGGCAGATAGTTTGGATAGATCTGCTGATGCTTTCGACGCACGGCTTCATACACCACGCGGCGCAACTCGTCGACGTTGATCTTGTTGATCGCTGACACGAAAACCACGTGTTCGAAACCATGCGTCTTGTAATAACCACGCAGTTCGTTCAACGATTCTTCGTCGTTGCGCTCCAACAAATCCACTTTGTTCAATACAAGTACGACCGGAATGTTGCCGGCACCAATTTCCGCCAACGTATTGCTCACCACTTGGATATGGTTGTCGTGAAAGGGATGTGCCACATCGACCACGTGCAACAAGACATCGGCTTCGCGCACTTCATCAAGTGTCGATTTGAACGACTCGATCAAGTGATGCGGCAGCTTTCGGATAAACCCAACGGTGTCGGACAACAAAAAGGGAATGTCGTTCAGCACCACCTTCCTCACGGTGGCGTCGACGGTCGCGAAGAGTTTATTCTCCGCTTTTACATTGGCCTTGCTCAACAAGTTCATCAGCGTCGACTTTCCCACGTTGGTGTAGCCCACGAGTGCTACTCGCACGATGTTCGACCGCGACTTGCGTTGGGTTTGCCTCTGCTTGTCGATCTTTTCGAGTTCGTCTTTCAACAGGGCGATCTTACCTCGGATGATCCGACGGTCGGTCTCGATCTCGCGCTCGCCTGCCCCACCTCGTGTGCCCGTCCCCCCGCGCTGCCGCTCCAAGTGGGTCCACATCCGGGTCAACCGAGGCAATAGGTACTGGTTCATTGCCAATTCCACCTGTGTGCGTGCCTGGGCGGTTTGCGCCCGAAGCAGGAAAATGTCAAGAATCAACAAACTTCTGTCATACACCCGGACCCTCCCTCCTTCTTTCGCATCGGGATTGAACTCTTTTTCGAGGTTCCGCAGCTGAGAGGGACTCAGATCGTCGTCAAAAATTACATTAGTAATATTGTTTTGGGTTACAAAGTCCTTGATCTCTTCAAGCTTGCCTTTTCCAACAAAACTGCGCACGTCGGGATGTGGCAACTTCTGGATGAAATTCTCGACGGACCTGATGCCGGCCGTTTCGGCAAGAAAGGCCAATTCCGCTAGATGCTCAACGGTTTCCTCGTCGTGGGCCTTCGGGTTCGCTACCGCCACGAGGATGGCCTTTTTTTCGTCAATCTTGTCTACTGTTTGGTTACTTCGCATTATTAAATCTGGAGTTACTTTGTGTACCTTTCGGGAATTTAAGACACGAAAAGTAGCCGTCAAGGTCGCTTTTTAGTCCTAAATAGAGAAAAACCTTACTTGGGCGCTGGTTTTTGAACCAGCAGTTGGCTGAATGAAAATTGCAATAGTCCTCAACACGTCTTGGAATATTTACAATTTCAGGATGAATTTCATCAGGTCTTTGATGGCCGAAGGTCACGAAATACACACCGTGGCCCCCGCCGACGACTACACTCACTACCTGGAACAAGCTGGCTGTATTCACCACAATGTGAGGATGGACAGCCGCGGCGCCAACCCCTTGAAAGACTTCGGTTTGGTCGTAGAATTCTGGAATACTTACCGGAAAATTCGACCTGACGTCATCCTCCAATTCACCATTAAGCCCAACATTTACGGTACCCTCGCAGCTTCTATGCTCCGAATTCCCGTCATCAACAATGTTTGCGGCCTCGGTACGGTTTTCCTCAAAAAAGGAATTGTTTCGCAAGTGGCTATGGCCCTTTACCGGTGGGCCTTCCGTTTCCCGAAAAGAGTATTTTTTCAAAACCCCGACGACCGCAAGCTTTTCCTTGACAAAAAGCTGGTTCCAGAGGCAGTCGCCGACCTATTGCCGGGTTCAGGTGTAGACCTTCAGCGTTTCGCGCCGGTGGCAACAGGAAAGAATGATCGGTTTACATTTTTGCTGATTTCAAGGCTGATAACGGACAAAGGCGTCCTCGAGTTCATAGAAGCCGTCAAACAATTGAGGGCTCAAGGCATTCAAGCACGTTTCCAAGTACTCGGTCCCAAAGATCCGGAACATAAACGAGGTATCAAACTGGCCACCATCAAACAGTGGATCGACTCGGGCTTGATCGAATACCTAGGTACGACCGACGACGTGCGGACGTATATTAATAAAGCAGACTGCGTGGTGCTACCAAGCTACCGCGAAGGAACACCCCGTACCCTGCTCGAAGCCGCCAGTTCCGCAAAACCCATCATCGCGACAGACGTACCAGGCTGCCACAACGTGGTGGAAGACCAGTTCAATGGGCTCCTCTGCAAGATGAAAGACTCCAACGACCTTGCCGAGAAAATGATCAAGATGGTGCAACTGGACGAAAAGGCGTTGAAAGAGATGGGGGCAAATGGTCGCAAGAAAATGGAACGCGAATTCAGTGAGGATATCGTGATCCACAAGTACATCGACGCCATCGGGCCGTACAAAAAAGCCTCGTAAATCCGTATTTTTGTATTTGTCGGTCACTGCCGACTATTGAATAGGTGCCGGCTTTTTGACCGGAACTCCGCACATTTTTTTAACTTGACCCGGATGTCCCCTTTCGTTCGCTCGAAATACCACCTCGTTGTCACCATCTGCACCTTGCTTGTCGCAGCAGGTTGTTCCTCCTACCGCCAAAACTTGTTATTTAAACCGACCACAGCGAATCCGGGACTACCTCCGGTTGCTGACGCGACGGACAGGAACTATGTGATCGCGGTGAACGACCAATTGAAACTCGACGTATTCTCGAATAACGGTGAGCGGATCATCGACCCGAACGGCGAACTGGTGCGCGATAACAACGGCATTCAACAAGGCCAGACCGCACGTCCCCAACCTTCGTATTTGGTTGCCGCGGATGGAACCGTGAAGTTTCCCCTGATAGACGCCGTGAACTTATCCGGCATAACCCTCCGTGCAGCCGAAATAAAGTTGCAAGCCGAGTACAACAAGTTCTACAAAGAATGTTATGTCCTCCTGTCATTCGTGAACAAACGTGTAGTTGTGCTTGGATCGCCAGGCGGGCAGGTCATTCCATTGGTGAATGAAAATGTGACCGTCGTCGAAGTACTCGCCCTCGCGAAGGGGATCGGCAACGATGGCAAAGCTCACAACATCCGCCTGATTCGCGGCGATCAAACATACATACTTGACCTTAGCACCCTCGACGGCCTCGCTAAAAACAACATGGTGGTGCAACCTGGTGATGTCATCTATGTCGAACCCATTCGTAGACCCTTTGCCGAAGGTGCCCGAGACCTCGCTCCTGTGTCTGGCCTCGTGTTAAGCTTGGCCACCCTCATCGTCGTATTCTTATCCAACAGATGATGCAGGACAGAAACCTCATATCACAAACGAATAGCGACCCGATCGATTTCGACAAGCTGAGGATGATCCTCCGCAAGAACGTTGTGTGGATCTTCTTCCTGTTGGCGTCAACCAACCTTGCTGCTTACTTGTACCTCCGCTACACCAAGCAAGTGTACGAGGCTGATTCCGAGTTGAAACTCGAACTGAAGCAAGATGCCACCGAGTTTGGCATCAAGAACTTACAGGAGAATCAAAACATCAACATGATCTCGGGCGAGATCGAGCAAATGACGAGCAAGTTGTTCTTCAACCGCGTGCTCGATTCAATGGACCTGTGGGTGAGCTATCACTCAATCGGTCAAGTGTTGAACAATGAAGTCTACACCGCTTCGCCGTTCAGGGTCACGTTTTCAAGTCATCTCCACCCTTATCTAAACGTTCCGATTTACTTCAACTTCGCCGGAACTGACGGATATGTATTGCGGATCGCCGACCAATTACACCAAGGTCGCATCGGAGAAAAGCTCGCACTCAACGATGTGGATCTCGTGATTACTAAGACTGCCTTTTACACGCCTCATGACGAAGAAGACTATTTCTTCATTCTCCATAGCCGTGACAATTTGCTCACTTACTTAGATAAGAACACCACCGTGGCTCCCCTTAGCTACGAAGCGAATACCATTCGGATTTCTTTCCGGGACTTCAACCCCTTCAAAGCTCGCGACATCGTGAACAAGATGGACTCGATGTACTTGAACTATAGCAACGCCCAGAAGAACCTCACCAACAAGCAAAAGATTGAATGGATTAACGCCGAACTCGGACAGATCGAGGGAAAGATGGAAGACTATGAAAACTACTTCGAGGCTTTCACCATCCAGAACAAGAGCAGCGACCTCGACTCGGATCTGAAGAAGACCATCAGCGCGATGTATGCGATCGACTCGCAACGATTTTCACTCACCAAACGACTGCGAGATGCCGACGGAATGATCGCTAGGTTCTCCGCAAACGACTACTCGTTGACGTCGACCACACGCCAGCAACTTCCAAGCTACCTCGACAAGCAAGTGGATGCGTTGCAAGTTTCCGCCCAGAACCTTGAGAAACTGGGATTGTCTTACAATGACAACACATTTGCATTCAAGCAGAAACAGAAGGAGTTGAATACAATTCGCGACGCCGTATTCCTTCAACTGAACGACTTGAAAAAAGAATGGACGAAGAACCTCGAGGAGTTGGACCAACAGAAGAAAAGACTTGAAGCAAGGTTCGCCACCATGCCCGAGAAGAACACGCAATTCACCAAGAACCAACGCTTCTATAAACTATACGAAGAGTTCTACCTTTCCATGATGCAGGCTAAAGCAGAATTTGAAATCGCACAGGCGGGCAGCACACCGGATTTCAAAATTTTGTCACTGTCGGCACTTCCGGAAAAACCACTTTTCCCCAATCGTCCGATCGTCATTGGGATCGGTATCTCCTCGGGTTTAATCCTGAGCATCCTTTTCATTGGACTCCTCTACTTGATCGACAATCGGGTTGCCAGTGTGCGGGACATTGAACGCAACACCAGCGCACCTGTACTCGCCGTCATCCCGGAAACACGCCATACCACCAAGACGCCTTTCCACATTTTGGATAACCCCAAGTCCGTTGTGAGTGAGGCGATCCGAACACTTCGAACGAACCTCGACTTCTTTGCCGTAACAGGAGGCAGTAAGACAATCTCGATTTCATCTACCATCGCAGGCGAAGGCAAGTCGTTCTTAGCACTAAACCTGGGTGGGGTGATCGCGATGTCGAAAAGGAAAGTGGTGCTAGTGGACTTGGACATGCGGAAACCGAAGCACAACGTTCCCTTCCAAATTCCCGACCCTCAGAAAGGAGTAAGTACCGCCTTGATTCGCAAGTTCAACATCGACGAGTGCATCGTTCCAACCGGTCTCGAGTACTTCGATTTCGTACCCGCAGGTCCGATTCCACCGAATCCATCTGAGCTCCTTACGAACGGAGACTTCATCCGGGTGATCGAACGGCTCAAGGAACTATACGAATTTGTGATCATCGACACGCCGCCCGTAGGCTTGGTGACGGACGGAATCATGGCCATGAAGAAAACAGATGCCACCATCTACGTTGTACGGGCGAACTATTCGAAGAAAGACTTTATTGCCAATATCGCACGCATCCAAAAGATCCATAAGATCACGAACATTTCGGTCGTCTTCAATGCACTGCCGTCGAACAACAAACTCTACGGTTATGGGTATTACGAAGACCAGACACCGGTAAAGAAGAGTTGGAAGTATATCTTGCGCGGATAAGTGTTTTCATTTTTTCGATCTTCTCAATTGCCATCGACGGTTCCTTTTGGAGCCGATATGCATTCGCATCTCCTGCCAGGGATCGATGATGGGGTCAAAACCCTCGAGCAATCAGTCGACACGATTCGTAAACTAATGGACCTTGGGTACGAACGGTTTGTGACCACGCCACACATCATGAATGACCTCTATCGCAATACCCCTGAGATCATTCGAGCTAAGGAACTTGAACTCACCACACACTTGCGTTCAATCAACTTGCCAGTCACGGTGAAGGCAGCTGCAGAATACTACCTCGACGAATCCACGATGACGGCAGCAACGGAAGGCGGCGAGTTTCTCACCTTTGGGCAGAACTACATTCTTTTCGAAACCAACTTTCTTTCTGAACCCTACGTGATCAAGGAATTCATCTTCCAGTTGACCATGAAAGGCTACCGACCGGTGTTGGCACATCCCGAAAGGTATGGTTACATGACAATGGAAAAGGCACAAGACTTGGTCGACCGGGGAGTTTTGCTCCAGATCAATTTGTTGTCGCTATCGGGGTTCTATCAAAAACCTGTGCAACGACTCGCTGAGAGACTGATAGACGAAAAGCTCGTGCACTTCCTTGGTAGCGATTGTCACAATGAATTACACGCCGCCGCGTTGGTGAACGCCATCAAAACCAAAGCATTCAAAAAAGCCACGGACCTCCCACTCCTTAACTCAACCCTTTAGATGAAAAGAGTAGCTGTCACCGGCGCGAGTGGTTTAGTGGGGATCGAAATCGTCAGGCGGTTGCTAGCATCTGGCATGCAAGTAAGGTGTGTGCTCCGATCGAAATCGCAGGTTGGCTTGCTTGCCTCAGACGTACACCAAGCAAACGTTGAAATTGTTGAATGCGATATGCTTGACATGACGGGGCTGCTGACTTCCTTTGAGGATGTCGACGCCGTGATCCATGCGGCAGGTTTAGTTTCTTTCAATCCACGCCTTCGCGACCGACTTTATGAAGTCAATTCAGAAGGGACGCGCAACGTCGTGAATGCGTGCTTGATGTTGGGCGTTCGAAAACTTGTTCATGTGAGTTCAGTGGCAGCTCTTGGTCGGCAAAAGGGTGCTACTCGAGTAGACGAAACCAGTCGCTGGAACTCAGGCAATCCCGCGTCGCACTACGCGATTTCAAAATACCTGGGCGAAGTGGAAGTCTTTCGCGGATACGAAGAAGGGCTACAAGTTTCTATCATCAATCCTTCGGTCGTGTTATCGGCCGCCGACGGAACCCGAAGTAGTTCGCAGATGTTTAACTACGTGCAGCAACAGCGTTGGTTCTACACAGACGTACTTGTGAACTTTGTAGACGCAAGAGATGTTGCCGAAATGGCTTTTCGCCTTCTGGCCGACGGGCACAATGGTCAACGATTTATCGCCAGTGCCGGCGCCGAGAGTCTGAAATCCGTTTTCAAAAAAATTGGTGAACGGTTGAACAAGCGCCCTCCATTTATAGAAGTACCGAAAGGGCTTGTGAGCATGGCTGCCACATTTGAAAGTTGGCGAGCTATGTGGGCCGGTGCCGAACCCATGGTGACAAAAGAGTCTGTCGCTTTTATGAAAGAAAAAACGGTTTTCGACGCCTCGAAAGCGGAAAATATGCTTGGAATCAAATTTCAAACGTTAGAAAAAACGCTTGATTGGTGTTGTGAATCGGTCAGGAGTGTTAATATAAACAAATAAGAAATACAAGTTGGCATCCTGTAAATTTCCCTACAGCTTTGCTCAAATTATGAGACCGCCACTTTACTTTGAGTGGCATTTTTGTCTACATTAGGCAAACCCTTAAAACATGGCTCAGCACTTCAGAAAGAGAGAGGACGAGGAGGAGTTGATCAAGAAATTCGAAGAAAGCCTCAAGAAAAATTCGGGAGATTTTTTTAACCTGGAAGCTTACGAAACGATCATCGACTACTACCTCGATCGTAACAAGCATAAAAAAGCTTTGGCCGCCGTCAATCAAGCTATCGATCAATATCCTTTTTCAAGCGAATTGATTCCATTGAAGGCGCAAATACTCTCCAACTTAGAAGAGTATGACCAATCGCTGGAGCTGTTGGAACGTGCCCGCAACTTGAATCCGAATGACATCGACATTTATTTGTCGATTGGTTCGGTGCTCTCGCTGATGGGCAAACATCAAGAGGCCATTGCGACCTATGAAGAGGCACTCACGTTTGCCGAGGATGGATTGGATGAACTCCACTATAACATCGGTCTCGCCTACCAAAGCGTAGAGGATTACGAGAAGGCCATTGAATCATATAAGAAATCGATCGAGTATAACATCAGCCACGAAGGCGCATTGTACGAACTGGCTTTTTGCTTGGATGTAATCGGTCAGCTCGAAGGAAGTCTTGCGTATTATCGCAAGTTCATTGACGAAGATCCGTATTCGGCCGCCGCCTGGTACAACTTGGGCATCGTGTGCAACAAGCTAGAGAAATACGACGAAGCGATCGAAGCCTACGAATATGCGCTCGCCATCGACGAGAATTTTGCTTCGGCACACTTCAATATGGGGAACACGTACATGAACCTCGAGCAGTATACCAAAGCACTCGACGCGTTCAAAAAGACCATCGAAATTGAAGGACCCAGCCCCGAAGTGTATTGCAGCATCGGTGCCGCGTACGAAAACCTCGAACACTACGATCTCGGCCTTAAATATTACCAGAAGTCAACAAAACTAGACCCGTTGTACGACGAAGCATGGTTTGGTGCAGGCAACTGCATGGAGAAACAAGAGAAGTGGTACCAGGCGCTTCACTTTTACAACAAGGCCATTAAGCTGAACAGTCATAACGCTGAGTACTGGAAGGCCGCGGCCCATGCCGAATTTAAGATTGGTAACACCATCTCTGCGATAAGCGCTTATGAAGAAGCGTGCCACCTCACGCCAGACGACAAAGAAATCTGGCTGAATTGGTCATTCATTTATTTCGAACAAGGCGCGATCGAAAAAGCGCTCGACATCATCCTGCAAGGACTCGACGAACTCCCCGAAGAATCTGAGTTGTACTACAGGGCGTCTGCCTACCTGATCGAAGCCGGACAGTTCAAGGAGGCATTCAATTATCTTGAAAATGCATTAACTTTGAATTTCGAAGGACACAGTGTGCTGTTCGACTTCTTCCCGAAGCCCGAAACCCAAAAGGCACTGTTCAAGATTATCGACCAGTTTAGAAAAGAGAACCCTTAATGAACTACACGCTGAAAAATTTACCTGAGCGGACCTCCAAGCCCAGGCAGATAGGTTTTACCATGGCCATGGACAAAGGTTTGAGTGTCCGCGAAGCCGAAGATTTCGTAAGCATTTGTGCCGAACATGTCGATATCGTGAAGTTGGGTTGGGCCACCTCCTACGTCACTCCCACCTTGAAAGAAAAAATCAAGGTTTACCGCGAGGCAGGCATCCCCTGTTACTTTGGAGGCACCCTTTTCGAAGCGTTCATTATCCGGGACCAGTTCGACGACTACCGGAAAGTTCTCGATAAATACGACTTGTCTTTTGCCGAAGTATCGGACGGATCGATTGACCTCGACCACGATAAGAAATGTGACTACATCCAAAAACTTTCGGAGCAAGTCACCGTACTATCGGAAGTCGGTTCGAAAGATGCCGACAAGATTATTCCTCCATATCGTTGGATCGAGTTAATGCAAAAAGAACTCGACGCTGGCGCATGGAAGGTGATCGGTGAAGCACGTGAAGGTGGAAACGTGGGGTTGTTCCGTTCCTCCGGTGAAGTACGTTCAGGTCTCGTACAAGAAATTCTAACCAAGATCCCTTTTGAAAAAATCATTTGGGAAGCACCACAGAAAGCACAGCAAGTGTGGTTCATCAAATTGCTAGGAGCCAATGTAAATCTTGGAAATATTGCACCCAACGAGGTGATTCCGCTCGAAACAATTCGCTTGGGTCTGCGTGGTGACACTTTTTTACATTTCCTCGGCCTAGAGCGTAAAAAAGACAACATCGCTCCACCGTTCGAAGCTGACTAGCGAACTGCAAAGCCTACTTCGACGAAAAGTTCTTCCGCGATGGACTCCGTGACTATCACTACGAACTCTATCCACTGAAAGACATTAACGATCTGACCAATCTCTTACAAGAAAATCCTGAACTCTGTGGTCTCAATGTGACCATCCCATACAAAGAACAAGTTCTCAAGTTCTTAACTGAAATCGATGACGGTGCAAAGAAGATCGGAGCCGTCAACGTGATTCGCATCAAAGAAGGAAACTTAAAGGGATATAACACCGATAGCGATGCGTTCTTAGAGTCGCTTCAAAAGTGGTTTCCTAACCCAAAAGGTTCAAAAGCTTTGATTCTCGGAACGGGAGGATCGTCCAAAGCCGTTCAACAGGCGCTGCAAAAACTAGAAATTCCCTTCGAAACGGTGTCGCGAGAGAAAGGCAAAGCGAACCACACCTACGAAGACATAGAAAAGAAACCCAAATTGATCACGGGGTCAAACTTGATCATCAACACCACTCCTCTCGGCATGTCGCCCAACAACAACGCGGTGGTACCAATCGATTTCGAACTCATTTCGGATAAACACTACGTTTACGATCTGATCTACAATCCAGCACGGACCCTGTTCCTTCAAAAAGCCGAAATGCGCGGCGCCCATATCAAGAATGGACTTGAAATGCTCCACATTCAGGCAGAGAAAGCTTGGTCGATTTGGAATAGCTGATTTTCAATTAAGAATTCGGAATTAGGAGTTGAGAATTTCGGCTTCGGAATGGAAGGCGGCTTTAGGTCGGAGAGGCACGACGACTTGAAACCGTGCGTGGCAATTGGCAAATCCATGTCGTTAAGTTAAGAGGGGGAACGGAGGATATCTCGCCCCTTGTCATTGATCGCCGTAGCCCTTAGGCGTAGGTGGGCGTTGTTCGCCGTACCGTCGAATCCAAGTTCCTTTCTTTCAACATGTTACACCTCTGTTTTCGCACCCGCCTCCAAACTTCGGTTGAATTCTAAATTCTGAATTCGAAATTCTACATTTACCCCTATGGAGTTTCGTCTATCAAGTGAATTTGAACCTACCGGTGACCAACCGGGAGCCATCAAGCAGCTCGTCGCGGGAATCGAAAGTGGTGAACCTCACCAAACATTGCTCGGAGTAACCGGATCGGGAAAGACCTTCACGATGGCAAACGTCATCGCGAAAGTCAACCGACCCACCATCATCCTGTGTCATAACAAGACCCTGGCGGCCCAACTGTACGGCGAATTCAAGTCGTTCTTTCCCGAAAACGCGGTCGAGTACTTTATTTCATATTACGATTACTATCAACCCGAGGCATACATCCCTTCATCGAATCTCTACATCGAAAAAGACTTATCCATTAACGAGGAGATCGAGAAACTGCGCCTCAGCGCTACGTCATCCTTGCTCACAGGTCGGCGCGATGTGATCGTGATTGCGTCTGTGTCTTGTATTTACGGTATCGGCAACCCAGCCGAATTCGGCAAGAACCGCATCGTGCTAAACGTGGGTGAAGTCATCGCCCGCAACCGGCTCCTGTTCGCATTGGTCGACATCTTGTACCGTCGCACCGAGGCTGAATTCAAACGAGGATCATTTCGGGTGAAAGGCGACACGGTCGATATCTTCCTCGCGTATGCCGATTATGCCATCCGCATCTACTTCTTCGGCGATGAAATCGAGGCAATCCACAGGATTGATCCAGTCAGCGGAAAGAAAATCGGTGATGAGACTGGGATCACGATCTTCCCTGCCAACTTATTCGTCACCGGCAAGGACAGGATGCAGCAGGCCATTCACGAAATTCAAGACGACTTGGTGTTGCAACTTCAAATGTTCGACGGGGAGCGCAAGTTCCTGGAATCGAAGCGGCTGAAAGAAAGGACCGAGTTCGATATGGAGATGATGCGCGAGCTTGGTTACTGCAGTGGAATTGAGAACTACTCACGCTATTTCGACCGTCGCACGGCAGGCGCTCGTCCGTTTTGCTTGCTCGATTACTTTCCAAACGATTACCTCCTCGTAGTCGACGAGAGCCACGTGACCATTCCACAAATTCGTGCGATGTGGGGCGGCGACCGCTCACGCAAAGTGAACCTCGTAGACTTTGGTTTCCGTTTGCCTTCGGCGCTCGACAACCGCCCGCTCACGTTCAACGAATTCGAAGCCCTACTCAACCAGGTTGTGTACGTGAGCGCTACGCCGAGCGAATACGAACTTAGAAAGTCCGAAGGTATTGTAGTGGAGCAACTGATTCGGCCAACCGGTCTGCTCGATCCCGAGATCGACGTACGTCCAAGCAAAAATCAGATCGACGATTTACTCGAAGAGATAGACGAGCGTGTCAAGAAAAAAGAACGTGTATTAGTAACAACGCTGACCAAACGGATGGCCGAAGAACTCACCAAGTTCATGGAACGTGCCGCCGTGAAATGTCGATACATCCACTCAGAAGTAGACACGCTCGACAGGGTGGAAATCTTGCGTGAACTTCGCCTTGGAGTGTTCGACGTGTTGGTAGGCGTGAACCTCTTGCGCGAAGGATTGGACCTGCCGGAAGTATCGCTCGTAGCAATATTGGACGCCGACAAAGAAGGCTTCTTGAGAAACCAACGGTCGCTGGTACAAACGATAGGACGGGCCGCTCGAAATGCGAACGGTCGCGTGATCATGTACGCCGACTCGATCACCGAATCGATGCAACAGGCGATCGACGAAACGAACCGACGCCGGAAAGTTCAGCAAGAATATAACGAGAAGCACGGGATCACGCCCAAAACGATCATCAGATCGAAGCAGGAGATCTTCAAACAAACGAAAGTTGCCGACTCGAAGAAGGCTCCGAAGCGTTACTATATTGAAGATGAAGAGAAGTCGCTCGCGGCAGACCCTGTGGTGGCGTACCTGCCCAAGGAAGATCTAGTAGCGATGGCCGAACGAACGAAGAAAGCGATGGAGAAAGCCGCGAAAGAATTGGAATTTATGGAAGCGGCCAGGCTTCGCGACGAATACCTGGCCATCCAAAAGCTAATCGAGAGTCGGTAGAACCTCCTCGTTATTTTGCGAAGCGCTTCGCCACTTCATCCCAGTTAACCACACTCCAAAAAGCGGTCACGTAGTCGGGACGGCGGTTTTGGTAGTGGAGGTAGTACGCGTGTTCCCACACGTCCAAGCCCAAAATTGGGGTGCCTTTCACCTCAGCAACATCCATCAAAGGGTTATCTTGGTTGGGTGTCGAACTGATGGCTAGTTTGCCAGAAGCATCTTTGATCAACCAAGCCCAGCCTGAACCAAAGCGACCCGTAGCCGCAGCACCAAACTTCGTCTTAAACTCGTCGAAGTTTCCGAACGCGCTATTGATGGCATCTGCCAATGCGCCAGTCGGACCCTTACCACCATTGGGGCCTAGGATTGTCCAGAACAAGCTGTGGTTATAATGCCCACCACCGTTGTTGCGAACTGCTACTGGGTACTTCGAAATGTTCTTGCAAATCTCCTCAATGCTGAGGTTTTCTTCCGGCTTACCGGCAACTGCATTGTTGAGGTTGGTAACGTATGCGTTATGGTGCTTACCATGATGGATCTCCATTGTCTTTGCATCGATGTGCGGTTCCAAGGCATTGAATGCATAAGGAAGCGCGGGAAGTGTGAATGCCATAAATGTTAGTTTAGAATTTGAAATTATTTACCGATTCGGGATTTAAACAAACCTGCATCAAAGATAATTCGCGAAACTTGAATTATCACGCCCGTTGTTCCACCGGTGGTCGCTATCGGGATACCGAATGACGGACCAGTTCTCCTAGCGTTTTTAGACCCATCTCCACCCTGTCGCTCCACGGCAAACCAAAACTAATTCGGAAGCAGTTGCTAAACTGTCCGTTGGAGGAGAAAATCTGCCCGGGTGCCACACCAATATTGGCCTTGAGGGCCTGCTTATGGAGTCGGTACCCATCGAACTTCTTGCCCATCTCGATCCACAGCGCAAAACCTCCCTGGGGGCGCGTCACTCGGGTCTCTTCCGGAAAATACGTGGTAATGGCCTGAGTGTAGCGCATGCAATTGGTGTGCAACGCTTTACGCAAATGGCGCAGATGCAGTTCGTAACGACCGTTCTCCAAGAAATGCGCGATGGCGCTTTGTGCTAGCGTGTTCGTCGACACGTTATTCATCCGCTTGACGCGAATGACTTTTTCCTTAAACTTTCCAGGGATGGTCCACCCGATGCGATAGCCAGGCGCCAGCGACTTGCTGAATGACCCACACTGGATCACGATCCCTTTCTTATCGTAAGTTTTGCACGTGTGTGGTCTTGTCTTGCCGAAATACAATTCACCGTAAATGTCGTCCTCGATTAATGGGACTTCGTGCTTCGCCAACAGGTTCACGAGGCGCTTCTTCTTTTCTTCAGGAAGGCAACTCCCCATCGGGTTGTTAAAGTTGCAGACAAACAAGCAGGCTTTGATGTCGAACCGAGTGATGGCATTCTCCAACACGTCGAGGTCCACGCCAGTCGATGGGTCCGTCGGTATCTCCACTACTTTTAACCCTAGGCTTTCCATCACTTGAAAGATGGCAAAATAGGTCGGGCTCTCGATCGCCACGGCATCACCTGGTTTGGTGATCGCCTTCAAACTCAACGACAGCGCCTCCATGCACCCGGCAGTCACGACGATGTCATCGTCGCTGATGGCGCCGCCCCAGTTGAACGATTGTATTGCAATCTGTTTGCGCAAGTCGACGTTCCCTTGAACATGCTCGTAGCTCAGGCAACTGTCATTGGAGCTCCGAAGCGCCTGCAACACCGACTTGTTGAGCTTCGCCGCCGGAAGCAGCTCGTACGAAGGTGAACCCAACGCAAAGTTCAACAACTTGTCGGAACGCAGGTCTTTATAAACACTGCTAATCATGTCGTCGATGCTTACCGGCACAACCTCTTCTGCGGGTTTGGCCGTCATGGGGACGTTCAGTGTATGCCTCGGACTAAACCTCACATAATATCCGGATTGAGGACGCGCCTCGATCAAGCCCTTACTTTCGAGGTGATAATAGGCCTGGAAGGCGGTGCTGAGGCTGATTCCTTGCTCCTTGCTTAGCGCACGTACGGAAAGAAGCTTGTCGCCGACTTTCAACGCTCGCTTTTCAATCAATTTCTCGATCCGATCCGAAACTTCTAGATAAAGGTGGTCCCTGGTTGCCGTTTCTGTCATCGCTGGTACATTTCATCTGATACGGTCCAAATTACAAAAACGGTAACTGTTATAAAAACATCCCTCTTTTCTGGTAGTGATAGACAGGTAATAAGGGCAGAGGTCATGAAATCCCTCAAAAATTGTTCGAATGCAGGTCAAACCTTACCTACAACATAGAGATGGTGTGATCTGAGTGTCAACCGACCCTTCATCCCAGAAATCGTTTGTAATTTTATCTTTTACCTTTTACTTGTTGCTTGACCTTTGTGGAAATCAGGGGTCAAAATTGTTTTGCAGCGTGAGCGAGATACACATCCTTCTAGTCGACGATGATGAAATCAACCGTTTGGTTGCAACGACGTATTTGAAAAAATCGAACGTTCAAGTCACGGTGGCAACCAATGGTCTCGAAGCAATCGACCTGATCCAATCGAAGAAATTCAACATTGTGATGATGGACTTACACATGCCTGAAATGGATGGGTACGAATGCACGACCAAAATCCGCGCGATGGACGATCCTTATTTCAAGCACGTTCCGATCATCGTATTTTCTGCCTCATACGCCATCGATTCAAAGCGAAAGGCGGCAGAATTCGGCATGACCGACTTCATGAATAAGCCCTTTCGTGCAGACGAGCTCCAAGAAAAGATAAAGATCTACGCGCATACATGGGAGCATGCAGCTGCCGCTTCGTCGTTGGGGCTCCGTCCACTGAAGATCGACTTCGACCTCCACACCGACGGTGACACAGTTTTTAAGATCGAGTTGGCGCAGTTGATGATTGAAAACGTGATCGAATTGCGGGACGCTTTGCGGGAGGCGATGAAAGGATTTCAGACCGAACGATTTTTGAAGACCTGCCATAAGGTGTACACCGCCGTCACCATGTTGCAGGACCCTGAATTTTTGTCGATCACGGACAAGGTTCGCGTCACGATGCGTAAACCGATCGATCCAAACAACAAAGAACTGCAACATGACGCCGAGAAGCTCGTGCTTGTGTGCGACGAAATAGCAAGGTCGCTCGAACACGAACTCGCCCTCATGAAAAAGAATTCGCCCCTGCAATAAATGAAGTTCCAGCCATTCTTGGCCTTGGCTTGTGGCTTCTTGTTTGCCAACTCACTGTGGGCGCAAACAAGCACGATCAAGTTCAACCACATCGGCACGAAAGAAAATCTTTCGCATGGAAATGTCATATCCATACTCCAAGATCACCAGGGGTTCATGTGGTTTGGAACACGTGACGGTCTAAACAAGTATGATGGCTATAACTTTACGGTTTACAAGAATGATCCGGAAGACGCCAACACGCCAGCGAACAATACCATCATGGACCTCGCCGAAGACGCGCAAGGCATCATTTGGATAGCTACCGGTGGAGGAGGTCTAGACCGTTTCGACCCCTCGTCGGAAACATTTACTCACTATCCTCAGAGTGATAGCGGTCTAAACGAAAACTATGTTAACTGTGTGTACGTCGATCGCAGCGGCATCGTATGGGCTGGCACCGAGGGTGGTGGAATTAACCGACTTGACCCCGTCTCCAACATTATTACCTACTTCGTACACGACGACCAGAAACTATCGAGTCTGGCCGACAACAGGGTAAAGGACATCTATCAAGACAGCGACAATAACTTTTGGATTGGAACGGACTTCGGTGGACTCGACGTCTTCAATCCCGATGGAAAGACCTTTTCGCACTTTCGATTCGATCCCAACGACGAACGGACTATTCCAAATAACCGAGTGTGGTCACTCAAAGAAGATTCGAAGAGAAGACTTTGGGTAGGCACGCAACAGGGTGTTGCCCTTTTTGACCGGACAACGAGATCATTTGTCCGATTGAATCTCAATCCAACGATAAGCGCACCATCCTATTTGGTTCGAACCATTGAAGAGGACGACCAAGGGAGAATCTGGATCGGGATGGAAAATGGAGGTGTTGCCGTCTTGGGCGCCAACGATCTCTCATTCACCAACTTCTTGCACGACGAGATCGACGGTGCAAGCTTGGGCGACAACTCGGTTTGGAACATCTTCCGCGATGCGAAAGGAAATATCTGGGTCGGAACCTTTAATTCGGGAATTGACTTTGTGAACCGCGACGCCATCAACAAGTTCATCCACTATCGGCACACATCGTCCCCCACCAGCTTGAGCGATAGCAAAGTGCTATGCGTGTTCGAGGACTCGAAGAACCGAGTCTGGGTGGGTACCGACGGCGGCGGCCTCAACTTGCTTGACCCCACCACGGGTGAGTTTCAACACTTCAAAAACATCCCTGGCAATCCAAACTCGATCTGCGGCAACTTCGTCCTCACCGTGAAAGAAGATCAAGATGGCTACCTGTGGATCGGAACTTGGGGTAGTGGCGTGTCCGTGTACCACCCGGATAAAAAAACTTGGCGCCATTTCGGGTATCACGCCACACGGCAGGATGCGCTGCGAAGTCCCAATATCTGGAACATCTTCATCGACAGTCAACAACGAATCTGGTTGTCAACCTATAGCGAGGGGATTCTCCAATATGATCGCAAGACCGGAACGTTTATTCAATACAAGCACGACCTGAACAACCCCAAAACGATCTCGAACAATACCGTCAATTTGGTGGTAGAGGATTCTAAAGGAAACCTTTGGGTGGGTACCAGTGGAGGTGGCCTCAACTTATTCAATCCGACTACCGGCGAATTCACGCGCTTTCTGCACCACGCCACGCAAAATAGCATCAGCAACGACGCGGTGCTCGCGATCACGGAAGACACAAAGGGCAACCTGTGGATCGGTACGTCAATCGGACTCTCGAGGCTTGATCCGAAAACTTTTCAGTTCACGAATTACTATACGAAGGATGGCCTGCCGAACAACACCGTGGTAGGGATACTCGAAGACAGCAGCGGGTCCCTGTGGCTCAGCACGTTTAATGGTCTTTCAAAATTTGATCCCGCCACCAAAAGTTCTATCCACTTTGGTTTGAATGACGGCCTTCAAGGGTATGAATTCAAAAAAGCGGCATGCAAAACCAAAACCGGTACCATGTACGTGGGTGGCGTAAATGGACTGAATGCCTTCCGGCCAAACGAGATTCAACAAAAGGAATTCGAACCGCCACTTGTTCTGACCAACTTCGAAATCTTTAACAGAAAAGTAGAGATTGGTAGCGTGCTCGATCAAAGCATTTCCAAAACGACCGAGATCAATCTTGACTACCGGCAGTCGATGATTTCGTTTGAATTCGCATCGTTGAACTACACCACCGATCCCGAAAAGCGCAAATACGCATACATGCTCGAGGGGTTCGACAAGGATTGGAATTATATCGGAACAAAACGAACCGCTACGTACACCAATCTCGATCCACGCAACTACATCTTTCGGGTGGGTGGGCTCAACAACGAAGGCGCGTGGAGCGAGAAGCGCATTGCGGTTGTACTTCGAATCCATCCGCCATTTTGGCAAACATGGTGGTTCCGGATCCTCACGGTCACGGGTATTGCCGTGGGTCTTTTTTTGTTCATCCGACTTCGTGTCCGGATGATCGAGTCGCAAAAGGAAGAACTGGAGCGGCAGGTGAAAGAGCGAACCATTTTGCTGGATGAAGCCGTCGAAAAAGAGAGAAAGGCACGCGAGGAGGCCGAACAAGCGAACAGTGCCAAGAGTGTGTTCCTTGCGACGATGAGCCACGAAATTCGAACACCCATGAATGGGGTGATAGGAATGGCCTCGCTACTTGCCGAAACGCCGCTCACCCGTGAGCAAAGAGAATACACCGACACCATTCGAAACAGTGGCGAGAGTTTACTCGGCGTCATCAACGACATTCTAGATTTCTCGAAGATCGAGTCTGGCAAGATGGACATCGAACATCGCGACTTCGATCTGCGCGGTTGTATCGAAGAAGTGCTCGACATTTTTGCAGGGAAAGCATCCAGCCAAGGACTGGATTTGATCTACCAACTCGATTATGATGTTCCTCCACAAATAATTGGTGATAGTCTTCGCTTGCGGCAAGTGTTGATGAACTTGGTTGGAAACGCACTCAAGTTTACACAGGTCGGTGAGGTATTTATCCATGTTTCGTTATTAAAGAAACAAGGCGACCGTGTCGAGCTTTCGTTCGAAGTGAAGGATACTGGGATCGGGATCCCGCCGGAAAAATTATCGAAACTATTTAAGGCCTTCTCCCAAGTCGACTCATCGACGACAAGAAGGTATGGCGGAACCGGGCTCGGACTTGCCATCAGCGAAAAACTTGTCGACTTGATGGGCGGCTCCATCTCCGTGAAGAGCACACACGGAAAAGGCACCACTTTCACGTTCACGATTCAAGCCGAGGTCAGTGTGGCTTCCATTCCCACCTACCTCACGTGCAACTTGTCTGGATTGGAAGGCAAGAAGGTGTTGGTGATTGACGACAACTCAACGAATCGCGACATCTTGCGCGGTCAACTTGAAGCCTGGAAGCTCACACCGGTCCTCGCCTCGAGTGGGCGCGACGGACTTGAGCGCCTCCAGCACGACGACCGGATCGAATTGGTGATCACCGACATGAACATGCCTGAAATGGACGGTGCACAAGTGGCGAAGGTAGTACGTGAGCACCATCCACAAACGCCGATCATCTTGCTGAGTTCGGTCGGCGATGAGCGAGGCAAACAAATGGCTGATATGTTCTCGGCGGTGCTAACGAAACCGGTGAAGCAAAACCAATTGTGCAAGGTGATCCTTGCTGAACTACGACGCCAAGGGAAGCCCGCTGAAATCGAAACTACGAAGCGGAGCCAACTCACGACTGATTTTGCCTTCAAGCATCCACTCCGCATCTTGGTAGCGGAAGACAACGTGGTCAACAAGAATCTCGTCGAGCGCGTGTTGGCCAAACTGGGATATTCACCCACCACCGTTTCAAACGGACACGAGGTTTTACAGGAGGTTGACCGGCATGACTACGACGTCATCTTAATGGACGTACAAATGCCAGAGATGGATGGGCTCGAAGCTACCCGCATCATCCGAAAGGCTGGCGGACGTCAGCGCATCATTGCCATCACCGCGAATGTCATGCAAGGTGACAGGGAACAGTGTCTCGCCGCTGGCATGGACGATTACCTACCTAAACCGCTAAAGTTGGAGTCGCTGGTTGCAGCACTCGAAAGATGTTCTCAACTTTGAGGCATCGACCCACAATGACATGAAGGCGATCGTCATCACGCAGCCCGGAACAGCGGATGTGTTGCAGCTCCAAGAGCGGCCCACTCCTACTCTGAAAGAACATGAAGTGCTGATCCGAGTGGAAGCCGCAGGTGTCAACCGACCGGACCTCGCACAACGAAAAGGTCATTACCCACCACCGACGTGGGCGCCTCAAGATATTCCTGGACTTGAGGTCGCCGGAACAATCGTTGAATCGAAAGGTGGACGTTTTAAGGCAGGAGATCGTGTGTGCGCACTCGTGGCTGGCGGCGGCTACGCTGAATTGTGCGCCGCCCATGAAGACCATTGCCTGCCAATCCCAAAAGGTTTGAGCGCGATCGAGGCGGCATCGCTTCCGGAAACCTTCTTTACGGTTTGGGCGAACGTCTTCGATCGGGCACACTTCCAACCGGGAGAGACTTTTCTTGTGCATGGCGGTACGAGCGGAATTGGCGTGGCCGCGATTCAACTGGTGAAAGCCTTTGGAGGTAAGGTGTTTGCGACGGCGGGCACCGATGAAAAAGCCCGGTTCTGTGAGTCCATCGGCGCGACGCTCGGGATCAACTACCGTGAAACGGACTTTGTATCAACTACCCTGACGGCAAACCAAGGCCGGGGTGTTGACGTGATCTTGGACATGATCGGTGGTGACTACACCCCACGCAACATAGAACTGCTGGCCGAAGACGGTCGGCTCGCCATCATCAATTTTCAAGGTGGCGATGAGGCAACCATTAAGCTATCGAAAGTCCTGCGAAAGCGGCTGACGATCACCGCCTCGACGTTGCGAAACAGGAACGACGCATTCAAAGCGGATATCGCCACCAAGCTTGAAAAGAATGTATGGCCATGGCTCGAACGTGGCCTCGTGAAGCCCATCATCTTTCAAACTCTCCCTTTGGCACAGGCAGCGAACGCCCACCGATTGCTCGAAGCCGGCACTCATATCGGAAAGGTCATATTGACCGTGTGAGGTCCCCAACTGATATGGTCAAAAAAACGTCGAGTGGTCCTGTTACATTCGGCGGGCTTCGATGATATTTACAACCGAACCTATCGCACCATGCAGAATCACAACGAACTGATCCAAGGAAGCCGCGTCGACACACAGGTTGTTCACGCCGGTTACGAGAGTCACCCTGATATTTCACAGCCCATCCATGTGTCGACCACATTCCGGCGCGATCAACATGAAGTGGTCGGCGAGTACACCCGCACAAGTAATCCGAACCGCCGCACGGTGGAAGCCAAGATTGCGCTCTTGGAAGGTGGTGTAGATGCCGTCGCGTTTGGGTCAGGCATGGCGGCCATCAACGCAATCTTCGAAGCGACCCTTGTCCCCGGCAGCCATTTGATCTATCCCGACGACTGCTATCATGGTGCTCGTTCCCTGCTCAAGAATGTGTTCTCGCGTCAAGGAATCGAAACAACCGAAGTCGACTTTTCGAAACTTGACGAAGTGTCTGCAGCAATTAAAAGCAACACCAAATTGATTTGGATGGAGACCCCGTCCAACCCCCGCTTGAAAATCACCGACATCGAAGCGGTGGCTAAGCTTGGAGCCCAAAAGAAAGTAGTTACCGCGTGCGACAGCACATTCGCCACGCCATTGGTGCAAAAACCATTATCGCTCGGTGTTGACTTGGTCATGCACTCTTCGACTAAGTTTTTCAGTGGTCACTCAGACATTTTAGGAGGCGTGGTGGTCGCGAAAGAAAAAGGTGAGTTGCTGGATCGCGTACGCACCTACCAAGGTACGGCGGGTGCGGTTCCCTCGCCGTTCGATTGTTGGTTACTCTCGCGCAGCATTGCTACGTTGTCGTTGCGTGTGATGAAACAGAACGCGAACGCGCAGGCCATCGCGGAATTCCTGTCGAAGCATCCGAAAGTGGAGCGCGTATATTATCCCGGTCTATCCACGCACCCGTTGCACGACGTGGCGAAACGCCAGATGAAAAACGGATTTGGAAGCGTGTTGTCCATCCAAGTAAAGGGCGGGCGCGAAGAGGCTCTGGGTCTGTGCCGCAAGCTCCAGTTGATTCAACATGCGACAAGTTTGGGGGGCGTTGAAACTCTAATTGAACATCGCCGCTCGGCAGAAGGTGCCATGGCGTTGAGTCCGGACAACCTATTGCGAATCTCGGTCGGCATCGAACATGTGGACGATTTGATCGAAGATTTTAAGAAGGGGTTGAGTTAATTGGAGGGCAGGTACTCAGGGCTCTGGTGGTACCTACTCCTTTACATAGACGGACATCACGTCTGTTAGCGTGCCATATTCCAACAATGAGCAGAAGGAATCCCCGGCGAAACGGACCCATTATCATTGTTGCACCTGTATTCCATTGACATGAGACTATGATCCTGCTGCCGAAGGAACATTATCATAGGTTGTCTTCGTTCATCGAACAGATCCCTTTTAACTCGCTCTTTGCCAAAGCGGTGATCGACCGAACGGTGAGTGGACAGGTTTATGTCGATAACATTGAACGACCTAGTTCTTATTACATTATTCATCGCTATGGAATGTCTTTGCTGGGTGGTAACCATACCAACGAGGAGTTCAACCAGAGGTTCCTGGATTACGCTTTGAACAAGAACAAGACACGTTCGATCGTCGAGTGGATGCAGGTATTTCCAAAGGCATGGAACGATGTTTTAAAATTGACGGGCCTTGAGCTGAACACACGCGTGAATTTTTTGTTCGACCTCGGCCTTTATCTTCGTTTTCGAAGTTCCCTTCCTGAAGATCCTGCCGTTGCAATTTTACCGATCAACGCCGACCTATTCCAGGCGATGGATGGCAGCGTGGTTCCGAAAGTGTTTTGGGACTCGTTCGAAGATTTCAAGAAAGGCGGAATAGGTTTCTGTCTTTTCCATAATCAGCTTCTGGCGGCAACCGCGTTTTCGTCATTCCTTGCTCCGGGCAAACTTGAACTGGGTATTGAAACGATAGCGGAATTGCGATCGAAGGGGTTAGCTGAAAGGGTGTGTGTAGCATTAATTGACTATTGCCTTGCTAACCATCTTGAACCTTTGTGGGCATGTCGACTTGAAAATACCGGTTCGTACAGACTCGCGAAAAAAATGGGGTTTGTGCCTGCGTTGGAACTTGCCTACTACAAGCTGTGCATTTGAATCCGACAGCTCGTTGTCGAAAAAAAAGCAGGTTTGAAAATTCCTAAAGAGTCTCGATAATGGCATTGATGTTCACTTCGAGCCATCATCGTACTCAAACGAAAGGTCAACTTTCCATGCATGCGCCCGACAACCATTACTAAGCACAAAACCGACCGGCCGAATTGTTACATCTCGGGCGTCGCCTAAATTAATTTAAACTGATCTCTATCACAATCGGGAGGCTAATCGTCAGTACAATCACGATTCGTCAAATCCACTTCTTCCTGTGAGCAAGATTAATGATTTGGGCCCGCGAGTTCACGTGGAGTTTCTCATAAATGTTCGACACGTGCTTTCGAACCGTTAACGGAGAAATGAAGAGCTTTTCTCCAATGGCCTTGTAGTTCTTTCCGCTCACCAACTCCACAAGTATTTCCATTTCGCGCTGACTTAGCGTATAATCTTTCTCCTGCTTCTGCGGCGATTCGGGATCGCCGGTCTGTCGAAGCAACTCAATCGTTTTCCGTGCCACCGAAGGACTCATGGGAATGCCATTGTACTCGACTACATTGGTAATGGCATCAACAATATTGACTGCGGTGTCCTCTTTCAACAAGTAACCACTCGCACCCACCTTAATCGCATCAAATATTTTATTGTTGTCTTCGAAAACGGTTAGTACAATGAACTTAATGCTGGAATAAATCTCTGACGCAAACCTGATGGTTTCAATACCATCCATCTCTGGCATTTCCAAGTCTACCAACACGACCTGTGGGTGCCTGTCTGCGATTTTCATTTTTTCCAGAAAATCGCGTCCATTCCTTGCCTCGAACAACAACTCAATTTCCCCGGCATAAGAAGCGATCTTCGATTTCACCGTTTCCCGGTTTAGCTGCTTATCGTCTATGATGGAAATGAGAATTGGCATAAACGCAAAGGTTATCTCAGAATTAGACTGATTCAATACTCGACTGAGAGTATCTTTCGGTGATTACAACAGAAGTCCCGGTACTTGCTGAAGAGTCTATATGAAGAATCATCGCGGCTTCTTTCGCGCGCCACTTCATGTTTCCAAAGCCATGGCCACCAGAAGATAGATTCTTATCAAACCCGGTTCCGTTGTCGGTAAGTGTGATTGTCAACGTCTTGTCACATTCAACCGAAAAAGAGATCAAACTACAACCGGAATGTTTGACCGAGTTCTCGACCGCTTCCTGAAGTATCTTGCTCAGGTGAAAAGCTTGGCTTGCTGGAAGTACCCTGTCAACAACGACGTCCTCACGGGTTTCAAAACGAATCTGAGGATAGTTGTGCAGCAATCTTATGCAGTGAGACTTAAAATTATCGGAAAATTCGAGCAGGGAAATCGAATGATGGCTCAACACCCAAATTGTCTCCCGCAAACTTCCGAGAATTTTTGTCGCATTGACATGCATCATATCGACTACATGCGCCAGACTTTGATCATTGAACGATCTTAGCTGTTGTGCATTGGCGAGAAGTGCAGTTGTATAACTTCCGATATTGTCGTGAAGATCACGGCTAATACGCTGTCTTTCTGTTTCAAGACGCTGCTCCAGTTGCTCGGCCTCTTGAGCTTTCCTCGCTTTCCTACTCTCGAAATACCGACGCGTCATCCAGGCCAACGAGCCGATAACAGTTACAACCAAGAGATTAAACCACCAAGATTGCCACCAGGGAGATTCTATTCTAATGACGGTCGCCTGCGCCTCGTTCAGAAACAAATCCTGATTCACCGACGCTGCTACGCGAAACGTGTAAGTGCCGGGAGGTACGTTTGGGTATCGTGCGGTCCGAATTTTATCGGACGACACCCAATCGCGATCAAGCCCTTCCATCCGATACCGATACTTAATCTGCTGGCTAAACGCAGGCAAGACTCCAGCAAAAGAAAATACAACCGTATTCTGGTCGTACGCTAAATCGAGTTGTGAATTCGTGCTGGCGACTTCTTGATCATTCACTTTAATTTGAGTGACAATGACTTTAAACGGAATGTCATTCGTGTTTTCGAACCCGGGGTTGATCGAATTAATACCGTTAATGCCCCCGAAATACACAGTTCCCGCGCTGCTCTTCCAAAAGGCCCCGCTATTGAACTCATTACTCTGTAACCCATCGGCTTCTGTATAGTTCTTGATCTTGTAGGTTTCCAAATCAATGCAGCTGAGCCCCATGTTGGTACTAACCCACAACTTCGTACCCGACTCAACGGCACCGTAAGTGAAATTATTGGAAAGGCCGTTGTCGGTGGAAAAGTAATGCAATCTCTTCAGGTTGCTATCAAGATGCCACAATCCCTCTGTCGTACAAATCCAAAGGTTGCCTTTGCTATCGCGGCTGATGTGCTTGATGAAACGTTTGCCGACGTCAGTTTGGAATGCCGAAGACTGCACCGTGTTTATGAAAAGTCCTTCTGTCGTTCCGATGAGCAATAAATCTTCATCAACATAATGGATCGCTGAAATAATGCTGCTTGAAATCTTCTCCGTGCTAAATTGAGCCCTACCGTTTCTAAAGCGAACCCGCCAAATACCAGTTCGAGATGAAATCAGGAACTCGGTCGGCATTACCATCGTTGCCTGGAACATTCCGAGACGCTCGTCCTCATCCAGCAAGCGATAAAACTGGTCAAGAAAATTCTGATGTTGCCTCGTGTGGGTATTGTAAAATCCGAGGTAGTTCGGGCAAAATATAAAAACGGAATCAAGTCCTACGCGCAGGAAGGAATTGAACGCGTGAAGTCGAAGAGATTGATTGTCTTTTCCAATGGGCTCCATCTCTCGCGCGTAGTTTCCCTGTGCATCAAACACCTGAACACCCTCATACAACATTCCGCCATAAACATTCTCCTCGCGGTCGGTGAATATTCCTTTGATAACTGACGTGCCCGTATTCTGATCACTCTTAAAATGATAAAAGGGTGCACTTGCCAGATTTGTATAGAGAATACCATTTGGATCGCTGCCGATCCACAAACAATTATCCTCCAGAGTAGCGCTATGGAAGATGATACCCTCGGAATACCTCGACAGAATGGTAGAATTTGGATAACTATTCACTTCCCTGAAGGTGGAATCAAAAAAGATGAGCCCCCGATTAATATCACTTACAATAATTCGATTCAGCTCGGGAACGAAGAGCGTAGATTTATAAAATGGATCCCCGTTCGAAACGTTGATCTCTTCTTTTTTCAAAATTTCTTTGTTCAGCAAATCATAGGCAACAAGAGTACTCTTTTTGTCAATCGAGGCAGTAAAAATCACGACATTCTCCTTGAGAGGAGTCGCGCCTCCCATGGCAAAATCTTTCTCCGACTTGAAGATTTGCTCTTTCCTGTAAGAATGATCTCGCTTGTTCAATTTGTAGTAAAAAGAAGTCCCCTTTGGAAATAGATAAAGCCAGGGGTGTTGGTCGACAACCGATATTTTAATCAAGTCTCGGGTAAAAGACATGTCATCTCCTGTGCGCCAAACCGTCTTCTCAAAAGAGCGGGTATCATACTGCCATACTCCGATGTCTTTCAAGAAGACAAAAACATTGTCGTCATCTTCAAACCATTTTGCTTCGCCAATTGATAGAGGTATCCTTGCAAGTTCCGCTATTTCGTTCGTGGCTGGATCGAGTACTTCCAAACCCATATTACCCGCGATCCAGACCCTTCCATGTTTGTCGCAAAGAATGCTGAGGATCCCAACATTCATCAATCGCTCTTCTTTGGGACCGCTGTTGCGATATTGCTTGAATTCATAACCGTCAAATCTGTTCAAACCGTCGGCCGTCGCCGCCCAAAGAAATCCATCTCTGTCAAATTGAATTTCATTGACGCTGTTTTGTGACAGTCCTTCATGTACGGTTAGCTTTTTAAAAGCAAGTGGTTGACCCGAAACTGATACATAACCCAAGAGTAACAGGGTGCTAACAAGCTGATGTACTAGTATTTTCAAAAGGTTACCCGGGTGAATTTTAGTCAAGATAGGACTTAATCTGTCACACGCGTGAAAATAAAATACTCACAATCGAGTATTGATTTCGAGTAGAGGTAAGTTCTTTTTTGTCAGAAAAAACCGCGATGAAAAATGCATTCAAACTGGTTACAATTTTAGCCATAAGTCTTACTTGTTCTTCGGCATTCTCGCAAGGGGTAGCGCAAGGATCTATGGACGCTTATGGGGGCCTCTCGTTCATTTATCCAAAGGCGAAAAACTTTGTCCTTGGTGTCGACTATAAAGCCAAGGCTCCAATGTATTTTCTGGGGATAGACTTTGGCCTTACCGAACAATTCTCCTTCGGAATTCAGTTCACAAAAAGCAACTTCCACGGTGACGACGTAAGGATGGACCCTACGAATCCCGGTGCCGTCGCCTCTACTGAGGCAATCGATCTTACGATGACCGGGTTTTATGGGGTGGGTAAATGGTTCGTTCCGTTGAAACTCAAAGGCCTTAAACCTTATGTCAGTCTCCAACCTCAATTTTTTGTCTATAGCTACAAAGCGGTGACCACCTCCAACACCGGACAAACGGGTGACCCTTACAGAAAAAGCACAGGCAAAGTCTATATGGGTGTATACGCAGGCACCCGTTACGCCTTCTCAGAACGCTTCTCGGCATTCGGAGAACTGGGCATCGGCGGATGGAGCACGCTTAATCTAGGTGTCAATTTTCAGTTTAAGCAGTAAGGTCGCGTTAAACCGATCTAGTCGAAATAGGATAGTTGAAACTGTCACCTGATTCTCGCAGTCAGGGCTTCAACCCTATCCATTATTAAGGGGTCCCATCGACCAGGTGAAAAGTCGAGAAAAATCCCGAAGGCAATTAATTTGTCATCGTCGGAAAATAGTGAAAGCCCCAGATCGAGGTTCTGTGAGTGCTCAATACCTAGTTGGATCTTTAATTCCCAACCAGTCGACATGTACAATTCATTGTCGTTGAACTAAAGCGCGTTCATTGGATATTTTGACATTGGTTCTTGGATATTTTCAGGCCTCGAGCTGAATACAAAAAGAACCAATGCGGTTCACTCTTTGGAGACATCATCACTAGACACGATTCTTTGGAGCCCGTTTCTTAACGGTCAACTTTGCATCCTGAAGCTTTCGCCCCAACAGATCATCTCCTGCAACCTTAACCAAATCTTTTTCGAGACCTAAAACAAATAGAACCTGGGCATAGAAACCAATAGCTACCGAGGGTGATCCCTTTTCGATTGCCCAAAGCGTTGTTCGACCAATGCCTGCACGTTCGGACACTTGTTCCGCGCTAAGCTTCCGTCTCAATCTTGCTAACTTGATGTTCTCACCAAGTTCAATCAAAACGTTAACGACTTTAGGTAATAACACTGGCTGTCTTTTATTCATAATGTTCATTATAACAAACATATATAACCAAAATGTTCGTTATAATGAAAGTTATGAGGAAGAATAAGACTGTTTACGGGTCCAAACGCCATCTCAGCAACCCACCCGAATGAAACCCCTAACCATCGGTAGAATCTGCCGCACAACTCTGTACCCCGTTAAACTGATATGGTCGAAATAAAAATAACTGAAACTGTTCTATCTTCGTATACATGGCCAAATTTGAACCATGAACGCTTCAACCCAACCCCGGCCCGCATGGATGGCATACGCAGCACTCGGCGTCGTCTGCATCCTCTGGGGTACCACCTTCCTCGGCATCAGGATCGGTGTACAAGACATTCCTCCCTTCTTATTCGCCGCCATCCGGATGGTCATGGCCGGAGCCATCCTCACCGGATCTATGATCTGGTTCGCCAAAGCAAAACTCCCCTCCAAAGAGGTGATCTTCCGGCAAGCCCTCGCCGGCTTTTCACTGTTCACGCTCGGCAATGGACTCATCGGGTTGGCAGAAGTGCACATCCCCAGCGGCATCACCGCCATCATCTGCTCTATGATTCCCATCTGGGTAACCCTCATCAACTTGGGCACAAGCAGCGATGAACGTCCCACATTGCCAGTCTTCTTGGGCCTTGCCATCGGCTTGAGCGGCATCGTGCTCATGTTCAGCAATAACCTGAGCGACTTCAACAACGCGAGCTTCGGTTGGAGCCTGCTCCTAATCTTCATCGCCAACATGGGATGGTCGTTCGGCAGCGTATGGGTGAAAAGAAAAAATCAAACCCAAAACACGTTCGTCGTGGCCGGGCTCCAGATGTTTTTCGGAGGCGTGTTTCTCCTCCTCGCCAGCATTCTCTTCGACGACTACTCGACGCTCACCTGGAGTTCGTCGGCGGTGTGGTCGCTTGTGTACTTGATCATCTTCGGATCCGTGATTTCTTTCGCTTGCTTTTCATACGCAGTGAAGAAACTACCAATCACCATCGTGTCGTTGTATGCATACGTCAACCCCATCGTTGCCGTCATCCTCGGATCGCTCGTGCTGGGCGAAGAGTTTAATGTGCGCATTGCCATCGCGATGATTGTCACCGTTGCCGGGATTTACATCGTGAATAAAGGCTTTCAACTACGCGAGTTATGGCGCGCTCAGTTCAGCCGGTAGCCATTCTAAAAATTCTACCTCAAAATCATCAAAGTCATGAAAAGACTGGATTGGTTTGAACGCTCATTCAACTTTGGCCTCCCGACCGGGATGCTCCCGTTTTATCTTGAGCGACTTGAAGGTGCAATCGCCAGGATCGAGAGGAAAGTAAAAGGACAAACCGACACTCTCCTCTCCACTCGCTTTCATGATAAATGGTCGATCAAACAAAACATCGGTCACCTTGCCGAAGTGAGTCAAATTTCGACGAAGCGCATCGCCGAGATGTGCTCAGGCGCCGACACCCTCTCCCCTGCGGTGTTCGAACCACAAGACTATAACCCGTGGCCCATCGAGCGCGTCCTCAAGTTATTCGAAGGTGCTAGGTACGAAACACTACTTGCGTTCCGTGCACTCGAAGAACATCAACTTCGTGCAGCATCCATACACCCACGATTAAAAGTGTTGATGACTCCTGTCGACTTGGCTTTCTTCGACGCAGAACACGACGACCACCATCTATTGAAAATATCTGATATCCTGACCGCACACTCATGAATCCTGTGTTGAAGTCTGACCGAGATTCGATCGGCAACATCTTGCAAGCCATCAAGCAAGTGGCTGAAAGCTACCTACGCGACGACCGTGATCGTCTCTCGCCGGGTATTCGAATTAATCCGCTCGCAACGCGTGAATTACCCGAACAAGGAATTGGAGCCAACGAGGTGTTGAAACTTTTCCATCATGCGTATGCGCCACAACTTACGCACTCTGCGGGGCCACGATACTTTGGATTTGTGACTGGTGGCTCAACACCTGCTTCGGTTGCAGGCGATTGGCTGGTGAGCACGTACGACCAAAACGCATGTGGTTTCGTCGACTCCATTGCTCCCCAGATTGAACATCAAGCGATTGATTTCTTGCGACAACTCCTTGGGTTTCCTGCCGAATTCTTTGGCTCGTTTGTCACGGGTGCAACGATGTCGAACTTCGTCGGCCTCGCACTCGGTCGGCAATGGGTTGGCGAACAACAAGGATTCGACTTCAGTCAAACCGGCATCATCGGAAAGATTCGCGTGTTCAGCGCCGCTCCCCACTCCAGTATCATGAAATCACTTTCCATGTTGGGCATGGGTCGCGACAGCATGACCTTGGTCAAAACTCTTGAAGGACGAGAAGCTATTGACCTTTCACACCTCGAAGAACAACTCCGATCCTACGGCGGTCCTTGCATCGTGGTGGCCAACGCCGGCACAGTCAACACGGTAGACTTCGACGACCTGCAAGCCGTCGCCAAGTTGAAAAACAAATACAACTTTTGGCTTCACGTCGACGCCGCATTCGGGGGATTCGCCGGATGTTCACCGAAGTTTAATCATTTGATGCAGGGCATCGAAGCCGCCGACAGCATCACGGTTGATGCGCACAAATGGTTGAACGTGCCTTACGATGCCGCCATGCAGTTCACCCGACACAAGGCACTTCAGCTGAAAATTTTTCAGAATGCTGCTGCCTATTTAACAGACCCGGAACAAAGCCCAGACTTCTTCCACTACACACCTGAAAACTCGCGGCGGTTCCGTGCATTGCCCGCGTGGTTCACGCTCCTCGCCTACGGCCGTGAAGGACACCGTGAAATCGTAGAGCGCAACTGCGCCATGGCGTCGAAGTTGGGTGTGTGGATCGCCCAGTCTGACAGCTACGAGTTACTGGCACCCGTCCGCATGAACGTGTTGTGCTTCACGCTCGCCAGGAAACCAGATGCCTCTGTTGTTCGCCAATTCCTAGACAGAGTGCGCGACGATGGTCGGATCTTCTTTACGCCTACCGTATATAAAGGTACGCCCGCGATCCGCGCAGCAATTTCAAACTGGTTGACTTCGGACGAAGACATCGACATCGCTATTCAGGTCCTCAAAGAATTAGCTTCCAAACGATAAAACTTTTACCTTTCAAACCGCTCAAAAAATATGAACATGACAACGTTGACACCTTCTTTTCCAGTTGAAAAGATCAAGCAAACCCGGATCGGTGAAGTGGATTTCCAAAACCTGGAGTTCGGTAAGATTATTTCCGACCACATGGTCGTGTGTGACTATAAAAACGGCGAATGGGGCGCCCCAAAAATTGTTCCCTTCGGCGATCTTCGAATGAGCCCTGCGATGCTTTCTCTCCATTACGG
Organism: Cyclobacteriaceae bacterium; assembly: GCA_044226945.1. Classification (GTDB taxonomy): domain Bacteria; phylum Bacteroidota; class Bacteroidia; order Cytophagales; family Cyclobacteriaceae; genus ELB16-189. The sequence continues at coordinate 299,352 of JBGAGB010000002.1, read as the reverse complement.
ACAATCGGTGTTCGAAGGAATGAAAGCGTTCCGCATGAAAGACGGTCGCATCAACATTTTCCGTCCGCACCGCCACCAACAACGTTTTGCCCGATCACTCGATCGGATGTGCATGCCCATCGTGCCCGAAGATTTGTTCGTCCAGTCGCTTCACGCATTGGTTGATTTGGATCAAGCATGGATTCCAAGTTCGGATGGCGCATCGTTGTATATCCGGCCATTTGTGTTTGCAACTGAATCACGCTTGGGCGTGAAGGTAGCGGATGAATATAAATACATCGTCTTGACAACTCCGGCGGGGGCGTACTTGAATAAACCGTTCCGCCTGAAAGTAGAGCGTACCTACGTGCGCACAGCGGAAGGCGGCCCAGGCTTCGCAAAATGCGCCGGCAACTATGGCGGTGCTTTCTACCCTTCGCAGATTGCACGCAAAGAAGGTTTCGATCAGATTCTTTGGACGGATCATAAAGAACATAAGTACATCGACGAAGTTGGTATGATGAACGTGATGTTCATGATGAACGGAACGCTCGTGACACCAAAACTCTCGACGGCCATACTCGATGGTGTGACCCGCGATTCTATCCTCACGCTTGCAAAAGACATGGGTGTTCCAACCGAAGAACGTCGCGTGAGTGTCGACGAACTCGAAGCCGGATTCAAGAACGGTACCATCACCGAAGCATTTGGCGCAGGTACGGCGGCTGTCGTGGCCACCATTGCCGTCATCAACATCAATGGAATCGATTACCAAGTGACACCTCCTGCCGCCACTAGTTTTCAGAACAAAGTGAAAGAAAAACTGAACGAGATCCGACTCGGTACTAGCCCTGATGTTCACGGCTGGAACTATGTGATCGGTTGATCCACAAGGCTTCAGCTTACCCGAATTTGTAGGCCTTGCGCGCAGCCTTTTTCAAAGGAAAGAATTTACCTTTTGACGTACGGGAGCAAAAGTCTCCCGTACCCGTCAAAGATCAGGCTTTGGTGAAACTCCATGCCGCCTCACTGAACCATCGCGATCTGTGGATCCGCTCCGAACAATCCAATGTGTCGGAGCACGGAATCATCCTTGGATCCGACGGCTGCGGCGTCGTCGAAGCCGTTGGCGAGGAAGGGGATCCTAGCTGGATCGGTAAAGAGGTGATCCTCAACCCAAGCTTGGAATGGGGAAAAGAAGCTGGCTTCCAATCCGACGCTTTCAAGATCTTGGGTTATCCCGATCATGGGACCTTCGCCTCGTACATCGTCATCTCGAAGAAATATCTACACGACAAGCCGACACACCTGACGACAGAGGAAGCGGCCGCAGTTCCACTGTCAGCGTTGACGGCCTACCGAGCATTGTTCACGAAGGCGCGCTTGAGACCCGGAGAGAAAGTCTTGATCACGGGCATTGGTGGCGGTACAGCACTATGGGCAATGCAACTCGCGCTTGCTTTCCAAGCAAAGGTATTTGTCACATCGTCGTCGCCTGCCAAACTCGAGCAGGCACTTTCAATGGGGGCGACGGCGGCGTTCAACTACAAAGAGGCCGGCTGGATCGACAACGCCAAGAAGCAACACCGCGGTTTCGACGTGATCATCGACAGTGCCGCAGGTCCACAGTTCAAAAACCTGTTAGATGTGGCGATGCCAGGTGGCCGGATCGTGGTCTTCGGCCGCACTGCCGGCGACATTGGAGAGCTACCGCCTCGATTGATCTTCTCCAAGCAACTTTCCATTCATGGCACCATGATGGGTACTCGCGACGAGTTCCTTTCCATGCTCGACTTCATCGAGAAACGCAAAGTTCGACCTGTGATCGATCGTACTTTTTCGCTCGATCAAATCGAGGAGGCCTTCGATCGAATGAAGAGCTCCCAACAATTTGGCAAGATCGTGATCAGCCCCCTTAACTGATCTGGTATCCTTTTCGGAAACTGAATCTGTTCTGAATTTCACAAATCCAGCATTTTCGCGATGTCAAACCATTCATTATGGACAAGTTTCCTATCACACCCCGCACGGAGATCACACGTTTGCCGAAACGTGGAAGCTACGATGTGGCCACTGTTCATGCCATCTTAGATGAAGCGCTCGTGTGTACGGTTGCCTATGTGCACGAGGGCCAGCCGTTCCAAATTCCAACCGGCTTTGCACGGGTTGACAACACGGTTTACATCCACGGATCTGTTGGGGCTTGGTACATGCGCCAAATCGCCGATGGCGCTCCCGTGTGTTTTTCCGCGACAATCCTCGATGGGATGGTGCTTGCCCGCAGTGCTTTCCATCATTCCGTAAACTATCGCTCGGTTGTGTTCTTTGCGAAAGGCAGGAAGGTGACGGATCGCGACGAGCTGTACAAGGCGTTGGAATTGTTCACGAACAAGATGTGCCCGGGTCGTTGGGACGACATTCGACAGCCGAACGATTCAGAGTGGAAGGGAACGATGGTGATCGCTTTTGAATTGACAGAAGCCTCGGCGAAGGTGCGCACCGGCGGACCAAAGGATGATGAGGACGACTATGACTTGGATATTTGGGCTGGTGTGCAACCAATCCAACTAGTAAGGGGTGCAGTAGTCCCTGACGAACGTCTGAAAGCGGGCATCGCGGTGCCGCCCTACCTTGCGGGTTAACCCCATTATTTGGGCGGTTGAACCATTAACCCGCTGAATATGTTATCTTTGCATCGCATTTGGCCCATTTTGGGCATTTTGCGGCATTCAAAAATCCGAAAATAGATCAAACATGGGAAGACCTCCTGTATTACCTAAAAAGAAAAAAGATGGCTTTTGGCTCGATATCCGCAACAAGGGTGCGAATTCGGGTGTCATCATCATCAGGGACACTTATGAGGCGATGATGCAAGCCGCTCGCCAGTATCAGATCACGAAGGATGTCATCATCCTCGGTGAACACAAAAACGGCAAGAAAGTCGAATCAGCTTCGGCAGCTTCCAAGAAAAAGGAGAAATCCAACGCTTAGAAAGGTAGATCATCGCTACCCGTAGCACCCATCGGTTCATCCCCAACGTCGTTCGAATACTGCGATTGGGGCTGACCCGGTGAATCTTTCGATACCTTCCACGCGCGCGCTTCGGTGTACCATCGGTTGTTGTACTCACGGCTCTCGAGTTCAACCGACACTGTTACCATATCTCCCACCGACAGGCGGAACTGATCAATCTTTTCCCTTGGCCCGTCTGCGGCGCCAACAACTGGATAACCTTTCCTTTGATGTCCATACTCATGGCAGCAATCTAATTCTTTTCCCTGATTCGCCTGAAAAAATCCTCCACCAGTGTCTTGGATTCCTGACCCTTGACACCTTTGACGACTTCCGTGCGCGGGTGTAATAACGGGCTCGAAATCATCGAATAGCCGCGCTGCACATCGCTGGCGCCGTATACCAAACGCTGCAACTGAACCCAGTGTAGAGCGCCAGCGCACATCACACATGGCTCCAACGTGACGTACAGGGTACACTCATCTAGATATTTTGAACCGAGGTAGTTGGTCGCAGCCGTACACGCCAGCATCTCTGCGTGTGCCGTCGAGTCCGTCAATCGTTCCGTCTGGTTGTGGGCCCGAGCAATGATGCGATTCTTGCACACGACCACCGCGCCGACCGGTACCTCGCCATCGTTGAAAGCACGGCGCGCTTCTTTGAGCGCCTCGCCCATAAAATAATCGTCGCTGAACAACTCCATCACGATGAACCGTTATTTCACCCGTACCGACTTCATGACGGCACGAGACGTCTCTTGCCATTCCTGACGAAGGGGGCGTGGACAACTAAAGGAAAATACCAATGTGCGCCCAGGTTCCACGAGATACTGGATATACGTGTACTTCAACAAGGGTTCAGATCCTCCTTCCACACGCCGATTGGGATTGATCCGGGATTCGAATTCGAAATAGATATACTTCTTCTTGTGCACCTCGTGAACACCTTCATCAATCATATCAACTTTATCATACAAATTGAATAAGGCGGCTTTGAAGAACTTGGCTGCAATCTCATAGTTGGCGTCCGGCCATTGTGTCGCCGAGATGTTGACCGAGATGTCAACCACCCGATCTTCGTTGGTGTAAGCTCCGAGCGGCGCACGCACCGACGGCAAACGCTGCGCGATGTCCTCCGGTGTCATCGCTATAAACCCTTCTGGGATCGACAGCGAAATCTCGTCGGTGACCTTCGTCTTCACCAATTTATTGTTGGCCGACACGGCAACGAAGGCAAGAAAAAGAATGAGCAATTTGTTCATAGACCTCGAATCAAACGAAAAAAGGCAAGGATTCTGATATCTGGCAAAATTCGAAATTTTGGCGCGCATTTTAGCCCCCTGTCCTTAATCGGGGCGAAAATCCCTAAATTCGCACCCGTTTCATAGTAGAATAAGACGTATACCATGCTCAGAACTCACACATGCGGCGAACTTCGAATCGCCGACGCCGGCAAGCAAGTTAAACTTACAGGTTGGGTGCAACGCGCGCGCGACAAAGGAGGCATCATTTGGGTCGATCTCCGCGACCGATATGGTATCACCCAATTGATCCTGGAAGAAGGCAAAACCGACGCGGCTGTGATCGATCAAGTACGCCAATTGGGTCGGGAATATGTGGTGGTGGCCGAGGGCACCGTGCGCGAACGTCTTTCGAAAAATGACAAGATCGCCACCGGCGACATCGAGGTGTGGGTCAACCAAGTAACAGTCTTAAACCCAAGCAAGAACCCGCCCTTCACGATCGAAGACAATACCGACGGCGGCGACGACCTGAGGATGAAATATCGATACCTCGACTTGCGTCGCACGCCTGTTCGCGAAAGCTTACAACTCCGGCACAAGATGGCGCAGCAAACCCGCGCTTACTTGGATAGCCTGAACTTTATCGAAGTAGAGACTCCCGTATTGATCAAGTCAACACCCGAAGGTGCGCGTGACTTCGTGGTCCCTTCCCGCATCCATCACGGTGAGTTTTATGCTCTGCCCCAGTCGCCTCAAACATTCAAGCAGCTTTTAATGGTATCGGGCTTCGACCGGTACTACCAAATCGTAAAGTGCTTCCGCGACGAAGACTTGCGTGCCGACCGTCAGCCAGAATTTACCCAGATCGACTGTGAGATGTCGTTCATCACTCAAGAAGATATACTATCAACATTCGAAGGGTTGATCGTCCACTTGTTTAAGAATGTCAAAGGGATCGATATGCCGCGTCTGCCCCACATGACGTACGCCGACGCGATGAAGTACTATGGTTCCGACAAACCAGACACGCGTTTCGAAATGAAGTTTGTAGAACTAAACGATCTGGCGAAAGGCAAAGGCTTCCAAGTGTTCGATAGCGCCGACTTAGTGGTCGGCATTTGCGCAAAAGGGTGCGCGTCGTTTACGCGAAAACAAATCGATGAACTGACCGAGTTCGTCAAGCGCCCACAAATTGGCGCTAAAGGAATGGTGTATGTTCGTTGTGAAGCTGATGGCACATACAAGTCTTCAGTCGACAAATTTTACGACAACGCCGCGCTCGCGACGTGGGCACAGAAATTTAACGCTGTACCCGGCGACCTGCTCTTGATCCTCAGCGGCGATGGAGACAAAACGCGCAAAGCCCTCGGCGAGCTTCGACTCCACGTCGGCGGCCTCCTGGGACTCCGAGATAAAAACAAGTTCTCCGCTTTGTGGGTCATCGATTTTCCGCTCCTCGAATGGAACGAAGAAACAAACAGGTTCCACGCCATGCACCATCCATTCACGTCGCCAAAACGTGAAGACATCGCATTGTTGGAAACCGACCCCGGGAAGGTGCGCGCCAATGCCTACGATATGGTCATCAACGGCACGGAAGTAGGCGGTGGCTCGATTCGGATCCACGATCGCCCGACGCAGCAATTGATGTTTACCAAACTTGGCTTCTCCGAAGAAGAAGCGAAGAAACAATTCGGGTTCTTAATGGAAGCATTCGAATTTGGAGCGCCTCCACACGGAGGCATCGCGTTCGGCTTCGATAGGCTTTGCTCTCTTTTTGGCGGCGCAGACTCCATCCGCGACTTCATTGCCTTCCCGAAAAACAACGCGGGTAAAGACATGATGATCGATACTCCGTCGACGATTAGTGGGGAGCAGTTGAAAGAATTAGGGATTAGAATTGAGAATTGAGAATTTGAAATTTAGAATTTTTGGGGAGAATTAATTTCGAAGGCGCGGTCCTCAACCTAATTTACAGTTAGCCGCCGTTAACGTGGTGTCAGATCGATTGTAGTTCATCACTTCAATCACACCCTCCCTAAATTCTCAATTCGAAATTCTCAATTCAACATTCTCGTGGTTTCATTGGCATCGATCACGATGTCATCTTCTCCGATTTCGTCGAACGGATTTTCGAGGTGATCTTGAATGTTATCTAAGCTTACCAAAATAAAGCTGTACAACACCGGCATCACGTATTCGAGGTTGGCTGAATAGTCGTGAAACGTACTCGCGAAATAAGGCCCGTAAATAATCGGGAAAATATACAAGAACACTTTGCTGTAGGCACGAAGCGTAATCGGTGTTCGATAGGCGTAGAATATCTTCAGGTTGTCGAACGCAATGATCATCTTACTTACGTATTGGCTCACACGCGAAATCTCTCCACTTTGAACACCAAGCGTTCGGAGTTGGAGTGTCAGTTGCGACAGCTCCGAAAACTTCCGATACATATCTTTTTCATGTTCTTGCCAATGATCCTGCTCTGTGGCTTTGAACATCTCCCGCATCAACGACAACATTCCATGGATGTGATCCCTGATTTTGAGGTGTAGGTCGGATCCAGACGTACCCGACCAATCTTTAGAGGCGTAGTAAATAGCCACGGCGTGGCCCTTAAAGTCAGAGAGCTTTTGCAGGGCCGTTTCCCGGCGGTTGTACGCCGACCCAATCGAGAATACCACCGGAAACACGATCGCCACCCCGACAAGCATATCTGGGAACTTCGCGATCAATTGATACTCATAGCACAAGTACGTCGACACAACCGCAAGAGCGGTCACAATGAGAGTCTTGTAATTAATAATGTACGTGAAACTTCTAAATAGCTTCATAGTCGAGGGGCGTTGGGCAGGGGGAGTTGGCCTTTGGTGACGTGAAATTTTCTAAATCCTCACAGATTACCAAATTGTTACGTCACTTTCGCAAAAAGGCGCTCAAAAGGATTTTGGAGGTTTTCGCCGGAGCTGCCCGGCAATCGAACTGAGCGGCTACGCCTCAGACGCGTATTTCTTCAATCGGTCCTCTTTCTTCTCAACTACCAGTCGAACCAAGGCATTGAACCAGCGTGTCGGCATGAGGGTGTGAAAAAACAGGAAGGTCTTAGAACCAAGTCCGGCGCGATAACGCATTCGCCACGAGCGGTCGGCGGCAGCTTTGAAGATCACCGCCGCTACGGTGTCGGCTTCCGGCGCGCGTGCCCCCGCTTTCTGTAGATTCGGAGCAACTGTGTTGACATACGACTCATAGACATCGAGTTCCTTTTTGAAGATTACATCCTGCGAACGTCCCCAGAAATCCGACTTAGTCGACCCGGGCTCGACAATCTTGATCCTAATATTGAATGGCCTCAGTTCATACTGTAAGCTTTCAGAAAAACCCTCGATCGCGAACTTCGTTCCGTGATACAACGAGTACAGAGGCCACGTCATCCGGCCCCCCGCCGATGAAATGTTGATAATAGTCCCTGCTCGCTTATGGCGAAAATAAGGTAAGATTGCGCGGGTCACGTTCATGACGCCGAACACGTTGGTATCGAACTGCTTTTTAATTTGGTCGACGCTGGCGGCTTCGAAGGGACCCACTGCACCATACCCAGCGTTGTTCACTACCACATCGATACCCCCAAAGGCAGCGATCGTATCACCAATCGCATTGGCGATCGATACCTCGTCGAGGACATCGAGCCTGAAGCATTTGATGTTTTCCAACTCGATCAATTCCGTCTCTCTTTCTGGACTGCGCATCGTTGCCGCCACGTTCCAACCCATCGCCTGAAACCATGCGGCGGTGGCCTTTCCGATACCCGTCGAGCTTCCGGTGATCAAGACCGTCTTCCTTGTCATGATAATAAATTAGTGCAAGTAACTAGGTGTACGGGACAAACCCCTTGGTGGTTCCCGATTTTACGGGAAGCTACTCTTCCAACACCTCAACTTCAACCCGGACGTTCTTACGGGCGTGCTGACTGTTGCGATCGTGGAGCATTCTCTTTCCACCCCACGCCTTCACTTCCATCCGGTCGGCGGCGATGCCTTGCGCAATAAGCCATTCTTTGATCACTTCGGCGCGTTCGCCGGACAATGCCTTGGAAGAGCCACTGCCCGTTTTCACATCTGGCGCGTTCACAGAGAAGAAGTCTTTAGAAGGTCCCATCGAAATTATCTTTCCATGGGCATTGCCATTGGTGTGGCCGTGTAGCCGAATTCGATAACCTGGGTTCGACTTCATCATATCCAGTAACTTATTCAACTCATACTTTGAATCGGGTTGCATGATTGCCGCATCATTGAAGAAGTACACGTGATAGAGCGTGGCAATATCGCCCCGATGGTAGCGGACCATCTCAAACCTTGCCACATAGTAGTCGTCGAAAAGATCGAAGTAATACTTCGATGTATCGGCGATCGGTTGCGCAAAGCTTAGCTTGTGTTGCACCTTGCGATAACCGAAAACATCGCCCACCAACATCAACATCTTGGTATCATTGTTCGGGTTGGGCAACATGACCGTGTCGCCAGCTTTGAAAGTTGTGATCAATCGTGCACGTTGAACATCCACGACTTCGACCGATCCATCGATTGGACGACTATTGTTCGCATCGAAAAGGTGCAGGATCACCTTCGTGTTCTGCAATGTCGCGGCCCCCTTTTTAGCGGGTTGCTTCGTGTCTTCTTTGGGTTCAGGAATTTCGACAATCACAGGTTGCGACTTCACAGTTGAACTGTCGATCTGGGTGGCAGGGGTCGTGGTGACCGGCGAAGTAACCACGGGCGTCGAGACAGGTTCTTGTTTTACCGGGCTGTCGCTCCGTTGTTCGCTGGCTGTTGTAGGCTGCGCTTCCTCGTACTCGCCTTGGCGGATAATGCGCACCCAAGCTTCGGGGAACGCGCCCCTTTTCCGGGTTTGCAACATCTCGTCGATCGAAGGTTGGTACTCTTCATAGCGATCGAGATAGATCAGTAGCAGGTTGCGCTTTACATCGACCCCGATCTCGGGATGGTAGCCCTCTTTCGCGAGCTTGTCGCGAAACGCTTTGGCGTAAGACAATTTGCTTGGCGCAAATGCTCCGACGGTGATGTAATAACCTTTTGTTAGAACAGGAGGATTGTCCTGTAGGGCGAAAGAACTGGCCAGAATAGACAACAGCACGCACGCTGCTGATCTAGTGGCCATCACAGCAAACTTTTCCATTGGGTGTTGGATTTTGAAAGATAGAAGAAAAAATTCTACTTCCCTGCCAACGCAATCAAAAACCCGTAGCCATAGCCCGTCAACTGAACGAAGGCGGCTGGGATGGAAAGTACGGCGACTGTCAACCGGCGGGTGACACTCCAGCAGTCGATGCCGACCGCAGCGAGGTATACGGCGTAAATGGAAGCACCCACCACGCCAAGGTGAGGCCAGATCACTGACGCAAGTGGCAAACTCACGAGCCCGATGAGGAACACCGCGGGGAACCAATGTGTCAACTTTATTGCACCAGGGTGGGCGCGGTTGACATGCACCCGGCCGCGACCAAAGTTCGCCACCTGCCGAAAGAATTGGCTAAAGGTGGCACGTCGCTTATGATAGACGTAGGCGTCGCTGACCAACCCCACTCGCAACCCAAGCTTCCTGGCGCGGACGCTCAACTCGATGTCTTCGGCATATCGATCGAAAACAAACCCGCGAGTCTTCTCCCAGGCAGCACGCGTCATCCCAAGGTTGAAACTCCGAGGTTGAAAATTACTTGCCTTTCCTCCACGAATTCCTCCAGTTGTAAGCATCGACGACATCGAGTACGCCATCGCTTGCTGTGCAAGAGTAAAATCACCATGGCCGCGATCCGGACCGCCCCACAGATCGAGCGGCGTGTTTTTTAGGGATGCATCTAACACCTCGAAGTACTTCGGGGGGATTACGCAGTCGCTATCGAACACAACGAAATTTTGACCTTTTGCTTTTTCAAAACCAAAGTTCCGGCTTGGTCCCGGGCCGGAGTTAGGTTTCACATAATAATCGATCTTAAGCAGTGACGCGTACTTCTCATACACCGTGCGCGAGGTACGCGTGGAGCCATCTTCAACGATCACTACGTCGAAGTCGCGAAACGTTTGAGATGTCAGGCTTGCCAGAAGTTCATCAACTTCGTCGGGACGGTTGTACACCGGAACGATGACAGAATATTTTGGCCCAAGCATCGAACAAAAGTAAGTACCTTGGATCAAACTCCAACTTATGAAATTCCTTCTTGTCTTTACGTTGATCGTGTGCGCGCACCTCGGTTTTAGCCAAACCAAAGATTATTCAAAGGATGTCGCTTCTGTCGACGGAATAGTAGCGGCACTATATGATGTGATCTCTGGTGATCCCGGCACCCCACGAGACTGGGACCGCTTTCGTAACCTGTTCCGAGCCGAAACGCGATTGATCCCTACCCGCAAGACGCCCGACGGAACGCTCACACTGCAGGCACTGACTCCCGAAGACTACGTTCAACTCTTCCAAACCCGCATCGCCACAGGATTCTTCGAGCGAGAACTCCATCGCGTGACCGAACAGTATGGAACCGTTACGCACCTGTTCAGCACCTACGAAACAAAAGAAAAGAAGGACGGGCCCGTGACCAATCGAGGCATCAACAGCATCCAGCTTTTCCACGATGGAACGCGCTACTATGTGGTCAACATTTTTTGGTGCGCCGAAAGTATGGGGTTCCCCCTTCCGAAAAAATACGTCTCTGGAAAATGATGTTCCATTGACGCATACTCGCGATTGGTTTCAAGTCGACACATCACACTCTGTGTTGAATTAACTTTCAAAACAATCCTCAACTTATGACTCGCCTGTACTTACTCGTCTTTTGTTTTTGTTCGTCAATTGCATGGGGACAGAGAGACTGGCAAGAAGTAGCTACGAAACAAGCGATTGGCTCGACACGCGACTTGTACGATTTATTGAGTATTCCCAACGATGCCCACCGGCCCGACGACATCGAGAAGAATATCGCGTGGTGTGAATCCGCCTTTGCGAAGCGGGGCTTCTCGACCAAACGACTAAGTACACCGACCGTTCCGTTGCTCATGGCTGAGCGGAAATTTCCCAATGCGAAGCGGACCGTGTTGATTTACTTGCAGATTGACGGACAACCTGTGAATGCATCGCAGTGGGACCAAGCAAGCCCATGGACGCCCACGCTGAAAGAACTCGGTCCAGACCAAAAATGGCACACGCTTCCGTTCGAGAAAGTATTTAACAATCCTAATCCAGACTGGCGCATTTTCGCACGCTCGACGTCCGATGCGAAAGGTCCTGCGATGGCGTTTCTTGCTGCACTCGATGCAGGCCACGAGCTGCGAGCCATGCCCAACTACAACATCAAGGTGATCATGGATTTCGAAGAAGAATTGGGATCTCCCAGGCTACCCGAGGCAGTTACGAGATATAAAGCCGACTTAGCAGCAGACATGCTCGTGATCTACGATGGTCCTCGCCACATCAGCAACCGCCCAACGCTGACGTTCGGTGCGCGCGGCATTTGCGAAGTATCGATCACGGTCTATGGCCCTCGCGTGCCCGTTCACAGCGGCAATTATGGCAACTACACGCCCAACCCAGCGATGCGCTTGTCGCAACTGCTCGCCACCATGAAAGACGACGATGGTCGCGTTTTGCTACCCGGATTTTACGATGGCATCACGTTAACCAAACAGGAAAAGCAAATTCTCAAGCAAGTTCCCGACAATGACGAAGAGATCCGGAAATTCCTGGGTATCGCTGCCCCTGACCGGGTGGGCGACAATTTCCAAGAGTCGCTCCAGTACCCCACCCTGAACATCCGTGGACTCGATGCTTTATTTATAGGTCAGGAATCCCGTACACTCATTCCTGCTTCGGCCACCGCGGAAATCGACATTCGGCTCGTTCCGGGTAGCGATCCCGAGCAATTGATGGGGCTGGTGAAGAAACACCTTGAAGCCCACGGCTATTATGTGATCGACCGGGCGCCCTCGGAAGACGAAAGGATGTCCCATCCGCGCATTGCAGAATTCCATGGTACAACTCTCTACGGAGCTTTTCAAACACCTTTTGATAGCGAATGCGGTGCCTGGTTAAGTCGCGCTATGGTCAAAACTTTTGGTCAGCAGCCCATCCGAATTCGTACCGCGGGGGGAAGCATCCCCATATCCCCATTCGTGGTCACTTTGGGCATCCCTGCAGTTGCCGTACCGACGGTGAACCCGGACAACAACCAACATGCTGAAAACGAGAACATTCGCGTGGGAAACTACATCGATGCTGTCAAAACTTTTACAGCGATTTTGATGGAAAAACTTTAAAGTATTCTGGGGAACGAGTGGTTCCCAATTCTTAATTCTTCTGTTATCTTGCCGGTCCGATGGACCACTTTGTCGTTTCCGCCCGTAAATATCGCCCGCTCGGTTTCGAGGAGGTCGTGGGACAGGAACACATCACCACTACGCTCAAGAATGCGATCGACAACAATAAGTTGGCGCAAGCATTACTGTTCTGTGGCCCTCGCGGCGTAGGGAAAACCACTTGTGCCCGTATCGTGGCGCGGATGATTAACGGTTTCGAAGAAAAAGCTGAAGTCAATTCGCTCAACATCTTCGAACTTGACGCTGCATCGAACAACTCGGTGGAGGACATCCGAAGCCTCATCGACCAGGTTCGCTACCCACCTCAGTTTGGGAAGTACAAAGTCTATATCATCGACGAGGTGCACATGCTCTCAAATGCGGCTTTCAACGCATTCTTGAAGACATTGGAGGAACCACCATCGTACGCGATTTTTATCCTGGCGACGACGGAGAAACACAAAGTGATCCCGACCATTCTCTCGCGCTGTCAAATCTTCGATTTCAACAGGATCCAAGTTTCAGATATCGCGCGGCAACTGAAGAAAATCGCTGAACGCGAAGGCATCAAAGTAGAAGATGAAGCCCTTCACTTGATTGCCCAAAAGGCAGACGGTGCACTGCGCGACGGCCTCTCTATTTTTGACCTAATGGTCACTTTCTCCTCCGGGAAAGCTGTCACATTCAAGGACGTGCTCAACAATTTGCACATCCTTGACTACGACTATTACTTCAACGTCGTGGACGGCTTGCTTGCCGAAAATGCCACGCAGCCACTGCTCCTCCTCGACGAAATTCTGCGGAAAGGATTCGACGGTCAAAACTTCATCGTTGGATTGAGTGAACACTTACGCAACTTGCTTGTTTCGCAAGACGCTCGAACCGTTCAACTGATGGAGGTGCCTGATAGCATTCGAAAAAAGTACGCCGAACAAGCACAGTCCGCACCGTCCTCTCTCCTCCTGTCCTGGTTGAACATCGCGAACCAGTGTGATATCAACTACAAGACAAGTAAAAACCAACGCCTCACCGTCGAACTGGCTTTGATGAAGATGGCAAACGTAAACGCCGTATTCAAGGGACTGAAAAGTTCCCCCGCCGCTACTGCTGACTCGGCAGGACGAAAAAAAAAATTGAACTAACGGCGGAATCCTCGTCAACTGAACTACCTCTTCCCCTAAAGGAAGATCAGCCCAAGGAAAAAGAGACCCTCGCTGAAAAAGTTACCGAGATCCTCGTCGGCACGAAGGAAAATCCGACCAGTAAAGTACCCCCTCCACCGCCACGTGACGGGCGCCAGCGCACAACTTTGAACTTGGGCAACATCGGAAAGGTGGTAAAAACGACCGAAGAGGTTCCCGTAGCTAAAGTCACCGAACGCATTCCCGACAAGCCGATCGATGAACTCCTGTTGAAAAAGGCTTGGGAAGAGCTAACCACTTTGCGGAAAAACCAGGTTGCAGAAGTGACGCTGTTGAAACGTGATTACACCCTGCAAGGTAACACGATTGTTATTCCGCTGACGAACCCGATCGAAGAACCATTATTGCACAATATGCGGGCACCAATGATCACGTTCCTGAGGGATCGGCTCGGAAACAGCTCACTCATGGTCATTGGCAAACTGCAGGAAATGCAAGTCGACAACAGCAAGCCCTACACGAATAAGGATAAATTCGAATACCTCGCCGCGCGCAATCCGATCCTAAAAGAAATGAAGGAAAGATTCGGGCTGGATCCTGACTTGTAAAATCAAATTTCTCAGCTACCGATTCAATCGGTTCAAGAGACGTCACACTTTCACGTAAATCTTTCTCTTGTCCATCCAATAACCGACCACCCAACATGTCAGCATGATCCAGATCGCAAACAACGGCGATCCATTCATGTTACCCGCCCACGATTGGAAGCAGTTCACATAGATCCATTCATAGAGCGACATCTCACCCGCTGGGATCGTGAAGAGCAAAATGACAAACACCTCGGATAGTAAATAAATAAACAGCGTGTTGCGACCAAAGACCTCAAAGAAATAGGTCCAATTTCTTTTGCCGGCAATCTCGATGATGAACACCAAAATCGCGAGCACGCACAAGTCAATACCCACGGTCAATAACACGTAAGAACTTGTCCATAACTTTTTATTGATGGGGAACATGAGGTCCCACCACACCGCCCCGAGAATGAGCACCACAGCCGTCATCAAGATTTTGGCGATGGTCTCATAGTTCTTCCCATTTCGTTGAAGAAACAATCCGGCTGCAAAACCAGCAATCACATTTACCGTCGCGGGGAGTGTACTGAGCAGACCTTCAGGATCAAATGCGATCCCTTCGCCATGATACAAGTGCGATGGTCCGAGCAGCCACAAGTCAAGCAAAGTGCCGGCATTTCCTTCCATGCTCAGGTCACCGAACAAACCCAAGATCAATCGATACCCAATCAACGCGAACAAGCCGAAAATCAATGCACCTTGAACTTTCAAGTAGTGGATCACGAGTGAAGCGATCATGTAGCATAATGCAATGCGCTGGAGAACGCCGAATACACGCGTGCTACTGAACGGTTTGAAAACCCATTCTCCAACATCGTTCTGGCGGAAGAAAGGAAACCAGTACATCAGGTATCCTAACAGGAAGATGATAGCGGTGCGCTTCAAGACCTTCATCAAGAACGCACTACTCCCCAAAGCCTCATATTTAGTCTGACTGAAGCTCATCGCATTTCCCACCACGAAAAGGAATGTGGGAAATACTAGGTCGGTAAGTGTGAAGCCATCCCAATGCGCGTGTGTCAACGGCGAATATGTTTCAGAACTGCCTAGGGAATTGACAACGATCATGAGCGCGACATCCATGCCGCGGAATACATCGAGAGAAAGGTAGCGTTGGTTCAAATTCGAAAGGTTTGGGTACGATAGCCCAAGTTAGGGCCGCAAACGCAACCTTCCAACCTTTACTTCTTACGATTGCGAAGCACCTCGATGATCGGAGGTAGAATCGAAAGGAAGATGATGCCAAACACGACGAGGGTGAAATTGCTTTTGATGACGGGCAGTCCGCCAAAAAAGTACCCAATCAGCAAAAAGCTCGTCACCCAAGCAACTCCACCAATCACGTTAAAGGAGGCAAACTTGGCGTAGCTCATCGTGCCGATACCAGCCACAAATGGCGCAAAAGTGCGGATGATGGGTATGAAACGTGCATAGATAATCGTTTTCCCACCATGCTTCTCATAGAATGCTTGCGTTTTCTGAAGGTATTCAACCTTTAAAAGCTTGTACTTTCCACTAAAGGCCTTGTGCCCGATAAGTTTACCGACATGATAATTGACTAGGTCGCCCAGCACTGCCGCCACGCACAAGAGTACCAACATTGTCACCACGGAAAGTCCCGTGTCGGGCTTCGCAATGATCGCACCCGCTGCAAACAGGAGTGAGTCCCCCGGCAAGA
Source organism: Cyclobacteriaceae bacterium (assembly GCA_044226945.1). Classification (GTDB taxonomy): domain Bacteria; phylum Bacteroidota; class Bacteroidia; order Cytophagales; family Cyclobacteriaceae; genus ELB16-189. The sequence continues at coordinate 283,306 of JBGAGB010000002.1, read as the reverse complement.
AAGGTGTTACCACCAACCCAGTTTCCGCGAAAATGATCGCAAAAAGGATCAAATAGGTCCAGGTTTGGTAATCATGAACGATTTCCACCAAATGGTGGTCGATGTGCAAGATGAAGTCGATTAGGGATCTGATCAGGTCAACCATGGACATTCAAAAGTTGCGCGAAAATAGCGAAACCCGGCGACACAGAACGAATGCCCTATGCGCGCTCAAGCTTATCGACCAAGGCTCTCCATGCGTCCAACTCGGGGATACCTGGTTTGCGCAAACCAAAAAACTGGGCAACCATCTCCTTTTTTTTGTCAAACACCTCAATTCCGGTGACGACGCCATCGGTCGTAGGCTTTTTCACCACCCAAATCGTGTCGACTAAGTCTTCACGCAAATGCATATTGAAATCAGGATCGAGAACGTTCAACCAATTTTCCGACGCACGAATCGTCACCACTTTACCTTGATGGATCTGTAGGTTCCCTCGGTTCCCAGCAAAGATCATGATCGGAAGTTTGTCTGCAGCGGCAGCTTCCAATAGCGTTCGCAACGCAGTATTTTTTACCTGATAAGAAAATTGACCATTCGCAAGGACCACCGCATCGAGTCGGTTTGCCCCGTGCTTGCGCAACATGCCGAAGAAGTCGTGTGTGTCCTTCATGTCCGCCCAGTCGGTCAACAGGGCATCGCGATTCAATTCAGACATCGGTTTCGTCGGGGTCTCACGCACTGCCACTGTTTCAATCTCTTGTCTCTGAACGGGTGCCGTGAAGTCGTGCACGAGTCGATCGAACGCTTCTTGGTTGCTTGCAAGTTTGTTTCCCTGGGCGCCCTGTAAAAAGATCTTTGTGACAGCTTGACCTCCTTCGTCAAAAATCTGAATGCTCTGTTGAAGTCCGTTGGGAGTTGCTTGTCGAACTGCGAAGCCGTACTTCCATGCACTGAAAAACACGCGAGTTTCGATCGGTCCAATCACGGTCGCCATCCGGTGTGCAGGCGATCCCATGATGTCTACTCGTTGAAACGAGCCCTTGTGTTCAAGCACACATGCTTCGTTGCGCGTCAGTGACATGACGCGTCCAAGTTCCGGAAGGCGTGAAAGCAGCGCTGTCCAATCTCCTTCCAACGCGGTGGTGTAGTCGCCAACCGTCGTGGCCAACAACTCACCCTCGCTCACGCCGAGTTCCATAGCACAATCTCGAATTCGAAGGGTAGGTTTTTCCTTTTTTAATTGCTCCCAGGCGGAGCGCAAGGACGTGGCTTTGGTTTCAATGACTTGGCTCATACGTATTGTTTCGTTAATGGTGATTCAATCAATTGTCGATCAGGAACGATGTAGGGACAGTTTGTACACGGGTCATGGTACACGTTCACTTTGCAACAAAATGTGGCTTCGATGATCGGTTTGGTAAATACTTCAGACGGTTTCCCGCTAGCTGTTATCTGACCGTCGCGTAAGAAACACAACCGGTCGGCATGTTGCACTACTTGATTGAGATCGTGGACGATCGCCATCACACCGATATGACGATCGCACGCGCGTCGCATCAAGCGAAATGTTAATTGCTGTTGGGCGATGTCCAAACTAGAAGTTGGCTCGTCGAGGAGAATGTATCGCGGATAATCTTTGATTTCCCATACCTGCGCCAACACACGTGCAAGGTGAACACGCTGTTGCTCGCCACCCGATAGCTTGAGAAAATTCATCGACGCCCAACCGGTGATCCCCGTCAGGTGCATTACTTCCTCGATCGTGGCATCCGTTTGAGTGTTGAATCCGCCTGTGAGCTTGTGACCGAGTCGCACGACTTGCTCGACCGTGAACGGAAACTGCAAGTGCGAAGTCTGCGGTAACACTGCGCGGACTCTTGACAAACCGGCAACTGAGTATGCCTCAATATTCCTTCCGTTAATAGTGACGCGACCATTCGCCTTAGATTCACCTGAAATTACTTTCAGCATCGAAGTCTTGCCCGCGCCATTGGGACCCGCGATCGCCGTCAACGTGCCAGGTTCAATCGTCAAGTCCACCTCCTTCAGCAGGGCACGTCCTTGTCGTGTGATTGTTAATCCCTTTGCTTCAATCATGACGCGACTGCATTTCGAGAATGTGAACGGATCAATAAGAAGATGAATACAGGTGCTCCAAAAAGCGCTGTCACGATACCGATCGGTAACTCCGCCGGCGCCACCACCACGCGGGCCAGCATGTCGGCAGCAATCAATAAGATTGGACCTGCTAAGGCCGAAGCAGGCAAGACCAAACGGTTGTCGGAATGGAACATCACGCGAATCCCGTGAGGAACAACGAGCCCCACGAATCCAATCGCACCGGCCAACGAAACGGCAGCGCCGACTGACAGCGCTGCACAGATTATGATCAAGCGTTTCGAACGATTCACATCGACGCCCATGTGAAAAGCCTCCGCTTCGCCTAACGCAATCGCATTCAACGCCGGCGCTTGTCTCAAGAGGACGATACTTCCAACCACCAGAAAAGGCGACGCTAACAGCAACGCATTCCAATTTGCACCACCGAGATCACCTAACGTCCAAAAAGTGAACATGTGAAGTTGATTCTCATTTGCGTGATAGATCAACAGGCCCATCAACGCGCCACACAGGGCATTCACTGCCACGCCGGAAAGGACAAGCATGGCGATTCCCTGCGTTGCTAACCTTCCCACCTGCATCACGGCAAAGGTGGCCAGCAGTCCACCGCCAAACGCAAAGAGCGAAGTGATCAACGACATCGCCCACGAATGCTGTACGGGAATCATCGCTGCACCAAAAACAATCGCGAATACCACCGCGAGAGAAGCGCCACTGGAAACGCCGATCAGCCCCGGTTCTACCAAAGGATTTCTGAACAACCCTTGTAAGGCGGCGCCACTCACACCAAGGCTCAACCCTACGAATACGGTCATTACCAAACGGGGAAGACGAATGTTGAACAGCACCATCTCATGGACGGAATCAATGTCTGAGGTGCCTAATCCAAACTGGTGCAACACCACCGCGCCGATTTCTTTGAGTGGAATATGAAGTTGACCCACACTGAGGCTCAGCAACACCATCGCAAAAAGCACGAGCGCCAGTGCAATCAACACGACGGCATCTCGGCGTTCGGCTCGTATGGTGCTCGCAGCGATCATTTAGTGGGTGTGTACAAGCTCTCAGCAAGTTCTTTGGCCGCTTCTCCCAACCTCGGTCCAAAGTTGGATAGCTTACCACCGTCCATGACGATGATCTGTCTTTTCTTTCCCGCAGATGTCGGGGCAACACCTGGTACTTTCAAAACCCCTTCTACACCTCCCAAGCTTTTTACGCCAGATTCGAACATCAACAAGAAGTCTGGGTTCGCTGCCAGGATCGCCTCTGCATTGAGCGGCTTGAACCCTTCCACCGAAGTGATTGCGGGGACAGCGCTCACCATCGGCAAAATTGCCGAGAACGTGTGAGCACCGGCGACGTCGAATGAAGCAGTTCCTCGATTATAGATGCACAAGACTTTTGGGTGATACTTCGCTTTGGCGGCGATGGCCGCAGCTTCCCCTAGTTGCTTTTCAATTTTTTGGATCAGTTCCTCCGCTTGACGCTCGCGTCCGAGTGGCAGCGCAATGGCCCGGATCAACTCGCGTGTACCCGCCAAGTCGTACGCTCGCTCTACCTCCACCACGGTTATTCCTGTCGACCGAACTTGTTGCACGACCGCAGCATCTACATAGTTCTTTTCAACAAAAAAGATGGTCGGTTTCAAAACGATGATGCCCTCGGCATTAATTCCTGATCGATAACCAATGGATGGAAGTGCCTGCACCCGCTCGGGGTAAAGACTGGTTTTGTCGGTGGCCGCAATCTTATCGCAGTCGCCCAACGCGCACACCGTTTCAGTCAGCGCACTGCCTGCTGTCACGATCCTGACCTGTTGGCCAAAGGACTCCAGCGCGACCAACCACAAAAGGAGAATGCAACCAAGCGCGTATTTCATTGTTTAGATTGATTCTAAATAGATCGCAAATAAGATCACTATTTAGAATTAATCCAAATACAAATTATTAGAAAAGGCAAAAAGAGCCTGAAAATGGTGTTTTTCGAAAAATTGAGGGCAAGAGAAGGCGACCAGTCTAGCTGTAGAACTCGATCAGGCCTTCTGCGTAAGAATGGGTCCAACCTTCAGCGATGTCGTCATACGCTTGGTCGGGGATATTGGCGTGGCGAACCTCCATGGAGGTGCCTTCTTCGTGCGGGTGCAACTTGATGGTCACGATCGAGTCTTCCGCTTGGTCGCCGAAGTACCATTGTTGGACGATTGACTTGCCGTACTCGAAAGAGATGTTTTTGCCTGTAATGCTATCGTCCCACAGTGAAAACTCGGTACCCGGTTCTGCTTTCATCGACGCCCGGTCGCCGGTCCAAAGTTCGAGTGTGGTCTCAACGGTGATCGCCAGATAGACATCCTCAGGTGGAGCGGGGATGATGTAATACTTCTTGAAGTCCTTCATAGCATGAGTTCAGATTCGCGTCGACGCAGGGTGCGATCCAACACAAACGTTCCAGCCGGTAGTAGAGAAGCGATCATCGCGATGGTCACTCCTTTCAGGCCCCATTTCATTGCTTTGATTGCCGCGAACACTGCTACGATGTACATGACAAAGAGAACACCGTGTGCCCAACCTACATATTTGACAGCGAGCGGCCATCCCCAGATATACTTCAGAGGCATGGCGATCAACAATAACAAAAGGAATGAAATGCCCTCGGCGATGCCGACGTAGCGCAAGTTCCGGATCGACTGTACCATCGTGTAAATATAAGGGGTCAGACAAAAGGAAATAGAAGATGCTTGGGCGCTTTTCATCATTGATCAGTCCATGTCGTTAAGTTAAGGTCACAGTAACCGCAAGAGCCCTGATCGCCTTCGCCAAACGGCTACGGCGATCAATGCCCGCCTTCGCTAAACGGCTACGGCGAACAACGCCCGCCTACGCCAAAGGGCTGCGGCGATCAATGCCCACCTCCGCCAAAGGCTGCGGCGATCAATGCCCACCTACGCCTAAGGGCTACGGCGAACAATGCCCACCTACGCCTAAGGGCTACGGCGAGCAACGAAAGGGGCGAGATATCCTCCTTTACCCCTCTTACCTTAACGACAAGAATTGATCAACCACCAAAAAAATTGCTTCGAAGGGAGTCTCGGCGCTTAAACCGTGTTCACTTCGAAGCAACTTCTTACCTACATCACTTCGCGATCAAGATGCCTTCTTGACAAGGGCAAACTGGAACTGTGGCTTGCCGCGTTCACCGTTCGTAGTCAAGGCTGTAAATTTCAATTTATACACGTTACCAGCGCCATCCTTGATTACATAGAATCGATCGGTGCGAACACTCGGAGAGGTCGAAGGTCCACCGCCACTACGCCAGTCGGAACCGATGTTGATCTGGCTTGTCCCGAATGTCACCGAAGCGATGTTGGCTTCAGCAAAGGCATCGTATGTGATGGTTGAGTTCAACACGCGGGCGGTTTGAACCCCAACTGTATTTTGTAACACAATATCCTGGAAATAATATGGAACTGGACCTGTACCAAAGTTTGTCGAGTTGGTGAACCCTGTCCACGCAATGTCCCACTTGTCTTTTGCCGGTTCCACGGTCACATTGCCAGACCCAAACGACACATAGGTAAATCGATAGGCGGTGTTTTTCGTTATCTCGACTGTTGTGAAAGAGGTGGCGGAAATATCCGCATGCTGCAACGTGTAGTTGCTACCATTGCGCAGGATTCGAATCTTCTTCCATCCAATTGTGCGGGTACCACCTGGTGCGGTGCCTCTATTCACAATGTACACCTTGTTATCAGTCGCTGTTGCTGACACTGAAGCGATCGCAGTCTTGCTTAAGTCGCCTGCAGGATCATCGATCCATCCAATGGCTTGCGAAGTCCACGCGGGGGGAGAAGCGCTATTGATTGCTGCAAACACATCGTCGAGACCAAGTTGCACACCTAAGCCAACGGTGTCGGCAGCAGTCACGGCGTTCATATCGGTCTTATCCAGCGCCCGTGCCATCATTCCGTTCGATGAGTTCAGGATCACCCGGTAGTCATCGGTGGTCGAAAAGCCCAAGTCCCACGTGGTGCGTGCCACAGCAGTTTGCCTATTTGCGCTCAAATCGATGAATACTTTGTTGGGATAGGTAGAGCCTCCACCGGAAACTTCTGCCGAACCAGACGAAGCCACGATCTCGGCAAACGAGAGTGTTAAAACCTTCTTTTCGCCAAGCACAAACACATCGCTTGCAGACGAAATGGTGAAGACAACCTTTTCGGTGCCGTCAAAGATCGCGTTGTCAACTTTCTTGATTGTGAACGAAGCCGCAGTCGCACCACTTGCCACGGGTACGGTGAGTGTGTTGGTTGTAGCGGCGGGCTCCGTGATATAACTCGTACCGTACACGGCTCCGGTCGATTCGAGCGTGACGGTAATCGTGCCGTCCGCATCTGCGGCGCGTGTGAGCGACAAATTGATGACTAGGCTTTGCTCGGCAGAAGTAAACCCGAGGGCATCTGATTCAAATTGGGTGAGGTTATCCGGAAGCGGCGGATCTTGATTGCACGAAGCCAACCCGAGCCCACCTACCAACAAGACTGCCATCAAGACACGTTGAGGAATTCGATTCATATAACTTGGATAATAATTATTGATTGAACATGTAGTTAAGACTTAAGAAGAATGCACGACCAGAACCAATAGGTCGGATTGGGCCCGAGCTATGCGCCGTTGCCGCTGCCTGTCCGGTAGCGTTAATGTTGGTGATGTTAAACACATTGCGCATCCCGAAGGTCGCAGACAATCCTTTCGAAAGTTGTTTCTGAACAGACGCATCCGCCCATGGGTAAGGGTCTATTTTGACGAGTGTCGCCACTTGCTGTCCGTTGTCGGTTTGAATTTGGTAGTACGGCGTGCGTCCTGTGTACTTATAATAGATCGAGAAGTTCCAGCCTCCTCTTAAGGTCTTGTAGGAGGTGGTGGTCGTAACTTCAGGCGACCAGACAAATTGGGGCAAGTTGTCGCCATCGCCATACAAGTCGTTGAATCGACCCGTGTAGGCAAAACCCAAGTTCATATCCCAATGGCGGTTGCGAAAGGTGTTGTTCCAAGTCAACCCCTTTGTTTTGTATCGATCGATGTTGATATAGGTTGTGACGGTGGACCCCGGCTTCAATCCATAATTGATCTTATCGTGCACGTCGTTGAAGAAACCGCCCAACGCTGTCGTAGCCTTTGTGCCATCGACTTCATAAACCGTCACATTCCAGGAACCGTTTATACTATGCGAGGTTTCAGCCTTCAAGTTCGGGTTCCCTTCAATGGAGTGACTTGCATCGAAAAAGTCGAAGTACAATTCGCGCAAGGAAGGTGCTCGAAACCCGCGACCGTAAGAGATCCTAAAGTCTTGACGATCCGTTAACCGAATCTTCGCGTTGATAGAAGGAACCGCTGGGGGTGCTTGGTAAACAGTGTTGTAGATAAATCGAAGGCCTGGTCTTACTTGCAACCTGGAGTTGACATTCCATTCACCCGAAAGGAAGAATGCATAATCACCGATTGATTGCACCCCAGCTTTGATCCGACCACCTTGGCCACTTTCGTGGTTAAGGTCGAGACCGGGTTGCAGGGAGAGTTTCTTATTGATGCGGTACACGGCGGTCCCACGAAAAGTGATCCCGTCAAATGTGGTTTTGTCTTGCTGACCGGCGCCCAGTGAAAGGCGCACGTCGCCGTTTGATTCGTCGACGGTCGTCGTCTGCGTTCGACGGGAATATTGAGTGTAGGCCAATGCCCCTGTGAAAGTCAACCGATCGTTCATCTTCTGAGTGCCCTGAAGTTGATGCATCAAGCGGTTGGTGATGTAGTTTTGATCAAGTGCATAGCCCGGTGCTGCGCCGCCTTGCCCAAAGTTGCCTGGGTTGTAGATATTCTCGTTGAGGTAATCGGCCCGATAGTACACTGAGCCACGATCGTTGCTATACTGCACCAACGCGTTCCCAAGCCACTGCATCTTAGGGTGCCACGTTTTCTCGCGTGCCGTCGAGTCGCCCGTCCAACCACCAAAGGCGTTGCGCGCGACATCGAAACGCGTGCTCCATTTCTTCATCGAGTACCCAACTCCCACGCCCTCGTTGTGGATACCACGGGTGAAACCATACTCTTTTCCAACAGATTCCTCGTGGACGCGGGCGGTCACATCGAGGCGCCCGTCTGCAGACTTCTTGGTGATGATGTTGATCACACCCGCCAAGGCGTCGGCCCCGTACACAACCGACATGGGTCCTTCAATGATCTCAATGCGCTCGATCGAGTTGACATTGATCTGGTTAATGTTGATCGCGTTGTCAGAACCTTGGCGGCCAACCATAGGAACCCCGTCGATCAACACCTTTACGTTCTGACCCTCGAGTCCTTGCATGGTGATGCTCGACGTTCCCAAAGCCAAATCTTGAGAGAACCGAATGTTCAATTCCGTGTTCAACACGTCTTGCAACCGGATCGCCCCACGAGCTTGAATGCGCTCCATCGGGATTGTCCGAACCTTGAAGACCGATTTCTCGACGGACTGGGGTTCGTATTGGCCCGTCACAACAACCTCGTCGAGGTTATACACTGACAGCGAGTCTGTTTGACCTACACCTTGGGCCGTGGCGCCTGCGGCAAAAAAACTCAGGACCACCAGGAACGTCGCTTGAATCGATGAGGGGCTCATTTTCACGGGAGCAAAGATTGGAACCGCGATAAATAAAAAATACCCAGCTGTGGACTAATAATGCCCGGGAACTTTTCAAACGGTTTAATTTGTTGGATTGAGGTATTTTGACCTTAAAACGGCCTAAAACCTGACAAAACTCAGGGATTTAAACGTTACTTTTGAACCACAAATACGATCGCATCATGGAGACGAATACAGAAAATACCCAAAAAAGTGAAATCAGGAACCTCTCCGAACAAGAGGAGATCTCCCTCGTTTCGATCGACAATGGCAGTGACCAAGAGGACTCTTGGCCCATGGAAGTGACGCGTTCGAAGATCTATTTCTATTTCTGCCTCGAGGGGCGGGCGGCGTTCGAATTCGGCCCACACTATCAACGCGAAATCGAACAACAGAAGAATTACTTCTTCTACAACCCTGAAAAGAACCTGCCCTTCGTACTGAGGCTGGCTCCCAAAACCAAGATGGCTGTGTTGGCAATCTCGTTGGAGGCGCTCCATAAGTTGTTCGTCCACGACGCGCTTCCTTTCCTTAAGCCGGAGAATGTCAATCGAACATTTTACGACGAACGTGACATTCCAGCACATCTCTATGTCGTGCTCAACCAGCTTTTCACCATCCAGATTAGCGACACGTCCAAGCAGCTATACTATCACGCGAAAGCGCTTGAACTATTGAGCCTCTATTTTTCGACGAAGAAACCGAACACTGAAAGCTGCCCATTCCTCAACGATCAAGAAACCGTGCGCAAGATCAAGCATGCGAAAGAGCACCTCTTGAAAAACTTGGAGTCTCCCCCGAGCTTGAAAGAACTGGCGCGGTTCGCTGGATTGAATGAGTACCAACTCAAGGTTGGCTTCAAAGAAATTTATGGAAACACGGTGTATGGATACTTACTCGATCACAAGCTGGACCACTCACGTGCCCTGCTCGACAAAGGTCGCTACCAAGTAAATGAAGTGGCGTACCAGATCGGGTACACCAATCCAAGCCACTATATTGCTGCATTCCGGAAGAAGTACGGCGTCACACCGAAGAAGTACTTAATGAACCACGTGGGGAAAGTGGAAAGAAAGGTAGAGGCCTGAAGGCACTCGATTACAGCTTGAGCTTGTAAAGCCAGTCTGTTTGTTCTTCCTCGCCCATCCGGAAGATGTGCTCGGAGAATTTTTCGAATCCCCATTTTTCGTAAAACCTCTGGGCGCGCGGGTTCAACTCCCACACACCCAACCATAGCCAATCGCGGTTCATCTCTCGGGCGCGATCGATGGAAAATTGCATAAGTTGGTCTCCTACTTTTCGTCCGTGGAAATCGTGATCGACATAGATGCGCTGCAGTTCGAGTGTGTTTTCCCCAAGCAGGTGTTCAACTTCAGGGTTCTCGCGTAGGCGAATGTAACCGACAGGCCGCTCGCCTTCACTGATCATGTAACACCACGCGTGAGCATGTTCGAACTCGCGTTGAAAACTCTCGACGCTATAGTCTTGTTCGATAAACGCATCCATCGTTTCCGGCGTGTTTTGGTCCGAAAACGTGTCTCGAAATATCTTAATCGCCAACGTGCGCAGGACCGGGATATCGGCTGCCGTTAGAAGTCGGATGTCCACAGGTTACTTCGCTTCGTAATTCTGAACAGTGTAGAGCACTCCCAGTGAGAAGACCTGGCTCCATTGCACCGCTGCATCTTGGTCAGCATCGTACAACATGATTCCACCCACGCTGACGTTTACGAACTGATTCACTTTAGCCGTGAGGTTAAAGTCGAGACGGTGGTCAATTGTCTTAAATGCCAGCGTTTCATAGTTGGCAAAAAGCAAATAGCGCCATTTCAAGTTTACATTCTTCGCGATGTCTTTGTTGAACTCGGCCAAGACTTGTGCGGCCAGCCATTCGAAACGTGCCACCTTACCAGGAGCCACGCCATAGGGTTCGGCATTAGCGGGCGTGACGAATCTCTGGTTGTCACGTACGAGCGTAACCCGAGGTGCGAACGGCGACATCCGGACTTTGAAAAAAGAAGTCGGGTGATATTCAAAACCAAGGGCAGACGTGATAAACGCAGGGGCGAAAGAGTCTGATATCAACACCGCAGAATCGCGACCGACGACGTCTTTTTCATATTTATAACCCTTTGCAAACTGAGATACGAAGTTCATAGATGCGGCGAAGTCCCACTTGTCGCTCAATTTCCGACCGTACTTGCTATCGATGAAGATCCGGTCCACCGTCTTTCGATATCCCTGTCCAGAGTTGCGGACCATCCCATAGAGGAGGTCAATTTCGTTGTCCCAGGAATTGTTACCCTTCTTGTAATTGGCTTTGAAGTTTGTCAAGGCGTTGAAGCCGAAAGAGTTGATCCCCCCTGCCTTCCAATTTCCAGAAAAAGCGGCCTGGTTCAGGTTGATACCAACCTTGAATGCTTTTTTCCAATTGGAGGTGGAGTCGATGTGTACGATTTGCGCCGACGCGGCGTTCGCCAAGAGTGCAAAGAGAATTAAAGCAACAAAAGAACGGTTGGGAACACGTGCCCTCATAAAAACTCGGTTTAGGCCACAAAAATAGCTAAACCGGGCTTAAGGTATCAAATGTTGTTAAGCTTGATTTCGTCGAGGGCGACCTCGGTCAGCGGTTTGGTGATGAACTTGATCACGTGGTTGTTGTTGACAATCTTGTCAATGTCACGCTTGTTGTCCGAGCTCGAAAGGATGATCACCTTGCACTTGTTGCGCACAACCTCACTGAACTTCTCAAATTCATACAGGAAAACGAACCCGTCGACGATGGGCATGTTGATGTCCAAAAAAATGATGTTGGGTAAATTCTCGGGCGATGCTTGGTATTCCTTCAAATAATCAAGCGCACTTTTCCCGGAGTTCTTTACCTCTACCCTCTTGGCAAACTTGGTGATTTCGATGATCCGCTTGCTGATAAAATTGTCGGTTTCATTGTCGTCCACCAACATTACCAGGTCGATCGTCTTAGTTGCCTCTGTTAGCATTCCCTTCAGTCTTTAAGGTTGGTTCCAAGCTATTCACACGGCCCGCAATAACGCGGTTTTTTCAGTAAAAAAAGGCACTACCCCCGTGATTTTGCACCTAGCACGTAAGGAAATCGCGCAAAATGACGAAAACCACCCAGTGGTGATTTTAATCACTGCCGTGACGGGATTTTCAAGCGTTCCCCCGGTGAAAGGGAGAAGTCCTTTTTGTTGTTACATTCCATCAAGTCCTTGATCGTAACACCATATTGGCGAGCCACACTGTACAGGGTGTCTGACACCTTCACCTCGTGAACCAGGTCGGGGGATGGAAGCGCTTGTGTGTCAACTGTCTCATTTACAGTTACTTTCAAGACTTGCCCCGGCTTCAGGTCAACATTTTCAGCAAGATTGTTCAAGCGTCTCAGGTCGGCCACAGTCAATTCATGTTGTTTGGCGATCGCAAAAAGTGTCTCCCCAGTCTGAACTGTATGTGTGTCCGATTTGTCCGATTGAATGGCAACCTGGTCATTCGTGATGGTCGTTGTCGCCCAATCGAACACCCGATCCTCGTTTAACTCAGCCACCATGTCGTCGTCGCTTGATGGAGTGGTCACGGTTCGATCTTCTTTCGGTTTGGTTGAATTCAGCCAAATCATCGTACCGGCCGTCAAGTTCCCATCATCAGAAATTCGATTGTACTTCTTGAGGCGCTTCACTTGCACACCGTACAATTGACTGATCTGCCAGAGGTTTTCACCGCTTTTCACCTTGTGGTAATCGGCTTCGGTTTTCGACTTCTTTTTCGCTGTGAAGTAGTAGCCGCCTGGGTTCACGCGGTGACTATCCTCCAAGTCGTTGTACTTCATGAAATGACCTAAGTCCAACCCTGCTCGGGTGGCTAGGGCGCTCAGTGTTTCGCCGGCTTTTGCCTGAATCACAGGAATTTCGTTGATCAATATCTCTTTCTCAGCAACCGTTGTCGCGGGCGACGAGGTGGCACCACCAGTTGCTTTATTTGACGCGACATACAGCGTGGAGAAGTCAGCACTGACCGTGCCCGACGGAACGATCACGGTATAAGCCTTATCGCCGGGTAGTGACTCCGCACGCAACCACTTGTTAAACTCTCTCAACCCTGCTGCCTCGACTGAAAGATTCGTAGACAACTCGGAAAGGCTCACCGGCTTATCGAGCACGAGTTCACTCACTTTGAGCTTCGGCTCGCTGGCCACGGCTGCTTCGAAGGCGACCTTATGGGCAAGGAACTTTTTTACATACCAATACGTGTCGCGATTGATCTCCATGTGACGGACACCGTTCACTTCGTCGCCGACGGTTCGGCGTACTCCGCCGGCACCCATTTGGTAGGATTGAAGCGCGTACACCCAGTTGTTGAACATGAAGTTATTTTGCTTGATGTACTTGGCAGCTGCGCGGGTCGACGACACGATGTTCATGCGCTCGTCAACTTGCCCATCTACTCGGAGTCCCATCTCGCGGGCCGTGAAATCTTTGAATTGCCAAAAACCGACCGCATCGGAAACTGAAACGGCGTCGGCAATGAGTGCACTCTCTTGTAAAACCAGGAACTTGAAGTCATCGGGGACCCGCTCCTCGGCAAAGATTCGTTGAATGATCGGAAAATACGTCCGTGCACGCTCGGCCTTCACCTCGAAGTACTTCGGGCTTTGCGTGAGCATGTTGACGTCTTTCTGAATCTCCTCTCGCGCGTCGTCGCGAATCGTGAGGGTCATGCCGGCGAAATGAATCTTGTGCGGCACTACGGGAGCTTGGGCCTGGGCGGACGCCAACTGGGCGCTTGAGGCAACAACTCCGCAAAAAACTAGCGTGGTTGCAAAAAATCTCATTCGTAGACAAAGGTATCTACAAAATTTGACCCTTCAAAGTCGGCGCATGACCATGATCCCGTCGCGGATCGGCAGCAGTACATTCTCGACACGGGAATCGTGTTGAACCCGGTCGTTGAAACTCAAGATGGCTTTCGTGTCCTTGTCCGGTTTGTCGTCCAGCACCTTCCCGCTCCACAGGACGTTGTCGCCAAGAATAAACCCACCGGGACGTACTCGATCCACCACCAAGTCGAAATAATTCGAGTAGTTCTCTTTATCGGCATCTATGAAGACCAAGTCGAACGGTCCTTCCAACTCGGGCAGGATCTTGAGTGCATTCCCGATCCGGAGGTCTATCTTCGAAGTCAGCCCGGCATCGGTAAACGTCCGGCGGAGTCGTTCCTCCAACTCTTCGTTTTTTTCGATTGTGATCAACCGACCATGGGGTGGCAAGCCCTCCGCGAGACAGATCGCCGAGTAGCCGGTATAGGTACCGATTTCAAGGATGGTGGTCGGCCTTACCATTCGGCTCACCATCGCGAGAAACCGACCTTGAAGGTGTCCCGACAGCATTCGGGGTTTCAGGACATTCGCGTGCGTGTCGCGATTCAGTTGTCGGAGCAACGGTGTCTCGGGGGTGGAGTGTGCTTCGGAGTAGGAAAGCAATCTCGGGTCGATGAATTCCATGATGCGTTGAACGCGCTACTGCTTGGGTTCCATCAAGAGCAAGCTCATTTTTTCGTCGATGAACATCTCGTTGGCAAGCTGTTGTAGGGCTCTGCCTGAGGTAGACCGGATTCGATCGAATACATCTTCGAGCGGAGTGATCTCGCCAAGGTCGAGCACAGAACGCGCCAGTGTCATCATGAAATTGAGGTTGTTCTCTTCCGACATGGCAATGTTTCCCATCATCTGTTCCTTCGCGGCGGCCAGTTGTTTTACTCCCATTCGATCGTCACGGAGTTTCTTCATCTCTTGCTTCACGATTTCCACCGCGCGCGACATTTGACTGGGCTCTGTTCCGAACGTGATGGCGAATAATCCAACGTCGGTGTACGGGATATACTGAGCGCCGACGGAGTACACGAACCCATGCTTCTCACGAAGGGCCATGTTCAACCGTGAGTTGAGGCCCGGACCGCCGAGGATGTTGGTCAAAAGCGAAAATCCGGTTCTACGTTCATCGTCCAATTTGAAGGCTGTCCTACCGATTGCGACGCGAGCTTGTTTTGTTTCACGTTGCGTCACCACCTCGCGCGGTTTGTAGCCGGCGAATGGCTTACGCTTCTTGCGCGATATGATGCGTGGCACACGACCTAGGTACTGTTGCGCGAGTTTTACCGCTTTACTTACCGAGATGTTACCCACGCTGGCAAACACGACTCTACGTGTGTCGAGGTGTTCATCCACAAACTTGCGGAAGTCTTTCCTTTGAAAACTTCTAACCGTTTTTTCAGTGCCTAGGATATTCATCCCAAGCGGGTGTTTCCCAAACACAACCGAATCAAATTCGTCGTTGAGTGAGTCGTCGGGATCATCGAGGTACATCGACATCTCTTCCAAGATCACGTTTCGCTCGCGTTCAATTTGGTTTTTCGGAAATATGGATTCGAAAGTGATGTCGGCTAATAACTCGACAGCCCGTTCGTAATAGTCGTCGCGCAACGAGGCATAGAACAGGATCTTTTCCTTATCGGTGAATGCGTTCAACTCGCCTCCCAAAGATTCAAGTCGGTTCACGATATGGAATGCTTTCCGCTTCCGGGTGCCTTTAAAGGCCATGTGTTCCCAGAAATGGGCGATCCCTTGGTTTGAGGGTGTTTCATCGCGGCTGCCGATATCCAGCATGATGCCGCAGTGGACAATCTTGGTGCTGGCCACCCGGTGGTGGACAACCCGAATTCCGTTGTCAAGTGTGACGATTTCTGGACTTTTCATAAAACTAGGGTTTTCAAAGTAGCGGATTTGGATTCAAATGCAAAGCCCGCCTCCCGACCTAGGGGTATAACACCATCCCAAAGTCGAACGGTTCCTCCCAAAAACGGGCAAACCGTTTGACAGGACTACTTTTTTTTGCTTAAAATCGTAGACAGGAGATGGCATAACTCTTGTAAAAAATTTTCCATGGAAATGGCAATGCAAAAGGTCCGGACGTGCTTCACCCTGACCTACACCCAAGAACAGTACGATAAGGCGAAGGCCTATATCGAGGACATGAAAAAGCACCCCGCACGCGTGTTCTGGCGCGGCAAAGAAGGCAAATCCGACGACGAACTGGTAATCGAGCAAATCGCCCACCGTGTGCTCTCCGGGTTCTACAACGACGACCCCTTCAATGCTTCACGTCACATCATGCGGATGGACAGCATGACGCTCGCTACCGAATAGCGATTTAGAAAGGTTTTCCTTACCCCCTTTCTAAAAAATCCCCTGATCAACGTTAGATCCGGTCCAATACCTTTCTGATCAAGGCGTCCACAACCTTGTTGGGATCTTTCGAGAATTTCCCTTTGATGCGGTTGGCCACAATCGCATTCACGCTCAACGCTTCGTGGCCCAACAATCGGGCAAGCCCATAATATCCCGAAGTCTCCATCTCGAAATTCGTGAGCCAAAAATCGTCCTTGTGGTAATAGTTCAAATCTTCCAGAAGTCTGGGATACCTGATCTGCACCCGCAACGACCGTCCTTGAGGTGCATAAAAGCCAGGGCACGTAACGGTGTTGCCAACGATCATATCCTCGCCAAACTGTTCGAGAAGCGTTTGCGAACCCTTCACCACATAAGGCATAAAAGGTAAACCGGTTTTTCGTTGAAGGTCGTGCGCAATGCCGGCTTCTTTGTCATCCATCGTGAGGTCGTAGAAATTCATCAAGTTGTCGAACCCCACTGCGTACTCGGACACGAGGTGCGATCCCAACGGCACGTCTTCTTGCAACGCTCCCGATGTGCCGATGCGCACGATCTTTAGCTTTCGCCGCCGCGGTTTCGGCTCCCGTGTCTTTAGATCGATGTTGGCCAGCGCGTCGATTTCATTGAAGAATATCTCGACATTGTCGGTCCCAATACCCGTACTAATCACCGTAACACGTTTGTTTTTATAGCGACCCACGTGCGTGATGAATTCGCGTTTATTCATTTCGAACTCAACCTCATCGAAATGTTCACTCACCCGATACACGCGCCCCGGATCCCCGACCGTGATGATCGTATCCGACAAGTGCTTTGGAAGCAGGTTTAAGTGATACACGCTCCCGTCGGGATTAAGGATCAAATCGGTTTCGGCAATCTTCGCCATCGGTACTTGGAAATAAGATGTAACAACCTCTTGAACGACTACTTCTTGACGAGTGTAGCGGGATTTCCGAACACCGTTTCTCCTGCCCCTACAGCTCCTATGACGACCGAGCCAGCGCCCACACGCGCGCCTTTTCCAATCGTTACTCCGGATACCACGATTACACCCGAGCCAATAAATGCCTCGTCTTCGATCGTTACTCCGGTATTAATTTGCGCACCCGCTCCTATTTGAACATAGTTGCCGATCACGGCCCCCACACCCACTGTCGCTTTCGCCTGTAAAATGCAATGCGATCCGACTTTCGCACCAGGCGCTAGCGTGACACCAATGTCCACAAAGTTGCCATGGCCAATTTCCGCTCGCTTGGAAATGGTTGCAGTGTGGTGAATCGCGTTCACAGGCTGCATCTTCCTCACGTCGTTTAGAGTCTTCACAGCTGCCTTGCGAAGCCGATTGTCGTCGAGCGCCACGAAAGCTTCGCATTTCTTGCCGATCAACTTCAAGAAACCATCATCATCCGTTGCCCCCAAGACCATAATTTCATCGATCTCCTTTTGATGGAGCGTCGTATCATCATCAAGGAACCCGAACACCTCCACCTGGTTGGTTTCAAATATCTCACGTGCCGCTCGGCCAAGGTGATTGGCGCCGAAAATTATCACTGGATTATCCATACAAACTTCTATTTCTATTGCACGCTAAGGTACGGATCGCAAATGGTTTAACCGACGCTCTTAGCTTTCCAAATTGACCAACGCAGGAATGGATGATCGATTAGGATCAGCAGTACTAAGAAGGGTAAGAACCCAACACGGTATCGAGAAAGTGTACCTAAATTTGGCGTGGAAAGGGCGAGGAACACGCTCAACACGATTGCGTAAGTGATGGCGGCGATCACCATCAATTGAAATTCCCGAGATGGCATCCGCATCCGCCTCATTTTCCACACGAGCAAGACCAGTAAGGCGAGGTTTTCAAACGCTGCAAGCCAGCCGGTTATCGAATGAGCTTCGAAAAGCGATGGGCGAAACCACCCCGACCACCAAGCAAGTGGCGCATTGGCGACCAGGTTTGTCCAACTCCCATCAAGTGGTGTAAAGTGGATTACGTTATCGTGGTTGGAAATCCGCATGTACTGGTCATGGTTTTCAACGACCACGCCAACCAGCCGATCGAGGTAAAAATTCGGATGCGTGAAAGTTGCCACGATGGTAATCGTGAGGTAGACAACCAACCACCAACCAACGGTTGAGCCAAAGTTCATCAACCGATCGCGGAAAAAGAACACGACGATGCTCGCGACCATCGAAGGAAGCAGTATTGCTGCCCAGTAATACTTCAGGCTCACCAACAAAAAAAGGTGAAGTGCGATAAACAGCAATTGCCAAACTTTCGGTCGCTTTCCATGTAGCAATGAGATGAAGTGGGTAGCTAAGATGGCAATAGATCCTAGCGCCAATGTCTCTTTCACAATCCCCGAACTCCAAAACACCACTGACGGCACAAAAAGCAAGGACAATCGACTTGCCCACTTGGTCTGCGGAGCCACTTGATCCAATACCCGTACGAGTTGATAAGCACAATAAAACGCGTAGAATGAAAACCAGGCAGATGCGATCCAATAGTTGTTGCCGGTAACTACATTCACGATACTGACGATGGCCACAAAGAATACTGACCTTGGTTCCACAGTTTCGAGCGATACCGGGCTAATACCCGTCAGCAACACGTCGACCCATTGGAGCGGGTGGTCGAAAAACAACTGAGCCAGCTTGGATGCATCTTCAAAGAATGTGAACGTGTCGCTTCCATTGGTGTAGTAGAATCGGTAAACAAGTCCCACGCTCACACCAGCAGCGAGTCGTACTCCCCACCCGGTCCAGTAGACGGCGGAGTCGGTCGACGCATACGCCTTCCATCCGCGCCACGCAAGGAACGCGATGACCAGAACATTCACGAATATGACAACGGCGGTCATGAACTTGGTTTAAGTAGCGATACTCCAATCGCACATTGTAAGCAACGCCTGGGTGTGCAATATGAATTAAAAAGTTGAATGAGCGCTTGAGAGTCAAACCCATTTTTCACTTCGACTCCCAGTTCACGCCATGTACGAAGAATCCGATTGTCCTCAGGCATCACGTCTTCGAGCAGCTTTTGTGCACGATCGATGTAGGTTTGGTCTCCACAATACAGTCCATATGCAGAGATCATAGGCACGACTGAATTGATGATAATGTTCTCGGTACTGGTGGCTCCAAGTCCGGTCGAGCCCACGCGCGAAACCGATCGAAATGTATAGTGAGAGTGCCAGAAGTCAGCAACCTCTACATCCATAAACGCCGCAGCATCGCCAAATTCTTTAAGTTCCAGCATGGACGAGAACAAATTTTTCTGACGACACAGCAGGCTGGCGAATTGGGCAAGCCTGATGGTTGGAAAGTTCGCCGGTCGCATTCGTAGAAATTTCCATTGAGAGGCTTTCAACTTGGCAGCGAGCTTGTACTTGGCTGCTAACAACTTGAATTCTCTCCGGAGCAATCGATGATAATTCTCCTTGAATGCCTCATCTAAAAATCCAGCTTGTCCAAATAGCAATGCCTCCACTTGTCGAGGGTGGTCCCCGTGGCGAGCGAGAATTTTATAAGGGAGACCTCGGGCAAGTTGAAAGAATGGCTGCCCATTTACCCGAAAGCCAAAATTTCGCGCGAGTACTTGATAAGTCGTTTCTTCCCAGTCATTCTTATTTGTCGCGAGCAATTCGAGCACATCTTGGGACTTGGATTCTAGCCGGCTCATCATCACACGGTCAATCATGCTTACCAAGGTTGCCTTAGGCACGCGTGCAAGGGAACGGGCGCAAGGAATTGTGTTCGATGACTCCAACAAGGTTCGGTATCTCTTTACCATCTGGGGATCGACGCGACCTCGGAGCTCTACAGTTGGTAACAATGATCCATCCGACATCCGAACTGGGCGATCATCGTCCCACACCACGTGCAACACAACAGATTCATACGCAGGATCGACATGGTGTCGGTGTTCGACCCATTCAGAAGAGTGAATATGGATTTCGACACTCCCAGCCCATGACATGGAGCCTATTCGAATTTTGGCATTCGAAAAGTCGGGGCCAGCGTCGGTGTTGTGCAAGCCGGGTCGTTTGATGTCGAGCCGTTCGCCACCAGTGGTGACGAGCGCCTTCTTGTCAAAGTATTGAAACTGCCAGATGTAATGCAGAAATGATTCTTGCATAGCCGTCGCGTTAGGCATGCAAGGTCGGTTGAATGGGTCCGAAGTACTGGCTACATCGACAGCGAAAAACCTGACGACTTTCATCAGTTGTCAGGTATTCTTTCTAGGAAAATCTTGATCGATTAGAGATAACGATCCATGTAGGAACGCATTTCCAGCTGAAGCTTTTGTGCTTCTCGTTTTGCTTCGGTGGCGAACGCAAGTCCATCGGAAGCGTAAATGATCGAGCGAGCAGCGTTCACCAGCAGTCCAATATCACGGTTCAGTCCAAACTTTGACACCTGCTCGAGGTCGCCACCTTGTGCACCGACACCAGGCACGAGGAAAAAATGCTCTGGTGCCAGCGATCGAATTTGTTCCATCCGATCCGCATGTGTTGCTCCAACTACGTACATCAAATTGGCGGGAGTCGACCATTGCTTCGACACATGAATCACCTCTTCATAAAGCGATCGACCTTGCGCGGTTGTAATCAATTGAAAATCGGCACTCCCGGGGTTGGATGTGTGTGCCAACAAAATCACCCATTTCCCTTCGAACTTCAAGAAAGGCTCGACCGAATCGCGGCCCATATAAGGGGCCACCGTGATCGAGTCAAAATCCATTTCAGAAAAAAATGCCTTGGCGTAGAGCGTCGAAGTATTTCCGATATCACCTCGTTTTGCATCGGCGATCGTGAAGCACTCCTTGGGGATGTATTCGACCGTCTTGGCAAGGCTCTCCCAACCCTTGGGCCCAAGTGCCTCGTAAAAGGCCACGTTGGGTTTGTAGGCGACACAATGATCGACTGTGGCGTCGATGATTTGCTTATTGAATTCGAAGATCGGATCTCGTTCGGAAAGCAAATGCTTGGGAATCTTTGCTAAATCGGTATCGAGACCAACGCACAGGTAAGAACCTTTCTTCTTAATCTGCGCGACCAGTTCCGAACGAGTCATGAATATTTTCGGGGAAGACTATCGCAAGTCGTTGATTGCTACGTCTGGGTACTTCTTCGGATCGAATGTGAAGTAGGAGTCCTCAACCTTCGCACCTGGGTTGAACTTCGTGATGGTATACTTGTAACGATCACCTGCGCGGTTGAACATCGTCCAGCTTTGGATGCTCTTGTCCTTCTTGTTGATCATCATCTTGATCTTGAAGTACTGTGCATCTTTTTTCTCCGGAACGAGGTCGATTTCCTCACACACCACACCACCTTCGGTTTTGTCGGCTATGTATAGATACTTGTAGCCTTTCTTATACATGTCGAGGATTTTCGTCGGGTTGACGTCGTCGGAGTTCGGGTCGTACGTGTCAATGTTGACTTCCTTTGCTTCCGGGAGGTAGGTCCACTGAGTTGCCCCGTTGTTGATGACTTCCTGCTCGGGGAGCACGAGGCGGAATTTGTCGCCTTTTACCGTGATTTTGCCTTTGAATTCTTCGTTGACCTTGTCGATTTCATTGGTCATCGTGCAAACGATGTTTGCTTCGAAGGCTTCAATGCTCTTGTATTTCTTGCTCATGGCATCGAGGGTTTCGAGTGCCTTTGGATCGTATTGTGCCCAAGCGGCGACGGAAATAATCGCGAAAACGAGGGCGAGAAGAGGTTTTTTCATGGTTTGGAGAAGGCAAATTTACGAATGTCCGTGTTTTTCCTTCAAATCATTCAATAATTGTTCCAAACTGAGCTCGTCCTTCACGAGCACTTCTCGCGCTTTCGAACCTTCGAAAGGTCCCACAATTCCTGCAGCTTCCAGCTGGTCAATCAGGCGTCCTGCACGGTTGTAACCCAACTTCATCTTACGTTGAATGAGCGAAGTACTTCCTTGTTGGTGGCGCACGATCAAGCGTGCTGCATCTTCGAAGAAGGCATCGCGTTCCGACAAGTCGATCTCGGCTACGCCACCTTCGTCTTCACCCTCGAATTCAGGAAGTAGGTAGGCTGAATCGTAACCTCGTTGCAAGCTGATGAAGTCCACGATCTTTTCAATCTCAGGCGTGTCGATAAAGGGACACTGCAATCGGATAATGTCTGAGCCCGAAGACAGGAGCATATCGCCCATGCCGATCAATTGATCCGCCCCACCTGCATCTAAGATGGTCCGCGAGTCAACCTTCGCCGTTACTCGGAAAGAGAGACGTGCTGGGAAGTTGGCTTTAATCACACCGGTGATGACGTTCACAGATGGACGCTGGGTAGCAACGACCAAGTGAATACCGATGGCACGCGCCAACTGCGCCAACCTTGCAATCGGAGTTTCTACTTCTTTTCCGGCAGTCATCATCAAGTCTGCCAACTCGTCGATCACCAATACGATATAAGGCAGGTACCTGTGGCCTTCATTTGGATTGAGTTTCCGGGCTGCAAACTTCGCGTTGTATTCTTTCAGGTTCTTGGTACCGGCATCTTTCAGGATCTCGTATCGGTTCTCCATCTCGATGCAAAGTGAGTTCAAAGTATGAACAACCTTGCGTGTATCGGTGATGATCGCTTCCTCGCTGTTGGGCAACTTGGCGAGGTAATGGCGTTCAATCTTGCTGAACAGCGACATCTCGACTTTCTTCGGGTCGACCAACACGAACTTCAACTGTGAAGGATGGCGCTTGTAAAGCAGTGACGCCAAGATCACGTTCAACCCAACCGACTTCCCTTGGCCAGTAGCGCCTGCCACCAGCAAGTGTGGCATTTTCGCTAAGTCGATCACCAAGACTTCGTTGCTAATTGTCTTCCCGATCGCGATCGGAAGTTCCTTATCTGTCTTTTGGAAAGCGCCAGTGCTTAAGACCGAGCGGATGCTCACCATTTCGCGGTTCTTGTTTGGCACTTCAATACCAATCGTACCCTTACCGGGGATTGGCGCGATGATGCGGATACCGAGCGCCGCCAAACTCAAGGCGATATCGTCTTCCAAGTTCTTAATTCTTGAAATCTTGATACCTGCGTCCGGCACAATTTCATAAAGCGTGACCGTAGGACCAATCGTAGCCTTGATGCTTTGAATGCTGATCTTGAAGTTGACCAGTGTCGCGATGATCTTATCCTTATTTTGATTGAGCTCCTCTTGCGTCACCTGTACTTTACCCATGTCGTACTCGTTGAGGAGTTCGAGGGGTGGGAAACGATACGTGCTGAGGTCGAGTGTCGGGTCGTACACACCTTTCTCTTCCACGAGCTGTTCGGCGAGCACATCTGTATCGGACTTCGGTTCTTCAATCGAGAACGAGGGCTCTACTTTTTCCTTCTTGGTCTCGGGTTTTTGGACATCGAGTTCCAGTTTAACTGGTTCGGTGAAGAGTTCTTCGTCGAGCACTGGAGGCTTTACAGCGACTGGCTCGGGAACGGTCATTTCGTTTTTGGGATCGACCCACTTGTCCCGCTCGTCGGTATACTCAGACGGAGTGCTTTCGTCCGCTATTGCGTCGGGGTTCGCGACACGTGGCTGGAAGGCATTGATTGCGGTAACGTTATAGAAATAGATAATAAATACGAACAAGGAAAGCACTAAGAACAGAAACGTTCCCCAGCCGAAGAGACCTGAAAAGATGCGGGCCATCTGGTAGCCGAGGCCACCACTTAAGAAACTCACTTCTGTGACACCTGATATGCTATGGGTGAGATATCCAAGTAAGAGTGAAAGCCAGAGTCCGGCGAAGACCGATAAGGTGAACACCGAGAAGATGGGCAGCAACTCCCGTTGAAAGACCATTCTAAACCCAAGGAGGAAGAGCAATGGAGGAATTGCGAACGCTGAAATCCCCAACCATCTAAATACGAGATAGTGCGAAGTGAGGGCTCCGTAAAGCCCCAGCCAGTTTTCCGTTTCTAAACCCGATTCAATCGCCCCGCCTGCTTGAAGCGATTCGATGACGCTTTGGTCGGCCTTGCCGGTGAACAAGTAAGAGACGAAGGCGACAAACAGGTAG
The DNA here is from genome assembly GCA_044226945.1 of Cyclobacteriaceae bacterium. Lineage (GTDB taxonomy): Bacteria > Bacteroidota > Bacteroidia > Cytophagales > Cyclobacteriaceae > ELB16-189. Next base: position 259,255 of record JBGAGB010000002.1, on the reverse strand, counting down.
ACTGAAAAAATGATGAGGAAAAATCCTATCGCTAGCCTGAATCTTGGGTCCTTCAGAAAGGCGAAGCTGAATTTGCCTTGCGATTTTGAGCTTCTGCTTTTCTTCTCTTTTTCGGGTTTTTTAAAAGTGTTGGACTTGTAGGTGTTTTCTGCCATCTAAAGTTTAAAAAGTAGAGTAAAGCTAGTTAAAAATTGGCCAAATAACGATTGCGGCGAGCGTGTTATTGGGTGACTATCAACGAAATAGCGCAAATTTTACTTAAAGTATTACTTGATATGGAAATGTCTTACTAACTAACCAATAAGCTCCTTTGCCGTCAAAAGAAACCCCATTTGGGACGTCAGTTTGATTGAATTTGGGAGGGTTTGGTCTAGGTCGGGCGTTCAAAAAAAGTTGATAAATGGTGCCTAGGTAGTGGATTTAGGGTACACGAAATGACGCGAGGACTTACGATATTTGTCTATACCCGACCACCGAACCCCTGTCCATGAGATTCTCTTTACTCTTTGTGCTGGCCATTTGCGTGGCGACATCGTTGCGCGCACAGCAAGATCCGATCTACGCGCAATATCTAACCAATCCGATGTTGATTAACCCATCTTATGCGGGCATCAACAACAACCTGATGGTGAATGCTGGGTATCGCATGCAATGGATGGGATTAGATGCATCACCGCAGACGCTCAACTTGAACGGTCACGTATCGTTGGTTGACAATAAGGTGGGTGCTGGCGCGTCGATCCTGCAAGATCGGATTGGCAATACGAACATCACCGAGTTCAATGCGGTGTTTGCCTACAAGCTAAAGCTTCAAAACAATACCGTCTTCAGTTTCGGGATGCAAGGTGGTGTGCTTGGATTCAAAACTGACAACAACTCACTGCGGATTCGCGATCAAGGCGATGCGGCCTTCCCGGAAGGAGTGACCCGTACATCAAGTGTAAACTTGGGAACGGGTGTTACATTGATGGGTGAGAAATTCATCGTAGGGTTGTCGGTACCTCGCTTGCTTCCGTCGAAAGTGAATTCAGGAAGCCAGCAGTTCAACCTCTACAACCAACATTTCTACTTGTTTGGATCTTATGTTCACATTGTGAACGAGCGTCTTCGCCTGAAACCGTCTGTCCTGTTGCGTGGTGTGGCTGGAGCACCATTGTCTGCCGACGTCGCGTTCAACATCAACTTGAATCTCGTTCACACTATTGGTGTGTTCACACGAAACCTGAACACATACGGTGTTCTGCTGCAGACGATGTTGGGTGAGAAACTAAAACTGGGTTACGTTTTCGAGCTCCCGACACAAAAGTCGGTTGGGGCTCAGTTTACCACTCACGAAATTACACTCGGTCTTCGCATGGGCGTTCTTGATTTCCACGAGCGTTCATTGACCAATTTCTAGCACGAGTTGTCACTGAAATGGTAATATCTACGCCACCTCTGGTTGGCGTGGAATGAGTAGATTTCGCTCGGTGGCTTAACGATCCACCTCGGCCATCGGCCCTCCCCGATTCTGATGGCTTTAGAACGAGACTTGATAAATCGATTTATCGCACCTATTTATACTTATAGACATGCGTTCATCTTACACCCTTGCGTTTGTCGTTTGTGTTTTGTCATCGCTTTCCGCGAATGCTCAAATTGTGAGTGACTTCAGCAGCTCTGATGAAGGTTGGATTGTCGCTGACCAAAGCCAATTCTCATCGTTTGCACCCGCGTTGAATGCGTCGGGTGGTAACCCTGGCGGTTACTTATCGGCCGTGATTGCGAATGGAAACGAACGCTTCTGGTTTGCGCCCGCTAAGTTCTTAGGGAACCGTGCGTATACTTCGTACGGTGAAGTGCTTTCATTTGACCTTCAAACTTCTGCCGCGACGCCAACCCACAGCTCGTCGGGAGACCTCGTACTTTCGAATGGAAACCAAGCGATCTTTCTAAATCTTTCAAGCTTGCCGGCCACCGCCCCTGGTTGGACACACTTCTCAATACCGCTGGATGAGACAGCGAACTGGAAGCAGGGAAGCATTGGAGGTCTTACCGCTACGCGGGACTACGTCATTTCTGTGCTGAGTAATTTGACTAGCATTCGGATTTATATGCAGTTCAAGACCTTAACGATCAACGTTGTGGGGGGAATTGACAACGTCGTGTTAGGCGTACACCCACCAAGCGCGGCGGCACCGATCATCAGTTCATTTGCGCCGATCTCGACGGCACCGGGAAGTAATGTCACGATTACGGGAACAGGATTTGGCTCGAGTGCAGCAGACAACATTGTTTTCTTTGGAGGTGTGAAGGGAGCAATTCAGTCTGCGAGTGCGACACAGATCGTGGTGCAAGTTCCATTTGGCGCTGACCTTGATCAGATTCGCGTGCTAAACGCTGCGACGGGGTTGGCTGGGGCGTCGCAAAAGAATTTCATCCCGAAGTTCCCGAGTGGTGGAGGCACGACACTCATTGCAAGCTCTTTCGCCCCGTATTTATCAATGAATCGGACGAGCGCGAACATGACTCATGGCGACATCAACGGTGATGGAAAACCGGAGTTGATTTTGTCCGACAACGGCACTGTGTCATTGTACGAGAACCTTACGACGCAGGGGAAGTTGGATGGAACTTCATTTGGCACGAGACAAGATTTTGCGCCATCGGCAGCATTTCAGTATGCGGACGTGGGCACGGCGGACCTCGATGGTGATGGCAAGATTGACATATACATGGCCATTCGAGATAGTCCAGATCAAGGGCGCGTGGTCGTGATGCCCAATAAATATACGTCGGGCCCGATTACGGCTGCTTCGTTTGGTTCGTCGGTCGACGTGACGTTGCCACCATACACTGCGAGCGCGGCACATGCCGCAGACCTAGATGGCGATGGACGACCGGAGATCATTGGTTGGGGAAGTAGTTGCGGCGCGAACCCGGTGTACATTATGTTGAACATCAGCATCCCCGGTGACGTACGCTTCACTACATCGTTCTCATTGAGTGGCGCCAACTCGTGTGGTGCGAGTTATGAAACTGCCGACATGGATGGAGATGGTAAGCTAGACGTTCTCGAATTCGTTGAGACGGCAGTTCGTATTTTCAGAAATACGTCGACACCAGGTGCCTTAAGTTTTGACGCTCCTTTTGACTTGACGCCGGGATACCTCAACTCAAGTGTCGCCGATCTTGACAATGACGGGAAACCTGATCTCGTTTGCTCCACGGGAGGGATTCGGATCTTTAAGAATAATTCGACTCCGGGAAATCTCTCGATCGCGACATTTCAACCTGTATTTACCATTACGGGAGCGATCAATACGGCTAAGATCGCGGACATGAATGGTGACGGTAAACCAGACATCGTTTCATCATCAAATAACAGCGTGATTGTGTATCAAAATGTTTCGGTCGATGGACAACTCAACTCCGGGTCGTTTCGTCCGTTCGTAACGATCGATGGTGGCGGCTATTCAACGACAAAACTTGATATCGCCGACTTCGACTTGGATGGACGTCCGGATATTGTCTCCAACAATGCCTCGTTTGTCAACGTCGCGATCGTGAAGAATATCGCGACAGCGCCACCGACCATCACAAACGTTTCTCCGAAAGCTGCTGCTCCCGGTTCGACGGTGACAATCACAGGATCAAACTTCAGTGCGACTGCGACCGATCAAGTGGTCTATTTTGGAAACGCGAAGGCGACGATTACGAATGCAACGGCCACCTCGTTGGAAGTAACTGTGCCTGTAGGGGCATCTTACGATCAAGTGTCGGTGGCAATCAGCGGTTACACGATCTACAGCAAGGACTTTTTTACACCCACGTTTTCTGGCGGGTCGGATTTTGCGGGAGGTTCGTTCGTGCAAGCATTCGATCGCGCGACGGGCGGCACCAATGGCTTGCAGGTGGGCGACTTCGATGCAGATGGTAAAGTTGATATTGTTACGGATGGTGGAACCTCGATGGCGATTCTTCGCAACATCGGAACGGTGGGAACGCTCGATGCCAATACGTTTGCGGCTACGACAAGTGCCGGTACCACAGGAAGCTTAATTCGAAAAGGAGATGTAGAGGGAGATGGGTTGGTTGATCTGGCCGTGAACTTGACGATTACACGCAACATTAGTAGCAACGTGCTTCCCAATCCTATTGCCTTTGGTCCCTTTCTCACCCGCGATGGCGCCAACCCGTCGTACGTAAGGATGACGTTCCGGGACCTGAACAACGATGGGAAAATCGACCTCATTGGTACTGGCAATTCGGCTTCAAGTCTTTATGTAAACGGAAATCAAACCAAGATCGGGGACTTTGCTGCATACTCGGCCATCACTCCGAGTCTCCTTCCAAACGTGCCCTTCACCAAACCCTCGTCGGCGGGAGGACTGGTGGCCGCCGACTTCGATGGTGATGGCTTCAACGACGTTGTTACCACCAATCCGACTGCCAACTCCATTTCGGTCTTCCAGAATAAGCAACTTCAACTTCCGTTGTCGTCCGCTCTTTTTAATAGCCCGACGAACATAACTGGGCTGAGCACCCCGGCTGGGATCGCCGTGGCCGATTTCGATTATGATGGCAAACCGGATTTTGTAGTGACCAATGCCGTTGCTGTGTCCCCGACTATTTCAGTTTTCAGGAACACCACCGTTGGTTCAACGATCACGTTTTCACGACAAGACTTCACCGCTGGCAATACGCCGACAGAGGTAGTCGTGGACGACTTGGATGGCGATGGCAAAGTTGACATCGTGGTTGCCAACTGGGGCACAGGTGCTAACTCCTTCTCGGTATTCAGAAATTTGAGCACTGTTGGAACATTGACCGCGTCGAGTTTTGGTGCCAAGGTGGACTACACCGTGGCTAGTTCACCTCGCTTGATCGCAGTTGGTGACTTCGATGGCGACTCGCGACCCGATATTGCTGTGACACGCGCCACCGCGAACGCGATTACGGTTTTCAAAAATCAAGTGCCACTAGGTCCAAGTATTTCGATCACACAGCAGCCGAACAACGTAACCGCTTGCGAGGATAGCAACACGACGTTAAGTGCAAGTGCATCTGGAGCCAATAACTTGGTTTACACATGGCAAGTATTCAACACAAGCACAAGCACATTTGATAACATTGCTGCAAACGGCACCTATTCAGGTGTTGCGACGAGTTCGCTGGCCATTTCGAACATCACACCTGCGTTGAATGGAACGATCTACCGATGCAAAGTTTCAGGAGACAACGCCTCCGACAAGTTTACCAACCAAGTAACGCTGACAACCTCGAGTGCACCAGCGGCTCCCACGACATCCGGGGCGACTGCTTGCAAAGGAGCAAGCTTTACACTCACCGCATCCGGTGGTGCAAATGGTTTCTATCGCTGGTTCGATTCCCCGACGGCACCGCAGCCGATTGCTGGCGAGGTGAACAGCACTTTCCAAACACCGGTCATTTTTGCGACGACTACCTTTTATGCCGCTCTCGCGAACGCCAACGGATGTGTGAGTGCAAGAACCGCGGCTGCCGCTACGATCACACCGATTTCCAAGCCGACCATTTCTGCGCCGGGGAATACGTTGTGTGGTCAAAATCAGATTACCATTTCTGGTCCGGCTGGATTCGCTGCATACAATTGGTCGAGCGGTGAGAGCACACAAAACATCACGGTGACTTTTACAGGATCTTACTCGCTCATCGTTCAAGATGCGAATGGTTGTAACAGCCTCGCCTCTGATCCAGTCGTGATTACTGCGGGAAGTGTACCCAAACCTGTGATTGATAGTCCGAAGAGCAAACTGTGTTCGGCCGGGGACCAGCTCACCCTCACGGCACCGGCAGGTTATGCTGGTTACGAATGGTCGACCGGTGGCACGTCCCAAGCCATCAATGTAACAACCAATGGATCTTACTCGGTCAAAGTAATTAATGCATCAGGTTGTAAGAGCGCCTCCTCCGACGACTTCGTGGTAACGACTGGCGCAGAGAAACCCGTTATTTCGGTGGGCGCTAATGTGCTGGTTTCTTCGCCTGCGAAATTATATCAATGGTATTATAGCGACGTCGCCATTCCTGGTGGCACAAAGCAATTCTTGACGTACAACCCGTTTCAATACGGAGTCTATAAAGTGTCGGTTACGGATTTCTCGGATTGTGTGTCGACTTCCGACAACTTCGTGAACTTGGTGACAGGTGTGGGCGACGTGGCGCCGGCGAACCTAGTGTACCCAAATCCATTCCAGCATGTGTTGACTCTGAGTGCCGACGTGGAAGAAGGCACGGTATACGACTTTGCCGGACGACAACTACTCAAGTTAAATCCCGGTGATAACGACGTGTCGGCCATCGCGCATGGCATTTACATCGTGCGCATCCAGAAGAATCACGAATTGATTTCCATAAAAATGACGAAGTAGCATGAAGCGACTTTTCACACTTATTCTATTTACCGCAACAGCGTGCGTTCCTTCGCTCGAGGACTGCAGTAGCAAAGCTGATGTATTGGAAGCGGTATGGGTTGTCAAAGAAGTATATATCGACAATGCACGGCAAGAGCCAACCAGTTACGCGGCGTATCGACTGAACCTTCAACCGCAAGGTGCATACGAAAGGAGTCAGCCTGCAGGTTTCGCCGACAGTGGTTCATGGTCGCTCGCCAGTGGGGAGACGGTCCTGGTATTGCAACCGAACATTTCGCCCGAGGAGAACTACATTATTGAGTCATTCGATTTGCGACAGTTGGTCCTCGTACTCAACCGCAACAGCTCGAAAGCCGGACCTTCGCAGATTCGTTACGTTTTAATCCCCGAAACATTATGAAGAGCTTAGCAACTTTCGCCTTTGTATTGATTTCGACATTGGCATCGGCGCAATTCAGCGTTGGGTTAAAAACGGGTGTGTCGCTAGCTGATTATTCGGTGAGCACCAAGTACACCAAAGCAAATAAGGGTGGACTTGCGGCGGGGTTGGTAGTCATGAATACCCTCGGTAAAAACATTGCGTTACAAGCAGACTTGCTGTACGTACAAAAGGGTTACAATCACCAAATCTGCAATCAGTGTTACGACAAGTTCACGAGTACATTCATCGAAGTACCGATCACGTTTCGTTATTCGTTTTACCTACCTAAGATTAGTTCGAAGTTGGAAAACTTAAAGGCTCATGCCGCCGGAGGACTATATGTTTCTCGCTGGTTGAATGCGAAATACGAGACAAAGATTTTCGATTCTAAAATCACGGAGAACTACGTGTTTTCAGGGGAAAAACGGGCGGATTTCGGACCCAACTTCGGCGCAGGACTCGAATACACACTCTTCGCCGGGAGTCTGCTGCTGGACTACCGATACAGCCTCGGCTTGGTGGATATGAGTGCCCCCGGCAGCAAGAACGCTCAAAAAAACAAGTCGTCGGTGATTACCTTGAGTTACGTCAAGTCATTTTAATCCCAGATAAGGGATACCTCACACGGGTGCCACATTTTTTGGTGCCCGTTCCTTTTTTATGGAGGGCGTGTTGCTACTTTAGCCGTCTCAAAAACCGATTCCTGCATGAATACTTCCATCTTGAAAAGCCTGAGTTTTGCCGTTGCCTCCGCCGCAATCCTTGTCGCATGCCAACCGGCGACAAAAGAAGAGTCGCTCGCCAATGCCACATCTCCGCCCGTGGCGGAAAAAGTCCCACATGAGTTTAAAGAAAACGGTGGGAACCGAGTCGACAATTACTATTGGATGAAGCTGACGGACGCGCAGAAAAACTCGGAGCAGAAAGACGAGCAAACCACCAAAGTGATCAATTACTTGACGGCCGAGAACGACTACCTCAAGTCGGAAATGAAGCACACCGAACAATTGCAGGAAAAGATTTACAACGAGATCATCGGTCGCATCAAGCAAACAGACGAATCCGTTCCCTATAAGAAAAACGGGTATTGGTACTACACCCGCTTTGAACAAGGTCAGGAGTACCCAATTTACTGCCGGAAGAAAGGCGAGCTAACTGCTCCTGAGGAAATCCTGTTGAACGTTCCGGAAATGGCCAAGGGACACGACTACTATTCGATCACTGGTTTGGACGTAAGCGATGACAACAGGCTGCTAGCTTTTGCGGAAGATAGCGTAAGCCGCAGAAGGTACACGATTTACATCAAGGATTTAAAGACAGGAAAGATCATTGATACCCCAATCGCGAACACCGAAGGAGATATCACCTGGGCCAATGACAACAAGACGTTCTTCTATACTCGCAAAGACTCGTTGACACTTCGATCACGTTGGATTGTGCGTCACCAGCTAGGCGCGAAGCCCAAAGATGACGTGAACGTGTACGAAGAGACGGATGACACCTTCTATACTGGTATCTACAAGACCAAATCTGGCAAATTCCTCGTGATATGGTCGGGCAGCACGCTTACGAACGACTACCAAGTGTTGAACGCAAGCAATCCGCTCGGCAAGTTTACGAACTTCACGAAGCGTGAACGCGGACTTGAGTATTCGATTGATCACTATAAAGACAAGTTCTACGTGGTCACCAACCTTGAGGCCAAGAATTTTCGTTTGATGGAGACACCGGATAGCAAGACCGGAAAGGAGAACTGGAGAGAAAAAATCGCGCACCGCGCCGACACCCTTTTGGCCGGGATTGAAATCTTCAAAGACTACATTGTTCTCAGCGAGCGTGCAAAGGCGAACACGCTGATGCAAATCATCGATCAGACAACTGGCAAGAAACATTATCTCAACTTTGGGGAAGCAGCTTATACCGTGTATCCATCTATCAATGAAGAATTTGATACCGATTGGCTCAGGTATGGTTATACCTCGCTCACGACGCCGAACTCTACTTACGACTATAACATGAAGACGAAAGAGCGCGTGTTAAAAAAACAGACGGAAGTCGTGGGAGGTTACAACCCGGAAAACTATCAGACCGAGCGACTCTGGGCAACTGCTGCCGATGGAACAGAAATTCCCATGTCGATTGTATACAAGAAGGGACTCCAAAAGAATGGTGAAAACCCAACGCTGATTTATGGCTACGGCTCGTACGGGTCCAGCACCGATCCGACCTTCTCAATTTCACGTCTCAGTCTGCTCGATCGTGGATTTGTATACGCGATTGCTCACATCCGCGGAGGTCAAGAAATGGGCCGCGAATGGTATGAAGACGGAAAGATGTTCAACAAGAAAAATACATTCACCGATTTTATTAACTGCAGCGAGTTCTTGATTTCAGAGAAATACACGAATCCCCAAAAACTTTTCGCGATGGGCGGAAGCGCGGGAGGTCTACTCATGGGTGCGGTTGTAAATATGCGACCTGATCTCTATAAAGGCGTAGTCGCCAAGGTGCCTTTCGTCGACGTCATCACGACAATGTTGGATAAGGACATTCCGCTCACTACCGGCGAATTCGATGAGTGGGGCAATCCCGAAAATCCGGAATCGTACATGTACATGCTCGAGTATTCTCCATATGATCAGGTGAAGCCTCAAAACTATCCAAACATGCTGGTCACCACTGGTTTGCATGACAGCCAAGTTCAATACTGGGAACCAGCGAAATGGGTAGCCAAGCTTCGCGAACTGAAGACCGACAACAACAAGATCTATCTCCGCACCAACATGGAGACAGGCCACGGCGGTACGACTGGACGGTTCAAGAGTTTCAGGGAAATCGCCCAGGAGTATGCGTTCATGGTCGATCTGGCGGGGATCAAGGAGTAAGGGCGTTTTTTCGTTAGATCGTTAGTTCGTTGATCGTTGGATCGCCTGAAGGATTCGTCTAACAAAACCCGGGCCTTCGTAGATAAAGCCGGTGTAGATTTGAATCAGGTCTGCACCGGCGCGTAGTTTTTCGATGGCGTCAGTCGGCGACATGATTCCCCCTACACCGATGATTGGGTAGGCTGCTCCAAGTTTGGCGCGAAGGTATGCAATCACCTCCGTTGATCGACCGGTGAGCGGACGGCCGCTGAGACCGCCCAAACCGATTTGGTCCACCTCACTTTTCGATGTCTGAAGACCTTCACGCGAGATTGTGGTGTTGGTTGCAATCACACCATCGGTACCCGACTCTTTCAATATCTCAACGATGTCGTCCAACTGGGTCAATGTCAAGTCTGGAGCAATCTTCAACAAAACTGGCTTGGGTTTTGGCTTCGATTGACTCAACCGCTTTACATCTAACAAGAGCCTCTTAAGCGGTTCCTTTTCCTGCAAATCACGAAGTCCCGGTGTGTTCGGGGAACTAACGTTGACGACGAAGTAATCCACAAACGGATATAGCGTTTCAAAACACAGGCGATAGTCATCTGCCGCTTGTTCGTTGGGGGTAACTTTATTTTTACCAATGTTGCCGCCCACGACGACCTTCGATTTCCGTCGCTTCAGTCGTTCGGTCGCCGCCGGAGCTCCTTGGTTATTGAAGCCCATCCTATTAATGATCGCTTGATCTTTCGGCAAACGGAAGAGCCTCGGTTTGTCGTTACCTGGTTGTGCTTTCGGTGTCACGGTCCCGATTTCAATGAATCCGAATCCAAGCGCTCCAAGTTCGTCGATGAGTCGGGCATCTTTGTCAAAACCGGCAGCAAGTCCAACAGGATTCGGGAAATGAATTCCAAATAGAGTCTTGCCGAGGCGCGGTTCCTGAACCGAATAAATCGCACGCAAGATCGACTTTGCCCCGGGCACCGCGCCAACGATCTTGAGAACTCTAAACGTGAAGTGGTGAATTGCCTCCGGGTCGAACAGGAACAGCAACGGCCGGATGAAGAGGCGATACATTACTATTTTTTCTTCTTCTTAGGTTTGATCGAAAACTTCTTGAAGCCTTTCGCAACAACTTCTTTGATCATCTGACTGGCATTTGGAGCATCTGTCGAGGTAACGCCATTCACGCGCCATACGAGGTAGCCATTGCGGTCGTTCATATCGATCACAAAGCTGCTTTGCTCATAGTCGTTCATGACAACTCCAGCGCCAATGCCTCCAGTCACATTGCTGGCTAAGTTGCTGCGTTCAAGCGATCCTATGATATAGCTCACAGTTAAATCCGCGCCGGAATCAAGTTGAACGAGTCCCTTCTCTTTGAGTTCTTCTGCAATGGCATCGCGCACCCATTTGTGTAGTTTCGCATCGTCGATCTTGCGGCGATCCTTCGGAGTAATGATTTCACCCTCACCAAGCGCGAAAGTCTTATACACTGTGAAGTCGCGGGTCTTATCAAACTCCGCCGAAATATCCTGACCCAGCAACTGGGCCGCCGCCAACAGTAGGGCACCCAGTAAAATGAATGATTTCCGCATACAACAAAGGTAAGTAATTCGCCCCGATGAAATGATCCAATCTAAGACCAAATGAATTTAGCGATTTGCCATCGCTTCTCCTTGAAAATTCTCATCGCATTTTAACCTCGGTTTGGTCGCAGCTAGCGTCGAGGATGGAACTCATTAATGACTTGGCGTAGATAATCGCGATCGAGGTGGGTATAAATTTCCGTCGTGGTGATTGATTCATGCCCAAGCATCTCTTGCACTGCCCGAAGATCGGCGCCGCCTTCGATGAGGTGGGTGGCGAATGAATGACGGAACGTGTGAGGACTAATCGACTTTTTGAGACCAATTCGAGCCGCTAAGTCTTTAATGATCATGAACACCATCACCCTGGTAAGTTTGCGCCCTCTCCTATTTAAGAACACGTAGCTCTCGAAGCCCTTCTGGATGGGGACGTGGACGCGGATATCCTCGATATAGGATTTCAAGAACTTGAGTGCATCCTTACCGCATGGAACCAGCCGCTCCTTATTTCCTTTTCCAATGACCCTAAGAAAACCAATGTCGAAGTACACATTCCCCATTCGTAGTTCCACCAGTTCGGACACCCGGAGACCAGAGCTGTACAGGACCTCAAGCATCGCTCGGTTCCGGGCTCCCTCCGGTTTGGATAGATCGATGGCCTCGAGCAAACTCACGATCTCCGGGTAGTCGAGCGTGTCGGGTAACTTTCGCCCAAGCTTCGGCCCTTCGAGTAGTGCGGTGGGATCGTTCTCGACGAGTTCCTCCACCATCAAAAACTTGTAGAACGACTTGATGCCTGACAAGATTCGGGCTTGACTGTAAGCACTCATCCCGAGTTCGTTCACATACTCGATAAATCCTTGGAGTTGCTTTGTCGTCACCTTTGCGGGACTTTGCTCCGGTTCCTTCATGGCCATGTACTGGCTTAACTTCTCCACATCACGAACGTAAGCCTCGACGGAATTGACCGAAAGCGATCGTTCCAGCTTCAGGTAGTTCGAAAACTGCTTGATGTAGCTATTCCAATTCAACGGCATCCCATGAGTTCCCCGCCAAAATAGTTAATTTCGAGTCACTGACGACCTCACGATATGAAGATCCAAATCATCAACGGACCGAACCTGAACTTGTTGGGCAAACGCGAACCGACCGTGTATGGCAAAACCGGATTCGAAGAGTTTCTGCCAGAATTGAGGAAGCGGTTCGCGGGCGTTGAGATTGAATATTTTCAATCCAACGTGGAGGGAGAATTAGTCAATAAGCTTCATGAAGTTGGTTTCTCGTTCGATGGCGTGGTCTTAAACGCAGGTGCCTACACCCACACCTCGGTGGCTATACACGATGCGATTGGCGCCATTCAAGCGCCGGTGGTAGAAGTTCATATTTCCAATGTGTACGCGCGCGAAGAATTTCGTCATAAGAGCCTGATTACTTCAAAGTGCGCGGGACTTATTACGGGTTTCGGACTCGAGGGGTACGCAATGGCAATCGGCTTCCTCACACGTCAGAAGTAACACGCACAAAGCGTTTACGTTTCAAAGTCATGATTTCATTTTATCCAGGTCCATCGCGTGTCTACGACGAAGTTCCTCGTTATGTAAAGGCGGCTCACCGCAAGGGAATTCTCAGCCTCAACCATCGAAGCGATGAGTTTATGAAGCTGTACGAGAAGACCGTTGGACTGTTGCGCCAAAAACTTCACGTGCCTGCCGACTACCACGTGTTCTTCCTTTCCTCTGCAACGGAATGCTGGGAAGTCATTGCTCAGTCGTTATCGAAAGAAAGTCACCATATTTTTAACGGTGCCTTTGGTGAGAAATGGTTTGATTATACCAAAAAGATCAATCCCTCGGCATCGGCCCATGTCTTTGATCGGGAGGAACTCCTCGATGTTGCCAAGTATACCTTCACAACTGGCGATTTGATCGCGATCACACAAAATGAGACTTCCAACGGAACGCAAGTTGCAGTGTCCCGCATCGAAGAGATCAAACTAAAACATCCCCAGCATCTCGTTGCAGTCGACGCCACCTCATCCATGGCGGGAATCGAACTTGACTTCACCACGGCAGACATTTGGTTTGCCTCTGTTCAAAAGTGTTTTGGGCTACCGGCGGGACTTGCATTGATGATTTGTTCCCCACGTGCCATCGAGCGGTCCGCGGTGTTGGGTGAAGCGAGTCACTACAATAGCGTTACTCTGTTGAAAGCGATGGAAGAAAAATGGCAGACCTCGTGTACCCCAAACGTCCTTGCCGTGTACTTGCTCATGAGGGTTTTGAAAGACCAAGATGCAATTGAGTTGGTGCACGAAAAAACGGTAGAACGATTTCAGGCGTGGACGAAGCTTTTGGAGGTCAACCAACAGTTGCAACCACTCATCCACAATGCCGCAGCGCGGTCGTTCACGGTTGTCGCCGTCACGACGAAAGGTGGCGACATCGGGGCGCTCAAGACCCAAGCCAAGAAGGCTGGGTTTCTGCTCGGCGATGGATACGGAAACCTGAAGGGAACCACCTTCCGGATTGCCAATTTCCCGGCCCTGAAGCGGAAGGAAATTCAGAAACTGATGCGCTTTTTCCTAAAGTCCACCTAAAGCCCACTCAAAGTACTCTTATAGGCCGCACTTGCAATCGTTTTCTGCTAAAGGCAAAAGTCGTCTTCGAATTATTCAGAATTATTAAGAACTTTGCCCCATCGATGCGACTCACACTGCAACTTTCGAAGGTATTCGCTGTTTTGCTCTTCTCTTTCGAGTTGCTTGCTCCTGCTGTCTTACAAGCTGGTTCAATCTCCAATTCCTGTCCCTCGCAAGAAACTGTTTATTCTGATCACGCCCCTTTTCTCGCCAACTTGTTAACTGCGCTTGTATGCGAAGAAGTGGGGAGCGAAGAGGAAGATGAATCCAAGGGAAAAGTCAACGTTGATCTAGACTATTTTGGGTTCGTCCAATTTTTCTTTGACTCTCACATCACGGCAAGGTTGCATCCAAGCACTTTGCATGTTGAGCCAATAGCGACTTCTCAACCGCCGCTGTTTGCACTCCATCACTCATTCTTGATTTAGGATCCCTTGGGGCGTTTGGCCTTACTCATCATTTCGATCGATCGAGAGGTGGGTTAGCGTGCAGGGTATTGATCAATTCAACTCGTTTTCTTCGATGCCATTGACTTGCCAAAGGCCCCTTGACGAAAGGCACTAAAATGGCGCAAGCTGTTTTGAAAGGGTGCCCGGGTATCCGCGCCCGGCCCCTTTTTTTATTTTTTAATCGTGGTTGAATGGAATACCTGTCGCCGGGCCGTCATCCAACACGGGAAGTGCCTCAATTGACGTATTTTTGCCGGATGTTCGACATCAAAGAAATCTTCTCAGTCACGCTGATCTTGTTTTCGGTGATTGATATCCTCGGATCCATTCCATTTATCATCATTATCCGGAAACGAGAAGGACGGATACACGCGGAAAAAGCGACCATCATTTCAGCCGTTTTGATGGTCGGGTTTCTATTCTTGGGACAGAGCATTCTAAAACTTTTTGGTCTCGATGTGGCCTCATTCGCTGTGGCCGGTGCAATAGTCATCTTTATCGTGGCCATGGAAATGATCCTGGGAATTACGCTGATAAAAGACGACCCAGATGCGAAGGGTTCTGGCTCAGTGGTTCCGCTCGCTTTCCCCCTCATTGCTGGAGCCGGAACACTCACCACGATCCTTTCACTTCGTGCTGTATATTCAGAGTTGAATGTATTGGTTGGGATCGTCGTGAACTTGATTATAGTCTATGTCGTGTTGCGCGCCTCCAGTTGGTTGGAACGAGTATTGGGAAAATCCGTATTCGCCGTCCTGCGGCGTGTCTTCGGTGTGATCCTGTTGGCGATCGCCGTAAAAATATTGAAGGATAACGTTCACATAGGCGGATGATCAAGCTATACACAGACGGTGCCGCGCAAGGTAACCCGGGCCCTGGCGGATACGGTGCCATCCTTCGATTCGGTGGCCACGAGAAAGAACTTAGCCAAGGTTACGAACTCACTACCAACAATCGAATGGAATTGATGGCTGTGATCGCGGGACTAGAGGCAATCAAGAAAACCGGTATACCTGTGACCGTTTACTCCGACTCAAAGTATGTCGTGGATGCCATCGAAAAAGGATGGCTGTGGGGATGGGAGAAAAAAGCCTTCGCAAAAAAAGCGAACCCAGACTTGTGGAAACGATACATTCCCCTCCATCGGAAATTCAATCCCAAGTTTGTTTGGATCCGCGGTCATGCCGGACATCCAGAGAACGAGCGTTGCGACCAACTGGCCGTTGCGGCTGCATCCGGTTACGACTTGCTCGTCGACGAAGGATACCGACCCAACGAATAACGGTACATTCAGTACTCTCTTTCTATCAATTCGATGCCGAACGTTTTCAATTCGGCCAACACGGGTTCATACAACTCGGACGCCGTGGGAATAACAACACCACGTTCCTGAATCTTTCCCTCTAATAGCAGGCGCGCAGCGATACCAAGTGGCAACCCGACCGTCATCGCCATCGCCGTGTCCACCGAGTTCTTCCCGGTCGCGACGAGCGAAGCCTCAATTGTCTTACTCTTTCCGGCGTCCGTAATCCCGAATCGGTGCCACATCACCACCAAGTCCTTGTCGTTGGGTTGAAGTCTCCATTTCTTGTTTAGGATGTGCTCCATGATTTGAGCAGGAGTTCCTTTCGAAAGCCCTACGAGTTCTTCGCTGAAAAAGCCTGACCATGCCAAGCGCTCGAGTTCGGGACCATTTTCATCGACCCGGCACACGCGTGCAATGGCTTGGCGCACACTTTCACCTTTTCGCGTCCCTGCAAAAGATGAAATAAAGGATCTATGGGTCATGGTGGACACATGTTCCATCTCGTACGTATCATCGCAACATCCTAACTGTACGAATACATCCCAAGCTCGACAAAAGCCCGCATTGCGAAGCGTGCCCCGAAGCATGGTTTGCACACCATCTAAGCGATAAGCATGGATGTACTTTAATGAATCGCGGTTGGCGTAACCTTCATAGCTACCGAAACCAGGAACGGAGACTGCGGTAATCCGTCGAAAGAGTTGCTGATAGGGAATATACTGAAAGGTGCCGTCTCCAAGGTACTTGGCGGTTCCCTGCCCTGCCATTACTACGTTGCGGGCGTTCCAAGTAAACTTATAGCGCCAAGGGTTCTGAGGATCCGTCTCTGGCGCTATCAGGCCACCGGTGAATGATTCGAACGAATGGATGTGTCCACCTGAAGCACGCACACGATCCATCACTTGCATCGCACTCATGTGGTCGATTCCCGGGTCGAGTCCGCATTCGTTCAAAAAAAGCAGCGACTTTCTTTCCGCTTGCTCGTGCAACGACTTCATTTCATCCGACACGTAACTCGCCGTGAGCAAATGTGTTCCCGTTTCTAAACAGATCTTTGCAACCGAAACATGTAGATGAGCCGGTATGAGTGAAACTACCAGTGTAGCTTCAGCAATTCGCTCCTTACTTGCCGCAACGTTTTGTATATCGAAAGCGATGGCCGTGCCGAAATCGTGACCTGTAATCCTTTCCCGCGCTGCGTCAAGGGAGACATCCCCCACGGTGACATTGATGTTGTGTTTTTTTCCATAACGCAGGAGGTACTGAATAAGGGCCGACGAAGAACGACCGGCGCCAAGGATTAGAATGGAAGCCATTGCAAACAAAAATATGTTCGAATATAAACGAATTTCGCACGCGCATTCGAAGAGTGGCGATGCCTTCAATTTTTAACTAACTTACACCAAGGCTGAACGTGAAAGAGAAATGATCGAATACATTCCTACGATTGAAGAACTGGATTCGGAATCCAAGTACTTGGTGCATAAGGCAAAAGAAGCAACCGCTCATTCGTACGCCCCTTACTCCAAATTTCAAGTGGGTGCCGCACTCATACTTGAAGATGGTACGATCGTGACGGGAGCTAACCAGGAGAATGCTTCGTATCCACTATGCATGTGTGCCGAACGAGTGGCATTGTATTCCGCCGCCATGCAACATCCCGGGAAGAAGATCAAGAAACTGGCCGTGGTGGCTCACAAAAAGAACCACAAAGAACTGACAACAGCTACCTCCTGCGGCGCATGCGCTCAAGTGATGCTTGAGTTTGAACATCGCCAACACGAGCCGATGCAAGTGGTGATGCTCGGAGCCGACAATCGATGGGTTCACTGTTCGTCTGTTCAGGCCCTACTGCCACTAGGTTTCACAAAAGACAGCCTCGACAAAGCCGATAAGCTATAGTACATTCGCTATTATTGCGCTCGTTGTTGACCCGCGCACGCCTTGCAACCCCAGGACATCGATAACGCCGACATTTTACTCCTTGCCCGGCTCATTCAACTTCATCGCGGGCACGAGTTTCATGAATACGCAATTCCCTCACTAAAGCGTAGAATTGCAAGGTTCCTTGAACTTCGGAAACTAACGGTCGATGAGTTGCTCGATCGGGCTCCTCGAGAACATCAGTTGCTTGATGACTTGATTTCCTCTCTCACAGTTACTGTCACCGAGATGTTCCGAGATCCAGGATTATGGGTGGCTCTTCGCGACGAGGTGATCCCGTCTTTGGTACGTTCAGGCGAGACACTTCGAATTTGGCAGGCGGGTGTCGCATCGGGAGAAGAAGTGTACTCGATGGCGATCCTGCTGAGAGAACTCGGAATCAAGAACTCGTACATCTGGGCGACCGACTTAGATGCACATGCCACGCGCCGCGCACGAACTGGAATGTTTTCAATGCAACACCTCTCCACCGCCGATCAAAACTACAGGCAAGTAGGTAACCGCCACCACTTAACAGCATGGTTGACCGAGTGGCATGGGTACGCCGTGGTACGACCGACACTTTTCAACCACGTAGAAATCGAACGCCACGATTTAGTGACGGGACCCGTTCATGGGATGTTCGATTTAGTCTTGTGTCGCAATGTGATGATTTATTTCAACCAGACGCTTCAAGAAAAGGTGCTCGCCAAAATTCACCGCCACCTAACAAAGGGTGGCATTGTGTCGGTCGGGGCCAAGGAGTCGCTTGCATGGTGCGAAACGGTTCGAAAGTTTCAGCAACTTGGCCCCAACGGCAAGATGTACCAGAAAGTGACGGAATAAGCCCGGAAAACCGTCATTTTGGCCGCACACACACTAGATTTTTTGAGTGGTAGATTGACACGCCGAAATCGACCAAAATCCCCTAAATTCGGGTTTTAAGGCCACCCATTTTTTTATCTATGCAAGTCCTCAAACTGCAGGGAACCGAACACACTCCTCAAGTCATTTTGAACCAAGAAGCCGGGATTTTCGAGTTTTCAGGTCGATCGCTCTCCGAAAAAGCCGTTGAGTTCTATCGTCCCGTAGCCGCTTGGATGACTGAGTACGCCAAGCAACCCAATCCAAAAACGGAATTCGTGTTCAAGATGGAGTATCTAAATACGGCATCTTCAAAGGCGTTGTTCGACCTGTTTGCCATCCTTCAAACCATCCCCAACTCAAAAATCGTATGGTGTTTCCAAGACGAAGATGAGGACATGGAAGAAACCGGTGAAGAATTCGCGTCGTTGGTCACGATTCCATTTGAGCTACGCGCGCTTTGATCGACACGGAAGATGAGTGAAGCGATTCTCAAAGCTCTGACCCAATTATTCGCCATCATCACCAAACAAGATGGTGGCGTCACAGAGAATGAGCGTCAATTCGTCATCAACTTCTTTCAACAAGAACTCGATCAAGAATCCATCCCGGGCTACCTCGAACTTTACGACAACTGGTCAGGTTACAATACCCAAGGTACCGAGACTCAAAAAAACAAGCTCACATCCGTCAAGGACGCACAGAAGACCCTAGCGATCTGCAAGAAGATCAACAGCAACCTGGAGCAAAAACAGAAAGTACTTGTCCTGGTCAAGTTGTTGGAACTAGTCGTATCCGACAGTCAGCTCTCACCACAGCGCATGGGAATCATCAACACGGTATCGGACGTCTTCAACATCGTGAAAGATGAGCATAAACTAATCGAGACGTTTGTGATTTCGTCGGAGCCGGCGGAAATGAACTTCGCCGACATCCTAGTCGTAAACGCCGGTCCTACCAAATTGGCCGAGCAGCAAAAACATGCGCATGTCCACATCGAAGGACATCTCGTGTTTATGCGTGTCAGCAGCGTAGACATGTACTTCGCTCGTTACTTGGGTACGGAAGCCAACTTGCTCAATGGGTTTATCATGCAGCCCAATCGATGCTACCTCTTCTCACACGGTAGCACGATCAAAACTCAAAACGGGGACGCTCTTTACTATAGCGACTTGGTTGCCGATTTCAATGACGAAATCAAGACGACCAAACTCTCATTCAACGCTCATATCGAGGAGTTTCGGTTCCCCAACGGAGTGGTTGGTTTGCGCGACGTCTCCATCTCGGAAGGTCCAGGTAAACTGATCGGCATCATGGGTGCGAGCGGCGCAGGCAAGACCACACTCCTAAACGTACTCGCAGGGTTGGAAAGGCCGTCGAAAGGATCTATCCTCATCAACGGGTTCGATATTCACGAACAACAGGATGAGATCAATGGCGTGATCGGATATGTATCACAAGACGATCTTTTGATTGAAGAGCTTACCGTTTACCAAAACCTGTACTATAACGCGAGACTCTGCTTCGCGAACTATTCGGAGGAGCAGTTGCACCAACGTGTCGTCGAAGTTCTCGAGAACCTTGGTCTCGATCAAAGGAAAGATCTCAAAGTCGGCAACCCGTTGGAAAAGACGATCTCTGGAGGTCAACGGAAACGCCTCAACATCGCACTCGAATTGATTCGCGAACCCGCGGTATTGTTCCTCGATGAACCTACCTCTGGATTGTCGTCACGCGATTCGGAAAACGTGATCGACCTTTTGAAAGAACTTTCACTGAAGGGGAAACTCATTTTCGTTGTAATCCACCAGCCATCTTCCGACATCTACAAGATGTTCGATAAGATGATCATCATGGATACTGGTGGGTACCCTGCCTATTATGGCCACCCCGTCGAAGCCATCACTTATTTCAAGAAGGCCACACTTCAAGTCGACAGCAACCGAGGTCAGTGCGAAACGTGTGGTAACGTGAACCCGGAACAGATCTTCAACATTATCGAAGCTAAGGTTGTCGATGAATACGGCGAACCTACAAGTAAGCGCAAGATCGCGCCGCAGGGGTGGAACGAAATGTTCAAGGCACGCTTTAAGATGGCGAAGATCGAAGACCTGCGCGAGTCACCGCCCAGAACTTTGAATATTCCGGGTAAAATCCGGCAAGCGATGATCTTCACCATGCGCGACCTGCTTTCGAAAGTGAGCAACCGTCAGTATTTGTTGATCAACCTCCTCGAAGCTCCGCTCCTAGCATTGATTCTAGCTTTCATCATCCGCTACCGAAGTGCACCTGGAGGTACGGGCTATAGTTTTCGATTCAATGAAAACTTCCCTGCGTATTTACTGATGTCGATCATCGTCGCGCTCTTCATGGGACTCACCGTGAGCGCCGAGGAAATCATCCGCGACCGAAAAATTCTTCGAAGAGAGTCGTTCCTAAACCTGAGCTGGAACAGCTATCTGATGTCGAAACTGACGATCCTGTTCAGCTTGTCGGCTATTCAGACTTTAATGTTCGTGATCATCGGCAACTTGCTCCTCAACGTTCAAGGGATGATCCTTCCGTTTTGGCTGGTGCTTTTCACCACCTCTTGTTTCGCCAACGTCTTGGGACTAAACATTTCGTCAGCCTTCAAAAGTGCGGTCACAGTATACATCATGATTCCGCTCCTCTTGATCCCTCAAATGATCTTGAGTGGGTTGCTATTCAACTTCGACAAATTGAATGCGCTGATCAGCACCAAGGGGAAAGTTCCAATCGTGGCAGATTTGATGGCCTCGCGTTGGGCGTACGAAGCGATGGCAGTGTATCAATTTAAGAACAATCAATACGAACGAGAATACTTCAACTATGAGCGAGAGGAGGCAAATGCAGACTTTAAGGCTGCCTACCTCGCCGATGAATTGGTTCGACGGAACCACTTCGTGCTCGAGAATTACAAGACGAAGGACGATAGCACGGGAAAAAAGGTAATGAATGATTTGCAGATCATCCGGAACACCCTGCAATCTGAACCGTTCCGTGAAGGGATTTCTGAGTTAGACCTGGCACAAGTGCTAACCCCCGACGGTTACACGGAAGACATCGGCATCCGACTCAGCTCATACTTCAACCACTATAAACGCCACTATCAGCGCGTCTACAATGAAAACTCCGCGATCATTGAAAAGAAGATGGCATTCGTAGAAAAGAACGGGCGAAAAGTAGCAGACGAAAAAAACCAGTACCGCAATGAGAGCCTTGCCGACCTTGTGCAAAATGTGACGGTAAAAGACCGTCTGCTGGAATATAAAGGGCAAATCATCCAGCAAATCAACCCTGTATTCCAGGTGCCCGACACAATGCGCCCTTTGAACTACCGTGCGGCGTTCTTCCTTTCTGAAAAAAACCTTTTTGGCTCAGCGGTGGACACTTTTTGGTTCAACCTCGGGGTGATCTGGGCGATGAGCATCGTATTCTACGGCACCCTTTATTTCGAAATCTTCCGCCGTTTGGTGAACCCAGTGGGTGGTCGGTAGGCCTAACCCTGATTTTTCGAGTGATTTCCGCGTTTTTTGGTTAGGACAGGCCTTTTTCTATTTTTGTAAATACCTTAATTACCGGCCCATGAAATATGTTTTAGTAGGGGTTTTGGCAGCCATTCTGGTGGCTTGCGGCTCCGGGAAAAGCAACGATGACCAGGCTTTTCAAAATAGCCTTGATTCTGCGAATGCCGTCGCAAACTCGATTGACGATGAACTCATCCGCGGCATCCTTGAAGGAATCCCTAGCCCGATTGAAATCTCAGTGCTCCTCAAACATTCCGGACGGAAGTACGACAAATCAATTTTGAATTCCCCCGACAACCTGTCGAAGTACAACAACAACTATAAGATGGCGCTCAACCTAGGTGTTTATGGCACCGATTTGGGCTACACCAACATCTACGAACAAAATCAAGACGGGATCAAATATTTGGAGCCCATCGAGCAACTTGCTGAGGGTTTGAACATCGGCCAGTTTTTCGAAATCGAAACAATTGGTAGGCTCGCCGCCAACAGCAAAAACCTGGACTCTTTGCTACTCCTCACAACGAAGAACTTCAACGACATCAACAGCTACCTGAGCAACCAGAGTCGCGCTAACCTGAGCGTGCTCCTCCTCACCGGAGGCTGGGTGGAAGCGATGCACATCACCTGCCAACTTGCGGCGAAAGATCCAAGTAATACCGTGTTGCAGGAAACCATTGGCGAACAGCAAATTATCCTCGACCAAGTGGTGCAGTTGCTGGAGTACTACAAGGCCGACGAAAACATGGCATCCTTATTGAGTGACATGCACGGCCTTCAAGCCGCGTACGAAAAAATCAAAATCACTACGATTTATAAAGCACCGACTTCGGAAGTCGTCAATGGCGTTGTGATGGTGAAAGACAACTCCACCACCACGGTCGAGATTACTCCTGAAGATGTGACCAACATCCGCAACCTCACGACAGCCATCCGTTCCAAGATCATTAGCTGACAATTTTCATATCCCTGACTAGCGAACACTGAAAAAATGAAAAAGACAATTGTATTTGCAGCTGCACTGATTCTCTCAAGTTTCATGTCATCCGACCTCGCAGGTCAATGCGATCCGGAAAGCTATAGCAACGCGTGTATCCCCAAACTGGCCCAAGGTTTCAACTTCCTGAAGAGTTATAAGATTGATTCCGAGAACGGTGCGAAAGACAAAGTTGAATACAGTTACGTATTCACGAAGGGCACACAGTATATGATCAACCTGTGTGCCTCAGGTACTTCCACCGATGGGCTCGTGGTGAGCTTGTATGATGCCAAGCGTAACAAGGTAGCCACAAGCAAGGTCAACGGTGAGTTTATTTCTGCTATCGCCTACCCTTGCAATGCGACGGGTATCTACTATATCCAGTATACTTTCGATGGCTCTACCGCCAAGTGTGGTGGCAGCGCGTTAGGCTTTAAGCGCTAAGTCTAGGCATCGCGCTTTACCATGGTGGCGCTGGCTTGAGCCGTAGGTAATACGAGCAAGTCGGCGATGACGACGTGTGCGGGTCGCGTCACCGCGAATAGGACCAAGTCCGCAATATCTTCTGCCACTAGGGGCTTCATTCCCTTGTACACGCTCGATGCCCTCGTTTCGTCACCCTTGAAGCGAACGAGACTGAACTCAGTCTCCACCATACCCGGGTGAATGGCGGTCACTTTGATACCAGCCGCGTTCAAATCAATTCTCATCCCACGCGTGAGTGCGTCAACTGCAAACTTGCTGGCTGAATACACGTTGCCATTAGGATACACTTCCTTTCCTGCGATGGACCCGATGTTGATCACATGGCCAGCGGTACGCTCAACCATACCCGGCAACACTTCGCGGGTGATGTACAACAAACCTTTTACATTGATGTCCATCATGGCATCCCAGTCGTCGACATTGCCGGACTGAATCGGGTCGAGCCCGTGGGCGTTACCCGCATTGTTCACCAACACGTCTACCTTTTTCCACTCCGTGGGCAGCGATGCCCAAGCTTTCGACACTGCTGCACGATCGCGCACGTCGAATGCAAGGGTGGTGACCCGGGTCTGAGGAGCAAGTTCCTTTGCGAGCGCATCCAACCGTTGCTGGCGACGTCCACAAAGAATCAGGTCGAAATTATTTTTAGCTAGTAGTCGCGCGGTGGCTTCGCCGATACCGGAGGTCGCTCCGGTAATGAGGGCAATTCGATGGGTCATCTTTTTATTGGAAAATGAAATAAACAGCTATCGTATTCGTGTTCAACCTCCTAATCGGATCGCGATACACGCTGATGTCGTCGCCGAGGACGTTGGTTACTCCCCGGCTAAAACGAATTTCTTGTGAGAACTTAAAAAGAGGAAAGTAAAAATCGACGCCGATTCCAGCATCGGCGGTCAAGTTGGTTTTCTTCACCGATAAGTTCGCGGTGTTCGACTGCACGTCGTTCTTTCCGGACAATTCAAACGACGGTGTAAAACCTCCAATCATGTACATGCGCACGTTCCCACGTCGGAGCGACTTGTATTTCAACATCAGGGGAAACTCCATCAATGTAGTCTCGATGAGTTGGTCCTTGGTGGTCCGATCTGTGTACTCGTACGTCAGTTTATACCCATAGAAGCCGGCTTTTGGCAACAAGCGCAAGTCGAGCACGTCGTAGAGCCTCATGTTTACCAAGAAGCCCAACGAGAAACCACCTGTCGTGGGCGCCATCACTGCGTGGATAGTGTCGTAGGCGGGTGTCACGAATTTGTCGGAATACTTTACTTGATAACCCGCCGAGTGCAATCCAATGACAAAGCCGTATGAAATGAAACGCTCATCGTAGCGCGGATTGTTTTCACGTGCCCACTTGTACTTCTGTGCTTCGCTTTCAGTAACGGCACACAGCGCAGCAAGGGCAAAGATTACTTTGAGCCCGTGTAGATGGAACTGATGCCGAATGTAAGTGGCTTGCATGTAGTGTTTTTATATCCCAGCCGGTCTAAAATCGAAACGAATTCATTCCCCCGAGGGAATGCATGGACCGACTCAGGCAAGTAATCATAAGCGCTTCGATCCTTCGACACCAAGCGGCCAACCACCGGGACTACAAATCGAAAGTAAAGACCGTAGAATTGGCGGAAAGGAAACCTGCTTGGCTTCGAGAACTCGAGCACGACCAACTTCCCACCGGGTTTCAACACCCGGTACATGTCGGCCAAGCCCTTTTCCAAGTTCTCAAAATTTCGCACCCCGAATGCAACGATCACCGCATCAAATTTATTCTCTTCGAAAGGCAGATTCTCAGAGTCGCCACGGCGGAGTTCAATCTTACTTGAAAGGCCCAACTGGTCGATTTTCTTGCGCCCCAACTCCATCATTCCCTCTGAAATATCGACACCGATCAGCTTGTCTGGATTGAGGGATCGGACGGCTTGAATCGCGAAGTCCGCAGTGCCGGTCGCGACATCCAGAATCAAGGCCGGCTTCAAGGCCTGAAGCTCCCGGATCGCCTTTTTCCTCCAATAAATATCGACGCCGGCGCTCAGGAAGTGGTTCAAAAAATCGTACCTCCAGCTGATGCTATCGAACATTTTGGCCACCTGGGCCTTTTTTCCCGCTTGATCTTCTTTGTATGGAACTACCGTCATAAAAAATAAAACCAACGATCATGGTCGTTGGTTTACCGAATTCAAATTTATAACGTTTTTACTTACCAATTATTTTAAATTCTACCCGGCGGTTAATCTCTCGGCCGCCCTGTTCGTCGTCGTTGCTGGCCAATGGTCGCTTGTCGCCGTACCCGGCCGCTACCACCCTGTTCACATCGATTCCTTTAGACATCAAAAAGTTCCTTACCGCCGTGGCCCGCATCAGCGAAAGCTTCTTGTTGTACGAATCGGGGCCAAAGCTGTCGGTGTGACCGGCAATTTCCACCTTGAGCGACATATTTTGCTTCATCAGCGTCTCAAGCTTGTTGAGTTCCACGTACGATTCCTGCTTAAACGAAGCCTTGTCGAAATCAAAATAGATGTTTCGCAGCACGTGGGTTGCCCCGACCACCGGCTTCTTGAGCTCGACGGTGCGGCTCAAGGCGTTCGCTTCCTCGGAGGCACCCGGTAAATTGATCACGGTATTTTGGAAAACGTACCCGTCTTTTTCAACGGACAGGCGATAGTCGCGCGCACCCTCTGCGGTAATGGTGAAATCGTATGCCCCGGCACGTGTGCTGGTCACGCCCATCACCAGGTTATCTTTTACCGACGTTAAGCTCACTTTGGCATCAAGGGGTGCTTTGGTGGTCGCGTCAAATACACGTACAGTGAACTTGAGCGGGAGGATTTCCTTCTTCGCCGCTACCGGCTCAGCTGCCTTTGGCTTGTCGTCAGGAATTTCGATCCGGTAGATGTCGCTATAACCCATCCCGTCTTCGCGAACCGATGAGTAATAGCCATGTTTTCCATCTTTTGAACTCACAAAGAACACGTCGTCGTCGGGTGTGTTGATTGGGTAGCCTAGGTTTTCGGGTTCCGACCATTTGCCTGCTGCAGGATCGATCAGTTGCGATTTAAAGATGTCGTACCCCCCCATGCCTTTGCCACCTTTGGAGCTGAAGTACAAAATCTTGCCTTCATAGTCGATAAAGGGTCCCTCTTCGTCGTACGGCGTATTGATCGTGGGGCCGAGGTTCTTGATCTTGCTCCACTGGCCACGGCTATCCTTGGTAGCGGAATAGATGTCTTTCCCGCCCAACCCGCCGGGCCGGTCGCTCGCGAAGTACAGGGTGGACCCATCGGTACTCAACGATGCTGAAGTCTCCTGATACGATGAATTTATACCTACCAGAGGCGCGGGGGGGCTCCAGGTTCCATCGGGTTTTCGCTTCGATTCAAAAATGTCTCCGGCGCCGTCATCCTTATAAATGAGAAGCGTGTTACCGTCGCGCGACAAAGCGAGTGTCGATTCGTGGGTGGGCGTCGTAACTGGAGGTCCAATGTTTTTGGCGGCCGACCATTTGTCACCAGTTTTCGACGAAGTGAAAATTTCCTCCCAAGGTTTGTTGTCCGAGAATACGTTCTCATTCAGGTTGCCTTCTTTTCGACGTGTCGTGAACACCATCTCGGTTTCATCCTCATTCAAGACTGGCGCATAATCTTCATATTCAGAATTGATCTCACGACCCACGTTCACGATCGAGAAATTCTTGGGCGATGCCATGAAGTCCTTCCCATTGTTACACTCGACAATCCTGCGTTCGGCTTCCGTTTGTGTGTGCGCTCCCTCCGGTATGTTACCTTTGCCGAGCTTGTCTTTATACTTGTTGAAATACCGGATGGCTTGGTCAAAGTTTCGGGCTGCTTGGTAGGTCTGACCAATCGAGTAGTCCAGGTCATAACGATAATTGGCGGCTTGCCTGAGTACCCGAAGGAAGTACTTGGTACCAAGTTCGCCGGTGTTGGTTTCAAGGTATAGGCGGCCCGACTCGTAGTTGGCCTTGGCGTTCGTGGTGTCGAACTCGGCCGCTTGGACCATGACGTCTCGGATTTCTTCCAAAGCCAAAGAGCCAGCGTCCATCATTAATTGGGCTTGCTCAAGGTACGCTTTCGATTGTGCCTTGTCCTGCTCTTGAGCAAAGACTTGGAAGGAGACGAGCGAAAGAGTTGAAAAAATCAGTATACCGCGGATACTGCTCATTCTCAAAAAAAGGTTACAAATCCAGTCGGTTGCGTTGGCTAGATTTGGGCAATTTAGACAATTTAAAGGGGCATTAATCGACCAAATCACACACATAAGTTACATGAACATTACATGGCCCTTGATTTTTGCATCCAAACGGGCCATTACCAACTGATAAAAATGACCAATCCAACCATGATCATCCGACAGGCCGACTTCGTGAGCAGCGTAAACCAGGCCGACAAGTGCCCAACGACCGGGCTCCCAGAATTTGCCTTCATCGGGCGATCCAACGTCGGAAAATCGTCGCTGATCAATATGTTAGTTCAGCGAAAAGCTCTCGCCAAAATTTCTGCCACGCCCGGGAAAACCCAAACGATCAACCACTTTATCGTGAATGGGTCGTGGTACCTTGTCGACTTACCGGGCTACGGGTATGCCAACGTCTCGAGAAGCGCCCGGCAAGCGTGGCCTCTGATGGTCGAAAAATATATCAAGAACCGCGAGACACTACAAAACACGTTCGTCCTCATCGACTGTCGTCTGACACCCCAGCCAATCGATATCGACTTCATTCAGTGGATCGGAAAATTGGAACTGCCATTCAGCATCGTATTCACGAAGACCGACAAGCTCTCGAAATCAGCATTGGGTCATACGGTGCAGGTTTGGAACAACCAGCTGCGCAAGACGTGGGACGAACTTCCACCCATGTTTTTCTCCTCCGCCGAAAAGAAAACTGGGCGAGAGGAACTGTTGGGATACATCGATCAAATCTTGAAACCTAGCAAGGGCTCGTGATCGGACGCTGGTGTTCGATTTAAAAAAAGCACTACTTTTGCGGCCTATGAAATTGTCAGAGATTGCATCTGTTTCCGGAAAAGGTGGACTGTTCAAAGTGATTACGTCGACGAAGTCTGGATTAGTCCTAGAATCACTCGACGAAGCGAAAACCAAGCTCGTCGCATCGGGCAACAGTCGCATCTCCATCCTCCAAGAAATTTCGATCTATACGAATACGAAGGAAGGAACCGTTGCCTTGGGAGATGTTTTGAAAAAGATCCACGCCACTTTCGGCAACGACATTGGCATCGAAGCAGACGCCGATCCATCGGAGCTTCGTGCATTCCTCAAGTCTGTACTTCCCGAATACGACGAGCAACGAGTCTATATCTCCGACATCAAGAAGTTGGTGAAGTGGTATGGGGTTCTGGCGAAGAATGCGCCGGAGGTGTTGGTGGGGTAGTTCGTTGGATCGTTATCCGTTATTTCGTTACGGCGTACTCGCGTTTCGATAAAACTCGTGCTAACGTAGAACGGTTAAGAACCGTTTTTTCGTTAGACGTTGTTGCGTTACACGGTACTCGGGTTGCGATTAAACTCACACCAACGTAGAACGATTTTGGAAATCGTTTAAGTCGTTAATCCGTTAGTTCGTTATTCGTTACAGCGTACTTGGGTTTCGATAAAACTCGTGCTAACGTAGAACGACCTAACGAACTAACGAATTAACCATCCCCGCCGATCCCACGAAAAAAGGCGTGCGCTCATGAAGGGAGCTCGGTTGAATTTCTAGAATCCTTTTTGTTCCATTCGACGCTTTGCCGCCGGCTTGTTCAGCGATGAATGCGAGCGCATTGCACTCGTACATCAAACGAAGCTTTCCATTGGGGGCCTTGGCAGTAGACGGATACAAGTAGATACCTCCCTTCAACAAGTTGCGATGGAAGTCAGCCACAAGTGAGCCAATGTAACGAGCCGTGTATTGCTGTTCTTTGCAGAAGGCCAAATAATCGAGCACTGAATTAGGAAAAGAGTTGGCTAAACCTTCGTTGACGGAGTATGTCGATCCTTCAGCGGGGATTTTCATCTGGGGATGCGACAAGAAATATTCACCCAAGCTTGGGTCGTACGTGAAGCCATTGACGCCAAACCCTGTTGTGTACACGAGCATGGTAGACGAACCGTACAGTACATAGCCTGCTCCCACTTGGTCCAATCCTTTCTGAAGAATATCCTTTTCTTGAATGGGCTGTCCCACCTTGGTACGACGACGATAGATCGAAAAGATTGTCCCGATCGACACGTTCACATCGATGTTCGACGAACCGTCGAGTGGATCGATCGCGATCACGTAGTTACCATAATTATTCAAGTCTACGTACGATTCAGACTCTTCCGAAATAATCGCGCAGACCTCCCCTCCTTTTGCCAGCGCTCTCGTGAACCGGATGTTGGCAAGTACATCGAGTTTTTGCTGCTGCTCGCCACCTGAATTCTGACTTCCCTGATTCCCAGCCAAGTCGATGAGCCCTGCTCGATTGACTTCCCGGTTCACCACCTTCGACGCGAGGGCGATGTCGCGCAATATCTGCGACAATTCGCCACTGGCGTATTGAAATTGATCCTGGTTGTTTTTAATGAAACGATCGAGCGCCGTACCAATTGGTTGCGCAATCCGTGACTCCTCAACTTGCCGTCCCTTCATTTGTGCCATGTTCATCAACAGTTTTTTCACCCGGTTCCGTGACAGGGTAGTAATCCTTATCCGCTAAATTCGCCGGTCGTTTTTATCCGGCACAAATATACCGCAATCGTTTGAAATTGATGAATACGAAGGTTTTTAAGTTCGGGGGGGCTTCCCTCCGCACGGCAGAAGCGATCCGCAATGCGGCCAAAATCGTCGCCCTGGCAAGCGGTGAGCCCTTGCTCGTGGTCGCCTCTGCCATGGGCAAGACCACAAATGCACTCGAGAAAATCCTTTCGCTTGCCCGTGCACAGCAACCATTCGAGTCGGAATGGGCCGCCCTAAAAGAGTATCATTTTTCAGTGATGCGCGACCTGTTTGATGCCAACGACACGGTTTTTCAGTCTGTCAACCACCAATTCGAAAAGATTTCTGTCGCGTGGCAACTACCCGGCGACTACGACATGGTGTATGACCAGGTCGTGTCGATGGGTGAAGTCATTTCAACGACCATCCTCGCCGCCGTGCTATCGAAGCAGCAGCCCACCGAATGGGTCGACGCGCGCAAATTCGTGCGGACAGATTCCAGTTTCCGAGAAGGCAGAGTGAAGTGGGCGGAAACAGAGAAGCTCATCGCGACCTTGAAACAAGTTGCTGAAAAGAAAGTGATCGTCACGCAGGGATTCATCGGAAGCGATCCCGCCGGCAAAACTGTGACCCTTGGGCGCGACGGTTCCGACTATTCTGCAGCCGTGTTTGCGTCTGGCTTGATGGCGGAATCAGTCACGATTTGGAAAGACGTACCGGGCGTCATGAACGCTGATCCCAAACGATTAGCTGGCGCTGTGGTATTCGAAGAACTCCCATTTAAGGAAGCAGCCGAAATGACCTACTACGGAGCTTCGGTAATCCATCCAAAGACGATCAAGCCGCTCGCTAACCGGAACATACCGTTGTATGTAAAGAACTTCGATAACCCAAGCTTGGCGGGCACCCGCATCCATGAATGTGTGGTGAAGAATCTACCCCCATTGATCGTATTCAAGGAAAACCAGTGTTTGATCTCATGCAAGGTGACTGACTACACCTTTATTGATGAGCAACAACTTGGTGTCATTTTCCAATTGCTTGACAAGCATGACATTCGAATAAACCTGATGCAAAACAGCGCCATATCGTTTTCGTTTTGTGCAGATTTTCGAGAGAACAAAGTGATGAAGTTGATTGAAGCCTTAAGTGGCCAGTTCGAAGTGTATTACAACACGGGCCTCACACTGATTACTGTGAAGAACTACGATGCAAAGACCTTTCAGGAATATCGGGGCAAACCTGGCATTGTGTTAGAGCAGTCATCGCGATCGACGTTGCAACTGCTAGTGAGGTGATAAAAGAAAGCCCCCTACGTTTAGGGGGCATTTCTAACCAAAAGGCGGATAAAAAGTGTGCTATGCGCAAATTGATACCGTCCAAGAAAGCTTTGTAACCGCCGTTTTTAAAGGCTAAATTTTCGTTGGAAACGCCATTTTTCGAATGAAGAGAGTACTATTCGTGTGCCTGGGGAACATTTGCCGGTCGCCTCTGGCCGAGGCCATCTTTAAACATAAGGTGAAGGGCAAGGGGCTTGAGCATCTGTATTACGCCGAGTCGTGCGGTACGGCGAATTACCACGTGGGAGACCCACCCGATCCCCGCACCATCAAGAACGCGAAATTGAATGGAGTCGTGATCGAACACCTAGGCAGGCAACTCGGGGTTTCTGATTTTGAAACTTTTGATGAAATCTTCGTGATGGACCACAGCAATATGAGCAATGCTCGTCGACTAGCGGCGGGTCACCATCATAAACTCCAATTGATGCGGGCTTTTGATCCAGAAGGGGCGGGCCTTGAAGTACCAGATCCCTACTATGGAACTGAAGAGGACTTCCAAAAGGTATTCGATATTCTCGATAGGACAATCGAATCTTACTTAGAGCGGAATAAAGTTTAATGTAATCAGGATATTTTGAAATTGGTTCTTGGGTATTTTCAAACGTCGGAAGAATACCCAAGAACCAATCATTAATTTCAAAATGTACAACTAGAGGGAACTAGTGTTGCGTTTTGGCCTGATCTGAAATCGTGTCGTTCACCCAGCGAAACAGTCGCTGGAGATAGCTCTCCCCTCCTAGCTTGATGAAGTTGGATGATGTTATCTCACCGAGATACCGATACCAGCACTTACTGCATTAAACTTTTGCAGAGTATAATCACCATGCAACGTAAGTGGTCCGAGTTTCAGGCGAAGACCCGCTGTGAAGCGAGGTCCCGTTGAGTCGACGCTCAAGTTGACTGGGTCTTTCTCACCAGGGTCGCTGCTGCTGCCGTTTCCATTCAGGTCATAGTTACCCTTCACGGCCAGTTTCGTGGTTGCCATATTGTATCCAACGGCACCGTATGCAGTCAACACGGCCAATTTCTTAGAGATGATTGCTTGAATCGTAGTTGCGGTTGACGACATCTCCGAATGTTGTGATGGTGTCTTCGTATCGTAGATGATGTCGAAGTTCATCTTGGTATAGCCGACGAACGCGGAAAGATCGAAGGGCAAAGCCTTGATGCCGGGAATGTATTGCTTGAAGTCGTGCATGACGCCCACTCCCCACAAGCTGAAGTTACCGCCGATTTGATCTCCAGATGCTTTTGCTAAGTCGATTTTGGGAACATAACGAAACTTGAGGTCGAAGCCCTTGGGGAGTCCAATGCCGAGATTCAAGGTAGGCACCGGCATGATGTTGAGACCGATACCCGTTGGGCCTCCGACGGTGCCCACGGGCAGGGGCGCCTTGTTGGTATAGGTCGTTGGTTTGTTAGGACCAAACACTGTTGGAATATTACCGCTCCCTGTAGGGGTAACGGCCTTGCCATCTACATCGTTCGACAGGTAAATATTTTGCAGCTTGGTGTTATCCACTTTGAAGAACTGGTCGCTTGATGGAACGAAGACAGGGTTCACGGAAAAGGTCAGGTCGACACCGAGCGTCTTGTGCGGCTTTGCGGTGTTATACCAACCTTGGTTGAGGCCATATCCGATTGTTTTCATCATGGGGCTGATGTAACCTTCGGCCAAATATTTTGCATCGCTCACACTTCCTTTCATCAGGTCTTCGATTCCGCTTTGCGCGAACACGGCAGCGGGGCCAAACACGATCATCAGGAGTAAAAGACGGAACTTTTTCATAGTGAAGGGTTTATAGATCAAAATTAACTTAATTTTTTCATTACAAGCGCCCCATACTGGAGTCAGACTTTTCTTTATTTTGCCCTGCCGCTAAATGAAGGGGAAGTGCTGTTATACAATATAGCCATTCAGATTCTGATCTTCGGCGCCCGTGTTGCTTCGATCTCGAATCAAAAAGCACGTGCGTTAGTATCGGGAAGGAAGGGCCTTCTAACGATCGTTCGCGATAAACTCGCCTCAAACACCCAACCACTAATTTGGGTGCACTGTTCGTCGCTTGGAGAATTCGAACAGGGTCGACCGGTAATCGAACGCTTCCGAAAGGAACTTCCACAACATAAAATTCTGCTCACCTTTTTTTCTCCCTCAGGTTACGAGGTGCGGAAAAACTACTCGGGTGCAGACTACATCTTCTACCTTCCCTTCGACACCCCCAGTAATGCCAAGAAATGGATAGAAGTAACCAAGCCGGTGCTCGCGATTTTCGTGAAATACGAGTTTTGGTTTAACTATACAGAAGCTTTGCGCAAAGCAAACATTCCGCTTATTTCCATTTCAGCGATTTTTCGCCCCGACCAAGTTTTCTTCAAATTTTACGGCGGATTCTTTCGACGCATCCTTCGAAACTTCACGCACTTCTTTGTTCAAAACGAGTCATCGCAAAAATTGCTGGCGAACGTTGGACTGCAAAACGTCACCGTTGCGGGCGATACCCGTTTCGATCGCGTGTACGAAATCACGAGCTCGAAGCAACAGATTTCCATCGCCGCTAAGTTCAAGTCAAATGAGCGCGTATTGGTCGCCGGAAGTTGTTGGCCAGAAGACATGGAGGTGTTGGCACCGTTCATCAACGAAGCCCCACTCAAATTCATCATCGCACCCCACGAAATCAGCGATGCATTCCTGAATGAAATCGAAAAGTCAATTGAAGGTCAAACGGTTCGATATTCCCGTGCATCTGAGTCAGACTTGGAAAACGCGCAAGTGTTGTTGGTAGATAACATCGGGATGCTTTCCAAACTTTATCAATACGGAGAATTCGCGTTCGTAGGGGGTGCATTCGGGAAAGGATTGCACAACATTCTCGAAGCAGCCTGTTATGGCATACCTGTCTTCTTCGGTAATCGTAACTATCAGCGATTCAAAGAGGCTAAAGAATTGATCATGCTTGGAGGTGCATTCGACATCCAAGATTATTCCGACCTCCGCTCGAAATACGAGATGGTGAGCACACCGGAAAACTTCATGCTTGCCTGCGAGGTGACGCGAAGCTATGTGATCAATAATCTCGGTGCTACCGAAAAGATCGTGCAATTCTGTCACAACCTCCTTCAAAAATGAGGGGACTGGTGATGAAATCGACCGGCTCCTGGTACGAGGTCCTCGCCGACGACGGGCTCACCTACTCGAGCCGAATCCGAGGCCGCATCCGCCTCGATGACATCAAAGAAACGAATCCTGTTGCCGTTGGTGACTACGTAGAGCTTGAATTGGAAGAAGGTGATCAGTCGCGCCAAGCGCTGATTCAAAGCATCCTACCTCGTACCAACTATATCGCAAGAAAGGCTGTTAAAAAATCTGGGCAATCCCATGTCATTGCCGCCAACATCGATCAAGCATTGTTGGTCGTATCACTATCCTTTCCACGGACATCACTTGGTTTCATCGATCGTTTTACCGTTTCGGCAGAAGCGTTTCGGATCCCCCAAATCATTATTTTCAATAAAAAGGATCTCCTGTCTGCCGACGATGGCGAATACGTTGAAGAATTGATGGAGCTATATCGTTCGTTAGGCGTTCGCTGCCAGTTCATTGAAGGGAAAGAAGACGCTCTTCAGCGGACACTCCGGCGCAGGTAAGTCTACCTTGATCAACGATCTTTCTCCATCCATCGCTCAGAAGACTTCGGAAGTTTCAGAATTCACGTCTAAGGGTACTCACACCACCACGTTCGCTGAAATGTTCCAGATGGGCGATCAAACCTTTGTCATCGACACGCCCGGCATCAAAGAGATGGGTATGGTCGATATGGAACCTGCGGAAGTGTCCGACTATTTCGTTGAAATGCGAGAACGGCGATTGGATTGCAAGTTTGGCGCGCGTTGCCTGCATGTCGCCGAACCTAATTGCGCCGTGAAGTCAGCAGTCGAGCGAGGTGAAATCGCCTTAAGTCGCTACGAGAGTTATCTTAGTATCGTCGCAGGCGAAGACAACCGGAAATGAGTCATCCCTTAGTCAGCATCATTTGCCTTTGTTACAACCAAGCGCGGTACGTGGCCGAGGCCATCAACTCTGTTCTTGCGCAGGACTATCCGAACATCGAGTTGATTGTCGTCGACGACGCGAGTACGGACGAAAGCCGGAGGGTCATTCGAGAAACGACTGCTCCCTACCCTTCGATCAAAACGATTCTGTTAGAAAAAAATTTGGGGAACTGCGCCGCATTCAACGTGGGGTTCCGCGAAAGCAAAGGAGAATTCGTGATCGACTTAGCGGCTGATGATCTATTGGCACCGCATCGCGTCACGCTTGGCGTAAATGAGTTTAGTAAACGTTCGAAGGAGTGGGGTGTGCAGTTCGGGGATGCAAAGTATTTGGATGAGAAGAACGCCTTCGCCAAGGCTTCGGCGGTCAGGCATTCGGATCGGTTTCCACACGAGTCGATTCCGGAAGGAGACATCTACTTAGATGTGATTGGTAAGTATTTTATATGCAGTCCAACCATGATGATCCGGCGAGGCGTGTTGGAAAAACTGGGAGGCTACGACGAGACACTCGCGTACGAGGATTTTGACTTTTGGGTCCGGTCGTCGAGAGAGTTTAAGTATTTCTATTCGAAGGAAGTATTGGCAATCAAGCGGCTCGTGCCTGGTTCACTATCTGAGCGACAATTCAAGCGGAACAGTCCGCAACAACTAAGTACGTTTCGGGTGTGTGAAAAAATTCGAGCATTCAACCGAACGTCTTTAGAGGCTCGCGCGCTGAAGAAGCGTGTGCGTTACGAAATGCTGCAAGCAATACGGAGAAGAGATTGGGAACTTGCGTGGAGGTACTGGAAGTGGCAATAAACCAGCTTCAGTACGGAATGCCAATTCGCTTATAAATAAAGTGCATCAACCAGGCCGGGCCGATCAACAAGAATTGGACGTCCTTAAAGAACGACGGTTTTTTACCCTCGACCTTGTGGCCATAAAATTGTCCAATCCACGCCACCACAAAAATGATAATCGAAATTAACCAGAGTGGTTGTCCTAGAGAACCAAGTGTTCGAGTGAGGGTAAGGCAGAGCAATCCAAACAATACCATCCCGATGGTGAGGCTAAGCGACAAGCTTGCATAGTAAATCGTCACCAACGCCAATACGACGGTGGCCCAATTCGCATAGGGATTCCCTTGTCCCAAGAACGCCTCTACAGGTCCCGATGGGATCGACGCAATCAAGCCTACAATGCTGAAGAAAATCGCTGGTACACATATCCAATGGATTGCCTTATTCGTCGCGTTTTGGTGGCTTTCCCCGTATTCGCTGAGCAATGCGTCGATTCGTCTCATAATCGTAGGAGTTTATGACAATTTATAGAAAAAAGTCTTGTGGAGCAGCGAAACGCCCGACGACTGTCGCGTTCTAATTCTTAATCTTCGTTCGGACTTTGCTCCATTCCTTTACCTGCCAGTGTGCACGTCCCAGGGTCAGTTGATTGCCTTGAATGTCGAAAATTTTTACTTCGGCCACCAGGTCGGTCGAATCGGCGGTGGTCAAGGGTCCGAAGACATGTTGCTGGAGCCACTCGGGTGACACGCTAAATTCACACACCGCATCCATCTTACCTTGGTATAGGTAATCCATCTCCAGCTTGCGCAGGATAATCCTATACTTGGTTGGATCCAGCGTGGTGGCAAGCAGGAAACCACTTGTTAGTTCGGTCAAAGTGGCGAGCGCACAGGCGTGGAGCCCTTTCACGTGGTTTAGATTCTTCCGACGGTACGGGAGTTTCGTTTTCACGAGTCCATCGGCCACATGAGTAATCCTGAAACGATGGGCGATGTTGAACGGCACCATCCGTTCGAAGAAGATGTTCAACATCCAAAGCCAGAAACCCGAGTGCTTTGCTTTATCGACAATAGAAACAAGGGTCATAACATTGGGGTTAAATCAAGCCGATCGTTGATTAAGCAAACTCTTTCGATATCCGTAACCGAAATAAATAACCAAGCCAAACGCCATCCAAACGAAAAACACCAACCAGCTCTTTGCTGGTATCTCGACCATCAAGTACAGGCAGAAAGTCATTCCCAACACCGGTATCAACGAAAGTTTTTTCCATGTAGCGACGAGTGAAATTCCAGTAGCGAGCACGAGAAAGATAACAAAGAGTGGATCGGCGAGTGGCGCCTGAAAGGCAGCTGCGATGCGTTCGGAGTATCCCCAGATAAAAAGTCCCAACAAAGGCAAACATACCCAAGCGCCATTGATGTACGGCATCCTGAATCTTTTCTCACCCGGCACTTTTTCTTGTGGTGGCAAATTGAGTACACCAGCGCAGACGAGCACGAACGCGAACAGTGTTCCAATACTTGTCAAGTCCGTGACGATCGCGATATCAACAAACAAAGCTGGAATTCCCACGACCACTCCCGTCACGATCGTGGCAAACGAGGGCGTTTGAAACTTCGGGTGGATCTTACTGAACTTCTTGGGGAGCAATCCATCACGGCTCATGCTCATCCAAATTCTAGGTTGACCTATTTGAAACACGAGCAACACGCTTGTAGCCGCGACCACGGCACTAACGGAGACGGCGTATCCAATCTTAGGCAGGTTGATCTTCTCAAACACATAAGCAAGTGGATCTGCTACGTGGTTGAATTCACCATAGTTCACCATGCCGGTAATAACCAACGTAACGATGACATAGATCGCGGTGCAAATGATCAGCGAATAGATCATTCCTTTCGGAAGATCGCGTTGTGGGTTGGCGCACTCTTCGGCCGTGGTCGAGATGGCGTCGAACCCGATGTATGCAAAGAAGATCGCCGAGACACCCGACAGCACACCTTGCAGTCCATTGGGTAAAAACGGATTCCAGTTGTCGGTATTGATATAAAAGATGCCAATCATGACGATGATGGCCAGCACCACCAACTTGAGCCCAACCATGAAGTTCGCGCTCTTCTTGCTTTCGCGGATACCGATGTAAGCGAGTATCGTAATAAGGACGACAATAATGAACGCGGGCAAGTTCAAGATCAAATGTCGGCCACCAATCATCGGCGCTGTGGTCCACGCAAGCCCTTCAGTCGGAGCGCCGGTCTCAACGGCATGATTGTATAGTGCTTCGGCGGTGACCGGGTCGCTTGCCAACCAAGCAGGAAAGTCTACACCAAGCCCTTCGATCATGTTCACGAAGTAGCTGCTCCACGAGATGGACACCACGACGTTTCCGATCGCGTATTCCATGATGAGGGCCCAACCGATAATCCAAGCGACAATTTCGCCGATGCTGACGTATGAATAAGTATAAGCACTGCCAGCAACCGGTACCCTTGCGGCAAACTCGGCGTAACACAAGGCAGTAAATCCGCACGTGACCGCGATAATCATGAACAGGAAAACAACGCCCGGGCCCCCGTTGTACGCCGCCTGCCCGATTGTAGAAAAGATGCCAGCACCGATCACGGCCGCAATACCCATGGACGTGAGGTCGCTTACCTTCAACACCCTTCGAAGGCCCTTGTCGTGTGCGTCTTCGGCTTGGACATTCGCCATCGCCGACGCAACGGACTTCTTTCGAAAGAGGGATTGTGACATTGTAGACTACGGTTAGAGGCTCAAAATACTAAAAATTGAATTTGAATCAATTAACTTGAGGCCGTCGAAGCACGTGTTTGAATGAACCCAGGTACTACGTTTTCCAAGCTGACCATCAGCGCAGATGAGATCAATGCTCTCCCCTTACGCGCATTTGATGGAACGGTACAGGTGATACAGGATAAAAGCCAACTTCCAGATGTGCTTCACGAAATCTCCAAACACGAATTGGTGGGGTTCGATACCGAAACAAAACCAGTGTTTGTGAAGGGGCACCGCCACTCGGTTGCATTAATGCAAATCGCATTACCCGAGCATGCATACCTCGTCCGGGTGAAGTTTACCGGGGTGACCAACGAAGTCACGCGCTTCTTGGAAGACTCTAAGATCATGAAAGCAGGTGTCGGAATTCGAGACGATATCAAAGCATTACAGCAATTGCGCCGATTTGAACCTGCAGGCTTCATCGAGCTCGCAGACTTAGCACGGGGAGCGGGCTTGGAAGTGGAGAGCGTGAAGAAACTCACGGCATTGCTGCTTGGCTTCCGCATTTCGAAGAGCGCACAAACGAGTAACTGGGAAGCCGATCACCTCGACTCGAAGCAGATTAGTTATGCGGCCACCGATGCGTGGGTGTGCCTCAACATCTATCGAAAATTACTCGGTCACCCGTAGGCCTCAGCTTGCGACCGCCGGAGCAGGATCCTTTTTATTTCGCAAGGCAGCCCTCGCGATCATCGTTGCGATGATTGACAGGACCGCACCCACCACCAACGCGGCGCCAGGGAAATACACAGGAGCCGACGCGCTGGTGAAGTATGCGAACAACACGCTGTTCATCAAGAGAGGACCGATGATGGACGTGGCGCTCATCATGCTCGTAAAACCACCTTGCAATTCACCCTGCGCATTTGCGGGAATCTCGCTAGCCATGATGCCTTGCAGCGCCGGACCGGCAATCCCGCCAAGGCAGTACACCACCGTAAAAGCATACAACATCCAAGCTTCGGAGGCGAGCGCGTACAGGAGCATTCCCAAGGCGTTGAGCCCGAGACCTACGTACACACTTCGCGCTTGACCTAGTTTTGGAATAATGATTCGGATCAATCCACCTTGAACGATCGCGAAAACAAATCCAACCACCGCCAGCGACACACCAATTTGTGCTGCACCCCAGTCGAACTTCTTTTGCGTGAAGAACGACCAGTTGCTTTGAACAGCATGCGCCGCCAGGTAAATCAGCGTGAGAGACACGAACAGCTTCTTGATCAACTCATATTTGAATAGGCTGGCGAATGTGCCAAATGGATTCGCGCGGCTCCAATCAAACTTCCTCCGGTTTTCAGGCTTGAGTGATTCGGGTAGGAAGAAAAATGCAAGCAGCCAGTTGATGAGTGTTAAACCTGCCGTCACGTAGAAAGGCATGCGTGTGCTTACATCTCCCAGCAACCCACCCACAAGCGGGCCAGCGATAAAGCCCAAGCCAAAGGCCACGCCGATCAGTCCAAAGTTTTGCGCACGATTTTCTGGTGTGCTGATGTCCGAAATGTACGCGCCACCAGTGGTAAAACTCGCGCCCATGATTCCAGCGACGAACCTTGCGAAGAACAACCACCCAACCGACGGAGCGATGGCGGTGATCAGGTAGTCCATACCGAAACCGAAAAGGGACGCCAACAAGATTGGTCGGCGCCCGAACCGATCGCTGAGACCTCCAAAAATAGGTCCGCACACAAATTGAACAACTGCATACGTGGCCAATAGGAAGCCTCCCAACAATGCCGGTTCCGTACCCGGAGCAACTTCCTTCAATAAAGAGGGAACAACAGGAATGATGATACCGAATCCCATGCTGTCGATGAACAGCGTGGTGAGGATCAAGATGAGACCGGTGTTATTTTTCTTTGCGGACATAGGGTTGAAAAAACGGGTTGCAAAGTAACCATTTATGTCCGAGTTCAGAGGTGGGCAGCGGGGCGTTTTTTGTGATATCGTGCTGAGTTTTGGTACAAATCGACCGTTTTCGCACACCTTTCCCGTTCATGTGTGAACGCCTTCCTGCAACCAACACCGAAATTTCAGCGTCTGAGAGGAACTTTGGAATTGGTGCAACCTTTGTCAACTGCCCGGGGTCTGTATCCGTACCGAAAAAAATCAAACACATGAAAAAGATTGCCTACCTCCTATCCTGTGCGCTGTTGATATTGACCACAGCCGCAGTTCAGGCCCAATCAAAAATTGAAAAGAACCTAGATTCATTCACTAGGGTTTCATTCCGCGCAGCGGGAAAGCTATATCTGAAACAAGGTGCGACTCAACGCTTCGAAATTGAGGGTGACCGGAAATTCATCGACGATCTTGACATTAGAGTGGAAGGTGGAAAACTTACCATCGGCCGCGATGACTGGGGGAGAATGAGGTGGACCGATCGCGAAGATGAGAAAGTAACGGTCTACATCACCATACCGAAGGTTGAAGGCATTTACGTGGCAGGCTCCGGCGACGTGATTGTTCAGGGTAAACTTTCAACAAGTG
Organism: Cyclobacteriaceae bacterium; assembly: GCA_044226945.1. Classification (GTDB taxonomy): domain Bacteria; phylum Bacteroidota; class Bacteroidia; order Cytophagales; family Cyclobacteriaceae; genus ELB16-189. The sequence continues at coordinate 217,599 of JBGAGB010000002.1, read as the reverse complement.
ACCTCGAATTGAAAGTGAGTGGGTCAGGCACGATGCAACTCGATACCGACGCTACGGGAACCATCGATGCGGATGTGAGCGGGTCGGGCAATATTGAACTAACTGGTCGTTGCCGTGATTTTGAAAGCCACGTGAGCGGTTCGGGCCGTGTAAAATTGAATGTATCGATGTCGGAGCGCGCACTTTTCGGTATATCAGGTTCTGGTAGAATTTACGCTGCCGGTTCGGCTCGCGAAGTGAAAGCAACGATCAGTGGATCGGGCGAGGTGCTCGCCGCTGACTTGGTTGTCGACGCGTGCGATGTACGCATCTCTGGTTCGGGCGGTGTTGAAATCAATGTCAATAAAGAACTTGATGCCACGATCTCGGGCAGCGGATCGGTTCGTTACAAAGGCAATCCTTCGCACGTCAACTCGCATTCGAGTGGCAGCGGAAAAGTTAGGAAGCTTTAAGCGGTAGACACCTCATATTAAAGCATCGATGTACGTGGGTGAACACTAAAACCTGATTTTTAGCTCAAAATCGCCTATTCTTGCATTGGTTCGCTATTTGTTCTACAGAAGTTGAAATAATCAGCATGGGTAATAGAATCTATCTCGGCGAACTCGAAGAATTGATCCTTTTGATGGTCGCGCTCATTGGTGAAGATGCTTACGGCGTATCGGTCACCGAGCAACTCGAAAAGCAAGCGGGCCGGGTGATTTCAATCAGCGCTACGCACGCGGCACTCCATCGGCTGGAGGAAAAAGGATTTGTGAAATCGCGTGTGGGTGGCGCCTCGGCAGAACGTGGTGGACGTAGCAAGCGACTCTTCACGATCACCCCTTACGGTGCGCAGACACTGGAGGAATTACGAGCGACACGAAATGCGATCTGGGCTCAACTCGGAACATTGTCATGAAGTCGAACGCGCTCCCTCCGAAGTGGCCGGACCGCCTGATTGACTGGCTAGCGCCCGCAAAATATGCGGACGAAATCAAAGGCGACTTGTTTGAGACGTTTCTTTTAGATGAGGCGCGTGACGGCCTTCGACTCGCTCGAATGCGCTATGTATTCAACACGATTGGCTTCTTAGGTAAATCATTTTTCTGGAAAAAAGATCCCCACACACGCACAGTTATGACTTTGAACTATTTCAAGATGGCGCGACGCAATTTGCTCGCGAACAAAGGCACCACAGCCATCAACATCATCGGATTGTGCACAGGGGTGGCGGCGGCGCTCGTGATCTTTTGCGTGGTTCGTTTTGAACTTAGCTTCGACACGTTCCACAGCAAGACGTACAACGTGTACCGCATGGTGCGGATCAGCGGCGACGACCTTTCGGAATTTCGTTCGGGGATTCCGTACCCGATCGCAGACGCACTCAAGCAAGCAATCCCAGGCATCGTGAAGATCGCGTCGACAGAATTCTTCGGCGGAGCAACGGTTGATTTGGTGGGAGCTGACGGTCAATCTAAACGACAGTTTCCTGAAGAGTCTGGAATCGGGGCGGTTCAACCCGAGTTCTTCGAGATCTTCGATTTCAAAGATCAACCATTGAAATGGTGGGCTGGAAATCCGGCCACCGCGCTGGCAGAACCTCAGGGCGTAGTGCTCACGAAGTCGATGGCGAAAAAGTATTTTGGAGACGAAGACCCGCTCGGGCAAACGATTCGCTTCATGAAGCGCTTCGATTTTAAAATCACTGGTGTGATCGACGACATGCCGGCCAACACCGACTTTCCATTCCATATGATGATTTCATACGCATCGATGGATTACATCCAGGGAAAGGAACGCCTCAATGACTGGATCAGTGTGAACGATCAACATCAAGTCTTCATCGCTACAGATAAAAACACGCAGAAGGCAGACATTGAGGCACAAATGGCCAAGGTCCATGAGGCAAATGTGTCAAAAGACATTTCATCAAACCGTCATTACTTCCTTCAAAATATCGAAGAGCTTCACTTCGACCCGAGGTTCGGCAACTTCAGTGGAAGAACGGTCACCCATCAAACCATTATAGGACTTGAAACGATCATGTTGCTCCTCCTCTTGGTGGGCACAATCAACTACATCAATCTTTCGACTGCGCAATCTACAACCAGGTCGAAAGAGATAGGGCTCAGGAAAGTTCTCGGTAGCGCGCGCCGTCATCTTGTGCTGCAGTTCTTGGTAGAGACTTTCACAATCGTCACGATTTCTGTTTCTCTAAGTGCATTGTTTGTCGCATCATTGGTGCCTGCCTTTCAATCGTTGTTGGGACTTCAGGTCGATTTCAGTTTAACAGATCTAACCACTTGGGGTGCTCTCATAATTTTGATCGCGGTGCTCACCTTGGGTGCAGGGCTCTATCCAGCATTTGTAGCCGCACGGTTCAATCCAATTCAGGCGCTCCGATCGAAGTTTGTCAGCGATCGGGTCAGCGGCTTTAGCTTACGAAAAGTTCTTGTCGTGTTTCAATTCGGCGTTACGATGGCCCTCGCCATTGGCACTTTCATCGTAGTCGCGCAAATGAACTTTTTCTCCAGCATGGATATGGGATTTGATCGGAGTGCAGCGATTATCTCGGTGCGCGTGCTTAATAACAATCCTGGCTCGATGCGCACGTTTAGGAATGAACTTCAAGCACTCCCCTACGTGGAGGGTGTGGCGGCCAGCTTCACGCTGCCCTCTGGTTTAGATCGAAATCGGTCCTCTCGCGACGTTGCGCGCCTTGGTGCGCAGAGCTCAAAAGACTTCGTCATCTATGAATACTTCTCAATCGACGAACACTTCCTCGACCTCTACGGAATCCCTATCGTCGCTGGTCGAAATCTGAATGAAGCCGACACCACAGGGAATATTTTGATCAACGAAACGCTGGCAAAAAGACTCAACTACCCAACTTCCCTCGATGCCGTCGGCGCGGAACTTACGTTTGGGGGCCAACAAAAAGTGACGGTTGTAGGAGTTACGAAGAACTTCTACTCGAATTCGCTTAAAGAAGTCGTCGACGCTGTGGCGATGGACTACGTTCCGTCGCGGTTCCGGCAGGTGAGCATCATGCTTAATCTCAACGGACGGTCAGCCACCGACGCACTGGCTGGGGTTGAACAGGCGTGGCTAAAGGCTTACCCGGACTTCGTTTTTGAATACAAGTTCTTTGACGACAATATCAATGCATTTTACGAACAAGAGATTAAGTACGCCCAATTGTTCCAGATATTCTCAAGCATCTTTATCCTTATAGGATGCCTTGGGCTTTATGGCTTGATCACCTTTGTCGTGAACAGGAAAGGGAAAGAGATTGCAGTGAGGAAGACATTAGGAGCATCCATTTCGAATATCATCGCGATGTTCTCTCGTGAGTACATTGGGATGATTCTAATCTCGTTTGTCATCGCCTCACCTATTGCCTACGTGCTTTTGAACGATTGGCTGAATGGTTTCGTGAACCACATTGATTTAGACTGGTGGTTATTCGCGGTCCCAGGCACGTCCGTTCTTTTGATTGCTCTAGCGGTGGTGGCCGCCAAGTCATACAAAGCCGCTGCGAGGAATCCCGTGGAAAAGCTCAAGAGCGAATAATGGAAGATTAAGAAAAGAATCGCTGGAAGGATGCTTCGCGAACTACCTCGCGTGTGGTGTGTTCAAGTTGGCGATACAGGTACTCAAACGCGAAATCGCCCATGCTGATTCTTTTCACCTTAACTTCCTGCAGTTGCTGAAAAGTTGGAAGCCCAGGCATACAGAGTACGTTTACAGGATGGCGGGTCGCACGAGTTACCGCCTCGATGTCGGCGAGGTTGACAGCGCAAGCAACAAATACTCCGTCAACAGCTAGCTTTTCATAAATAGCCAAGCGGCGTAAGGTTTCATCTTTCGCGCCAGCCATCCTCATCAGAAACGGATCGCAACGAAGGTTAATAAACAAATCAGTTCGACGATCTTGCAACTTTGACCGGATGTCAGTCATTCGATCGGCGAAAGCGGTAGGATCGGTTGATGTTCGTTTCCCATCCACAATTCGAGAGTCCTCCAAGTTAACCCCTACCACCCCAACTTCTGCGAGGCGCACCAAGTTATCAACAACATCTTGGGTCGTTTTTCCAAAGCCGGTCTCCGTATCAACCGATAAGGGTACATCGACCGTTGCCCGGATCCTCTTAACGATATAGAAGTATTCGTCAAATGGCATTTCTTCGCCATCGTGGTATCCCATCGATTCGGCAACGGCTGCGCTCGATGTCGCGATCGCCACAAACTTGAGATTGGCAAATGCCCGGGCACTTGCTACATTCCATGCGTTGCCGATCAGCAAAGGAGCTGGCAAACGGTGCAAGCTTCGGAAATGGTCTACAGAATTCATGATGAATGTATCAGACACCAAATATAAAGATTGCAGAATCGATGTTTTTGAGTTAAGCGGCAAACTCTGACGGAATTAAAAAAGAACCAATCAGCAATTTCAAAATGTCCAATTGGTGGGAACTAAGGCTGAGTTTTACTCACACAACACAGATTGGAGATTCTAGAATTGGTTATTGTAGATTTCAACTTCGGACAAAATACAAAAGAACCAATCAGCAATTTCAAAATGTACAATGGGCGGGAACTAAGGGTGAGTTTTACTCACACAACACAGATTGGAGATTCTACAATTGGTTATTGTAGATTTCAACTTCGGACAAAATACAAAAGAACCAATCAGCAATTTCAGAGTGTACAACAGCGAAAAAGATACTACCTTTTCATAGAGATATACCCGGTCATGGTTTTGGCGCCACCGCTAAATTCAATTTTATAGTAGTAGGTTCCAGATGGCAGTTCATTTCCTGAATGATTCTTGCCACTGAACACAACCCGGTCGTTGTCGTAGTCGACGCCGTCCCACACGAGGTCGCCCCATCGATTAAAAATAAACACGTGATTTTTCTGCGTGCCTGGTAGTTGCTGAATAAAGTCTATAATGAATGTGTCGTTCTTACCATCGTTGTTGGGAGACACCGCGTTATAGACCTCCACTTCACCCACTACATCGATGGTAATCTCTTGCTCGATACACGCAGCAAAAACATCGCATACACGGATCGTTACCTTCTCCTTACCTGAAAATGGAACTCCCCCATAATCGATAACCAAGTTCGTATTGGCATCAATCGTTGCCGTTGCACCGCTGGATGGTTGAGAAATGATTGTAAGCGTAGACAGGTCCAAGTTGTTGTCTGCATCGCTGATCTTATCCAGCAAGCTCAATGTCACCTTTCCGCCGATCTGCGTAACTGCACTCGCCTGTGCGATGACGGGCGGATGGTTGGCACACGAAGGTGGCGCAATCGAAGCAGTCACTGCAACGCGTGCACTCTCGCAATTGCCGTTATTGATCGCGACGAAGTAAACCGTTGTTGTCGAAAGCGTCGGTGTTGTATAGGTAGCATTGGTCTCGCCACTAATTGAAGACCCTCCGGTAGAAACGGTGTACCAACGGTACTGGCCGTTGGATGCGCCGGACGCCGTTAAGGTAACAGGTGCGGGTGTACAGGAACTTGCATCCGTCGTTGTGGGCGCACTAGGAACCGGATTGATGGTAGCCGTTACTGAAGTCCTCGGACCTTCGCAAGCACCGAAATTGATGGCCACGAAATAAGTGGTGGTGGTTGAGAGCGATGGTGTGACCAGAGTTGCATTCACCTCGCTTGCGATCGCGGTGCCTCCTGTTGCCACCGTGTACCAGCGATATTGCCCCGCACTCCCACCAGAAGCCGTAAGTGTGACCGTGCCTGCTCCACAACTTGAACCGTTCGTGGTGGATGGCGCTGGCGGCGAGTTGTTAATTGTCGCGATGACTAAAGCACGTGTACTCTCGCACGTTCCGTCGTTGATCGCCACGTAGTAATTAGTCGTCGTGGAAGTAACCGGGGTGACGTACGACGCGCCAGTTTCGCCAACGATGGCTGAACCACCTGTCGGCACAGAATACCATCGGTATTGACCCGCCACGGCGCCATTCGCAGTCAATGTCAACGCAGCGGGTGTGCACGACGCTGCACCAGTAGTGGTTGGGGAAGCTGGAATCGGGTTGATCGTTGCGACCACCGATGTACGCGCCCCTTCGCACAACCCGTTGTTGATGGAGACATAGTAAGTTGTAGTCGAGGTCAGCAATGGCGTTGTGTATATCTGGTTGACTTCACCTGCGATCGCGGTACCACCTGTTGAAACCGTGTACCAACGATATTGACCGTTACTGCCGCCACTGGCCAGCAACGATACAGGTGACGGGCCACAGATACTTCCACCTGTTGCCGTAGGCGCGCTCGGTACAGTGTTGATTGTGGCAACAACCGAAGCTCTTGCGCTCTCACAAAGTCCGTTGTTGATCGAAACATAGTACGTGGTCGTTCCCGCGATGGCAGGTGTGTTGTACGCAGCGTTCGTTTGCCCTGCAATGGCAGTCCCGCCCGTGGGAACGGTATACCAACGATACTGCCCTGCACTTCCACCAGAGGCCGTCACCGTCACAGATGATGTACCGCAAGCACTTCCACCGGTCGTAGTGGGGGCGGTGGGAATCGTGTTAACTGTTGCGACAACCGATGTGCGCGCACTTTCACACAAGCCGTTGTTGATGGAAACATAGTACGTGGTGGTTAACGTCAAGACCGGGGTCGTGTAGGTTGCGTTTGTTTGACCAGCGATGGCGGTACCACCTGTTGAAACTGTGTACCAACGATATTGGCCTGCTACGCCCCCGGCTGCCGTGAGCGTCAATGCGCCCGAACCGCATACCGCCGCTCCCGTGGTCGTAGGTGCACCGGGAATGGTGTTGATCGTTCCAATGACAGCTGTCCTTGCACTCTCACAAATTCCATTGTTGATCGACACATAGAACGTGGTGGTGAGGGTAAGCACTGGCGTAACGTATGTCGCATTCGTTTCACCTACGATAGCTGTTCCTCCCGTGGGAACCGTGTACCATCTGTACTGGCCCGCCGAGCCGCCAGCAGCCGATAGTGTTAAGGCCGAAGATCCACAAGCACTCGCGCCCGTAGTCGTCGGCGCGGTGGGGATCGTATTGATGGTCGCCGCGACAGCCGAGCGAGGTCCTTCGCAGAGCCCGTTGTTGATCGCCACGTAATAGGTCGTCGAGAGCGTCAACACCGGTGTAACGTATGTGGCATTGGTTTCACCCGCGATGGCTGTACCTCCTGATGAAACAGTATACCAACGATATTGGCCAGCAGCCGCGCCACTTGCCGTTAAGGTTAATGACGATGACCCACATGCTGCACTGCCGGTGACACCCGGTGCGGAAGGAATGGTGTTGATGGTAGCGACTACCGCCGTCCGGTTGCCTTCGCAGAGACCATTGTTAATGGCTACGTAGTAAGTTGTTGTCAGGGTGATGACTGGAGTGGTATAAGACGCGTTGGTTTGACCTGCGATGGCAGTCCCTCCTGTCGGGACGGTGTACCACCGATATTGACCTGCCACACCACCGGCAGCATTCAACGTCACTGTGCCCGAACCACAAATCGCAGCGCCCGTGGTGGTGGGTGCAGTTGGTATTGTATTGATGGTACCAATCACGGATGTCCGTCCGCTTTCGCAAGTTCCGTTGTTAATCGCCACGTAATAAGTTGTCGTGAGGGTAAGGACAGGTGTGACATAAGTCGCATTTGTCTCGCCGGCAATCGCAGTACCTCCCGAAGCCACCGTGTACCAACGGTATTGACCGGCACTTCCCCCTGCCGCGCTCAACGTGAGTGATGAAGAACCGCAAGCATTTGCACCTGTGGTAGTGGGTGCGGACGGAATTGCATTGATGGTCGCAGTTACCGCAGTTCGCGGGCCTTCGCAGAGCCCGTTGTTGATTGAAACATAATAAGTAGTAGTGCCCGCCAAAAGTGGCGTGACATAAGTCGCATTCGTTTCACCGACGATGGCTGTTCCCCCGGTAGGGACCGTGTACCACCTGTATTGGCCTGGTGCTGCTCCCGTTGCCGTGAGTGTTAAGGCAGCAGGACCGCAAAATGCGCTGCCGGTTGCGCCCGGCGCCGATGGAATGGTGTTGATCGTGGCCGTTACGGCGGTGCGGGTACTCTCACATGTTCCGTTATTGATCGCCACATAGTACGTTGTTGTCAATGCAATCACTGGTGTGACGTAGCTCGCATTTGTTTCACCGGCGATCGCCGTGCCTCCGGTGAGGACCGTGTACCAACGGTACTGTCCCGCCGACCCACCCGACGCATTTAGTGTAAGAGAGCCAGGACCACATATTGCCGAACCGGTTGTGCTCGGAGCTGCTGGCGGTGTATTAATCGTCGCGACAACAGCCGTTCTGGCGCCTTCGCAGAATCCGTTATTGATCGCTGCGTAGTATGTGGTCGTGATTGCAATGGAAGGCGTGACGTAAGTCGCATTTGTTTCCCCGGCGATGGCAGTGCCTCCTGTTGGCACGGTATACCAACGGTATTGACCTGCCACGGCGCCACTTGCGGTGAGTGTTACAGAGCCGGTTCCACATGAACTTCCACCTGTTGTTCCGGGTGCCGAAGGGATGGTGTTGATGGTCGCCACAACTGCGGTGCGTGTGCTCTCACAAGTGCCATTGTTGATGGCGACATAATAAGTGGTGGTCGCAGCAAGCAAGGGTGTTGTGTAAGTGGCTGCTGTTTGTCCCGCAATCGCGGTGCCTCCTGTCGGAACGGTGTACCAACGATATTGGCCAGCGCCTCCTCCAGAAGCAGACAAGGTTAAGGTCGCTGGGCCACACGACGAATTTCCTGTTGTCGAAGGAGCGGCAGGCAAAGCGATGATGCCGACGGTAGCAGAATTCGTGAACACATCATCGGCTGCCGTTCCGGAAATCCTTACTCGGTAGTTGCCGGCTCCGAAATTACCGGTGGTGTTGATTGTGATGGTGTTGGTCGTGACGCCGCTATACCCGCCCGTGTTCGTGAGGTCGGTCCACACGGTGGCAGGAGATTCAAACTGCCATTGGTAAGTGATGCCTGGGTTACCACTGGCTGCCGCTGTCATCGTGGCGTTGTTGCCCAAACATACCGAGGTAGAGATGGGTTGGGTGTTGATAATAATCGGCGGTGTGAGTGTGACGTTGTCGAGTCGCGACGTGATATTCGCATCGCGATGGAGACCTCGAATGCTGAGGGTGTTGAGCGTGGTGAGCACGTTCAAAATTTGGGCTTGCGTCGCCGCGGTCCCCAGAGGGTCGTTCGTCGTTTTCCAAAAACCCGACGAAGCGCCTAGAGAGACGGAATAAGTCTGCCACGACGGAGCTGACGGTGGCTGAAAAGGTGTTGTTGGAAAGTAATAGACGCTAATCCCAGCAGAGTTCGTGAGGATCACTTCCGCTCGCTGTGCCGATGCGCCTGTAGTACTTGACTGCAAATCGAATCGCAGCGTTCCATTGAGGTACGCGCTTTTGTTGCCGATAAATGTGTTGGGCGCGTCGAACGTGTAAGGGACGTAGACGGTCGTTGCACCAAGTACGATTGAGAAAGGGCTTCCAAAAACAAAGCCGTTCGGGTTGCCGCCGGTCGCGCTATAGCCAATGAGACCATCGGCGTCATTCGGTGTCGTCCATCCCTCGGCATTGACTGCGAAAGTACTGGACACTTGTGCCTGGAGTGGTCTTGCGAAACCGATGACCAGGGCAGCGGCGAACAACCAAGAGTAGAGAAATTTCAACACGGGTGGATGGGTAAACCAAGTAAAAATAACGGTTAGCCCGGTTTGGTAACCCCCGAACACGTAAATCCTACCTCTATGGCCTTTGCAGGCATTTCAAGGCAGATTTGTATCTAAAAAGGTGACTATCCGAAGAGGACCATCGCCACGACAAGGGTGACGAGGATGTTGAAAAACTGGGCGATTAAGAACGCGCCGAGGGGTCGCCACCCAAGTGATCCGGTCAGATCCGCGAACCTAGTCTCGAGGCCAATGCTGGTGAAAGCCAATACGAAGAAGAGTGTTTGTAAACTCTTTAGGCCGTCCTTCACTTGTGCGGCCGCCTCCGACGAAATGACGAATGAAAATAGTAGGGACGCCGCCATGAATCCCAATACAAATTTTGGAAAGCGATCCCAGATGACGCTGGCTGTTGGTTTTTCTGCCCCGTCTTTCGCTTGTGTGCCTCTCATCGTCCAGTAAACACTGATCGCGAAAGCTGCCAGGCCCAACAGCACGTTTTGCGAAAACTTCACGATGGTGCTGGTCTTTAGTGCTACGTCGCCGACGAGCGTGCCCGAGGCGACGACTGCGCCGGTGGTGTCGATCGTGCCGCCAAGCCATGCGCCTGTTACTTCTTCCGACCAACCGAAATAGGCTGCGATGTATGGCATCACGATCATCATCGGGATGGCAGTGACCAACACAATTGAAATGACGTACGAAAGCTTCTTTGGATCGCCTTTAATCGCACCCGCCGTCGCAATAGCTGCAGACACCCCGCAAATAGAGACAGCACTCGACAGCATGAGTGAAAGTTCATCATCGAGCTTGAAGCGCTTACAAATCCAAAAAGCAAAGTACCAAACGGACACAACCACGATCAACGCTTGGACCAAACCGAGTGCCCCCGCTTGCATGATGTCGGTAAACAAGACGCTTGTGCCGAGGAGCACCAAGCCAATCTTCACGAACATTTCGGTGGAGAGCGCCGAGCGAAGCCACTCTGGAAGTTTGAAGAGATTGCTGATCAATAACCCGATCAACAAGCTAAAGATGACGGCTTCAAGCCCAAGAGATTTGATCTCCTTGTTTCCGGCAACCAATTGTGCGACCAAAGTCAACACGAACACGAGGGGGATCATTTTCAGGAATGGGCCGATTGTCTTGCGCATGAGGAGGGCTCCCACCGTGCCCACGGCTGCGACGATCAGAAATTGAGTGACTAGGGCCAATAGGTTCTTACCCGAAAGAACTTTTGCACCAATGTCGCCAACAGTTGTCCAAGAGTACGATGGTGATGGGAGTGCGGTGATTGCGACAGCCAATAAGATGATGATTCCACCGAGAGCGACGACTGCCCAGTCTTCGGTGAACGTGAAGGGTTTGGATGTATTGTCTGTTGCCATTCTCTGCGCAGGTTGCTTTATCAAGCTAAATTATGAAGCGATGGCTTACTTTCCGAAATGTGCCGTGGGTAGTAATCTGATAGTGACGATGAGAGCGTGATGAAGCGATATGAAAAGAAGATCTCAAACTGCGACCACAGAAAGAATGCAAGTTGATCGTTTGTACGCGATAGTGTGATGGCTATCTTGTAGCGCGATTTGCCTTTAGGCCGGTCCGGGGAAGAACTGAATCCAATGTTTTAGCGAGCGTAGGAATCATTCTTCCCTTTTTTTCTCAGACTTTCAAAGCTAACCAAAATTAACTACTCAACCAACTGAGTCGATCGTTTTAGTAGATTACTAAGGGTTACGTGTTATTAAAGTGGGGCGGATCACAATTCTCGACCCATCAGCACCAAATCAAAACCCTTGGCCCAATAATCAGGTTCTCTTCGGATCGTGCGGAAGCCCAGCTTCTTGTAAAACCCGAACGCGTGTTGCGAGGTGTATGAATAGATGGTTTTGATTGCTGGCCACTGCTTCAACAATCCGAGACGGTACTCAAACAACTTTGAGCCATATCCTTTTCCATAATGCGTAGCTCCAACGAAGTCCCAAGCCACACGACAACTTGCGTCAGAGGGATTGAGCACGAGACCGCCACAGGCCAATACCTCTCCCTCCGCTTCCATTACAAAATAGTATGTGGGTGCGCTGGTCAGAAATAGAATTAGGTCTCGCTCCTCGGCAGGGTCGAAGAACTTGGGCACGCTTTCGCGAAACAGGGAAATAACAACTTCGAAATCGCGGGGTGCGTAGGGTCGGATATTCATTCTTGAAAGGTAGACTCGTGGAAAGGATCAACCGATCACTAGTTGTCAAATTCCAGTCATGGTTTCCATCACGCGAATTCATGTTGGTCGTCGAACCCACTCGTCTATATTTCAGTTGAATAGCCAAACTAAAACCTCCAACATGAACTTAGAAAGTATCCAATACTTTGAACAAAAACTTGCTTTCGAGATCGATCCGTCTGATCTGTACGACGAACTCCAGCAACACGCGAACATCATGGTCATCGATGCGCGTCGACCAGATGCTTTTGAACGAGAACGGATTCCAGGTTCGATCAACATTCCACACCGTACTATGGACACGCAGTCCACTGCGCACCTCGATCGATCAGTTACCTACGTGGTGTATTGCGATGGTGTAGGCTGCAATGCGTCTACCAAAGGATCGCACAATCTCGCAAAACTTGGATTTAAGGTAAAAGAACTCATGGGAGGATTGGAATATTGGAAAGTGGACGGTTTCCCCACCGAAGGATTTTTGCACGCTCCTGTTAAAGCCACACACTGCGCTTGCTAGATCAATGGACAACTCTCTCGCACAAGACCGGCTGATTTATCGCAGCCGGCATTTCACTGTCGAAGCTCCGGCAAAACCTTTGATCGACCGACAAGATGGAGGTCACATCGTGATCAATCCAATTGAGCCAGTTGCTGATCGACAACAGCTCACGCCATACCAGGCCATTGATCTGATGCGACTCACCATCGTCGCCGGGCATGCCATGCGTGAGGTGATGAGGAGTCACGGTATCGACATCGGTCGAATCAACTACCAGGACAACGGAAACTGGAGTGTATTTGCTCCGGGTGGACCCACATTGCACATCCATCTTTATGGTCGGGCAATTCACGCAAGAATTCAGCGCTATGGAGAGGCCACCTACTTTCCGCATCGCGATCGCGAACCCGAATTTTATTCAAGACTTGAGCCACTCACACAGGCGGACATTCGAGCAATGGGCCGTGAGATTCAAAAGTGGATGGACGCCCCGTCTTTTTCAGACGAACATTGGGGTTTATCTTCCGCTTCGTCTTTTCCTATCTTTAAGTACTAAACTAGTATGAATTTGAACCGTCTGGAATTGCGGTATTTCCGCTTGGTGGTGGCCATTGCGGAAACTGGTAGCATCACTAAAGCTGCAGATCGGCTATTCCTCACGCAGTCTGCGCTCAGTCACCAACTAAAAGAAGTGGAGTCCCTGTTGGAAACCGACCTATTCCACCGGGTGAACAAAAAGCTGGTCTTGACCGAGAGCGGAAAGATATTCTTGGAACACTCGTATTCGGTGTTGGGCGAAGTACAAAAGTTAACCAACGACCTTCAAAAAACTTCGATTGGAGAAACTGGCAAAATCCGTTTGATGCTGGAAGGATCCACCGGCTATCAATGGTTACCGCGCATTTTGAAGAGGTTTCAGTTGGAGTTTCCCAATGTCGATGTCCGATTGAGTTCCACACCCTCGAACAAGCCTATTGATCAACTGCTGTCTGGAAAGATTGACGTGGCGATCTTGCACCGCATCCGAAGCGAAAAGAATATTGAGTTTAAAGAGATTCTCTCCGATGAGGTGGTGGCATTGGTTCCGTCGAACCATGAACTCGCCAACAAAAAGTATCTACAACCTGAAGACTTCAAGAACATCACTTACATCACGCACTCGAAACACTTTGATGAAAGTGCTTTTTCGGAAGGGTTTCTCAAACCGAATGGAGTAATGCCCAAAAAGGTGATGTACATCCAACACACGGATGCACTCGTCGGGATGGTTCGTGAAGGTTTGGGGATTGCAGTTCTCGGAAAATGGCTGGCAGAACCTTACGTAGACGCAAATCGCGTCAAAACCATTCGGGTCACGCCGAAAGGATTGAATCGAAAGTGGTACATCGCGTCGCTAAAGGTTGAACAACGGACGAAGTATCTTGACCGCTTCATTGAGCTGGTGATCCAGACCATTGCTGACACCCGGCGTTAGCATATTTCCTTTCCTCCATTCATGACCTTCATGAATCGAATGCACTATGACGATCATGTGGTTGTCTTCAATTTTGTTGGATGAACAAAACTGCGGCAAGGATCACTTGGGTAAAAGAGTCGGCCACATCTAGCATGGCAGCTGTTGCCCGCAACTTGCAAGAACACGGCATCGATGTCATTAATCTCAGCCAAGGTGAGCCCGATTTTAAAACTCCCGTTGCAATTCAGACTGCTGCAAAGAAGGCGATCGACACCGAACTATTTTTTTCCTACCCCCCTACCGCCGGCTATCAAGATCTGCGACAAGCAATCGCCGCGAAATACCGACGCGACAATCGAGTACCCTATTCGTTCGAAGACGTGGTAGTTTCGAATGGCGCCAAGCAAGCGCTGTCGAACGCAATATTTGCCTTGTGCGAGCCGGGTGATGAAGTGATCATCTTCGCCCCTTTTTGGGTCAGTCATCAAGCACAAGTGATCCTTGCCGGAGCCACGCCTGTCATCGTGTCGGGAGATCCTGCCAATGGATTTAAAGTTTCCGGCGAAACGCTCGCGAAACATGTGACAGCCAAAACCAAAGCGATCATTTTCTCCTCGCCATCCAATCCCACGGGCGCAGTATACTACCGCTCTGAACTTGAGTCTATTGCCGAAGTCGTACGCCGCCATCCGCGCGTGATGGTGATTGCCGACGAAGTGTATGAAATGATTCGCTACATTTTTGACAGCACTAGTTTCGCCTCCTTGCCGGACATGTTCGAGCGCACCGTTACGATCAATGGCTTCAGTAAGAGCTATGCCATGACTGGATGGCGGGTGGGGTATTCGGCGTCACCGAAGTGGCTCGCCAAAGAAATCACCAAGTTGCAAGGGCACCTCTCATCGGCAAGTTGTTCCATTTCGCAACGGGCCGCATTGGCCGCGCTTTCACTTCCATCGAACATCGTACAGGGGATGGTTCGTGAATATGAATATCGAAGGGATCTCGTGGTTTCAGCATTGAAGGACACCAACGGAATTACAGTGAATATTCCCGAAGGAGCATTCTATGTGTTTCCCGACGTATCAGCTTACTTCGGCGCACAATATCAAAATCAAACAATTCGACACTCGGAAGATTTCTGTGCGTACATCCTGCATTCGGCCCAAGTAGCCTTAGTACCTGGCTCGGCTTTCGGTGAAGAAAAATGTGTCCGCATTTCCTATGCTGCTTCCAAAAAGGATCTAAAAGAAGCGATGCGGCGGATTCGTTCTTCGCTTTCGACGCTCGAAATTCCCGATCTCGGTTATTGACGATTAATTTCGTCGATCGCATGCACGGCGCTCTGAATTTCCTCGACCGTATTGAAATAATGTGGGGAAATTCGCACGGCCCACTTCACAGCTTTGTCGTCGTAGTCGATGACCGCGTAGTTCCGATAGCTGGCAACTGTGTTGATCCCACGTTTCATCAATTCAGCCACCAGCCTATCTGGACCGTTGGCTGGGGTCGTGAATGTAACCAACGCTCCTAGTTCTGGCCCACGGTCTAAAACACGCACGCCCGGTAACTTACCAAGCTCGCGACGCGTGAAAGCGGCCAGTTCGCGAACTCGATCCCAAATTCGAGACACGCCAATATTCAACGCGTAGTCTACCGCGACCTGTGTACCCAATTGTAATGCGTATGCAAACTCCCAGTCTTCAAAACGAGTCGCATCGGCGCGAGGGATATATGTGTCCTTCTCTACCCATTCGGCGCCGCGCATGTCGAGAAACATGGGCTCCATTCCCGAATTCAGAACCTTATCGGACACGTACAAAAATCCCGCACCACGGGGACCTCGAAGAAACTTACGGCTCGTCGCACTCAAGAAATCACACTTCAGCTCAGCGACATCCAATGGAAGTTGCCCAACCGACTGGCAGGCGTCCAACAGAAAAAGAGTATCGTACTTAGATACGATGTCACCAATCGCGCGAACCGGTTGAACCAAACCCGAGTTCGTGGGGATGTGCGTGATCGCCACCAACTTCGGACGATGCTTCTTGAGCTTGCCTTCGAAATCAGTCAAGTCCACTCCACCACTCGGAGCGCTGATCGCACGTTCAATCCTGATTCCAAAGCGCTTTTGCAGCGACAGATACTGAATCTGGTTCGAAATGTAGTCGTCATTTGATGTCAAGATCACATCGCCGTTTGCAAATGGAATTGACGACAACGCCCGAGTGAACGAATCCGTCGCGTTCGCCGTGAAAGCAATGTTGGTTGGTTTGGTCCCGAGCAACTTGGCAACCGATTTGTAAAGCTTGGGGAGTTCGTCACTTCGCCTAGCAGCTGCTTCATAGCCACCGACTTTAGCCTCCAATTCGATATGGTCGACAATGGCTTTCGTGACCACATCGGGCATCAAGCTCGCTCCTGCGTTATTCAGATGGTTGACGTACAGACAGCCAATTGTTTCTTGCCGAAATTTCTGAACCTCGGCATCGCTGATGGGTTGATTGGTGCTCATTGTGTTGTCCAAAAAAGTGATCAGCAATATAGACCACCTTTCTCCAAGCGCGAGATGGTGGCACGATGATTTTTTTCATTTTGTTCATGAAATGAAAACGTCGTTCCTCAAATCCATTCAACATTTAGGCGAAGGGAATTCATTTGTGGCACGCATGAAATCGCTGTACCATTGAGGGACGAATTCAAAAAAGTGAAGCACCTACTGAAGTCCGGCGAACTCAATTTTCTGATGGAAGCACACAATGGCTTGTCTGCCAAGATTGTGGCCGAAGCAGGGTTTCGTGGAATTTGGGCAAGCGGTCTGTCGATTTCTGCGTCGATGGGTGTACGCGATAGTAATGAAGCATCGTGGACACAAATCCTCGAGGTGGTGGAATGGATGACAGACATAGTCGACATTCCAGTCCTATTGGATGGAGACACGGGGTTCGGAAACTTCAACAATGTTCGGAGACTTGTCCGAAAACTAGAACAGCGCAACGTAGCTGGAGTCTGCATCGAGGACAAGTTGTTTCCGAAGACAAATTCCTTTTTGCAAACCGACCGGCAGACACTTACCGACGTATCGGAATTCTGTGGGAAGATTAAGGCAGCGAAAGACACCCAAAGAAAAGAATCATTCACTGTTGTAGCGCGTATCGAGTCGTTGATTGCTGGTCTCGGGATGGACGATGCGTTGGACCGTGCTGCGGCTTACTGCGAGGCCGGGGCCGACGCCATTCTTTGTCACAGCAAACGTACCGACGCCACGGAGATCGAGGAGTTCATGCGTCGTTGGGATCGGCAGAAGCCAGTGATCATTGTTCCTACAAAATACTACTCGGTACCCACGGCGTACTTCCGCGATTTAGGTGTGAGCGCCGTGATATGGGCCAACCATAATTTAAGGGCGTCCATCGCTGCCATGCAGCACACGACACAAGAGATTCTGAAACACCAATCGGTGGCGCAGGTGGAGCCCAGCATCGCAACGGTCGACGAGGTCTTCAGGCTGCAGAATACGCGCGAACTGGAACAAGCCGAATCGGAGTATCTCAACTGGCGGCCTATGTCTAAATATACCGCTCTTTGATTGCCTTCTTGATCGCATCCGCGCGACAGTTCACACCCAACTTCACATAGATGTTTCGCACATGCGTCTTGATGGTCTCTCGCGCAATGTGCAACGCGGTCGACACTTGAGTGAAGGTTTTACCCTCGTGCACCAGCTGAAGCACTTCGGTCTCGCGCCGCGTTAAAGGCGACGTGTAGTTATGATGAAACTTTTCAACTAGCATCCGAGCCGCAACCCGGGAAAGCGGTGCTCCACCCATGATCAGCTCTGTGAGGCACGCGATACAATCGCCCTCATTTTTCGTTCGCACAATGAAACCAGAAGCGCCTGCTTGCAGCGCCTCAAACAAACGCTCGCAATTCTCAAATGAAACTGCGATCAACGAAACGCGAGGATATTTGCGCTTCACGGTTCCGAAAAGGGAGATAACGTCAGCCCAAACCGTGTCTACGTCGACCAATAAAATATCCGGTTGCATCCGCCGAAAGTGCCGGACCGCGTCCTTCGTCGTAGACAGCGACCGTCCTGCGACGAAATGTGACGAGGTTTCCAACTCGTTTCGGAGGTAATCGCGCACGGCAAGCGACGGTGTCAACATCCAGACCGACTGGCGGAGCTGTGCGCTTCGTGTGGGTTCGGGCCGGCTCGCGAGTAGTTGGGAATAACGGATCATAGGAGGGTTGTTCGGCATCCTTGCAACGCGAGTGTCCAGGGGAATGGATGGGTCGTTCATCTTCTATTTGGGTCGTTGGTATTTTTCAGAGCGTAAAGGACGTTATCGGTGAATTCCTTCGCTCTTGTCCCGATCGGGACGGTGAACAACATTAGAAACAAATTAGAATGCGGTCTTGCTGAACGCTCATTGGCATGTTATTAAGTGTCGAAACAATCAATTTGTTAGTTAGTGTAATAGATCGATGCTTGGTTGATGAAGTTCAAACTCGGGATGACACGCTCGTGTAAAATCGTTCGCGACACAGCAATGGAATGGTGATATTGAATCAAACCCCGAGAGAACATGAGACTGCCCCTCACCGCAATCCTATTGCTTATACTTTTTTTTGCTGGCAGCTGTAATCAAAGCGGAAAGACAAAGCATTTTAGAATTGGCTTTTCCCAATGTACAGGCGGCGATTCCTGGCGACGTCAGATGCTCACGGCAATGCGGGGCGAACTTGTGTTCCATCCGGAAATGCAGTTGGAATATCGCGATGCTGAAAACAGCAGCAAGAAACAAATTGCCGACATCGAATATTTCTTAAGTAAAAAAGTCGACCTGCTGATTGTTTCCCCGAACGAAGCAGCACCGATCACACCGATTGTGGAGCGGGTTTTTCAGAGCGGGATCCCAGTGATTGTGGTGGACAGAAAGACGAGTTCGAGTTTGTACACGGCATACGTGGGAGCCGACAACTATGAAATCGGTCGGTTAGCAGGCAGTTACATTGCTGATTTGCTTGATCAAAATGGAACTGTCGTTGAAATTTTCGGTTTGCGTGGCTCGTCGCCAGCGATCGATCGACACCGCGGCATGTGGGATGCGATTGGTCCGCAAGGCATCAAATCGGTGGGAGAAATAGATGGAGAATGGGAACTTGATACCGCGAAAGTCAGGATCCGACGAGCGGCCGCTACGCTTCCAGTACCCGATGTTGTTTTTGCCCACAATGATATCATGGCGTACGGTGCTTACACGGTATACCAAGAGTTGTTTCCAGGCAACAAGGCCAAGTTTGTTGGGATCGATGCCCTTCCCGGACCGGGGGCAGGAATTCAGTTTGTGAGTGATCAGATTCTGTCGGCTTCTGTGCTTTATCCCACAGGTGGCGAGGAAGCGATCCGCATTGCGAGCCAAGTATTGGCTGGTATGCCTTATGAAAAGGAGAACATCCTCCACAGCACCGTGGTCGATGCTAAGAATGTGCGGGTGCTTAAGCTGCAAACAGATAAGATCGGCAACCAACAGAATGACATAGTCCGACAGCAGGAAAAGATCAACGAGCAAATTCAGACCTACTATAGCCAACGCATCCTCATCTATATCTTATTGGTCTGCCTGGTGGTGATGATTGTAGTAGGGGCAATTGCCGCGCTTTCGTGGCGCGAAAAGAATGAGATCAATAAGAGACTAGAGCATAAGTCGAACGAAATCCTTGCCCAGAAGAACACCATTGCTGAAATGGCCGAGAGGGCTGAATTGGCAACTCAAGAGAAATTGAAATTCTTTACGAACATTTCCCATGAGTTCAAGACACCCCTCACCTTGATTATGGGACCGGTGGAGGAGTTGATTACAAAGGGAAACGATTCGCGGTACAATCGCGAGCACTTATCGACGGTGCATAAGAATGCAGTCCGGTTGCTGAGGTTGGTGAACCAGTTGATGGATTTCAGAAAGATCGAAGACAAGAAGATGATGCTTAAGGCGACCGAAATCGATTTGGTGGCTTTCGCTCGTGATGTGATGACGGCTTTTCAACCGGTAGCGGAAAAACGGAAGATCGAGTTTGAGTTGAAGTGTGAGATGTCGCAGTTATACGCTTGGATCGATCCAGACATGATCGACAAAGTTGTCTTCAACCTGCTGTCGAACGCGTTCAAGTTCACCAACGAAAATGGACGTGTATGTGTCACGTTGTTTCTCGATCCTTCGAAGCAGAACGTGATCATTTGGGTTGAAGACAATGGGATTGGCATGTCGGAGGAGCACATTCGACATGCTTTCGACCGTTTCTATACGGGTGACAACTACCGAGGAAATGGGCTTGGCCTCTCTTTGTCTAAGGAATTTGTTGAACTTCATCACGGAAGCCTTACGTTGACCAGCGAGAGGGGGAAGGGCACTCGGTTCACCATGGTGCTGCCCCTCGGAAAGGCGCAATTCGATGAATCACAGCTTGTGCGCTCGCGACCAGACTGGGAACGCGGTCGCACCTACGACATGCTGGTGGAGGATCACTATCTCCCGATGTCGGACGAACTTCACGATGACGAGGTCTTCAGCCAAAAAGAGTACACGCTGCTGTTGATTGACGACAATTCCGAGTTGCGTCAATTCCTCAAGTCGAAGTTGAACAAACACTATAATATAGTAGAAGCCCACGATGGAACGTCGGGACTTCGTTTGGCTTACAATGTAGTTCCGGACGTGATCATCTGTGATGTGATGTTGCCCGGGAAAGACGGTTTTTCGGTATCGGCGGAGTTGAAGGCCGATTTGCGCACATCGCACATCCCGATCATCATCTTAACCGCGAAGAGCTCGATGGAGCAGCGCATTGCGGGTATTCAAACGGGAGCCGACGAGTATGTGACCAAACCATTTGTGTTTGAGTACCTCGAAGAACGGATCAAAGCCTTGATTCGAAATCGAATGTCGTTGCGCGAGCACTACAGCCATGAGGTCGTGATTGACACCAACATAGCGGCTCCTGGAGGTCTTGACCGGAAGTTTATAAACGATTTCACCGCACTTGTCGGGAAAAATATTAGCAACAGCGAGTTTAATGTGAATGACGTGTCACGAGAACTGGGCATGTCGCGTGTGCAGATCTACCGAAAGGTGAAAGCGCTCATCGGTTTTAGCGTGAACGAATATATTATGAATGTTCGATTGAAAGCCGCTCGACACCTGTTGCACGGCGACAAAACCATCGCCGAAGTTGCATCCGAAGTAGGATTCTCGTCGCCTGGCTATTTCTCGACTGCCTTCAAGGCAAAGTTCTCGGTCACACCGAAAGAGTTCAAGCAAACCCCGAAGACCGACGATTTGAAACAGAATTGAAGGTTTGAAACAATTTTGAAAGGAGTCCAGTCGCTCTTTTCGACGTTTTTCATGGTCCCTGAGGGCGTCAAAATCGGGTCCGGAGGGGGCAAAACCCGCACTTTCCGCAATCGTTTGCTCTCGTCCACAAACGATTGAATCGATTTCAAAACTCGTTGATACATCCTGGAAAGCCTTTTCCTGCAGGTGAAAATAGTTTTGGTCATCAAAACTCACCGCTTGATGAATACAGGAAAGGTTTTCACTTGGTCATTGGTAATCGCGCTTGGGGGCTTCCTTTTTGGATTGGACACAGCGGTTATCTCTGGGGCAGAACAAAAAATTCAAGAACTATGGTCTCTCTCTTCGATTGAGCACGGTTTCACCGTGTCCATTGCGCTTTTCGGAACAGTGATCGGCGCCATGTTGGGCGGCATTCCGACCGACCGCCTCGGGCGCAAGAAAACGCTCTTTTGGATTGCAGTACTTTTCTTGGTATCAGCTATTGGGTCGGCGCTCGCCATTGATTGGGCCACCTTCCTCGTCTTCCGATTCTTGGGAGGACTTGGAGTTGGATGTTCCTCGGTGACGGCTCCGATGTATATCGGCGAACTCTCACCGGCTTCGCATCGGGGACGCTTGGTCGCCATGTTCCAATTCAATGTCGTGCTTGGAATTCTGATCGCCTATCTCTCCAATTACCTTTTAAAAGATGCGGGCGACAATGCCTGGCGATGGATGTTAGGGGTTCAAGCGTTCCCTTCGCTTGTATTTCTTGTTGCCATCCTTTTCATCCCGGAAAGTCCAAGGTGGTTGGTGGTGAAGAACGGCAACATCGATGAGGCAAAGAGAATACTCTGGGACATCAACCCTGACACCGCCATCCTTGAATTGCAGGGGATACTCTCACACAACGGGTCATCGAATGGTCACAGCACGAAAACAAATGTATTTGCGGAGAAGTATAAAATCCCTGTCACGCTCGCCGTGTTGTTTGCCATTTTCAACCAGGTTTCTGGGATCAACGCCATCATCTACTACGCGCCGAGAATATTTCAGATGACTGGATTGGGTACTGATTCGGCATTGTTGTCAACCGCGGGCCTTGGAATATTCAACTTCTGCTTCACGTTGTTGGCGATGAACTTTATCGATCGCTATGGACGGCGCACGTTGATGCTTATTGGCTCAGTGGGCGTCATCGCGATGCTGGCCACCGTAGCCATAGCCTTCTATTCTGGAAACTTCAGTGGCTACCTGGTTCCCGTGTGCCTCTTTATCTACATCGCATTCTTTGCTTTCTCGCAGGGGGCGGTGATCTGGGTATTTATCAGCGAAATCTTCCCAACAGAAGTGCGCGCGCAGGGCCAGGCGCTCGGAAGTTTTACTCATTGGTTCATGGCCATGGTAATCGCTTTCACCTTCCCAGTTTTTACCGAGCACTTGGGTGGAGGCAACTCATTCATGCTATTCGCAGTGATGATGGTGCTGCAGTTGCTTTTTGTTTTGAAAATGATGCCGGAGACAAAAGGCAAATCGCTAGAACACATGGACACTCAACTTCAAGAACGGAAAACTTTACAAGCGGAACACATTACAAACCTATAAACCCTCTTTAACTACAAATTTTATGAACTTAAAACATCTACGAATCAAAAGACCCCTCGTCGGATTCGTCCTGGTGGTTTTCGTTTTGCTCGCGCAGCAAGCGTTGGCGCAAGACCGAACCATCTCGGGAACCGTGAGAGATGAAAAAGGAGAAGCTGTCCCCGGCGCGAACGTCGTGGAGAAAGGCACGAACCACGGAACGGTAACAGACGTGGCGGGCAAGTATACGGTAGCTGTTCCCGACGGCGCTACCCTTGTATTCTCCTTCGTTGGCTATAAAACCACAGAAGTGGTGGTCAACTCGCAAACTGAAATAAATGTGAGTTTGCAACCGGATGTTACCTCGCTCGAAGAAGTGGTCGTGACCGGCTACCAAACACAACGGAAGTCGGACCTGACAGGAAGCGTGGCGGTGGTGAACATGTCCGAAACAAAAGACATTCCCTCCGGCAGCGCGCTTCAAAACATCCAGGGCCGCGTACCTGGTTTGTATATCCAAGCAGACGGATCGCCGAGCGGAGCTGCACGTGCGGTGAACATCCGTGGAGTCAACACACTTGGAAATACCAACCCACTCTACATCATCGATGGCGTACCGACAACGGATCCCAACATCTTCCAGTTTATGGACCCCAACTCCATCGAATCGATGCAGGTATTGAAAGATGCTTCCGCTGCCTCCATCTATGGATCTCGGGCATCGAATGGTGTGATCATCGTGACCACCAAGTCTGGAAAAGACAAGGACAAGGTGAGCATCAGTTTCAACACGAGCCTCACTTTCGCGAATTACTCGCGCCGCATCCCGATGATGAATACAGATCAGATGGGCCGCACGTTGTGGCAAGCTTCGGTCAATGATGGCACACCCACATCGGCCCACAGTGCTCGGTACACTTTTGAGGAGCATACTGATGGCAATGGCGTACGAGTGTTGGATAAGGTAATCCCTACACCGTTCGTAAACGGAGACCCCAACATTCCATCGGCCGACACGGATTGGCAAAAAGAAGTGTTTAAGACAGGGATCATCAGTCAGAACAACTTAACGATCTCGGCAAGCAGTGCACGCAGTTCGTCGATGGTGAGCTTGACCTACTACTCCAACAGTGGCCTTGTGATCAACAACGACTACCAACGTTACGTAGCACGCATCAACAACAGTGTAAATTTCTTCGATGGGCGGTTAAAAATTGGTGAAAACCTCCAATTGTTGAAAGCGCGTGAACATCCCATGGGCAACGACCAGGGTGCGGTAGCGAACTGGACAGCAGATGGAACCGCTCGTACTGGTGCTGTGGGAACTGCGACACCACTTGTGTTGGCAACTGTGCTTCAACCCTTGCTCCCGGTTCGAAAACTCGACGGCACATTCGCAGGTCCAATTGGTCCTGGATTCTCCGATCGAATGAATCCTGTGTTTTTGGCAAATCTGGATAAAGACGATGCCAATAACGACATGCAAACTTTTGGTAACGTCTACGCAGAGGCAACGTTCCTCGACAACCTCGTTTTCAGAACAAGTTTTGGACTTGACTATACCAACAATTACGATGTGAATTACGAAAAGAAGTACTCCAACGGCTTCTTGAACCGCACGATCAACAGCATGTCGGTCGCGCAAAGGCATCGAATCAACTGGACGTGGACCAACACCGTGAACTACTCCAAGGATTTCGGAAAATCAAGGTTGGATATGGTTGGGGGGATGGAGGCCATCCGCAACTTCACTCAGGTGGTCCAAGCTGTTAAACAAGGTTTCGCTGTGGAAGACAAACAATACTTCCAACTTGGGGCGGGTACCGGCATTGCGACAACCTCTGGGTTCGCCACTGGCAACCAACTCCTCTCCTACTTTGGTAAGGTGAACTATGTGTTCGACAATCGCTACCTCGCGTCTGTCACCTTGCGCTACGACGGTTCCTCACGATTTGGTGAAAATAATAAGTTCGGCTTGTTCCCAGCTGTTTCATTGGGCTGGACGATGAGCAACGAAAACTTCATCAAGAACAGTGTTCCTCAAATATCGAACTTGAAACTTCGCTTGAGCTCGGGGCGTGTTGGTAACCAAGAAATTGGCGACTACTCGCGGTTCCAACAGTTCTCAACAAACTATGGCACCATCGAAGGCACGTCGACACGTGCGACAGGTTCGGCGTACGACATCAACGGGGCGAACACCGGAACTCTCCCTTCTGGCTATGTAGCGACACGCCGCGCGAATCCTGACTTGAGATGGGAAACGACCGACGAAGTAAACATGGGTATCGACTTCGGTTTCTTGCAACAAAAGTTTATTGGTTCGTTCGACTACTTCACTCGCAAGACACGCGACATCTTGATTACACCGACCACGGTTGGCGCCATTGGTGAAGGTGCCATCCAAACCGTGAACGGAGCGTCGATGGCCAACCGTGGCTTCGAACTCACATTTGGCTATCAAGACACGAAGGGTGACTTGACTTGGTCTTTGATGGGCAACGTATCACATTTCATGGACGAGATCACCTACCTCCCTTCGACCGTGGTGCGATCGTACGCGGGCAACGTGGAGAAGACCATCTTGGGCCATTCGCGTACGGCGGTATTTGGTTACCTCGCTGACGGCCTCTTCCAAAGTCAAGAAGAAGTGAATGCTCATGCAACACAACCTGGCAAAGGGGTAGGTCGCATTCGGTATCGCGATTTGAATGGCGACGGTGTGATTGACGCTTTGGATCAAGACTGGCTCGGGACGGAGCTTCCTGGTGCCATCTACGGGCTCAATGCTCAAGTTGGGTACAAGAATTGGTCGCTGTCCATCTTCATGCGGGGCGTCGCCAATGTGAACGTGAATGATGCCAACAAGTCATTCACCGACTTCCTTGGCACCAACGTGGGGGTGAACAAGGGTACGCGCTTGCTCGACGCTTGGACGCCTCAAAACACGAATGCGACAATCCCGGCCGTCTCCAATGTAAACGCCAACTCCGAAACGCGGGTATCCACTTATCTGCGCACAAACGGCGACTACTTCAAAGTTCAAACCATTCAACTGAGCTACATGGTACCGACCGCCTTCGCGCAAAGATTAAAGATGACATCTTTTAGACTGTACGGTGTGGCCGATAACGCGATCCTGATTTTCAAGAAAACGGGGCCGAATGCCTTCACAGGAGCAGACCCTGAAACACCTGGTTCCATCTTCCCAAGACCTACACGTGTCACCTTTGGTCTTGATGTCAAATTCTAATTAATAAAATCATGAAAAATTATAAGAGACTATTCATTTCGTGCTCGATGGTCGCAGTGATGTCGATCGGAGTGTCTTGCAAAGACTTCCTCGAGACGAAACCTTATGGAGTAGTGACAGCGGACGCGCTCGATTCGCCTGCCAAGACTGAAGACCTCGTCATCGCGGCATACGCAGGGCTTGGCAACTCGACTTGGAGCGGCCCATACGTGACTGACTGGGTTTGGGGAAGTGTGCGATCCGACGATGCCTACAAAGGCGGAAGCGGTGTCGCCGACCAAGGGAACATTCACAACCTTGAAGTCTACAACCTAGTGCAATCTGCGATCGCCGGGTACCAAGGAGTTGTGTGGATAAATGTGTACGGCGCCATATCTCGGGTAAACAATGTATTGCGTCAATTGGACAAATTCAGCGACACCGAATACGCAGTCAATGGACTGACCAACGCTCGGATTGTTCGCCAGGCGGAAATGCGCTTTCTACGAGGCCATTTCATGTTCATCTTGAAACGCATGTTCAAGTATCCGGTATGGCTTGACCACACCGCAACACAAGACGACATCAAGTTGATCAGCAACCGCGCGTTGACCAATGATCAGTTATGGGACAAGATTGCGGAAGACTTCAAGTTCGCATACGACAACCTACCAGCTACGCAAACACAAAAGGGTCGTGCGAACAAGTACGCCGCAGCTGCTTATCTAGCTAAGACGCGCTTGTACCAGGCTTATCAACAAGATGATACTCATAGCGTCACCGGAATCAGCAGTGCGAAATTGCAAGATGTTGTGACTTACACCGACATCGTGATTAACTCTGGCAAGTACAGCTTGGTCGACAATTACGGAAAGAAGTGGACGTATGGTAATGAAAATAATAGTGAGTCGGTTTTTGCGGTTCAGTTCTCGTTCGATGATGGTACCACCTGGGGGAGGGTTGACTTCGATCATGGCTTGAATTATAACATGGCGTCAGTGTATGGATGTTGTTCATTCCACCACGCGAGTCAAAACCTGGTGAATGCTTTCCGGACCGACATGACCAGTGGACTTCCCTTGTTCAATTCATTTAACAGTGGGGAGATGAAAAATCCGGAAGACTTTCAAGCGCCGAAGAACTCGGTCGATCCTCGATTGGATCACACGGTGGGAATTCCCTCGCATCCATTCAAGTACGACGTCAATTTCGTAGCGCAGAATTCATGGTCACGCACGCCCGCGGTTTATGGGAATTTCGTCACGATGAAGGAGGTCCAATTACCAAGCTGTAATTGCATTCGAAAGGGTGGCGCGTTCTTTGGAACCGCGCAAAACTGGGACGTGATTCAATACAACGATGTGCTGTTGATGAAGGCTGAGGCATTGATTGAACTCGGACAACACGCCGACGCAATGCCGATCATCAATCAAATCCGTCAACGCGCCGCGAACTCGACGGGCTGGGTCACTTACCCTGCAGGGCACGCGAAAGCAGGCCAAGGATTCTCGAACTACAAGATCAACTTGTACGACGGTGTAAACTTGCCGTGGACGCAAGAAAACGCTCGGACCGCCCTTCGCTGGGAACGTAGGTTAGAGTTTGCCATGGAAAGCCCTCGGTTCCACGACCTAGTTCGTTGGGGTATTGCGGCTGAGACACTTAATGGATACATCGCGATTGAAAAAGGACGCGGACATGCCTACCTGAATACTGCTGTCTTCACAAAAGGCCGCGATGAGTACTTACCCATTCCGCAAGACCAGATCAATCTCGTGGACGGCTTGTACACTCAAAATCCTGGATACTAACAACGATGAGGTAACCTAGTTTGGTTAATTGGTTTGGGAACCCCGGCGAAAGTCGGGGCTCCCTTTTTCTCCAACACGAAGAACTCGAAACTCCATTATCATGAAATTAAAAAGACTGATATTATTAGCGTTGGTTGTAGCTGCGGTCAACCAAGTACAGGCACAAGCCGACAAACCTCCCTACTTGTCGCCTGTACCGAAGTTTGATTATCCGACGACGTTGGCCGAGCAGGAAGCTGCCCTCAAGGCGAACCCATTGATGTTACGCTTTGCAGAGTCTCGAAAAAGACTTGCATCCGATCGTTACCGCCCATTGTATCACTTCATCGGTCCAGAGAGCACGATGAACGACCCGAATGGACTTTGTTTCTGGCAGGGTAAGTGGCACTTGTTCTATCAAGCCTACCCACCCGAAAACCGTCGCCAGCATTGGGGACATGCAGTGAGTACGGACTTGATCCACTGGAAAGACTTGCCTTATGCGATCTATCCGAGTCCGGAACGCGCCGTGTTTTCAGGGACAACACTTGTGGAAGATAACCGGGTGATCGCGATGTACCATGGACCAATGGTTGGCAACATGGTGGCTACATCTACCGATCCACTGCTCCTCAACTGGGAAAAAACAACGACAGATCGAGCGGCCATTCCATTAACCGATCCTTCTGGTTTTCCCCTCCCATATAGTGTCTTCGATCCATCCATTTGGAAACGTGACAATACTTATTATGCACTTTCAGCAGGACGCGCACCGAAAGGTCCCGGTGATCGTCAAATTCCAATCGCCTACCTGTTCCGTTCGACAGACTTAAAGAACTGGCAATACTTGCATGAGTTTGTTGAAGGAGATCGCTTTTCGCTGATCAACGACGACTACGCTTGTCCCTATTTTTGGCCGATCGGCAACAAGTGGATCATGCCCTTCTTCAGTCACATGAGTGGTGGTCAATACCTCCTTGGCGACTATGACACGAAACGCGAAAAACTCGTCGTGACCGACGGAAAGAAATTCAACTTCGGTCCTGCCAGCCCATCGGGTGTTCACGCGCCTTCCGCCACTCCCGATGGAAACGGAGGTGTAATCATTATTTTCAACATGAACCCTGGCAAACCGACTGGCGAGTGGAACCAAATCATGACGCTTCCACGAAAACTTACATTGCTCGGTCCTAACGAAATCGGGCAAGAACCCGTGGGAGATATCGAATCCTTGAGATACAACGAACAAAAAGTCGCGCCTCAAAAGCTCCCGGCCAACAAGGAAATCGTGTTCAAGAACATCCGAGGCAATGCAGTGGAAATCAATTTTGAGATTGATCCAAAAGATGCGACCGCTTTAGAGTTCGATGTCTTGCGCTCGACCAACCGAGAAGAGTTTACGAAGATCACATTCATGGAAGGGCGCGGGATGAGTCCCGGTCGCGATTACCGTTGGAATCAAGTGGCTAACACGACACCTCCGACTACGACCGGCACCACTCCACCTACGCCCCCGCTTCGTGAAAGCTTGATTACGTTGGAAACGTCGATGTCTTCGTTACATCCCGACGTTCGCCCCCGCGGCCCTGAAACGGGATCTTTCACCATGAAACCGGATGAAACTCTGAAGGTTCGAATTTTCATCGACCGAAGCGTGGTTGAAGTATTCGTGAACGGCAAACAATGCGTGGCAGCGCGTGTATACCCGAGCAGAGACGATGCCACTGGCTTTTCGATACGTTCGCAAGGGCAAGAGAGTGAATTGAAATCATTGACCGCTTGGCAGATGAAGTCGATCTATTGATTGAGCTTAAATAAACTTGAGAAAAACGACACTGATATGAAGCCATTGAAATATATACTTGGATGTTTGATCGCCTTGACCGCGACGAGTGTGCAAGCGCAAAAGGTGATCAACTCCGACACGGTGCGAGTGATTAAGGTAAAGAAGGGTGACAAGTTCTTAGCACTGCCAGTGAAAGATTCGAATCCGTTGATGCGGGCCCGGATCGCCCTAAATGGCAAGCCCCTTGATTTGTTTACGATCCGCCTCTCCGACCAACCTGATTACTGGACGTACTTCGATGTAGCTCCATACCAAGGAAAAACGCTCACATTCGAAGTATCCAAGTTGCCGGTGTCAATGCCACCGCAGATGCAGGTCACAACGGTCGCATCGGGTGCACCTGTTGACCGTCAGGCAATCTTGAACCTAGTAACCAGCGGGCCAACTTTTCCGGGGATGGAAAATGTCTACTCCGAAAAAGACCGGCCCGCAGCACACTTTACTCCTAGCCGCGGTTGGATGAACGACCCCAATGGATTAGTATATCATAAAGGACAGTACCATCTATACTTCCAACACAACCCGTACGGATGGGCATGGGGGAACATGCATTGGGGCCACGCGGTCAGTAAAGATCTCATTCGTTGGGAGCAGCTACCGGAAGCGATATACCCGTACTTCGGTGCAGAGTCGAACGGCCGTCAAGACGCAGCTTTCTCCGGCTCGGCCTTTACCGATCCTTTGAACACTTCCGGATTTTCCAGAAATGGCATCAACCCGATTATCGTGATGTACACGAGTACTGGACGAGGCGAGTGCCTCAAAATGAGTTATGACAACGGCAACACGTTCGAAGACTTCGGCGGAAACCCGATTTTGAAACACAATGGACGCGACCCCAAAGTGTTTTGGTATGCGCCAGGGAAACACTGGGTGATGGTGGTGTGGGAAGCAGGTAAACCAAAAAAGATGAGTCTTGGGCAAGAAGCAAGCATCCGCGAACACTCCATCTATACATCGCCCGACTTGAAGAACTGGACTTATCAGTCTGGTGTACCAGGTTTTTTTGAGTGCCCCGAACTATTTGAACTCCCAGTTGAAGGCGAACCCAGTTCGTCGAAATGGATTATGTACGATGCGCATGGCCGTTACTCCATTGGGACATTCGATGGTAAGGTTTTCACAACTGAACAACCATTTCGAGTGTTTGCGCACGGTGGTGGATACTTCTACGCCTCACAAACTTTCAACGACACACCCGATGGCAAAAGGATTCAGATGGGTTGGGGACGAAACATTACCCACCCAGGTATGCCATTCAACCAACCGATGTTGTTTCCTACTGAACTGAAGTTGAGAAAGAGTTTCGATGGACTTAGACTGACTCCCACTCCCATCGCAGGTATCGAATCACTTCATGAAAATAAAAAAGTGATAGAGAACAAGGTCGTGAGTGACGAAAAACTCGTTGTCGAGTCCAACTCCAAGGCTGTTCATGTGATTGCGTCCATTGAACGCGGCGACGCTCCAATCTCACTCAACGTCATGGGTTTCGAATTCAAGTTTGATAACGAGTGGATCTTCTCTACCTCGTCGAACGAAGAACCAAAACCAACGATGGCACCTGCTGGACCTTTTCCTCCACCATCGGCCTCTGTCCCTGTGACTTACGTGCCCGAGGGCGACCAATTGAAACTTGAAGTGATTCTCGACAGCAACACACTCGAGTGTTTCGTGAACGATGGCGAATTATACTATGTCACGAACTTCAGTGGCAACCATACCGGTAAAATTGAACTTGGCATTCCAGCGGGTCGCGGTCCGCAACGGGGAACCCGGAAGTTCATTGTACAAAAACTAGAAGTGTACGACTTAAAAAGTATCTGGTCGAAATAGTTAGGTTAAGGATGAAAGTTCTTTGTTTCGGTGAAATTCTATGGGACTTGATTGAAGGGACGCCTCATCTCGGTGGGGCGCCCTTCAACTTTGCTGCTCACTTTGCAAAATGTGGAAATCAAGCTGCGCTGGTTTCAAGCGTGGGTAATGACAATCTGGGGTGGCGGGCGTTGAACGAAGCAAAACGTATGGGTGTCGATTGCTCTTTTGTGTCGGTGCATCCAAAAGCGCCAACTGGGACAGTTGATGTATTTCTCCACAAAGGTGAGCCCGACTACATTATTTCTGAAAATGTGGCCTTTGACCATATCGTCGCTCCGGCAGCACTATTCGAAGAGACGTATCACATCGCTTACTTTGGGACCCTTGCGCAACGACAACCGGGATCAGCACGAACGCTCCGAGATATTCTCGGTAAACTGTCGTTCGAACACATCTTCTATGATGTAAACCTTAGAAAGGGTTGTTGGACAACACAACTAGTGCATGAATCCTTGTCGTTGTGCACAATTCTAAAACTTAACACAAGTGAGTTAGAAAAGTTATCGGATCACTTGATCGATGCTCAATTGGACAACAAAGAATTCTGCACCAGACTTTCCTTAATGTATCCATCACTCCGAACAATTATCATCACGGATGGAGCCAACGGATGTTTCATTTTTCACGACGGCAAGTTTGAGCACATCGCGGGAGTTGAAACTCAAATTGTAGATACCGTTGGAGCCGGAGATGCATTTGGGGCGGTCTTCATGCACCTACTCGCGCATACCGGCGACGCCTATCAAGCGGCGTCCATGGCAAATACTGTCGGTTCTTTCGTGACCGGGAGCCGTGGCGCCATTCCTGAATACCCAGAGGAAATTCGGCAATCCCTTCTGCGTACGATAGCCAGTTGAAGGTTGAATTTGGGTCGTGCAACTAAAGTCGGTTGCACAGACTTTGAAAGATTTTAGTGTCTTCCTTTCAAGGTCATCTTAAATTGAGGCATGAAACACTTGTTCACGCTCTCGCTCATGTTTGCGTCGATGATGGCAATTGCCCAACTCGACACTACCAAAATCCATGGTAAATACCCACGACCTGTGACTTTCACCGCAGACGAGGACCATCGTCAAATGATGGAGCAAGTGGGCGTGAAGACGCTGCGACCTGGACCAAGCGGAAACGAAAATGCGCCGAACCATGCCAACTACGATGAAGCGCTCGCCAATCCATACTTGGAATTGCCCGACGCCCTTACGCTTCGAAACGGAAAGAAGGTCACATCGCCGAAAGTTTGGTGGGAACAACGTCGTCCAGAAATCGTCGAGGACTTTGAACGCGAAGTGTATGGACGTGTCCCAAAAAACACACCTCGCGTCGATTGGCGTGTAGTCGTCACAGAGCGCGAGTACGTGGGGCGCACACCTGTCATCGCACGTCAATTGGTCGGTCATGTCGACAACAGTGAGTATCCCCTCATCGATGTGAATATTTCAATGACGGTCGTCACGCCCGCCGATCAAAAACAAAAGGTACCCGTGTTGATGATGTTTGCACCGGCGTTGCTTCCATCTCCTGTTCAACCAAACCTTCAAGATTTCGAAAAGCTCAATGCGGCGATGCGCCAACTGCTCGCAAACGACACAACGGTCAAAAAAATCTTGGAGAAATATCCAGCGTATAGTCCGCTCGTTCGACCGTCTGGCATTGGACCACAGGGATATCCCATGCCGCAGTTCGGTCCGCCTTCCGACCCGCCGTCCACTCAGAAGTTGATTGAAGCTGGGTGGGGCTATGCATTGATTGATCCGGCAACCATTCAGGCCGACAACGCGCCGGGCCTCACGCGAGGTATCATTGGACTGGTCAATAAAGGCCAACCCAGGAAACCAGACGATTGGGGTGCACTTCGAGCATGGGCTTGGGGCGCCGCACGAGGACTCGACTTTCTTGAAACAGATCCCACGGTCGATGCTCACCGCGTAGGCATTGAAGGCGTCTCTCGATACGGTAAAGCAGCCCTCGTCACACTGGCATTCGAAACTCGTTTTGCCATGGGACTCATCGGTTCGTCAGGCAAAGGCGGCTCTACCTTACATCGAAGAAACTTTGGAGAAGCTGTTGAAAACTTGACCGGGGGAGAATACTATTGGCTGGCAGGAAACTATTTGAAGTATGGAGCATCGGAGGGAAAATTCGGAAATATGAACGCAAGCAAATTGCCTATCGATTCGCATGAATTGATTGCGCTATGTGCACCTCGCCTGACGTTCATTAGCTACGGTATCCCAGAAAAGGGCGATGCAAAATGGCTCGATCAGCAAGGAAGCTACATGGCGACGGTTGCTGCCGGCGCAGTTTTTAAGTTGCTAGGTGTTAGGGATCTCGGTGTCACAAACCAGTACCAAACCGAAAAAATGCCCGGCGTAAATATTTCCCTAACAGACGGTGAACTAGCGTGGCGTCAACACGACGGTGGACATACCGACGCTCCCAACATCAAGTACTTCATTGATTGGGCGAACAAGATGTTTCAGTCTAAATAAGTACTGATGTTTGCTGCATTTTTTTTCGCAGATTCAATTAAAAACATGAGAGGATCGAGGCCCGAACCGTCTTGACAAAATCTATTCACTCTTTATCTGACGGTACTCTACCACACTCTTCCACCAGGCCTCTCCCCTCCCATGTTTCCAAACACATTTCACAAAAACCAAGACATTACGATTTCACAAGGGTAAACACCCGGCTGAAGTTAAATCCAAGCCGAATCCCTTTGGGGCCAGCAAAGAAATCATTCGACGTGCTCCCCAAAAACTGACTCTCAATCAAACCAAAGCTGTTGGTCACGAAAATTTGGAAGATGTGACCACCGGTGTCAATATCATACCCGATCGAAATTGGATTGTAAAAACCTGCACCTCTGTCCTTTGCCGAGCTCAAGTAATACTCAAAAGTCAACGCCGTTCTTTTGCTCAACTTCACTCGTCCGCCCATCCCGATGGCGGTAAGCGTGTTCGCTTGATCCGCATTATCAACGAGGTTGCGGTGCAATACGGTCGGCATTACTTGGAGTGAAAGCCTTTCATTGAACTTGCGGGCAACTAGAACTTGACCAGTGTACGACATTCGATCGGCCGTTGTTCGTACGATGCCATCTTGTGGCCAGTGCTCCGTATTAATTGCGGTACCTGCAAATAAAGCTACCGTGACGGGCATATTGCGCGCGCCGCTGGACTGCATCAACACCCGGTACTTTCCGTGGAAGTCGTACGTAGGAGGTGGTGTGGTCCCACCGAGACCGCTGCTTCGTCCGAGTCCGACGGAAAATCGATTTGTGATCCCATAATCGAACCCAAAGCGAATTGAAGCCTGGTTCATTCCGAGAAACGTGTACAAAGGATCTTCTAAGGTTCCAAACCGGTGCGAAAACATACTTTGAAGAACACCTTTTGAAGGGGCCTCCACTGTTTGTCCAAGCGCGAGTTGAGTACCTTTAAAAGTTGCCGAGGTATACACCACTTGCTCTTTGTCAAGCTCGTTCATCAAATCGTCGACGCTTTGCGCCAACAATACAAATGGAGATAAGAGAAAACTAGCGACGAACAACGCCTTTATATTCTTCATAGGAGATGTTTAATTGAACCTTCACTTCTTCTGCCAGTTTTTCCCACAAAATCTTCGGTCGATCGATGTTGAACTCTTCGAGTTTTACCGGGAACGAGGCAGACGCTTGCAGTTTCCCATCCTTGTTTTGAAACGTGACCTCGAATGTTCGTGGCAGGGATACGCCATGCATCGTAAGTACTCCGCTGACCTTGGCCACAAATGGAGTGGTCGACGTCCACGTGATGGAGCCCAAGTTTTCGATCTTGCCCTTAAACGTTGCTTTTGGAAACTTTTCTGTTTCCATGTAGTTCTCGTTAAAGTGCTCTTCCATCAAGGACTGTTCGAAATGAAACGTTTTGATTGGAATGCTAACTGCGACTGACCCGTCGATAAGATCGATGGCGCTAACAGCCTCTGAACTCTTGCCGTCGATATCTTCTATCGCCGTACCTGCGAAGAAAGAAACTTCGGACTTCGAAGAGCGATAGACGTTTTGTGCGACCACAAACAGGCTACAGGTCGAAGCCGCGAAAACTAAGATGAACTTTTTCATGATTGAGATCAGAGTTATGAGAACACTCGAAGCGATGTACCACTCAACGTAGTATTATAAGATCCGAGTGAAGAGCGTGCTGGCCCTCCTGTCACCGAACCACTCGAGCTAAAGGTGGCTCCATGGCTTGGGCATTCGAAATCGTTGCGGCTACTGACGTATCGAACGGTCGTTCCTTCGTGGGTACATGCCGCCGAAACCGCGATAAACGTGTCGGACAACGTCCGCGCCACGAGCACTCCACTTTTGACGATATACCCGCCCGGCGTGGCGAGCGATCCAGTAGAGACGTCGACCGTGAAGTCCACATTAGTCGGAGCCGGAAAAGGGTTGTTGTTCACTCCACAGCCACTCAGCATTCCAAAACAAACCGGAAGAGCTAAGCCCGCAATCCCCACCTGGGCAATAAATTCTTTTCGTGTCATATTTAGTTCTTGGTGAAAGAATATGGGGCATCACGCACGGTTTACCCGTCAGGTTGGTTGCACGATAATTAATTTGGCCTTAAAACCCGGATCGGTGATATTTCTCAGGCTGGGAATGTGCGACCGGGTATTTATTTCGCGTTGTTGCAAGAATATTTTCAACCTGAACCAACCGCCCCCCGATTTCCTGCGTGATGCAATCGAATACTACGACGATCGCAGAGAGAACTGATCTCCCGGACCTAATTGGCGCGTGTAAGAAGAATGACCGTCGCGCCCAGGAAACGCTTTACCGCGAGTTCTATGGGTTTGCTATGGGTGTTTGTCGGCGGTACGCCCACTCACGCGATGAGGCGATAGAAATTGTAAACGACGGGTTCTACAAAATCTTCACAAGCCTTGACAAGTACACCCCGGGGTTGTCGTTCCGTGGTTGGGTACGTCGCATCATGGTAAATGCTTCGATCGACCATTTCCGTCGAAACGAGAAGCACTACCATAATATCGACATCACTTACTCACGTGAAATCAGTCCCTCCGCAGATGCCGTGAGCCAACTGTCGGAAGAAGAGATCATGACAGCCGTGCAGCAACTCCCGGCGTCTTATCGAGTAGTATTCAACTTACATATCATTGAAGGATATAGCCACGATGAAATTGCGTCGATGCTTGGCATCAGTAGCGGAACATCGAAATCGAATTTAAGCGTGGCAAGGATGAAGTTGATGAAAATACTAGGTGGGGACATGAAACAAACAAGGGAACAAAATGGATGACGGAGAACTCGACGACCTTGTAAAGAAGAAGCTGGGTAACTACGTCGACCCAGTTTACGATGAAGGTGCATTCGACGACCTCGCAGGCCGCCTGGTAGTCGCGCCGGCGCCGACCTTCTTTGCGCGCCACTGGGCATCGATGGCGCTTGCTGCCACCGTGATCCTATCGGGTATTAATATCTACCTGTACCTTCAACGCGGAGAGGTAAAGACTATTGTCACAAATACAGTCCAATACGATTCACTCGTAAACGTGATTCACGAGCTAAGAGAAGCCCAGGCACATGCATCGATGACTCAACCTATAGAAGTTCCCGAAGTAAAGTTGCCACCGGT
This sequence comes from Cyclobacteriaceae bacterium, assembly GCA_044226945.1. Lineage (GTDB taxonomy): Bacteria > Bacteroidota > Bacteroidia > Cytophagales > Cyclobacteriaceae > ELB16-189. The sequence goes on along the minus strand of JBGAGB010000002.1, from coordinate 180,433 downwards.
TGCCCAAACGACCCCACCGATCATTGTTCCAGTCGAACAAGGCGATGCGCAAAGTTGGCTAGGATACTCCACGCAGTCGTCGGATGAAATCTTGAAAGCATTGTTGAACGCCCGTGTCGTTGTTGCACGTAACGACAGCTTGTTTATCAACCATGAAAATGCCCGAGTCTTGGTGGTACATTCCATCAACCATCGAGCACTTGATTCTTATGAAAGTCCTCTTGCGACTGTGAACGGTGAACTCGAGCCGATCGTGGTAACGTCTACGAAGTCGCGATACACTCCGATGCAGGTGTCGAACAAGGTTCGCAACCAGTTGGAGAAACACTATTTCAAAGGGATAGGAATTGAAGTGGGTCCACAGGCTGGACTTGGCGTCAGCTCAACAAACGTGGGTTCACATTTCGCACCGCGGATTGGTGCATCGGTCGACTGGATTCTGAGTCCTCGATTGAGTGCGGAGACGGGTGCAGCTTATGCCTTGTATCAATATAATGCTGGTCCCACACCGTGGGGACGAGGTCCTAACTTCTATGATCATTATTATGGAAGTCCAGCAGATGTGATGGGCACGAATCATTTGATTGCGACACCGGTCGGCATCAAGTATAGACAATGGTTGAATGCCACCAATCAACTTTTTGTGAGGGGATCGTTCACGCCGTATTGGTTGGTTGCTGGGAACTACAGCATGCGTTACCGCGAAGGGGGTAATGATCCTGACGATTCAGGGCGCATCATCACGCAAGTTCAGAAATACGAGTCGAGGGGTTTCTTCGGAAAATCGGTGGGCCTGACAGCTGGCATCATTCACCATACTGAAAACAACCGCCGCATCGAACTTGGCATCTGGTACGACACCAACCTAGGTACCTTTGGAAAGGTCAATCGCATACAAACGGTAGGGCTACAAACGTCGTGGTGGTTTAAGGTGAGATCTTGACGGGAAGCGCGCGGTCGAAAGACGGTGCTACCCCATTCGAAAGCCTGTTTTATGGCCGCTCAAAGGGCGACTACCCCCAATATTTTTGAATGCGGGTGACTCTTCCCCTAGTCCTATATATTATTGTAGGATGGAAAGGTCTCGTTTTTCGGTAGTTGTGGCATGTTTGTTCGCTGCGGGTATGGTTGCCACCAGTTCGACCGCAACGGCTCAATGGTCTACTCAAAAGTTGTCGGCTGCACGGACATCGCTGTCGGCGACGTCGGTTGGTAACAAGGCGTTCTTTGCCGGAGGGCTTCCCCTTTCTAACGTAGTCGACATATTCGACAATGGTACCATGTCTACGGCGACACTGTCGGTCGCTCGCTCGGCGATTGGAGCTGGCTCGCTGGGAACCAGGGCTTTTTTTGCGGGCGGGGTGACGTCCTCGGGGGGATATTCATCCACCATTGACGTCTACGATAATGCCACGAACCAATGGACCACGGCGAGTCTCGCGCAACCACGCGCAAACTTGGTATCGACCACAACGGGAACCAAGGTATTCTTCGCCGGAGGACGAACAGGGTCAACAAGTTTTTCGGACGTGATTGACATTTTCGATGGGACGAGTTGGTCTTCTGCCACTCTGTCGGCGGCACGACAATTAATCGGCGCTACATCGGTGGGAACCAAAGCCTATTTCGTTGGTACTACTTCAATGGACATCTATGACGGAGCTACCAATACTCGAACGGTAGTTTCACTACCGGTCAGTATGTTGTCTGCCGGTGTCACCAGCCTTGGCACCTCGGTCTATGTTCGCTCTGGTTCAGCAGTTTATGTCTATGACACAAATCTTGGAAGCTGGACAACGCAAGCGCTATCGCCTTCGAACAGTGGAGTTACCGCGGGCACGGTGGGAAGCAAAGTGTTTCTTGCGAGCGGGGCAAGTCCCATTGTCGACGTGTTTGACGGCTCTGTGAGCGTCAATACATGGGGTATTACGCGGCTTCCTGCCTCAGGATCCAATCTAGTCGCGACTGTGTCTGGATCGAAAATCCTCTTTGCTGCCGAAAGCTCGGACCTTTATGTATACGAAAGCAGTTGTGCGACCACCTTCCAGGTTTCTAAGAGTTGGCAAACGCCCTCACTCTGCCCGGGCGGCGTTTACTTATACACACTGACTGGCGCGGGATCCTACGAAGCAACTGGCCCCGGCTTTTCGATCAGTAATAATAGATTTCTCCAGGTCTCCGGGAATACCAACGGACGTTTTTCGGTAACAGGAACCACTGGTGGATGTTTTTCGATTCAACCTGTCGACGTTAGTTGGTCTGCTGGCTCGTGTCCCACGATCACAGCGATCACACCTTCTGGCAACGTAGGCGACCAAGTAACAATCGACGGTACAAATTTCGATGCCAGCTTCAATTTTGCGCAGATTGTATTTTTCGATGGTAAAACCGCGAATCCCATTTCGGCAACCTCGACAAAGTGGGTTGTAACTGTTCCCCAGTTTGCTCAATCGGGACCGATCACCTATCGATTCGGAAACTATCAAACTACCTCGCCCACAAACTTTACGGTACCTTGCGCACCATTTGATGTATTTACGCTCGATGCCAACCCTAGTATCTGTGCGGGAGCAACGGTCGCCATTGGAGTAAGTCCGTTTTTCCCCTATACCTATTCTTGGTCTCCAAGCACTGGGCTTTCATCAACCACAGGAAAAACGGTTAATGCGTCTCCCCTAACCACCACCACCTACACGGTGACTGCTACCAACGCAAATGGTTGCAAGTCCTCCGCAGACATCAAGGTCGATGTGGTGAACAATTGTACCGTCACACTCAATGGATTTGCGCCGACTTCCGGTCCAGCGGGTGCCGTTGTTCGCGTTGAGGGTATGCAGATCGGTCCCACCACAAAAGTGTATCTGAATGAGATTCAATGTATAGTCGCCTACTGGACTCCCACCGCATTGGGACTGGTGGTGCCAGCCAATGCCACTTCCGGAAAAATTAGAATAACCAACGGATCAAACGACGCGATTTCAAGTTCAGACTTCATTGTTTGCAAAGGAGTTCAACTGGTGGTCACACCTGACCTAACTTCTTGTTCGGGAACCCAGAAGACGCTCACGGTGTCGGGGGGCACGACCTACGTTTGGAAATCTGTTACCGGAGTTGTTCTCGGGACTGATGCAAGCTTGAACGTTGCACCCACCACGACCACGAAGTACTTTGTAAACAACACTGGTGCAGGCGAGTGCCCCGTTGGCGCCTCGACAAATGTCAGGGTCGTGCAATGTTTGGCAAGTAGGTTAGGAAGGTTTGGAGTAGATGTGACAAGTGACTGTCCTCCCCTTACCGTGACCATCACGGATGCCAATGCAAAAACATCAGGTGAATGTAGTGATGCCAAGCCCTGTATCATGTCAACCGAGGTTGCAGGAAGTAACGCTAACAATCGGTTTTCATGGACTTTCTCAGACCCTGGTAGCCACCTGCTCCAAGTTAAATACTCGGACGGGGTGGTAGATGACATTGCGATCAATGTAAAGCCGACGCCTAAAATAACCATCACCGGAGCGACCACGGTGTGTGCTGGCAATTTGGTAACACTCACGGCTTCCGGGGCAGACACCTATGTATGGACAGGACTTGGCAAAACTGGACCGACGGTAACGATCAATCCAACGGCTACTGCAACCTACTCCGTAACCGGTACATCGAATGGGTGCTCGGGAACTACTACCGTTACAGTGCCCGTGCTCAAATGCGAAAAGCTTACTGTGACCGTAACAGACGAAGTTCCGCAACCAGGAAAGAATATCTCCGGAATTTTTATGTTCGCGACCGGCGGGGCGGATAATAAAACAGCGACGCTATTTCATCGCCCCCTCCGATCCAATGGAAATTATGTAGCCGAAGCGCCTAAAACGTTTACAGGACCCTCCGTCACTCTTGATGTGGCCAGCGACTGGCTAGACGAGTTGGGTATGGAATACTACGTCCGCGTTTTTGATGACAAGCAGAACAACGGCCAGTCTGACATCGGGACAAAACTTCGAACAAATTTAACCAATGCAGTTGATCTCACCGTTGGAGGCAATCGGCAGCAAGACTACAAGATTTTCTCAATCCCTCGTCGCTTATCAAGTTCTGCGATAAAAACGGTCTTCAAAGATCTGTTTGAGAAGTATGGGGAAACCATCGACGAAACCAAGTGGCGACTCGTGCGTTACCAGGGCGGGCGCAATATCGATGCGGGCGTCGGTTTCAATGGGATCGATATTGGAAGAGGATACTGGTTCCTCTCAACAGAACCATTCACCCTCAACCTTGTTGCCGACCCAATAGCGGTTAGTCAAAAGATACCGGCTTCGATTCGACTTGAAAAAGGTTGGAATCAAATCGGAAATCCATTTGATTTCGATATCTCATGGGCGAGCATACTCCAATTGAATAAAAACCCTTCGGGTGTGGGTAAGCTATTTGCCTACGATGCCACAAAGGGATTTTACGAAACTGATGTACTAAAAGCGTGGAGTGGCGGTTTCGTCAACAGCACTTCGAGCGTAACAATCGACGTACCCGTTTTTGTTGCACTCGCCTCGGGAAGACTCATATCCGACGCAACCGCGGCTCGGATCGACGAACCCAGCTGGTTCCTCCCACTTCAAATCCAACATGGTGGCTACGAATCGAACACTGGCGGGATCGGAATGGATCCTAGTGCATCGCTCAGTCGAGATGCATTTGATGAAAGTACCCTCCCTCGTTGGCCGAAGTACGTAGACATCAGCTTCCCACATCCAGAGTATTTCCAAAAGACATTCACCCGCGAATTTGTTCCAACTGCCGATGCGTACACCTGGACATTCGATGTAGAGTCAACCAATCCCACAGGCGACGCAACCATTCGTTGGGAGTCTTCGGCACTATCGCTCGCAAATGCCCAACTCTTCCTATATGATTCAGAAGGCGGCATGCTCATAAATATGAAAAGATCGTCGCAGTATTCATTTAAGCTCAATGGCATTAAAAAGTTCAAGATTCTTTTTGCTAGATCAGGTGAAAAATTCGTGAGCGACGGATTTATGGTCGGCGCGCCCTTCCCAAATCCTAGTCGCGACCAAATCTCAATTCCTATCATTCAACAAGCGGCAGCCACTTCCGTTAGCGCCACCGTATTCGACATGTTGGGGCGGCCTGTCCGACAGCTCCAGGGCGAAGCAACCGAACGCGTCTACTCGGAACTAGTATGGGATGGTACCGATGGCACGGGTAATCACGTCACCCAGGGCACATACATCATTCGACTTACCGACGGACAAACAGTTTACACACATCGCGTCGTTATACATAAAGGGCAGTAACATGAAAAAAATATTTATCATCGCTACCGCCTTGTTCGGTGCCCAATGGGTCGGCGCTCAAGACTTGTCTTCAACAACAGGAGAACTAATCATTCGCAAGCAACCAAATGGCTCGCCGGCGATCGACTTTGCCATTATTCAACAGGTTCCAATCCCTGCGGGGAATTTAGGCACGCAGGAGGCGAACCAAGTGAGCTTCTCGGTGACTTCGAATTCCACTCTAAAATCAGTTCAAATTGAAGTTGACGCACAGAGAAAGAACCTCGACATCCCATCAAATAAAGGCAAGAGAGTATACATGGAGTCCATCCCAGGTACTACTCCCCAAGTAACAGTCTACGTTGAAACGCAATCTGGCGCGCTGACGAGGGCAACATTCCAAGCAAACACATACAGGGCAGAGCAAGTCACCTCAGAAGGATCGTTGTTGTCGATCATTCGTGCCGAGCAAAGTGGGTCACGCATCAACATTTACTATGACCTTGTTGACACCGATGTGTCGAATGAATACTCAATCAACATATACTCATCCTTCGATGATTTCAAACAGCCACTCAAAACCTTGAGCGGAGCCGGGGGCGCCAAAGTTACCACGGGTAGAAATCGAGTCATCACCTGGGACATGAGCGAATACGGTTCCTCTTTCGGTGAAAATCTTGAGGCACTCTCGTTTGAAGTCCGAGCAGGCGGTTTCAAACCCTACCTGACGCTCAACCAAAAATTTGGCAAGATGCAACGACACGAACCATACATCTTGATGTGGTCCGTGAGCCAAGGCGAAAAGTTGACCACCATTGAGTTGGTTCACAACCTAGAAACAGTTTGGTCCGACGTCGCCCGTGGCGAGAGTTATCTTTTCTATGTTCCAGAGCCTGCGAAAGGAGGAACGTACTTCCTTCGGTTCAAAAGCCGAGATGACCCAACCCACCCGGTGCTTTCAAACGAGTTTTCAATAAAAGGAAAACTTCCCTTATATGTCAAAATGATTCCTGTTGCAGCGGTGGGGGTCGGCTACCTAGTTCTACAACTAACGAAAGAGAAACCGGCGCCGCGCCTCCCGGACCCAGCGCTACCTCCGGAATAGACTACTTCTTAAATCCTTGCACCACCTGACTCGACGCCATCAGCATCGGGACGTGAACCCAATTCTCATACTTGGAGAGCAACGGATCAGCTTGCGAAGGATCTTCGGCCGCCAACTTCATGTCGTTGAAATATGTACGAAAGGTGTCGAGAATCTCAATCCCACCCATCGGGCCATGACCCGGCACGATCGCTTCGATGCGATACCGCTTCTGTAGAAAGTCGAATGCCTCCAGGTAGCCCGAAGGCCGACCGTTGGCAACCGACGGAACCTGTCCATTCAAAATCACATCGCCGGTAAACAACATTTTTCTCTTATGTGAATAGACGAAGAGATCACCTGGAGTGTGGGCGACAAAATTCAGGGCGAAGATCGACACGGTGTCGTCGTCCATCGGGATATCAATCGATCCTTCCAACCATTGCCGTGGCATGTCCTCTGGTTTTCCCTCCTCGATCCAAACGCCGTCTTTGTAACCGGCGCTGGCCATCAAGCGATCGTTCGGATAAAGTCGATTGCCACTCGAATGATCGTAATGATAGTGCGTGTTGACCACAAGAATCGGGCGGGTGCCCGCAAGTTCAGTTACTCGATCACGAAGTTGTTTAGCCGCCTCGCTCATCTTCGTATCGACCACGATCACCAGGCTGTCGGACATGAAGATTCCACTGTTGCCCCCGCCACCCTCCACAATGATCAGCCCGGGATCAACCTCCACCACACGCTGTTGTTCCAGGTGGTTGAGTACCGGCTGAACGTAAACGGCATACAAAATACCAACCACCAGGAACAACGTCCCCAGCCCAATCCCGAACCATTTCAAAACTTTTTTTACCATCAATTCCTAAATTCTCAATTCTTAATTCTCAATTCTTAGTTCTATTATTTTGTCCATACACCGCATCGCGAAACGCCTTGTGCAAGTCGTTGCTAAATGGAAATATCTGAACGAATAAAACTGCCGTAATTTCACGTTGAGGATCTACCCAGAACAAGGTACTTGCAGCACCATCCCAGAAGAATTCGCCCACCGTTCCATTTTTCTCGGTTGCATCTTTAGGGGCCTGCAAGCGAACTGCGAAGTCGATACCAAAACCCACGGAGCCTTTGCTTGGCAACCACATGCGCTTGGTGACACTATCCGAAAGTTGGTTCGTTGCCATGAGCTCCACGGTCTCCGGCTTCAGAATGGTCGCCCCTTCGAAGGTTCCCTTTCCCACCAACATACGAGCAAAGCGCATATAATCGTCGACGGTCGACGTCAACCCAAATCCACCGGGCTTCAAGGGCCATGGTTGCCCATTGAATGAATTGGCAATCGAATCTGGAACCCTCAACAGTTGCCCTTCGTCGACACGGTACAACGCCGAAAAACGGCTCATGTCTTCGGGTACATAACGGGTGGTGTTCATCGCGAGTGGATCGAGAATATTTTCGCGAACGTATTCATCAAAAGGTTTCCCCGACAACTTTTCAACAAGACGCGCTTGCACATCGACGCATACACCGTAAGACCACTCATCGCCCGGATGAAATCCCAATGGAAGCTTCGCCAGCTTGTTGGTCATTTGTTCGAGGGTATTGTTCTTGTTCATCACATCGGCTTCTTTTACCATCGCACCGACGAACTCATTCTCTTCACGCGCAAATCCCGCCGTGTGCCTCGTAATGTCGCGCACCAATATGGGTCGCTTTGCTGGCTCGAGGATCAACTTCCCTTTTGCATCTTTACCCGTAACGACTTTCATGTCCGAAAACTCGGGAAGGTACTTCGACAGGGGATCGTCTAGTTGAAACAGTCCCTTCTCATATAACTGCATCAGCGCCGTTCCGGTAACGGGCTTGGTCATCGAGTAAATCCGAACGATGGTATTTCGATCGAAGGCCTTTCCCGCTTCCCGGTCGGCGTGACCAAATGAATTGAAATAGACCTCTTTTCCTTTTTCGACAATCAGGGCCGACGCTCCGGCAATCTTCCCGGCGTCCACGAACGCCTTCAGAGTCGAATCAATTCGTGCTTTTGCCTGTGCGTCAATAATCCCGACCGCGGCCTCCTCTTTCTTAGCCGGCTGGCACGCCAGGATCGTGAGCCCAATAATGGGAACAATTAGTTTCTTGATCATATACAGTTTTTGGTTTATCCAAAAGTTACGGCTTTGAACACCGTATTTCAAAGTCGCTCCGAGAGGTCTTGGAGCCGTTCATGCATGCCATTCACCGCACGCCATGATAGCCACGCTGCCAAAGGAGCTACCAGCACATCGACCGTGTAGTGCACATGCTGCCAGAGGAGAAGTCCACCCACCACCAAGCTAGCGACTCCTAAAACCTTCTTCACCGGTCGCGAAGGAACGGCACATGTCATTAGACTCAATATTGAAACATGTCCAGAAAAAAACAGGTCCTTCGTAATGATCCGGTCGGTGTAAAAAAACCGGTCTACGATTGGATCAATCAGCACGATCATGTCTGGGTCGGGTTCCAGCGGTACCATCCACATCGCGACCATCCTCCCCACCACGAGTAGTACGTACGATTGACCGAGCTTCAGCAAGACCAAAGGCTGCCGAATCAACAACCAAAGTGCTCCACCCAAGGATGGATAAAGGATTGCAAAAATCCAATTGGACACATCGACAGCTTTGAACGTCGAAAGCAGCGGATCGTTCCAAATCGCTCCACTGCGCGCTTGAACCTTCGCAAAGAAAGAACCAATGCTGACTGCAAGGATCGCAAGGACGAATCCGGTGGTAACGAGCTGCCAACGGAATGAAGGACGTCGCCAGGCCTCACGCCAACCCATGACCCAAGCTCTTAAAGTAGCAACGCCGTCTCTTGGTCACACGCTTATCGTAGTGTTTCCAAAAATTTGTCATGCTGCTATTGTGTTCTAAGATGGGATGTGTGATCGCGCGCTGGATGCCACTGTCGCGAAACTTTGTACATAGGTCATCGACCAAAAGTGCCGTCACACCTTTGCTTTGGAGAGAAGGGTCGACCGCTACCAAAAATAAGTCCGCCAAATTATTCCACTTCAGGGCCGAGAAGAGATGCACGAATCCGAAAGGGAGAAGTTTTCCATTAGACTTCTGAAGTGCTTTCGACAACGACGGAATGGCGATGGCAAAGGCAACCACACGCCTGTCTCTTAAGATAATTGAGATGTGCTTTGGACTAATGAAGGGAAAGTACTGATCGGTATACGTTTGCACCAGCTTCGGTGAGAGCGTGACGACTCCATACAACTTCGAGTAGGCAGCATTGAGCAGGTCGAAGACGCCCGGGGCGTATGGTCGCAGTTCGGATGCCGACTTGGCGCGAAGCACTTCGAGATTGTGGCGCTGCAACACGACATCGGCGACCCTCCTCACGCGCTCCGGCGTACGCGGAGGGATCTTCACCTCGTATTCCAACCAATCGACATCTTTTTCATAACCCAGCGCCTCGATATGCGTGGGATAGTAATCGTAGTTATAGATCGTAGACATGGTCCCGATCTCGTCGAAGCCATCGACAAGAAGCCCCTCGGGGTCGAAGTCGGTAAAGCCAAGCGGGCCCTGGATACCGACCATTCCCCTACTCATCGCCCATCCCTCTACAGTCTTGAAAAGCGCGTCAGCTACGTTTCGGTCGTCGACCAAATCCAGCCACCCGAAACGCCCGAAGCGGTTGCCCCACTTCGCGATGTAGTCGTGGTTGATGATCCCAGCAATTCGACCGACCGGGACACCATTGCGGTAGGCGATCCAGAGTTTGGCTTCGCTCGACTCGTAGGCGGGATTCTTCTTTGGGTCGAACGTCGCCTCCTCGTCGGCTACGAGCGCAGGGACCCAATACGGATTGCCGCGATAAATTGAAAATGGAACCTGTACAAACGCAGCCACCTCCTTTTTTGTGGTGACCTCTTTGACAACAATTTCTAGATGCAAAGTCGATTGAAGGATTTGTGATCGATAAATGAACAGCTTCACAATTTAGTAAAACACGAGTTCACAAGAGGTGTGTTTTTTGGTAACTTCCAATGATGAACACCCATTTTGCATCTTTTGCACTCAGGCTCTTTACCCGAAACGGCCTCTTTTCAATCCTAAGCCTTGGTAGTTTGGTCATTGGAACGACCACCGCGCTCGTCGTAGTGCTTTGGCTTCGCGATGAACTGATGTTCGATCGCTACCATCCCGACAACGACCAGGTATACCAAGTCATGCGCAAAGTCGCCCTCGAAGATGGAAGTCCATTCATTGGAGATACCGCCCCGGGTCCCTTGGCTGACTTCATCACCTCCTCCATCCCGGAAGTTGAATCGGCCACCCAAATGGGATTCCAGACTCAGCTACTTTTAAGCACGAGATCTCAAAACCACTATGCCAACGGCGAATTTGTTGACGAAAAATTCACCAGCATCTTCAACTTCCCGATGGTCTACGAAAGCGATCCGTCTGCCTTGAAGGGCACGGATGCAATCTTGCTATCAAAGTCATTGGCGCAAAAGCTCTTCCCAAATGAACGAGCGCTCGGGCAAGTCGTAACGCTGAACAACAATGCGCAATTGACTGTCAAGGGAGTCTACGAACTTCCAGCAAATTCATCGATGCACTTTGATTTTTTGATGCCTTATCAATTCCATGCTGAACAAGAAATGTCGACATGGGACGATAGCAACTCGTATTTATATATCAAGGTGCGCCCCGATGCCGATATTTCTGCAATCGAACAAAAGCTCACGCAAAGGTTGCATGAGGTGTGGAAGTCGAACGGCACTACAGTCTTCTTGTTCAAGTTCACCGATTGGCACTTGTACTGGAATTCGATCGTCAATCTCGAGCCAAGTTCTCGAGCCATGTATCTCTTCGCGTTCGGCGTCGCGGGGATCTTTGTTCTTGCGATGGCTTGCATCAACTTCATCAATTTGACAACGGCTCGGGTGGCGGCCCGAGCGCGTGAAGTTGGTGTAAGAAAAGTTACTGGTGCGACTAGGTCCGACCTTACGCGGCAATTCCTAGGTGAAAGCTTTACACTCACGTTCGTCGCCGTGGTCGTGTCTTGCCTACTGGTAACCCTCATCCTCCCGGCAATCAACCTGATCCTCGATAAGGAAATGGCCCTCGACCTGACCGATCCATTCATCCTACTTGTCATATTCGGATTGATTGCCATCACGGGGCTTCTCGCGGGTTGGTATCCAGCATTGGTGCTGTCGGCCCTGAAACCAGCGACGGTGTTGAAGGGCCACTTGCATTACACGATGAGAGGTGGCATGATGCGCAGCGGGTTGATGTCCGTACAATTTGGACTATCCGTCATGCTGATCTTCGGGTCAATCATCGTGTACCAGCAACTCGAGCACATGCGCAACATCCACCTTGGCTTCGATCATCACAATGTCTTATACATCGAAACCAGTTACCTGGACCGACAACCCACCAACCGCAATGGCGTCAACTTCGAAACATTTAAAACCGAAGTGCAGCGAAATCCAAATGTGATCGCCGTGACTCAGGCCGCGGCAAGCCCCATGGAGATCAACGGGGTTGGTCTGATGGAGTGGTCGCTGGGAAATCAGCGTCACCAGATGAATATCAATAACAATCCTGTCGATCCGAATTATCTCGCAACCCTTGGCTTCGAGTTCATTGCTGGGCGCGACTTCAACGGTGACCTTGCGTCGGATTCTTCAGCCATCATTATCACACAAGCAGCCGCCGACATGTTAGGCTTCGAGCAGCCCATCGGCTCAATGGTATATGTGGGCGCAGACTATCCCATGCACATCATCGGAATTGTCAAAGACTTTCAGAACGCCGACATTCACGATGCCACCTCGCCGGTATTTTTCTACCTGGGGGATGAATCCACATTTGGTCGTTGGCGGCGATACTTTATACGTTACGCACCCGGTTCCCAGCAAGAAGTACTCGGGCACGTGAACGCCGTTTGGAAGAACTTAAACCCTGCTACTCCTCCAAACTTTGTGTTTCTTGATTCTGACTTTGAGCGACAGTTCAGGCTGGACGACCGCATCGGGGTATTGTCGACGTGCTTCACCGTGATCGCCATTCTAATTGCCTCGATCGGCCTATTCGGACTTTGCCTGTTCAATGCCGAGCGACGCACGAAGGAATTTGGTGTGCGCCGGGTATTGGGGGCCAACACGTTCGACATCGTGCAACGGCTCGGGTTCGAGTTCTTGAAACCTATACTTATCGCGCTGACGATCGCACTCCCGTGTTCATACTGGGTCATGAGCGACTACCTTTCTACCTATCGGCATCACACCACTATTGGCGCTCGTAATTTTTTATTGACAGTGATTGTAATGTCCATGATTGTCGTCATTACCGTAGCCCGTCAAGCACTCAAGGCAAGCCAACGGAACCCGATTGATGCGTTGAAGACTGAGTAGGTGATTTACGTATTAGCCTCGATTTTTTCTCAGAACGGTCAAGATAAACGCCAACTCGGAAGTCGTCTCTTCAAGTAGGTCAACTTCTTGTTGATCGAAGAAGTCAGGGTCGGATGCGTACAGCGAGAACACACCGATCACTTGTCCTTCGACACGAATCGGCAGAGCGATCGAAGAGCAATATCCACGCGACAGGGCCTCGAACTTCCAAGCAGTCATTCGGGAATCATTTTCAATATCGTTGCACACAAACGTAGATGCATTATTCACGGCAGTCGCTGTTGGCCCTATTGGACCGCGCGCGGGATCGAGCGACAACGGAGTAATCATTCTCAAATAGTCGCGTTCTTCACCCGCATGAATCCAAGCCACAACTTCTTCGCGCTCACGGTTCACGCGCCCAAACCAGGCCAGTTTGAATTGACCAATCGTGACTGCGATATCACATATCTGTCGAAACAACTCATCCTCAGATCGAACGTGCACAATTGTCCTGTTAACACGACTGATGAAATGAAAGAGTCGACTCGCCTTCAACATCTTTGCCTCGGCTTCCATTCGCACTGAGCAATCATGAAAATTACACACGACCGCTCTCACGTTAGCGTCCGACAGCAGATTCGTGTAGGTACATTCATGCCAGGAATAGTTACCTTTCTTGTGTCGAAATCGTCGAGTTCGGGTAACAGTCGCGTTGGGTGCCCGCAAGACCTCGTCGAACGCCTCCTTCTCTGCCGCCCTCTCTTCGGGATGCATCAATTCCATGACGTTCAAATTTTGAATTTCACGCAACGAATACCCACTTATTTTGGTGGCGGAAGGCGTTTGGTACAACACTCTCCGATCGCGGTCCAGTAGCACGATGGCATCATTGCTCTTTTCTATCAACGCCCGAAAGTATTTCTCACTTGCCTCAAGATTGATCTTGGCGTTCCGTGCTTCGGTCGTGTCGCGAAAGAATACCGAGAGTCCGTCACGCGAAGGGTACAATTGATTTTCAAACCACCGCCCCGCCGATGGAAGGAAAGACTCGAATGATTCGTATTGTTGCGTTCGAGACGCGCGGTGGTATGCCTCGTAAATTGGTTGCTGCTTCAATTCCGGAAACTCTTTCCAAATATTCTTCCCAAGTAGGTCGACAGGTTCCAATTGAAGAAGTTCCGATGCCCTCTTATTGATATAAGTGTAGTTCCAATTGGCGTCATACGCAATAAAACCATCGGTCACTCGCTCCAACGTGGTCTTGAAATCTTGCTCGACTTCTCGCAATCTCGCTGTTCGTTGAGTAAAGGTGGAATGTAGCCGTCGTCGCTGTCTTGCGAGCAACCATACGAGCAACGCACTCACAGTAGACAACAACGCACCCAGAATCGAAAACCCAATCGCATCCCAGTTGGTCGCTCCCGTTTCCTTCGATTCGATGTATAATATCCATGAACCATCGGGCACATCCACACGCGAATGGTTGGCGTCGGTGGGCTTGCCGCCCGGCAGGAAAAACTGTTCGGCACCGGTGACTGGGTCGACCTTCGACAACTGGTATCGATAAAGCGACTGTTTTGTCGTGTCGATACCAGCTGTTGAAATGAGTGTCTGTAGGTGAATAATGACAACGGCAAAACCAACGAAATTGTCTCCTTCAAACATCGGCAATCGACCCACGATCCCCATAGGCCCCTGTCGGAGTTTGAATGGTCCTGCGAAATACAACGCTCGTCGTTCAATTGCGCGCATCGCTTCCTGGCGCCTCGCAGAATCCGCCAAGATATCGTAACCGATGGAAGCCTCATTTCCTGTCAACGGGTATACATGGGTGATCAATCCCCCTTTCGTGAGTTGAAGGGCATCAATCGACGGGTGAGACGATAAGATGTCTTGCGCAAGGCTATCGAATCCTTGTGGAACGCCGTATTTGTTCACCACGAATGCCAGGATTTTCGTGGCCGAAAGACTCCGGGTCAAGGAGGTCTGAAGGTTGTCGTGAACCCGCGCAGCTTCCGCCTCAATTGACATGCAGATTTCGTCGTTCCGAATCACCGCTCGTTGCCACGCGAGAAGTTGGCTAAGCGACAGAAGGAGGACGAAGACAACCCATCCAGTGATCGCCGGAGATTGCCACGTACTTGCCAAAAAGTAGTACGCCCAATGGCTGACACGTTGAACAAAAGAACTCACAGAAACAAGCCTATAACCCAAGGTAATGACTATGGACGACAATTTGTGGCTCAATTTCCATGTAAGAAATTCGACCGAAACGTCGTGGGATTTGTTCTTCAAATTGATTAAAATAAGGTTTGGGTCGCCATCAAAAAAGGCGCCCACCTCTTACTCCGTGAACCGAGCCACAGAATTTTCTACCAGCGAGCGACACGCTGGGGCGGGTTCATTTCCGTCCCATGGAACTGCATTGATCGTAACCCTCGCCACCACAACCGTGCTAACGGCGCTGGCGGTCGACTATTTGTGGTTGGGTGTGATCTCAACCACGTGGCCCTTGCTAATCGTGGCAGCCTTCCTTATCGCGTGGCAATGGAAAACTTGGCAGACCGGGAGAAGCCTCACCGCACGCGAACAATACTTCAGAGCACTGGTTGACAACAGCGCCTCCGCGGTCGTTCTACTTTCGATCGATTCTATCCCATTTTACCAAAGCCTGTCTACAAAAAAGATCAGCGGATATGATCTTGCCGAAGTGCAGGTATTGCCAGCCCATGAGCTCGTCCATCCATCCGACCGGCCAATGGTGCAAGAACAACTCCAGCAACTTTTAACGCGGCCACGTTCGACAGTATCAACCGTACACCGGATCCGACATCGAGACGGCCATTATATCTGGGTGGAAGGAACGTTCACAAACCTACTTTCTGATTCCATCATTGGGGCGTTGGTCTTTAGTTACCACGACGTCACTGAAAAAATTCAGGCCGAACAGGAGAAATTGCGACATCGAGATCGTTTCCAGAATGAAAAACAACTTTCCGACTCGATCATCAACAGCCTCCCAGGTGTCTTTTACCTGTACGACAAGAATGGAAAGTTCATTCGTTGGAATAAGAACTTCGAACGAGCCTCAGGGTACACTTCGGAAGAAGTAGCGAGTATGCACCCGCTTGACTTTCTCGACAATAAGGAGTTGGCGTTGGAAAGAATCCAGTCCGTTTTTAAAAATGGCATGGATGAACTAGAGTGCGGCTTCGTCAAGAAAACAGGAGAAGTGGTTCCGTATTACTTTAACGGAGCGCTTGTCTCGCTTGAGGGTGAAGAGTGCTTAATCGGGATGGGTATTGATATCACCGAAAGGGTCAAAGCACAAGAAGCAATCCTCAATGCCTATCACGAGAAGGACACGACCCTGAATCGGATCAACGACGCGGTGGTATCGCTCGATACATCATGGCGCTACACTTTTCTGAACGACGCTGCCTTGGCAAGTCATCCGCTTGGCCGCGAAGGCACCATTGGGAAACACCTACTGGAAGTTCATCCGGAAATGGCGGACACCACATTCTGGACCATGTACCAAGAATCGATGGCATCCGGTGAGGTAATGGAAACTGAAGACTATTATCTCCCGCTTGATGTATGGTTTTCAGCGAAGGCGTATCCTTCTGCCGACGGTCTCACCATCTTCTATAAGGACATTACCAATCGCAAGAAGACCGAGAAGGAACTCATGAACTTGGTGGCCACACTCGAGGCGAAGAATAAAGACTTGCAGCAATTTTCCTATATCGTCTCGCACAACCTTCGTGCTCCCGTAGCCAAAATTGCGGGCCTCACGACAATCATTGGGGTCAATCCTCAAGAGGACAAGCAACTGATCAACTTGATTGCGGAGGAAGCCCACCAACTCGATGAGGTAGTGAAAGACATCAGTTCAATCGTATACGCCCGCAAAACTGACGGACTCCAAGTTCAGAGGACATCGATCCGGGAATGCTTCGAACAAGCTCTTCATTCACTCCAAGGCGAAATCTCCGTGGCGCAGGTGAGCATCACCACCGATTTCTCTCAAATTGACGAGGTGGAAACCGTACGCCCCTACCTCGCCAGCATCCTCTACAACCTTGTGTCGAACGCAGTTAAATATCGCAGGAGTAATGTTGTTGCCACAGTTCACATTAAAACATCGATTGCCGATCCGTATGTTTGCATTTCAGTGACAGACAACGGGATGGGGATCGATTTGAAACGAAACCAAAACAAGATTTTCGGGTTATATAAGAGGTTCCATGGGCAAGATATTCCGGGTCGTGGACTAGGGCTAAATTTAGTAAAAACGCAAGCTGAGGCCCTTGGCGGCAAAGTCGAAGTTGACAGCGCCCTGAATCGCGGAACCACATTCAAGGTATTTCTACCAATCCAACATGGAAAAGCCGATCAAAAGTCCTCGCATCTTGCTGGTAGATGATGACCCCATTACGAACATGATCCACACCAAGTTGATCAGTCGTGAATCGGGTTCAGAAATTGGTGCTTGCACCGATGGGCAAGAAGCATTGAACTACCTCAACGACCGAATGGCTGGGTCGCCCGAGAAACTACCCAATGTGCTCCTACTCGACATCAACATGCCCGTGATGGATGGATGGGAGTTCTTGGAGGAATTCGAAAAACTTCCCGAGGATGTAAGAAACCATTGCAAGGTGGTGATGCTTACTTCGTCCATTGACAGAGATGACTTCGAAAAGTCTAAGTCATTCCCTTCCGTGAAGGACTTCGTATCGAAGCCGTTGACGCGCGATAAGGTTCGAGAGCTGTTAGGGTTGAAGGAAAGTGCAAACTAGGATGTACTAATAAAAATAGAGGTGAACCCATTGGATCCACCTCCCTCTCGACTACACCAAACTTGATAAACCAGGTTGCTAAAAAATCAAACGTTGACAGACCAGCCCTATCGAAGTTTCATTTGAAGACTACCGACATTCAATCCTTCGCTCAATACCTCCACTTTATAGAGACCGGGCTTCAATTTCTTTGCTGGTAAAAAAACCATTTCTACCTGTTGGAAAGCAACTCCACCGGCGCGACCACTTGAAGCTGATGCCGTGTTTTTTCCTGCGTCCACCACATTCACCGCCAACATTCCATTTGATGAGTTTGAAGAAATCTCATTTCCAAATGGGTCATAGATTTTGAATTTGATCTCTTTGAGTGCCGCCGGTAGGATCAATGTGGCTGTAAGTTTTTTCGCCCGACTAGCTTTAATCACCAACTTGTTCGACTTCCCGCGCGATGTTACAATCAAGGGTTGGTCGAAGTAAGTGTTCCGAGCCAACTGCGCCTCCCTTTGGAGATTCTCGTTTTGCGACTTCAGCGATTCAATTTGCTGTGCCAATGTGCGCTTCTCTGCTTCCATGTCGCGCATCGATGCCTTCAATGCGTCGATTTGCTTTTCTAGGTCGGACTTCGCTGCAGCAAAAGACGCGCGTTCATTTTTGCGTCGATTGAGCTCAGACTGAACCTTGGATAACGCGGCCGTTCTATCAGCAGCGTCCTTTCTCGCATTTGCCAATAGCGCATCCAATTCCAAAATCTGACGGTTGAGATCTCGTATCGAAACATCGGCTTTAGCCAATTTAGATTCCGCTTCAAGCCGTTCTGAAAGCAACGACTCCGACTTCAGCTTCTCCGTCGCCAAATCGGCTTCCAATTTTGAAATTTCGCGCATCTCGAGTGCGCCCCAAGTACCAGCTAGCAGAAATAGCACGATTGCCACTCCAGCTGCCACTTTGCTTCCGCGATTCATAGTCTTTCCTTTTTTCAACTAAAAAGTTGACTCAGATAAACCTCCGATGAATGTGGTATTAAAACGATATTAAAGGGCAAATAGGAGTCAGGCGATTTGCGGCACGGCTGTCGGAAACTCGACGCTTACTGTGGTGCCATGCGTCAGGTTCGACTGAATCGAGATTTTCCCCGAATGGCTTGTGACAATACGCCACACGAGCGACAGACCGATACCGTTTCCCTTCGTCTTGTTGACGTTGCTCCCGCGGAAGAAGGGTTCGAAAATGTTCGGGAGATCGGACGCCGGAATTCCAATACCTCGGTCCTCGACCTCCACATGTACGAGATCGCGCGTGGTTCGGAGCCTCACCCTGACAGCATGGTCGCGCGAATATTTGCAACCATTCTCCATCAAATTCAGAAACGCTCCTTTCAGAAGTTGTTCGTCACCGGCGACACTAATGCGTGTTTCGTCTTCGATACTCGAATCGATTTCGATGGATGCATCGTACACTTTATTCACCTTCTGGAGTTCTCCCTTCGCGTCCCACAATACTTGATCGATCCTTACGGGCGAAAACTTCTTACCAACATCCTCCATGTTGGCTTGGGCTAAGAGCAACAGCCGGTTAGAAACCGATTTAAGGTTATTGATATCGCCCCGTAGCGACCTTAAGACTTCTTCGTAGTGTTCGGCAGATCTCTTGTTAATGAGACACACGTCGATCTCGACAAGCAATCCAGCCAACGGATTCCGAATTTCGTGCGACGCGTTTGCAATAAACTGTCGTTGGGATTGAAACGCAGTCTCCAACCTCCCGAGCATTCCGTTAAACGTTTTCGCGAGTCGTGCAATTTCGTCTTTTCCGTTTCCCTCGGCTAACCTCGAGTGCATATTGGTAGCTGAGATTTCGTCCACTTCCCTAATCACATCTGAAATTGGATTGAGCGCGCGGCTCACATAAAAAGCGGCAGAGATAAAGATCAAGATGACACTCGACGCGAAGACAATCATTAATACCGTGCGCAGGTTGCTCAACTTTCGATGCCCATAGATATCCGTTGCGGCCACCACCACCACGAATCGATCGTATCGATCGGTATACAAAAAGCCCAGTGCTTCATATCCCGCTTGTTCGAACTTCACGTACCCATCGAGCCGCACTTGGTCCAACAATGCCGAGTCAACTTTTATGAAACCGTCATCATCCGACGTATATAGAAGCCTGTTGCGGTAGTCGTAAATTGAAATCTTCTCGTTCGAAAGACTAATCGGATTATCCTTCTCAATTCTTTTTAGCAGATCCTCATCCACTTCGTCGACCTCGATTAATAATCGCGCGGTAATTCGTCCTTTATTCTCGAGTCGATGGTAGAAGTCGTCCTCACGGTAGTCCGACGAGAAAAAATAAATGGCCACCGATCCCGCTAGTGAGATCAACGCCACAATGGAAACAAACAATAAGATGAGCCGACCTCTGATGTTCATCGTCCATTCATGATGTACCCGAGTCCAATCCGCGTTTCGATAAGCTTGTGTTCAAAGTCGCGGTCTATTTTTCGACGCAACAGGTTAATATACACCTCCACTACGTTCGTGCCTGTGTCGAAGGTAAGTTCCCACACGTGCTCGGCCAGTTCAGCCTTTGAAATCACCCGTCCACTGTTCTTCATGAAGAACTCAAGTAAGTCAAATTCCTTGGCGGTGAGTCGTATGGACTTGCCACCTCGGTGCGCCTCCTTCTTATAGATGTCGAGTTTCAGATCTGCCACTTGCAAGAACGCCTCCCTAGATGTGCGCGACACAAAGCCGCTCCTTTTTGTAAGAGCTTTTACACGCATCAACAACTCTTCAAAATCGAATGGTTTCACGAGGTAGTCGTCCGCTCCGGCCTCAAAGCCTTTTACTTTGTCGGCGGTGGTTCCGAGGGCCGTCAACATCAATACGGGTGTTCCGGGGTGTGCTTGCTTGATCCGGGCGCATAGATCGATCCCGTTGACGAGCGGAATAATGATGTCGAGTAACACCACGTCGTACTCGCGGGTCACCGCCAGGTTTTCGGCCAAGTAGCCGTCGTAGGCGACGTCCACTTCATAACCATTTTGCTCCAGTCCACTTTGGACGAGTCGAGCAACTTTTTCCTCGTCTTCCACTACCAGTATTCTCATCGTTTAAGCCTTTAGTTCTGAAATTCCTTCCAACGGCGAAACACGGGAGAATAGCCAAGGGCCAACGCCCCGAAACAGTTAGAATTTAGTTAGAAGGCCGGTTAGGATACCCTAGGTGGAACGGTTCCACGCGCCGCCGAAGGGCTGGATCGCAATTGGGGGAAATCGTGGCGCGGCGTCAAATCTTTATAAAATCTTTATAACTAGGCGTTTACACCAACAATTTTCACTCGATTCTTCCAGATTCCTTCTAAGTGCCAAACGCTTTGGCGAATTTTGCCCGCTCCGTTCATGAACCCTGTGAACATCCTCCTCGTCGACGACGAAACCGGTTTGCGCACGCTGTTGCGTTCGATCCTTACGCTCGAAAACTACCATGTCATCGAGGCTTCTACCGGACAGGAAGGACTTCACCACGCGTCGATACACCGCCCAGATTTGATTCTGTTGGATCTTGGATTGCCCGACATGACAGGACAGCAAGTCTTGAAGGAACTCAGGAGTTGGTATATACGGCCTATTTTAATTGTGTCGGCCGACAATCGAGCGGAAGAAATTGTACTCGCATTGGACAACGGTGCCAACGACTTTATCACCAAGCCGTTCAACCCGGACGAGCTTCTCGCGCGAATCCGGGTGGCATTACGACAGTCAAATTCAACTGAGCCTTCGGAATCTCTGGTGTTCGGAGACTTGCAGATCGACTTGAAGGCACGACTGGTGACAAAGTCGGGGCAGGTAGTCAAACTCACGAGCACGGAATACGAACTTCTTCGATTGTTTGCGATACACGAAGGCAAAGCATTGACACATCAATTCTTATTGCAACAAGTTTGGGGTCCTAACAATGAAGCGGATGTCTCTTACTTGCGCGTGTTTGTTGGAAACCTTCGCAAAAAAATTGAGGACCAACCCAACCAACCGGTACTCCTTCACACAGAGTCCGGAGTTGGCTACCGGTTTTTGGGGTTGAAATAAAAGAAGACAGGAAAAAGAATGGAATCGTCCGTATCAAAACATCATCCTCTTGCTGTTGGTGGTGTGCTAGTCGCGTTGGGTATCATCTACGGCGACATTGGCACTTCCCCCATCTACACGCTGAAGTTCATCGTTGGGGCCGAAAAAATTAGTGAAGAGCTTGTACTGGGTGGCTTGTCATGTATCTTCTGGACACTCTCCATCATCACCTCATTGAAGTATATCTTTTTGGCTTTGAATGCCGACAACAAAGGTGAAGGCGGAATTTTCGCTTTGTACGCATTGGTGAGGCGGTACAAAGTATCGTGGGTAATCTACCCAGCAATCATAGGTTGTTGCACGTTGATTGCCGATGGTTTCATTACTCCCGCCATTAGCGTGTCGTCTGCAGTGGAGGGGTTGCTTCTCTTGTATCCATCTATTCCAACCACAGGAATTGTAGTTGCCATCTTGATTGCGCTGTTCCTCTTTCAACAATTTGGTTCAGCCGTGGTAGGCCGAACATTCGGCCCAATCATGATGGTGTGGTTCACGATGTTGGCGATCCTCGGAGTAAGTTTCCTTGTCAAGTATCCGGGTGTATTGGCGGCGCTAAATCCTTATTATGCCGTAAACCTGCTCACACAATACCCGGGAGGATTTTGGTTGCTTGGTGCCGTATTCCTTTGCACTACTGGAGCTGAGGCGTTGTATTCGGACCTCGGCCATTGCGGCAAGGCAAACATACGTGTGTCTTGGGTATTCGTGAAGGTCTGCCTGCTGCTAAACTACTTCGGACAAGGCGGTTGGCTTCTCTCGCACCAAGGAGAGTTCCTAGGAGACCAAGTTCCCTTCTACTCGATGATGCCTTCTTGGTTTCTGTTGCCTGGTATCATCATCGCCACGATGGCCACGATCATCGCCAGCCAAGCTTTGATCTCAGGCACTTTCTCCCTGGTCTATGAGGCGGTAAAACTCAAACTCTGGCCCGCGACACAAATTCTGTACCCCAACGCATCGCGCGGTCAGATGTACATACCCATGCTGAATTGGATCTTGATGTTTGGAAGCATCATGGTCATCGCAATCTTCAAAGAGTCGTCGGCCATGGAAGGCGCTTACGGGTTGGCCATCACTGTTAACATGCTGATGACCACCTCCCTGCTTGTATTCTACTTCGGCGCTGGGAAAAAACGCACATTACTCTCAGCGGTATTGGGTTTTGTGTTCTTCACCTTGGAAGGAATGTTCTTGGTTTCCAACCTGAGTAAATTTGAACACGGCGGCTGGTTCACGTTCCTGATTGCCCTGATGTTTTTTGCGATGATGTTTGTGCTTCTCCGGGCAAGACGTTTGCGGCAACAACACACCGAATTTGTCGATCTCCGTACTTACGAAGATGTTCTGAAAGAATTACAAGCAGACGAATCTGTCCCAAAAGAAGCGAGTCATCTAGTTTACCTCGCTACCGCCGACAGTCGGCGTTACATCGATTCAAACATCATTTACTCAATCTTCAGGAAGCGTCCCAAACGTGCCGATGTCTATTGGTTCGTGCACGTAGAGACCGTGGACAGTCCATTCACGGCCAAGTACTCAGTCGATACCATCATTCCCAAGAAGTGTTTCTTTGTTCGCATCAAACTTGGCTTTAAGGTACCGGCACGAATCAATGTGTTGTTCAATCGGATTCTGCGCGACATGGCCGACGAAAATGAGGTTGACTTGTTAAGTCCTTATGATGCCCTACGGCGATTTGGGATGAAGGCCGACTTCAAGTTCATCATCCTCCATTCTTGGGCTTCGGCCGACAGCGTGGTTTCGACGTTCAATCGTATTGTGATTACTGGGTATCGTATGATCAAAGCGATTAGTCTGCCCATGGAAGAACAATTGGGCCTCGAGACTGCACACGTTGAAATCGAGCGTGTTCCGATTCAAATCGGTCCCACAGCGAAAGCGCATATTCGCCGGGAGTCAAAGCCCATCCCAATGAATTTGAATTAACTGCTCGCTTGGTGCAACTGGAACTCAAACGTGCTTCCCTTGCCCAATTCGCTTTGAACGTGGATGGATCCTCCTTGAGCCTCGATGAACTCCTTCGAGATCGCCAACCCGAGGCCTGTCCCGCTGCGGGAACCCGGAACTTGGAAATACTTCTCAAAAAGTCGGGGAAGGTACTTCTCTTCAATACCCGGACCTTGGTCAGCGACTGATACGTGAACCAATGATCCATCTGCATGTACCCGTAGGTGAATCGTACCGTTCTCGGGACTGTAACGAATCGCATTCGTAAGCAAATTGACTAACACCCACACCGTTTTATCGCGATCGGCTCTTACCGCGGGTAGTGGATCCTCCATTACCTCCACAAGCTGAATTCGTTTTCTCTCTGCTTGGAACTTGACGGATTCAACAGCAAATCGCACAATATCGATTACTTCTACTGACTGAAGTTCCAGCTTAATATTTCCCGTCTCAACCTGTGAAAGATCGAGTAACTCTCCCGTAATGCGTGCCAAGCGTTGGGTCTCATCGTTAATCGTCTTGATGATACTTTGTTGCTCGGTGTTGAGCGATCCCACGCGGCCATCGTGCAACAATTTAATGCCTAGTTGAAGGGACGCTATTGGAGTCTTCAACTCGTGTGAAATGGTTGCAATGAAATTGGTCTTAGCTAAATCGCGTTCTTTATACGGTGTGATATTTTTAAGAAGAATAACGTTACCCACAGGGATCTGCTCGGTCTCACCCGTGGGCTTGTATTTAATTGAAATATCTTCTTTCGAAAAGTAATTTTCGCGTCCGTCCACAACGATCTTGAGTAAATTAGAAGCGGAGCCCTCGCCGTTGACGGTCGGTCTAATAAGATTTCTAAAAAGATCGTTCTCGAGAGCGACATCGGGGGCATACCTTCCCACCACCAACGCTTCGGGTAAATTCAAGAGCCGCAACGCTTGGTCGTTCACAAAAACAACACGCTTGTGCTCATCAATACCGATCACGGGATCAGTCATTCGATTGATAATAGTTTCAATCCTCTTTTTCTCGAATAGAATTTGGGCCAGGTTGCTGTGCTCGTATTCGTCCAGTTTCTCGGCCATTCGATTGAACGCCTCGGCTAGTTCCCCAAACTCGTCGGTGCGATCGAAATGAAGGCGCTCCTCATAGTCCTTATTGGCGATGGATTGGATCGACGTCGTGAGCGTCGCAATCGGGTTGGCCAAGTAGCCAGGGAAATTGAGGATGAATGTAAACGCGATTATTCCCACCACCGCCGCAATGAACATAAGGTAAGACGATGCATTCGTTCCGGTCGCAATGGCTTGTTCACTTTTAGCCACGATCGCATCCATGTTAATTTGCTGCAGGTCGAGCGTTATTCGCCTGAGTTCCGCCACTTCATCCGCCGTCAATGAGTGGTTCCTCGTTTGCTCGAATGCTTTGCGAAGTTCCAACGTCAACTCACGCTCACCTTTTTCCGTCACATTTTCTTCCTGTTGGCCAATCGCCTGTTCTATCGCGGCAAGCGCCCTTTCCGGGGTAATCGCCAAACTATCACAGTTGGCGATAATCCGCTTCATCAGTTGGATCGACTCATAATTGTCTTTGAGGATGTTTTCGGTCTCCGACGAAAGATCCTCGATGTAGTACCAACTCACGCCAACGATCCCCACAATGGCAACAAACAATGACGCCAACGCAAGAGATATTTTGGTCTTGATCTTCATGACATTCGTTAGGATAGAATTACTAAGTCAATATCCGACCGGGTGAGGCGGTTTAGTAACTGGTTGAAAACATTTGTATTGAGGATCACCTGCCATAAGCGGATGTGCGGTTTGCCAATGCAGACGGTGGTAATGTGACGCTCTTCGGCTACCCGCGCAATGGAGGCAGGGATATTCCTGTCTTTCACCTGTAATACCTCACCTCCCATTTCGGTTGCGATCTTGAAGTTGTTAATCAAGTGTCGTTGTGTCGAAAGTTTGATCCGGTGTGTGTCCTCATGAGGGGTCTGCACGTAGAGCACATACCATTTTGAATGATAGTAACCTGCGAGGCGAGCAGTTTTTCGAATGATCATCTTCGAAGTTTCGTGGTTACTTGAAATACATGCTAGGAATCGCTCATGTCGAATCTTTTGATCGACAATCACCTCCGTATCCACTTTTCGCTCCACTTGCGAGGCAACTTCTTTGAGCGCGAGTTCACGAAGTTGCAAGATCTTGTCTGATTGAAAAAAGTTTCGAAGGGCCACTTCGATTTTCGAGAGGTGATAGATTTTTCCCTCACGCAAGCGAGCGATCAACTCGTCGGCGGTCAAATCGATGTTCACTACTTCGTCCGCCATTTGCAAGACCCGGTCCGGCACGCGTTCGGCTACGTCCACCCCTGTGATTGCCTTCACTTCCTCATTCAGGCTCTCGATGTGTTGAATGTTGACGGCGCTGATCACGTGAATACCTGCATCAAGAATTTCGATCACATCTTGCCACCGCTTTTCATTCTTTGAACCTGGTACGTTAGTGTGCGCGAGTTCGTCGACAATTACCATTTCCGGATGAAGATTCAAGATTGCTTGAAGATCCATTTCTTCGAGCTCCTTGCCCTTATAAAAGTTGACACGGCGCGGTACCACGGGCAGTCCTTCCACGAGTGCTTTTGTTTCGGCTCGTTGGTGAGTCTCGACAAAACCCACCCGTACATCGACGTTGTTGCGCAACAGCGCGTGCGCTTCTTGGAGCATTCGATAGGTTTTACCCACACCGGCGCTCATCCCAATGTACACCTTGAACTTCCCTCGCTTCGATTTCTTCACGAGGTTTAGAAAGTACTCAACCGATTGTTCGCGCTCACTCATCAGAACCAAATCGTGAAGTTGGTGGTAATCAAGTTACTCGTTTTTGAGGGAACACCTGCCTTCAAATACACATCGTGCGCTGACCAGAAAGTACGACCTTCCAAGCGAATCAACGCCTTGTCTGTCACTTGGAAGTTGAGCCCCGCCGACGAACTTGCAGCGCTGAACCCGGCCACTGGGGTGATCGGAACAATCTGTACCGACTTGGGGTCGTCGAAATATTCAATTCGGGCGCTAATGGATGCCTTAGATGTGATATGATACTTCCCCTGTAGGTTCGCTTGCCACCACGTTGCCTTGCCGGACGCTCGGTTTTGAAGTCCCACGTACGCACACCCTGTTGCGGACCATCGCTCGCTTTTATATATAAAGTAAAAGTCGTTAAAGAAACGGACACCGTTCTCAGGTAAGGCAGCAGACGACTCATCGCCGGTGTAGGTGGTCCAGTTGAGCGACCACTTGGAAGTGGGTCGAAATTCTACCTGCGTACCGACGGACTTCCCGGAATTGACGTCGGCAATTTGCTGCCACCCGTTTACGAGGTAGATTGTTGCTGTCCAACGTTCACCGAAAGGGACACTTACTTTTACGCCGGCGAGATAATAAGGCACGTACTCCGGAGCGAACGACCTAGTATAAGAAATATGATCGCGAGAGATCGCGCTTTCGTTGGTGTAGGGAGATCCGAATATACCCGCGTCTAACCAAATATTCTTCTTCGGGAAAAGCCGAACGCCCGCACTTGCCTCCACTATGTTCTTGAGTGTACCCGGTTCGTTTGCATAGTTGGCGTTCATGTAGGTGCCAACGCCCGGGGCGAGCCTGCCACGCAAGCGACTCGACGAGTAGTTCAAGGCAATGTAGGCAAGGTTTACCGTCAACTCGTTGTGCCGGGCCGACGACACGAAGTACGGGCGATCGCTACCTTTCGGCTTATTGAAATCGTAAGAATAATACGCGTCGACGTAGGCTTCCAGTGAAACGCGGTGTTGTTGATGCAAGACCGAGTCAACATCCGCCTGTGCATAGAGTTTCTCGCCGAGGACGAATCCTGCGAGAACGAGTAGGTATTTCATAAAGCGCTGAGGCGGTCGAGGGCCAAATTCAATTTTAACACATTCACGGTAGATGTCCCAAACAACCCCCACAAGGGAGGTTGAATTTGTTGCTCGACTAATTCGCTGACACGGGTTGGGTCAAGCCCTCGCGCCCTGGCGACACGATCCACTTGGGCCCGTGCCGCAGCGGGCGAGATGTCCGGATCGAGACCTCCACCCGATGCCGTGACTAAATCAACCGGGATGGACTCGCCCGTAATCGTGGGGTTTTCTTTTAAGATCACTTCCACGCGCTCGCGCACTACGGCCAGATACTCGGGATTCGTGGGGCCTTTGTTCGACCCTCCCGTCGCCGCCGCATTGTAGTCGACAGCAGAAGGACGTCCGTGGAAGTACTTCGCAGACACAAATCTCTGACCGACCAACTCGAATCCTATCACTTTGCCATGATCTTCCAACACTACCCCGGATCCACTGCCAAGTACTAGTTTACCAACTCCTGTTACCAACACAGGGTAAAGAAATCCAAACACGACGACGGCAAACGCAGTCAGGCGCAACGATATCCAAAAATTCTTTTTCATGTCTTTTACAATAATGGAGTGAGACACCAATCAATGATCTTAATACCGACGAAGGGAACGATGACGCCACCGAGCCCATAAATCAATAAGTTGCGAGTCAACAGCGTGGCAGCTCCAACAGGTTTGTAGTCGACACCTTTCAAGGCGAGCGGGATGAGCGCTGGTATGATGATCGCGTTGAAAATCACGGCAGATAGGATGGCACTCTCGGGGCTCGATAGCCTCATGATGTTGAGTGATTCAAGTGAAGGAATGGCAGCAATGAACAAGGCAGGTATGATGGCAAAGAACTTGGCCACGTCGTTGGCAATAGAAAACGTAGTAAGCGTTCCTCGTGTCATGAGCAACTGCTTCCCGATTTCGACAATCTCGATCAACTTCGTCGGGTCGTTGTCGAGGTCCACCATGTTACCGGCTTCTTTTGCGGCTTGCGTTCCACTGTTCATGGCAACGCCAACGTCGGCCTGAGCGAGAGCCGGCGCGTCATTCGTGCCGTCACCCATCATCGCGACAAGCTTACCACTTTGTTGTTCCCTCCGGATGTAGTTGAGTTTATCCTCGGGCTTGGCTTCTGCAATGTAGTCGTCCACCCCTGCTTTGGCAGCGATAAATTTCGCGGTCAACGGGTTGTCACCTGTCACCATCACTGTTTTGAGTCCCATCTTGCGCAGGCGTTCAAATCGTTCGCGGATACCAGGCTTAATCACATCTTGGAGTTCGATCACGCCGATCGCAACACCATTCTCGGCGACCACGAGCGGAGTGCCTCCATTACTTGAAATGGTATTCACTTGAATGCGCAGGTCCGACGCGATGTCGTTCCCATGCTTCCGTGTGTAAGTCAAGATGGCATCGAAAGCTCCCTTGCGGATCGAACGTCCGTCGATATCTACACCCGACGTCCGCGACTCGGCCGAAAAAGGAATTACGTGGGCGTTGGGCAACGCACTCGACAAATCATTTGCGCCCAACATGGCGGGATGGCGATAACCTTTGGCCACTGCTAATTCTACTACCGATTTGCCCTCTGGTGTCGGGTCTGTCAACGACGCAAGAGTGGCGACTTCCAACAGTTGGCTTTCGGGTACTCCGGTGGCTGGATAAAATGCAGTCGCCCTTCTATTTCCGATGGTGATCGTCCCAGTTTTGTCGAGCAAGAGAACATCAATATCACCTGCCGTCTCAACCGCTTTCCCGGATTTGGCAATCACATTGGCGCGCAATGCTCGATCCATTCCTGCGATTCCGATGGCAGACAATAGTCCTCCGATGGTGGTGGGTACTAGGCACACAAAGAGGGCGATGAGGGCACCTATGTTGATGTGTGTATGGGCATAGTCGCCGAAAGGCTTCAACGTCACGGTCACCAACAGGAACACGATGGTGAACCCAGACAACAAGAGTGTAAGCGCTACTTCGTTTGGGGTCTTCTGTCGGGAAGCGCCCTCGACCAAGGCGATCATCTTATCGAGAAAACTCTCGCCGGGTTGCGTGGTGACCAGCACTTTGATCCGATCGGACAGAACTTTGGTGCCGCCGGTCACGCTGGACTTGTCGCCACCTGCTTCACGAATGACCGGGGCAGATTCACCTGTAATAGCGCTCTCGTCGATCGTCGCAATCCCCTCGATGATTTCGCCATCGGACGGAATGAGCTCGCCCGTCTCACATACAAACACATCGCCCTTCTTCAATTGTGAGGAACTAATGACCACGATCGTTTGACCACGAACGACACGCGCGTCTGTCTGTTCACGTGCCTTACGAAGTGAATCCGCTTGGGCTTTGCCGCGTGCTTCGGCAATGGCTTCGGCAAAATTTGCGAACAACAGCGTGAGCAGTAATATGCTGAAGATGGAAATATTGTAGGCGGGCGACCCTTGGTCGTTGGCAAAGAAAGAATAAACGCTGACCACGAGCATGATGGCCGTACCGATTTCGACGCAGAACATCACCGGGTTCTTCACCATCGACTTAGGCGAAAGCTTTACGAAGGATTCCTTCGCAGCGTCGGTCACAAGGGCAGATTCGAAAAGCATTTTGAATTAAGAATTAAGAATTGAGAATTTAGAATTGGGAATTGAGGTGCTCGGCGATTGGGCCGAGGACGAGCGCAGGAAAAAAAGCGAGTGCGGCAATGATCACGATCACGCTGAGCAGCACTGCACTGAAGGCAAAGCTATCGACTGGGAGTGTTCCTGATGTTTCGGGAATATATTTCTTAGAGGCCAAGGAACCCGCAATCGCTAACGGCCCGATGATGGGGATGAATCTTCCGAACAACATCACCAAACCGCAGGCGATATTCCAAAACGGAGTTGCATCGCCCAATCCTTCGAACCCAGAACCATTGTTCGCTGCAGCGGACGTAAACTCGTAGAGCATTTCGCTGAATCCATGGCTCCCCGGGTTATTCAACCAACCGATATTGGGTTGCTTAACATGGATAAACGACGCGATCGCGGTTCCGACAAGAATAAAGAACGGATGTGCGATCGCGACGAGCGCAGCAATTTTCACCTCTTTGGCTTCGATCTTCTTTCCAAATAACTCTGGGGTGCGGCCCACCATTAGGCCGGAGATAAAAACAGCTATGATAACGAACACAAAGAAATTGATGAACCCTACACCCACACCACCGTAGACGGCGTTGATCATCATATCGAGCATGAAGATCCCACCTGACAAAGGTGTGTGGCTGTCGTGCATTGAATTCACTGAACCGTTCGAAGTAGAAGTGGTGGAAACACCCCATAGCGAACTCGCTGCGACTCCGAATCGAGTTTCTTTACCTTCCATGTTACCCATCGAGACGTCGAGACCTAGGTGACTTAATGCAGGATTGCCCTTCGTCTCTTGCCAGATCGACAACGACGCGAACAACACGAATAGAATACTCATAGTTGCAAACCAAGAGTACCCAACGCGCGGACGCTGCATGAAGAAACCGAACGCGAACACCAATGCCATTGGCACCAAAAGAATAGCAATGTTCTCGACGGCATTCGAGAGGTAAGTCGGGTTCTCGAACGGGTGGGTCGAGTTGGGGCCGAAGAATCCTCCTCCATTGGTTCCTACCTGTTTGATTGCCACCATCGGGGCAACCGGTCCCCTCGCCACCTGCACGGTGTCGCCCTCGAGTGTGATCACTTGAGCTGCTCCATCGAATGTAGACGGGGTACCTTGCGAAAGCAAGACGATCGCTACAACGATCGCTACCGGCAATAATATGCGGGTACAACTCCTCAACAGAAGCTCGTAGAAATTTCCGATGACTTCGCGAGAACCTTTGCGAAGAGCGTTGAATAAAAGGACCATCACCGCGATACCTGTGCCCGCACTCACGAACTGTAAGAAGCAAAAGACAAATAGTTGGGTGAAATACGACGCACCTGTCTCTCCACTGTAGTGTTGAAGATTCGTGTTGGTCATGAAGCTGATCGCAGTATTGAATGCAGTGGTAGGTTCCATGGAGGAGATTCCATCTGGATTCCAGATTGGGTTGGAGCCTTGCGTGAGTAGCACCAGCATCGCGAACAGGAAAAAAATCAAGTTGATTGCGAGCATCGCGCGTAAGTTTTCCTGCCACGTCATTTCTTTTTTCGGATCCACACCAGACCACCGTAGTAATCGGTTTTCGATCGGCGCCAGGAAGTCAAGCCAGGTCGACGTGCCGTTGAACACACGGGCACAATATTTCCCAAAGGGAATCGCAAGAGCAACGGCCACGAGATAGATTGAAGCAGCGCCAAGAATTTCCGTTTTCATACTTCTAAAATTTTTCGGGTCGGATGAGCGCGTAGAGGAGATATCCAAACACCGCTACGCAAATGATAAATAGTGCAATCATGATGTTAGAGATGGTCACAGAAATCGATGAACCGGTCCATCAACCAAAAACCAGCGATGCCGGAAACCACCATGGCAAGAATGAGCATGTGAACATTTATTTGATATGCCGGGCGGATGCGCTATGAGCCTGCCAAGATTTGTATAAATCTCACGATCAGGTATTTACAAAATCAGGTGGAGGCTTCACCCTACGGAAATCGTAGGGTCGATTTTAGAAATCGGAGGCTAGAGGCCGTAATCTTTGATCTTCTGATACAGCGTGGTAAGGGCGATGCCGAGGAGTTTGGCCGTCTGAGTCTTGTTGCCGCCCGTGTGTTGCAGCACTTTTCGAATGTGGATTTTTTCGATGGTGGCAAGATCGAGTCGGTCGGACACACCGTCAACATCAAAGTCGAATGGCAACAACGAAGGTGTTAACTCCGGTTGATCGGCAAGAATTACGCAACGCTCGATCACGTTCTTTAATTCGCGGATGTTTCCGCGCCAAGAGTGCTTCTTCAACGCGTCCACGAATTCGTTCGAGAGCCGGGGTTTCTGCTTGTTGGTCTTGTTCGAAAACTCCGTTGCAAAGTCGTCGGCTAAAATTGGAATGTCTTCCACGCGCTCGCGCAATGAAGGAAGCGCGATGGTGAAGACCGAAAGGCGGTAGTATAAGTCTTGCCGAAGCAGTTGAGCTTTCACGGCCTCTTCAGGATTGCGGTTGGTGGCAGCTAAGAAACGAACGTTGGCATACCTCAACTTGGGATCACCTACGCGGTAATATTCACGCGATTCGACCAAACGAAGAACCTTCGCTTGCAGCTCGAGTGGCATTTCACCGAGTTCGTCCAGAAAGAGAGTTCCCCCTTCGGCCTCTTCGACCAATCCTTTTTTCGAACGGGTCGCGCCCGTAAATGCACCCTCGGCATGGCCGAACAACTCGCTTTCAATCAAGTCCTTCGGAAAGGCGCTGCAGTTCATGGCGACGAAAGGCTTTGCGCTTCGTTTGCTCTCGTAGTGAATAGCGCTCGCAAACACTTCCTTCCCGGTTCCAGTCTCACCGACGAGGAGCACATTCGATTCGGTGGGAGCAACTTTCTTCGCAAGTTCGATGGCTCGCTGGATCGACCGACTGGCACCTCCCACTCGCGCAAACCCATGGCGTTGCTTTAGGCGCCGTTCCAAATCTGCGACTTTCGCTTGAAGTAGCGCTTTGTCTGCGGCTTTATGGACGAGAGGAATGATCTTTTCTTGGTGATCTCCTTTGGTGAGGTAGTCGAACGCGCCATTCTTGATCGCGCGTACGCCATCTTCAATGGTGCCGAATGCAGTTAACACGATTACCTCGACGGTTGGGAACTCGGATTTTATCTTCAGGGTAAAGTCGACACCATTGCCATCGGGGAGCTTCACATCCGAGACGACCACGTAGACAACTTCCTTCTGTAACAATTTCCACGCATCCTTCACATTCGACGCTTGCCACACCTGAAAACCCTCGAGTTCGAGCACACGCGCCATTAACGCACGCAGGGTAGGTTCATCGTCGATGATTAGGATGGGTGTCATACTCAATGGTGGTGCAAATGTATGGACTCCTTCGATAACACGCCTAAGAAACCCAAGCGTCGTAACCCATCTTGACGAAAGTCATCACTACAAACTGGGAAAGCATGGTGACGATAATGCCTAAATATCCGCCAGCTAGGTCCTTTAAGATCGTGGCAACAAAAGATTCGCGAAATAACCTCTTTGTCATGACGAGCAATTGAATCGGAACAAAAACAATCACACCGAGCAGCACAAACAGAGCCTCTTCAGGTAAACCGGCGGTTGTGACCAGCACCACGATGGGTGCGACAATGACCAAGATCCAAGTCAACAAAGAACAACTGAAATAACTCCAAGCAATCAGGTGTTCGACGTAGTTGAAGCCCCTCTTTCGAAAAAACAACCAGCCGAACAGGCTCCACAGTGGTTGCGTGAACGCGAAATAGAAGAAGACATTGATTACAAGGAGTTGCGGCCAGTTTTCCATGAAGTAGGAAAAAGAATCCATTGACCAGACGCTGGGCCACTCGTCGAGAAGGGAACTTACACTCACCGATGGCGACGCGACCGAGATGAGGAGCGCGAACAGCGACAAAACAACAATCAGAAGTTTGTATGGGTTGGCATATCGAACTGTTGCGCCGGACAAGTATGACTCTACTGTTGCCACCGGTCGGAGCATCACCTCTTTTACCGTAAACAGAAAACCCTTGTCAAATAAGAATAGCTCGTCGGCAACCCACTGTCGCACAGAATGGATGGAAAACCGCTCGATGACGCGTTGCCCACAGTCCGGACAAAAGTGACCGTCAAACTCGAACTGGCAATTCTTGCAGGTTGACAAGAGAATAGGGGCTCAATCAAAGTTAAGGAATTGCAGTCCAAAAAATATTTTTTACCGGTCACTATTTGGCTGACATAGGGCTGTCACTGTCGGGCGAGAGATTTGTTTCAACGAAAACAAAGAAACTCATGTCATCCGTCCAATCCACTGCTGATCTGTCCCAGGCGACATTTATCAGCACCGAAATTTTCTTAAAACACTGGCTCGGGCATCGCCACCTCACGCGGCGTGTAATCGAAGCGTTCCCCGAAGACAAGCTATTCAGCTTCTCGGTTGGCGGCATGCGGCCCTTTGCGGAGCTGGCGTTAGAAATGATTCACATGACCGGTCCGGGGATGCAAGGCATTGTAGAAAAATCGTGGCCTTCTTGGGAAGCGGTGGAGAAATCGATGCCTCTGCCGAAGTCTAAATCGGACCTGCT
This sequence comes from Cyclobacteriaceae bacterium, assembly GCA_044226945.1. GTDB lineage: Bacteria > Bacteroidota > Bacteroidia > Cytophagales > Cyclobacteriaceae > ELB16-189. Next base: position 145,631 of record JBGAGB010000002.1, on the reverse strand, counting down.
AAAACTTTGGGACGCTTCCGTCGAGCAGGTAAAAAAGCACTGGCCACAAGTGCAGTCACGCGACTTAAACGAAATCGTAAAAATGTTTGGCCAATGGGAAGGTCCGATACATTGGTCGTTGCTTTACTTTGTCGATAACGAAATTCATCACCGAGGCCAAGGGTATGTGTACTTACGAGCCCTTGGAATTGAACCGCCGCCGTTTTGGGATAGAAACTTTTAGAATTAAGAATGAAGAATTAAGAATTGAGAATTGGGGTTGGGGTTCGTGCGAAGGGAATACTTCGCGGAGGATCCCCCGTTCTCAATTCAAAATTCTCAATTCTTCATTCAGAAAGGGATTAGCATTTTTTGTGTAACTTATAAATGCTGACCAAAATCCCGACCTATGAAAACCATTGTTGTTTCGTTGGTTTTGTTGATTTGCTCTTACTTGGTATCTGCCCAATGTAAGGAGTGGAACTATGGAAATGACGCGGGAACCAAAAAAGCGATCGAAGAGAAAATCGTCATCCTACAAGATGCCGTCCGAGAAAAGAACTATAAACTAGGCGCAAGTGCGGTCCAATGGCTTGTGTCTCGAGTCAATCAACCGCACTACAGCCTATTTGTACACGGAGTTACCGTTTATGAGGGACTTGCCGCAGTCGAGCGAGACCCGGTTTGGAAAAACGTCTACATAGACTCGATGCTTTGGATGTACGATCAACGCCTGCGCCTTTGTGGCGAACCTGAGAATGTGTTATGGAGAAAAGCGTCGAGTGCATTCAAGTTCCAAGTAAATGACATCGCTGTGGTCAAGCTAATCCCAATCATGGATAGCGTGTTCAACAAATATCCTGACACGGCTCCTGACGCACTCTTGCTCTCGTACATGCAAACGGTGGTCGTCGCACGCACGAAAACAGGCAAACCCGACGACGTAGGAATCCTTGCCCGTTATGATCGAATCAACCAAATCATTTCACAGCGTCTCAACGCAAATGCGAAGGATGCGAAACGGGTTGAAAAATTGAATAGCATCAGGAAAGGCGTGGAGGAATGGCTGTTCCGCGCCATCAAACCCGATTGCAATTTTGTGCGGACGAAGCTCGCGCCGGAATTCAAGAAAAACCCAAATGACGCCGGGCTCGCCAAGAGAATCTTCGCATTCATGCTTCTGGGCAAGTGTACCGACGACCCAATGTGGTTAAAAGCTGGCGAGGTTGTATTCCGAAAGCAAAAAGACTATGACATCGCGAAGAATATAGGTTTGCGATACCTATCCGATACGAACTTCAAGCGCGCCTCTTCTTACCTGGATTCTGCCCTTGCACTCGCTCACAACAAGAAGGACTCTTCCGAAATATTTTTTTATAAGGGTGCAAGCGACGCGGGGATCGGTGACAAGCCGCAGGCAAGAAAGGACTTCTTACGAGCTGCTACACTCGACCCCACGAAGAAAGAAGCGTTCGAGAAGATCGGGGACCTTTACTATCACAGCTTCAAGGATTGTGCTTCTATGAAAGTCCAAGCTGACGATCGCGGTGTGTACCTAGCTGCGTACACGTGGTATGCCCGAGCCGAAAACAAGAAAAAAATGGATATGGCAAGAGCCTCGTTCCCTTCACGTGAGGAAATATTTGTCGTGAATCGAAAGAAAGGTGAACACATGAAAGTCAACTGCTGGATCGATGAAGAAGTCGTGATCCAAACACGCGATTAGTCGACCTTCAATACAGCGGTCTTCACGGACTTAGTCCCATCATCGGTCCATGAAAATACGAGACGTCCTCTACCCCAAGTCATTTGAGGGAATCCACTCGCACGCGCTTCACTCGTCGTCGCAACCTTAATGGGAGCCTCTTTTGTGCCACTGGGCGACACCTTTCGGACCATGATGTCGGAAGCTTCCATCCAACTCACATACGCATCGCCGCTCGGGCTCATGACCAAGTCTACTCGACCCAGGGGTTTGCGGTCGTTTACTTGAATTGCCGTTCCAAAGGTCTCCCCATTATCTCGGGAGAAAATGACATTCACCTGCGGTTTCTCTTGCGCGGCGGTAAACCAAGCGATTGCCAGATTTGATCCTCGTGCATCGATCCTTGGTCCATTTACTGGGCAACCTTCAATCTTCCAGCCATCGTCGTGGATAGACTTCGGCTCTGTCCAAGCCCCGTCCACAAGGCGAACGATCGACATGTCTCGAATCTCATCTCGCGATCGGTCGCGGTAAACGACCACTGGGCCCGCTTCGGTAATCGCTGCCGTCGTTTGACAACAATCGCAGGTACGCGCGTCCAGCAACCATTCGTTCAACTTACTTCCATTGCGATCGACTATTGCAGCTCGAACTGTCATCTGACCGTGGTGACCCTCATGTCCTTCCATCCCTTCCATAGCGGTGTCGCGTCCGTCGAGCCAACTCACAAAAAAATTCTCGTTATATGGGACGATGGATACAAAACCATGTTCGGCCTCCTTTCCGTCGTTATGGAGCAAAGTAGGTTCCGTCCAAGATCCGCCCAAGTTACTGGACGAAGTCGTCACCACATCATACGCGAACTTCCCATCTCCACTCTTTCGCAGGAATGAAGCAAGGATTGCATCACCGTTGCTGGCATGGGTTGGGTAGTCCGCCCAGTTCACAAACCAGTCGGTTCCGTGTGCAATCTCGACAGGGGCGGACCAAACGGAATCTTCGAGTAACGAAAGAAAGAGCGTGGCCGTATCCTCGCGCTGTTCGACCCAACTGAGCGACGCGACACCTTCATCATTTGAAGACAAAGAGGGCTCCGCACTGACAGGCGACGCGGGCGAGGATACTTGAGATAGCAATGCATCGTTCGGCCTGTGAGAGCCGGAACACGCGACCAAAAACGCGCAGATAACTATCGTCCAACGAATCATACTCATGATAAAGGTCGAAGGTAATGAGCACCAAACCTCCATCATAAGTTTCGATAGTGATTTTCGCCAGGTTTTTTAACTTCAAGGTCACGCCAAGTACCATGATACAAGACCTGATCCTATTTTTTGAACGGGACCTCAGAAAGCTGATCGATGAACTCAATGCTTTCCGCGACGAGGAAAACATTTGGAAAACACACGGAGCGGTAAAGAATTCCTGTGGGAATCTTGTGTTGCACATCACCGGAGGAACGAACTTCTTGATCGGCGCCACACTCGGTCACACGGGCTACGTTCGGAATCGAGATTTGGAGTTTAAGGAGAAAAACATCGCGCGGACTGTGCTTGTCCGGGGACTGGAAGAATTGATTGCAACGGTCAAGCGTGTTTTAGAATCCATTGGCGAAACTGGTCTTGCCAGCAAATATCCGTTTCCGTTCGACGGCGCGGAGCGTTCGAATCAGTATGTCTTAATGCAGCTGACACTGCACCTCAACTACCACCTTGGGCAAGTAAATTACTTGCGACGCGTACTTGAACCCTAGTTAAAGACCGGTTTACCGATCTTCTGCCAACGTCGAACGCAGCGCTCCCCAAATAAATGGAAGGGTAGCTTTTTCAACAGCTTTGATAAAGGCCTTGCCAGCAGACTTCGAATCCAACTCGCGCTTCAGGTCAATCCAAGCAACGGAGTAAGAGTTTACCGGCAGCAACGGATCAGCAAAAGTAACTGTCACCATCACCGGGGAACACGTTGACGTCGACGGATCAATCGTTCTCTTGTATGTGACTGTTAACTGAGAAATTTCTGCCGAGGGATTGAAATCATGCACTTCGGCATCGGAAACAGTTGCGGTGTTTTCAATTGGCCACTCTACGTCTGATTGAAACATTTGCGGAATCACTTTCCGGTTTAGAGCACAAGTGCGGAATGCCATCCATACTTCTTGCCAGTTAGGTATCTGGGTTTCATTCTTGGGGTCGACCTTGACGGTAAAATCCTCTTGAAAGATTTTAGAAGAAGGCAAGACACGGCTTTGGTCGATCACACTTTGATAACGGCGTGCTAAAGAATCCGCATGAACGGAATCCAAGAACGAGTGAACATGCTTATCCTTAAAAATCTCTCTGTAACCAATGATACGAAATGGTTCCCCCTTGATGAGCGGAAGGATGTTCTTCAATGGAAACGAAGCGACTCGGTCGACTTGGATATTTCTGTCAGCGAACGTCCACTGAACTACCTGCAGAGCGCCGGTACCTGGGTGTTGAAAGACTGACCAATTATTTTCGTCAGCCGGCGCGTTCATCCATTGTTCGTAGAGTGATGCGTTGTCGATCCACTTGGGATTAGTTTTGATTTTACCGGACCGAATGCTATTCTTCACAACGTCGAGCACGCGTACTTTCGCAGAATCGTCTAGGATCAGGTTGGGGGAACCGAGAAAACCTGTTGGTGACTGATACGCAAAAGGCAGTGAGATGCTTCGAAGGTATTGGGTTGCCTCAACGTAATCGAAACTCACAGCATTGAGGATGATGTCGCGGTTGGGATCTAGGATCAAAGCTGTGATCATTTGTGGGATCTCCTCACCCTTGGCATTTCGCGATACCAGCAGATCCAAGCCAAAAAAGCTCTCAGGACCAAATTGACTTGCCATTACCATGGTCTCGATCTGTTCCCACTCGCCAACGTTCTTTCCGGGTGGAACTCCCTTTGCAAAGTCTTTCAGCAATCGAAAGTTGGCACCATCATATTCAACGATCTCATTGGTGTGATACTCGAGTTCCTCATACCAGGGTTCAAAAAAAACATTTTGTCGAAAGGATACTCTCTTTCTGAATTCCGTGCGGCTTAGAGTATCCGCAAGCGTGGGCCAACTGAACACGGTGCTGTAAGGATCGCCCACGATCTCGAAGCGCGCCCACGCGTCGCCGTTCTCGTCGGGGGTACGAGACGAAGGCTCATCCATCATGGCCGCGTAGCCATAACCTTTGAATGAAACCACGTCGCCTGCGACATAGTATGCTTTTGAATTCCAAGGCTCGGGAATTTGGTCGGGCCGTGGAGGTTTAGTTTTCACTTGCTCTGAAAACTCGAAGGCAAAACCTTTCAACTTCCCTTTCAGGTAACCCGCCACAAGAAGTGCTGATGGAAATCCGCCTTCTCTAAAATGGAGGGATGCATTAGAAGAGTCGCTGAAATTAAAGCGCCGATGGAAATACTGAAATTGGCCGCACGCCTTGTCCGCCGTCATCAAAGCAATGATCAACAGTATAAAACTGACTCTCCTCAGGTTCATGAACGGTTCTATTTGCTTCAATTTAGCCATTTGATCGACATGTAATCTTGTGCGGGGTATTCGTCATTGTGACTAAAATCACAGAACTTTTTGAACCCTCCTTGTAGTTTTGTAATCCAGACGCAGTTTGTATGGAATCAAAAAAGACTTTTGGGGAAATCATCGGTGGCGAGAAGCCAGTTCTGGTAGATTTTTTTGCGACTTGGTGCGGACCCTGTCAGATGATGCAACCGATATTGGCAGACTTAGCGGGTCGCGTGGGTGACGAGGCCACCATTCTTAAGATTGACGTGGATAGGAATCCATCGGCCGCGATGAAGTACCGTGTGAACAGTGTTCCCACGCTAATGATCTTCAAGAACGGTGAAATCAAATGGCGTCAATCGGGTGTCGTTCAGGCACACCAACTTGAGCAACTCCTGAAACAAGCCTAACCAACGAGCACACTTTCTAACATTCATAACTACACCCGACTATGTTTACACTTCAGAACCCTTTGACCAACTGGCATTTTATGCGGTGGCTACGCCTTGGTCTTGGTCTAATGGCTGGTGTTCAAGCAATTCAACTTCATGATTCGCTGGCGGGTTTCGTAAGTATTTTCTTTCTATTTCAAGCCGTAACAAACACCGGTTGTTGTGGATCGACCGTGTGCGTCGCGCCCCAAGAAACCACTAGCAAGAAAGAAGACGTTGAAATTCAGTACGAGGAGGTTAAGAAGGAATAATCCTTGATTCCTTTCCTCGTGGTGAGTGCGACCATTCGTTCCAAAACGCCCCATCATATTGTCTAACTCGCACCTCTTGTCGTGAGCTTATGGCGAATACTTTAGTGTCGTACAAAATATCGATCACTAAATCAAAAAAGTCATGGAAGCCACAACAGTAATGACCACCGAAGAAGTTGCCAAGAGATTCAACGAACTGGCGCAACAAGAGAAATGGTTCGAGATTCAATCAGAGTTTTTTGCCGACCATGTCAAAAGCATCGACCCGCCCGGTTCACCGTTCTTTGGCTATGCCGAGGGAATTGAAGCTGTTCGCAAGAAAGGGGAAGAATTCTTGAAAAAGGTGACCGAGTTTCATGGGGCTTCGACCACAGCACCCATCGTGGCAGGGAACCATTTTGTTGTCGGCCGAGAGGTTGACGTGACGGTTGCTGGACACGGTCGAGTTCACTTGAAAGAGTTGATGCTCTACAAGGTCGAAAATGGAAAAATTGTAATCGAGGAGTTCGTGTATTGACGCTCAAAACGCCCCTAATAGCCGTGGGTTGGGCGCCTACCCCATTTTGGTCTAACCCATGGTTCCACAAGATGAGGAAATAGATGTCTATAAATATAGAGTGTGGAAGGCTAGCATCGGTGAACCCATTCGTCCAAGAACTCGATTTCTGTTGAACTAATTTCTGCGAACAAAACAGGTTCCATTCGGGGATTTTCGCGTATTTATCAAAGTTGTAACGGGCAATTAGTTAGAAGTTATAAATGCCTAACTTAGAGTTATTTGCCCAAGGACTCGACACCTTTTTACCTGTTTTATGAGATGTTCACTGACCTGGCTATTGGTCGCCAGCCTTAGCGTTTTTTGCACAACTCTTTTCGCACAATCTGTCACGCATCGATTCCCAGCTAGCGGAACGTTTACCGTGCCTCCAGGGGTGACGAGTATCACCGTGAAGGCTTGGGGTGCCGGCGGTGGTGGAGGCGAACGCAGCCCCAACGGTGCCGATGCTGGTGGTGGCGGTGGCGGTGGCGGTTACGCCGGTGGTGTCATGACCGTGACGCCCTTTAGCACAATCACCGTGACAGTAGGTACGGGTGGGGTTGGGGCCATCGCGAATGGTAACAATGGTACGGCCGGAGGAAATACGATTGTCACAGATGGAACGTCGACGATCACTGCGATTGGAGGCGGTAGAGGTACATCTGTGAACGGTGGTGGTGTGGGTGGAGCAGGCGGCGGAGCTTCGTTTGCCGGTTCGGTCGCAAGCCAAGTTACTCGAACTGGTGGCAACGCTGCCAATGCCAACAACAGCGCCAATTTTGGTGGTGGTGGCGGTGGCGGTGCGGGCGATGCAAACAATGGATCGAACGCGACCAACACGACGGCTGGCGCAGGTGGTACAGCGAACGGTGGGGCCGGTGGTGGAGGTTCGAACGGTGCCGGTGGTGCTGGCGCTGGTTCGCTCTACGGTGGTGGCGGCGGTGGCGCTTCGGACGTGTCGGCTTCGACTGCGGGCAATGGTGCCGATGGGCAGGTAATCGTGACTTATACCCTCCCCGCTCCCAATGGATCATTTTATACTGCGAACTTCCTCGGTGGTTGCGCGGGAAACGGTGCGGTATTAAACATCTCATCTTCTTTCTTTCCCACCGATGCAAACTATACAGTTACTTACGCTGTCACCGGTGCGAACACAGTTGCTTCGACTACCGCGAGTTTAAACTTTACTGCGGGCAGCCCCGGCTCGGGCATCTTGACGACAACCACCTTGCCGACCGCGGGCAGCAGCACCTTGCAGGTCACTCAAATTCAAAACAGCACCGGCAACTATACGGTCACGTTCTCGCCTTCAAGCAACAACACGTTCTCGCTCGCTAGCTGCAACACATGGTACTCATATCAAACCGGCGTCTTTAGTGATTTCAATACATGGACGCGCGACCCATCCGGTACAACCTTCGACAACCCGGGTAGCGCGATTCCACAAGCCGGCGACGACATCACTATTCTCAATGGGTTTACAGTCACTTTCGATGCTTCGAGTAAAGTGCTCTCGAGCACAACGATTGAAGGTGGTGGAATTGTAGACCTAGGTACCACTTCAGGACACATCCTCGGGGTGGTGACTGGCTCCGGGACACTCCGAGTCAAGGGTATCAACCTTCCAACTGCAACTTACACCGACTTTGTTACCAATCTTGGAGGAACAATTGAGTACTACGATGTAGGCGGTAACCTCCCGACATCACAAACAACGTATAATAATTTGCTCTTCACGAACAGCACAGGAGCGAACATCACCTATGTGCAGCTCAGCAACCTCACAACGAATGGCACTCTCACGCTAAGTACGACCGGGGCGGGAACCGTCAACTGGCAAATCAATGATGCCTCGAACAACAACCTGACAATTGTCTTGAACGATGACTTGAACGTAGGCGCTGGTGGTCGAATCAACGTGGGTACTGGAAACGAACCTTCAAGCGTACCACACCAGTTGACCATGTATGGCAACATCACCAACGCTGGGATCATTAAGTTTTATGATGCCACCGATCCGGAGTTGGCTGAATCTGATTACGGCCTCTCTTACCCAACGCCTGGTGTTGACCTTCATAGAAATGAATTGCAAGGGAATGCGGTGACGGTCACTTACGTGAGCACGGCAAACAAAACGATTACTTGTAACAACACGACGGACTTCTATCGATTGGTCGTGAATATGGGGACAGGCCAGATCGCGAAATTAACGGTGAACTCTGCGAACACCGGTTATTTCCGTTTGTTCGGTCCTGCGAACCTAGGTTCGGGTAGTGGCACGGCTCCGAATCAGTATTCGGATAACGCATTGTCAATTATCAATGGAATTTTCGAGTTGACCGGCTTGGTGAACATCCCATTCTTGAATCTCGCTACCGGGAATGAATACTTTTCTATTCCTCAAAACGGACAACTCTGGTTGAACGGTGCGGGTGTCACAGTCACCCTCTCGGACAATGACCCCTCGCACAACAATCCTGTTGGATATCGCCTCATGCTTAGCGGAACGTTTCGTGTAAGCAACGGTACTTTCAATTCGGGTGTTGGTGGCGGTATTGGATCGGAGGATGGTGGATCTTACTTCCAAGAAGGCGGAACCGTGAACGCTTGGCAGTTTAGACCGCGTGCGGCGGGTACAGGAATTTTCTCATTTAATATGACAGGCGGAACCTTCAATGTGGGGTATGGTTTCGCAGTCGGTGGTGGCTTCACCAACACTACCTATAGCAGGTTCGATTTATCGAGTGCGGCCAGCACATTCCAGATGTCGGGAGGTACCCTTAATGTTGCTAAACCCGCCAACGGCAGTGGGTTGTTCAGCGTAGGGTCGTCGACGGCTAATTACAACGTAACCGGAGGTACCGTCAATTTGTATTTGGGAGTTGAAAATGGAACAAACTCGTATGCTGGGTTTGTGAGTTCTACTGCGCCGCTGTACAACGTGAACATTTTCGAAGAAAGTGCGACGACGCAAGCCCTCCAATTGCAATCTCCATTGGTCGTGCTGAATAACTTGGTGGTAGATGGTACGAATACCGTGGTATTCCAAACCAACAACCAGCCTGTCACGGTCGCTGGCAACTTCACGATAAATTCTGGAGCGACATATACGCCAGGTACATCCGTCACGACCTTTAATGGAACTGGCGCCCAATCATGGACTCACAATGGAACGATTACTTCGTTGGCATCTGTGGTGATGAACAAGTCTGCGGGCACGCTCACTTTGGGAGGGAGTCAAACCTTCCCCAACATCGCAACTGCACTCACCTTAACGTCGGGAACGCTGGCCGACGGCGGAAAGACCCTCACCGTGAGTGGAACTGGTGTGCTCACGAATAATGCGACACATAGTGGTACTGGTGCGATCAACTACGCAAGTACGGCGGCGACGATCTTGGGCACGGGCGGTACGTTCGGAAACTTGTCTATTTTGACAAGTGCCACGATCGGATTGGCTGGAAATCAAACAGTCACCGGAACGTTACGCTTTTTAGGTGCTAATACCGTCTTAAATATCGGCGCAAACGCTCTGACAGCTCTTGGTAACATTTTTACAGACGGAGGGGCAGGTACCGCTTTTTCTAGCACGAAAATGATCCAGACCAACGGCTTTCATAATGCTGGCGGTCTCACACGACGGGGAGCAGCCTCGGCCGTGTTGTTTCCAGTAGGGACCGGCGCACTGTATACACCTTGTTCGATCCAAGCAAACGCCACAACCTTTGGAACGATTACCGTTAGGCCAGTAAACAGTGAACATCCCAACGTCGGCACAACGAATCAAAGTTTGAAATTTTATTGGCGCGTAACGAGCTCTGGTTACGTCGGGATCTCCGCACCGGTCACCCACAATCCGTACACCTTCTCATCAACTGGATTGTTGACTGGCACATTAACTGCATACCGTTCGGCGCGCTTCGACCCGGTCGCGTTGACATGGGCACAGAATTCAACCACCTATAATGCAACTGGCACTACAGCCATTCCTTCCTTTACAAACGCGAACTTGTCGGTCGGCGCAGTAATCGATGGAGAGTACACATGTGGAGATGCGAGCGCATTCATTGCCGTGCAAGCATACTATAGCAAGGGTAACGGACTATGGAACGCCGCCACTGGCGTCTGGACTGCTAGTTCCTCGCACGTTGGCGCCGACCTTGCTGGCCCTCCTTGCGCCACCTGCCCCGTGGTCATTGGAGATGGCGCGAGCATCAATCACACTATCACAATCGATCAAAATAGTCGAACCTGCGGTACGCTGTCGATCAATACAGGTTCGACGCTTGACGCGAGCTATTACTCGAGCCTCAACTTCGGTACAAACACTGGAGGTGCAGTCAGTGGACGAGGTACTTTGCGCATTGCGACAGCGAACTTCCCCGCTGGTGACTTCACCAACTTCTTAGGCACCTCGGGTGGAACAGTGGAGTGGTACCTGCCGGTGGGCGAATTAACGGGAGCCCTCGCGGCGAACACCTCCGTCCTTCTCGGTATGACACCGGGAACATACAACAATGTCGCGGCAAGCTCAGGTGGCTCAGGCACTGGCGCCAGGTTTACCGTGGTGGTGGGTAGTGCGGTGGCCATCACGTCGGTCACGGTAACAACTCCCGGCAGCGGTTATGCGTCTGGAGATATTCTCACGTTCAATGGATCCCTATTTGGCGGAAGTGGATCCGCCACGCGTTCGGTAGCGGTGGGAAATATTGTCACGACTTACACTGTACCCACCTCGGGCCCCACACCGCAGAGTTTGAGTCTCGCGAATTACTACAATTTGATCTTCAACCCGGGAACGGGCCGCACAATTCAGCTGCCCGCGACGAGCGTGAACGTGTACAACAACTGGACTCAACAAACAGGTACGGGTACGGTGACGAACAACACCGCTGCCGCACTCACGATCGGTGGTAACCTTTCCATTTCAAGTGGTACGTTCAGTCTCACCAACACGGGCAACCAGACCATCACTGTGAACGGGTCTACCACGGTGGGCGGATCATTGTCCACGACTGGAGGCACCCATACCTTCACGACGCTTGGAGGCATTACCAATAATGGCACCCTTAACTTCAACAACACTGGCACGGTGGCGCTCACGTTCAGCGGAACATCTAACGTAACGTTTGGCGGAACAGGTGCGGGCGGCACCACGCTCTCGACCGTGACGGTGAACAAAGGAACGACCAACGCCGCGAGTGTTACATTCAACGTAAGTGGTACGGTCACAACCTCTCCTACCACTACGGGCTGGTTGACAATCACAAATGGAACATTCGATTGGGCAACCAATAATACGACGAGCCTAAGCACTCAATCTTATACGATCAATCCCACGGCGCTACTTCGCGTAAGTAATGGAACCCTGAACACAACAAGTGGTGACAATAGTGCTTACGATCTTTTCTTGAACGGAACATTGACCGTTACCGGAGGTAGTGCCAACGTCGGGAACACCACCATTAACGGCTTCAACGTCGACATCGAATATGGATCAGCCGGCGTCCCCGCCATCAATGTATCGGGTGGTGCCCTTTGGGTCAAAGGCTCCATTCGCCGCTCCTCGAGCACGATCACCGGAGCATTGGCTTACAATCAATCTGCTGGAACAGTAACGGTTGGCGGAATTAGCTCAACGACAGTGAACGATCGTGGCGTGTTTGAGATTGACGGCAATACTGGAAGTAGCTTCACGCTCTCAGGCTCGAGCACTCTTACCGTTCAGCGCCAGACAGGAGGAACCGGATACGCGGACTTGTACCTGAACCCGCTCACAAGTAGCGTGTCTTCAGGCAGCACGATCAACCTCGGGCTATCGACGGAGACGGGCAACACCAACTTCCGGATTAACATCGCACCCGCGATAGGAAGTTTATCCATTGCCGGTACAAACGCGCACACTGTCAACATGTTCTCAAATCCGCTCGTCGTGGGGGGAACGTTGACCATACCGACGCCGTCTGTGCTTAATACGAATTCGCTGAACGTCTCCATTGCGGGCGACTTAACTTGCTCGGGAACTTATACGGGCGGAACCAACAACACGATCTTCAACGGTACCGGTGCACAGAACGGACAGCTTTCTGCAACCAGTACATTTAACGATTTCACGGTCAACAAATCCGCCGCCACTACGCTGGCCTTGTCGGGAACATCGCCCACTTTGCAAAACTTGTACATCCTGGGCGGAATATTGAACGTTGGCTCTTTGAACCTCGACATTCGACGGAACATCACGAACAACAGCTCACAAACGGGAAGCGGATCGTTGTTGATCAATTCGACAACTGCGCTGAGTAACACGATCACGAGCAACAATGGTTCGTTCACGAACCTTACCTTGGGTGGAGCGGCAACAACAAAAACCATTACCGTGATCGGAAATTCGACCATCAATGGAGCGCTGGCATTCCCTGCTTCTGGAACAAGATACTTCAATATCGGCTCGAGCAAGCTCACATTTGGAACAACAGGGTCGGTAACGAATGCGAGTTCGACTCGATATATAAAAACAAACGGTGTGTCAAGCGACCTTGGTGTGACCAAGACCTGGGGAACTGGTACATCGACTTTTGTGTTCCAGGTCGGTTCATCGACTTACTATACGCCGGTTTCTTACTCCTTGAATGTGACCGTTTCGGGTGACCTCACCGTAGTACCCGTGAATAGCGTGCATCCAACTTACAGTCAAGCATCCGGTCAAGAGATTCTTAATTACTATTGGACTGTCACCCGCGGCGCATCCCTTGCTGCTACCGCTTCGGCTTCGCACACGTACACCTATCCTTCTTCTTTGCTGACCTGCACCACTTGTACAGGTTCACCTCGCGCCGCCTATCTGGATGGAACTTCGAATCCACTTGGGTGGACAACATCAGGCCACGGTGGCACTGCCACTGCGACGTTGATGACTTTCACGACCACTCCATCGACAAACCTTCCATCGGCAGGGAATTACTATGATTATTCGGTGGGAACTGCCAACACACTTCCGAATCCGATCCTACCGTTGTATAGCCGGAAAGGTCTGGCCGCAACAGTAGGTAATTTGGGCGCTGGCGGTTCATGGGCGGCGGCGAGCAACTGGACAACTGACACAGATGGCGACCTTGACCAAAACAACGCATCATTGATTGCTCCTTCCGGTGGGCCCGTTGTCATTTTGCCAGGAACCCGGATCAACACCGCCACAAATGGAAAACGAGCCTACAAGATCACGATCGACGGTCTACTGAATAACGATGCCACTACTGGTCACAACCTAGGTGCAATCAGCGGTACCGGAACTTTCCGTACGGCCACTAATACGTTCCCGGCTGGCGATTACACCGCATTTGTTTCAGCGGCCGGAGGAACGATTGAGTACGTTGCACCAATGACAATGAACAGTCGTTCGACCTACAACAACTTGAGTATCCAAAATGGATCGGCAGGAACAGTTACGATGACAAACACGGACCTGACCCTCGCCGGGTCGCTCACGATACCAAGCGGCACCACGTTGAGCAATGCAAATAATCGCACAATCAGCGTGGCGAAGAACTGGACGAACACGGGTGCCTTTACACCTGGCACCGGCGCTGTGGTCTTTGCTGGAACAACTGGCCAAACCGTTTCGGGTACCAACACCTTCTACGATCTCACGATCAACAATTCTGGTGGCAATATCACCTTGTCGGGAAGCGCGTCGAATACCGTCACACATGGGTTGACGCTCACGTCGGGTAAGGTCATTTCTTCGGCAACTAACATTTTGAATTTAGGAAGCGCTACGGTGACTGGTGGATCTGCATCAAGCTTTATTTCAGGTCCGATGACAAAGGTGATCGGAGCCGGAGCATCCTTCCAAGCGCCTGTGGGTAGCGTGACCGCCAACTTGTATCGTCCGGCGCGCATCGCGAATACGTCAGGATCGGATACCTGGAGCTTCCAATATTTCGGATACAATCCGTCGACCGACTCGTACAGCAACCTCACGATGAACACGGCAAACATTAAGAGTGTGAGCCAATATGAATATTGGTTAATCAGTCGTCTCGGAAGCACGACGGCCGATCTTACACTTTCGTACGACGTGGGAAGCTATCTACCACCAAACATCGGTACGATCACGGACTTGCGTGTGGCACGTTGGGAAACCTCCGTACCCTGGTGGGATGTACCTCCTGGTGGCGGGACCCACACCGCCGTAGGGAGCAACACCACTGGAACGGTGACGGTAACCAACGTTACCAGCTTTAGTCCAGTAACCTTGGCGTCGATCGTGACTCCTTCTCCCCTGCCGATTCAACTCGTGTCGTTCACCGGTACGATAGTTCCCAGTGGCGTACAATTGAATTGGAAAACTCTGACGGAGGTAAACAACGATCATTTCGAAGTCGAAAAGTCCCTTGGTGGTGAAAAGTTTGTGATGATCTCAAAAGTTGCTGGGCATGGTACGACGATGTCACCGAACAATTATGAATACATCGACATGGACGTCGCCCCTGGTCGCAGCTACTACCGCTTGCGGCAAGTCGACCATGATGGCAAATTCTCCTACTCTAATGTCATCTACATCGACTTCATTGGTCGCCTCACTTTCACGGCGTATCCCAACCCGGTGAGTGGAAAAGAAATCAATTTCAAAGTAGGTGGTATCGACGGGAAAGGCCAACTGAGCGTTGAACTATACGACCAGCTCGGGCGCGTTCAAAGTTCACTTACGTTTCAAGCAGACGATCTCACTGGGTCGTTCGTTGGCGCTCTTCCTATCGACAACTTGGCGAACGGGGTGTACTTCGTGCGCATTGGTGGCACCAATATCGTGAGCAAGATTATTGTGAATAAATAATCTCTTTTCGCTCGTCTCACGAAATGACATGGATTTACACTCCATGTCATTTTTGTTTAGAGGGTTTTCAGTAAGCAATTACTTTAACGTAAGTGATCCTGACCGCCTACGCCGAGGCTACGGCGGTCGTGGCTAACAATAAAATTTCTCGTCGGTCGTGCTGTTGTCGCTGGTTTCCGCCAATTGTAGATTATGAAATTGATAATTGGTTCTTTTGTATTGCGTCTGCATTTGGAACATACGCAAAAACCAATATCCTGACCTTGCTCGCGATAGCTTTAACGTAAGTGTTCCTCAGGGCTGTAGGTGGTCGTGGCAAAGGTTAACAATAAAATCTCAGCTAGTTGTGCTATTGTCGCTAGTTTCCGCCAATTGTAGATTATGAAATTGATAATTGGTTCTTTTCTATTGCGTCCGCATTTGGAACATACTCAAAAACCAATATCGTGGCCTTGCTCGCGATAGCTTTAACGTAAATGTTCCTCAGGGCTGTAGGTGGTCGTGGCAAAGGTTAACAATAAAATCTCAGCTAGTTGTGCTATTGTCGCTAGCTTTCGCCAATTGTAGATTATGAAATTGATAATTGGTTCTTTTGTATTGCATCCGCATTTGGAACATACTCAAAAACCAATATCAACATGTCCAATTAATGGACTTTAACTTAACGACATGGAACCACCAATTTCCATTTACCAATCGGCGGGACGACTAACAACGACCAACTAACAACTAACAACCTTCACTCCAACGCCCCCGTCTCAACTGTGCTCGAGCGGTTTCGGAAAACCAGATAGTACAAAGCAGGAATAAGAATCGGGGCGAAGACCAACGTCGATGTCAAACCTCCAATGATCACGGTGGCCAAAGGACGCTGCACGTCGGAACCGATACCCTTTGAAATGGCGGCAGGTACCAAACCTACAATCGCCACCACTAAGATCGATAGCAATGCTTTCAATTGCTCGCCCGAGACCCGACGGATATTTTCACGCAACGTGTCTCCATCTTTGAACTCAATCCGGTTGAACGCAGACACAAGGAGCACACCGGCCATCACCGAGATGCCGAAGATGGACACGAAGCCAACACCTGCCGACACGTTGAAGTGATAGCCGCGAATCAATAGCGCCACAATACCGCCGGCAAGTGCAAACAGGATACAAGACATTGTGATTAGTGTACTCTTCATACTCTTGAATAGCATGAAGAGGAACAAGAACACGACTACGACCGTGAGCGGAATCGTGATGGAAAGTTGTTTTCCGGCGCGCTCCAAGTTTTCGTATTGACCACCGTAGATCACTTCATATCCTTTCGGGATGGTTAGCTGCTGATCAATCTTGGCACTCACCTCCTTCACAAAACTTCCTTGGTCCCGGTTTCGAATATTCGTGCGCACAGTAATCATCCGCTTCCCGTTGATTCGATAAATGTTCGTTTGACCTTCGAGGTATTGCACCTCGGCGAGTTGACTCACAGGAACCAACATCCCGGACACGGAAGGCACGAGAAGTTGCTTAAGTCGATCGATTGTATTGCGCGTCTCTGGGAGATACCGGACAACGATATCGTAACGCTTAGCGCCGTCGTATAAGTTTGCGATTGTCTGACCTCCGATCGCCGCTTCGATCATAGTTTGAATATCACTCACGTTGATGCCAAATCGTGCTGCCGCCGCGCGGTTATACCGAATACTAATTTGTTCTTGCGGCCCTTCTTGTTCAATGTTCACGGCCTCTGCACCAGCGGTCACCCGGACGATGTTCGCGATGCTGTCGGCTTTGTGCCTCATCAACTCGAGATCGTCGCCCACGACTGAAATTGCCAGATCGGCGGCACTACCTGTGACGATTTCCATCACCTGGTCAATAATCGGTTGGCCAAAAGAGAAGTTCGCACCTGGAAAATGACGCTCGAGGTCTACCTTGATGGCTTGAATCAACTCTGGTTTAGAAATCGTATCGGTCCAGAGGTGATAATCCCGCAACCCGATCAATATCTCCGTCCGGTTCGTTGGAAAAGGGTCGGTACCATCGTCGTTGCGCCCAGTTTGAGTGATCACATAGTCAACAGGACCATATTTCGTGACGATGTTCCGGATCTCTGGAGCGAGTTTCGCGTTCTCCTGGATGGTGATACCAGCTGGCATGAATGCGCGCAAGAAGATCGACCCTTCGTCGAGTTGGGGAAGGAACTCGGTGCCAAGCTTTACCCCAGTGCCCACTAAAATCAACACAATGGTAAAACCGATCGCAGTCGTCGTCTTCACATGAGTCATCACCCATGCGAGGCCGTTCTCATAACTGCGTTCTAAAAACTCGAGCACAATATTGCGACGCTCGCGCAACGGCTCTTCGGACAGCAGTTTCTTCTTGAACACAAACGAGATCAGAACAGGAATTAACGTGAGGGCTACGATCATGGAACCGATCACGGCAAAGGCCAACGTGAGCGCCATGGGTGAAAAGAGTTTTCCTTCCACTCGAGTCATCAGCAAGATCGGCATGTAAGCTAGGATGATAATCGTGACCGAAAAGAAGATTTCGCGACCCACTTCTTGCGCCGCCAGCAGCGTAATCTTCACAATACCCTCGCGGCGTTCTTCGAGGTCTGCGGTCCGATACTTTCGAATTAAATGCTCGGCCATTACACAGGCTCCGTCCACGATAATACCGAAGTCGATCGCACCAAGCGATAGTAGGTTTGCTGGAATACCCGTGAGTCTCATTAAGATAAACGCGAACAGCAAAGAGAACGGGATGGTGATGGCTACCACGAGTGCAGAACGAATACTCCCGAAAAAGAAGACGAGGATAATCACAACGATGCTGATCCCTTCGAACAAAGTATGTCCAACTGTTGTGAGCGAATGGTCGATCAAGAAACTCCGGTCGTATAGGGTTCTGAGGTGGACGCCCTCAGGGAGCTCGTTCTCGGTCAGATGCTTGATTTGCTGTTTCAGCAGTCCAAGTACCTCGCTCGGGTTTTCGCCACGTCGAAGAAGGATAATTCCTTCGGTGCCGGTGTTGAGATTAACCGAATCGGTGGTGACGGCGTACCCGAGAACTCCGGAAGGGGGAGGTGGCGCAATCTCGACCGAGGCCACATCACGGATGAAGACTGGAAAACCGTTGTTGGATGTGAGGACGACGTTCTCGATGTCTCTCTCAGACTTAATCGCTCCAAGTCCTCTTACCGCAAAGCCTTGCCCTCCTTGGGCGATCACATCGCCACCTGTGTTTTGATTGTTTTTTTGGATCGCGTCGATGATATCATTGAGGGTCAGTCCATACTTCACAAGTTTGTCGGGAGCGGTGAGAATGTGGAACTGCTTCATCGGACCGCCAAACGTGGTGATGTCGGCGATTCCGGGCACTTGCAGCAGGTAAGGTCGTATTACCCAGTCCTGCAAATCGCGCAGTTGCATGCTGGTATACTCGGGTGGCGCCTCTACTACGTATCTGAGAATTTCACCCACGGCGGTGGTGAGCGGCGCCAACTCAGGTGTGACACCGTTGGGAAGATCGACTGCGCTAAGGCGCTCCGTGACTTGCTGACGGGCGAAATAGTCGTTGGTGCCATCTTGGAACGTCAACTGAACCACCGACAATCCGAAGATCGTGCGGCTCCTCCGATCTAAGACACGTGGCACGTTGTTGAGCGCCCGTTCGATGGGAATCGTTACTTGTTGTTCGACCTCTTCGGCGGCTCGTCCCGGATAAGGTGCTACGATAATGACGTTCGTGTCTGCAATATCTGGATAGGCTTCGATCTTGAGTTGTGTGAAGCACCAATACCCGATGAGGGAGATGGCTACCGCAAGTCCTACCACCGTCCAGCGGTTCGTGAGCGAGAATATAATCAGTTTGCGAATCAAGGCTTCAGAATTTCTCTACTCGGTGAACTGTAATAAACCCACCACTCATTTCTTTTCGAAGTGCATTCAAGACCGACCTCACTTTTTCTTCCTCGTCGACGAATACGATCACCATCGGAGGATCGTCGAATGAAAAAAGTCGGCTCGGGTTTTTGATCACTTGGTTTTTACCGAAACCAACTTCGCCTTTAAAGGCAGTTGCACCGGCGATGTCTTGTTGGATCAAGAACTTCATGATGAACTCACTCAACGGACGGCTGCCGTGGAGTTCGTCTTTGTCGAAATAGATTTGTGCTTCTAACATATCCGCGTTTGTTAGTATCCAAAGGATAAACCTTTCAACTGCATCGTTCCGTCTACGACAATGGTTTCATCACCGGCCATCCCTGATGTCACGATGGCACGCTCACCTACAAGCGTCGAAATCTTGATCTCGCGTCTCTCGTATGTAAGCAGATCTTTCTTTATAAAGATGTAAGTCCTCCCCTGCACGGTAATGACCGCTTGTTTAGGGACGCTGATTGCCCGACTGATGCTTTGATCGAACGCGATGCTGCCGAACATGCCAGCTTTCAAATGCGCGTCGGGGTTCTTAATAGCTACACGCAGTTTCACCATACGAGTATTCCGGTTCACCACATCTCCGATCGCTTCGATGACACCTTTAAACGGCCGGTCGGGGAACGAAATGAACGTGATCACGCAAGGATCGTGTTGGTTGATCGTCGACACGATCGCTTCCGGCACTTCGCAAACCACCCAACTCATACCCGCCGCCGCATTGACGAGCGCCGATGGGTCAAAACCAGCCTGCTTTAACTTCGCTTCATGCTCGATTAGCGACGCACGCTGATTGCCAAGGTTCGCGTTTTCCATTGACAGTGCGGTCTCGGCTTCCAGCACATCGCGGCCGGAAGCTGCACCATTAGCAGCCAGGTCCTTTACACGATCCAACTCAATCGTCTTTTGCCGGATATTCACGTTCTTGATCTGGTTGATATTGATCAGGTGTTGGATCAACGACATGTAGTTCGAAGTCAACTCGGGGTCTTCGAAAAGAATAATGTTCCTTTCTGCACCTTCTTGTGATGCGATCGACGTCGCTGCAATCCGTGCGGGGAACGTGACCTCCGAAGCCAACGAATAATCACCCACGTGTGCACTCTTAATAAACGACACATTGGTCGAATCATGGAACGATATCTTTGCTCCGTTGTCCTCTACAGTCGGCCGCTCGAACCTGGGATGACCATTTTTATGACCCTTATCTCCACCGCAAGCGGCGAGTACAAGTGTCACCAAGATCCAATATCCTTGTTTCATCATACGCGTCAGAGTTGGGCGATTAATCCTGCCGCCAACAGCAGCTTCAAATAGCTTTCGTAATACAAGGCTTGCGCCTCGTAGTATAGTTTCTGCGTCTCATACCAGGAACGTTCGGCTTCCAACAAGTCAATTAAGGTTGTACCGCCTCTTAGGTAGGAATAGCGAACGGAACGGAGTACTTCATTCGACTGTGTCAATATCTCAGTGTAGCGACCGATCGACACCTTCTGCAAATGGTACGTGTTCCAAGCTGCCGTTACTTCCGTCGTCACTCGCAGTCGCAGTGTATTGAGATACATTCGTGTTTGGTCACGTTCAGCATGGGCGCGGGCAATTCCGCCTTGATTTCGCGACGAGATGGGTATCTGCATCGTGCCATAAAATCCGAGATATGGAATTGTGTTTTGCGGGTTCCAGATCATGCCGAGTTCTGGAATGGGGATTCGGGCTGCTCGTTGCAAGTCGACATTGCTTTCGGAACGTTCGATGTCGGCAAGGGCTGCGCGCACATCGGGACGTTCGCGCATGATGCGGGAGATCAAGCTATCGATCGTCCCGTTAATAGGAATGGGTTCGGTGAGTGGTGTTGCGGCTATGTCGATGCTGTCGTTCGAGCCTAGCAGAAACTTCAACTCGCCCACATTGTTAATATACTCTTGTTGCGCTGTTTTCAACTGCAGCTTGTACTGTTCCAGTGGAATTTGAGTGCGCAGCAATTCCGTGGAGCTGATGGCTTGCGCACGAAAGCGTGCTTGTTGAATCAAGACGAGGCTATCGAAGTTCCGCTGCGCTTGTTCGAGCGTGGAGAGCACCTGTTTCAGTCTCCATGTTTCGAGGAACTTCGATGCGACATCGTAGGATAGACTTCGCTCGAAATCGAGATAAGAGTTTTCGGCGACAGCGAACGCGTGGCTTGCGACATTGATCTTACCTGATCGGATGGCATTCCATTGAAATGGCCTCGTGAGTTGCCACCACACCTGCCGGTTGTGCGACGACGACCAACGTGTATCATTCGGGTAGAATGAAGACTTGACCAACTGCAACGATTGGTTGTTGAGCACTGGATTGGGGCGTAGTGCGGCGGTGATCATATCGGCGCGTGCAATTTCCAAGTTGAACTTCTCCGTTTTGAGGACGGTATTGTTTTCACGCGCGGTGCGCACGGCATCGGAAATGGTAAGGGCTCTTTGCGCCCAACCCAAGAACGGGAGTAGGCAAGCAACGATGAAGGTGAGGGCCGATTTCATCAAAGATCTAAAACGCTGAAAAGTAGCCATTTCAACGTACAAAAAAAGGATTGGTCTACCCCTCAACGGCTTTGGTCGCAGGTAAACGGCGCTATTTAAGTGAAATTTAATGGCGAGGGTCCTGCGGAGAAGGCGCGGGACGCGATTTGCGGTTGTGCCCTTCTTTTTATGGTCCACCTAAATATTGTTAGGTATTTATCCCTGCTTGAATTGGTCATTCCATGTCGTTAAGTTAAGGAGGGGTAAAGGAGGATATCTCGCCCCTTTCGTTGTTCGCTGTAGCCCTTAGGCGTAGGTGGGCATTGATCGCTGTAGCCTTTGGCGAAGGTGGTCAGGGGCTTTTGCGGTTACTGTGACCTTAACTTACTACATCGATTAGTCATTGGGTATTCCATGTCATTAAATTAAGATCCATTGATTGGATGCTTTTAGATAGGTTCTTGGGTGTTTTCGAGCCTCAGCCGGAATGCAAAAGAACCAACTTTCAATTTTGATAATGTTCAACTGGTGGGAACTGGCGGCAAGGCCACGACCAACCAGAAATCTTATTGTTAATCACGGATACCTGTGTTCCCACTTAACTTAATAACTTAAATTGATCACATGCAACTTGCTCATCATAATAAAGCAAAAGACAATTGAGATTCGCCGTACATTTACATAAGACTATCGCTCACCATGAAAACACTTTTACTGTTATTGGCCAACGGATTCGAAATGTACGAAGCCGCCGTGTTCACCGACGTCTTTGGATGGAACCAAGTGGATGGTGATGGCACCACACGGGTGGTAATTGCCGGCACGACGAAAGAGTTGAAGAGTACATTTGGGGTACGACTGGTGGCAGACATCGAAATCAAAGACATCCGAGTGGGCGACTACGATGCCTTGGCGGTGCCCGGAGGTTTTGAGGAATTCGGTTTTTATGACGATGTGTACCGTGAATCCTTCTTACAAGTGATTCGCGATTTTCATGCGGTCGGCAAACCGATCGCTGCGATCTGCACGGGTGGACTACCGGTGGCGAAGAGCGGCATCCTAACAGGTAAGAAAGGAACGACGTATAGCAAGAATCAAAGCAAGAGGATTTTAACCATGAAGTCGTTTGGGGTAGACACACAGGCGCAACGAATTGTTGAGGACGCGAACGTGATCACCTGTTGGGATCCATCGACAGCAATTGATGTCTCATTTCGCCTACTAGAGAAACTCACGAGTGCAAACCAAGCTGCGTTCGTGCGATCGATTATGGGCTTCGCGCCCGAAGCGACTACCCTTTCGTAAAGCCATAGTCGCGTTCTACTTTCGCGATCCTCGTCTTGAAGGCGGCATACATCAGCGATTGGCTAAAAGAAGGATCACGACTTGTCCAAAAACCAGAATACGTGTTTTCGAATATTTACGAATATTTACGTATCGGCATGCGCAATATCCTCCACAGAGTAATCCCCAAGCACAGCATCCCCATCAACCCAAATCAATCGGCAGTGTATACACCCTCTTCCCAACCGCTGCATAAATTGCGTTGCACAGCGCCGGAGTAAATGGCGGTACTGGCGGCTCGCCTACACCTGTCGGTTTCTCTTGACTTTCGATGATGTGCACGTGAATGGCTTTCGGTGACTCCGGCATCCGGATGATCTGATACGTGTCGAAGTTGCTCTGCTCCACCACACCGTTCTTCAACGTGATCGCACTCTTCAACGCCAGGCTCGCCGTAAACTGCGCCCCTCCTTCAAACTGAGACTTGATCCGATCTACGTTCACGGCCACGCCGCAGTCCACAGCATAGTGAACATTGGTGATCGTAATCTTATTGTTCGCATCCACGTCAACTTCGACCACGCATGCAACATACGTTAAAAAACTCTTGTGTGCCGCAAAACCCATCCCCTTCCCTTTTGGCAACGAGCGTCCCCAACCAGACTCCTTCGCCACCCGCTCAATCACAGCCTTCATGCGACCCGTCTCCCAAGGGAAATCTTTGATGTCCTCACCATAATTCTGGTACGACCCACCGGGCATCTCCTCAGAAAAAGTAATGTTCCGGTTGTCACCCAAAAGTTCGAGTGCTTGTGCCACGGGGTCGACACCGCGCGCTTCGGCAACCTCGTCGAGCATCGTTGCGATGGCGAACACTTGGGGAATGTTTCGTACAGAGCGCAACCAACCCACACGCAAGTGCGCGGGGGCATCGTGCGTTTCGATGCGAATCGAAGGCACAGAATATGGAAAGTCAGTCGCACCGAGGCCGAGTTCGCCATCATCCGGTTGGACGACCGACAACACCTCCGTCGCACTGATCGAGGGATACGCGATGTGATGATTCCAGCCGCTTAGCTTGTTGTTCTGATCGATCGTCGCTACCACGTGCTGCACACTCAACGAGTGGAAGTAGTCATGACGAAGGTCGTCCTCGCGTGTCCACTGCACTTTGACGGGAAGTCCCGATTGTCTCGCGAGCACGGCTGCCTCAACAATAAAGTCTGGCTTTGACTTACGCCCAAATGCGCCACCGAGTAAAGTAATATTCATCTTCACCTTATCTTCCGTGAAGCCAATCGCCTCCGCCACTGATTTCTTGGCACCTTCCGGGTTCTGCGTACATGCCCACACTTCGCATACACCATCGCGAATGACGGCGAGTGCGCACGGTGGCTCCAGCGTTGCATGAGCAAGGTGCGGCGCCACGTAGGTATGCTCGATCACCTTCTTCGCTTGCTTACGTGCAGAGTCGAAGTTCCCACGCGTACGGCGTACGGTGCCCTTGTTCTTGATCACCTTGCGCAAGTCTTCAATCTGTTGGTTGGAATCGTAGCTCGCGTTCGGTCCAAGCTCCCATTCAACCTTTAGCGCTTCACATCCCTTCATGGCCGCCCACGTGTTGTCTGCAATCACAGCCACGCCTGCCAATGGCTTGCTCAAAGTGGCGGGGAGTCCCGCGCCTTTGATCTCCAGTACTTGCAAGACACCCGGTACGGCTCGTGCCGCCGTGTCATCGAATGACTTCACGCTGCCACCCACCACCGGGCACCGCTTCACGACGGCGATCTTCATCCCTTCTACCGTGGCATCGATTCCAAAGGTGGCATGACCGGTAATGATGTCGTCAAGGTCGACAATGGGAGTTTCTTTCCCTACCATCGTTAACCGACCCTGTTCTTTCAATTTGATCTCACCAGCGGTCGGAATTGGGAGTGTGCTCGCGAGTTCCACGACATCTCCGAAGTCGACGCTCTTACCGCTCGACGCGTGAATCACTTTTCCATTCTTTGTATCGCACTCTTCGACGGGCACGTTCCATTGCTGCGCTGCGGCGCGAATCAAAAGCCACCGTGCAGCGGCACCCGCCTCACGCATGGGTTTATAAAACATGCGGACGGAAAACGAACCGTCGGTATTCTGGTTGCCGTATTTCTTCTCGTCGCCTTCGCCTTGTACGATCTTGACTTTCGTCCAATCGGCGCCAAGCTCATCGGCAACCACGAGTGGCAGCGACGTGCGGATCCCTTGTCCCATCTCCGAGCGGTGCGCCACGATCACGACTTCACCATTGGAACCGATGCTCAAGTACACGTTCGGCGCCAGGTAAGAAATCTTCTTGCCTTTGTCATCGCACGAAGCGATGCTGACACCGAGTAAGAGACCGCCCGCCACGACGCCTCCCGCCTTCAAGAAATCCCGACGTGATGCTTTGAAAACTTCGGATTGAATTCGCTCACTCTTGGCGGGTGATTGAAACAGTTTGTTGATTGACATAGCTGCGTGCGTTAGTGGTGTTGGGTAGTTGCTGCCGCTGTGAGGATGGCCGCTTTGATCCGGTTGTAGGTGCCACAACGGCACAGGTTGCCTTGCATCGCACGCTCGACTTCCTCCTCGGAGGGATTGGGAGTATTCTTCAGCAACGCGACTGCGCTCATGATTTGTCCGGGTTGGCAATACCCGCATTGTGGCACCGTGTGCTGTTTCCACGCTTGCTGAACTGGGTGAAGTTCTTGTGTGACGAGACCTTCGATGGTGGTGATTGGTTTGTCGCCGACGGCAGAGATTGGGACGCTGCAGGAACGAACGGCGTTGTCGCCGAGGTGGACGGTACACGCGCCGCAGAGCGCTTTCCCGCAGCCGTACTTGGTTCCGGTGAGGCCGACTACATCGCGGATGACCCAAAGAAGGGGCATATCTTCCGGCACCTCGACGGAACGGGTCTGGCCATTTATTTGAATTTTATAACTCGGCATAAGAGTACGTTTTTGGGTTAGGTGGTTTGGGAAATGGGAGGAGTAGTGTAAGATAGAAAGAGGGAAGGAGATTTGAAAGGAGGAAATGAATCACAATGAGATCCAATGACCACCCTTGACTAATTCCATTGAGGCGGGTCTTATGTCCATGCGTGAACAAATGGTTGGATACTGAGGCTTGAAAGAGAGCGAAGTTTGTTTGTGATCGGCCGATTACTAACGCTCTTTGGTGTTGTCGCTTGCGTCACCTCGCTTCGTTGCGCGCCGTAGCCCTTGGTGTAGGAAAAACGTTTACCACAGACCCGAACACTTTTCCAAATTGAGCATTTACAAGTACTGGTTTACTAGAATTCAACCTGAAATTGAAAAATACACAAGAACCAATGCTAAATATTCAAACTCATCTCACTTGCAGTAAATGAGCAGGGCAGAGCTTTCAAGTCTCAAATTCACCGACACATTCAGCGAACAACCTTGTAGATCATTTTGTATTCTGGAAAAACTATTGAATCTAGTAAATCGCCGTTAAAAAAGTCTTGTCGCCGCGGTGGGTATCCGTCTTGATAGTAAGAGATGCGCAGAAGCTTTAAATCTTGGGTATACTTATACGAAATATTATAAGGTACACGGCATGTATCGATACCACATGTCACAATTGAAAGCAACTCACTCTTTTCACCATACGTATATTCAGAGATCTCGCTCAGTTGTTTGTCGATGGATTCACGAAAGCGCCCGATGGAGTCAAGCACAAAAAACACTTCTCTATCAAAAACTGAGCTATCCGAGTCGGCATTACTCCATAGCGAATGGGGAAGTCTCGACCAGCGCTGGATAATCGTGTCGTTCTTTAACTGGTAATTAATCAAGTAGTTTGCTTCAATATCAGAAATATATAACCTCCTAGTTATGAAGAAGTTAGTATCGAATCTTTGCCACTCACGCTCAAATCTATTTCTGCGTCTGATGATATTACCAGCATCGTCAAGAAAGATTGAATCAAAAAACAACTCATAATCAGGACTAGAACCAGCTATTACCTTAGCATTACGATCTCTGAAGGAGTCGAGGAATGGGTCTCGATAAAAGATTCTCCTTGTTTCATTTTGGGCGCAGCCGATGTTGCCGATGCAAAGGATTATCAGCACTATGTTTGCTCTCATTTCTTTGATGAGTAGTTATCAACGGACTTTTTTGTTCCATATCGATCCATCATTCCCTTAACATACGTCTCATTCCCCAGCGTTCCCGAATTTGGGTTCTCCGCTAGAATCGCCGCCGGTCCGTGGTTTCGGCGGTAGGAAAGAGCCAAATTATTGCCATTCATCATTATTCCTTGATCAAAATGTCCCGTTTCCATATCTCTCCCGCGCAGCTTTTGAATGGTGCTCGAACCATGGCCAGCAGCATGCATGACAAATATCGCTGCGGTTTCGGGAAATTGTTCTGGCCGCCCAGCAAATGTGTCGTCATAATCAATCACCATACCCCTTCGTGGATCGGAAACCTCCGGCTCACCTGGTTCGTTTCGACTCGCCCAACCAGCGACACGTTTGTCGAAATCTGAGTCCCCGCTTATTGACGCCGCCTTCTGAGCGATGGCTTTTTTACTTAATCCGATAACTGCCCAGTTATCGGTGTTATCAAGCTTGTTCTCATCGAGTGGACCATTCTTAGTCTCATTAAAGACAACGGCTCGAGTCTCTAGGCCCAACGCGGTAAAGAATTTATTTATCATCTTTTCAGTATTCTTGAGTTCATTCTTGGTCAAATCACCGGCGTTTACCAAATAAATCACGTTCTCCATGCCAGTTGGATCAATGAAAATAATTGGATTGCTGAACGCGTAAGAGTAGGGCGTCACAATCTCGTACTTGCCAGCGAAAGGATCGATTACACTCCACCTTCCGATATCCGTCAAATACATCCTCGCTCCATAATCGAGCCAACCAACACCAAATTCATCCTGATTCTCCTTGCCGTTGTACAAATACTGATTGGCAATAGAATTCTCTCTGTTGCAAGAACCAAACGTCAACCCAAACGGATAGTAATCCTGTGATTGAACTACTGGTGATTTCCTATGCTCCACTTTAAAATCATCAAAATACACCTCCACCACCTTCCCATTCTCATTCGACAAATAAATATACACATACCCAGGCTTGCGCGCCAGTGCCGACAGGGTAAGCTTCTCGTGGGCGTTGAGGGCGGAACTACTCACTTGGTCGAAGCCGTAGTCGTAAGGAACGAACTGGTCATCGAACAAAATGTAGTTCAGGTAAGCTTTGGGGACATTCTCGTCTACCCCAGGCCCGGAAGTGAGCAACACGTTGGCCGTGTTCATCGTGCTGAGCGACTGGTACAAGAGGCCCGCCTCCCCGGTTGACGTAGCGCTCACCCCGAATGACGCGGTGATCGCCGCAAAAATCTGCGCGCCAACGTTCGTGTTGGTCGTCGTGGGGGAGATGTATTTCGCATACACCTCTGAGTTGATCACGTCGCCGGGCATCACCTTCAGGCTCTTCGACAGGCCGATGATGTCGGTTTGCAAGGCTGCCGTCAACCGTTGCGATCGGCTTCCTCCCGCCGTGTGGTTGTATACCGTTGCATTGATGATCGTAGCATTGCCATAGCTGGGACTGAAAGTGGCACTCTCTGTTGCGGCCGCTGCCGTTTCAAAACCCGCCGTGAAAGTGGCGGTCTCGGTCTTCGAGGTAAAAGTCATCCTCACATTGCCGAGGTGATCCTTGAGAAAATACTGGTACTCGGGAACGGCGGCCGTCAAAATCACGCGCCCCTCTTGGGTATTCAAGAAAAGCAACGTCTCGTTCTCGTAATAAAACTCCCCCGCGTAGTCGGTCGACTTGGTGAGTGTGTTGGTCGCGTTGTAAACTTCCTGCCGGAGTTTAGCGCCGGTTGCAGTGTAGATATACTTGATGTAGTCGCCGCTACTCTTTGTTACCCTTTCTGGTAAGTTAAGGCGGTTATAAGTGATCGAGGTAATATCCTTGTTCTTGTCGGACACCATGCTACCATTCGAGTCGTACGCGTAGTCGTCACCCGTGGTCGATGCTGGCTCCATGAAGCCTGCGCCCTTGAGACCACTATCGGACACTTTCAACAACTGGTTAGAGGCGGTGGTCCCGTAATCGAACGCTAGAACGTCCATCGATAGTCCCTGTCGATCCTTCCGGGTAAGCCCCAAGATGTTACCATTCAAGTCGTAAGTATATCCACTTTCATTGAAAGCGCTGGAGGTGTTGGACCAGGTACTCAGGTGTGGCTGCCCAGATTGCGCATCTCAAGAAGTTTTCCTACATTCATCTAACAGAGCCCAGAACTGTCTACTCCGACAGCTGGGCTTTTGTGCTTTTAAAAATCTCCCACCATGAAGAACATCACCTTCTTGCTAGCAGCAGCACTCGCGCTCGTCTCATGTCGTTCTGTTAAGGTCGACGAAGACAATTTCGCATGGAAATCATTTGAAGGAACCGACCTCGACCAATCTGTCGAACTCGCTTCGTATGAATCCCCCAACAAGCGACTCGGACAAGACAAAGACCAACTCGTCATCCTCTGCGCCAGTGGCGGCGGGTCACGTGCAGCCTCGTTCAACATCGGTATCATGATGGAA
Source organism: Cyclobacteriaceae bacterium (assembly GCA_044226945.1). Classification (GTDB taxonomy): domain Bacteria; phylum Bacteroidota; class Bacteroidia; order Cytophagales; family Cyclobacteriaceae; genus ELB16-189. Next base: position 116,007 of record JBGAGB010000002.1, on the reverse strand, counting down.
CTCGAAAAGCTGCTGTATATGTCTAGCGCGGATTCCGCAGCAGGAGTAAGTCAACCAAGCAACCTCCTCAACGAAATCGACTACTTCTCCACGGTGTCGGGCGGCGGTTGGGGCGTCTCGTCCTACATTGCCTACAAATACCAACAACGTAAGTACTCATCACCACAGTACTTGGCTTCCATCGGTCGGTACAACATCGCCTTCAAAGACAAAGAAGGGTTCGAACCAATCCTCCCCTACCCAACTTTCAACTCGTTCGAAAAGGTGCTCGCTACAGAAGCCAACAGCCGTTACTACCGGCGGCAACTCTTCCAATTACTCAACGTATGGAGGGGCTTTCGACAATCGGACCGCATTCTTACCGAACGGCTCAACGACGGCTACCTCGGTCGACGATACCGCGAAGACGTAGATGAGAAACTATGGACACTCGACCATCCAAAACAAAAATTCCGAACACCAAAAGTTGACGAAGTTACACTCGGCGACGTGTTCGTGAGGCAGGGCACTCCGTGGTTGCCAATGCAGATTGCCAACACCGTGAACATCGACAACTTCATGCTCGTACCTTTTACGCCAGACCGGTTGAAAACCTGGGGCACTTACTGTTACAATCACTACAACTTAAAACTTAAACACTTAGACGACCGAACGAAGATTGCCAGCTACGATGAGATACCGCTTGCGTCGGGAACAAAAGCGAGCAGTGGCATTCCCTTCCTTGTCGCGTGTGCGAGCTATCCATCAATCCGACAAGACCGCGCCCGTGAAAGAACTGAGATCAAGTACAACCTTCACTTGCAAGATGGCGGGATGGTCGACCAACAAGCCATGCACTCCGCAAAAGCAATCCTTCGGTACCATTCCACCATGGGCGATATCACCGATCCCAAGAAACGGATCGTCTTTATCGTCGATGCTTCAGGAAAAGGCATCCGAAACACCAAACGATACAAATGGACAAATGCCGGCCGCTGGTACAACATGTTTCGAGTGATGTCGCCATTCTCCGTACCAGACTCCCAGTACGCTTTAACGAGGGAACGGATCCGTATCTTTCAACTTGAATACAATTGCACGGTGATCTACCTTGGAACCGAAGTCTTGATCGATCCAAAATTCAAGCGGCTAGACGACCTGTCCACCACACCAACCAAGAAATACTGGAAATGGAGTTTGGAGAAATGCTTCTTCAAAGAATATGACCAAGTGCAGGACGGCACTCTCACGTTTGATAAAACTGATATGGCTCATCGAAAGCTCCTTTACAGTTACGTCAGTCGCTTCATCAGAACAACATTCTCCTCGAAACTTTTCAAAAACGACGAAGATCAAGGCGCAAACCATATTGAAAATGCATCCTCCAAGATCATGTTCCTCGCAGGGCGCGGCGTCGTACAACTTCGCGCAAAAGACATCAAGGAAGCGTTTGGGATTAAGTAACTCGTTTTAATCATAAGCCGGTAGCGTTGGCAATCCGCGCCAAAAGACGTTACCCATTTTTTGCGATTTCGCGAGGTGTGTGAAATACATACCTTCACTTCATCACCACACAAGAGCCCATTTGCTGCGATGAACTTCGTAGTGGATGGGCTTTTGCTTTCTGAAAGTGATGGACGTAGCCGAAAATCCAAAGAGTAGGCACAACTTCTTAATCAAAAAATTATGATTACATCTATTGAGAAAGGAAATGTTGCCTACCAAGGCGCACCCATTCGCGTCACAGTCGCCGCCTCCGTGGCCTTTAATCCGGATGCGTTCAAAAAAGGAATCACCGGGCTCATGGAGAAACTTGGATGTGGAAAATGCTTCTCGGGTTTCGACTGTCGCTTTCAACTTCAGCGCGACTACTTGATCGATCCCGAATCAAAAGTTCAAAGCCTCCACCAAGTCTCGACTAGCGTCAACGTGTTGAACATTGGGTTGGACAAAGAAACAAGTCACAGCATCGGCAAGATTGGTGACACGGTAGATCGGATATTCAAACAGTTCGGATGCGCCCCTTGCCATTCCGGTCTCGACATCCTGTTTAGGAGCGAACTGAATCAACTGGCTATCAACCATGGAATGTGAATCACAAAAGAGTAATGCCCTGCCCGAATGTGGCGTGGGCATTACCTATTCTACTGAACTCGACCCGATCCTGCTGCCAGGACTTGTCGACGTGATCGAAATAGAACCTCAGACGCTGTGGGTGAACCATGCAGGAAAGTTCTCGATGCCCACCGAGGTAGTGACGCACTTACAATCACTACCGTTCAAGAAACTCATCCATAGCGTCGGCTTGCCGGTTGGTGGAACCTTCCGAGGCACTCAACAGGAAATCAACTTGTTGATGCAGAACATAGAAGACTTCAAATCGCCATGGGCAAGCGAACACTTGGGGTTTAATATGACTTCGGAGTTTCATACTGGCTTCTTCCTTCCCCCCAGGCAAACCGACGAAGGAATCGAACGCTGTGTACAAAGCATCAATCTCTTGCAACATCAACTTCAAGTTCCCTTCGCGGTCGAAACCGGAGTGAACTACTTAAAACCCCGGGCAAACGAAATTTCCGACGGGGCATTCATACAAAGAGTCATTTCTACAGCTCAATGCGGGCTGTTGCTTGATCTCCACAATCTTTACGCAAACGAACTGAACGGACGACAAAGCGTTGAGAACTTCCTGAAGGAGATCGACACGACAAGGGTTTGGGAAATACATCTAGCGGGTGGAATGGAAATGGATAGCTTCTGGCTCGACGCACATTCGGGTCAAATGCCCAGGCAATTGATCGATATTGCCATGAGTGTCATACCGCACCTTCCCAACCTGAGGGCAATTGTGTATGAAGTTTTGCCTTCGTACTTACCTCATGTCGGTCTTAAGAAAATCGAGGAGGAGCTGATCACCGTTCGAAAGATCTGGGATACTCGACGGGTATCTCACCACACGACATTGGTCTTCAAGACCGAACCGGCAACTCCCGCAGCCGACCAGTATAGCGATGATTGGGAAGAGACCTTGGGAGCGTTGGCCATTGGACACATCCCCCACTCCGACCGCTTTATTCTGACCGAGGAACCCGGCGTTGAGATCATTCGGAAACTCGTCAATGAATTTCGCGCGTCGATGCTGGTGTCTGTATTTAAACTCACGTCTCGCTTCATCATGCTGTCGATGGGTGTAGACGTCTTCAAAGCAATCTTGAACGAATTTTGGCGCGAGTATCCACCGAAACAGTACGGAAGCGAGGAGGCATTGCACTTCTCCGAGTTCCTCCGAAAAGTAAACTTTCAATTCCCGAATCTATATTCCTTGCTCGACTTCGAAGAGGCAACGCTTCGAACATTGCTCGATAACCAAACTCGGGTGGTGACTTTTGATCACGATCCATTTCCGTTGCTGAAGTCTCTTGCAGCCGGTCGTCTGGAGACGATGGAACGACAGGCAGGGATATACGAGATTGAAATCACTGGCGACACACCAGATGACGAAATGTGGAAGTTGTTGAGTCGCCCGAATACCACCGGTCATTAAACTACGTCATCGGAACATATCAGTTGGCCATCGGGGACTTCCTCCCAAATCAAATACCGTGGGCAACATTCTCAACTCGCCGTTCCATTTTTCACCGCACCCGCCAAGGTTGTTGGTGTTTACTAGTTTTTGCTCTATTTATAAAGCCGTTCTGATTTGTGGGTGTAGTGCTTCTTATTATCAAAACCAACGTAGCTTATACGCTTGCAAATAGACAATCAAATTTAACAATCCCACCCCCTAGAGGAGAGCGTAGCGTCCAACTCTGTGCCTGCAGGCCATGCGCCCGCCTACGCTCTGCGAGCTTCGGCGGGCAGACCCGTGACCAAATGATTGATGCGGAAATAACTTAATTCTTTTCGAAGAAGTGTCGGGTCGTACCCGACGGAGCCCGAGGTGAATTACACGACGAAGACGCAAACTATAAGAAATAAAAAAGCCCGCCTACGCTCAAGGAGCTTCGGCGGGCAGACCCGTGACCAAATGATTGATGATGGAAATAACTTAATTCTTTTCGATGAAGTGTCGGGTCGTCCCCGACGGAGCCCGAGGTGAAATTAGATGCGAAGTGCAGAGAGCCGAGAACAAAAAAGCCCGCCTACGCTCAAGGAGCTTCGGCGGGCAGACCCGTGACCAAATGATTGATGATGGAAATAACTTATTTCTTTTCGAAGAAGTGTCGGGTCATACCCGACGGAGCCCGAGGTGAATTACACGACGAAGACGCAAACTATAAGAAATAAAAAAGCCCGCCTACGCTCTGCGAGCTTCGGCGGGCGAAGTCGGGGTGAGTAGATTCGAACTACCGACCTCCACGTCCCTAACGTGATGCGCTAACCGGGCTGCGCTACACCCCGTAAAACTCAAAACCGCCATTTCAATAGCCCAGGGGCCGAAAATTGTGGAATTGAGGCTGCAATTATAGGCAAAAAATGCGAAAATCAGCCGCGCCACTACACAAACTTCACTCCACTCTCGCGCAGCCTTTCGTACTTCGCCGCATCAAAAACATAGTAAAACGCCCCCTTCCGAGAACTCTCCTTCTCCTTCTCCGTGAGCTTGTTCAATATCCCCAACGACAACATCTTCTTAGTAAAATTCCGCTTGTCGAACGGGGTCTCGTAAATGGCCTCATATAAAGCCTGTAGCTGAGGCAACGTAAACTTCGAAGGCAACAACTCGAACCCAATCGGGTGGCTCGCCACCTTCTGTCGAAGCATCTCCTTAGCCTTCAACACCATCTTCTTGTGATCAAAAATCAAAGGTGGAATTTTACCCAACGGAAACCAGCGCGCCTCGTGCTCCAACTGCAACTGTTCGTTGTAATCCTTGATGTTGATCAACGCGAAATACGCAATCGACACGACCCGTCCCGCGGAATCACGGTTGATATCACTGAACGCATACAACTGCTCCATGTAAATTCCATCCATGCCCGTCAGTTGATGCAACACGCGCTGTGCCGCCTCATCTGCATTCTCACTGCGCCCTACAAAACCTCCCATCAACGACCACCTGCCTTTCTCCGGCTCAAAGCCACGACGAATCAACAACGCCTTCAATTGGCTCCCATCGAAACCAAAAATAATACAGTCCACCGCCACCAAAATCTTCTGATGGCTCTTGTAACTACTCAGTTCCATTATTGCAGTTTGTCATTCCACCTCAACTCGTTCTTCAATCCATACAAATCCGTCTTCTTCCCTATCAACACGTACTCAACACCAGCCATCTCAGCCAAATCTTGCAAATGTTCCGACGTCAAATTCTGGCTGTAACATGTATGGTGCGCACCTCCCGCTAAAATCCAAGCCGCACAACCCGTTGCCATATCCGGATAAGGTTTCCACAACACACGCGCCACCGGCAACTTCGGTAAATCGGCTGGAGCTTTCACCGCCTCCACCTCATTCACTAAAAGTCTGAAACGATTTCCCATATCAATGATGGACGCATTGAGTGCTTGCCCCGCCCCCACGCCAAACACCAACCGCACCGGATCTTCTTTTCCACCAATACCCAACGGATGAATCTCGCAACTCGGTTTGCCATCCGCGATGGACTCACAAATCTCTAACATGTGCGCCCCTAAAACCATGCTATTCGAAGGATCGAAATGATACGTATAGTCTTCCATGAAAGAATTGCCACCCCTCAATCCGCTCGCCATCACTTTCATACAACGCACCAGCGCAGCAGTCTTCCAGTCACCTTCAGCACCGAACCCATAGCCATCCGCCATCAAGCGTTGCACTGCAAGTCCTGGAAGTTGCTTCAACCCATGCAAGTCTTCGAAGGTATCCGTGAACCCTTTGAAATTTCCATTCTTCAGAAACGCGCGCATGCCGAGTTCAATCTTCGCCGCCTCTCGCAGCGACGCGTGACGCTCGCCACCCTTTCGCAACGACGCCACCACCTCATACTGACTTTCGTATTGCGCAACCAATTGGTCGATATCACTCGACGCAACTTGGTTCACAACATCCACGAGGTCGCCGATGCCATATCCATTCACTGAATATCCAAACTTGATTTCAGCCTCGACTTTATCGCCTTCAGTCACTGCTACCTGCCTCATGTTGTCACCAAACCGGCAGAAGCGCGCACCCTGCCAATCGTGCCAGCCGGCAGCGGCACGCATCCACGTCGCGAGGCGTTCGTGAACATTCACATCCTTCCAATGGCCGACCACCACTTTTCGGTTCAACCTCATTCTGGTCATGATGAATCCAAACTCACGATCACCGTGAGCGCTCTGATTCAAGTTCATGAAGTCCATGTCAATTTCACCCCACGGAATATCTCGGTTGAACTGCGTATGAAAATGAAGCAGCGGCTTGCTGAGAATCTTCAAACCACCGATCCACATTTTCGCCGGCGAGAACGTGTGCATCCATGCGACCAATCCAATACAACTCGGCGTTTGGTTCGCTTCACGGCAAACCGCCAAGATCTCCTCGGGCGTCTTCAATACGGGCTTGAAAACGACACTCACCGGAATCTTACTCGACGCACCTAACTCGCGTACTATCTCCTTCGAGTGATCCGCAACAAGCGCCAAAGTCTTCTCACCATATAAATGCTGGCTCCCTGTCAGGAACCAAACTTCCAACTTCTTCAAATCAAGGGTTGACATAAACTGAATATTCTATTTAGAAAAAATGTCGATGCTTCGAACTTGCTGGGGCAACCAAACGGTCATCTCACCCTCTCCCCGATGTGCCCACGCATAGTATGGAATCGCGACGAACGGCTGCGAATGCGTGGATACTGAAATACCTGAGTCCACCGTAACCGCTTTCGATTCGCTCGTAATAATCGTCACACCATTGAGAAGATCTGATTTGAACTCGGTTTTGTACACCGAGCCAGTGGGCACCAACAAGTTACTCGTCAAACCAAAATTGTCCGGCCACTCTGCACAATATACAAGGGGGCCTCGCTGCAACGCGACCTTTCCATTGTTGTCGGCCACCTTGTCGGAACAGGTGATCTCGCGGACGTCCATCGGCAACATCACCTGTACCACATCTCCCTTCTTCCATGCGCGTGAAATGGTCGCATACCCTTTGTCGATCGTTACCGGAATCTCGTTTCCATTTAATAAGATTTTAACTGGCGTCGAAGCCGGCGCTCTAAATTGATACAGCGTCGATGCAACAACCTCCTCCCGCGACCAACCCGGTATCCGAACCAATAAGTCAAACCTAGCGGTGGACGTAGGACTAACCTTAAAAGTCAGGTTGCCATCCCAAGGATAGTTATTCTCTTGAACAACTTGCACCTTCTTTCCACTGACTACCATGTTCGACGTGCTGTTCACAAACAAGTTGACATACAATTTCGATCCTGCGACGCCATACACGTATCCGGGAACCGATGGAATCAATCGAGTGATGTTTGTGGGGCAGCAAGAACAGGGGAACCAACCCGATCGACCACGCTCCATGTCGGCGTGCTTGAAATGATTTTTGATCTCCATCGCGTTCGTATAAAAGAACGACTTCCCATCCATTCCGACACCCGACAACAATCCGTTGTACAACGAGCGTTCAAGTACGTCTATGTACTTTGCATCGCCGTGAAGTTGAAACATGCGTTGATTCCAATACACGTTCGCGATCGCTGCACACGTTTCGTTGTAGGCCGTCGCGTTCGGCAGTTCATAGTTGTCTCCGAATCGCTCACCGTTGCCGACAGCGCCCACTCCACCTTGGATGTAGAGTTTCTTATCGACCATGTTGTCCCAGATTCGGTCGACGGCCTTCACAAAAGAAGCATCGCCAGTGAGCGCTGCCACATCGGCGACAGCTGAATACAAGTAGCCCGCTCGTACAGCATGGCCGATGGCTTCGTCTTGATCAACAACCGGGATGTGGTCTTGCCAATACGCTCCGTTCTTGAATGGATCGCGGCTCATCGAATCGTACTTGTGATGGCCACGTTCGAGGATAAAATCTTTCGCGGTTTCCAGGTACTCCTTTTTCCCAGTGATCCTGTACAGTTTAACCAAACCCATCTCCACGACTTCATGTCCAGGCGCGACATGGCGCTTACCAGGACCGAAGACCGAACAAACCAAGTCGGCATTCTTGATCGCGATATCCAACAGGTTTCGCTTCCCGGTCGATTGGTAGTGCGCTGCAGCTGCTTCATACAAGTGACCGGAATTGTACAACTCATGACTCATCTCTCGTTCCTTCTCCCAACGTTCTTTTCCTGCCCATTTATGCACCGCATCCGGATTGATGGTCCGAGCTGTGTACAGGTAGCCATCCGGCTCTTGCGCCGCCGCTACTTTTGCAATCAACCCATCGATGTAATGATCCAATTTAGGATCGGGATATAAGCTCATCGAGAAAGACGCTCCTTCGATGGTCTTATAGATGTCCGTGTCATCGAAGGGGTAAATCGTGCAAAACGCACCAGACTTGGCAGCCGCCATTTCGAAATTCTTCACGCGCCCAGTTGCTTCACAGCGTTCGAATGAAGCCGGGATCGTGACGTCATGGTTGGTTTTAATCCTCGGCAACCAAAACTTGTCTTGCAGTTTCACTTGCGTGAACGGGACCGCTTGAATGGAATAGTCGAGCTGCTGACACCACGAGGTTATCGAAACCGCGCAGGTGAGAATTAAAATATAAATGCGGTTCATCACCGAACTAATTTATTGACCATAGTACGAGTCGGGGCCATGCTTGCGCTCGTAGTGTTTCTTAATCAATGCCTCTTTCAGTCGTGGTGCGTCGCCGTTGATTTGCAACGTGAGGTACGCCATCTTTGCCACCGACTCCAACACCGCACTATTATATACAGCTTTATCAACGGTCTTTCCCCAAGTAAATGGCGCGTGATTACCCACGAGCACCATCTCCACATCTTGGTAACTCAGCTTGCGGTCGCGAAAGCAGTTTAATATCTGGAATCCTGTTTCATATTCATAGTTGCCACGGATCATCGCGTCGTCCATCGGTGGTGCGCAGGGTACGTCCACTGTCGTGTGATCGGCATGCGTGGTTCCAAAGATTGGAATGTCTCGTTGTGCTTGCGCCCAGGCCGTAGCATACGTGGAGTGCGTGTGAACAATCCCTTCGATCGCGGGCCAATGTTTGTACAGCACCGCATGCGTCAGTGTGTCAGACGATGGTCTCAGACTCCCTTCGACGGTCTTGCCTTCAAAATCTACTATGACCATCTTATCCGGGTGGAGATCAACGTAAGGCACGCCGCTCGGTTTGATCGCAAACACGCCTGCATCTCGATCGGCAGCGCTCACATTTCCAAAGGTGAACAGAACAAGACCCAACTCGGGAAGTTGCATGTTCGCATGGTACGCCTGCTCTCTGATGTATTGGTATCTCGGATCGAGTTTCATAGTCATATCTAAATAGCCGACGTAGCTGCACCAAGTGCTGCAAAGCGACGGTAGCGGCTCTCGTATAGTTTCGCTTTCGCGGGATTGGGTTTGAACTCCATGTCGAAACCAGGTCCCATCGCATGCATCGCGTCTTCCACCCTTTTGTAAAGACCCGCAGCGGTGGCGGCAAACATGGCTGCACCCAGCGCACAAGTTTGCTCCGAGCGGTGAATCTTGATCGGCATGTTCATCACGTCGGCCATGGTTTGCATGATGTACGGTGACTTGCGCGCCACACCACCCAAGCCAATCAAACCTTTGACGGGAACTTGCTCATCTCTGAATCTCTCCACGATCGCCTTCGCACCAAAACATGTTGCCTCCACCCACGCGCGGAACAAACGTGGAGCGTCTGTTCCCAAGTTCAAACCACTGACCGCCGCTTTCAGTGACTGATCCGCGTCGGGGGTGCGACGGCCGTTCAACCAATCAAGGGCGAGCTCACTCTCTTCATGTAGCGGCAACTTCGAAGCTTCCTCACTCAATGTGGAAATCATCTTTTGTTCGACTGCGTGTACCAACATGTCGGCGGTTTCTTGGCTGACCACGCCAACGCTTGGAATCATTTTTCGAATGGGCCACATCAACAATTCCTTGTACCATGCGTAGGTATCACCAAAAGCCGACTGACCTGCTTCGAGCCCAATCATACCTGGAATAATCGAACCGTCGACTTGACCACAGATTCCGCGCACCAACTTGTCGCCCATTTCTGCGCGCGGTATCACCATCATGTCGCAAGTAGATGTACCCATCACTTTGCTCAAGAAGTAAGGTTCTATTTGTCCGCCCACAGCTCCCATGTGGCAATCGAATGCCCCGACGCCGACAATCACGTCTTTTGGAAGGCCGAGTCGTTGCGCCCAACTTTCGCTGATGCGGCCTGCTGGCCGATCGGACGTGTGGGTGTCACGGAATAACTTAGAAGTAAACCCCGTCAACAACGGGTCGAGCGATGCAAAGAAAGAATCCGGGGGAAGTCCATCGAAAGCTTCCGCCCATAGCGCCTTATGGCCTGCTGAACACACCCCGCGCTTCAACTGCGATACGTCGCTGCCCCCGGTGAGTAAGAAAGGAATCCAATCGCAGTGCTCCACCCAACTTGCGATCGATGTACGCACGCGAGCATCAACACGGAGTATATGGAGCAGCTTTGCCCAGAACCATTCGGAAGAATAAATTCCACCCACAAACTTCAGGTAGTTGATATCGAACTTGGCAGCGTGGGCGTTGATCTCGGCCGCTTCACCGACCGACGTGTGATCTTTCCACAACACGAACATCGCGTTGGGGTTGCGTTCGAATTCCGGCAGCAGGGCCAGGGGTGTTCCATTTTTGTCAACCGCTACGGGTGTGGAGCCGGTTGTGTCAACACTCAGTCCCTTCACCGCCGCGGCGACAGTTGGACCGGCCTTCCGCAGACATTCTTTGATCGATTGCTCAAGGCTTTCAATATAGTCGAGCGGATGTTGTCGAAATTGGTTGGCAGACGCATCGCAGAACATGCCATCGCGCCAACGCGGGTAAGCAGAAACAGCGAACGCTACTTCGTGACCGTTCCGTGCATTCACAACGACGGCGCGGACCGAGTCCGTACCAAAGTCGAGTCCAATTACGAATGCATCATTCCCCATGTCAGTTTACACGTTAAGAGAACCAATATACTGATTTTGGGAATAAGTGTACAATGGACATTTAAATGACCAAAGGCGAGAAATCGTAGGATTTTGGGGTGGTCGAGGTGCGAATTACCTCGAATTCCGATTTGCTTTCATATCCCGGAAAAACTTCGCCCAGTTGAAAGGGTTCAGCAACGGGTTGGTGCGGGGTTGGAACTTCTCGGTCATGGATCCAGCGTATTGATCCATATAATACCGGTAGTTCATGTTGGCATCCATTGGGGTCGTCTTGAGCATCAACGCCATCAACTCCTTATTCAAGTTGCGCGGATCGACGCCATTGTCGAACGGAATGTTGAGTGCCAGAACGGCTTGTTTGAAAACTTCTTCTGTGGGAAACGGCATAATCGTCACTTCCTTGAGATAGGTGATGTCCTCCACCATTTCTATGACGAGTGTCATGAAGTCGGAGTGGTAATTCGGAACGATGAGCGATTGACGAACGAAACCGACGGCGCTGATCACAACACTATCGCCGACGAGTACGGGCATCGAGAAAAAACCTGTGTGGTTCGATGTGGTTCCGCGACCAGCCTTGGGTACGTACACGTGCACACCGGGTACGGGTCCACTCGTGCTATCGGCGGTGATGATCACACCCGACAACTGGATGACACGCTTGTTTTGAGCCTCTGCTCCCAAAGCGACAAGACAGGTCAGAATAAAGAAAACTGCAATTCTCACGTTATTCAAACTCACCAAAGATAAAGATTAGGGGGTAATCCAACACATTATTAATAGGTATACCGGAAAAGTAACGCGAAAGCAGGGATGGGCGGTTGCTGGATCGGTCTCCAAATCGGCGTAATTGGTCGTTTTCTCTATCTTTCGCCATGCGGCTGAAACACTTTAATATAGAGCCAGGTTCCCAGATCTTCGGGGCGTGCTCGGACCCCTCCCGGCTGCGAATTTTGAACCTTATTTTGGCCAACGGGGAAATGTGCATCACCGACTTAGAGCAAATCCTAGAATTCACACAGACGAAGACCTCGCGCCACCTCGCCTACCTCAAAAATTCGGGGATTTTGACCGGGCGGAAGTTCAATCAGTGGGTCTTCTACCAGATCAAGGACGAAGTATCGGACATCATCCAACAGATCTTCCAGTTCCTGCGTCGCGACCCACTCCTCCAGAAGGACCAGCAAGTGTTTCAAACGATGTATAACAATCGCGAGTTGACCTTGAATAAGTTAAAGATGAAGCCTGCCAGCCAATCATGACACGCAAAAAATACACTTGCATATTCTTCGATCTAGACCACACGCTGTGGGACTACGAAACCAATTCCGAAGAAACGCTGCGTGAACTCTTCCACTCATTCGGACTCAATAACAAGAGCAAACTCTCCTTCGAAGAATTCTTCCAAGGGTTCGTGCGCATCAACAACGACATTTGGGATGCGTACGATCGTGGTTTGATCAAGAAGGATGTCATTCGCAACGAGCGGTTTCATCGGGTGTTCGTCCATGCGGGTATTAATGACTATCCGCTATCTCTCGAATTCTCAAATCAGTACGTGGCTGAATCGCCGAAGAAAGGCAACTTGATTCCCCATGCCAAAGAAGTACTTGACTACCTTTCACCGAAGTACCCGCTTTATGTGATCACGAATGGGTTTGAAGAAATTCAATCCACCAAGATGCAGTCTTCTGGAATACTAGACTATTTCGATGGCGTCATCACCTCGGCACGTGCCGGCTACCAAAAACCGCAGCGCGAGATTTTCGACTTCGCGTTAAGAGAAAACGGACACGCGCACCAAAACAGCATCATGATCGGTGACAATTTGCTGACCGACATCGCCGGTGCACGAAATGCGTCGGTCGATCACGTGTATTTCAATCCGAAACGCATAGCACACTCCCAAGAAGTCACTTACGAGATCGCCACATTGAAGGAACTCCTTCACATCCTCTGACGTTGTCCATTTTGGGTTAAATTTGCACCTCAAAATTCATTGATATGCCAAAAGGTTTCTTCCAGGTTCCCTCGCCGAAAAATGAACCCGTATTGACGTATGGTCCGGGTACACCCGAACGTCAAGCCATCCAGAAAGCACTCGCCGATGCGCGTGCACAGGTGCTCGACATCCCGATGTACATCGGCGGACAAGAAGTCCGAAGCGGGAACAAAAAGCCTATCTGCCCTCCTCACGATCACAAACATATTCTTGGATATTACCATCAAGGCGACAAGGGCCACGTAGAACAAGCTATTGACGCAGCGCTTGGCGCGAAAGAACTCTGGTCCAAACTCTCCTGGGAGCATCGAGCATCGATCTTCCTGAAAGCTGCCGACCTACTCGCGGGACCTTATCGATTTAAGATGAACGCAGCCACGATGCTGGGTCAATCGAAGAATGCATTCCAGGCAGAAATCGACTCTGCGTGCGAACTAATCGACTTCTTGAGATTCAATGTACACTTCATGACGGAGATCTATGGTGAGCAGCCGATCTCCAGTCCCGGTGTGTGGAACCGAATTGAATACAGGCCTTTGGAAGGATTCACCTTCGCACTCACACCATTCAACTTCACGGCGATCGGTGGCAACTTGCCCACGAGCATGGCGATGATGGGAAACACCGTCGTGTGGAAAGCGTCGAACACTCAAATCTATTCAGCCCACGTGTTCATGCAGATCTTACAAGAGGCTGGTCTCCCCGACGGGGTCATCAACCTCGTGCACGTGAGTGGACCGGATGCGGGAGAAGTGATCTTCTCACACCGTGATTTCGCAGGAATCCAATTCACTGGTGGAACGAACACCTTCAACAACATTTGGAAAACGATCAGTCAAAATATCAGTCAATACAAGTCTTACCCTCGCATTGTGGGTGAAACGGGTGGGAAAGACTTTATCGTTGCGCATCCAAGCGCCGACCCAAAAGCTGTGGCAGTAGGCATTGCCCGTGGCGCCTTTGAATATCAAGGTCAGAAATGTTCGGCGGCGTCGCGTGCGTATGTTCCGTCTAACCTTTGGCCCGATGTCAAGAAATTCTTGGTCGCCGATCTCGCATCGATGAAAATGGGTGGCGTGGAAGAACTCAGCAACTTTATCAACGCAGTGATCGACGAGAAAGCATTTGATTCCATCACCGGCTACATCGAAAAGGCTCGCAAAAACCCGATGAACGAGATCATCGCCGGAGGTAAATACGATAAGTCGAAAGGATACTTTATCGAACCCACGGTGATCGTTACGAAAGATCCGACGTCCATCACGATGTGTGAAGAGATCTTCGGTCCGGTGCTCACCCTCTACGTCTACGACCAGTCGAACTTCGAGGAAACACTGACGTTGGTCGACAGCACGTCACCCTACGCGCTCACGGGATCCATTTTCTCGAACGATCGTTATGCCATCGAACTGGCGACAAACAAGCTCGTCAACGCGGCGGGTAACTTCTACATCAACGACAAACCGACCGGTGTAGAGGTCAACAACCTTTCGGCGGTGCACGCGGTTCGGGAACGAACGACAAAGCTGGAGCAAAAGCCAACTTGATGCGTTGGGTGTCGATGCGCACGATCAAGGAAACGTTCGTGTCCCCGACCGACTACAGATATCCCTTTTTGAATTGAGAATTGAGAATTCGAAATTTAGAATTTGGTGAGGACAAGTAGATAAAAGGTGGGTGAAAGGATGAATTGAAGGTGGCGACGATACGGGTATGGGTGAAAGATGATTGTGAAGGTTGGAAAACTACTTGAATTGAGAATGGAGAATTTGAAATTTAGAATTTAGGGAAGAGAAAGGGATAAAACGTAGGTCAATGGACGAAGTGAGGTGGCGATGCGTGAGGTGGGTATCACGAACCTTATATTCGTTTGGCCATTCCAAAAAAATGTCGCAGCAATATTCTAAATTTAGAAATGCGACTAACCTTACCCGCGCTATCGATAACTTCGTGCTTGTTATTCATAGCTTCCAACGCCTTGTTTGCTCAAGAAAAGATCAATCTGTACCCTGCCGCGCAGAAGGTTACGATCGATGGATTCGATAAAGAACCGCCTTACGTCGAATCGTTTCGCCGATCCGGCGAAAGCCAACGGAACTACAATCTTGGTAGTACCAGCATGGGGCTACGCACCTCGCCGATCAACATGAAGGTGCTGACATCGTTCTGCTTCTACACCAAAATGGATTCGATGCGTGGGTACTCCACTACCGACTCAACAACGGAGCGCAAGAAGGTCATCGTTTTCCCGATCAGTACAATGACGTCACCACCGCGATCCGAATCGTCAAGTCGAAGTCGAAGAATCCCGAGAAAGTAGGCATCATCGGTTTCTCTGCCGGCGGCCACCTTTCGTCGATGTGCACCACGATGCATTTACCCGCCGACAAAAAGTCGAAAGACCCATTGCTCCGGTTTAGCAGTCGACCCGCTTTTGCACTGTTGATCTATCCTGTCATCACGTTGGCAGGAAACGCGGCACATAATGGAAGTCGCACGATGTTGCTCGGTCAGAACCCCGATGACAACCTCGTTGATTCACTTTCCACCCATCGCCGTGTCGACGATCACACGCCTCCCGTCTTCATCGTCTTTTCCCACGACGACAACGTGGTGCCTCCACAAAATGGTGTGTTGTTCTATCAAGCATTGAAAGAACGAAACATTCCGGCTTCGCTCCATATTTATGATCATGAAAATATGGTTACGGAATGGCGCCGAACGATCCCGTCTTGAATACATGGCCTTCACTCAGCGTCGAATGGCTGAAGCGACTCAACTTCACAAAGTAGTTTCAAGCCACACGTTTATAAACAAGAAAGTCCCACCAGATTGGCGGGACTTTCTTTTTGGTTGCCACTATGTTATGCGATCGTGGACGGTTGTGATTCGTCTTTGTACCATTTGATGTTTCGGCTGAAGTACATCACCACGGCGATGATCACGAACAAACCGATGCTTCCGATCAAGAGCGACAGGTCTTCGGCCTGAATGATTACGAAGATGAACACGTAGAACGTCGTCATGAGCGCCGAGAACAAACCTACCAGCGCGCGGCTTCGAAGAAACGAACTTGAATAAAGCGTAAGCAAAATTACCGTAGCGACCGCGGCGACGATGTAGGCTGCTGTGTAACCCCAATGTTCGGAGATGGAGAGCAGCAACGTGTAGAACACCGTGAGCGCGACGCCGACCAAGATGTATTGGAAAGGGTGAATCCTGACCTTGCGTGTGATCTCAACTAAGAACAAGGCAGTGAATGCGAGGATGATAATCAAGATGTCGTACTTGGCGGTGCGCATGCTTTGCTGGTATTGATCGGCAGGAATGATGAGCCTTACTCCGAACTCTGATCCATTCATGGTTTGACTTGCATCGATCCATTGATCGGCAAACGGCCGGTTGAACGACAGCACCTTCCAACTTGCATCGAAGCCGGTGTTCGATAGGTTGCGCGTTTCGGGTAGACGGTTGCCATCGAAACTGGGTGATGGCCAATCACCGCCAAGGTTGACGGAAGTAGTCTGACCTGTGGGTAGGAAGTAGAGTTGCTTGCTGCCTTTCAACTTCAGCTTCACATCGAAGTCCTTCACCATATCGGCGCGGCTTTTCCAACCGAGTGCGACGACTAATCCGCTGCGGATGTCGCCATTATACGAATCCTGCGTATCGCTTGGGCCCGCGAAGCGACGTCCTTTCAGGTCGATGTCGCTCGTGGAGCGCGATTTCCATGGTGTCGTTCCCGATATAATCGCGGGGTTTTCATGAATACCGTTTAAGTCGCTGACGCCCATGACCAACTCGGCCTCGGCCCAGAGGATCTGCTCTTCGGGAACATTCCAGTTGGTGAAGTCGACATCGCCGAACGCAGATTTGAAGTCAAGTTCCGAATCGTAGACGACCACATTAAAGATACCGCGCTTGAGTTCGGAGGTCGCAACTTTCCCTTGGATGTCGAGGGTGGCGGGCAGGAAGTAAGCGGCATGTTTGGTTTCGACACGTCGCGTGATGGAGCTACCGTTGCTCCACTCTTTGATTTCCTCGACGCGTTTGAACGGGATCATGAGGATGGGGCCGGTGAGTGTTTGGTTACCTGACCATTTTTGGGATACTTCTTCCACGACACCGTTGGCGCGTTCTTGTCGTTCGTTGATGAGGTTTTGCACCCACACCGAAGGGATGAGCAGGAGTAAAAGCAGGATGCCGATCGACATCAGCTTGACGATGATCGACTCTTTGATCCAGTTGTTGAACCGGTCGAACAATGAAACTGTGTTGTCCATATATAGTGTGTGTTAGCGTTTTTGGCTTTTGATGATTTCCTCCATGGCGTCGAGGTGTTTTTTGAAAGCGGCGCGACCGCGTTCGGAGATCTTGTATCTCGTATTTGGTTTTCGATCGATGAAAGACTTTTGAATGATGATGTACTTCTCCTTTTCCAGCGCCTTGATGTGTGTGGCCAAGTTGCCGTCGGTGGTTTGAAGGAGTTCCTTGAGCGCGTTGAAGTCGAACGACTCGTTTGCGGCGAGGATACCCATGATCTGCAACCTCATGCGGTGCTCGAGGACTTTATCGAAATTTTCGAATGGATTCTTCATTGATCGTACTTGCGAAACATGAGTGCACCGTAGAAGATATGGAAGACGCCGAATCCGATGGCCCAGAATGCCAGGCCATATCCCGGGATTAGACCACAGACGAGGCCGAGTAGGATTTCGGAGTAGCCGAGGTACCGTACTTCTTCATAGAGGTTGGGGCTGGCGGCGAGGAGTGCGAGTCCATAGAAGACGAGGCAGCCGGGGGCGACGAATTCGTAGTTGCCGAAGGCGATTTGGGTGAGGATGACGACGCCTCCGGTGACGAGAGGGATGGCGAGGTTGACGATGATGCGATAGGTGGCGGCGGTCCAGATAGTGGTGCCTTGTTTTTTCGCTTTGCGGTTGGAGAGGATGAAGCCGGTGATGAGTGAGGCGGCGAGGACGAGGATGGCGATGGTGGCGAGGGGGAGTACGAGTTGGGGCAGTTTGCGGACGAGGTGGAAGTCGTTTTGGTAGGTGGAGCGGTCGTCGATTCGCATGGTTGTGGCGAGCGCGTATGCGGCGGCGGCTCCGGCGAGGGCGTAGATTCCGGCGAGTATTCCGGACAGGCCGCTGAGGGAGATGAACTTGGAGGATTTCTCCATCATGGTTCGGATTGACGCCAGGTCGTCGTGTATTTCCTGCTGACTTTTCATTCTAAAAGCACTTTTAATTACAAAGTAAATATACGGGTAAAGTTGAATTCTGTTCGGAAATGGATGATTTTCCTTGAAAAAATATTGGGAGGTTGGCCAAATTCCCCTGAATGATGTATAATTGCACCCCGAAAGAAGCAAACGGACGTGTTTCTTCATTTTGGGGAATCCAGATTGAAAGTCGGCTCAGGTTCATGGAATATGAACCGACCGCAGGTCTGGTTCATATTCCTCCTTAGCTCAGCTGGTTAGAGCACCTGACTGTTAATCAGGGGGTCCTTGGTTCAAGTCCAAGAGGGGGAGCTTGATGATGAGGCAGTTACAGAAAAGTGACTGCCTTTTTTGTTTTTTAGTGTTACGAAAGGTGTTAAGCGAATTCCGTTCTTAATTGGATTGGAAACAATCAAGTAAGAAAGTTTGAGTCAATAATGCGGTGTTTTCTTGGACCCTCCTGATAACCTGTCAGGTGGTCCTTCCCTGCTAACCTCGCTTGGAAACAAAAAGATACGAGATTGATGCGACAGGGACTGAGGAACAGTCACCGAACTTTATCGCACATTAACCTAATGACCTAAAAAGAGTAAGTTAGGCCAACAACCATTCTCGATTGAAGTTTTGTTTGCCCATCATACATGTTTTGGGCAATTGGTACAAAGGCCATGGCATTGATTCCGATTTTATTGCGCAATGCATTCAAGCCAATGGTTGAATTAACATTGTAGCCATTACTACCTGCAACCTCTAATCCATTGAATGTATTTACTCCGTTATTCTGGAAGTTAACTCCCGCATTTGGCTTGAGCTTAAGACCACCAAATGTAAACGTGTAGTAGTATGATGTGTTGATGTACGCACGGTTCCCAAACTTATAAGATTGCTGATTAGCCGTATTGACACGATAGGCGGCATTGGTGACTACACCACTCTTGTTCCACATAAAGTTGTGTGTGGCGTTCAGTATGAAATCGACACTGCCTGTTCCTGCCTGAGAATTGAAATCGCCGATGTTAAAATCAGGGTTTCCAATGTCTATCCGGCTCACTCCAGTGGGAAGTTTTATTCCTCCACCAAAAAAGATTTCGTGACGCATCGTTGTTGTCTTGTTGCGGCTCAGTGCTGCACTATTAAAGACCTTATAGTTCACCAACATCATCGCATCACCAAGGCCATTCAATGATGTAGTGCCATCGTCACTTACCTTTCTTGCGCTGAAGTAAGGCAGAAAGGCCAATACCTGGAATTTTCCAAGATTCACTCCTCCCCAAACCTCCATTGTTCTATAATAATCGTGACTGAATTCACCAGCGTCTTCACGCATGGAGGAATGGAATTGCGCTGAGCTATAACGCAATCCGAAAAATCCTCTGCTAAATGTCGGCAGTATCCCGATCTGAAAATTATTGTTTCCGCAACCGCATATTTCACAGGCAAATGCTGCCGGAGCCGCAATTAGAAATGCTATCAGAAATATTGTAATACGGTAGATTTTGGAAATACCTTCTTTCATAGAAACACTATTGGTACTGTTCGTAGTCATTGTTGGACTTAATTCATTAATCCAAGTTTGTGCTGAAAGACACCGGCAATACTCCGTGCCCTATCCTTAATCTCTGTCGCCCGCGCTCCTTTAAACAGTTCGTCGACTGTTTCGTAAAACAACTGAAGCCATTTCGCAAAATGTGTGGCATCAATCCCCAGCTGGAGATGCTTTTGAAAAGGACTTCCCTGGTAGCTCATGTCGCCGAGTATCATAGACGACCAGAAGTTATACATTATGGGCATGTGTTTTTGCCAATCAAGATGTGCAAACACCGGCCCAAGCAACATATCGACTTTTACCTTATCGTAGAACTTATCAACAAGTTCAATTATATCTTTTCGATCTGCGATATCCTTAAGTGTCCGGGGCATGGATACCTATTTGGTGGGTGGTAACAAGACAGCGTCAACGATATAAACTATTCCGTTTGATGCAGGGACCGATCCAATGATATTGGCCCCGTTGACAGTATACTTCCCCTCCTTCATACCAATCGTTACATTGTCCAGGTTCACCTCGTTGATTGTCTGGCCATCGCGCAGGTAGTCGAGTTTGTAAACACCGACCGCCACGTGATATTCGAGAATGTTTCGCAAGGCATCTTTATTTTCAGGCTTCAGGAGATCTTCCACAGTCCCTTTCGGTAGCTTTTCAAATGCAGCATTTGTGGGGGCAAAAACGGTAAAGGGACCTGCGTTGGATAATGCGTCTACATACGTTGCTGCTTTCAACGTCGCCACCAGTGTCGTGTGATCTGCAGAGGAAACGGCGATCCGCACCACATCCTTTTGAGAATCATCATCCGCTACCGCTGATTGCCCTGCAGCAGGTGTTTGTCCTGTTGAGGCAGTCTCCGAGTGCCGCGACTCGCCACCACAACCAAATATCGTGACCGTCACGACAGCTGCAATGGTAAGTATAGTTTTAGTCTTCATAAGTTTATGATTTTTGGTGCCCATTTTTCGACAATGCCAAGCTTTGTGTCGGACAAAAATCACAATTCATCTGGCGCCCCATTATGATTTCAATCATGTCCAACTTCTTTCGTCGGGAGAAATAACCTGATTTAAATCAGGACTGTTCGAGGTCAAGGTGTGGGCGGTTATGACTAACGACTATCACCACACAACCAACCCAGATCATGGCGGAAAATATGAGCAAGAGAGTATCACTATAAGGCGGTCGTATCACAGGTATGCCGTCACCAATGAGGGTAAACTCCATTCCGACAAATCCCACGAGAAGAAGCACTGATGTGAGAGGGCGGATCGGCTTAATCCATCCTTGACTGACAGCCCAAGCCAATAAAGAAGAGGAAATCATTCCAAGTAAGACCAAATGAAGATAACAGATGATGTAGCTCCTGCGGCCTGCGGCCAGCTCAGCCACCACCGGGAATGACGATGCAAGCTGAAGAACACTCTTCATCACGAACGCCAACACAGAAACCATCAACAGTCTGCGGAGTGGCTTTGACAGTGAATTCAAAGGTGGTTCGGATGCTCTCCACGAACCCCTGACCATTTGTATCGTGGCTAGAATCTGTAGTATAACTCCGAGAAATCCTATAAAATTTAATAATAACGGGGGTTTTGCCCAGAGTGCAGAT
Source organism: Cyclobacteriaceae bacterium (assembly GCA_044226945.1). Classification (GTDB taxonomy): domain Bacteria; phylum Bacteroidota; class Bacteroidia; order Cytophagales; family Cyclobacteriaceae; genus ELB16-189. The sequence goes on along the minus strand of JBGAGB010000002.1, from coordinate 94,546 downwards.
AATAAATAAGTAGGGAACACAGAAATGAACAAGACAAGGCCGCCTCTTTTAATTGCCTTTTGGTCAAGATGTACACCTGACTGTTGGGCCATGAATAAAAGAACACTAAGTACTCCAAATGTAAATGTCCCGTTGTACTGGAAATGAAGGTAAAAGTATACTGCAAGGTAATACCACTGTGTATACCCATAACCGTTCGCCATCAACGGCCCCAGAGTAAGCGGCCCCAGCGATGCAATCGCAAAAAAAATAAGTGCCAGCCTTGCAAACCAAGACGATGGATCGAATGTTCCATGTTTTTGATCCCGAAAGAACCATACCGAAAATAGAGTAATTGCCGCTGTGTGGATTGCCGACAGCCCTATTGAAATGACACCATAACCCTGTAAAGGAAACGAGATCAGCATTCCAACCACCAGGGCCTGCACGACCCAAAGCAGAACCACATATCGCCCCTGTCTTGAAACACTGACGTGGCTTGTAATGAAGGCAAGACACAATACATCGAGTATCCAGCCAAGGAACATTACGTGTGAATGAGCATGTAGCCAGTAAGGATAAATCAGCCAACTTTGAGGATCAATGAAGTGGAATCGAAGGAGCAAGCCGATCGTGGCGCCAATCAACAAGAAGACAAAGGGCATTTTAATCAACCACTTCATGCTTCCTATTGCTTGCGATTAGAGTTATGATCGTTAAGAAATAGCCGACGATACTAAATGTTGTCAATAATCCTGTGTATGGGCGACCGCTGATCTCCGATGATAAGTCAGTGAATACTCTGAGGACGAGTGATGACTGCAATAAAAGAAGCCATATATATAGTATCGGTGAAAATGGCTTTCTATTTATCCCCAGTACAGCGGGTAGAATAATTGGACCATGAGCAAACACCATGGTAAACCCGAACCCAATAAAAAAAGTATGAACCAGGGCATCATATCCGGCCATTGTTTCTGGAAGTAAGAGAAGTAGAAATCCCTCCCAAATCAGGCAAAGATTTCCCAACAGCAAAGCCACAGCGTTGTATCTGGTTAACCCCTCCTTTCTTATTCCAATCCTGATCACATCATGTTTCAGCAGCCAAAGTGCGATAAAGATCAAAGCGACCCCAGACAAATATTTACCGACGCCGTGGAAGGGCAAAACAAGGCCAGTAGTAAATAGGCCGAGAGAGAAATAAAGAAGGGATCGCGCGGTCTTCGTCACAGGTAGAAACCGCGAAAGCTCGAGTCGCTCACCAACTATTGTAAATAGTAAGAATCCCATCCACCATGGAAATGACAGTGGATAGAATTGTCTTTGGAAAAGCAATACGTTAGCTATCATCAGACATGCAGCACCTATAACCATTAACAGTGCCGACCGATCTTCGGAATACTTGACCAAGTATAAGCACTGGACAATCAGTAATCCAACACTGCCAGCAACCAGAAAGAACAGGCCAACACTGAAATACCCGTCGACAATAATTGCCAGCGTCAACGCGTTGATCAGAGGCGCCGCAAATGCCAGCTTCTTTTTGAGTGGAATCACCTTCTCCAGTGCAATGAGAGTCGTGAAGAATCCACCTACCATGATCGCGCCATGATGCACCGCCACCTCCGGTAATGGCATCGGCCAACCAATCCTGATCAAACCTGACCAAAGTCCGACCACAAGGTTTGCCATCGCTAAAATGATGAACGGCAGTCGAAATCGTAAAAGGACGTCTGACATGGTTCTTAGATATCCTTCCGGGCAAACTTCCTGGCAGCTGTAAACAAGGGCAACGCAGTCCATAATGCCAGAAAAAGAAATGAATAAATAATGCCCACGCTGCTTCCGAAGAAGTTCTTGTAAAATGCCCCGGTATATCCCATCAAAGCAGAGAGGTCCAGTTTCAAAAGGATGATAATCCTTGCCAGGTCGACGGGATTCAACGATACCATGATCAACGTTACTTTCTCAAGTGGGTAATCACTGAACGAGTAAATAATATAAAGAACAAATCCATCGTAGATCAGCGTGAAGTAAAACCAAAAAAGTAGTGAGATGCCGATACCTTTCGCTTTATCTCTGGTGAATACGGAACTGGCAAAAGCAAGGGCGACAAATACAAACGTTAACAATACACCCGCGAGGATCAGGTACATCGTACTTTCGGAAGGATTCAACATTATCAGTGGAACCGCAACGCCAACAAGAAATGCTATACAAAGTGCAAGAGCGACGGAGAGAAATTCTGCGAAGAATATGGTCGTTCGATTCACAGGTTGCGATAACAGAAGTTCGATAAACTCATAAGAATTGAAAAAATGAATTGTGGTAAAGATTACACTAACAAGCGGTACTACCAGCAATACAATATTCAGCAGGCTCAGCGTTGATTTTCCTGTATCGCTGTCAAGACTGAACATACTCAGGGTTATCACAAAAAGGAAAACAGTGTAGAGGAGAACAAACCGGTTCCGTATTATATCGTAAAGAACATACTTTCCAATTCGTATCATACTTTCTCTGCTTTGTCAAGATTTCTTCTCATGATCGTCGCAACAGCCCGACCTAGCTTTACCTCACCAGTTTCTTCTTTGAGCAAATCGATACTATCGTTGAAAAGAATATTACCTTCTTCCAGGTAAACAAGATGAGATGTCAGCTCGTCCAGATCACTCATGATGTGACTTGTGATCAGAAGGGTCTTATTCCTGTTTGCCTCAGAAAGTATCTTGGCTTTAAGGGTTTCGACGGCAATTGGATCCAGCCCGGCAGTTGGCTCATCCAAAATCAGAATGGCGGGATCAAACAGGAATGCAAGTGATGCGCTTACTTTTTGACGCGTTCCGCCGGAGAGCGTATGCATTCTCTTGTCACGCATCTTGTCAAGTTTGAATTCCTTTACAAGATCTTCGTCGATACTTGAAGCGTTCCCTCTCAAGTCGCGAATCATGTCGAAGATTTGGCCAATCTTCATTTGATCTGGGTAGCGACCGATCTGGGGCATGTAGCCTATTTGTTGCCGGTATAACCAGTCACTGGCGATACGTTTCCCGTTCACAGAAATTTGCCCTTTATCGGGAATTACCATACCAAGGATACACTTAATCAATGTCGTCTTTCCCGAACCGTTGGGGCCGATCATGGCGTAGGACCTTCCTGCACCAAAAACGGTGTTAATAGACTTTAGCACATCAAGCTTCCCAAACCGTTTACACAAATCAGAAACTTCGATCATAGCTCTTCATCATCGGGTGAATATCTTTCAGGTTCTCTGGGGTCATGGATGGAACAACCTTTTCAGTCTTATCGAGCAGATAAACCAGGAAACTACGCCACAGCATCACTGACGATGGCATCTTCTCAACTACCATCGAATACAAACTAACAGGGTGGTACGGTACGTCGCCAATGCCGTTTTTGTCAAGGTCATATCCCTGGTAGTTGTCCCAATAATTCTGATCGACCGTGTTGAGTACCAGAGACCCATTCGTAGCAATGTCGAATGTGTTAGCTAAAAAGTTATTTTTCTTAAATAAATTACCGTCACAGTTGGCTTGTATCTTCACAGCCCATCCATTCTTTTCAAAAGTATTCTTATTGAATGCACATCGACTGGTTCCCTCCATGTACACACCTACCGTATTCCTTGAAAAATGATTTCCATTGATGAAACTGTCCCCGATATCTTTAAGTAACAATCCATACGAGGAGGCTCCCCAGTTGTCTTCAAACCTATTTCCTTTCATGGTCACGGATTTTGTGTACATCACTGCAACGCCGGCGCCGTTGTCATGAAACACATTATTGTGATACTGATCGTGATGGGAGAACATAAAATGAAGTCCATAACGCATGTTATGGTGGCTATAATTACCCTCCACAAGAGAGTTGGTAACAAACTCGAAATAGATTCCATCGCGGTGACCGCTGACTTTATTATTCCGAATGGTAATTGAGTCACATTTCCACGCATGTATACCATTTCCAATCTGATGTTCTGTTTCCGCATTGGATTGAAGCGTGTTGCCCTCTATCAAACTGCCAGTACAATTTGCCAGGTGAATGCCGAAAAAAGTATTTTCAAATTTATTATTCAGTACCCTAATACGTTTTGACTCTATGGCATTAATAGCAGAAATGTCATTGATGCTGGCCACGCCCGTGTTGATCATTTTCAAACCTGTGATCGTCACATCGTTGGCAGCAATCGTAAAAATTTCGTACTTATTTTCCGCATCAAGCACCGGTAAGCCTACCCCTATTATTGTCAGAGGTTTTTTAATAACAAGGTTCCCCTCCCTGTATACTCCTGGCATGATCCGTATGGTGTCACCGGTGGCCGCTTCTGACAATGCCCGTTGAAGGCTCATTTTCCCTCTCGAATCAGCGACAATAGTTCGCGGGTGAGCCACAGCTACAGAAACGAGCAGAAGAAATATCGTGAGGAGCTGTCTCATTTATAATGAGTAGTCAGTTCTCCCCAGGTGAGGTACACGCCCTTCCATTGCTTCTTGAAGCTATCCATTGTCCCTTTGCTGCTGAACGCGGCTACTTGTCCGTCCATCGGGCTTCGAATCTCCGGCGAGGTAATGTAAAATGCATTAGTCGCATCAATAAGGTTTTTCTCGTTCGCGTAATCGACAACTAAAATGTATTGATATGCTTCGTTCGACTCGAACCCGGCGTTGTAGTAGTAAAGAAAGCATCGCATATCGTCGAACTTGTAGACCTTTCCTTTCTTAGTTACAAGTTCAGCGCCAAACTTATGATCCATTAAAGTCATCTTACATGCATGACACACATCAGTGCCGTATGCAATTGGCTCGGGCTTTACTGAACACGATGTCAGAAAGAATGTCAATATGCCGAGGATTGTGATCAATCGCATAAACTACTTATTCATTTTCCATTCGTAGATCAACAAACCGAAGAGGGCAACACCAGCGACAATAAATACCCATCCACCAATATCAGGCCCTGAGAAAGCGGTGAAATTCAACAGCTGCTTAGTACCGATCAAAGGAGGTTGATAACTCATTCCTTCGATCTTGATCGGTGCTTCCGGATTCAGATTATGGCCGTAGTCATATCCCCATAGATAGAAGTCAATCAACGCTCCGATCCCGGCCGCAACGATCGAGCTAAAGAAGGTTATGACACCAACTCTGCGGTTTAAGATTGCTGCCCCGATTCCAAGTGCGATGATAAATCCAACGATATAGATCATGTAACCAAACTCGGGAAACATGCTTACCTCGATTGTTTTCATCCCAATGTAGTGGTTCAACGCGCTGATCGTTCTCACCTCACCTGACAAAGTGTTGATCCATATTTTCATGGTCAAACCTTCCGGGTATTGAGGAGCCCACATCAGTATTTGCCATAGCGGGACAAAATACGCGCTAATCAAAGCAAGCGCAGATGCTGCGGTCAATATTCTTGTTATCGGTTTAATTCTTTTCATTTTTAAAGAGGATAATAAAAGCGCCTCCTGCCAGGAAGCGCCCACTCAACCTGTAAACTATGAAACCATCTTACTTAGTCGAGCCTTTTTCATCTGCAATAACGCCGGTCGAAAATTTAAGCTCTACCTTGCTTCCCGCAGGAGATACTCGCGCGTATCCTTGCATTTCCTGGTGAAGAGCTGAACAGAAGTCGGTACAATAGAAAGGTGAGACACCAACTTCATCAGGAACCCATTTCAAGGTCTGAGTTTCACCAGGCATTATAAGAATCTCAGCATTTGCGGCACCTTTGATTGCAAATCCGTGTGGCACATCCCAGTCCTGTTCAAGGTTAGTGACATGGAAATACACCACATCGCCAAGCTTGATCCCTTCGATATTATCTGGAACAAGGTGTGAACGTATGGCCGTCATTGAAACGTGTACTTCGTTGCCCTTCCTTACCACGTTGGCCATTTTTTCACCCTTGGCGACATACGGATGCTCGTTGTCTTCAATCTTAAAGATCTTAGTAGAATTGGGCATCACCAGGCTGGCCGGAATTGCTTCGGCGTAGTGTGGCTCTCCCGTTGTCGGGAAGTCGAGCAACAATTGCATCTTATCACCTGAGATGTCATACAGCTGCGCGGACTGTGTGAGTTCCGGACCTGTTGGCAGGTAACGGTCCTTGGTGATTTTGTTGTATGCGATCACATACTTGCCATGAGGCTTCTTTGTAGGTCCGCCTGGTACACTTAAGTGGCCAATTGAATAGTAGGTCGGCACGCGATCCAATACTTCAAGTGATTTTACGTTCCACTTTACAATCTCGGAAGACACAAAAAAAGATGTGTAAGCATTGCCCTTGTCATCAAATTCTGTGTGAAGAGGTCCAAGTCCTGGTTTCTTCACTTCACCATGAAGAGCAGACTCATACTTGATCACAGGAATGCCTGCAAACTCCCCCTCGAAATCCTTGTTGGCAATAGCTGTCTGAATTTTGGTGAAGGAGAATACCGGAATGAGCGCAGCAAGTTTTCCTGAAGCAACGATGTATTCCCCAGAAGGATCGGTATCGCAACCGTGTGGTGACTTAGGACATGGAATGAAATAAATGATGTCCTTAAGTACGGTTGGATCCAATTCGAGTACCTCTGTCAACATTTCTGAAGTGACAGTGTGTGTCGTCTCATCGAGGGTATTGTGGGCATATTTGGCTTTTACTTTGGTGCCCTTTCCCTGAGCGATGTATTCTTCAGCTTTCTTCCAGTTCACGGCCATGATGAAGTCTTTATCCTTCTGTGTCGCGTTAACTTCAAGAAGTGTGTATGCCTGTTCGGTGTTGTAGCACGAGAAAAAGAACCAGCCATGTGACGGACCTTTACCCGCACGAGATAAGTCAAAGTTCACACCTGGTGTTTTCAATTGAAAACCAATACTCATTTTCCCCGACTGTGGGTCAACCTTGATGAAGCTGATCGTGCCTTTGAAGTTCTCTTTATATGTACTGATCGGTACGTCACGATTATCACCGATCGGAACACTGAAGCGTGTGCCAGCGACAATATACTCGCTGTTTTCAGTAACAAATGGAGATGAGTGATTTCCTCCACTATTGGGTAACTCAAGAATTTCTTCTGTCTTGAATGTCTTTAGACTCACCCTGGCGACGCGAGGAGTGTTATTACCATTGCCGAAAGCCCAGCGACCATCGTGTTCTCCATTAGTCTGCGAAAGGGCGATATGATGAAGGTCATCCCAAGGAATGAAACCATGCGATGTATTCAGCATGGGTTTTGTCTCTTCGCTATAACCGTAGCCACTCTCCGTGGATTGTGAGAACACAGGAATGATCCGAAACAAGCGACCTGATGGAATACCATAGATCGCCATTTGTCCATTGAAGCCTCCTGATACGACGTTGTAGAATTCGTCGTATTTGCCGGGGGCTACATAAACCTTCGCCGCAGCATCACCTACGACAGCGTCCTGTGGTCCTTTTGGTTTACAACCAGTAAAGACAAAAGCTGAACCCGCCAGAATAAGGAATGCAGCCGATTTGATTTGAGTTTTCATTTAGTACTCTTAATTAGAGAAGTTTAGATACACAGTCTTATTTCGCTCCATCATTTTTGCGCATGAATTCGAGAATATCTCTCGCATCTCCGACGGAAATATTTTGGTTGGGCATTCGTACCAGACACAACTCGAAAAGCTTTTGTGCTTCGGGATCTTTATCCAGCATCACATCCACATTGGTGATCATGTTCATGATCCATTCGGGTTGCCGCCTTACCGTGACATCCTTCCAACCTGGGCCAACCAGGCGTTGATCGTCCAGCTTGTGACATGCTGAACACTTCATTTCATAGATCGCCAGGCCACGATCTATTCGCTCAGTTTCCAATGGTGTCTTCAGCGTGACTGTTTTAACAGCTCCAATTCCCTTCGTTGGATTCTGGATGGCAGCCTCAACCGCAGATTCTTGCGGCTGTTCAGGAAACTCTTCTTTTTCCTTGGGTTTATCGGGCGCACATGCGGCTGCAAGAGCGGCGATCATCATAAAGAATAGTTTTTTCATAGTTTTTATTGGATTTGGTTTCAGAATGCAATTTTTCGACTGACAACCCGAAGCTTTCCCTCGTCCTCCATCTTCTTTACGGTCCGAATCACCGTCTCGACCCGTAATCCACTCATGTCAGCAAGTTGCTGCCGTGTGAAGGGAACAATGAATTCCCTGCTCATTCTACCTTCACTGGCAACGCCTTTTGACACATGGTTTGATTCGCTCTTGAGGTATTTTAAAATACTGATGATCCTGTGTTCAGGGTCATAGGACGAAATTTCCGAGAGTACCATAGACTTGTACTTCAATCGCTCACATAGAACCCGATCGATATGGAGGTGGATTTCAAAATTTTCTTTCAGCAGTGCTAAAAATCTATCCTTTGCCAGTTTCATAACAGTTGACAATTCGAGTGCAATCGCCGTACTGGGATAGGTGAATGAGCATATCAAAGGTGGTTCTCCGAAACTGTCGTTTGCTTTGAATATCCCTTGAATAAATTCCTTACCATCAGGACTATCAGTGATCATTTTGATTGACCCTTTAATGATTTGGAAATAGTTGAGGGCTTCATCCGCTTCCCGGAATATGACGTCATCTTTTCTGAAGCTGATTTCCTTGCCACCATATTTCTTAAGGACAGTTGGGTCTATCATCTTTCGGTTTTCTTGACGGCTCAAACCTACTTTTACTGCGTTCGGAGTGACCTGATTTTTATCAGTCTTCCTGGTGACATTCCTCACGAAAGCCATCAGAATTGGATTTTGAATGGAATTATAGTCCATCAGGAAAGCAGGAATGGTCATCCGTTTTTTCAAACACTATTCATCTTATGACGACATAAAATTCAGAATACGACCATAACTGTCTTATGATCACAATCACAAAAGGAAAGAAATCCGGGAATCGTATGGGGTTGTTTAATTTTACCGATTAACAGTGGTGAACCCACCTGGCGTCCTTAAAATTCGAATGCTCGAATCCTGTGTCGAATCAAGAAAACACGATAACAAGTTGGTTTTTTACTCATTGCTTGCTGTGGAATGCGCAGTATGATCAGGATCATACTATTCAGGTTGACAGTCTCATAGATTTGTGACCTAACAAAACGCATCATCATGAATTCAAAGACTGCTGAACTGATATCTCTTAATATTACTGTTGCGCAAATTGCCGTTGAGAAGCCAGAGGCATTGCATGTTTTCGACAAGTATAGAATTGACTATTGTTGTGGTGGTGAGAGGGAACTTCGTGACGCGTGCACTAGCGCAGGACTCGACCCGAAAAAGGTATTTGACGAGATCTCACAAGCATCATCCGGAACGCCGTCGATCAGAACACGGGTTCAGAGTTGGACCAATTCCTTACTGGTTGATTACATTGTTCAAAATCACCACTCTTATGTTCGGAGTTCAATTCCGGAAATTCAGGCATTACTGTGCAAAGTCGTTGAGGTGCATGGTAAGGAAAAAGTTGAACTAAATAGTATTCTGGAAGCTTTTAACAAGCTAGCCGACGAGCTTGTTCACCACATGCATAAGGAAGAGTTCGTCCTGTTTCCGGCGATCAAGCAGCTTGAAGAGGGTGTTGAGCTCAAGAATCCAGTTGCGGTAACAATTGAAGCTCCACTGAATTCAATTGAAGATGAACACGAATCCGCCGGTAGGAGTATTAAGGCGATCCGAACGCTATCTGGTAATTACACAACGCCACAATATGCATGCCCCACATTTAAGATTACCTATAAAATGCTCGAGGAATTTGATCGCGATCTAATGACGCATATCCATCTTGAGAACAACGTACTATTTGAAAGAGTGAAGAAAAGAGGTCGGCCGATTCATGCCACAATCCTCTGATTTAGTCTTTCATTCCTTTTGTCTTTTCATACCTACAAAATCAAGGTAGCCATGATTATCATCATGCCATCCTTTGTAGCACCATGCCATCTTGCAGGTGTTATGAAGAATTCGAAACAGATTGGAAGCTTAGTAGCTCCGGCCATAATGGAAATGATCGCCTCAGAATTTCCCTTCGTTCAGCCGCATCGTTACGACGCTTAAACTCCGCCGTAGGATATGATTAGCAACACTGGATGGCTCATGGGCGGCTTGGCAATGGTACAAAATGTAATTTCTGGATACAGCGCCTATGCAGTCCTTCGTGATATTTTTTTAGTGTTAAGAGAGGGTGTTAAGAAATGCTGCCTTTTGCAATTTGGTGTTAAGAGAAATGTTCGAATTCAGCTCAATTTGAAGGTTCTCCGAAGACTGTTAATCAGGGGGTCCTTGGTTCAAGTCCAAGAGGGGGAGCGGTGAATCAGAAGCCTTGTAGCCTCGCTGCAGGGCTTTTTTGTTTTAAGCGCTAATCAGGATTAGCAACTGACCGTTAATCAGTCACGACACGGTCGGGATTGGTTCAAATATTTAGCCAGATCGCCGACTTTAAGCGTGAACGTGATGGAAACCCACCTAACAACCTATTGAACTACGGTTACGCGATTTTGAAAGCAAATCACAACGTGATGAGGTTGTGAGCAAATAGCTCGATGGTTGTCAAAGATCTTTGGTTGAAAGCAAATCACAACTACTCCTCTACTATGGTCGTCAAGGCGCGCGTTGCCAAACATCGTTAGTTGAAAAATGCTTCAACCCTGCATGTGAATTTGTTACGAACCTACGCATCATCCAGATCTGTTAAGAATTTATAGAATTCACTAACATAGTCATTGGTGATGGATGAATTGAGAATTTCAGTTGAGAAGCACCAGAAGACGATATATGCCACCCTGTCCTTGAAAAATTGCGCTCGCAGTTATGGGAAGTTTGACCCAAAATTAATCGTTATTTTAGCATCAGGTTCACGGTCCGGAATTGAAATCCAAAAGTTAAATGAAGGCAAATTCAACCAATTTCAAACGCTTGAAAAACGCAGGTAGACAAATGCGTAAAGAGCAACCGAGAACCACTTCCTTAAACGCTGCTTCATTGGCCGCTCGTCGCTTGACAAAACGCAGAACACTGTTCTGGGATATAAGCCCCGAATCGATAAAATCTGCTCTTCAAAAAAACGACGACTGGGCGATTGTGAGAATATTTCAGTACGGTACTCTCGATGACATTCTCGACTGCATCGAATTGTATGGCAAAAAGAAAGTGACTGCCGTTCTATCCTCTTCTAAGTTAAGGCCAATGGCTTATGCCATGGGGCATCTCTTCCTGGGGGTCGACACTGAAGGCAAGTACGCGTAAAAATCCCTTGATTCATACAACGACCGTTACAGACCAACTACTCCAGGTCGCACGAAAACTTTGCGCCCTGCCCGCTCTCAATACTTTCAGAATTGTCGATGGAACTGCTGTTGCACTTCAACTTGGTCATCGCAAGTCCGTAGACATCGATCTCTTTACCAGTGAAAAGGTAGATAAGAACAAAATACGACGAGTACTTGAAGATGCATTTCCGGATAGTGAATTCGATATTAGTGAAGACGCGATCACCTCTGAGATTCAAGGAGTAAAGGTCGAGTTGTTCGACGATTGGAGTACTCCTTTCCGTGAAAAACCAGTAGTCGAACAGGGTCTAAGACTTGCGTCACTCAATGATCTGGCGGCATTAAAACTTGAGACTATAATCGGACGGAGAGAGAAGAAAGACTACATCGACCTGTACGTGCTGTTTAAGTCAATCACCGCTTCTGAAGTCCTAAAGCAATTCAAGCTGTACAATCCACAGGTATCAGAAAAGTCATTGATGTTTGCGCTTGAGGAAGTGAAGGTCGTTCGGAAGAACAAAACAATACAGCCTGCCATGTTGGTCGACATTTCTTGGAATGATATTGAAAAGAGTATGTTCAATGCTGCGAAAGAATATATTGCTGCGAAGCAATCATTGCGCAGAAAAAAGGGTTGAAGATTGTGATCCGATGTTCCTTGGTTCAAATCCAAGACCGGTAGCCAGTGAAAATAACCTTCCTTCAATTCGGTCTCGGCCTCACCCTACCTCTTCCCCAACTTGCCCTCCGACTCACCTACATACAAGAAATAGTTTACATAAAGCATTTGTCCCTTGTGAAGGCTCGCGAGTCTTACAAATTCGTTCGACGCGTGAAACTTTTCGTCGTAGAGTTGAATGCCGAATGAATACGCGTACAGTCCAAGCTGTTCTTTGAAGTCTATCAGCGGTCCTACCGTCCCGCCTATAGCGGTTTGGTAGGGTGACTTCCCATAAAAAGAAGTGAGCACATCCGACACATATTTAAATGCCTTGTTGTCCGTCGGGAACTTCATCGGCCGGGCATAGCCTTGCCTGTATTTGTAAGTGACTGTGGCTCCCTTAGGGCAGTGCTTATCGATGTGTTTCACAATCGATTGGATAACTTCGTCGCCATTTTGGTTATTGACGAGTCGACACGTGATCCGCGCCATGGCGTTGGAAGGAATAATATTGGAGTGCCCTTCCGGTGCAGTGTAGCCGCCTTGCATGCCAATCACTTCCAGCGTTGGACGATACCACAACCTTTCGAGTGACGAATAGTTCGTATCACCGACTTCCGCAATTGTACCGAGTTCCTTCATGTCATCAGCCGGATCGTAGGGTACTTTACTAATCATCTCCCTCTCTGCGGCAGTGATGGGCAAAACGTGATCATAAAAGCCTTCCACGGCTACACTCCCATCCTCGTTGTACAATGAACTAATGATTTCCGCCATTGCTTTCACAGAGTTCGGGGTCTTGCCACCAAACAAACCAGAGTGTGCATCGTAGTTAGCAGTCTTGACGTTGAACTCCATCTGCACACTGCCCCTTAATCCCACCCAAATGGATGGAGTCGTTTCGTTGAATTGTGCACCGTCAGCATTCAATGCAAAGTCAGCCTTCAGCAATTCTTTGTTGTCCATCAGGAGCTTTCGAAAATTCGGACTTCCAATTTCTTCTTCCCCGTCGAACAGGAACTTGACGTTAACCGGTAAAACTTTGTCCTGCTGCAACATGGCCTCCACTGCCCACAATGGAACCATGACACCGGATTTATCATCGGTCGCACCACGTCCAAAAATTTTTCCGTCCTCTAACGTGGCTTTGAAAGGTCCGGTTTTCCATTCCGATTCCTTCACGGGCTGAACGTCATAGTGTGCGTAAATGATGATTGTCGGTTTTCCTTTTGCGCCCTCCCAACTTCCATACACGGCTGGATTTCCGGCGGTGGGAATAAGCTTCGCGGTCGTCAATCCGATGCTCTGCATTTTCTTGACGATCCACGCAGCTGCTTTTTCGACGTCGGCTTTATGTGAAGAAATGGATGAGATGCTGGGTATGTCAACGAGTTCGAGAAACTCGCCAACGTGTCTCGCTTCGTTTTGATCGAAGTATGTCTTGTAGCCGGTTAACGAAGCCTGCGCTTTTTTTGAAGTGGCTGTTATTGTTGCGCGGGAGCAAGGAAGTAATCAGGAGGAATGAGAGTAGGAATAAGGTATATTTCATAAAGGTTTTTTCTGTAAAGGAAGACTCAGCGACAGCGGGATCGCATTCTTGCTCTCCAACTGCGCTTGGGAATATTGAAATAGCACCTGCCCATGATCGTCCCGTATCAGGTGACCAACTAGGTCAGCATGGAGGTACACATCTAATGTTGCTGTCATTCTCGTTCGTTATTTAGTGATGGGCTCGTGAGCCGCACTTCAATGCCGAGTGTTCGCAATACCGTCAGTACTTTGCCCACCTGACACGTAGGTTTCCCCTGCTCCAGCTCTATTATAAAGCGCAGGCCGGTGCCGGAAGTGAGCGCCAAGTCCTTCTGTGTGATCTTGAGGGTTTTTCGCGTTTTCCTGACAAACTCGCCGATTGATTGCGGTGTTTGAGGTATCATAATATTCCCGATCGGTAATATACGACAAGTATGGGGTAATTAAAAACAAATATTCCCGAACGGGAATTTTAGAGAACGGGAATTTTGCGAAACTTCGTCCCGAAGAAGGTCAACTTTCACTTCGCGCATCGCTGGTCTCACTACGCGCGGTTTGCGGACCAAGGACCTACTTCTCGATCATCACATAGCCTTCAATTGCCATGAGAGCAATGGCCACAATAACAATCATCAAAACTGAAACGATTAAACCGCGTGCTTTGCTGGGTTTCAAATACCAACTCGATTGTAAAACCTAACATTTTCTCCAACTTGATTAAAGCCCCACCGCCAGCGACCCCGCTTGCGGTAGGGCTTTTTTTATAACTCCCACGAAGATGAAGCTATACACAACACTCGGTCCCAAAAACTCGCCCGTACCCGTCTTCCCGCAAGGTGACAACATCAACGTGTTGATCATCGTGGCACTGATCCTCACCATCGTCACCGGACGAGGAGTCGAACACTACAACGCAGGGCTCGTCACCGATGCCGCACCATGGAAAATCGTCTCGCTCGAACTCGCGTGGCACCACGACACAGCAGTCGCCGTGGTTGATTCGTGGAAGTCTAAACTACACGAAGTCCGAATGTCTATCTATGTCGACTTCTTCTTCATCCTCGCCTACGGTTTTGGACTGTTCGTGCTCGTCAAGAAAACTGCGGAAGTCGTCGCCAACGACGACACCTCACTCGTGTGGCCAATCTGGACGAAAGTTGCCTGCGTTGCTCCCATCGTGGCCATGGCTGGTGACACAATCGAAAACATTTCGATGCTTGCGTTTATCGCTAACGACGACGTCCCAGTTGGGCTCTTCTACATAGCCCCGCCGCTATCAGTTCGGCGCCATCGTGTACGTTCTTGCCTACTGTCTCTATGCATCGCGGATCTTTCCGGAAGTCGTATTGAAAGCATGCAAACTCTACGCACCCGGTTTAGTGGCCGTCATCGTCAGCTTTGTGTTGTTCAGCAAACTCACCCAAGGCCAAGATGTAGTCATTCAGATCTCGGAATACTCGGGACCAAATGGTGGACGATGCTAACGACGCTTCTCCTGGGTGTGGTTCACTATTACAGCTCTCGTCTCGTGACTTACACACGCATGCAAGAGTATGGCAACACGCTTCCTGAATTCTACCATGTTCATCCACCACGGTTGCTCGCGTTCAATGCACTCGTCAGCATTCAAACCGCAATCGTGTCACTTCCATCCCTGAAGGTGATTGACCCAAAGATGCTCGTCTCATTCGTGGTCTTTCAAAATGTCGTGTACTCTGGGCTTGGTCGTATCTCATCAGACAAAAAAAATGGAATGGCTGGAAAGGACTTTCAGCACTCGTCGTCGTGGCATTTTCCGTTTCTATATTACGAGGGTCGCACTCGCTTGGAAACGAACTGTTCTACAAGCTCACGACCAAAAGTATCTCCTCTTTTTCGCGCTCGCGTTGTTTGCGATATCGCTCTTCTTCATTTGGTTGTGGTTCCGGCGTAGTCGAAATTTTGACGAACAAGAGTGGAAATTCCAACCCGCAGCATCAACCACACCTGAGCTAACCTACCTCACCATTTTTGGATGGAGAATCTTGCCCGTACTCCCCCATCGGAAGGAAGAAGAACAACCATGGTTTCTCGCCTTCAACATCGGGGCAGCCATTGCGTTGCTCTTGTACGCTGGCAGTTTCTTTTCGTTGTGGCTCGCCGATCGGTTGGGTCCCCTTGCCTTCGCAACGTTGGCCTTTGGAATCCTCGTCGGGTTCGCAAACATCATCTCGATCGTGTCAATCAACTACAAGACCAACTACTTCGCCGTGCTATTTGTGATCGCCATCGTCGTGGGACTGGTCTACAATCCGTATAAGGTGCGCGTCGTCGAGGGAGAATCCGCACCTGCGCGCCCAACGCTAGCCCAGTACTTCGATCAATGGATGACGTTGCATAAAGACAGAATCCAACAGGAGTTGTCACTTCATCATCAAGATCCCGCGTGGCGGTACCCGGTGTATTTGGTCATCGCCGACGGGGGCGCCTCTCGTTCGGGTTATTGGGTTGCGTCTGTACTCAGCGCGTTGCAAGATTCATCGATCCGCCGGAACCAGCTGAATGCTACTGATTACCCAACCATTTTCTCTGACCACCTTTTCGGCCTAGCAGGTGCATCGGGCGGTAGCGTGGGCAACGCGACATTTTTTGCCTTGCTGCAAGACAATATCAAGAAAGGAGGTCAACATGTGCCCGATTACCTCGAGCGAAGTCGCAACCTATTAAAGAACGACTTCCTCACGCCGGCACTCACACATTGGTTTGGATCTGACCTTGTGCAGCATGTGGTTCCAATGCCGTTCTTGGACGATAGAGCCGGCGCATTGGAACGGGTGATCGAAAATTTCGGGCGCGATTCCGCATCGCTCGATCTCACGCAGCCCTTCGAAAAAGTTATTCAATCTAACGGCGAGTTACCGATGCTGTTCATCAACACGACGAGCGTGCGAAAGGGAAAACCAGCGGTGGTGAGTTCCGTCGCGCTCGACTCCACGATCTGCTCACGGATCGATGTCGTGGGCACTCTGAAAGGGAAGTCGATGATGCGATACAGTACGGCTTTCATTCTCGGAGCTCGATTCCCCTATGTGTCACCGGCAGGGCAACTCCTCGAAGAAAACTACGTCGATGGAGGCTACTTCGACAATACCGGTGCCGGCATCGTACACGAAGCGTTACAATACCTCATTCCCAAGATGAAGGCACTCGCTCGAACCGATACCGCCCGCGCGAATCTTTACAACAGGATACAATTCCGCGTCTTATACATCAGCAACTCTCCCTTAAAATCGTCTCCCGTCACGAGCATCCACCCGCTTTCCAACGATCTGGCCTCACCTATCCTTACTGTCTTGGGCACCTATTCTTCTCAAACCGATGTCAATAACCTCCGCCTCGAATCCTTCTTGCGACAAGCTGATTACTGCGGTAAGATGACACCCATCAACCTGTACAAAACTCCTGAAGACCCCGACCTACCCATGAACTGGGTGATCTCCAATTATAATCTTTCAAAGATGAACAGCAGGCTGGAAGATGTGAAGAGAAACGAGTTGCTTCCTTTGCTCAATTACTGAATAGTTAACCAATCCGGGCTTCGCAATAGAGTTCCACCAATTCCAACGCCGTACGCCTGAGGTTGCCCATCGGTTCATGGGGAGAGATATCGGACATCACTTTCACCAATTCATTGAAGAGCGGGTTGCGCACGCGATCGAGCTGGTGATTCGCCTTGCGTAATTGTTTCGATAATTCATTCTTCAGAATCGCTTTGTCCATTTCCCAAGCATCCAGTTCACGCAACCCTGCGCGCAACAGTGGATTTGCCCGGAGTTGGTCGAAACGCTCGTCGTACCATGGCAACGCCACAGTTTTGAAGTCGTGCAGCATGCCCTGCACCATGCTCCACGCTCCTCCTTCGGTGCCATCGCAACCGTAACTGACATTTGCTTCGGGAAAAAAAGACCGTCCTCTCTTGATCGCCAACAGGTCGGCGTGCGGGTTCACCACGCCATCATTATAGATGGGACTGAGCAAATGCACCTGGTTCAGCCGGGATGATACCGAACATTGCATCTTCTTCTCATCGAATGAATACACGACGTGCAGCATTTCGCGAATGTCGTAATCATGGAACTCGCGAAGGCGAAAGAAATGATACACGCCGGTTGCGAAACACATAAACTTGAAGTCGGATCGCTCGGTCCGCAGCGAGCGCGTGAGTATACTCTTGAAAAGTGCCTCCGACAATGGTTCTTGCTCTAGCACTAAGTTGAGCGCGTCAAATGAGTTGTTCATATCGTTTTTGAACGACAAATTAGACGACGAACAACTAGATAGGTCGTGATTGGTTAACTACCTGGAAAAGAGATCTGGAAAACCTAACGTTTCACAGCCAGTTGAACGGGTCGCCCGATGCAATGTGTGTCACCTTGATGTTGGGGATCTTCGGTTGCAACCAGTCCGTCACGACTTCCATACCGGGTTCTTCGCTCACCGAATGTCCCAAGATGATGAGGGCAGTCTTCTTTCCTTGCGCACGCAAATCGCGAATGTACTCGGCGGTTTCCCATTCATGCACTTCGCCCACCACCAACACGTCGGGATTAAACTCCTCGACCGTCTTGAGGTGTGTCTGTCCTCCGGCGGCACCAGGTATTAACGCAACACGGCGACACAACTGTTTATCATCTCCAATCACCCGGAGCATCGTAATACCGAGCGACTTCTTCAAGTGGTTGCCTAAATCCAACAGGTTCATCGTCGGAATATCCAACGTGCGCTTACCCACTTGGTAGAACGAAGCCCATCCCGCTCTCTTGGCAATCCCGAAACTCATGGGCTCAGGTTTGATCTGGTGGCAGTAGTCGTGAAAGCGCCACACCACAAGGCCGTCCTTCTCAAGTTCTTTCCTCTTTGCGTCAAGGACAGAGTTGTTCACCACCCAATCCAGTCCGTCGGTATGATTGTAATAAGTTGGTTCGTGGGCAATGATGAAGTTAGCACCAATCTTCTTTGCTTGCGCGATCACATCCATCGTGGCGAACATTGTCGTTACAATTCCCGACACAACGGTATCGGGTTTGCCGATTTTGATGGTATCGACGGAACCACTGGCGATCGTTCCACCCAAGTCTTTCATGATGATATCGATCACCGCCTGCACCGTCATTCCTTGTGGTGTTGGGTAACCAAACGAATACGATGTAAGCCCGGTGGCGGCAACAGCCATCACACCTTTTTTCAAAAACTTCCGTCGCTGCATGTTTTGTTGGATTGAGATAAAACGCTGTACGATATTACTCAAAAACTGCGAATCACGGGGAACTTCGGTACATTGACGGCAGTTGTGTATTGATCATCGGCTTATTGTAATCTCAACAAACATGAAAAACGTCTTGATTACCGGCGCGGCCGGAGCGCTGGGGAGCGCAGTCGTCACCAAGTTTCTCGCAGAAGGCTATCAGGTGCTGGCGGCAGTCGGCAGCACCACCGCCGAAACCCGACCCAATGTAGCGTCATACGCCGCCGATCTCAGCAATGAGGAAGCCGCGCGCGACTTGGTGGTCCGCGCCACCGCCGAACACGGTCGCCTCGACGCGGCACTCATGTTGGTGGGAGGTTATGCGCCGGGAAACCTCGATCAAACGGACGGTACAGTCCTGCGTAAGATGATGTCTCTCAACTTCGAAACAGCGTACTTCGTCGCGCGCCCAGTCTTCCAACACATGGCTCAAAACGGTGGCGGTCGCATCGTGCTCGTCGCCTCAAAGACTGCCCTTGATGACGAAGCGGGAAAGAACAACATGGCGTACGCGCTTTCGAAGTTCATGATCACCAAGCTTGCTTCCTTACTCAACGCGGAAGGCGCCGACAAAAACATCGTGTGCCATGTCATCGCTCCCAGCACGATCGACACCGAGGTCAACCGCAAGGCAATGCCCAAAGCCGACTTCACCAAATGGGTAACACCTAGCTCCATCGCCGACACGTTGGTGTTCTTAGTGGGAGAGAAAGGGAAGGATGTGAGGGGGGGAGTAGTCTTGGTTGGGCGTTAGTTCGTTAGGCGTTAGTTCGTTAGTTCGTTATACGTTATACCGTATTCGATACGTTAAATGGGTGACCGAATTAACGCCTCAACCGTTATACGTACTTCGTTTTTACGTTATACGATTAATTAACTCACCTGCGACAGTATCCGGGTTGCGAGGACACGGAGAACGAAATAACGGTGAACGATCTAACGACTGATTAACTCACACCCCAGGACAGTATCCGGGTTGCGAGGTGCTGACGGAGAACGAAATAACGGTGAACGATCTAACGCCTCCTCCGTTATACGTTAATTCGTTAGGCGTTACACCGTACCAGAGTTTCGATTAACTCACACCACGGGCAATACCCGGGTTTCGAGTGGGGTGACGGAGAACGAAATAACGCATAACGATCTAACGACTCCAACGCCCCCACCCAAGACGGGAATCAGTCCCATTTCCATAGTCAAAATCCCATTTCGGGACCAAATCCCAACCAGAACGCCATTTTTGCGCCAATTTCGCCCCTTTTCCAGTCGGCACTAGATTCTCTAATAGTGGGCAAATTCAAAAACAAAAAAGAAAATGAAAAAGCTGATGGTTGTTGCCCTGATTGCCTTCGTGGGAATCTCGATGTCGGCCGAGGCTAAACATGAGTACCCCGTAAAAGTACTGTCTGCCCAATTGGACGTCGTATATCTGAAAGTCTCTTGTTCTATGATCGGTGGCGAGATCGCCATCTTCAACGAACAAGGTGTGATGATCTTCCACAGCATGGTGAAAGAACGTAAGA
This sequence comes from Cyclobacteriaceae bacterium, assembly GCA_044226945.1. Classification (GTDB taxonomy): domain Bacteria; phylum Bacteroidota; class Bacteroidia; order Cytophagales; family Cyclobacteriaceae; genus ELB16-189. The sequence continues at coordinate 74,285 of JBGAGB010000002.1, read as the reverse complement.
TGATCGTAGACTTCTACGCTGAACCTTCCGGTGTGTACCACATCAAATTGATGAACGCCAACGTAGCCGATGAAGTAACCTACACCAAGAGCACTGAATCTGCTGCCGTCGATCAAGCTTCACAGCAGATTGTCGTATCGCAAGGATAACCTAACCTAAGTAGAGAGAATAAACTGCCGGGGCTGTCTCAAAAGGACGGCCCCTCCTATTTTCTTTAATCCGCTGTTCAGAAAAGCTTGTGCTCGACAATCACGCGAAGGGCCTCGGCAACACCCCATGCCTGCGCAAAGCAGCCGCGAGGAGTATGGGGTGGTTCCGCATCAAAAATCTCGGAAATAGAACCAACGCAACGTTCATCTAAATGAAGTAAGAACGTTTCCATGATCTTGGCGCACTCTTTCTTCGCCTTCTCTCCCTTCGTCCACAACACCGCATCCACGTACGGGCCCATCAAGAAGCTCCAAACGGTTCCTTGGTGATACGCACCATCGCGGCTCACCACATCGCCACCATACACATGGCGATAGTCGGGATGTGAACGTTCTAAACTCCGAAGGCCTTTCGGTGTGAACAATTGGTCGGTCACAACTTTCAACACCTTCGTCGCGCGCGCCTTATTCAACAACGGGAAGGGTAAACTCAACGCATAAATTTGGTTGGGGCGCACGTCGGAATTGCGCTCGTGTTCATCGATGTAGTCAAACAAACAATCGCGGGAGTCGTTCCAAAACTTCTCGTTGAAATTCTCCAACACCCTCGCTGCCTTACCTTGCCATTGGCGCGCCTGTTCCCCGTCGCCATGCGCTGTGAGCAACTCGGAAAGGATTTGAAGCGCATTGTACCAGAGTGCGTTGATCTCCACCGGCTTTCCTCGTCGCGGAGTCACCACCCAACTTCCAACTTTTGCATCCATCCACGTCAGTTGCACCCCTTCTTGGCCTCCCGACAGGAGTTCGTCCGCCAAGTCAACATGAATGTGATAGCGTGTTCCCTTGTAATGCCACTGGATGATGTTCGTGAGCACAGGGATCATCTCCTTGATAAAGTCCGGATCGTGTTGCGCCTTTGCGTACTTGTAGATCGCAACGAAGAACCACAACGTGGCATCGATGGTATTGTACTCCACATGTTCACCATGATCGGGGAAGCGATTCGGGAGCATCCCTTCACTGACGTGTGCGGCAAAAGCACGCAAGATTTTCTTCAAGTCCTCGTGTCGTCCGGTAGCTAAGCACAGGCCCGGGATCGAGATCATGGTATCGCGACCCCAATCGGCAAACCAAGGATACCCTGCAATGATCGTATTCAACTTCCCGCGTTGCACGATGAATTGATCGGCAGCCAACGCGAGGCGGCGAAGTCCTTCGTGCTTACCAAATGAATCGGCGATGGCCACCCGGCGCACACGTTCTTTTTCCAACAGCGACACGGCATCTCGACCCGCAACCTCGTCGGTGGAAACCAACACGCCCAACTTATCACCTGCCTTTAACGCAACCTCGAACCGACCGTGGGTGTACAAGTCTTCTTTGAAATCGAGTCCCCGATATTGTTCTACCGCATGTTCGAAGTTGTAATACCAATGGCGGTCTTCTACGAACTCGGAGCCGGGCACAGAGATCAGGATCTCCGGAGCACCTTGGTAATTCAGCGTGCGAAACACTCCTTCATCAAACAGATAGTTTTGATGGATACTCTCATTCGCGCGAGCCTCACTATGAAAATCCTTGCACGATGCAAGCGGCAGCAACTCCATTTTAAAAGGCTGCTTTGCCGACATCACTTCATACACAATCGCTACGGTGTTCTCCCCGTGTATGGCCGCAACAGTCTTTTTCAATACGACATGACCCGCATCGTAAATAAACTCCGGAAACAAGTCACGATGAAACTCCTTCAGAAAGAGAAAGCCTTTTGGATGTACGGCGCCGGGATACTGATTCGCGCTGAGTTCAAAGCGTGTATCGTTTACCACCAACGTTTCTTCTAGTTTCGACAGCACCACCATTCTACCCACCGGCGGACGTGTGGCTGCTACCAATACGCCGTGGTACCGACGCGTGTGGGCACCCGACACAGTCCCACTCGAATACCCTCCAAGCCCATTGGTCTCCAGCCATTCGAGGTTACTCGAGAAATCGAAGTCTTGAAGCTGTTCCGGTTTGAAGGTCATTCGACAGATTATTTTCTCGGAGGTTGGATCAATTTCGCGACAAGCCCCGTCCATCCAGTCTGATGGGTGGCACCGACGCCACGACCAGTATCGCCGTGGAAGTATTCATAGAAAAGCACGTGATCACGGAAGTGTGGATCGTTCTGCACTTTGTTGGAATCACCGAACACGGGCCGGCGTCCACTCGTATCACGCTTGAAGATAGCGATCATCCTTTCAGACAAATCCGACGCGATGTCGTTGAGTGTGCGCATGTTGCCCGAACCTGTAGGATACTCCACTCTGAAGTCGTCTCCATAATAATGGTGGAAGCGCTGCAACGATTCCACAAGCAAGTAGTTCACCGGAAACCAGATCGGTCCACGCCAATTGGAATTACCACCGAACAATTGAGTATCACTTTCACCGGGTGTATACCGCACGACGAACTCGGTTCCATTCGCATAGAACTTGTACGGCTCTTTTTCATACACCTTCGACAATGCCCGGATGCCATAAGTAGAGAGAAACTCACTTTCATCGAGCATCCGTTTCAAGATGCGCTTCATTCTGTGTCCACGTAATAACGAAAGCAAATGGCGTTCGTTCTTTCCTTTCTCACCCCAACGTGAAATCAACCCAGCTAAGTCGGGACGGTTCTTGAGGAACCACTCCAAACGTGTGGTAAACTCCGGCATCTTGTCAAAGATCTCCTGGTCGAGTACTTCCACCGCAAACAAGGGAATCAGCCCAACCATCGAGCGCACTTTCATCTTTTGTCTTTGACCATCCGGGGTGTGCAGTACATCGTAGAAAAACTCGTCGTCCTCGTCCCACAAGTTGATGCCCTCGTTTCCGATGTTCGCCATGGCACCGGCGATGTACAAAAAGTGCTCAAAGAATTTGGTAGCGAGACTTTGATAGGTGGGATTGTCTTTCGCCAACTCGAGCGACATCCGAAGCATGTTCAAGGTGAACATGGCCATCCAACTCGTTCCATCCGATTGCTCGATGTAACCACCCGTCGGTAGCGCGTTGCTACGATCGAAAACACCGATGTTGTCCATCCCGAGGAACCCACCTTGAAAGATGTTGTTCCCGTTGTAATCCTTCTTGTTCACCCACCAGGTGAAATTCAGCAGCAACTTATGGAATACCTCTTCGAGAAATGCACGGTCGCCTTTCCCACCTTGCAGTTTTTGATCGATCTTATAGATCCGCCATGTTGCCCACCCGTGCACAGGAGGGTTAACATCTCCGAATGCCCATTCGTAGGCAGGTAGCTGCCCGTTTGGATGCATATACCATTCTTTTGTGAGGAGCAGGAGCTGCTTCTTGGCAAACTCCGGGTCGATCATCGCAATTGGAATGGTATGAAAAGCCAAATCCCAAGCGGCATACCACGGGTACTCCCACTTGTCTGGCATCGAAATAATGTCGGCGTTGTTGAGGTGCGTCCAATCCGAGTTGCGGCCTTTCAACCGCTCGGGCGGAGGGGGAGGTTGTCCAGGATCTCCTTTCAACCACTTTGCTACTTCGTAATAATAGAATTGCTTTGTCCACAGCATCCCAGCAAAAGCTTGTCGCTGGATGTTCCGCTTGTCCTCATCCTTGATAACATGCTGGGCTTCCTCGTAAAACTCATCTGCCTCCTGGCGACGAGTTTCCATGACTTTATCAAAATCGTTGAATGGCTTCGCAAAAAATTGATTCGTCAAACGCAGGGAGATTGTCTTGGACTTCCCTCCTCCAACTTTCAATTTATAGTAAGCCGCTCCCTTCGTTCCTTGATGCGTATGATTGATCGCTTGTTCATTTCCATGAATGACGTAATCGTTGAAACCATCTTTAGCAGTCCCTTCTTTTGAAAAGTGGTAGAGGCGCTGCGTGTTGGTTTCGTTTTCACAAAACAGAATGTCGCATTTGCCATCCACGAAGCAATAGTATTGGCCTAAATCACGGTGGTTGATCCGGATCGCATGCTCATCGTCGCGATACATGTCCGGTTTGTACGAATCATATCCCCACGACCACGTGTTTCGAAACCAAAGTTGTGGCAGTACGTGCAATACCGCTTCGTCTTGGGCACGATTGAACACGGTCACTTGAATCAATAGATCATCGGGCGTATTCTTCGCATACTCGATCACCACATCGAAATAGCGGTCTTGATCGAAGATGCCGGTGTCGATTAGTTCGTATTCTGGATCGGTCTTGCGACGGCGTTTGTTTTCTCGAACCAGATCCTCGTAAGGAAAAGCTTGCTGTGGATACTTGTACAGCATCTTCATGTAAGAATGCGTCGGCGTACTGTCCAGATAGTAGTACTGCTCTTTGCAATCCTCGGCATGGTTTCCTTCGTTGCCAGTTAGACCAAACAAGCGCTCTTTGATGATGGGGTCTTTCCCATTCCATAACCCGAGCCCAAAACACAAGATCTGTCGGTCGTCACAAATGCCCCCGATTCCTTCTTCGCCCCAGCGGTAGGCTTTGCTGCGAGCTGCGTCGTGCGAGACATATTCCCACGCATTTCCGTACGGACTATAGTCTTCGCGCACTGTTCCCCATTGTCGCTCAGTCAGGTAAGGGCCGAACTTTCGCCAATTCGCAACCTTGTCGCGGTCTTCAATCAGGCGCTGTTTCTCGCGTGTAATCACTTTTGCAGATAAATGAGGAGTTAGGAAACGATCGATGTTACCCGTTGTCTTCGAACCCTGGGTAAAGGAGCATCCCACCATCGACAAATAGAGTGATGCCGTTCACATATTCTGAATCATCGGATGCCAACCAAACGGCCGCTCCACCGATGTCTTCTGCTTCGCCGATGCGTTTAGCAGGAATCAACTTCAATAAGTTGTTGTAGGCTTCTGGTGTTTGCCAAGCGGCATGGTTGATCGGCGTACGGATGGCGCCGGGGCCAATGCTGTTCACTCGTATCTTTTGAGGAGCGTACTCTTGAGCGATGGATTTCATCAACATCATAACACCACCTTTTGAAGCGGAATAGTTTGCGTGTCCCGCCCACGGTATCACTTCGTGTACGGAACTCATGCAGATGATCTTTCCGGCAGACTTACTCCGGCCGGGAACAACGCCTCGCTTGAGGAACTCGCGGATGGCTTCCCGGGCACACAAGAATTGGCCCGTTAAGTTGATGTCGATCACATGATTCCATTCCGCCAATGTCATGTCGTGGAAACGTGCATCTTTTTGAAGACCCGCATTTGCCACTAAGATGTCGACGGTACCGAAACGTGAAATCGTGTCGCGGAACATTGCCTGAACTTCGTCTTCCTTGCTCACGTCGGCTTTGAAGGTGACGCCATTGCCACCCGCGGCTTGGATGTCGGCGAGAACTTTGTCGGCTTTTTCGGGGCTCGATGCATAGTTGACAACCACGGTAGCGCCCTCGGTCGCCATGGCTTTTGCCACGCCTGCACCAATTCCCGAACTCGCTCCAGTAATGATGGCCACTTGGCCCGAGAGTTTTTTCTTGTCGCTCATAGAAAACTTAAGCTTTACACCCGCGTTGGGCGAAAGTGAAATTAAGCATTTACGGCCAAGAAACCGGATTTTTTGATAGTCGGGCTAACCCCTTTATACCCAATTGTTTCGGGCACCTTAACTCTTTGCGGCGCTATTGATGTCGCTCACCTCAAGTATCTTTTTCGAGTAACCGTTTTGAGCTACCCGAATCATCGCCTTGCCAATATCGGAGACGTGCGACACCGAATTCGGGGCAAAAAATTTCATCACTGGTAGCAACCAGCCGATGTAATTGTAGAGTTTCAACAAGTTCTTTTGTCCTTTGGCAGCAATGATCCCTCCCGGTCGAAAGGCGAACACTTGCTTGAAGGGCAACTTCATCAAATCGTTTTCAGTTTTGCCCTTCACGCGCGCCCAGTTGAGCCTCCCCTGCTCGGTGCTGTCGGTGCCTGCGCCTGAAATGTAGCAGAAGGTCATCGAGGGATTACTTCTCGAGAGGATACCCGCCATGTGCATCGTGAGCACATACGTTTTCTGGTAGTACTCATTATTGTCCATTCCAACAGACGAAACCCCCAAGCAGAAGTAACAGGCATCATAACCTTTCAATTGATCTTCGATTGGCGTCAAGTTGAAGAAATCTTGATGCAACACTTCCTTTAATTTTGAATGAGTGACACCACAAGGCCTACGCCCCACCACTAATACGGACGATACCTCGGTGCTTTGAAGACACTCGAGGAGCACTCCTTCACCAACCATCCCGCTGGCTCCGGTCACGATTACTTTTAACACGGCTTTGAAAATTTAGAATGGAGAATTGGAAATTAGGAATTGGGCGTCTCAAAATGTTTAACTAGAGTTCTACAGGTTTTACTTTCGGGACAAGGAAATGCATCAGGGTCCATGCAAGCAAGTACGCGCCGCCACAAATAAGAAACATGATGAAATATGCCGTTTCAATTTGTCCTATCGCACGATAATGCACGAACATATTTCGCTGTACCAGTGCGGTGAGTAACATACCGCCCAAGCCTCCGAACATTCCGCCAATGCCTGTGACAGATCCGACTGCGTACTTCGGAAACATATCCGAAACAGTCGTGAATATGTTGGCGCTCCAAGCTTGATGTGCAGAAGTGGCGATGCCGATCACCAACACTGCGATCCACATGTTAAATCCACCGAGTACCTGGGCAAACACAATCGGGGTGACAGCCAACGCATACAGAAACATTGAAGTTTTGCGTGCCCTAAAAACTGACCAACCACCTTGGATGAACTTCAACGGAAGCCAGCCGCCAAACACGCTACCAACGGTTGAGATTAAGAACACCACGGCCACTGGCATTGAGACACCAGTACCTTCAATTCCGTATTGACTCTTCAGGAAATCGGGAAGCCAGAAAAGATAGAACCACCAAACCGGGTCTGTCAAAAACTTACCCAGAGCGAATGCCCATGTTTGACGGAACTTGAGAAGTCTCCACCACGACACTTTCGGTTGCGCCTCGGTCGGGGCCGGCGCGTCGAGGTCGCTATGGATATAATCGAACTCTTCCTTCGACAGCTTTTTGTGACGCGAAGGCAACTCGTACATGAACGCCCAGAGCACCAACCAAATTGCACCGAATGACCCCGTGATGATGAACGCCCACTTCCAACCCCACGCTGCGGAAATGAAAGGTACCGTGAGGGGAGCGATGATGGCGCCAATGTTTGTACCTGAATTGAAGATTCCCGTGGCAAGCGCTCGCTCTTTCTTCGGAAACCATTCAGCGGTTGATTTAATCGCCGCCGGGAAGTTGCCCGACTCCGTCACACCCAATGCTCCGCGAACAAGGATAAAACCAAATGTGCTGTTCACGAGGGAATGGGCAATAGCCGCGATGCTCCAAAGCAGTGTCGCTAGGAAGTATCCGATCTTCGAGCCGAGTTTATCGATCAGCCGACCTGCGAACAGCATCCCCACCGCATACATCAACTTGAATGCTACTTCAATGTCGGCGTAGTCAGCATCCGTCCAATTGAACTCTGTGGTCAACTCTGTCTTCAAGAGACTGATCACCGACCGGTCAAGGTAATTGACGGTCGTGGCAAAGAACACGAGCGCGCAAATAGTCCAGCGAAAATTTCCGATGTTCTTCGTTTCGGTCATGCGTGTTAGTTGGAGTCTCGAATTTGTTTGATAATGGCTATCGCGTCGCTCACTTTATGTTTCAGAGTGTGCCAATCCTTCTTGGCTAGAATCTCCTTCGTGATCAACTGCGATCCGAGTCCGGCGCACACGATCCCTGCGTTGAACCAATCCGACAGGCTCTTGTAGGTGGGTTCAATTCCACCGGTTGCCATCAATTGCAAATCGGGCACCACCGGAAGAACAGACGACACGAAACTTGGACCGAGTACCGATGCCGGAAATATTTTAATGATGTCGGCGCCGGCCAACTTGGCGTTAACCAATTCGGTAATCGTCGCTGCGCCAGGTATCCAAAGTGTCTCATGCTTCTTACAGACTTCACCCATCTCGGGGCGAAGAACCGGCGACACGATAAAATGCGCACCCGCTTTGATGTACTTCTCGGTTGTCTTTGGATCGAGAATGGTACCGATGCCAACGATCAAACCGGGATACTGCTCGGCATGTTTCAGCAGGTCTTTAAAAACTTCGAAGGCATTGGGGCCGCGGTTGGTGAACTCTACTGCGCGGACACCGCCTTGGTAGGCCACATCGACGATGGCACGTGCCACATCCTTGTCGCCGTGGTAAAACATAGGTGTCATCCCGGTCGTCTTGAGGGTCGAGATGATCTGGGCATTGGAAAACTTCATGACTTATCTAAGTAGTTTACCGACATTCTCATCGCGCACGAGCGCCTCAACTTCCTTCACCGTCACTAAGTTGACATCCTCTTCCACGCTGTGCTTCAGCACTCCTGCGGCAACCGCGAATTCGAGCGCGGCTTGGTCCGACAAATCACCCATCAATCCATAAATCAAGCCGGCCATGAAGGCATCGCCAGCGCCCACACGGTCGACGATATGGGTGAGATCGTATTTCTTCGAGTGTAAAATCTTCTGTCCATCGAAGAGCATGCCCGAGAGCTTGTTATGCGAAGAGCTGATGGACTCACGGTCCGTGTTCACTACTTTCTTCACTGCAGGACACGCGCGCATCAAGGCGAGGCAGCTCTCTTCGAAGTTCTTCCCTTTTTCTCCCGTGCAGTTCTCTATGTCGACGCTTCCTCCCACCACGATATTTGTTCCGTTGATGAGTGCGGGCATGATCTGCAATGCTGTTTTGCCATACTGCCACAAGTTGCGTCGATAGTTAATATCGCCGGACACTGTAAGTCCCAGCCTTTGCGCTGCTTCGATCGCTTCGAGACATACATCTGCCGCCCCTTGCGAGATGGCCGGTGTAATTCCTGACCAGTGAAACCAACCGGCGTTTTGAAACACCTCATCCCAGGGCACTGATCCACGTCGGATGTTGGCGAAGGACGAATTGAATCGATCGTATACGATCCGTGATGCTCGCTGCATGGCGCCGTTCTCCAGGAAGTAGACGCCCATGCGATGGGGAGTGTATTGGATGTGGCGCGTTTCGACGCCGAATTTCTTGAGGTGTTGGGTGGCTGCGGTGCCTAAGTCGTTGTCGGGGAACGCGGTGACGTGTGCGGTGGGAACTCCGAAAAGCGACAGGGAGATTCCGACGTTGGCTTCGGAGCCGCCGTAGGCTACGTCGAACGAATGTGATTGCGTGAGACGTTCGTGTCCTGGCGACGAGAGTCGGAGCATGATTTCACCGAGTGTGACTACTTTCTTCATTTGTGCCTCGAGGCGATGGGTTGAAGATGGAATCTAGGAATTAGGCTACGTCGAACGAATGTGATTGCGTGAGACGTTCGTGTCCTGGCGACGAGAGTCGGAGCATGATTTCACCGAGTGTGACTACTTTCTTCATTTGTGCCTCGAGGCGATGGGTTGAAGATGGAATCTAGGAATAAAATTTTGGGTCGTGAACGGGTTGTTATGTGGGCCTATGTTTTATTTGTGCAACAACATTTCGTTACATACCTTGCGCAATCGATTGCGCGCAAGGTAGTTATTTTCACCATATGGCCAGTAAATTCCTCAAAATTCACCCCGCCGACAACGTATACGTCGCACTTACCGACCTGCCCGCCGGCGAGAAAATCTCCGACAACGGAACATCCCTCACACTGGTCCACGACGTGCCCGCGAAACACAAATTCCTCGACCGTCCCCTCCAACTCGACGAGGAAGTAATCATGTACGGCGGCATCGTCGGTAAAGCCACCCAACCCATCGCAGCCGGCGACGTCATCGGAACCCACAACGTCAAACATAAATCAAGTCCATACACGTCTAAGTCCAAAAACTACTCGTGGACACCCCCCGACGTATCCAAATGGAAAAGTCGAACCTTCCTCGGGTATCACCGCGCCGATGGCCAGGTGGGAACAGCCAACTATTGGCTCGTCGTCCCGCTCGTGTTCTGTGAAAATCGAAACGTCGACGTGTTGCGCCAAGCGTTCATCGACGAACTAGGCTTCGGAAAGCCAAACGTCTACCAAGACTACGTGCACGACCTCGTTCAACAACTAAAGGAAAATAAGGGCGGCGCCATCGCGACAACTCCCGCTCGACATGCACCTGCCAAGCGCGAACGCATCTTCAAGAACATCGATGGAATCAAATTCCTGAACCATCAAGGTGGCTGCGGCGGGACGCGGCAAGATTCGGAAACACTCTGCGCATTGATTGCGGGATACATTCACAATCCGAACGTGGCTGGCGCTACGATCCTCAGCCTCGGCTGTCAGAATGCACAAATCGAATCGCTGCAAAAACGTTGGAAGCAACTCGACCCGACTGGGTCGAAGCCAGTCATTATCTTGGACCAACAACAATCGGGTACCGAACAAGAGATGCTCACCACCGCTATTCAAAAGACTTTCCTCGGCCTGGTGGAGGCGAATAAGATCGAACGCAAACCTGCACCGCTTAGCAAACTCGTGGTAGGTCTTAAGTGTGGAGGCTCCGATGGCTTCTCGGGCATTTCCGCAAACCCTGCTATCGGTCACACCTCCGACTTACTCGTAGCACTTGGCGGCAGTACAATCCTCTCGGAATTTCCCGAACTCTGCGGCGTCGAACAAAACTTGATCGATCGTTGTGATGAAACCAGCGCTGGCGATCTCTTCATCCAACTGATGCGCACCTACTCGAGCGCCGCAGAAGCTGTCGGCTCAGGTTTCGACATGAATCCATCGCCTGGCAACATCAAGGACGGACTGATCACCGACGCGATGAAATCCGCCGGAGCTGCGAAGAAGGGAGGCACGGCACCGGTGGCGGACGTACTTCAATACGCCGAATACATCAAGAAGCCAGGACTCAACTTGCTCTGCACACCTGGCAACGACGTCGAAAGCACCACGGGTACAACAGGGTCGGGCGCCCAAATCATCCTGTTCACAACCGGTTTGGGAACGCCCACCGGCAACCCTGTGAGCCAGGTGATCAAGTTATCGACCAACACCAAACTTGCTCAACGCATGCCCGATATCATCGACTTCAACACAGGCGGTATCATCTCGGGAGAAAAGACCATCGAACAAACAGGCGAAGAAATATTGGAATTCATCATCGATGTCGCCAGTGGAAAGACACATGCTAAGGCCGTGGAGTTAGGACAGGATGATTTTATACCTTGGAAGAGAGGGGTTTCGCTTTGAAAATTTAGAATTAAGAATTGAGAATTGAGAATTTGGGGGCGAACTCAATCCGTGTGGGTTGTGAGGGAAAAACCAAAGATGAGTGCGAGTGAGGGACAGACTCTACTCAAATTTTGACTTCGGAATTTAGAATTAAGAATTAAGGGGCGAACTCAATCCTTGTTGGTTGTGAGTGGGCAATTGAGGGTTCGCTTTTGGGAAGAGTCTGGATCCGAACAGCATCGATTAAATCATTAACAATGTCTCGTTTAGTACGCGACGCCGTGTGACGAAACGGTTTCAGAAGAAAATCGTTAAATCGATGTTTAAAGAAAAGAGTAATGAGCACAATTGAATTAAAATCGAATCTTCACAAAATCGTGGACAAGATAGATAATGAGCAATCCATGTCACTAAGTTAAGATCACTACCGCTAAATGAGCCCCTGCAAGGGGCGCAATATCATAGCAAACGAACAACACCACGCTGTTAAGCCCCTGACCACCTTCGCCAAAGGGCTACGGCGATCAAAGAAAGGGGCGAGATATCCTCCTTTCCCCCTCTTAACTTAACGACATGAAATGAGCAATTGCTGCGAACCATCTACGATTTCTTAAAGCTGAGTGAGGGCTCTCAAGAAGGACAAATTTGGAAATCACTTACAGATGAGCAAAAAAAGGAGGTCTATCTATCCTTTCAGGAATCTGAGGAGCACAAGAATCTTGTTTCGTGGGACGATGTTCTTAAAAAGACTAAATGAGGGTATACCTCAATCGTCGTGCTCGATTTTTGTTCGTTGCGACTCAAAATATAGAGTTCACTTCGAATGACGGTCAGTTTTCTAACTCAAGGCTTAAATAAAGCAACGCCCCTAGGCCTTTGTAGTCGTTCACCCTTCGTTCAGTCGATACGTAATAATCAAGATCACCTTTCGACACTTTTGGGTTCAAGGTTCCAATCTTCACCGTGCCATCCAGGTATAAACGACCCTGCTGGTCGAAAAAAATGTAATCGCGTTTCAATGTCTCGAAAGTCTTTCTAGCCGCATCGAGGTAAGTCTTATCCAAAATTCCTTTTCTATGACCTTTCGCAAAAGCGTAGGCAAACATGGCCGACGCGGAAGTCTCGAACCAATTGCGAGGTTCATAACCTTTGTTCGTCACTTGATACCACAAGCCAGTCTTCGGCTCTTGAAACTTCAACACCGAACGCGTGAGCTCACGGAACAACATGCCAAGCTCTTTCCTGTCAGGGCTTTCGAGCGGCACATAATCAATGCATTCAAGCAACGCCATCATGTACCAGGCAATGCCGCGACTCCAAAACTCCGGCGACGTTCCGGTCTCTTCATTTGCCCACACGTCGTTCAACGATTCGTCCCAGCCATGATAAAGCAAACCCGTCTTTGGGTCTCCATTGCGTTCATGAACCAATCTAATCTGGCGCATCGACTCCTTGAATAAAGCAGGATCGTTGAACATGCTTGCGTATTGCATCGTGAACACATCGGCCATGTACACACCGTCGAGCCACATTTGGTAAGGATACATTTGCTTGTGCCAATACCCACCCTCAGATGTCCGTGGCTGATACTGCAGTTGCTGCTTCAAATGATCTGCCGCCCCCTTGTATCGACTTTCCTTCGTGACCTCATATAACGAGAGAAAAAGACGACCCGGAAGTAAATCGTCGAGGCGGTAGTCCGCCACCTTGTAGTGTTTCGGGTTCAGCGTGCCGTGTGAATCGATAAAACGGTCGGCCCACTTTCGCAAGTATTGCAAGTACTCGGGTCGGTGGTTTTGTTGCCACCGAAGGAAAGCTGCATTCAAAAAGAAGGCATACTCATAACTATAGTTCCCGGGAGCATAGATCGGGAGCGTCGCTGGATCGGGATAGAATGATAGCGTCGACTGAATGATCTGGTCAGACCATCTATCCACTTTATGCCCACTTGCTTGAAACGATGCCCACCCTCGCAGGTATGTGATCGTTAACTGAGGATCCTCCACCACCTCCCCCTCAACCGGGGTAATGTGTATTTGTGTGTTCGGAACAACCGAGAAAGCAAACACCGGTTCATCAGATTCGAAAGTGACGTTGAGTTTGGCCAATACGCGATTGCCTTGCCTCACGATCGTCTTTTCCAATCGCTTCCCCGAATTTTGATTGATGATATCGAAGTCGCGACCCACCGCGAGTGCTCCGTTCTCCTCCAATTTTTGTTCATCTATAAACAACACTCGTTGTTCCCCTGCCTTCGGATTTTGACGCGTCACCACGAACAAACCCTTGGTGGTCTGACCAAAACCCAAACAAGCGTGGACAACGAGTATAAGTAGCAGGATAGGTCGTTTCATGTAGGTCAATGCAAAGACACAACGACCGGTTGGGCCAATTCGCGTGCCGTTTTCTCAAGGTACGAGATGAAATCTGATTCTTCCTTTATCCCACCCGGCTCTTGTTCCCAAGCCGCAGCAAACCACACAACCGCCACGTTCGCAGCATCGGGCCGGATCTCCACGATATGGCTGTATTGATCTTGCCGGAACGCCGCGAAATACTTGTGTTCAAAGAACACGACGAGTCCAAGCTGATCCCGTGCGAGGCTTTGCTTGCCCCAGGTGGCGACAAAGCCCATCGTTGAATCCGATCCTGGACTTTGGAAGACCCGCGCAGCCGCGTCCTTCACGACACCTGTACAAAACTTGCCTCGAAGCGGGCGATTGAACTCAAGCGTGTTGACAGTGAACCTTTGTCCCGCAAAGATGCCCAATCTAGACACAAGATTGACGGTATCATATTTCGTCTTCCAACCATAGTAGCGGTTCCGTATGGACGAGTAGATTGGGCCATCGGCCTGAATCGCTGACGTGACGCTGTCGGTGTGCTCTACGCGAACGGCGCTGGAGTCGACCCACATACCGATAGAACCGAGACCGAGTGACTTTCCAACTTTCATAATGTCCATTCCCCAAGGCTGACGTTGGTGGTAGGAATCGAAACCATCTTGACCCACGCCTGCCAACACCATGTCATGTGTCGTCTTACCAAAAACATCGACCGCATTTCGTTGATCTAAGTACAGCCGGTATCCAACCAGGTCGGATTCCCAACCGGGGCCTTCGTAGCGAAGGTACCAGGAGTGGTCTTTATGTTCGCCAGGTACGCGCAGCGAGTCTATGTTTTGAAATGCACCGCCGATGTATTCACGTCCTTTCCATTCCCCTCCTACTTTGTGAGAGAGTTCCGCATGCGCACGTTGTTGGTAGGCATGCTGAAAACTCCCGGCTTCTGAATAAAAGAAAGTGATCGTGCGCCGCTCATGAGGTTTCAGAGGCGCGAGTGCGACGATGATTGACTTTTCCACTACTTGGCTGGCTACTTCCAGTTGCTGGTCGACGGCGTAGAAGGCTTCTGGATTGAACGAGGGGTATCTCTCAGTAATTCTTTTGATTTGGATCGAAACTACGGGATATGCTCGCTCATATCCCGTTGGATTATACACATCTATGTAGAGCGCGCGTGGCGCTTCGAGTTTCGACGGGATCGTGCAGCCCGCGAATGCTACCGCGAAAGAGGTGCATATAATCTTGAAAGTGCGCAATCGATTGCATTTTAGAGGTTCATCGGATGAATTGCAAACTTTAAGGTCGAATTAATTCGAAAAACCCCATTAATCAAGCCAAAATAGGCTCGAAAATGAAGCGTGTACCGCTCCATCCTGCTCGATCCAGCAACTTTAGGTCAAAAAAATAACTATTCTTGCGCAACCGATTACGCAAACCGTTTTGCATATTTATCTTCCATGAGCTACTCCTCGCGATACGCCCTCCACCCCACACAATTCGCATCGCTGAACACGGCCGCCATCCGCGAACACTTCCTCGTGTCTAACATCTTCATCCGAGGGTCCATTCAATATACCTACTCGCACTACGACCGTCTCGTCATTGGTGGAGCCATGCCCACCGCCCATGAACTGAAACTCTCCGCATTCCCTGAGCTCAAGGCCGCACACTTCCTCGAACGACGCGAACTCGGCATCATCAACGTCGGCGCCCCAGGAACAGTCGTCGCCGATGGCATCCGCTATACGCTAGACAACAAAGACGCCCTCTACTTGGGTCGCGGCATCAAAGATGTCTCCTTCGAATCAAAAGAGGGCGGCCAGTCCTACTTCTATTTCAACTCAGCACCGGCGCACACCACGCACCCGAGTCGAAAAGTTGCCCTCCACGAAGCCGACGCCGTCGAGACCGGATCACCGACCACGTCTAACCATCGCATCATTCGCAAGTTCTTAGTCAACAGTGTACTTCCAACCTGTCAACTTCAAATGGGACTTACCGAGTTACAACCCGGAAGTGTTTGGAACACCATGCCGCCACACGTGCATTCACGCAGGATGGAATCTTACTTCTACTTCGAAGTGCCGGAAGGCCATGCTGTATGTCATCTCATGGGGCCTACGCAAGAAACCCGCGCCATCTGGGTGCGCAACCACCAGGCGGTCATCAGTCCACCATGGTCGATCCACTCCGGAGCAGGCACCGCCAATTACTCATTTATTTGGGGCATGGCTGGTGAAAACCTCGACTATAGCGATATGGATGCCGTCACGATCAACGATCTCAAATGAAATTGTTCGACCTCACCGGGAAGCGGGTTTTGATCACTGGGGGAACCCATGGCCTAGGTATGGCGATGGCCAAGGGCCTCGCAGATGCAGGGGCTACTCTGTACATCAACGGTCATTCCCGCGAACGCCTTGAGGGAGCGATTGTTTCTTACCAAAAATTAGGTTTCAGCGCGACCGGGTTCTTGTTCGATGTAACCAGCGAAGAGGAGGTCACTCGAGCGATCGAGCACATTGAACGACAAGGCCCGATCGACATCCTGATCAACAATGCCGCGATCATCAAGCGAACGCCTGCAATCGATATGGCCACGAGTGATTTCCAGCAAGTGATCGACGTAAACCTCGTGGCGCCGTTTCGCGTTGCGCGAACTGTGGCGAAAGGCATGATTGCTCGCCGGGCCGGCAAGATCATCAACATGTGTTCGATGATGAGTGAGCTGGGCCGCAACACCGTGTCGGCTTATGCTGCCGCCAAGGGAGGCCTGAAAATGTTGACACGCAACCTTGCCACCGAGTGGGCGAAGTACAACATTCAAGTGAACGGCATCGGTCCGGGATATTTCGCGACCGAGCAAACGGTACCAATCAGAGTCGATGGACATCCATTCAACGACTTCATCGTGCAACGGACACCCGCCGGTCGTTGGGGTGACCCCAACGATTTAGTGGGGACAGCCGTGTTTTTGTCATCGGTAGCAAGCAACTTTGTGAACGGACAAGTGATATACGTCGACGGTGGTATCTTGGCAACAATTGGCAAGCCCGCGAATGAAAATTGATCGTGCGATGAAGAGAGAAAAAACCACCATCCATGACATTGCCCGGAAGCTTAACATTACGGCTTCCACTGTTTCGCGTGCGCTGAAAGATCACCCGCGAATCAGTGCCGAAACCAAGAAGGCTGTTCTCAAAGTTGCCGAGAAACTCAATTACCAGCCCAACCACATTGCTGCAGCGCTGCGCAACGGAAGAAGCAACATCATCGGCATTATCGTTCCTTCCGTAGACAGGAGTTTTTTCTCGTCCGTGGTACGTGGTATCGAAGAAGTCGCGAATAAGTCGCGTTACAACGTGATGATCTGCCAGAGTTACGACAACTACGAGAAGGAAGTCCAGACGGTAGATGCATTGCTCAACGCGCAAGTCGATGGCATCATCGCTTCATTTGCAAAGGAGACCGATGACTTCAGTCATTTCATGAAGGTGAAAGAAAAAGGCATCCCTCTGGTACTCTTCGATCGCTCGAATAGCGACTTGGAAGTGAGCCATGTCGTGATCGACGATTACCTCGGTTCCTACAAAGCAGTTGAACACTTGATTCAGCAAGGTTGCAAACGGATCGCTCACTTTACCAACATCAAGAAGATTAGTATCTATAAAGATCGAATGCGTGGATATCGTGAAGCGCTCGAAGCAAACGGTCTTCCCTTCGACGAAAGCCTGGTTGTGGAGAGCAACCTGCAACTCGAAGACGGTCGCGCGTGCATGGAAAAATTGCTCGAACTCCCGACCTTACCCGACGCCGTGTTTTCTGCCAGCGCACTTGGAGCCTTGGGGGCGATGCAAGTGCTCAAAGAACGAGGCTTCAAGATTCCGGACGACGTTGCGCTCGTAGCTTTCAGTAACGAACAGTTTACCTATTGTACGGAACCGACACTGACGGCAGTAGATCAACACAGCATGCGGATGGGAAACGCTGCCGCAGAAATCTTCCTAGAAGAAATCACCAAGGGACAAGTGAAATTCATCCCTCAGAAAATTGTTCTTAAACCGGAATTGATTGTCCGTCAATCATCTCTCAAAAAGAAGTAACCTTGAACGCCCAGACATCCAAATTGACACCGTCATTTATTACGGAAGACTTCCTGCTCGAGAACTCATTTGCTCGCAGGCTTTATCACGGTTATGCAGCAAATATGCCGATCATTGACTACCACTGTCACTTGTCGCCGCATGATATTGCAGTCAACCGGCGTTTTGAAAATCTGACGGCGGTGTGGCTCGCCGGAGATCACTACAAATGGCGCGCGATGCGTACGTTGGGAGTCAATGAAAAATTCATCACAGGAAACGGTAGCGACGAAGAGAAGTTCAATCAGTGGGCGTATACCGTTCCATACACGATGCGCAATCCATTGTATCATTGGACACACCTCGAACTCAAGCGTTACTTTGGTGTCGAAGAACTCCTAAAGCCGGAGAGCGCCGCACGCATCTATCAAAAAGCGGGTGACCATCTCGCGACACCGGACTTTTTTACACGGGGATTGCTTGAACGCATGAAGGTCGTCACGGTGTGTACCACCGACGACCCGATCGACTCGCTCGAATACCACCAGTCGGTGAAAAAAGAAGGATATAAAATTGGCTTATTCCCTGCCTTCCGTCCCGACAAGGCGTATGCCATTGAGCAACCCGCCAGCTATCGAGCATACGTGGAGAAACTCGCCCAAGTGAGTGGCTTAGAAATCAAGAGTTACGGCGATTTGGTCGCTGCCCTCGATCGTCGCGCCGAATATTTCCATGTGAATGGCGGGCGCCTTTCTGACCACGGGTTAGAATCTTTATACTTCGAAGAAGATAGCCCTTATCGTCCGGAGCAGATTTTCCTCGATGTGATGGCCGGGAAAACCGTCGATTCGAAGCAAGCTCAGACTTTCAAATACTACTTACTCATCGAGCTGTGTAAGATGTATCACAAACGAGGTTGGACCCAACAGTTCCATCTCGGTGCTGTTCGCAATACCAACGCCAGGATGCTTCGTGAGCTTGGACCCGACACTGGATTCGATTCCATTGGTGATTACCTGCAGGCTTCGTCGCTTGCGAAGTTTTTAAACCAACTCGACAATACCAATCAGCTCACGAAAACCGTGTTGTACAATCTCAATCCCTCAGAAAACGAAGTGATGGCCACCATGATAGGGAACTTCAACGACGGTTCCGTGCGTGGTAAGATGCAGTTCGGGTCGGCTTGGTGGTTCCTCGATCAAAAAGATGGAATGGAAAAGCAGATCAACACCCTGTCGAACATGGGCTTGCTGAGTTGTTTCATCGGGATGTTGACCGACAGCAGAAGCTTCTTATCGTTCCCGCGCCACGAATACTTCCGACGCATCCTCTGCAACTTGATAGGTCGCGATGTAGAACGTGGCGAGTTGCCCGCCGACGAAAAATGGCTTGGGCAGATCGTGAGCGATGTCTGCTACCACAATGCCAAGAACTACTTCAATTTCGCGTGACAAACTGATTTGGGAACGATGCTTACCCCGTTGAATCGCAAAGCAGTGGCGGCTCCTGCCCGTCCAATAAAAGTTGTTCAGTTTGGAGAAGGGAATTTCCTCCGCGCGTTCGTCGACTGGATGATCGACATTATGAATGAGCGCGCCAACTTCAACGGCAACGTCGTAATCGTACAGCCTATCCGCCAAGGAATGGCTGACGCCGTCAACCGGCAGGACGGACTTTATCATGTCGTCCTCAATGGCCTTCAGCAAGGAACACCTGTATCTGAAGATCGACTCGTTCGATGTGTGCAACGCGCGATCAATCCCTACACCAATTTTGAGGAGTATCTCGCACTTGCAGAAATCCCAGAACTTCAATTTGTCTTTAGTAACACGACCGAAGCAGGTATTGCCTTCAACGAAAAAGACACCCGGTTTGACATCCTCCCCGATTCGTTTCCGGCAAAGGTGACCCAATTTCTACATCGACGGTGGTCGACGTTCAATGGAGCTTCTGATAAAGGACTTGCGGTAATTCCATGCGAGTTGATTGACAAAAATGGAAGCCAACTTCAATCGGCTGTAGAGCGATATGCAGACCTCTGGCAACTCCCGAAGGATTTCAAGAATTGGGTGAGCGAACATGTTCATTTTTGCAATACGCTGGTCGACCGCATTGTACCAGGTTTTCCGAAGGAGACGATCGCCAACATTCAAGAACGAATCGGATTCGACGACCAATTGGTGGTGATGGCAGAACCTTTTCACCTTTGGGTAATTGAAGCTCCACCTTCTATCCAATCCAAGCTGCCATTCGAAGAGGCGGGGCTCAAGGTGAAGTTTGTTCCCGACATCACACCCTACCGAACGCGAAAAGTTAGAATCCTGAATGGCGCTCACACGGCCTTAGTTCCGGTGGCATATCTGAAAGGCTTTCGCACTGTTCGCGAGTCTGTCAACGACCCGCAAATTGGTAGCTGGCTTGCGGCAGCTCTGGCAGAGGAAATCATTCCGACGTTAGATCTCCCGAAAGACGAGTTGGAACAATTTGCCGGAGAAGTAATAGAACGGTTTAGTAACCCATTCATCAAGCATGAACTGGCGAGCATCGCGTTGAATTCGATCTCGAAATACAAAGTACGGGTGCTTCCCTCGGTCCTAGCTTATATCGACACACGCAAACAACTCCCAAAACGTTTGCTACACGCACTAGCGGCGCTCATTCGATTCTATCAAGGGGAATGGAAAGGCGAGCGACTTCCCGTAAACGACACGCCCGACGTGATTGCCTTCTTCCAAGAAGTTTGGAAGGGTCCACGCGAAGAAGTGGCGACCAGGGTTCTCGCCAACGTGTCCTTTTGGGGACTCGATTTGAATACACTACCGGGCTTAACCTCTTACGTAAAAGGAGAGCTTGCCGCCTTAGACGCTGCCGTTAGTGCTTGACCACGAACGTGAGCACGGGCCGCTTGGCGTGACCAACGACTTCTTCTGCCACGCTTCCGGCAATTACGTGAGCGAATCCTGTTCGTCCGTGGGTCGCCATCGCGATAAGATCGGCGTCGATGCTGTCGGCGAAACGAATCACCCCTTCCTCCACCTGCATGTCGTTATAGACATTGATCGTGTAGTTGCGCAGGCCTAACTTCTTAGCGAAGCGTGCCATGTAGTCTTTCACGGTATAGTCGCGTTGGAAATCACCCGGTGTGTTAACTCGGACCAAGTGAATGGTCGAGTTGTAAATTTGTTGTGTCCGTTTCACGATACGTGAGAATACCTCCTCATCTTTATCCATTGCCGTCGCATAAACGATATTCTTGAAATCGGTGGTAGCAGGTTGCTTGTTTACCGTAAGCACTGGGCATCGCGACAAGCGGACAACTTTCTCGGTGTTCGTCCCAATGAGCATTTCCTCTAGCTTGGTGTGACCTGAGGTACCCATCACCACGAGGTCGAACTTATGTTCGTCGAGCATGGTACGAATGGCATGAAATGGGCTTCCAACGCGAAGGAAACCGTCGGCATTGACATCGGCGAACGATGGATCCATGACAGCGCGTTCGAGGTCCTTCCGGGCCTTTCGCAACATTTGCAAGTTGAAGAGCTTGTCCTCGACATCGTCGAATGATACCTCACCTTCGACATTAAAAGATCCTCCACTCACTTCTTCGACGACGTGCAACAATATGAGGTCGGCGCCGGACCGACGTGCGATGTCGGCGGCTGCGCGCGTGGCAATCTGTGCATTCTTTGAGAAATCGGTGGGAACAAGAATCTTCTTCATAGCTGATTTAGATTTTTATCGTGGTAAGTAAATTTACACAAAATCGCGACGAACCCATGATACAAAAAGCGTCGGTCTCGGACCTTGCAACTATCGCACAACTTGTCAATTCGGCTTACCGGGGAGAACATTCCCGTAAAGGTTGGACTACTGAAACGGACCTCATCGATGGGAATCGTACCGATGCGGAAGCGCTCGTTGAATTGGTGGCCAACCCTGATGTAACCATCATGAAATTCGAACGAGGTGGTCGCATCGTGGGGTGTATGGAGCTTCGTAAGAACGGCCATCGCCTATACGTCGGAATGCTATCGGTCGAACCTTCCATTCAAGGCGGCGGAATTGGAAAGCAACTCCTTGCTGCGGCCGAAGAGTTTGCCCTCCAGCAGGGCTGTAGTCACACATTTATGACGGTCATCTCTGCACGCGCGGAACTACTCGCATGGTACCTGCGCCATGGCTACCTAGATACGGGGGAGCGGATTCCTTTCCACCACAACGACACGAGGTTTGGGGTCCCCCGCCAGAAACTTGAACTGGCGGTGCTAGAAAAGTTCCTCCAAAAAAAGATTTGAGCTTCGGTGCAACGGCGCTCACGACTCCGGGTCTTTCCCGCCTAAACCATGATGCCATGAAAATTCGCTTCCTCGTATGTGTCCTCGCGCTGGTCGCCGTCGTCGTTCCGACCTTTGCACAACGCACCATCAGTAAATCATTCACCGGCGTGAACAAAGTTGAAATGACGACCGGATCGGGAAACTGTACCATCAAGAAAGGCAGTGGATCAGCCGTCCTCGTCGAAATCAAACATACCTACGATCAAGACTTCAGCCCGCGCTTCAGCCAAGTTGGGTCGATGTTGCTGATTGAAGAATCTAACCGTCGAAACAATGACCATGGGGAATCCTGGTGGACCGTCACCATTCCTGATGGCGTCGCGATCGAGTACTCTACCGGATCAGGGAATTTTTCAGCTTCCGGAACGTCTGCCGACATGCGTGTCCGTTCAGGTTCGGGCGATCTGTCTTTCGATACCATCAAAGGCGCGGTTCGTGCCACCACTGGATCCGGCGACATTGAAGTTTCTGGTTTCAATGGCGAAGGCACCTTCAATACCGGTAGCGGCGATCTCGAAGTATCAAACGCAGAAGGCGAACTAAGCCTTACCTGTGGATCGGGAGACATTCAAATCCGCGATTCCAAAACAGCTGTCCGTGCGACGACCGGCAGTGGTGACATTTCAGCATCAAAGATCACAATTGCCGGCGCGAGCAAATTCACCACTGGCAGCGGCCGGGCACGTGTGGGGCTCGCTGCAACCGTGACATTCGATCTCACAATTACATCGGGATCGGGTGACGCCGAGTTGCAATACAATGGGAATGAAATTGTAGGCGAAATTGTGATGAAGGCTAGCAAGCGGCATGGAAATATCTCAGCACCGTTTGCGTTTGATCACGTTGAAGAAATCGACAATGGCGGCAACGATGCGACGATTGTGAAAACCGTCGTAAAAGGCAAGGGAACGAACCGAATCACTATTTCCACCGGCTCGGGCGATGCGGTGCTTCAGAAGTAGTTTTTAACCACCCGCGAGTATCAACCCAATTCCAAACGTGAGCACGAATAACAACGTGCTCACGGCCATTTGACGAAGCCAAGGATCCAGTTTTTCGGACGGCAACTTGGTCACGGCAAGGCCATTGCGCACCATCAGCGCTACTACGGGAACGAAGAGAAACTGCCACAACGATTGGAAGTGCAGCAACGTGTAGGCAAAAGCTGAAGCGAACCCGGCAACGAGGAGCACCCAATGGTAGACGATCGCATTCTGTTTACCGATCCGTACCGGGATTGAATACTTGCCAGCCGCTTTGTCGGAATCGATGTCCCGAATATTATTGATGTTCAAGACCGCGATCGAGAAGAAACCACAACACAAAGCGGGTAATACTTCGGGCCAATTTAATTCGCGCGTGAACAGGTAGAACGAGCCCAACACTCCAACTAATCCGAAAAAGATCAGGACCGACAAGTCGCCGAGACCAGCATATCCATAAGGTTTGCGTCCGACGGTGTAAGCGATTGCTGCAGCGATGCACAATAGCCCTAGGGTCAAAAAGAAAAGCAAAGCATTCCAATCGAGTCCAAACACCAGGAGCAAGAGTGAGATTCCGCTCGCCAGCGAGAGGCCGGTAAACACGATCACGGCTGCCTTCATTTGGCTTGCGCTGATGGCGCCGGACTGTACTGCACGCTGCGGACCTTTCCGACCGGAGTGATCGGCGCCATTGATCGAATCGCCGTAGTCGTTGGCTAAGTTGGAGAGTACCTGCAGGAAAATGGTGGTCAAACAACAGAGGAGAAAGATGGAACCGTTAAAGCTTCCATTGGCAGCTGCTAAAAAGCCCGCCATGCCGATGCAAGAAAGGGAGAGCGGAAGAGTTCTTAAGCGAAATGCCGAAAGCCAAGCGTTCATATCACGTCACTTCATCAACTGATCGACTGAGTACTTACCCGGTCCGGTGACAAAGATCGCAACGCAACCGGACAAGATAAAAATGGGCACCTCGTTCTGCCGGACGGTATCGTTCGCGTGAACCACGAAGATAACCACACACATGGTAATGATCATGGGTACCAGCGCCAACCGAGTGAACAGTCCGATCAAGACTAGTGCTGAGCAAAACACCTCGGCGCCGATGACGAGGATCAAAGACCCCGTACTTCCTATTCCGATCGGATCGCGGAAATCGCCAGCCCAACGACCGAAGTCGCGAAGTTTGGGCCAACCATGCAACAATAGAATACCGGCCGTCGCTATTCGAAAAATCAGGATACCAAGATCGACGGAATACGGTTTCGCCGCGAGCAGTTTCTTGAACATGAGTGAATTACGATGAGTGGACCTTGTCGAGGATTGCCTTGTCGAGTGGTTGCACGCTCGAGTTGAAAAACGTTACCTCCGATCCATCTTCATTGACGAGGTACTTCGCAAAATTCCAATCGGGCTTTTGGCCGGTCTTCGATTGGAGCCAAGCGTACAGGGGATGCTGATCAGATCCCTTTACCGATATCTTCTCGAACATCTGAAATTTCACGCCGTAGTTTCTCTCGCAGAATGCCGCGATGTCGGCATTGCTCCCGGGTTCTTGCCACAGGAAATTGTTTGCAGGGAAACCAAGTATCGTAATATCCTTACCGTGTTCCTCGTGAAGCTTTTCTAACCCAGCATACTGAGGGGTTTTGCCACACTTGGAAGCGGTATTGACAATAAGGAGTTTCTTACCGCGGTACTGGCTAAAATCTATCTCGCGCCCGTCGAGTGACCGCGTTTTGATATCGTAAATGGATTCTGGGGCTTGCTTTTTATCGAAGAACATCTCCGGATGATCGTGACTCGTTCGGCCAAAGATGAAAAAAATAACCGGGACAAATACGAATATCTGTCCCGGTCTTGACGAATGATTACAGTTCGCTGGTGATCTGCGCGTCTGTCGGCTTCACTTTAGAGTTGAAGAACTTCACGGTACCATCGGGTTTCACGAGGTACTTGCAGAAGTTCCAAGTGGGTTCTTGTCCCGTCTTCTCCTTTAGCCACGCGTACAGCGGGTGTTGGTCGTCGCCTTTCACTGAAATTTTCTCAAACATTTGGAAGGTCACGCCATAGTTCTTTTGGCAAAACTCCGCGATCTCGCCATTCGAGCCAGGTTCTTGCCCACCGAAATTGTTCGCTGGGAAACCGAGGATCACAACCTTATCCTTGTATTTGTCATTCAAAGCTTGAAGGTCGGCATATTGTGGTGTGTAACCACACTTTGATGCGGTGTTCACGATCAGCAAGGTCTTGCCTTTGTAACTGGAAAAATCGACAGTAGCACGAGGGTCAATACGAAAATTAAGAGCGTTTTCATGGTTGGTAGATCGGTTAGGAACGAATAACAACGAAAGCAAACATATTGTTCTGTTAATTCAAAGGGGCGTTACTCGGTCGGCGTCACAATTTCGACGAACCCGACATTGTGCGGTCCAGAAGCTACTTCGGCGGGCATTTCCTCGACGAGGGGCGGTAAAAAGCTGTCCAGGGCAAGTGGCTATTCCTTCACGTCGCACACGAGTTGCAGGCGGTCTATAATCCGATTGGGTTTCAGGATTGTACCCGGAGACAACACTGCATTGGCGCCCACCCGGCAACCATCGCCGACCAACGCACCAAACTTGGTGACACCTGTCTTTGTCAATGCTTCGTTCACAATCACCGATATCTCCTTGTTGTCACGTTCGTTGTAATGGTTCGCGATAATCGAGCCTGCTTCAAAATTTGTACGCGACCCCAATACAGAATCACCGACGAAGTTGAAGTGAGCTAGGTTGGTTTCAGGGAATAAGATCGAGGACTTCAATTCGCACCCTGGTCCGACGGAGTTTTTACCTAACAACCACACTCCACCACGCAGGTACGCATGTGCACCGATGAAGCAACCTGGGCCAATGATCACGGGTGCTTTTAAGACCACACCACTTTCCACGACGGCGGTTCGATGAATGGCAATACTCTCCTCAATGTGGTACTCAGAATCCAGTTGCGAGATTTTTCGAAGGACAATTTCATCCACCTTCAGTCCCCACGGAGTCGCATTCGACAACTCGGGAATTATCGTGATCGCCTGCTCAATGAAATTTGACCAAGGGAATGCTGTTGAACTCTCCATGTGTCCTTAATTGAAAATTATGAAAGCGGTTGCGCACGCTTACATGCGATCCGGAACCCGGATGCCCAGCAACAACATCGACTGCTTGATGAGCGTGGCTACCACTTTAGAAAATGCCATCCTGAACTTGAGCTTAGCGGGGTCCGTTTCGGCAAAGACAGGAACGGTTTGATAAAACTGGTTGTAGCCCTTTGCCAAATCGTATGCATAGTTAGCCATCACCGATGGCGCATACTCGCGGGCCGCTTCCGCCAACTTCTGCGGATACTGGCTGATGGCAAACAACACATCCCGCTCGACAGGCTCCAAGGTCGCGATCGTTTGGATATCACTTTCAGTAATCGTCACACCCATCGATTCACCCTTCCGGATCAATGCACAAATTCGCGCGTGCGTATACTGGATGAAGGGGCCTGTGTGTCCTTGTAATTGGATTGACTCGGCAGGATCGAACATCATGCGCTTTTTCGGGTCGACCTTCAACAAGAAATACTTCAAAGCCCCGATACCGATCATCTCGAACAGGTCGCGTGCTTGAGCTTCCGTCATCTCGTCCACCTTGCCCAACTCGCGTGTTTGCTTTTCGGCTTCATCGACCATTTCTTGCATCAGGTCGTCGGCGTCTACCACGGTGCCTTCACGCGACTTCATCTTGCCCGTTGGAAGATCTACCATTCCATACGATAAGTGATAACATTCTTTCGCCCAGCTATATCCCAACTTGGCAAGGATCAAGAACAGCACTTTAAAATGGTACTCTTGTTCATTCCCCACCGTATACACCTGCCTCTCGATCTTAGGGAAATCACGGAAACGCAACATGGCTGTGCCAATGTCTTGCGTCATGTACACAGACGTACCATCGGATCGAAGGAGTACTTTTTGGTCGAGGCCATCGGCGGTGAGGTCAACCCACACGGAACCATCGTCTTTTTTGAAGAAGACACCCTTGTCCAATCCTTTCAACACTTCATCACGACCAAGCAGGTAGGTGTCGGATTCGTAATACAGTTTTTCGAAGTCGACTCCCATCCGCTGATAGGTTCGATCGAACCCCTCGTACACCCAGCCGTTCATCGTCTTCCAAAGTTCGACGACCTTCGCATCTTTCGCTTCCCACGCACGCAACATCTCAGTAGCGAGCTTCATGATCGGCGCCTGCTTTTCGGCATCGGTCTCGCTCATGCCGTTGGCAACCAACTCTTTCATCTGAGCCTTGTAGTTGCGGTCGAACTCCACGTAGTACTTACCCACCAAGTGATCGCCCTTCATTCCGGACGATGCCGGGGTTTCGCCATTCCCATAGAGCTGCCACGCCGCCATCGACTTGCAGATGTGAATGCCGCGATCGTTGATGATCTGCACCTTATGAACTTGATAGCCGTTGGCTTTGAATATCTCGCTCACGCTCCAGCCGAGGAAGTTATTCCGGAGATGGCCCAAATGCAGTGGTTTATTGGTATTCGGCGACGAATACTCTACCATGATTTCCTTTCCATTCGCTGGAAGGGTACCCAAATTGGGTTGCCGGTAAGTGGCGAGAAAAGCTTCGACCCACGCGGCATCGTGGAGGGTGAGGTTTAGGAATCCCTTTACTACGTTGTACTTCGAAATAGAACCATTCGCTACAAGGTGGTCACCGATCAGTTTCGCGGTATCCTCAGGACCCTTCCTAGATATTTTCGTGATGGGGAAACACACGAGCGTGTGCGATCCCTCAAATTCAGGGTTGGTGGGTTGAAGTTGCAACTTGTCGGGCACGGTATTGAATAGTGCCGAACATGCATCTTGAATCTTTTTAAGGAGAACGGAACTTAAATCCACTGGCAGCGTCTTTCGAAATTCTTACATGTCAAGAATGTACGCGAACATCAACGGTGCCACGATCGTCGCATCGCTTTCTACGATGAACTTAGGTGTGTCGATGCTCAACTTACCCCAAGTGATTTTTTCATTGGGAACGGCACCCGAGTAAGAGCCGTAGCTCGTAGTCGAGTCGCTGATCTGGCAGAAGTAACTCCAGAACGGTACATTATCACGTTCCAGGTCCTGATGCAACATGGGCACAACGCAGATCGGGAAGTCACCGGCAATACCTCCTCCAATTTGGAAGAATCCAATGCCCTCGGTTCCTGATTGGTGGGTGTACCAGTCGGCCAAGAATGTCATGTATTCGATCCCGCTCTTCATCGTGCTGGGTTTCAACTCGCCTGTAATACAGTAGCTCGCGAAGATGTTACCCATCGTGCTGTCTTCCCACCCAGGTACCACCATGGGCATATTGCGTTCAGCCGCGGCGATCATCCAACTGTTTTTAGGATCGATCTCATAATATTGTTTCAACACACCACTGTTCAAGAGGCGGAACATGAATTCGTGGGGAAACAAACGTTCACCTTTGTCTTCCGCATCTTTCCAAACTTTGAAAAGGTGCTTTTGGAGGCGGCGGAATGCCTCTTCTTCGGGAATGCATGTATCTGTGACGCGATTCAAGTGATTTTGCAGCAGGTCCCACTCCTGCTCGGGTGTCAAGTCGCGGTAGTTTGGAATTCGGCGATAGTGCGAGTGGGCCACCAAGTTCATGATGTCCTCCTCTAGGTTGGCACCGGTGCACGAAATGATCTGCACCTTGTTTTGCCTAATCATTTCCGCGAAGCTGATGCCGAGTTCGCCCGTACTCATGGCGCCTGCGAGGGTCACCATCATCTTCTTTCCGCTCTCGATGTGTTTCTTATAGGCCTTGGCCGCATCCACTAGCGCGGCAGAATTGAAATGCAAGTAGTTCTTCTCAATAAAGGCTGAAATCGGTCGGTTTTGGCTCATGATCAGTGTAAAATTTGGTGCGAAAATAAGGAAAACTTTCGCTTATCTTCGGAAATGCGCCTTCCACTCTTCCTTACCTGTTGCGTAGTCTCCATGGCTACATGGGCACAACCCGCCGATACCGCCACGCAAGTCGATCGTTTGTTTGCATCGTGGGATAATGCGACGCCCGGTGGATCCGTTCTCATCGCCCGGGGAAATCACATTATCTATCACAAGGCGTTTGGCCTGGCCGACCTTGAAAGACTGGTTCCCAACATCACCGAAACTATCTTTGAGTCCGGTTCGGTCGCCAAACAATTCACAGCGTTCAGCATTCTCCTGCTCGAACAGGAGGGGAAACTGTCGCAAGACGACGATGTGCGCAAATACATCCCAGAGCTACCAACATACGAAGCGCCAATCACGATCCGGCATCTGCTCCACCATACTAGCGGTCTCAAAGACTGGGGCAGCGTCGTCGCCATCTCCGGTTGGCCCCGCACTACAAAAGTGTATACACTCGACCTGGCGTTGCAAGAAATCTTCCTTCAAAAATCCTTGAACTTCAGGCCTGGCGATCGGTACTCGTACAGCAATTCAAACTACACGCTTCTTACCGCGATTGTTGAACGGGTAAGCAAACAAACGCTCCAACAGTTTACCAATGATCGAATCTTCCAACCGCTTGGGATGACCAATACCAAGTGGCGAAGCAACTTTAGAGAAATTGTCCCCCGTCGCGCACAGGCATATTCCAAAAACAAAGGTCACTATGAGCTGACCATGCCATTTGAGAATGTCCATGGACATGGTGGATTACTCACCACAACCGGCGATCTATTGAAGTGGAATCGACTGCTGGCCCTCCATCAAGTGGGAGGCGAAGATGTGTTCCTAAAAAGAATCGAGCGTGGCAAATTGAATAACGGCACCACGATTGAGTATGCCGCGGGTATCGAAAACAGATTGTGGCTTGGAAAGCATAAAGTGTTCACCCACAGTGGTGCCACGGCCGGGTATCGTGCCATGCTCATGTACTTTCCCGATCAACAACTCACGATCGCGATGCTATCGAACGACGCGTCATTCTCACCCGTCACCAAAGGCTTCGAAGTGGCGTCGGTGTTCTTCGGCGAAAATCCAACAGCGCAGGTTGCAGTCAAACCTCGCTCCTCTGTCGCGCTGAGTGAGGCCGATGCGAAACGCTGGAAGGGTATCTATCGACACATGCGCGACTTGAACGTGATCGCTTTCGACCAAGAATCAAATCAAGTGCTGTCGAATGGTCACGCCCTGAAGGCAACACACTCCGACACGTTGTTCCTAAATCAAATGACTTGGGCGCTCCGAAAAGACGGGAACATTTGGGTGAACAACGGAGGCGATACCGCCACTTACCGGAGAGTGAAACCGATCGATCCCAAAACGCCTCTGTCAACGTACGCCGGTGAATTTTACAGCGCAGAAATTCCGACAGTGCTTCAAATCATCGTAAAAGACAATGGGCTCGTACTTGTGAATGATGCTCTTGAAAAAACAAAACTGGAGCACTTGTACCATGACACGTTTCGATGGGAAGGATACTCGTTACTCGAGTTTACCAGGAATAACAAAAACGTGATCACCGGGGTGAGAGTGAGCGTGCCACGTGCGGACAACATCATATTCACCAAACAAAAGTGAGCTTGAAGACCTATCGATACGGGATCATTGGCCCGGGCCGCATCGCCAGTTCGTACTGCAAGGCGCTGCAACGATGCGAACGCGTAGCAATCCATGCAGTTGCTTCACGCGATGGCAATCGAGCACGTGAGTTTGCGTCTCAGTTCGGCGCCACTAAAGTTTACGACCAATACGAGGCACTCGCAAAAGACCCTGATGTAGATGTCGTATACATCGCCACTCCTCATGCGTTTCATGCAGAACAGGTGATGTTATGCTTGCAACATCGAAAACCGGTGGTCTGCGAAAAACCTCTCACACTCGATGCACCGACTACGGTACAGTTAGTGAAAGCCGCTAGAACGCATCAAACATTTTTACTCGAAGGAATGTGGTCGCGTTTTAATCCTGCCGTTCGAAGGGCGAAGGAATTGATCGACGCGGGCGCCATCGGCGAAGTGAAGCATTTAACAGCGGACTTCGGTTTTCAAAAACCCTACGACCCCAACACCAGGTTGTATGACCTAGCATTGGGAGGGGGTTCAATCCTTGACGTGGGCGTGTATCCACTGTTCCTGGCCTTGTTCGTGCTCGGTCGCCCGGACGAAATTCAAACCACGGCACACCTCGCACCCACTGGCGCGGACGAAAGTTGTGGTTTCACCCTTCAGTACAAGTCGGGGGCAACGGCACAACTCTTTTCATCGATGGTGGTCGAGACTCGGAAGGATGCCGTCATCAATGGAACGAAGGGTGCCATTGTGATCCACACACCGTGGTACAAATCTATGGGACTCACTGTGTACCGAGCCGGAAGCCCCGAGGAAAAAATTGAGTTGCCGTATCCCGGCAATGGATTCGAGTTCCAGATCGACGAAGTGACGCGTTGCCTGGATCAAAGGGCGATTGAGTCCGACCTTCTGACGCACGACTTCATGGTCATGAAGGCTGAAGTTTCGGACGAGATCTTGCGACAAGCAGGTGTGGCCTATCCGAAAACCGATCACCGTTAAAAATCTTGACAGAGGCGTGAGGGGGATAAACCTCGAAAGTGTCTTATAGATACATGATGAAAAGTCTCGTTTGGACAATTGTACTTTGGGCGCTCTGTCTCGACGCTTTGGGCCAAACGGCTGATAAAGAAGGGTTCGTGCTTGTTCGAAACGAACCGCCCATCGAAATGCACGAACGCTGGGTTCCTTTTCCGGGGAAAACACCGGAGATCATCTCTCGTGAATTAAAGACCCAGTTTGTCGTTCATACCTCCATTCAGAAAGTATTGAATATCATTCGCGATGAGTCGGTCATTCAAACATGGCAACCGCACGTCAGCCAGTTCCGGATCTTTCTTCGCACCGACAGTACGGTTTGGGATGAGTATTCACGCCACGATCTACCTTGGCCTGTGAGCGATCAAGATTCATTCATGGAATATCACCTGACGGAGTTGAACCCAGGTGTTGAGTACTTAGTGATGTTCAAGTCGCGCTTGGATGCACACCTCGCGCCGATCCAAAAAGATGCAAATCGAATTGAGCTACACGGCAGTTGGCACATCGTTCAAATTTCCGCCGATGAGGTGAAGGTCACCTACCGCGTTCAATCTGTGCCGGGAGCGATCCCACGAATGATTGCTGATCCTGTGATCCGCGGGAACTTAGTTAGTTCCATGAAAGCTTTGAGCGAGTTGCTCCAAAAGTGAATTCTACACGGTCATCATTGTCCGGCTAAGAATCGATTTTGTCGCTGCTTCCATGATCTCGAACCCGTTTTCAGCCATCCTGTTTTCGGTGTCAAGTGTGGGATTGACTTCGGCAATTTCCCAGGCTATCACCTTGGGGTCTTTGCACAATGCCACGTTCAGCATCTTTGCTTCCTCCACGGTCAGTCCATTTGGAACTGGTGTACCGGTGCCTTGAGAGATGCGGCTATCGAGGCTATCGACGTCGAAGGAGATGTAGATCAGATCGCAGTGCTGTAGCATCTGGCGGGCACGTTCGGCGATGACGACCGGTCCATGCTTGCGCACATCTTCTGTTTCGATGAAGTTGATGTTGTACTTATTGATGAGATAGTTCTCAGGTTTTTCGAAGTCGCGGACGGCGATGTACACGATGTCTTCGGGCTTAATCTTGGCGCCGGGTGTACCCACGTTCTTGATTTGCTCCCAATAGTCGGTGGTTTCCCCTTTGGGATCGTTCACCTTCCGCTCAAAGTTGTCGAGTGCGCAAGCCATCGCGAGGGACATCCCGTGCATATTTCCGGAAGGAGTCGTGTACGGCGTGTGGATGTCGGCGTGCGCATCGATCCATACTATTCCTAGTCTCTTTTTAGGGTGTGCCTTCTTGATCCCAGCAATGGTTCCATACGCGGTGCTGTGGTCGCCGGCCATCACGATCGGAAAGTAGCCGTCGAACAACTGCTCGTATACCTCTAAGCACACGCGCTCCTCCATGATCAACACGCCGTCGATAAATTTGGCGTAGGCGTGCTCGGCCCCGTCGAACAGGAGTTCGTTGACGTTCTCCACTTCGACCCAATCGTACTGCTTGA
The DNA here is from genome assembly GCA_044226945.1 of Cyclobacteriaceae bacterium. Lineage (GTDB taxonomy): Bacteria > Bacteroidota > Bacteroidia > Cytophagales > Cyclobacteriaceae > ELB16-189. The sequence goes on along the minus strand of JBGAGB010000002.1, from coordinate 41,021 downwards.
AAAATGAAGATTTGAGATCTAGGCTGGCGATTTTCATCGCTTCTACACCCAAGCTCGCGCCGCGGGTGCCTGCCCCGATTTCCGATTTTACCTGTATGATCTTTATCTCTTTCACAAGAAGTTCCTTTTTAAACTGTCTGAACCGTCGAATTAAAAAAATGCCTACGCAGGGCCGGGTAAAGCCTCTTCAGTAGTCAGGTGCGGTTCGGTAGAAGCGCTGGTAACAGCGAGTAGCCATGGGGTTGAACGGCTGGCTTGAGCCGTATTGCAAAGATGGCAAATTTATTCCAATTTCGCACTTTGCCCTAAAGCGCAACGCTCCCAAAAGCCGTATTCAATGAGATGAGAAGGAACAGGAACAAGCGCGGATTCGGGATAGAGTGACTTCGTAGGATTTAAAGGACAACGTGTTAAATGAAGAGCTACCGCGAGCTGATTGAGCAGACCTTCGAGTTCCCGCAGAAAGAATTTAAAGTCAGAGATCACGAATTGATGTTCAACGATGTGCCGCTCATGGATGTGATCCGCGAGTATGGTACACCACTGAAGATCACATACCTTCCCAAGATCAGCGAGAACATCCGTTACGCTCAGGCGAGCTTCAAAAACGCGATTGAAAAATTCAAATACAACGGCAAGTACACCTATTGCTATTGTACCAAGTCATCGCACTATTCTTTTGTCGTGGAAGAAGCTCTGAAGAACGACATCCACCTCGAAACATCTTCTGCATACGACATTCCGATCATCCGCAGCCTCCATGAGCGCGGTAAGATCAACAAAGACACATACATTATCTGCAACGGCTTCAAAATGCCGTTGTATACCCAGTATATCAGCGAACTGCTCAACGACGGATTTAAGAATTGCATTCCCATCCTCGACAACCTGTCGGAGATCGACGTGTACGAAAAGAATGTGAACAACAACTTCCAAGTTGGGATCCGGGTTGCCGCCGATGAGGAACCGAATTTCGAGTTCTATACCTCGCGCCTCGGTATTCGCTATAGCGACATCGTCTCCCTGTACAAGGAAAAGATCAGCCCCAGCGGAAAGGCCACGTTGAAGATGATGCACTTCTTCATCAACACGGGCATCAAAGACACCGCATATTACTGGAGCGAGCTCAGCCGGTTTATTTTTAAATATTGTGAACTGAGAAAAATCTGCGACACGCTCGATTCTATTGACATCGGTGGTGGATTTCCCATCAAGACAAACCTGACTTTCCACTACGATTACAAGTATATGATCGAGCAGATCGTGGAAAACATCAAGTGGATCTGCGAAAAGAATAACGTGCCGGTACCGAACATCTTCACCGAGTTTGGTAGCTATACCGTAGGCGAAAGTGGCGCGGTGCTGTATTCGATGGTTGACCAAAAACTCCAGAACGACAAGGAGCTCTGGTACATGATCGATGGCTCGTTCATCACCCACCTACCCGATGTGTGGGGACTCAATCAAAAATACATCCTCCTCGCCGTCAACAAGTGGGATGATCCATTCCATAAAGTGAACATCGGAGGGTTGACGTGCGACAGTCACGACTACTACAATTCGGAAGCCCACACTGGCGAGGTGTTCCTCCCGATGATCAACGACGAAGAAAGATTGTATATCGGATTCTTCCACACCGGCGCCTACCAAGAATCGCTCGGGGGATATGGCGGAATCCAACACTGTCTCATTCCCGCCCCTAAGCATGTGCTCATCGATCGGAACGAAGATGGCGAGATTTCAACACGCCTGTTTGCACCAGAGCAAACGAGTGACAGCATGATGGACCTCTTGGGCTATCAACGCAGCAAGCTGAACCCAGCTTCGAAGGAAATGAATGGCGAGAGTCATGCCGCCGGTGCAGGTGTGGCAGTACAGTCGTAAAGTCCAGCAAGCAGAATTGTCAAACCAAAGCGACCCTCACGCGTAGTGGCTCTACGGGCGCCCTGCAAGATTTAGTATTCCCTACTTACTCTCCGAATAACCTTTCGGCAGTGAAAAATCGGATGCCGATAAGCCGCCTTTCTTAAGATCGACCACCTCCATGTGTATGAGCGCTTGACCCGTGTTGGTTTCAATGCGGAGAGGGAACCCGTCAATATCAGGGATCACCAGTTCTTGGGTGTCCTTTGAAGCTTGTTGCTTCGCCAGCGTCTTCAAATCAATGCCCTTGATTTCGTCGGTCGCCCAGTAATTCATTTTTGTCGTAGCACCACGAGCCGATGTCAACTCGACCAGATATTTTGTACACGTGTACCCTAATATCTTGGCTGTTTCACTCGTCTTGGTCACCTTGGGTTTTTCGGTGGGTGTATACTGGCTCTTTTGCTTGACAGAATAACTCTTCTGTGAGTGATTAATCTGATAAGTCACGTCTTTATCGGCTAGGTAGAGGAAGTCCGTTTTGTCGAGCATCCCACCCTCCATACTCAGTAAACTGTTTTTGCCATTTAACTTCATCGTCATGCCAGATGGAATTAAGGCGCTCGGATCGCCGCCAGTCATCATCTTCAACATAGGCTCCAGTTGGGCTTTCATCTGCGGATTGCTCTCCAACATCTTCTGCATCTCCTTGATCTTCGCTTGAGTGGCCGGATCAGATGCCATCTTCTTTGCCTGTTCCATCTGTGCCTTCGTGGTTGGATCAGTGATTTCCACCTTCATGTTCCATTTAATGCTCCCTTCGAAGGGCTGGGCCATCGATACCCCTACCGTCAAAAGAAGAAGGGCGATTACTCGGATGATGTGTTTCATGTCGCGGTCGTTAAAACTTGAATGTTCTCTTAATTTGGAATATATTTTTTGAACCAACTGGTCACTGTCATTTGAATCACTCCGAAAAGCGCCTCTTTGAAAATACCCGACGACATCTTTGAAACGCCCCGTGTCCTTTCGGTGAAAATAATTGGCACCTCTTTCAATTTAAAACCATATTTCCAAGCTAGGAATTTCATTTCGATTTGGAACGCGTATCCGACGAATCGAATTTTATCGAGCTCGATGGTTTCCAACACCTTTCGACGATAACACACAAAACCGGCAGTGGTGTCTTGGATCGGCATGCCCGTAATCATCCGCACATACGCGCTTGCAAAATAACTCATCAGCACTCGGCCCATAGGCCAGTTCACGACATTCACACCCGTGGCATAGCGGGACCCAATCGACAAGTCGTGCCCATACTCAGAGCACTCTAAATACAGGTGCACAAGGTCTTTCGGATCGTGCGAAAAATCGGCGTCCATTTCAAGAAGAAATTCATAGCCATGTTCCATCCCGTACTGCAGTTCTTTCACGCTGTCCGCCGTGCCGTCGGGGGACCCATCGTCTACAACCAGGATATGAAAGTCTTTTGGGAGCGCGAACACAGTTTCGATCATCATCACGATATTCTCCTTCTCGTTGTAAGTGGGGATGATGACGAGTGCGTTACTCATTTTTGTCGGCCTGAATGGCAAATTTACTTTTTTTTCAATCTTTGCGGTCCATGGCAAAATGCGTTTTCCTCGACCGAGATGGCGTTCTCAACGTTGACGATCCCGGTTACACCTACCTCACGAGCAAGTTCCACGTTATCCCGGGCGTGCCAGAAGCGCTCTACATGCTCCGTGAAGCGGGCTACTTGTTGATCGTAGTCACCAACCAATCGGGAATCAGTCGTGGAATTTACACGCGGCGGCAGATGGAGCTATGCCACATCTTCTTACAGGATGCCTGTGACCACGTGATCGATCACATCTATTTTTCTCCTTACCACGAAACAGTCACGAATTCTCTAACGAAGAAACCTGCTTCGTTGTTATTCGAAAAAGCCATCGAGAAATTTCAAATTAACCCCGCCAAATCGTGGATGATCGGCGATCGGTCGCGTGACTTGGTTCCCGCCCGGAAGCTTGGTATCAAAACCATTCAAATCGGCGACGACTGCATCCCTCCCGATGTAGGAGATTACAAAGTGGATGATCTGCTGGGTGCCGCAAAACGAATACTTAGAATTAAGAATTGAGAATTAAGAATTAATAATTAAGGCTTAGGGCTGCTCGATCAACAGTCGTTCGCACACCGTTCGGCTGAAGGTTTCTTTCTTATGTTTATCATAGCTTACCGTCATGCTCCCATCGAATTCTTCGACGGACAACACGTGCATGTTCGCGCCAAGCTTGAGCTCGCGGCTGTTGAGGAAACGTAGGAAGTCATCCGACGAATTGACGATCCCACAAAATCGAACCGAAGCTCCGGGCTTGCACCCACTCAACTTGGCGTGATGTTGCCAATGCATTCTCCCGTGTCTATCTGGAATCGGTGAACCATGCGGGTCGATCTTGGGATATCCCAACAACTCATCCATCTTTTCGAAAAACGCCGGTGAATGAATGTGCTCGATTTGCTCAGCTATCTCGTGCACCTCCTCCCATCCAAAACCCATCTTCTCGACTAAGAACATTTCCATGAGTCGATGCTTGCGAATAATCAACGCCGCCTCTCTCTTGCCTTTTTCTGTTAAGCGAGGGGGCTTGTAGCTTTCATAGTGGACGAGCTTCTTGCTCGCCAACTTCTTCATCATGCTCGTCACCGTCGGCATCTTGGTGCCCAACACCGCCGATAACTCTTTCACGTTTACCTCGTTCCCGTCGGCCGAAAGGTGAAGCAGGGCCTTCAGATAGTTCTCTTCTGTCAGCGAAATCACAACCGTTTGTTTAACGTTTCTCGCGAATATACCCATTTATCGACCAAATAAATTTGTTAGATTAGTCTAACTTTTTACTTTTACATTGTTAATTAAGTAAATGGAACGTCGAATACATACATGGTGGCTCCTAGCCTTGGTGGCGGCAACAGCGTGCACCGAGTTGTTGCCAAAAGGACCAAACGAAGAGGATATTCTCGATGGGCCTCTCGAAGGGCTCACATTTGCCGAAAATGCCCGGTTTCTCAGGGGCGACTTCGCTTTCAACAAGGAAATATTCTCGCCCCAGAACGGTCTGGGTCCCATCTTCGTCGCAACATCGTGCGGCAGCTGCCATCCCGGCGATGGAAAAGGACATCCGTTTACCACCCTTACCCGGTTTGGACAAAAAGACAACTCGGGAAATCAATTCCTGCACCTTGGTGGGCCTCAACTCCAAAACAGAGCCATCGCGGGACACACCCCCGAAGTCATTCCCATCGGCGCCACGTATTCGAAATTTACTCCGCCCGCCAACACTGGCTTGGGTCTACTGGCAGCCCTAACGGATGCTCAGATCTTGGCACACGCAGATCCCAATGATCACGATGGCGACGGCATCTCCGGAGTTCCTAACTACATCCACGCACCTGACTATTTTAAACCTCAGCCCACTCATGAGCCACTCAACGGTTTGTACATCGGACGCTTTGGCAAGAAAGCCGCAGCCATTGACCTCTTGCACCAAACCGTGAATGCCTACAACCAAGACATTGGGATCACCACGAGCTTCAATCCCATCGACCCACTGACTGGGGAAAAATCGGATCCGGAGATTACCGACAACACTGTCCATGACGTCGTCTTTTACCTCCGCACATTAAAAGCCCCACTACGAAGGGGTAGTGATCAAAAAGACATCGTCGCTGGAGAACAACTGTTCACCACGATTGGATGCGCGAAGTGTCACATTCGAGAATGGAAAACGCTCGACTCCGACATCGCAGCATTGAGTCATCAGACATTTTATCCCTACACGGACTTGCTCTTACACGATATGGGAGCTGGTCTCGACGATGGATACACAGAAGGCAACGCGCTCACATCGGAATGGCGTACGCCGCCGCTTTGGGGCCTCGGTCTATCGAAGAATGCGCAAGGAGGTTCATACTTCTTGTTGCACGATGGGCGTGCTCGATCGATCGAAGAAGCGATCCAATACCACGGTGGCGAAGCGTCCACCAGTCGGCTCCAATACCAACAACTAACGGCGACGGAGAAAGAACTACTCATTCAATTTCTTGAATCATTATGAACCGAAAACAGTTTATGGCATCCTGCGGCCTATGTGTGATGGGCTTACCGGTGTTGCTGACGGGATGCGCTGGTACTACCTATCTCTCCGTTCCAATCGACGGCGATTCGTTAGTTGTATCCTCGCAATCATTTGCTTCTACGTCGGATCCATCTAAGAATCTTCGGTATGTCGTGGTTCACAACGATCAGTTGGAGTACCCGATTTGTCTCTATCGATTTTCAGACAACAACTACACGGCGCTGTTGATGCGATGCACCCATCAAGGCACCGAGTTGCAAGTATTCGGCGATCGACTCCAGTGTCCGGCGCACGGAAGTGAGTTTAACAACCAAGGAGAAGTACAAAATGGTCCAGCGGACAAGCCACTCCGTACGTTTCCGGTGACGGTAAGTGGTGATCAAATAAAAATACGTCTATCATGAAATACAGGTCGCTGTTCGTTGCTTGTCTATTCCCGCTTTTCGTCTCGGCGCAGATTGATAGCACTCTATTGCGGCGAGTTCCACGCGACACATCGGTGCGCCGCGCGATGAACATGGACGCCGTGTACAATCGACCGTTTCTCAGTTTTGGGAAGGCGCCTGTATCGGTGGGTGGATATGTCGAAGCACACTACCAGTATCTTGGAGAGAAGGGAATTGCCGAAGGGCACAGCTTTAGCATCCCACGCATGACATTGTTCGTCGCCTCGTCGATCCATCGCCGGATTCGATTTTTATCTGAGTTGGAGTTAGAGGAAGGTGGAAAAGAACTGTCGATCGAATTTGCTGCTCTCGATTTCAACTTGCATCCTCTTTTAAACTTCCGTGGAGGCGTGGTGATGAACCCGATCGGAGCATTCAACCAAAATCATGACGGGCCCAAGTGGGAATTTATTGATCGCCCCGTAGCCATGACCCAAATGTTGCCCGCGACGTGGAGCAACGTCGGTGCCGGTTTCTATGGACGGCAGTACATCCATCAATGGGCTTTTGGATATGAACTCTACCTCACGAACGGTTTCGACGACGCCATCGTGCACAACAACCTCAATCGAACGTCTCTACCTGCGACCAAAGCAACGAAAAGTCGCTTCGAAGAAAGCAGTAATGGAAAGCTCTTGTTTACTGCAAAGTCGGCGGTCCGGTATGGTAAAATCGGTGAACTGGGCCTGTCGTACATGGGTGGCGTGTACAATCGCTTTCAGGTGGATGGAATCCGAGTGGACGACCCGCGGCGCGTGAATGTGTGGGCTATTGATTTCAACACGACGTTACCGTGGACGAAGACCTACATCACTGGCGAGTACGCGTTTGTCAATGTCGACGTCGCTCCGCAAATGGGTCAGCAGTTTGGTCGGAAGCAACATGGCGGCTTCGTCGATATCGTGCAGCCGATTTGGAAGCGCGACATGCTAGGATTCCGACAAGCAGTGGTCAATCTAGCGCTGCGGTTGGAGCAGGTGGATTGGAATGTCGGCACCTTCGAAGAAACGGGAACAGATATCGGCGACGACTGGCAGGCGATTGTACCTGGGTTGAGTTTTCGACCTACGCAACAATCCGTGATTCGCATCAACTATCGTTACGAATGGCGCCACGACCTGTTCGCAAATCCGGCCACAAAATCGGGTGGGATTCAAATCGGAGTTTCTTCTTACTTCTAGCGCTAATCGAAGCGGATTGCTTTGATTGGATTGATTCGCGTGGTAATGGCGGACGGAATCAACAACACAGCTGTGACGACGACAAACACGAGGAGGTTCAGCAACAGGATCGTCTCGATGCTCCATCCGATCGGGACGAATGCCATGTAGTAATCGTGGGGGTTCAGCTTCATGATTCGAAACTTGTCTTGAAGAAAGCAAAGTCCTAAACCGACTACGTTCCCGAAGAGCAAGCCCCGAAAGATGAGGCTCACACCGCTGAAGACAAATATCGAACGAACGAGTGTATTCTTCGCACCGAGTGCCTTCAACATTCCGATCATCTGCGATCGTTCCATGACCAAGATGAGAACGATCGAAATCATGTTGACACAGACCACGATCAAAATAATCGTGAGCAAGATTACCACCTGCCGTTTGATGAGATGGAGCCATTCAAAAACCTGTGCGAACATATCGCTTACTTGGTCAACTTTGTGATCATAATCCATTCGATCGCCGATCAACCACGCAGTTTCGGACATGGCCACTTCTTCAAAATCGTAATTGATCCAAGCTAGGAAGCGCTCCTTCATTCCTTCCAGCCATGGGAGATCTGCGTCGGCGATCTCTTGCGATGTTGTCTCCATATAAAGCTGAAAAAGCTTTGACCGATCGAAACGGTCGAAGTCGATGAATACCTCGACACCACCCGCGACGCTGTCGGCCCAGTTGTTCAACTGGCGCACGAGTCGCAGGTCGCCGATAATTACCTTAGAGTCGTAGTATTCACTCAAGTTCGTTTCATAGATCCCAGTCACCTTGAGACGGCGAAATCGTGGTGGGTTCTGGAAGAAGTGCACAATAATGTCCTCACCAACTTTTGCGTTCACCTTGTCGGCGATAATTCGGCTGAGGACCACTTGTTGCGAGATCGCGGTATCGCTAAACTGGATGAAGTCCCCCTCCACTAAGTTCTCACGGAACGCCTCGACGTTGAATGTGGGCGAAACACCCTTGAAGGCGATTCCCATCAGTTCGTCTTTAGTCTTGATGATACCCGGCTTGTGAGCATACTCCTGGATATGCGACACCACCGGATAGTTCTCGGGATGGCGGACGAGGTCGATTGACTGAAAATTAAACGGGCGCTCTTCTAAAATCGAGGAAGAGTTGATGTTTCGAACCAACAGGTGCGAGTTGAAGTTGTAAATCTTGGTCTTCACCGTGCTTTGGAAGCCGGTCATAATCAAGAACGACACGATGGCGGCCCCGAGTCCGACTGTGATGGTAATGATCGCTACCTTGTGGATGGTGGAAGAGAACGTCCCTGACAGCTCGCGGCTGATTCTTTTGGATATGAAATACGGAAGGTTCAAAAGTATGGCGTAATTTTGGATACCTGCCCACCAGGTTTTTGACGAACATTCCCACCAAAGTAAGGAAAATGAGAAAGATTTTTTGCCTACTCCTCCTCGTCACATTCGCGTCGACGGTCATGGCTCAAGTAAAACCACGGTTGCAAGTAGGCGCCGAACAAATCCACATTTATGTTCCCCAACTCCAAGAAAAGCGCGTGGCCGTGTATGCCAACCACACGGCAGCGTTGGGGCGCGTTCACCTCGTGGACATACTTGTTGCTTCGAAGGTGAACGTCGTGAAAATCTTCTCTCCCGAACATGGTTTCCGCGGTGATGTACCCGACGGAGACGAGGTGAAGGACTCGAAAGATGAAAAGACCGGGATCAAAATCGTGTCCCTATATGGCGACAACAAAAAGCCCACGGCGCAACACCTCAGCGATGTCGACATCGTTCTTTTCGATATTCAAGATGTGGGCACCCGATTCTTTACTTACATCAGCTCGCTTCATTATTTAATGGAAGCCTGTGCCGAAAACAAGAAGAAGCTATTTGTCCTGGACCGTCCAAATCCAAATGGGTATGTCGATGGACCGGTCTTGGAAATGGAGAACAAGTCATTTGTAGGAATGCACCCCATCCCGATTGCTCACGGCTTGACGATCGGCGAACTCGCTCGAATGATCAACGGAGAAGGTTGGCTCGACGGTGGGAAGAAGTGTGACTTGGAGGTGGTCGCCATGATCAATTATACGCACCACGACTCCATTGCGCTACCCATCAAACCATCGCCGAATTTGCCCAACGATCATGCAATAGCGTTATATCCTTCTATTTGTTTGATGGAAGGTACAGCCCTCAGTGTTGGCCGCGGCACGCAACATCCATTTGAATACATCGGGCATCCTGACTTGAAGGATCAACCCTTTGAGTTCACACCCAAATCGATTCCTACCATGTCGGCAAAACCAAAGTTGGAAAACCAACTCTGTCATGGCGTCGATCTGACGAAAGTAAAGGTTGAGAGAAGGATCAACCTTCAGTACATTATCGATATGTATAACCAGTTTCCCGATAAGGAAAAGTTCTTTATCCCGTACATCGACAAGCTGTCGGGCACCAAGGCATTCAAAGAACAGATTAAACAAGGTATGACCGAAGCTCAAATTCGCGCAACTTGGCAACCGGGACTCGAGAAGTACAAAGAAATGCGGAAGAAGTACACGATGTATCCCGACTAGTTGGCCATGACCAAGGCAGAAAAAGCGCAAGACATCTTACGATTACTTGACCAGTACATTCCAGAAGTGGAACCTCCGCTTCACCACAAGGACGCGTATACTTTGTTGATTGCAGTACTGTTATCTGCACAGTGCACCGACGAGCGCGTGAACAAAGTAACTCCAATCTTATTCAAGCATGCCGACAACCCCTACGATATGATCAAGATGTCGGCTGAAGAAATTCGCGAGATTATCAAACCGTGCGGTCTCTCACCGATGAAGTCGAAAGGTATTTATGGGTTATCACGCATTTTGATCGACAAATACAAAGGCAATGTCCCTTCCACCTTCGAAGACTTGGAAGCGTTGCCTGCGGTGGGTCATAAGACTGCCTCGGTCGTAATGACACAATGGTTCGATGTACCTGCATTTCCGGTCGATACTCACATCCATCGTTTAGCGTATCGGTGGGGTTTGTCGAACGGGAAGAGCGTTGAACAAACAGAACGCGATCTAAAAAAACTTATCCCAGAACATCGTTGGAAGAAGGCACACTTGCAGTTCATTTACTACGGGCGAAAATATTGTCCTGCAAGAGGTCACCATTGGGAGGAATGCCCCATTTGCAAGAAGTACATGCGCCGTTCGTTGCGCAACGAAGAAGCATAACACCTTTTTGCTAGATTGCCGCCCAAATGACGAAGCTTCGAATCGTTTTCATGGGCACGCCCGAATTTGCCGTCCCAAGCCTGAACACTTTGGTGGACCATGGCTACGATGTGGCGGCAGTGATCACGGCGCCGGACAAACCGGGAGGACGTGGGTTGCAACTCACTCCCTCGGATGTGAAGGTAGCTGCTTTGAAACATGGTATACGAATTTTGCAGCCAACGAATCTAAAGGATCCTGCTTTCTTGGAGGAACTCAAATCGATTGGGGCCAACTTGCAAGTCGTGGTTGCCTTTCGCATGCTGCCAGAAGCCGTTTGGTCGCTGCCTTCGCTGGGCACTTTCAATTTACACGCATCGTTGCTCCCTCAATATCGCGGCGCCGCTCCGATCAATTGGGCGATCATCAATGGGGAAAAAGAAACAGGAGTCACTACATTTTTCTTAAAGCACGAAATCGATACGGGGAGCATTCTCTTCCAAGAAAAGGAAACCATCCATCCGGAGGATGATGCTGGAACACTGTATCAACGATTGATGGAGAAAGGTGCAGCCCTTGTGCTGAAAACTGTTCAGGCGATTGAGTCTGGACAGTACCGACCCCTTGCCCAGCACGAGCCTGCAGACTTAAAGCATGCGCCGAAAATATTCCGTGAAACGTGTCGCATCGATTGGAACACCGGAAGCGAACAGATTGTGAACTTCGTTCGTGGCCTGAGCCCCTACCCTGCGGCGTGGACGGAACTGGAAGGCAAGAACTTCAAGATATTCAGAGCTTCGGTGGTCACAGATAAACCGAGGCTAACAGCCGGAGCGATCGATACCGATGATAAAACATTTTTACACGTTGGCTCTTTCGATCGAAGGGTGGCCATTGAGGAACTTCAGCCCGAGGGCAAACGACGGATGAAGATCGCAGATCTACTGCGTGGTTATAAATTTGAAATGCCTTCATGAAAATATCTTTGATCGCAGCCCTGACCCGCAACCGCGTGATCGGGAAAAATAACGACCTGCCCTGGAAGCTTCCGGACGACATGAAGTATTTCATGGAAACCACGAAAGGTCACTTGGTCATTATGGGTCGCAGGAACTTCGACTCACTTCCACCCAAATTCAAACCGTTGAAGGACCGCACCAACATTGTGATCACTCGGAATCCGGAGTCTGTCGCACGTTATGAAGTTGTCACCGCGGGTTCGATGGACGAAGCATTGTCTCAAGCGAGACAACGACATGAAGGCGAAGAGATTTTCGTGATCGGAGGTGCACAAATCTATGCGCTTGCTCTGCCAAAAGCAGATCGCTTATACCTAACAGAGATCGATGCGGTTCTCGAAGGTGACACGCATTTTCCAATGGTGGACCCAACACAATGGAGCGAGTCGAGCCGACGTCACCATCCCGCCGACGACCGCCATTTATACGCTTTTGATTTCGTGGTGTACGACAGGGTCAAGTGAGTTTTTTGGTGTAAATTTCATTCCTAAACCCCTTTCCCATGACCGCAGAAAGTCTTGACTCCCACAAAAAGATTCTTGGCATCCTCTACCTAGTGAGCGCTGGTTTTACACTCCTTGTACTTTTATTCGTTCGAGCCATTTTGGAAACCGTTTTTGGCTTCGCACTTTCAGACGCAGATCCCGATGAAGCGCGTGTCGCTGAATTTGTACTGACGCTGCTATCATTCCTACCCGTATTGGTGATCATCGTGGATGTCATTCCTACCGCCATTGCCGCAGTCGGATTGTTGACGCGCGCCACCTGGGCACCATTGATCTCGTTGATTGTAGGTTGCTTCCATCTCCTTGCATTCCCCGTGGGTACCGTGATCGGGATTTACTCGATCTGGATTTACTCCGAACATCAAAAACTTAGTACGAACACCACGAAATGAGTTCACTGTCTGGTCAAGTAATTTGGATCACCGGAGCTTCTTCGGGCATCGGCGAAGCGCTCACGTACAATTTAGCACACCAAGGCGCGAGGTTGATCCTGTCGGCTCGAAGGAAGGACGAATTGGAAAGGGTAAAAGGGAATTGCCCCACTTTCGCGCAGGCCAACATTCGAGTATTGCCGCTTGATCTGGCAGAATCTTCGACGTTAGGACTCACGGCGCAGGCAGCCGTTCAAATTTTTGGTCACGTCGACATCTTGGTGAACAACGGTGGTATCAGCCAACGGAGCATGGCGAAGGACACGGTCCTCGATGTTGACCGGAAATTAATGGAGGTTGATTACTTCGGAACGGTTGCTTTGTCAAAGGCATTAATCCCACATTTCATCGAGCGGAAGCAGGGTCACTTCGTGGTAATCTCCAGTGTGATGGGAATGATCGGCGCGCCAAACCGGTCGGGTTATTCCGCCGCGAAGCACGCCCTTCATGGATTCTTCGACAGCTTGCGCGCAGAGATGTGGAAAGAAAGCAAAAACATCATCGTAACGATCATTTGCCCGGGTTGGATTTCAACCAACCTAGCAAAACATGCCCTAACTGGAAGCGGTGCTGAATTGAACGACGAAGATCGTCGCAATTCTCGTGGGATGACGCCAGAGGCTCTGGCGACAAAGATTGTGTCGGCCATTCGAAGTAAAAAAGAAGAAGTTTACATTGGCGGGCTCATGGAAATCACGTCCATCTATCTGAAGCGGTTCGTTCCTGGAATTTTTTCAAAGCTCGTTCGAAAAGTGAAAATCGACCAAGTTCCGAGCCAGGAGAAAAATTGATTAACGGTACATCTCGGAGGCTTTGCATCTGTTAAGTTGTCGACCGTAAAGTAACCTCATTTCGTTGCATCGTTATTCGCACACTTACACATAGGCCTCATTCTGCATTTCGTGAATTGGTACGAATACATTTTCATCACACTTGTTGGCTTTGGCGCAGCCTTCCTCAACACCATCGGTGGCGGCGGCTCACTGTTCACCGTCCCCATTTTAACGTTTCTTGGAATGCCAATTACGGCCGCAAATGCCACATCTCGAGTGGCAATCCTGTCGCAGAATATTTTCGCTGCCGGAGGATTTGCAAGTAAGAAGGTCGAACTTCCGAAGACTTATTCCATTTGGCTCGGGATCACATCTTTGATCGGTGGATTTATCGGCTCGCGACTCGCCTCCACCATCGACGACCACGTGTTCAGCCGGTTGTTCGTGGTCGTCATGCTGATGTCGCTCGCGTTGGTCATCTTCGATCCGTTTCGAAGCAATGACAAGGGTGAAAAAATGACACCTAAACACCAGGCAATCGGTGCTGCGTTGTTTTTTGTGCTCGGAATTTATGGAGGGTTTGTCCAAGCGGGGATCGGGTTCCTAGTAATGGGGGTACTCAGCTTGGTAAATAATCTACCGTTGGTGAAGATCAACTTCATCAAAGTCGTCGTCGCCATTGTCTACACGGGGATCTCAGTGGTAGTATTCGCGTACGAAGGCAAGATCGATTGGTCGATCGGTGCGATTCTGGCGGTGGGACATGCCTTTGGAGGTTGGACAGCAAGCCGGTGGTCGGTGGGTGCAGCCGAAAAATGGGTACGCCGGGTCATGATCGTATCCGTTTTGTTGATGGCCATCAAGCTCTGGTTCTGATAAACAGATGAACTATTGAACGCTGTGGGTGTGTTACCTTTACAAACTAAAGCGCTCAACCCGTAAGAATATGATCAAGTGGCTCGATGTACTCAACTACGCATCCAAAGGCAATCTCACTCCACCCAAACGTGTCGAAAAATCCGAGGATGAATGGAAACAAGTTCTCACCCCCGATGAATACTATGTGATTCGTAGGAAAGGAACGGAGCGAGCGTTCACAGGTGAATATTGTGAAGCTCACGAACCGGGACTATACGCATGTCGCGCTTGCGGAACGTTGCTTTTTGACTCTGGTCTCAAATTCGAGTCGGGAACAGGCTGGCCAAGCTTCACCCAACCCGTGACCGAAAATGTAATCAACTACATTAAAGACAACAGTTACGGCATGATTCGAGTGGAGGTCACGTGTTCGGTGTGCGACGGGCACCTAGGACACGTTTTCCCGGATGGTCCCGAACCAAGTGGACTCCGTTATTGCATCAACTCAGCTTCTATTAAGCTGGTCGAGCCTCTGGGCAAGAAGTAGGAAATTGGTTGATTGTTATTGGTTGTATCTGTGGCCAACGATCAGGAACTACACCCTGGACACCAACTCTAACCCACGCCTTGGCTCAACCTGAGTCTATTATCAAGTTTCAACCTATTCGCCACCTAATTCTAAATTCCAAATTCTGAATTCTGAATTCTAGATCCTCTTAAATCGTGTATTGAAAAATGGCAGCACTCGAAGTCCTCTCGGGTTTTCGCGTACGATGTTGATTAGACCAAATTGAGCACCTTTGATTCTTCGAGCGTAATTGACTACACCGAAGGTGACACCTCGTTGTTCCCCGAGTACCCGGTTGTAGGCACTTGCAGCCACACCGGTCATGATGCCCTCTTCCTGAACTTCATCCTTTTTACCGGCACCGACCCGGAAAAAAGCGGGAGCGACTGTAATTCCTTTTACTTCAAGCCCACCCACTACGGCAGCGATCGAAAAACCTTTCACCTTGGGACTTCCGAGCGCAAGCCCTGCGATGTTGACTCCAGTGAGTTCTTCACCCGCTCCGATACCGAGGCCCGCAATGGTGATTCCCCGGACAATGCCCCCAGCGCCAATACCGCCCAATGAAGCGGAGATACCTGTAACATTTCCTCCTGCACCTACGCCAGCGCCTCCGAAGTTGACTCCAGTAAGGTCGCCCCCGGCACCTACCCCAAGCCCACCAAGCGTAATGCCTTTTACATCGCCACCGGCACCGAGTCCAAGGCCGCCTAAACTGATGCCCGTCACGTTGTTGCCGGCACCGGCGCCGAGACCGCCGATCGTGATGCCCGTGAGGTCACCGCCAGATCCGATCCCCAATCCTCCAAAGTTGAAACCCCGAACACTTTGACCAGCGCCAACGCCGAGGCCCCCGATGTTGATGCCATTCAAATTTCCAGTAGCTGCTGCGCCGAGCAGCCCAAGGGTGATCCCATTTTGGTTGTCATGACCCATTGCCATCGGCAAACCAAGCGAGATCCCGTTGACATCTCCGACTTGGTCTTCGCTGTGTTTAGATTGCCAAATGGTGACGTTGACGCCTGTGATTCGCTCGACATTGCGATCTGCGAAGTTGAAACGGATACCGGTGAATCGAGTAAGGTTGCCAAATCCCAGTCCAGCACGTTTGGTAGGAACGCCAACGCCTTGAGCGAAGCTTGCCCCAAATGTGAGGATCAACGCCATCAACAAACACAGTCGCTTAGTCATAGTATCAGAATTTTATGACCATTAGACTGGATTCCTGCGAATAAGGTTGCGCAGGAGTGAAAAACTTTTGTGAGGGTAAGTTCTAGTTTTGGTAAGCGAATACCCGTTTCAGGATATCGGTTGTTCTCGCGACGGGATCTTGACGAATGTTCTTTTCCTCTTTTGCGATCATGACAAACAAACCTTGAATGGCCAGGTCTGTCGCGTATTCGTCGAGATTGGGATTTACTTTTTCGACGCGTGGAATCCTGTTATAATTATTAACTAAGTCGCTATAATATTTTGTCGCGTTTACTTTATTCAACGATTGTTGGATCACGGGCATGAACTTTTCCTTCAGTTGAACAGACGTGGTACGACGCAAGTATTCGGTCGCAGCATCTTGCTGACCCTTCAAGATAGACCAAGCGTCTTCTATCGTGAGTTGTTGGATCGCCGAGATAAAAATGGGTTTCGCTTGTGTGGCCGCATCCTCAGCACCCCGGTTCAATGTGGTGACAAAGCGATCCACTTCGCTACCCAGCCCGAGTTGACGAAGCTTGTCTTCCACTTTCTTCACGTCGGGAGGAAATGGAATCTTAATTTCGGCGTTTCCCAAATATCCGTCGAGTTGCGACAGCTTATCAGTGCCTGTGGATACCCCTTTCAACAATGCTTCTTTCAGACCTTCGGCCACTTCGGAGGTGGTGGGACGGTTGTCGCCAACAGTTTTACCGAAGTCCGAAATGGCTTGATTGATTTGCGCGGAGGTACACGCTTGCAACACAAAAACGGCCAACAAACTGATCAATCTCAATCGCATAGTGAGGATGGATGAACTGAAATTTACCCAAAATTATTGAAGATGTTCACGCGAAATCTTCGACACGTCTGCACAACCAGCCAACGCCATTGTGAGTTCAAAATCGGCTAGAAAATTTCGGAGCACCTCGTACACACCTGCTTGTCCCCCAATGGCAAGACCGTACGCATAGGGACGGCCGATGCAGACGGCGTTCGCGCCAAGCGCCAGTGCCTTAAACATATCGCCCCCACCACGAATTCCACCATCGAGGATGATGGGCACCTTTCCGCGAACGGCAGCAGCAATCGGTGGCAGGGCATCTAGTGTTGAAATGCTGCCGTCTACCTGGCGACCTCCGTGATTCGACACGACAATTCCATCCATCCCTAAGTCAATTGCCTTCTTCGCATCGTCGGCGTGAAGGACTCCTTTCAAAAGGATGGGGAGCCGCGTGTGCTCGCGCAAGAATGGAAGGTCTGACCAAGTCAGTGATGGGTTGGAGTATAAGCCGACAAACTTTTGAACAGCCTTTCTTGGTCGACCGGATGCTAGCTTGGCGAAGAAGTTAGATCCAGGATATCGACTCGTCATCTTGAACAACCCTGCGAGCGAATGCCATGTGATCGAACGTTTCACGGCCGACAAGTCCGGTTCATCCATCAATCTTTGAAATACCGGGTCTGAGGTGTATTGTGCAATCCCTTTTCCTTCTAGGAACGGGAGATATCCTAGGTCGAGATCACGCGTTCGCCATCCGAGCAACGTGGTGTCTAAGGTTACGACAATTGCGGAGCATCCTGCAGACTCGGCGCGTTGCACGAAACTCGCCACAAGATCTCGCGACTTACTCCAATAAAGTTGAAACCACCTTGGAGAAGGCCCCATGGCCGCAGCGACGAGTTCCATCGGAACCGATGCTTGATTTGAAAAGATAAACGGGACACCTGTCATTGCTGCTGCACGCCCCACGGCAAGATCTGCATCATCGTGTGCGAGTTCAAGTACACCCACCGGCGACAGCAACAGTGGACTAGGAAGTCGATCGCCAAACAAAGTGATCGACGTATCTCGTGTACCGACGTCATTGAGGACACGAGGAACGATTGCGTACTTGTTGAAGACGGAGCGATTTGAAGAAACTGTCGACTCCGTTCCAGCCCCTCCAGCGATATACTCGAATGCTTCGTTCGATAGCACGGATCGCGCTCGTTGTTCAAGCGCGGCGAGGTTCACACTTACGCGCGAACGTCGTCCAGCAAATCCATTTAGATAGATTTCTTTTTGCCACTCCGGCGCTGGGTTCGAAGGAAATGCCATTCTCTAAGTTAGCATTTCATCTCCAAACTGTTGGGCATCTCTAGCGATTCAGGTCCTTGATCTTCCGGTCGAACCAATCGTCGGAACCGCTCGAAGATTCTCTTTTGGGTGCCGATTCTTTTTTAGGATAAGAATCCTTCTTCGCGTAAGAGTCTTTCTTGCCGTAAGAGTCTTTCTTGCCGTATTCCTTCTTGGGATATGAATCGCGCTTCGAAAAAGATTCGCGCTTCGAAGACCCGCCGCCGTAACTTGACTTGCGTTCGCGACGTTCTTTGGGCTCTGCCGGTTTATCGCCGGTCACTTCGAGGCGAACCATCCTTCCTTTGTATTCGAATCCATGCAAGTGCTGACGAACCTGTTCGGTAACGGATTGTTCCACTTCGAAAAACGAGTATGCACCCTTCACGTCGATCTTACCGATGTCTTTACCTTTCACTCCCGAGCGATCGCACACCAATGAAAGAAGGCGACCACGATCGAGTCCATCCATCTTTCCGAGGTTGATGAACAACCGATCGCCGGTGACAAAACGTTCACCTTTGTCGGCGGCATCCGCACCACGTGCAGCGTTCAAATCAGGTGCCCCGCGGTAGTAATCAAGAAGATGATTAAACTCGAGTGAAGTGAATCTCTTAATGATGTCCTCCTTACTGAGCTCAAGCAATTCTGCATTCACGGCAGGTAAGAAGTCCTTGATCTCCTCCTCCACCACTTGCACCTCGCGTACGCGATGAACGAGATTGAGGAGTCGCACTTGGCATACTTGTGCCCCGGTGGGAACGGGCTTCTTCTCCATTTTCGACCCGATCACCTTTTCGATCTGTTTGATCTTACCGGCTTCCCGGCGAGAAACAATGGCGATGGAAATACCTTTTTTACCGGCGCGGGCAGTACGACCACTGCGGTGGGTATAAAACTCGATCTCGTCGGGAAGGTTCAAGTGAATGACGTGTGTGATGTTGCTCACATCAATTCCGCGCGCGGCCACATCGGTTGCAACCAACAATTGCAAGGTCTTGTTCTTAAACGCTCCCATCACTTTGTCGCGCTGAGCTTGCGTTAGGTCACCATGCAAGGCGTCGGCGTTGTATCCGTCGCGCATGAGGTTTTCGGCGATGCGCTGCGTTTCAATCTTCGTGCGGCAGAAGACAACTCCAAAGATGTCGATGTTGTAGTCGACGAGGCGCTTGAGTGCTTCATAGCGATATCGATCGTCGACCATAACATATTGGTGCTCGATGTTGACGTTGCCTTGATTTTGCTGACCAATGGTCAACTCGAATGGATCCGTCATGTACGCCTGGGCGATGGTGCGTACTTCTCGCGGCATGGTCGCTGAAAACAACCACACGCGTTTTTCTTGAGGAGCGTCGGCGAGGATTCGATCGATATCCTCTTTGAAACCCATGTTGAGCATCTCATCGGCCTCATCAAGAATCACGAAACGGATCGTTTCAAGTTGAACGACGCCACGTTCCATGAGATCCATTAACCGGCCTGGGGTTGCTACGACGATGTGAGCGCCACGCCGAACTTTCCTGATTTGGTCCACGATGCTGGCGCCGCCATATACCGGAACGATGTTGAGTGATTTAACCTTTTCAGCGAAGCGATTTAAGTCACCCGTAATTTGAACGCAGAGTTCACGGGTTGGTGCTAGGACGAGAGCCTGTGTTTTTAGATCGTTGGGATCACAAAGTTCGACAAGTGGCAGACCAAAGGCTGCCGTTTTCCCGGTACCGGTTTGGGCGAGCGCTACCATGTCTCGGTTTTCCTTCAAAAGGAACGGAATGGCCTGTTCCTGGACCGGGGTCGGCGTTTCAAAGCCGAGTTGGCGAATGGTTTCGAGGATTGGGCTGGAAAGACCGAGGTCTTGAAATGATGACATGTATCTGGATTAGCCGCAAAGGTAACTCTTTAATCGTTAGCATCCCGAAATGGGCACGGAATGACCTCTTTCGGGCTTTTTAAACTTCATAACGTCCATTAACTTCGCGGGCCCTTCATAACGATCAATCAGAGGTAAAATATGGCAACGGTGACAGCAGAATTGTTGACAATCGGCGACGAGATTCTCTATGGCCAAATTGTTGACACCAACGCGCAATGGATGAGCGTCGAACTCGGTAACGCCGGGGTGAAAGTGATTCGCAAAACTTCCGTAGGAGATGTAGAAAGCGAAATCCTTACCGCATTTGCAGAAGCTGAAAAACGAGTCGACATCGTCTTGATCACAGGAGGACTTGGGCCTACGAGCGACGACCTGACCAAACCGTGTCTCGCCAAGTACTTCAACTGCGAGATGAAGATCCACGAAGAAGCCTTAGCAGAAGTAACTGAATTCTTCACACGCCGCGGGCGCGAACTTACGGACATCAACCGGAACCAAGCGCTCCTCCCGATATGCTGCGAAAAAATTACCAACTCGATTGGCACCGCTCCGGGGATGTGGTTCCAAAAACAAACAGCCCAGGGAACAAAGGTGTTCATGTCGATGCCGGGTGTTCCGCACGAGATGAAGAAGATGATGACCGACTTCGTGATCCCAAAAATCAAGGGCACATTTGAAACACCTGTCATCTATCACAAAATGATCAGGACGATCGGACTTGGCGAGTCGTTTCTCGCGGCAAAAATCGTGGACTGGGAACAGTCGCTCCCGCCGCACATGAAACTCGCCTACTTACCATCGCTTGGTGATGTGAAGCTCCGGCTCACCGGTATCGGTAAATCGATGGAAGAATTGAAGGCGGAGGCCGAAGCGCTCACGGCGAAATTGCGCGAACGAATCGGTCAATTCATTTACGGATATGGCGACGATCCCATCGAAGTCGTGATCGGTAATACTCTACGCGAACGCAACCTCACCCTTGCTGTGGCCGAAAGTTGTACGGGAGGCTACTTGTCGCACATGATCACGAGTGTGCCAGGCAGTTCTACTTACTTTATGGGCAGCATGATCCCATACGCTTACGAAGTGAAGATGCGACAACTCGGAGTCAAGCCTGAGACCTTGGAAAAGTACGGCGCCGTGAGCGAGCCAACGATTATCGAGATGGCCAATATAGTGCGTGCCAAATTCAACACCGACATCGGCGTCGCAACAAGTGGTGTAGCTGGTCCTGGTGGAGCAACGCCAGACAAACCGGTCGGCACAGTTTGGATCGCCTATTCCGACAAATACCAAACTGTGACACGCAAGCTTCAACTATCGACCGATCGTTTAATCAATATCCGACTGGCTTCGGCTGCGGTACTGAACTTAATTCGAGAGTCGCTTCCCCCACGATAGCGAGGTCCCACTCCATATTTTGTTTCGAAGACGGAACCATCTTCAAAAGAATCGTCTCGTTTACAATGTGGAAGGCGCTTGTTTGACATGCGGACGACACGAGATTGATCTTCCCTAGTCGAAATCATTTTTGCACCCCAAAAAGCAATCGTTTCCGGAGCGAAAAACAGTTATTTTTGTGTTTCAAAGCTCTGTACCATGGCAGACGTCCAATTGATCATGCCCAAGATGGGCGAAAGTATTATGGAGGCGACGATCCTGAGCTGGCTGAAAAAGCCCGGCGACAAGATCGAGCAGGACGAATCCGTTCTTGAAGTTGCTACCGACAAAGTGGACACCGAAGTGCCCTCCACGCACGCGGGTGTACTGAAGGAAATTCTCGCCAAGGAAGGAGAGGTAGTAAAGGTTGGCGCGCCCATTGCCGTCATCACCTCAGATGTGGATGCAGTTGTTCCTGCAACTCCTAAAAAAGAAACGCCAAAGGTCGAATCGAAACCAGCAGTAACCCCGGTCGTAGCGGCAGTGGGTGGTAATGGACACCAAGCAGTCGCCCATACATACAAGGCATCTACTCGATTTTACTCTCCTCTCGTGAAGAATATCGCGAAAGAAGAAAACGTAGCGGTCGCGGAACTTGATAACATCTCTGGTTCCGGATTGGAAGGTCGCGTCACGAAGAAAGATATCTTAGCCTACGTACAGAACCGCAAGTTGGGACAATCGATCCAAGTAGGTCGCACCAATGGCGCTGCACCACTCGTGCCTGCGTCAATCAGCAGCGGCGACGAGATCATCGAAATGGATCGCATGCGCAAGATGATCGCCGAACGTATGGTCGACAGCAAGCGCGTAGCTCCTCACGTCACCTCGTTTGTGGAGGCAGATGTAACCAACATCGTGTTCTGGAGAAATAAGATGAAACACGAGTTTCAAAAAAGAGAGGGCGATGCACTTACGTATACTCCGATCTTCATTGAGGCCGTCGTGTTGGCGATCAAAGACTATCCGATGATCAACATCCAAGTCGATGGAAGTCGAATCATCAAGAAAAAGGACATCAACATTGGGATGGCCGTCGCTCTTCCCTCTGGAAACTTGATCGTCCCAGTGATTCATCAAGCAGACCAGTATAATTTGACCGGCCTCACAAAAATTGTCAACGACCTAGCGAAACGCGCCCGCGATGGAAAGTTGAAACCTGATGAACTCGCAGGCGGCACGTTCACCGTATCAAACGTAGGCTCATTTGGAAACGTGATGGGTACGCCTATCATCATGCAGCCACAAGTTGGGATCATCGCACTTGGTGCCGTACAAAAGAAACCAGCAGTTGTAGAAACACCGTATGGTGATGCCATCGCGATTCGCCACAAGATGTTCCTATCGCACTCTTACGATCATCGCGTCGTGGATGGTTCTTTGGGAGGAAGTGTGGTGCGCCGTGTAGCCGACTACCTAGAAAAATTCGACACAAATCGTCTTATCTAACCTCGACGAAGCCGGTCACAGCTTTCGACCCGTCTCCTAGATCGATCGTATAAAAATAGGTTCCTGCTGGAAGCCGATTTCCGTTTTGTGAAAAGCCTCTGAATGCTTTCTGGGCGTTGTCGTACCCAATCGCTTCGTACACTTTGTCACCCCAACGATTGTGCACAGTAACTCGATTCGATGGATAGAAAGCAATGTTGGTGATCTCCATGAAGTCATTCTTACCGTCTTGTTCTGCGGAAACTGCATTGAAGACCGAAATGCTCTTGTCTCCAAGAGTGACCGCCACGGCATAGTATCTTCCAGTCGGGGCAGAGTTGCTGCTGATAACCCCATCACTAATGTCGCCAGTGAAATTCGATCTACCTAAGTCAGCGTACGGCCCCGTAGGCTGGCTCGCCATCCCCACCGTCAGGCGTTCGGTAGCAGAAAGATCATCCTCATTCAGCAATCGCAGCGTGATGGTGGTTCCATTGACGCTCCCGCCACTGGTTACAAGCTCCCAATACCTTTGGGTTGACACCTTTTCAAGTTCCTTTTCTCCTGTAAGGGTCTCGCCACTCAGTTCATGAAGAGTGACAATCCCAAATGCAGCAGCGTCTGTCACGTTGCTCACAATCACAGGTAGGTAATTCGTGCCGTTCCCGATAGGAAAGACCCACGTGCCGGTACCTTTCCTTTCCACGGGACCAACGATATGCGAGCCGTTGTCGCCACCAGCCAACACCACGTTTTGGTCCATGATAATGCGTGCTCCATTTTTGGAACGGAGCACCCCTGAAGTCAACACGAGGTTGGTCTTAACCGTGATGTCTGCTAAAAATTCTTTTATGCCTCCTCCGCTGATCACAAGTTTTTCGATTGACTGTGCGTTGTGGTTAATAATCTGGTCGAGGTTGCCATCGAAATTGATCTGGCCCACACCTGGATCATACGTTCCAGAATTGATCCATGCACCAGAAATTCGAATCTCTCCGTTGTTGATCAAAGTGCCGGTGTTCACCATACTATCTGGAATGGTGAGTACAGTTTGAGGAGTGACGCTGACGATGGCGCCTCTGCTATAAAAACCTTGGGCCCACGCGAATGTGGTTGCCAAAGTTGCCAGTAGAGTAAGTATCCGTGATCTCATCGAACTAGCGATTCTCAGCTTTCAATCCAATTGCTTTCTTGATACGCTCCAACTCGGCAGCTAACAATTCAATTTCGCGTTGTTGGTCGGTCTGTTGTTTGATGGAAGATTCCAACTCCGCCACTTTGTTTTCGCTCTTCTTGAGTTTCTCCTGCAAAGCCTGGATCTGCGCCTGTTGTTCTTGCACCGCCTTCACGAGAGGTGCGACAAAATCGGTATAACGAAGACCCAATGTTCGATCCTTATCGGCGCCCACAGTGAGCACGGCATTCGTATCGCCCACCAATGTTTCGATATCCTGAGCGATAAAGCCCCAGTTGGTCCGCGGGTCGCTGGACTCTTTCATCTTGTAAGAAACCGGACGTAGTTTCATGACCAAGTCAAGACCAGAAACCAGCGGTTGGATATCCTTCTTGAATCTCCGATCGCTGGCCGCTGTGAACGCCACCTGCCCTTCAATCACGGTCACCGCAGTATTTCCTATCCTCACTTTGTTGGTTGCATTCACGATCGCTTGATATCCAACGGCGGTTGCATTCACCAAGCCACCTGTGCTCACGTCAGCGAAGTAACCAAGGATTGTGTTCTGGGCGCCTGTCGTATTCGTAAGGCCGGAGCTGTTACCCGCAAATAGGTTCAATGTACCCGTCGTGTTGTTGAGTCCAGACTTCTCTCCCAAGAACGTGCTCGGTCCCGTTGTCGATGCCTGTCCCGCTTGGGCACCAATAAAAGTATTCCCGTTAAAAGTAGCCACGGTGGCTGCGGCACCGGCTCTCCATCCTACTAAGGTGTTCAAGCTTCCTTGCGTGTTCGCCGATCCCGCAAAAGTTCCCATTGCAACGTTGTATGATCCTACCATAGCGGCACCACCGGCCGACGAGCCATAGAAAGCGTTATCAGTTCCCGTGGAGGGGCTTCCGACAAATTCACCCGCGAACAAGTTTCGGGTGCCAGCATTGTTGAGCAACACGCTACCACTTGGGTTTGCCCAAAGCGCAGTAGCGCCCGACGTAGTCAACACTTGTCCGGCAGAACCAACCGACAACTTTGTGACGTCAATAGCGGCTGTGGCACTGATGTCACCATTCGCGATCGTACCATCAAGAATCTTGGCAGAAGTAACTGCGTTTGCCGCAATGGTTGGACTGGGATAAGTGCCCGTTAAGTCGCCGGCCGCCGCGCCACCAGGCGCCACACCAGAAATCGTAGTGGCAGTCACGCCAGTAATCCTTCCTTGTGCATCGACCGTGATCGATGGAACTTGGCTGGCCGAGCCATAAGTAGCCGCTGCAACGCCAGTGTTTGAGAGAGCAATTGTACCTGTTGTTGTGATCGTGCCCCCGGTCAAGCCAGTGCCTGCCGTCACGCTCGTCACGCCACCAGCAGATGGCGCCACCCATGCCACACCTCCTGCGGTGGTTGTGAGCACTTGGTTCAGTGTACCTGCAGCAAGCTTCGTCACGTCTACCGCCGCCGTTGGGCTCAGGTCTGCGTTCACAATCGTGCCGTCAATAATCTTAGCAGACGTTACCGCGTTGTTGGCAATCGTAGGGCTGGGATACGTGCCTGTGAGGTCGCCCGCTGCCGCACCTCCGGGAGCGACACCGGTAATGGTTGTCGCGGTAGCACCAGTGATGCGTCCTTGTGCATCGACGGTAATCGATGGCACCTGTGTTGCCGATCCATACGTGGCGGCTGCCACACCGGTGTTCGACAACGCAATCGTTCCGGTTGTCGTGATCGTTCCACCAGAGAGTCCGGTGCCCGCGGTGACGCTTGTCACAGATCCAGGCAAATTGGCCCACGTGGTACCGCCTGCAGTCGAAGACAAAAACTGACCAGGGGTTCCCGCTGCGAGTTTTGTCACATCGAGTGCCGCAGTCGGGCTCACATCGGCGTTTACGATCGTGCCATCATTGATCTTCGCCGAAGTCACGGCATTGTTTGCGATCGTTGGACTTGGGTAAGTGCCCGTCAAGTCGCCCGCTGCGGCCCCACCCGGAGCTACACCAGAGATAGTGGTTGCCGACGCACCTGTAATGCGTCCTTGTGCGTCCACGGTGATCGAAGGAACTTGAGTTGCCGATCCATACGTTGCAGCAGCGACTCCGGTGTTTGTCAGTGCAATTGTACCCGTCGCCGTGATCGTGCCTCCGCTCAGACCAGTACCTGCCGTGACGCTTGTGACCGACCCCGGAAGGTTAGACCAAGCGGCGCCACCGGCAGTTGTAGTCAATACTTGATTCAGCGTTCCGACTGCGAGTTTTGTCACGTCTACGGCAGCAGTAGGGCTAATGTCTGCATTCACGATAGTGCCGTCGTTGATCTTAGCCGAGGTGACGACGTTATTTGCGATGGTGGGGCTAGGATAGGTACCTGTGAGGTCTCCAGCAGCAGCTCCCCCTGGGGCAACGCCCGCAATCGTCGTGACCGAAGCTCCTGTGATGCGTCCCTGTGCATCAACCGTAATCGAGGGAACTTGGGTGGCCGAGCCGTAAGTGGCGGCCGTGACGCCCGTGTTGGCCAAGGCGATGGTGCCTGTAGTCGTAATCGTGCCCCCGCTGAGGCCTGTACCTGCCGTCACGCTCGTCACAGACGATGGCAACGCTGCCCAGGCGGTCCCCCCGGCAGTTGTCGTCAGTACCTGATTTAGCGTTCCGGCGGCGAGTTTGGCAACAGCTATTCCACTGGCCAGATTGGCGTTGGCAACGGTGTTGGCGGCAATGTCGACGCCCGTGATGGTCCCATCTTGAATTTTGGCGCTGGTGATGGTGCCTGACGCTAAAGTTGGATTAGGAAAGGTTCCCGAAAGGTCTCCACCTGCGGCTCCCGAAGGTGTTACTGACACAGTCTGTGGCGGTCCCGCCAGCCGGCTGATCGAGAGTGTCCCCGTCGCTGCATCATAAGTCAGAACTTGGTCGTCGGTGTTGGTGCCTGTAAAAGCTGATAAGTTGACCGGCGTGGCTGCGGGATTGTTGGTGATCGTGAGCGTGGACCCAGTTAGTTTTAAATCTTGCGGAATAGTTGATACGACGTTGTTGGTGATATCGATCCCGCTACCAGCCGAATAGTTCACGGGCACACCGAGAGCTTTCCATTGAGTCGCATCCCAGTAGTAGAAAGTATTGTCATCGGCATCGAAAACCAATAGCCCATTTTCCTTTGCGGAAAGGCTGCTCGTGAAAGCATTGGCAGTTCTTTGCGCTGTCGTAAGCTTGGGAACAAGTACGCCTTGGTTGTTACTTGGAGAAACCAGTTCAAGCACGGCGTTCTTATTTGGAGTAGCGACGCCAATGCCTACTGAATTCTGAGCGAAAGCTGTAAGTGACAAAAGAGAAAGCACGCAGAGCCACGCGCCGGCAGTCCGATTCATTTGGTTTAGATTTAAGGGGTCCTAAGGGAGAAGTTAAATCTACGATTATTCCGCAAAAAAATGGCAAGTTTGTGATTATGAAATTCGGAACTAAAGCCATCCACGCCGGAGTCGAGCCTGATCCTTCTACCGGCGCCATCATGACCCCTATCTTCCAGACGTCGACCTATGTGCAGGAATCGCCGGCGAAGCATAAGGGATACGCCTATGCCCGCGGTGCCAACCCGACGAGGAATTCCCTCCAAAAAAATATCGCAGCACTCGAGAACGGTCGCTTCGGCCTTTGCTTTAGTTCTGGAATGGGGGCGACCGACACGGTGATTAAGCTCCTGAAACCCGGTGACGAAGTCATCACGAGCAACGACTTGTATGGAGGCTCTTATCGGATGTTCACGAAAGTGTATGAAAAATACGGGATCAAGTTCCACTTCGCCGACATGACCAACGCCGCGGCACTTGCTCCACTTATGAATGAGAAAACGAAGCTGTTTTGGATTGAAACACCGTCGAACCCTTTGATGGGAATAACCGACATAGCGGCTTGTGTCGCGCTAGCAAAAAAGGTGAATGCATGGGTTGCAGTTGACAACACGTTTGCTTCTCCGTACTTGCAAAATCCCCTAGATCTTGGTGCCGACATCGTGATGCACTCTGTCACGAAATACCTCGGAGGTCACAGCGACGTGATCATGGGAGCGCTAGTAACGAACGACGAAAAACTTCATCAAGAACTAGCGTTTATTACGAACTCATGCGGCGCGGTTCCGGGACCTCAAGATTCGTTCCTGGTTTTACGTGGAATCAAGACGTTGCACTTGCGAATGGAACGCCATTGCAGCAATGGGAAGGCGGTCGCTAATTTTTTACGGCAACATCCAAAAGTTGGCAAGGTCTATTGGCCCGGATTTACCGATCATCCAAATCATGACATTGCAAAACGACAGATGCACGATTTCGGGGGGATGCTTTCTTTTGTATTGAAAGACGACAGCGAAGACAAGGCTAGGAAACTGATGGAGTCGGTCCAACTCTTTTCGCTGGCTGAATCTTTGGGCGGAGTGGAGTCGTTGATCAATCACCCGGCGTCGATGACGCACGCGAGTATCCCCCGTGAGCAGCGTTTAAAAAACGGCCTGAGTGACTCGCTCATCCGATTGAGCGTTGGCGTAGAAGACGTAGAAGATATTATTGAAGATCTGAAACAAGCGCTCGAAGCGCGCTAAAAACTGCGAGGCGTTACCCGCAATATACCGAGTAACGCCTCCCAGGTTGATTAGTTGTTTTAGTTGTTTTTCGCGCGGTGGATGTGCCGGCTCGCGCGGTCCTGTTTCCGCTCAAGGCGGCGTTTCTCACGAACTGTTACATCGCCATCGGCTTTTGCCCTGCGCTCGGAGCGGCGAATATTCCTTTGTTCTGACCGCAAAACCCTGGTTTCACCCTTGTTGATCTCGCCACTTTGACGACCCTGAGCAATGCGTTCATGTTGGGCCAATTGCCGCGCATTGGCGCGGGGCGTGGGATCTTGCGCAAAGGCAACCATTGAGAACAAAACTAAGATGGGGATGAGGATGGTCTTTTTCATAATCTGAAATTTGGTCCCTTTGACTAAACCGGGATTTGAAGGTTTAATCACCGTCTTCCCTTTCCCTTGATTTTTCTGGCTTTCCGGTCCTGACGCTCCTCAGCCCGGATTTTTTGCTTCAGGGAGAGATCCTTCTTCTTTCCACTTTTAGTTTTCCGGTTCGTTTCGTGAACAAGCCGTTGCTCAGGGGTCATCTTTGCGGACTGGTCGGCATTGAGCTTTTTCGACCGTTTTTGGGCAAAAGACACTTGAGAGATCGCCACTAAGAGACAAAGCAGGAAAAACACTTTCTTCATAGACAACATTGTATTCAGATCATGAATACGCCTGAACTACAAAGGTAACGTAATTATGAATTCGCTGCCTTTTCCGCGCTCCGTGTAAAGCTGAATTTGACCTTGTAACCGGTCTACAAGCGTCTTAACGATTGCCAGTCCGAGACCGTTGGAACTCTCGCCTCCCGTGGGCCGGGCCGACAGCTTTTTAAACTTCTGAAAAAGGAACCGGCGGTCTTCTTCTGCAAAGCCAGGTCCCGTGTCTTTTACGCTGAGGGTCAAACTTGAATCCTCAATCTTCGAAGAAACAAGGACGGTCGAACCTGCCTTAGAAAATTTAATTGCATTCGACACGAGGTTGTCGACGATCCGGTGAATGTAGTTCGGGTCTGTAAACACTTGTTTGCCAACTCGTGTCTCGAATTCAAGGTGGATACCCTTCGCTTCGGCTGCCATCTTCATCGAGTTGACACGCTCAATCAACAATTGATCGATGTCAGTGTTCTTTCGATCCGGACCCTGGCTCGATTGTTCCAGTGCATTCACATCCAACAAGTCGGTAATCAGATCCAGTCCAGAACGCGTCGACTCCCGAATCAGTCGGATATACTCCTTTTGTTCGGGCTGAAGGGGTTCCAACTCCAACACCGATG
Source organism: Cyclobacteriaceae bacterium (assembly GCA_044226945.1). Lineage (GTDB taxonomy): Bacteria > Bacteroidota > Bacteroidia > Cytophagales > Cyclobacteriaceae > ELB16-189. The sequence goes on along the minus strand of JBGAGB010000002.1, from coordinate 10,939 downwards.
CAAGACCTGATATACGATTCAACGGCGACTTCAAGTCGTGTGCGACGATATTCATCAAGGTGTTCTTCTCTTGATTCAGATCGGAAAGGATGTGATTACTTCTCGACAGGTCTTCATTTTGACGAGAGATGGCCTCACGTTGATTCACAATATGCTGGTTCTGCAGGGCCAACTTATGGTTAGTGAGCCTGCGGCGACGGCTATTAAACCAGATGATGGCAGCGATCGTGGCCACTGAAATACTCACAACGATCAACATCACATTCTGAAATTCTTGCCTCGCAATAAGCGCAGTATCCTTCAGGTTCTTGAGTTTCAATTGTTCGAACTCCTTGTCTTTCTTTTCTATTTCTACTTGGAACTGAAGCCGATCGATTTGACGGGCGAGGTCTGTGTTTTCCAACATCCCTGAAAAAATCTTGTAACGATTAACGTATTCCTCCTGGCGTTGCGTATCCTTCATCACCCGGTAGATCTCGGACAAAAGCCATGAAGCATCACGTTGAAACAATACGTTGCCAGAACTCTCCGCCGATTCCAGAATTGTACGCAACAGGGCCACTGCCTCGGGAAATTTCTTCTTCTGGAAAAAGTACTTGGCCCTTAGGAACGTGGCGCGCAAGAACATCTTTTGGTTGGTCTGCTCTGTAATGATTCCCAAAACTTTTTGGGCCCGGGCATAGGCTTCTTCCAAATTGCCTTCTTCCAACAGAATCTCAGCGAGGCCCATTGAGAGTTCTGCTCGGGTCACGGGATCGTTTACTTGCGCCGATGCAGAGTCTGCCTTCAAAAAAAAGTTTTGCGCAGATGGCAAGTCGCCAGCCGCATGGTAAACCAACCCCAACTCCATTAATGATGAGACGATCATCCGGGGTTCGCCAATTTCTGCTCGCAGGCGATAGGCAGTGTGCGACATCTCGATCGCCTTTCCAAAGTCGCGTTGGGTTGCGTATACACTGGCAATGCTTCGATTGACGTAAGCCAACCCAGACTTGTCACCCATTTTCTCAAAAATTTCTTGCGACCGGATTAAGTTATCGAACGCGCGCACTAAGTCGCCTTGGTCGAAGAACATGCGTCCAAGGTTGTTATAACCATAGGCGAGCTCAACGGAGTCACCTTGTTTAATAGCCAGATCAATTGACTCACGATGATATCTGAACGAATTCGCGTAGTCGCCTTTATTCGCGTACGCGAGTCCAATAAAACTCAACGGCTTCGAGAGTTCGGACGTCATTCCAATGGAATTGCCGATTTCGAAGGCTCGCTGACAGTACAATAAAGTGCTATCGGGGAACGAATAGCGGTATTCGAAACCAATCGCCGACAAGAGATCAACTCGTTGGCGATCATTCGCAGTCGCCAGTTGCCGCTTCAGTTTTTCGACCGCGTCAAGGTTTTGCGCACTCCCTGTTGCAGGTTGCGCAAGAAAAAAAATGATAAGCCAAACTGGAAAGCTGGCCTGCCATTTTTTGTTGGTTATGAAACGTAAGTATCTGGTCCGCAATTCAGATATAAATTACGCGATCAATCTTTTTCAACAAAATTGAGGTCGCGTGAGTAAGTTTCGTCTACCGCACGAAGGGCGATTATAGCAATAATTGACGTGAACACAATAATCACGAGTGCACCATAAATCATCCCCTTGTCGGCACCAAATGAAGCTCCGATCTGACCACGCAGGAATTGAAACAGAAATGTAAGGGGTATTACAGTACCCCTTATGAAATTCGGAACAGTAGTGGCGACCGTCGACCGAAGGTTCGTTCCGAATTGTTCGGCGGCGATGGTCACAAAGAGGGCCCAATACCCAATTCCGATCCCAAGCAGAAAGCACTTCACATAAAATCCGTCCGCAGTTTGAATAGGGAAGAATAGGTATACACACACAAACACGACGGTTAGTCCAATAAAGAGGGTCACGATGCGCTTTCGCGACTTTGCAAGTTGGCTCGTGATCCCGCTCAACAGATCACCTACTGCAAGACCGATGTAACTGAACATAACAGCGTTGCCAGCCTTAATCCCCGCGTCGGCCAAGCCCATTGCTTTTGCAAACTCAGGTGAAAACGTGACTAAGATTCCAATCACAAACCAGATTGGGAGGCCAAGGAAAACGCAGCCGAGAAATTTCTTCAAGCGGTCCATGTTATTAAAAAGCTGGAAGAAATTCCCGCGTTGCACTGCTTGGTCTTTCACTTTCAAGAAAATTCCTGATTCGAAAACGCTGATGCGAGCCACCAGGAGTGTAAGCCCAAGTCCACCGCCGATAAAATAAGCAACCTGCCAGTTGTACTTGGTGGCTACGTAATTTGCCAATACAGCGCCAAACAATCCAACGGTAGCGACGAGTGCTGTTCCATAACCACGTAGGCGCGTCGGCAGAATTTCAGAAACCAATGTGATGCCTGCTCCAAGTTCGCCAGCCAATCCAATGCCCGCTATGAAGCGAAGCAATGCATATTGATCGACGGACGTCACGAATCCATTACCGATGTTGGCGAGTGAGTACATCAGGATTGATCCAAACAAGACAGAAAGTCGTCCGCGTTTGTCTCCCATCACTCCCCAGATCAACCCACCGACCAGCAAACCAAACATTTGGATTCGCAAAAGAAATTCACCCTCACTCAGCAGCATGGTTTCAGGTACTTGAAGGTCGCGCAAACTCGGCACGCGTACGATGCTAAAAAGTAGGAGGTCGTAGATGTCGACAAAGTAACCGAGTGCGGCAACGATTACGGGTACACTTAATAAAAGTTTGAAATCCTCTTTCTTCAACATGGGCAGGGTTTTTAGTACGCTTATCGTAAAAATCGACGCTTCGACGACGAATCTTAAACCTTTACGTAGGTAAATAGTCTAACTTGCACTCGCATCTGAACAAAATACCACGAAAGAGGTATTGTGCTCCGACGAGCAGATTTTGACCTTTGAACTTTAGCCACGTTATGAAGAGACACGTCTTTCCAGTGATCTTTGTGCTTGGGTTGATCTTGATGTTGATTCAGATTTTCCTTTGAGCGCATCTCCCGTAATTCACGGGATGATCCCAATTGTAAGCAATTCCAGAATTGATCTCGCACTTGCGTAGCAATTTTTCCTATTCAAATGATCAGCGTCGATCGGTCCTTCCCACGAGCAAGTAGATGAGTGCTCCCACAAAAGGGAAGACAAAAATCGCAATGACCCAAAGAAACTTCTTGTCATTAGGTCGACTGCTCATGATGACATCGTAAATCGCAAATCCAACCAGCGCGATGTAAAGGAGCGAAAATAGAAGGCGAAACATAATAGGCTCAATTGTTTTCTAGGATCTTAAAAATCTCATCAAGATTAGGCGTGATAATAATTTCGGTGCGCCGGTTTTTCGATTTGTTTTGCGGCGAATCATTTGACGTTAACGGCGAATATTCGCCCTTTCCAGAAGCCGTGATTTGATTGGGTGAAACACCTGCACCAGTCAAGATTTTCGTGATCGACGTTGCCCGCATCACACTCAAATCCCAATTGTCCTGCATGTATGGCGACTTCTTTGAAATCGGCACATTGTCGGTATGACCTTCAACCATGATCTGAAGATCTTTTTGATCTTTGATGGCCTTCGCTAATTGCTGGAGAGCAGTGACGCCCTTCTTATCCACGTCGATGCTTCCTGAACTAAACAAGAGTTGCTCGGCTAACGACACATATACTTTCCCATTCTTAATATTGACCGTGAGGTCACTTGCTTTAAAATCAAGCAACGCGTTTCCGATTTTATTCTTGAGTTCTTGAACGGCTCGGTCCTTATTATTCAGGACAGTTTCGAGTTCCTTCACCTTTTTTTCACGCTCAGCCAAGCTTGTGCTTAATGAGTCGTTCATCCGGCGTGTCTTCTCGAGGTTATCTTGAATTGACAGAAGCTGCTCCTTCTGTTGGCTCAGATCTCGATTCAATTTTCCACTGCTATTGAGGAGATTTTTATAATAAGAGTTCAATTGCTCGTACTCTTTATCAAGAGCGCTCAACTTTTGAGAGGTAGATCGGTAGTCGATTCCGAGGGAGGTAGTATCCTCTTTTAGTTGACTAAGTTTCTTGTTGAGGTCCTCCAAGTCGGCAGTCGCCTTATTAAGTTGCGTTGTTTTCTCACTTAGTTCACCTTCAGCCTTCACTTTCTGCGCCAGGATGTCGTCATACTTCTTCTTGGTTACAATACAAGATGAGGCGAACACGAGCACACTCAAAAAAATCGCGATTTGTTTCATTGTTGAATCACAGTTTAAAAAATTCAATTTCCAGTCATCCATTCAGGGTGATCGAAGAAACAAAGTAACTCCTTTTCCGAAATATTTGCCACCCTTCGGTTCGTTTCATTCGAATGGGTTTTACCTTGCACAGGAAAATAAGAATTGACCATGACAGGAATGTTGAAAGATGGCGCGCTCGAGGGAAAATGTATCGTCGTGACCGGTGGTGGCACAGGGCTCGGCCGTTCCATGTCGCAGTACTTTCTAGAACTTGGGGCGAACGTAGTGATTACGAGTCGAAAAAAAGAAGTGATTGATCGCACGGCTTTGGAACTTCAACAACAGACCGGCAGGCGCGTATTGGCGGTACCGGCGGATGTTCGGAAATACGAAGAAGTAGAAAACGTGATCCGCTCCGCCCAGCAAGAGTTCGGATCGATCCATGCCGTGGTGAACAATGCGGCCGGAAATTTTATCAGCCCGACCGAGCGTCTGTCGCATCGAGCTTTCGACATCGTGGTCGATATCGTTTTGAAGGGAACATACTATACGACGCTTGCAGCTGGAAAAAATTGGATCGCCAACAAACAAGCTGGCGTGTTCCTAAATATCGTAACCACCTACGCCTGGACTGGCTCGGGCTTCGTGGTGCCTTCGGCGTGTAGCAAGGCGGGTGTGTTAGCTTTGACTCGTTCTTTGGCTGTCGAGTGGGCCAAGTACGGAATCCGCAGCAACGCGATTGCGCCTGGGCCATTTCCAACTGAAGGTGCATGGAGTCGACTCCTCCCTGGCACTTTGGTCGAAAAATTTGACCCATCGAAACGCGTTCCACTTGGGCGCGTGGGGCAACATCAAGAGCTCGCCAACCTTGCTGCGTACCTCGTGTCTGATTTCAGTTCATTTGTCAACGGAGAAGTCGTAACGATCGATGGCGGCGAATGGCTTCGTCATGGTGGCGAGTTTAGTCACCTCGAAGCGATTACTCCGGAGGAATGGGATTCCATCGAGCAAGGGCGAAAAAAGGGATAACCTTCGTGTTGTGAAAAACATCAACAACCGACCCCAGCTCCGAAGTCTCAAGAAAATAAATGGAGGGGTCGACTTTACTTCAAACGACTACCTAGGGCTCGCGCGCTCTACCGACTTACACAAGGAAATTGAACGGCGGTATAACGCGCTCGTGGCGCGTCGGAATGGTTCTACCGGTTCGCGGTTGTTGTCTGGAAACAGCGAACTGATCGAATCGATCGAAAATGAGTTGGCTAAAATCTTTGATCGTGAGACGACATTGGTATTCGACTCGGGTTACATGGCGAATTTGGCGGTCCTTTCCACCATCCCGCAGCGGGGCGACACTATATTAATGGATGAACGTGCCCACGCGAGCCTAAAAGATGGGGCAAGGTTGAGTCATGCCACCAAGTGGAACTTTCGTCACAACGATGTGGATGACTTGGAGCGGAAACTTCGCGGGGCGACGGGGGAAAGATGGATTGTCATCGAGTCTATTTATTCAATGGATGGAGATGAAGCCCCTTTACCAGACATCCTCAATATTGCTGATCGCTATAACGCCCGAGTAATCCTAGACGAGGCGCATACCACTGGTATTCATGGTACAATGGGTTCGGGTTGGTCTCATGCGATGGGGCTCCATCGGCGCGTGCCCATTACCGTGTTTACCTTTGGCAAGGCGATGGGGGTACACGGTGCTGCTGTGGCCTGCTCAAAGGATACGCGCGACCTTTTGATCAACTTTTCGCGACCATTTATCTACACGACAGCTCCGTCGGACCATGCGATCGTGTCTATCCAAACTTCCTTTGATTTTCTCAAAAATGTGACGTCGCATGTAGTTGATCTGCAAAAGAACATTGAAGTCTTTAAATCAATGGCAGAGCAGATTCGCGGTTGGAACAGATCGAGGACCCAGATTCAGGCGATTATTGCACCGGGTCAGGAGACTGTTCGACAGGCGGCGGATAAATTGCAGCACGCCGGATATGATGTGCGGGCAATTCTTCCACCTACCGTCGATGCTGGCGCCGAGCGTTTAAGGGTATCCCTTCACGCGTTCAATACGCAAAACGAAATCGAGGGTTTAATAAAAAAGTTGACAGAAGTGCTATGAAGGAATTGAGTGGTCCTGTGTTTGTCACGGCAATTGGAACGGACAGTGGAAAGACCCTCGTGTCGGCCATTGTTGCTGAAGCATTTGGTGCCGACTATTGGAAACCGATCCAGGCTGGCTTCCCTCGAGATACGGACACGGTTGCCTCCCTTGTGTCGAATGCGGCTACGCAGTATCATCCAGAGCGATACTTGCTTCAAATGCCTGCATCGCCCCATGCAGCTGCGAAGGCGGAAGGAATCGATATTCGAGCGAAAGATTTTAAGCCTCCAACCGATCGCCCCATGGTTATTGAAGGCGCGGGCGGCTGCCTCGTTCCCATCAATGACAACGAGTTTGTGATAGACATCGCCGCGCAATTAAAGGCTCCAGTTCTATTAGTCGCCAATCTTTACTTGGGTTCCATCAATCACACATTGCTCACGTTGCACTATTTGGAGTCAATTCAGTCGAAGCCGTTCGGAATCATCTTTAACGGACCGCCCAATCCGGAGAGTGAACGCATCATTTTGCACCATGCAGGTGTACCATGTTTGCTGCACGTCGAGCAAGAGCAGTTCATTAGTCGAGGTACCGTCCGAAAATATGGTGATTTGCTTGTAAAAGCGTGAATTATGAACAAGTTGAAAACAGGTTTGGAATCTATTTGGCACCCGTTCTCACCTGCCCAGGGCGACGCGCCGTTGCTCGTCGAGTCTGCTGAAGGGATTTACCTAAACACTGAAGATGGTAGACGAATCATCGACGGCATCTCATCATGGTGGGTAAATCTTCACGGTCATAGTCATCCTGTAATAGCCGAAGCAATCCATCAACAGGCGCTGACCCTTGAACACGTAATCTTTGCTGGGTTTACCCATCGGCCCGCGATCGAACTTGCGAGTCGATTACTGGCCATTCTCCCGTCAAACCAAACCAAAGTGTTCTATTCCGACAATGGCAGTACTGCAGTGGAAGTTGCCATTAAAATGGCGATCCAATATTGGTATAACAAAGGAACACCCAGATCAAAATTGGTCGCTATCGACGGAGCATATCATGGCGATACTTTTGGCGCAATGTCGGTGGGAGGCAGGAGTTTGTTTACTAACCCATTTCAACATCATCTTTTTGATGTGGATTTTCTACCCTGGCCGGATGGAAGAAACGACGATGAAGTTGTAGCGAAATTTGAAACGCAGTTGAAGAGCGAAAACATCGCTGCGTTTATTTACGAACCATTGGTGCAAGGTGCGGCGGGCATGCGTATGTACTCTCCCAAACTACTTGGCCGGTTATTGGACTTAGCGAAACGATTCGCTGTTCCGTGTATCGCCGATGAGGTATTTACTGGTTTTGGTCGAACGGGGAAATTGTTCGCATCAGAATATACGTCTCAGCAACCTGATATCATTGCCCTTTCGAAGGGATTGACGGGCGGCACGATGGCACTAGGGGCAACTACTTGTAGTAGTTTGATCTATGATGCATTTCAGTCGTCCGATCCAACGAAGGTGTTCTATCATGGCCACTCGTTCACAGCAAATCCCATCGCATGTGCTTCGGCACTTGCAAGTTTTGACTTGTTGATGCATCCTCATTGTGTGGATGCCCGACAACGAATAGCACAACAGCAAGAATCCTTTGCTGCAACTGTAAGACACTATCCTGTGGTAAAGTCTGTACGATGTTTGGGGACAATCATGTCTATGGAGTTGGATGCTGGTGAGACAGGTTACACCAATTCATTGAGACATGAGATTTACGCTCACTTTCTATCGCGGGATATCCTTCTGCGTCCTCTTGGCAACGTCCTTTACTTTTTGCCATCGTATGCCTTTCGGGAAAATGATGTCTCACTCGTACATCGCGAGGTTGAAGCTTTCTTGAAAAAGTTAGAAGGTCGCCGAGATGGCCACTAACTTCTTCTGGTCGGGAGTAATGAATGTGATTGACTTCGATGAGGACGAGTACACGACGGCAGGGGCGGCGGTGGCTGGAAGGGGACGAGGTATCAAGAGTTTACCGTTACCATCGCACGCGAAGAAAATTCCTTGTTCCCGATCGAAGATCACCAACACGTCACGGTTGTCCGGAGCATGGAAGAGCGATACTTCCGCTTGATCAGACACTGGATTATTGATTTCGAAGAGTTGTTTTCCTTTTTTATCAAAGGATGCAAAGAATCCTTGGTCCGTTTTGACGATTAGGAACTGGTCTGAATTTGATGAAGCGATCAAACGAAAAGCTGCGGCTGTGGACTTTTTGAGCAATGCTTCTTCCATTACCTTTTTCCCTTGAGTATTGATCTTGACGAGGGTGCCGTCGGAAGAGACCAGGTAGATACCTGTGCCATCCGATGCGACATCGCCCGATGGTGTGAACCCCAGAGATAGTGGGAAGCCGTTCACTACCTCACCTCGGCGGGTATAGAGATATAGCTCACCATGAACTGTGGTAGCTTCGTAGTAGTCGCGCTGTTGAATGCGATAATGCGTGGGTGCGTCTGAAAATTGCCGTGGTAAGGTCTTCGAAGTCCAGCCCTCGAGGGGTTTTCCATCCATATCGACGACTTGAATTACTCCGGAAGTACTTGCGGTAAGAAGACGATAGTTTCGACTTTTGTCGTAATCAACAAGGGATGTGAACGCGATATCCTTCATCGACATCTTTTTAGGGTATCCGGCCACATAACGCCCGAGGCGATCGATCACATGGATGGAGCCTGAAGTTGTTACCAGAAACTGAAGTTTGCCGTTCTTGAGCAAATCGACTTGATAGATTGAGCCAAGAGCGGGCCCGGGTAGTTGGACTGACCACAGTTCCTTCATGTCTTTTGACACGAGGTGCAGTTGATTGCTCGCATCGACGAAGATCACTTCGGTTGAGCGATCCGTGTGATTGATCACAGGAATTGGTGATGTCGCCAAGCTGCTAAACTCAGCGCCGCTCGATGCGCTTCGTACGATGTTTTTCTTAGTATCATCGCTTCCGCGGAATTGTAATACAGCGCTTGCATAGTAGTCGCCCTCGAGTGCATAGAATTGCATACCCATTCGTTGCGGAACGCGAAGTGGTTTAAAGAGCGCATCGTTATCGGATGCTACGAAGTAGCTCACGTTTGCCTCGGGCAGGGTCATTTCGAGAAACTTACTCCATTGTAGGTTCTTACTTAGGATATTCTCTGATGGTAGGTTATCGATAAATTTCTTGATTCCTTGTTCGCTTTCGGCGAGTACCATAAGGTTGTCGACGATGGCATAGTGCACTCCATTTGATGGAAGGCTGATTGGCCAGAACAAGTCGCGACCGAGTGTGGATTGAGGAAGGATGTGTATTTCTTGTTCGGCGTAGGATTCGGAGGTGTAGTTGTTATCTTTTTGAGCGGCGTGATGGATCTTCGCGAGCTCTGCTTGGGCGCGGGTAATTTCTTTCAACTCGACGACGATGACTTTTTCGGAGGAAGGCATGGTGCACAAGGCGACCTCGTTATCAATGGCTTTGAAGAAAGTTTCGGGACTGAATCCAGTCTTATCTGAAAGTGTTTGCAGTGATGCGGCGATGTCTATGTTTTCTTTTGAGAGGTGTGATTGACGATCGATCAACCATTGGGGAGGGTTGCTGATCCCGAAGTGGACGAGGTATCGAAACTGATCGGGCAGGCGAGTTTTTAGATCGAAGGGGACGGGTCGTTGCGAGCGGAAGATAGAGAGGAGTCCTGCGTTCGTGGTGGAGTCGACGGCGAATCCATTCATGAGGAGGTTGGAGCCACTCCACCTGAGGTCAAATATCATTGCATCACAGAGGGCGGAGGCTTGGAGGATCGGATCGAGTGTTGATTTGGCGGTTGCATTTCGAAAATTGCGCCAGTTGATATACAGGTTTCCGTCGTCTTGCTTGACGTTGGCGAGTTGGAATACGCGGGCTAGGCTTTTGCGAAAGGATGTGCTGTGTTCAGATTTATGGTTCCGGATGATTCCTTCAACGAGTTGGCCATGAGGGCTTACGATCCAGACGCCGCGCAATTGTGCGATGGTGAAGAGTGATTGATTGTTGCGAACCACGTCGGTGATGGGTATGCCTTCGTGGCTTCGCTCGCGTAGCGAGACATCTTTGAGGGACTTCGCTTTTTCGAGCGGCGTGGTCTTTCTGTTTTTTTTGAGGAGCGCGACGATTCCGGTTTTGGTGCCGAGTGGTTGGATGGCGAAGAGCCAGGGTTCGGGTGTTGATTTGAGTGAGTCGTTGGTGAGTAGGAACTCGGTGAGTTTAGCGGAGTCGGCGTCTAGTTTTTGGAGTGCGAGAGGTTGTTCTGTTTCGAAGACGGCGAGTGTTTCGTTGGGGACGAGTTGCCAGGGTGTTACCGACTGTTTACTGGGCTGGTTTGCGATGTACCAGGTGGTGATGCCGAGGGCGGCGATGATTCCGATGGTGATAAGGATTGCTTTACGCACGGACTCAAAGTTATAAAATAAAAAAGCCCTGGATTTTGGATCCAGGGCTATTGATAGAAAAAGGCAACGACTTACTCTCCCGCGTTTTACCGTAGTACCATCAGCGCTGGTGGGCTTAACTTCTCTGTTCGGAATGGGAAGAGGTGATC
>JBGAGB010000035.1:0-47797 GCA_044226945.1 Cyclobacteriaceae bacterium | reverse complement strand
TTGAAAACTCTCACCATCGGAGAAATCGTCCGACTACCGCAAGGCATGCGACATCGATTGGTCGGAACTACGGGCTGGGGAATCGTTGCCGAAATTTGGCAGCATGTCGATGCGAAGAACCCCTCCGACGAGAACGACATCGTGCGGCTGCAAGACGACTTCGGAAGGTAACGCCCGGTTACTTGGTGCGCATGGCTTCAAACGCCATCGCCATCACGCCGTTGTGCCCCGTGTGAAGCACTTCGAGTTTCGCCTGTGGCAAGAGGCGTGTAAAACGAGACACCGTCGCTTCGGTAATGAGCTTATCATGCTCGCCCACCCAGACCCGGACCACCACATGGTGTTCTTGTGCCAGCCTCGCCAATGTCTTGAGGTCGAACTCCAAATGCCGAAATACGACCCACGAGTAATACACGCGCGATCGTTGGTCGCCGGTATTCATTTGTGTTTCTACAAATCGGAGCACGCCTCGGTCTACCATTCGCAGCGACTGCGCCACGCGAATCAAATGAATGAAACGTTCATGATGATCGATCATACTCTTGAAGATCCGACGCGTCACCCACGGAAAAGTCGCAAGCCGATACCAAGGGTTAAGCCGAATGCCGTCCGGTGCGATGAGAAACAGCTCCGACACTTGTCCTGCAAACATCTCGAAGGTGGCGAGGGCGAACTTTCCGCCCATGCTAAATCCCAACACAGAAAAGGAGTCGATCTTCCTCTCATGCAACCAACGTCCTAAGAGCTGTTTCCATTGCCCCTTTTCGAGGGGCGTGTCGCCAAAAGGCCACACACTCTTACCATGAAAGAAAAGATCGAAACTATAGAAGCGGTACTCTTTTTCGTGGTTTGAAAGGTGGCGTTCGAAAACGGTCCGATCTTGACCGTAGCCGTGAAACAGCAGCATGGCCCGGGGGCCCGACCCGTATTCGCTATGGTGTAGAACCGCTTGCAAGCGTGTAAAATGCACAATTTCGGCGATTCTGCAGTATTTCTGGTCGGAAGTCGGACCACAGCAAGAAATCACGGACTTTCGTAAAATATTCCGAATCACGTTGCCGTCTATGCTGTTGTATGGAACGAGTAGCGACGATGAGTTTGACCATGCAAGAGGTAATAAAACAAAACACTTTCCTGAAGGAGAAAGACAAGATTCGTGGCCGGTTTTGACGGGATTGAATCACTCGATCGAGTGACATCCTGGTTGTACAGTGTGGCGCGCAACAAGATTATTGATCGATATCGACGCGATTCGGTGCGACCGAAAAAAGCCGACTTCGAAAGTGCCGCCGGACGTGAAGATGATGCTCCCCTCACACTACAAGAGATCTTACCCGATCTCGGCAATACGCCCGATTCGGTGATGCTCCGCGAAGTGATCTGGGACCAAATCATGGAGGCGTTGGAAGAACTGCCCGCCGATCAGCGCGCAATCTTCATCCAAAACGAAATGGAAGAACGGAGCTTCCGAGAAATCTCCGAGGAGACAGGCATTTCGATCAACACACTTCTATCGCGAAAAAGATACGCGATCATGAGCCTGAGAAAACGGCTGCAGAAGTTTTATGATGAAATGATTTAGAATTTAGAATTAAGAATTAGGAATTTAGAATTTAAGGTATGAAAGCAGGTAAGTGGATTGCGAAGTTTGTGGTCATGGCGGCGTTGGCGGTCGTGGTGTTTGGGTTTGTGACTCAATATTTGTGGAACTGGCTGGTGCCAACACTTTTCAACGGACCTACGATTACATTCATCCAGGCGTTGGGATTGTGGGCCTTGTCGAAGATCCTCTTCTGGGGAATGGGCGGCGGTGGCGGATATCGCGGGCCTCGTTGGAATCACCAATGGAAGGCTCGGTACTCGAACATGAGTCCCGAACAAAAAGAGCGCTTGAAGCAACGCTTCAAAGAAAAATGGTGTGAGTGGGAGGAAACCCCAGCAAAATCTGATGCGGAAACCGCATCTGAGACGAAGACGATCTAACGACTTCGTTCATGTAAAACACCAAGACCCCGAATCTTTCGGGGTTTTGTTGTTTATAGCCACCAAAAAACTACTACCTACCAACGCCATCTAACAACTAACAACCAACAACCACCAACTAATTTTAAAGGTTGTGGTCATTGAAACAATAAGAATCCTTCGAATCCGTCTTTCAACTCGAAAATGCAGGTGGCGTTTTTTGAAGAATCATGCTTTGAGTTTTATTCTATTCGGTTCAATCCGGTTTTTGGCGACTTCAAACGGTTTCGGGACGGATTTGAGAAAAATGGCTCTAATATTTTTCTAAAAACCCCCAACCAAGCAAAAAAACGCCCGTTTAAGGAAACTACGGAAACTTTGGAGATTGTGAAAGTTTCCATAGTTTTGCCGCCGCTATGGAAGAATCCGACCTGGTTAGAGAGAAAATACTGAGGGGAGCCGTTGAGCTTTTCCTCAAATACGGAGTGCGCAGCGTGTCTATGGATGACATCGCGCGTCACCTGTCGATTTCGAAGAAGACGATTTATCAATATTTCGTCGACAAAGACGAGATCGTGACACAAGTAACGCAGAGTCACCTGCACCACACGAAGGCCGAGTTCGATGAGCTCGTCACCGTGTCGAAGAACGCGCTCGACGAACTGATGAGGATTCAATGGCACATGAAGAAGAACATGCAGGATATGAATCCGTCGTTGCTGTTTGACTTAAAGAAGTATCACCCGAAGGCTTGGGGCGCTTGGATGGAGCATAAGAACCAGCACATCCGCGAATCGGTGGTGAGGAACTTGAAGCAGGGAATTGAGGAGGGCTTGTATCGAAGCAATCTGAATCCCGAAGTGCTTGCCATGTTGAGGGTCGAATCCATCCAACTCTTGTTCGACGGCGCGATTGTGCCCACCGACAAGTACCAGATGGCCGAGATCCAAGCCCAGATGCTTGACCACTTTATGTATGGACTTCTCACCGACAAAGGAAGGAAGCTGTACGAGAAATATAAACAAGAACCAATCAACCTAGAATTAATACCTCACAACTTATGAAGCGAATATATACGATCACAGCAGCCTTCTTCCTAACGGTCGGTGCATGGGCACAGGACGGAGGCTCTTCTCAAACGACTTTCTCGCTGGATCAGGCGATAGAATATGCTTTACGCAATTCGGTCAATGCACAGAACGCATGGCTCGATCAAGAAATCGCGAAAGCCCGTGTCAAGGAAACGACTGGCCTTGGCTTGCCTCAGATTACAGGTGCTGCCGGTCTCACTTACAACCAAAAGCTGCCTCGATTCTTTCAGCGCTACACGCCTCCCGGGAGTGGTTTCAGCTTCTTCCCCGACATTCCTGGCATTAATGCCGGCGATGTGGTGGCGGCGCAGAACTTCTTCCAGTTACAAGGTGCGGGCGACATGAGTCTTTCGGCAAACCAGTTGATCTTCAACGGGTCGTACTTTGTGGGCTTGCAAGCGGCTGCTGCTTACAAGGAGCTCTCGTATCGGAACTCCGCGGCGACGCATCAGACCATCATCCAAAATGTAACAAAAGCATACTATGGATTGTTGATCAACAACGAGCGCGCAAAACTCTTCGATGTGAACATCGCGCGAGTCGACTCATTGCTGCGTAACACGAAGGCCTTGAACCAAAATGGTTTTGCCGAGAATATCGATGTAGACCGGATTCAAGTAACGTACAACAACTTGGTGCTCGAGCGCGACAAATTCTTGAACTTGAAGGCTCTTTCGGCGGCTGTACTGAAATTCCAAATGAACTATCCCATGGATCAAGAGATCCAGGTGACTGGCTCAATCGAGGAAATGCGCGTAGACTCTAACCCGATGGCCACTTTGGAAGGCTGGGACTATAAGCAACGTCCGGACTACCAAGTACTCGAATCCAACAGGAAACTGCAGGCTTTGAACCTGAAGAACCAATATGCAGGGGCCCTGCCTACGATTGCAGCGTTCGGTAAGGTTGGATATCAAACTCAGTCGCCCACGATTGGTGGATTGTTTAAGACGAATACCAAACTCGCAGATGCTGGCGGAGTTGGCCCCGATAAGTGGTACAACTATTCAATGTACGGGGTGAGCTTGAGCTGGAACTTGTTTACGGGCTTGCAGCGCAATTACAAGATTCAGCAAGAAAAGTTGACGCTCCAGAAGATTGATAACAGTTTCCGGAACTTGAAGGCGGGCATCGATCTCGAGATTCAAACATCTTCGATCACGTTCGAGAACGCGTTGAAGACACTCACCGCCCAAAAGCAGAACATGGAACTGGCGAGCAACGTCGCGCACGTAACCCGGATCAAGTTTGAACAAGGTGTTGGATCAAATTTGGAGGTCGTGACGGCAGAAAGCAGTTTGAAGGAAGCTCAGAATAATTATTACAACGCTCTCTACGATGCGATGATTGCGAAGGTAGACCTCGACAAAGCGTTTGGTCGACTGAAAGCACCAGCAGCCGTAGAGAACAAATAGAAAAAACTCCTAACCCCTGAAATATACCCGATTATGAAAAAGAACATATACACCAACCTAGTAGGAGCTTTGACGATTGCGGCGGTCATTGCAGGATGCAGCAGCTCGTCGAAAGACAAGCCTACCCAGTTGAAAGAGCTAAAAGAACAGCAAGCGAAACTGAACAGCGAGATCAAAAAACTAGAAGAGCAGATCGCGGAAGAAACTCCGGATAGCCTTCGGTCAGCCCGTGTGAAAGAAGTGGTCGTAGCTAGTTTGGCGCCACGTAAGTTCGATCACTACGTGCAAACTCAAGGCGCCGTGGAATCGGATCTGAACATCCAGGTGAGCGCGAAGACACCGGGTGTGATTACCAACGTTTTGGTGCGTGAAGGCGAGATGGTGTCGAAAGGTCAGACATTGGCCCAGATCGACAACACCTTGATTTTGGCTGGCATCGCTGAGTTGAAATCTCAATTGGAATTGGCTACCACGGTGTACAACCGCCAAAAGAACCTGTGGGATCAAAAGATCGGTACGGAAGTGCAATTCCTCCAAGCGAAGTCGACTAAGGAGTCGCTCGAGCGGAGACTGACTTCTTTGAACGAACAGAATGAAATGACAAAGATCAAGGCACCGGTATCCGGTGTGGTGGATGCGTTGGATGTGAGGATTGGTCAGAACATCGCACCAGGGATGCCGGCTGCCCGGATCGTCAACAATTCTGATTTGAAGATCATGGCCCGCATCTCCGAATCGTACGCAAACCAACTGAAGAAGGGCAACAAAGTGACTGTCAGTTTCCCTGATGTGAATAGGGAAGTGAGCAGTTCGATTGCCTTCGTGGCAAGGAACATCGATCCATTGACTCGCACATTCATTGTGGAGGCTGATCTTCCCTCGAACCCTGAGCTACGTCCCAACATGACCGGCGTGGTGAAAGTAGTGTTCGAGAGCAACCCGAAAGCGTTGGTGGTGCCCATCAACATCGTGCAGAACGTAAACAACGAGAAGGTTGTATATGTGGCCGAAGCCAAGGGTAGTGGATTTGTGGCCCGCAAAAAGGTGGTCACACTTGGTTCGGTGTACGACAACCAAGCCGAAGTCCAAGGATTGGCGGCAGGTGACAAGTTGATTACCGTGGGTTATCAGGGCCTAAGTGACGGCGAAGCCATAAAAATTTAAATTTAATAGTCTCATCAGCCAACAGGACGCTGTCCTAAACTGAAAAAGATATGAAAGACTTAGAAAAGGAATTTAAACCGACAAGCTGGTCGATTGACAACAAGGTGAGCATCTACGTGTTCACTGCGTTCATCTGCCTCATGGGTTGGTATACATACAACCGCCTTCCGAAGGAAAACTTCCCGGAAGTTGTGTTCCCGCAAATTTATGTGGCAACCATCTATCAAGGTGCGTCGCCATCCGATATCGAGAATTTGATCTCCAAGCAAATCGAGAAGCAGATGAAATCGCTGACCGGTGTGAAGAAGGTGACAAGCAACTCGGTTCAAAACTTCTCGAACGTGATCATCGAGTTTGAAACCGATGTCGACGTCGACAAGGCAAAGCAAGATGTGAAGGATGCCGTCGATCGGGCGAAGCCTGACCTTCCCTCAGACTTGAAGGATGATCCACAAATTATCGAGATCGACATCTCGGAAGTGCCAATCATGAACGTCAACCTTTCCGGTGACTATGACTTGGTGACTCTGAAGAAGTATGCCGAAGACTTGCAAGAGAAAATAGAATCGGTGTCGGAGATTCGTCGTGTCGATATCATCGGCGCGTTGGATCGTGAGATTCAAGTGAATGTGGATCTCTACCGTGCTGCCCTTGCTGGGGTCTCCCTAGATGATGTGGCCAGTGCCATCCAATTTGAAAACGTGATCATCCCCGGTGGCCAGGTGTCCGTCGATGGTATGAAACGTTCTTTGAACGTGACGGGCGAGTACGCCGATGCCGAGGAATTGGCCAACACGGTGGTGGGAACACCCCGTGGAGGGAAACTCTATTTGAAGGATATCGCCGAAGTGGTTGACAGTCACCACGAACAAGAGAGTTATGCGCGTCTCGATGGCGCGAACGTGATCACGTTGAACGTCATTAAGCGTGGTGGTCGCAACTTGGTTGATGCGTCAGACAAGATTTTCGAGATAGTAAAAGATTTCGAAGCCAACACGTTGCCACAAGGTGCGAAAATCACGGTGACAGGTGACCAGTCAGATCAAACTCGTGCCACACTCCACGATTTGATCAATACGATTATCATCGGTTTCGTATTGGTAACAGTGATCTTGATGTTCTTCATGGGAGCGACCAATGCATTTTTCGTTGCTTTGTCGGTGCCGATTTCGAGCTTCATCACCTTCTTGTTCTTCCCGATGGTTGGGTTCTCTTTCAACATGATGACCCTGTTCTCGTTCCTGCTGGCACTTGGTATCGTGGTCGACGATGCGATCGTGGTGATCGAGAATACGCACCGGGTGTTCGACAATGGGAAGGTTCCAATTCGCAAAGCTGCAAAGATTGCCGCTGGAGAAGTGTTCTTACCCGTGTTGTCCGGCACTTTGGTGGTGTTGGCGCCGTTCATTCCGCTGGCGTTTTGGCCCGGGATTGTAGGTAGCTTCATGAAGTACTTGCCAATCACGTTGATCATCGCGTTGCTTGCATCGTTGTTCGTCGCATACATCATCAACCCGGTCTTTGCGGCCGAGTTCATGTCGGAGCACGATCATGATCATGAAAATAAGAGCAAGATCACGAAAGGCTTCAAGATTACTGCCGTCGTGTTTGGGGCAATCGCGCTGGTATCGTACTTGGTCGGCAACGTCGGGATGGGGAATTTCTCGGTGTTCTGCTTTGCAATCTATGCACTCTACCACTTTGTCTTGGTTCGCACCATTTCGAGTTTCCAAACCGTTTACTGGCCTCGCGTGCAGGCTGCCTATCACAAGGTCGTTCGTTGGACACTCGAAGGCTCTAGACCCTCATTGGTGATCTTGAGCGTCGTTGCATTGTTCATCTTTTCAATTGTGTTCACCGCCATTCGGAAACCTCCGGTAGGTTTCTTCCCGAGCGGAGATCCGAACTTCATTTATGCCTTTGTGCGCATGCCAATCGGGACCGATCAAAAAGTGACGGACTCCGTGACCCATGTCGTGGAACAGCGTGTCCGCAAAGTAGTTGGTGAGCATAACCCGGTTGTTCAGTCTATCATTTCGAACGTGTCGATCGGTGCCAGCGAGAACCCATTCGATGCCGGAACGCAAGCGACACCCCACTTGGCTAAAGTGACGGTTGCTTTCGTGAAGTTTTCTGAGCGCAACGGACAGTCTACGTTGGCCTACCTTGACGGAATTCGTGAAGCTGTGAAGGGAATCCGTGGTGCCGAAGTGACCGTGTCGAAAGAAGCAAACGGTCCTCCAACAGGTAAGCCTGTGAACATCGAAATTGCGGCCGATGATTTTAACGTACTCGTTTCGACGGCAGATCGCCTGAAGAAGTTCTTGGATTCCGCCAACGTGGCTGGTGTCGAAGAATTGAAGTCTGACTTCCAAGCGGATAAACCTGAGATCATCATCAGCATCGACCGTGAAAAAGCAAACCGCGAAGGGATTTCAACTGCCCAGATTGGGGGCGCACTCGGATCAGCCGTTTTCGGTCGCGAAGCGTCGCGCTATCGTGATGAAAACGACGACTATCCAATCCAAGTCCGCATCAAAGAATCTCAACGCAACGACATCAATACACTGATGAGCTTGCCGATTACCTATCGTGACATGGCCATGGGTGGACAAGTTCGTCAAGTGCCGCTGTCGGCCGTAGCCAAGGTAGAGTACTCGAACGTTTACGGTGGAATCAAGCGCATTGATCAAAAGCGCGTGATTTCCCTTTCGTCTAACGTATTGTCGGATGCGAACGCCAACCAAGTGGTGGCGGAGATCCAAGATAGATTGCAAGATTTCCCTGTGCCCGATGGTGTGTCTGTGCGCATGACAGGTGAGCAAGAGGACCAAGCTGAGACCTTCCAATTCTTGTTGTTGGCGTTTGGTATCGCCTTCTTCATGATTTTCATGATTCTGGTGACCTTGTTCAACTCACTGAGTAAGCCCTTTATCATTCTTCTCGAGATCCTGTTCAGTATCATCGGTGTGTTGATCGGCTTCTCACTCTTCAAGATGGAGATTTCAATCTTGATGGTGGGCGTGGGTATCATGGCGTTGATCGGTATCGTGGTTCGGAACGGTATCTTGTTGGTGGAATTCACCGACCTGCTCCGTTCACAAGGCATGGAACTCAAAGAAGCGATCGCCGAAGCTGCTCGTACACGTATGACGCCGGTATTGTTGACTGCGATGGCAGCCACACTCGGTCTCATTCCGTTGGCAGTGGGCTTGAACATCGACTTTGTCAAGATGTTCTCCGAATTGAACCCTCATATCTTCTTCGGTGGGGATAACGTGGTGTTCTGGGGACCGCTGTCTTGGACGATGATCTTCGGTTTGATCTTCGGTACATTTTTGACCTTGGTGCTCGTGCCTGTGTTGTATTTGGTGATGGCTCGCTTGAAAGCCCGCCTGTTTGGTGCGGAGCGTGAAGCAGCCCGTTACAAAGGCGCTGAGGCCATCGAACAGGGCACTTTGGCTCACAGCCTACGCTCGAAAGACTGAAACAATCGGGTTGGCGGCGCGTTAATTAATCGTCGCTCAACTTGAAAAACAGTACAATATATTTTTGGGGAAGTCGTCTTATCAAGATGTAAGGCGACTTCCCCTTTTTTATGCAACGGCTCATGGCAATCCTCATTCTACTCGCGGTCCTCTTATTGCTCGATTTCTATTTGTATCAAGCGGTCCTTGCAGCCAGCAAGAGCTGGTCGCCACTCTGGAAGTCAACCATCAGGATCGGATTTTGGGTTCCCACCGTCATTTCTGTGGTCGGGATTATTTGGTACAACCTGGGCGATCCGTACCGTTTCGGACCACAAGTTTGGCTCTGGCTCCGCACCTTCATGGTGGGTATATACTTCTCGAAAGTGATCGGGATCTTGTTCGTAATTGTCGACGATATACAACGTGGCGTGCGCTGGGTGGTATCGCTCTTTACCCGCGATGCAAAGGATCCGATTGCGGGCGAGGGAATCACACGATCTGAGTTCTTGGCGAAGACCGCCTTGGTCGCGACCGCCGTGCCTTTTGGCGCGATGACGTGGGGGATTATTTCAGGGGCGCACGATTACCGTGTTCGTAAGTCGACGATCCTCCTTCCCAATTTGCCCAAGGAGTTTGATGGGATCCGGATCGGTCAAGTGTCGGACATCCATTCTGGTAGCTTTTGGAACCGAACAGCCGTTCAAGGTGGCGTCGACATGATAATGAAGGAAAAGCCGGATGTCATCTTTTTCACTGGGGACTTAGTGAACGACCAGGCTTCGGAGGTGAAAGACTACGTGCCGATTTTCAGCAAGCTTAGGGCGCCTCTAGGCGTGTACTCGACCACCGGCAACCACGATTACGGCGACTACATCGGATTGAAAGGCCAAGCGTGGGAAGAAAACTTGATCAACATCCAAAAGGCCCACAAGGAAATGGGATTCGATATCTTGATGAATGAACACAGGTTTCTGGAACGCAATGGCGAGAAAGTTGCGATCATCGGAATTGAGAACTGGGGTGCCGGTCGCTTTTCAAAGTATGGAAAGATGAAGGAGGCCTACGAAGGCACCGATGACGCGAAAGTGAAGTTGCTGCTGTCGCACGATCCCAGCCATTGGGATGCGGAGGTGAGACCGAACTATGCCGACATCGACGTAGCGTTCGCCGGGCATACACATGGTTTCCAATTCGGCGTTGAGATTGGTAATGTGAAATGGAGCCCGTCGCAATACGTGTATAAACAATGGGCTGGTTTATACCAAGAAGGCAAGCAATACCTCTACGTGAACCGTGGCTTCGGCTACTTGGGTTATCCTGGCAGGGTAGGGATGCCGCCAGAACTAACGATCATAGAATTGAAGCGCGCTATTTCTTGATCCCAATAAGCCAGAAGTCATCGTAATACAGGACACCTTCGTCGAGCATTTCGCGGATCACTTCTACAAAAACTTCTTTGTCGGTCGGGTCGACAGCACTTTCTAATTCGTCGACTGGCATCTTTTTTTGCTTGAGCAGATAGAGAATTTGATCTCTGTAATTGCTCAGTGCTTGTAAGTTCTCTTTCTTTTTTCGATCGATGCATACATCGCACATTCCGCACGGTTTCGTGTCCAACTCATCGAAGTAGGCTTGCATCACTTGCATTCGACAAGCTTGATCCTGCGTGACGTAGTTGGTCATCGCTGCAAGTTTCTTTAAATGAAGGTCACGGCGCTCCTCCAGTCGTTTCCAATTGATCGACAAGTTGTCGGCGTCTTCTCGCGCGATCAGGTAAGTTAACGTGGGATGATCCGATGCAGGATGGTAGTCTAGTATCTTGAGTTGAGTGAGTTGACCGAGCGCTACGGAAACAGATTGCTCAGGAACCTTGAGGTAAGCACTCATTTGTTTTTCGGAGATCTTGACGAACCCCGAGAATGCCTCGGCCCCGTACAGCCGCAAGATTGTCTTAATTAAAGGTTCGAAGTGCACGTGTGCAATCTGAAATTCGTAGAGCCTTTTATTGTCGACATGAAAGTGTACGCGTGAGGGTTGGTAGAAACTCTCACTCATCTGGATCAAACCTTCTTCTTCCAGTTTCTTAAGTGCGTTGAACGCCTTTCCTGTGTTTAGATTGAAGCGTTTCACAAAGTCTTCCAAGTCGAATGGGAACGATTCACCTTCTCCACTTCCTACGGCGAGTTGGAAGTGGTTTGCCAAAGCTTGGTATACCGACTTCAATTCGGGCGGGGAGGGGTGAGCCTGTTTCACCTTCGTTTCCAAATTTTCGACATCGGAGGGATGGTAGACGATCGAGGCAAAGGAACGTTTGCCATCGCGCCCAGCACGACCCGCTTCTTGGTAATATGACTCTAGATCTTCGGGGATATCCATGTGGATCACCACCCGTACGTCGGGTTTGTCGATGCCCATTCCGAAGGCATTGGTGGCGACCATGACACGAACTTTGTTTTGAATCCATTCTTGCTGTCGCCGTTCGCGTTCTTCATGGTCAAGGCCCGCGTGGTAAAATGTGGCCGACACCTTTTGACGGGCGAGGTATTTCGCGAAGTCTACCGTGCCTTTCCTCGAGCGCACGTAGACAATAGCGGGACCTGGCACTCGGCGCAGAATTTCCAAAAGTTTTTTCTCCTTGTTCTCGCACTCTCGTACCACGAATGATAAGTTGTTGCGCGCGAAACTAATTTGGAACTCAGCGGGATTCTTGAGCTCCAGTTGTTGAACGATATCGGCTTTCACCTTTGCCGTGGCTGAGGCCGTAAGGGCGATGAAGTGGATTCCGGGTTTCAGTTCCCGAAGAACTTTGATCTGTAAATAGGGAGGTCGGAAGTCGTGACCCCATTGTGAAATACAATGCGCTTCGTCGATCGCAACCAAGTTCACCTTCATTCGCTTGAACCGCTCTTGGAACAACTCGGTCTGAAGTCGTTCTGGCGACACGTAGAGAAACTTGATGTTTCCATAGATGCAGTTGTCGAGTAGGATGTCGATCTCCTCTCGGCCCAAACCCGAGTGGATGCTGACGGCGGCAATCCCTCTATTTTTTAGCTGCGAGACTTGGTCTTGCATCAACGCGATGAGGGGGGTTATGACCACGCAGATCCCTTCTTGGGCCATGGCGGGAACTTGAAAGCAAATGGATTTGCCACCGCCAGTTGGGAGTAGCGCCAACACGTCCTTTTTTTCAAGGACGGCGTTGATGATGTCGCCCTGTGGCGGACGAAATTCCGGGTAGCCCCAGTACTGCAGCAATATGTCCTTCGGAGAAGGCATACGCTAAGGAACCGCAATTGAGGAACAATCCCAAAAGCTGAATGTCCGGAAAAACGGATTCTTCCGGACATTCATAGGGGATAGGTGTGAATTATTCTAGCGCTTTTACGCCAGGGAGAACCTTTCCTTCGAAATATTCGAGGAGTGCACCACCACCTGTCGAAACGTAGCTTACCTGATCGCTGAAGCCGAGTTGAGCTACTGCGGCTGCCGAATCGCCACCACCGATGAGCGAGAATCCGCCCTTTGCGGTCGCTTTCACCACCGCCTCAGCAATCTTCTTGGTGCCGGTCGCGAATTTTTCCATTTCGAACACACCCATTGGACCGTTCCAAAGGATGGTCTTCGAGCTTTCAATCACTTTTGAAAATACTTCGATGGACTGGGGCCCGATGTCAAGACCCATCCAACCATCTTTGATCGACGTATTCATCGCCACTTCTGTATTGGCGGCAGCATCAAATTTGTCGGCGATGATTGAGTCAATTGGCAGGTGCAGTTCAACACCTTTCGCCTTCGCTTTTTGAATCAGTTCCTTTGCAAGGTCGAGTTTGTCTTCTTCAACGAGCGACTTGCCCACTTGGCCACCAAACGCTTTGAAGAAGGTGTAACTCATACCACCGCCGATGATGAGGTGGTTCACCTTGTCGAGCAGGCGTTCAATAATTAGGATCTTATCTGAAATTTTCGCTCCACCCATGATGGCAACGAAAGGCTTTGCCGCGCTCTCCATTACTTTCTTGGCATTATCGAGCTCGGCAGCCATCACATAACCAGCGCCTTTTTCTTGGAAGAATTGGGCGACGATCGTCGTGCTGGCGTGAGCGCGGTGGGCCGTACCGAAAGCATCATTGATATAGATGTCGCCAAGTTTCGACAGTTTTTCAGCGAAAGCGAGATCACCTTTTTCTTCTTGTTTGTAGAAGCGAAGGTTTTCGAGCAACAGCACCTCACCTGGTTTCAAAGCAGCAGCTTTCGCAACAGCTTCTTCACCGATGCAGTCGTTGGCGAATTGCACCGGCTTCCCGAGGAGCTTCTCTGTGGTCTTGATGGTGTGCTTCAAAGAGTATTTCTCTTCGGGTCCTTCTTTAGGCCGTCCGAGGTGCGACATCAGGATACAGCTTCCGCCGCCGTCCAGAATTTTCTTGAGGGTGGGGATTGTAGCGCGGATGCGATTGTCGTCGGTGACGTTGAAGCTCTTGTCGAGCGGAACGTTGAAATCGACCCGGATCAGGGCGCGTTTTCCTTTGAAGTTGATGTCGTTGATAGTTTTCATGTACGTTGAATGTAAAGTGACTGCCCGAGTGGAAATCCTACCGCCCGTTAGCAAAAACAAGTAATGCCGGCTTCAAAATTAGAACTTTTCTGAAGCCGTTAAAGGTAGCAGCCGGTTTTGTGAGAGGTCAATCGCCGAATGATATCCCGAGTCCCCGTGCGGCTTTCACTAGGTAATCGTTCTTATTCTGGCGAGGATGCGATCGAAAGCCACGGGCGAACCGCCACGAACGACATGACCCAACACGGTTTCTCGAATTTCCGCCGAACATCCACTGTCTTTCAACTGTTTCGAAAGCTGATACGCGACTCCACCCAAACGCACATGTTCTGAGCCTTTTTCTCCAGCAGACGCCGTCACACTTCCGGCTTTCGGTTTGGCACCTTCGGCAATGACGATGTTGCAAAAGCCACGACCCTTTTTATAACGGAGTTCAATTCGTCTTAATATCTTTTTGATGTCGTATGGGATTTCCGGAATGAGACATACTTCGGCTCCTCCAGCGATTGCCGTGTGGAGCGCAATCCAGCCAGCGTCGCGACCCATCACTTCCATGATCATTACTCGGTGATGGCTTTCAGCCGTTGTCACCAATTTGTCGAAGCTATCGGTCGCAATTTGAACGGCAGTTTGAAAGCCGAACGTGACATCGGTGGAAGACAAGTCGTTGTCGATCGTCTTGGGAACACCGATGATCGGTACCCCTTTGTCGAATAAGACTTTCGAGATTTTTTGCGAACCGTCGCCTCCAATATTGATGACCGCGTCGAACTTGAGATCCTTCAATTTCTTCACGAGCTCATCGGAGCGATCAACAAACTTGACCGTGCCATCGGGTTGTGTAACGGGGAACTTGATCGGATTGGACTTATTTGTCGTTTTTAAAATGGTGCCACCTTTTACATGTATCCCTGCAGTACGACGGCTCGTGAGTTTCACAATTTCTTGTGGTTCATTGAACACGCCGTTGAAAGCTTCAATGCTTCCGTATACTTCCCAATCTTTCTCTTTCCGCGCACGTTTGGCGATTCCACGGATCACGGCATTCAAACCCGGACAGTCGCCACCGCCGGTCAATACAAGCACTTTCTTTGTCATGAGCTAAAGTTGTTGATAATATCTTAAATGGGAACTACTTCGCGGCGGCTTTCCGGAGCCGGTCGTTGATCGCGCGACCGATGCCTTCGTCGGGGGCAACTTCCGCGAGGATGACGTCTACCGGCATCTTGTCGAGTTGTCGCATCGAAAGAAAGAGATTCCTCGCCGCTTCGTTCAAATCACCGGAAGGGGACAAGATAATTTGGTGGGGTGCGGAGTAGTCTTTAGAAAAAGAGAGTAACGCTACTTTTTCCAGGTCCACGATGGGTACTGCTTTGGCTAGGTCGGCGATGAACATTTTTTTCGACGGAGCATAGTGACTCTTAAGTTGACCTGGAGCTTTCACGGCGGGCGTGTGGGTTGCTATTTCAACCTCACCGGCGATGGCTTCTATCGCTTCAACAGAGATACCTCCGAGTCGATACACGACTGGTTTACCATTGTCGAACCCAACAATCGTTGACTCAACTCCTACGCGGCAAGGGCCGCCGTCGACAATGTATTTGATTTTAGATCCAAGTTGATCTTGGACGTGCGCAGCGGTGGTTGGGCTGATGAAACCGAATGGGTTCGCGCTCGGTGCCGCCAAAGGGAACTCCAACATTTGAAGCAAGCGGAGTGTGGTAGAATGATCCGGCACGCGAAGTGCCACGGTATCCAACCCCGATGTCACGATATCTGGTATGTTGTTTCTCTTGCGCAACAACAGCGTGAGTGGCCCAGGCCAAAATTCTTTCGCCAGCCTCTCCGCAATTGGCGGTACCTGCATGGCATACTTGCTAATCTGTTGCGCATCGTGAATATGAACGATCAACGGGTCGAACGACGGGCGGTTCTTCGCCTCGAAGATGCGCGCAACGGCGTGAGGTTTAAGGGCGTTGCCTGCGAGCCCGTACACAGTTTCGGTGGGGATCGCCACGAGTTCCCCTTTGTCCAATAAATCTCGGGCGGTGGTAAGGTCAGTGCCGATGTCAGCCATCCAGTCGTACTTAATACTCCTTAAATTTAACGGAAGTTTGCGAATCCCCACCCCAATGCGGGGTAGCGAAAAGGTGAGTAGGAAACTGGGTAAAAAGGCCTTTTTTGGGGTATCCTGAATCAGATCAGTCGCCGCGTCTTGTCGCGCAGCCGCACCACCGAGGGCTCCTTGTTGAAGGATTCCAGATCGGCCGTCGCGATCCACCGCAGGTCGGTCGACTCGTCGCTGATCAGCAAGTCGTCGGTGTCGCGCGCTATAAAAAGGAAACGGACGTCGTAATGGTCATGCAATGGGAAGGGGGGGTGCTTCCTTTCAGGTATCGGATGGATGTCGATATCGAAAAAACTAGAGCCGACCGGGGTCAAATTCGAAAGGCCGGTCTCTTCCTGGGCTTCCCTCAAAGCAACTGCCAACACGTTTTCATCACCATCGGCATGACCGCCCGGCTGGAGCCATTTTTTCAACTTGGCGTGCTCCACGAGCAACACCTTTGACGCGTCGTGATTGACGATCCACGACGAACCTGTGATGTGCCCCGGCAAATGTGTACGCTGGTATGCATTTGGGTGCTCCAGCAGGTTTAAGAACCTAGTAATGAATAGCTGTTCTTCTGGATAGGATGACTCATAAACGCGTAACGCGGCTACGAGCGAAACTCGGTCTGTCATTCGATGACGATCGTAACCTTGTTGATCCTTTTGGCTTCCAGCTTGCCCGTTTGTTCGCCGCCTCCAAAGTTGTTTTTGTCACCTTTCTTCGCAAGTACGAAGTAGGAGATCGCTTTCAAGTCCTTAAACTTAGCCACGCCTTTTTCGTCGGTAGTTGCCTCGGCCACGGCGTTCTTTTCAGCTTTATAATCTTCTTCATTTTCAAATAGCTGCACAGTGACGCCCTCCTCGGTGTTTCCAAGTTCATTGCGGATCGTCACATTCATCTGTGTTTTGATAATCTGGAATTGCAAGGTCAACATCAAGAATGCGACCGCCGCGAATGAATAGAGTAATCGTTTCATTTGAGATCGTTAATCGTTTGTTTCGTTAATCGTTCTTTCGTGTCGCGCTCAGTTATCTAATCAGCGCCACGCCTCCTCGTTTTTCCTTTGTTCCCTGATCGGGTCGGAATGCGCTCACATACTGCACTACGTATGAGTAGGTACCAGGAGGCAAGGGTTGAGAGGCATCGTTGTTGTACCCACCGTTCCACTTGAAGAAACGGTCGTTCGAAGAGAACACCATTTCGCCCCAGCGATTGAAGATGAAAATATGGAACCCATCATCTTGGATGAATCGCGTGAACAACCAGAAGTCGGAGTTGGTGAGGTCTTTCCGGTCTGGGTTGAACTTGGTGCTACCGGGTCGGAACGCATTGGGTGCATTAATCTTCGGCAAGCATTCGTTCAGCACGCTTGTTTCGTCTTTGTTGGTACAACCGGCTGCATCGGTGATGTCGACCGAGTACACCCCTTTACTATCCGCGGTCAGAACTCTTTGGTTGTCGCCAAGTAGAATTCCGTTCTTTGACCAAGTGTAGGTGGCGAACACACCTGGATCAAGGTCAACGGTTGCCGTCGAGGGGTCCTGATTCTCGGGCGAACACACCTGGATCAAGGTCAACGGTTGCCGTCGAGGGGTCCTGATTCTCGGGATCATCGCAGATGATGGCCAAGTTAGGCAACGAGCCTACTGGCAATGGTCCGCGCACAATAGTTAAAGACGACGTCGCTTGACAACTCGCTTTGGAAATTTCTACGCGATAGGTGGCCTCATCCGTTTGCTGCGTGGTGGCAGTTGTAACACCTGCGATCGGTGCGTTGTTTTTGAACCAAGCAAAGGTTGCTCCTGTGGCCGCGGTCGTTGCCGTCAAGGTGATTGGTTGTCCATCTTTACAAGGTGGCGTCGAAGACAAGGCCGCGTCGACGATCCCCACCACACTCGCCACGAGGTCCGGAGAGTCTTTCGTACAGCCGCTGATCGGTTCGTAAAGTTGCACGCGGTAAGTCTTTCCATTGTCCGCTTGGCTTATGTTGATCACACGACCGCCGAGTGTATTATCAATAGCTCCGTTTGTAAACCAGCGATAGGTAAATGTACCTGAAGGCGCCGCTGTGATTGTTGCGGTAGGTGCACACGCAGTACTCTGGGCCAGCGACGGTGTGGCGAATGTTGTCACGTTCAACGTGAGCGATTGGGTGCCAGTACAGCCGCCCGTGTTTCCAGTCACGGTGTATGTAACGGTGCCAGCGTTGGGTGTTAGGTTGGCCACCGCCGTTCCGTTCGGATTCCCGTTCAATCCTGAAACAGGCGATGCGGTCCATTGATAGGTGGAGGCCGTTGCACCCGACGCCGTGAGGATCGGGGTTGCCGCGCAAAGGTCGGGTGTGAGCGTAATCGTAGGCGGGGTAGCCGGCGCCACTACTTGGTTGGTGGTGAACACGCACCCGGCATTGTCGGTAAGTTGAATCACATAAGTTCCGGCAGTGAGTGGACTGAGGTTGAATGGCGACGATGCTCCGGTTCCATTCGTTGCCGTGCCCGTACCCGAATTGGTTGCCGTGTACTGGACAGGGAACGCCACAGCTCCTGCCGTGGTAACGCGGTACGGCACTGGGTCGCAATTAGGACCGTTCAATGCCAGCGTAGCAGTAAATGACACGTCGGTGAGTCCGAACGCTTGAGAGATCGTACAGCCAGAAATTTGATCTTGCACCACTGCCGAATACGTACCCGCACGAACGTTGTTCACCGTAAAAGTATTCGGCGCTGTTTGGTCGATGTTGTTCTGCGCAACTCCAGGACCAGAAATGAAGTAGGAATACAATGGCCCACCTGCCGGTGACGACGCAGACAGATTCAATGAGATTGAACCAGTTGGAGTGTTACATGCCGTCGGATTGGTGCCACTCATCGTAAATTGTGGTGACACATTAACGGTGTATGTCTTCGTATCATCGCGGAAGCAGGCGGTAACAGGATCCGTCACTTTCACAGCGTACGTAAACACGCCAGGTGTCGAAGTGTCGACAGCCTGAACAGGTGTTGTACTGCTTGCGACGCCATTGATCGTCCACGCATAGGTCATACCAGGATTGTTGACATTCAAGGCGGGTGTGTTGTTGTCCTCGCACACCGTGATGTCAGGTCCCAGGTCGAATATAGGTCGGCTGTCGGCCGTCAAGAATGTTCCGTTGGTATTGCAACCCAATGCGTCGGTCACCGTGACGGTGTACACACCTTGATCGGCAACAGTAAGTGTTTTGGTTGTTTCGCCCGTACCCCACACGTACGTGAGCCCCGCGACGTTCGCGGGATTCGCGTCGAGTGTTACCGTGGGCGTGTTACACAATGGGACACCTTTTCCAGGGTTGACGGGCGGAGGCGTAATCACAAAGTTCTTCGACATCGTGGTATCCGGCGCACATCGGTTGTGCAGTTGCAGCGTCACAGAGTAGTTTCCGGCGCCTGGAAGCAAAAGGGCAAATGTCGCCTGCGTTGATCCCGCCAGGAAAGAACCGTTGCGGAACACACGCCAGCTGTATTCATCAATTTGATCACGAGGCGATCCAGAGAATCGTGTCGAGTCGCCGGCGCACAATCCAGTGACGGTGATTCCGGGGCCACCAATCGCATTCGAGTTTTGTTGAATTAAGTTTGGTAAACCCAAACGGCTGATGGTCCCTGCGGCCAGAGCAAATCCTTGCAAATTGAAACCGGAAGTTGAGAGTGTGTCTTCGTTCGCAGCAATGGTTCCTAACTGCGTGTTGTTGGCGGCGCTGTTGGTGGCCACGTAAATGTTACCATCAGGTCCCCGTTGAATCGCACCGATGTCGGCCGCAACTGGAATGCGTTGGCGGAAACGAACACGTTGCAAGGAGTCGATTGAGTATTCGTAGATCGCCGAAGTCCCCCCGGGGTATCGAACCGATGCGAACATCTTGAATCCTCCTGCCGAAAACTCCAAACCGTAGATCGAACCGTTGGGCTCATTCAAGTTGACGTTTCGGTAGTTGGTCAATTTGCCAACGGAGTCGTTAAGATGAAATACTTCGATCCGGTTGCTGACACCTGGCGTGGAAATGGGAACCGCGACGATGTTGCGAGGACCGAGTCGCAGGTATCCTTCGCCATTTTGTTGGATGGCGGCCGAATGATCGGTACCGATTGCCGTGTACACTTGGTTGCCGATCCCTTGCTGGGTAATCGGGTATGTCCGAAACGTGCTGTTTGCCATTTCGTGAACAATAAGCCAATTGCCACTCGCCGTAATTCGTTCCGTACTCTTCATGAAGAGCAGGATATCTTGCTTTACTACTTGACCTTTACCAGCATTTTTCTTGAGGTCGAACAACGAGTACTTTAACTGGAGTGAATCACTTCCATTGATGGCCTGCGAAGTGAAGATGTAATACAGTGTTTCGTCGCCGGGCACGGGTACGATCAAAGCCGATTGCGTCGATGCGGGATTTCCTCCGATTCCCGTTGTGATTGGGTTGTGAGTTTTGTCCCAGACCGTCGTACCATCGGTATAGAAAATAGTTTGTCCATTCCGGTCGCACGCAATCGAACAACCTTCCGGCGCATTCATAGCGCTTTCATTCAAAGGAACCGGCGGGCGCTTGTTGAAATCGATCCCGGCTTTGTCGCCGAAGTACCACTTGTTGAACGTCTGACTTTGCAGTCCATATTCCTTCACATTGACACCTGCGTATGCTGAGCATCCTCCCGCATCGGTCACCACAACGTAGTAGTACCCCGCCGAGTCTGGCGTGAGCGTAGCGCCGGTATCGCCATTCGACCAAACGATCGACGCGGGCGTGCCTCCTTGAATCTTGACAGTGACCGAAAATTGTTTGGGTGAAGATGATCCCCGTGGAGGGGGGAACTCTTGCCGACACGCGGTGGTGTCCTGCGTCATCTGCAACTGGAGCGCAAATGAATTGATGGTCACAGGTTTCGAAACGCTATCGACTTGACCTTGATAGAATGCCCTCAACTTGACGTTGAAGCTTCCAGCCTGCGTGAAGGTGTGGATGGGGCTCCAACCTTTTCCAAAACTAGTATCACCAAAGTCCCATTGTAAACTATCGGCACCTGGTCGCACGAAGGGAAAGAAGGTGGTGGGTGAATTCTGGCAATTGCCTGCGAACGTAAAGTCGAGTCGAAGCTTGATCGTATCCTTTGGAACGAAACCGGGGAACTGCTTGCCGTCGAAGTTTAGGCCGGTGAAGAACTGAGGTGTTGTCGTGTATCGTGTCTTGGTGGCAACACTGTCCGGACTGTCGATGCGTCCCAACAGGAAAGGACCAGAAGAGACCGCTTGATACAAGTGATAGATTCGATTGTCGGGTGCACGCTGAAGGCCGTAGCTCCTGAATACCGCGGCGGGCAACACTGATGCAAGCGTGATGGAAGAGTTTTGGTAGTCGTACTGAAAGACATTGGCACTCACCCCCGTTTCACCGTGACGGGAAAGGTATAAGTAGCGACCTGTAGGACTCCATTCGATGTCGTAGATGGCCTCCGTCGTTGTCGAAAGTACACCGGAGTTCAAGATTGTTCGGTCGAAGTTTAACGCACCAGTCGTTTCATTAAAGTTCAAGATGATTGCGTCGGTGCTTGGGTCTTGCGGCGCGACGGCGATTTTCCGCAACGTCTCGTGAAATCCAAGGTGGGCGACTGACGTAGGGAGGGGTGCAGCGTTGGCCGATACTTGTGTCGTGAAAGTTCCAGTAAATGATGCAGGGTTGATCAACGTTGCATTGAAAGAGCGCGAGTTCACCGTCTGTGTGATCAACCAAAAGTCGCTTCCGTTGGCATGGGGCACGGTGATCATTCCTTCCGCTACGTTGATCAAACCAGGGATGGGCGTGTTCTTACTGAGCACATCCCCGAAAGCAGGAGAGGGGAAGGCAGATGCTCCGAACAAGTTCATATCAACGACACTATATGATACACTCCCACCTGTTGTATAGCTCGCTGTGCTGGTGAATACAAAGTATTTTCCTTTTTGCCCCGGCACTGGACAAATCGCGACTGGTTGATTCGCGGCAGTGTTACCGTTGAGCCCATTGCCATTTGGCATCAACGAATGGTTTGCGTCGTAAATGCGTGCACCGTCGGTGTAGAAAAGCAGGTTGCCGTTTGTGCGGTCGGTAGCCACGGCGCTCCCACCATTTCCAAAAGGCACAGCCTTGTTGGTAACGAGTGATGGAACGTTGGTAACCCGGTTGAACTTGATCGAGCGCGAGGTGTTGCCAAAGTACCAATTGTGCTTGGCCAACGTCGTTGTCTGCGCGTGAACGTGGAAGCTGGTTAGCAACAGAACCCCCAACCCAACATTAACAATGAATCTCCTGATGTGATTTCTCATTCCTATACTACCGAACCCTCTCCGTGTTTCTTCAGAAATTAAAACGCCAAAGCCCCCTAAAATATACATTTTGAAGGAAAAAATCGTTAAAGAACCTGCCGACGAAGCGCCGCGCTCGACCAGACTCTTGCCACGGCGACGAGGCGTGCGTACGTCACTTTTATTAAATGAAATAAAGGGTTTAATTTGCTCAGATGGTGCGGGTACTTTTTTCTCATTTGATGCGGCGTGTTGTCTTCCTTTCCACTGTGTTCATCCTTGTGGGTGTGACGTTGGTAAATGCTCAGGACCCTCAGTTTTCACAATTTTACGCCGCCCCTCTGTATCTTAACCCAGCTTTCGCGGGATCGACCAACCAAGGCCGCGCGGGTATCAACTACCGCAACCAGTGGCCAGCAATCGACGCGAACTTCACGACCATTTCAGCCTTTGCCGATTTCTACCTCGAAGACTATAAAAGCGGCGTGGGTGTGTTGATCAACCGTGATTACGTCAACCTCGTCGGCCTGCAGTCGCTCAGTTTGGCGTTGCAATATTCG
This sequence comes from Cyclobacteriaceae bacterium, assembly GCA_044226945.1. Taxonomy (GTDB): domain Bacteria; phylum Bacteroidota; class Bacteroidia; order Cytophagales; family Cyclobacteriaceae; genus ELB16-189. The sequence goes on along the minus strand of JBGAGB010000035.1, from coordinate 25,161 downwards.
TATGACCTCGAGATTACGAAAGGACTCTCGTTCCGTCCAGGTGTAGAAGTAGCGGTTTATAACCGATCCATCAACTTCGGGCGACTCACATTTGGAGACCAGTTCGATTTTAACACAGGTCAACCCACCCTTCCTACGGGAGAAGCGCTCCGTGGGTCGAGCAAATTTTTTCCAGACATTTCGATGGGAGGTCTCTTGTACACGTCCCGGGCTTGGTTCGGATTTTCAGCACACCACCTCACACAACCCAACCAGTCGATCAGTGGGGAGACCAGCCGTCTGCCGATAAAATACTCAGCGCATGGGGGGATGAAATTTTATTTGCAACCCGGTGTGATTGGCCAAGGCGTTTATTCTCGCAAGAGTGAACGAAGCATTGCGCCGGCGATCCAGTACCGACACCAAGGAGCTTTCGACCAGATGGATGTGGGGATGTACTTCACTTTCGAACCTATCATGCTCGGAACTTGGTACCGTGGTATTCCATTCAAACAAGTGAACGGCTACATGAACAGCGAGTCGATTGTATTGTTGATGGGGCTTACCATCCTTCGCGGCGACTCGAAACGACAAGACGTGTTGAATGTCGGGTACAGTTACGACTATACCATCTCGAAACTTGGACCTGGAGCGGGTGGCTCACACGAGTTCAGCTTGGTGTACACGTTCCCGATCCGTAACCCACGCAAACCACCACTCGATAAGATGGTGATCCCTTGCCCCGAGTTTTGATAAGTCGATCCTCAATTCTCCATTCTCAATTCTCAATTCTACATTCTTAATTCTGTATTCGGTTTATTCTTCGCTGCGATCCAGCTTGCACACATTGTCTAAGCCAAGGTGGAGCAACGCATCGCCGGCGTTGACAACGGGATTGTTGTTGAGGCCCACCACATAGCCCATGCTTGGTGACTTGATCACTTCTTTGAATTCACCGAAAGGGTCGGTGAGAGAACCCAAAGGTTGGTCTTTGTGAACGAGTTGCCCGCACGCGATGGTGGGTTGAAAAAGTCCGGCGTTGCGTGCACGGATCCAAGATGAACTCCAGATGACGCGGTTCTCTTCTTTCGGAGCAGGCGCGCTTGAAATCATTCCGAGGTGTTTCATTAAACGGAGTGTTCCGTCGATTCCCTCTTGGATGGCGTGCTGGTCGAAGCGTACGGACTCACCGCCTTCAAAAACGATAATGTTCTTTCCTTTCTTTGCGGCAGTTTGGCGCAACGAGTGTGGTCGAAAGGGTGCATCGATTGTAAATGGTGCCGAGAATGCAGCGGCGAGCTCAATGTTGATCTTGTCGTCCATCACGCAACGAACCTGTGGGTAGTTTGTACGCATGGCGCCACCTGTGTGAAAGTCGACGCCGTAGTCGATGAAGGGGATCACATCGTGGGTCATGTGCCAGGCTACCCGTGCGGCGAGTGAACCTCCTTTGCTTCCAGGGAACGATCGATTGATGTCCTTCCCATCAGGTACTTCGCGTGAATAGTTCAGGAAGCCATACATGTTGATGATGGGCATGCAGATGACGGTGCCGCATTCCACGCGGTTGATGCCTTGGTCCAAGATTCGGCGAACGATCTCCATCCCGTTGATCTCGTCGCCGTGCATACCTGCCATCAGCGCCAGCGTCGGACCCTCCTTTGGCGATCGGTATACATAGATCGGAGTATCAATTTGCGTGTGCGATGGCAACCGCGCAATGTTGATGTTGATCTCTTTGAATTCCCCAGGTTGAAATGTATGCCCTGCTATGTTCACTCCTAAATTCTAAATTCTAAATTCTGAATTCTAAATTCTAAACTTATTTAAGCATTAATCTTGTCTTTCTGAATCTTCTTCTTCGTCGCATTCTTCTCCAAGTACTTAATGATTTTGCCAGCGATATCGACCTTCGTGGCGCCTTCAATTCCTTCGAGGCCGGGAGAGGAGTTGACTTCGATAATGAGTGGACCACGTTTCGAGGGGAGCATGTCGACGCCAGCGACTCCGAGCCCCATCTTCTTGGCAGCGGCGATCGCTGTGTTGCGTTCTGTTCTGCTGAGTTTCACGACTTCGGCATAACCCCCGCGGTGTAGGTTCGATCTGAATTCACCATCTCGGGCCTGGCGTTTCATGGCGCCCACCACCTCGCCGTCGACCACGAATGCCCTGAGGTCGGCTCCTTTTGCCTCCTTGATAAATTCTTGGACGATAATGCGCGCATGCACGCCATGGAAAGCTTCGATCACAGACTGTGCGGCCTTCTTGTTTTCGGCAAGCACTACGCCAAGTCCCTGAGTGCCCTCCAATAGCTTGATGACGACCGGCGCGCCACCTACGACTTCGATGATACCCTCCGTGTCTTTAGAGTAATCGACAAACACAGTCTTGGGCAATCCGATGCCGGCGCGCGAAAGGATCTGCAAAGAGCGAAGTTTGTCGCGTGAACGGATGAGTGCTTGCGACTCGACAGCTGTGAATACTTTCATCATTTCGAACTGACGCACAACGGCAGCACCATAGAAGGTCACAGAGGCACCAATTCTGGGAATGATCGCGTCGAAGTAATCGAGGCGTCTCCCGTTGTACATGACCATCGGATTCTTCTTTTCGATGATCAGCACGCACTTCATGTGGTTGATGATTTCAACTTTGTGTCCTCTTTGTTCGCCTGCTTCTTTCAGGCGGCGTGTGGAATACAACTTTGGGTCGCGAGAGAGGATGGCGATATTCATTTCTGAGGGTTTTCGTGGGTTCTAACGACGACTCGTCTTGCCACTTTCAACTTTCGATTGAAAATATAAATCTTTTTTTGTGACGTCGATCAGGAATCGATCGCGCAAAATTTTTCGGCCCAAGAGTACCGGGAACTTGAGGTTGCCACGATTGCTCAGCGAGAACTCGGCGCGGATGAGCCGATCAAATATCTTGATTTGTGTTTTAATGACGTACCGCAACTCTGATTCACCAAAGGAGTTCCGGATTTGTTTCTGCTTGTACCTTTTAAAAACGAACTTCATCCCGGTGAACTCTGGATGCTCGGGGTCCAGCAACACGAATTCGAGCTTTCCATCCACTACTTCAGCGCGGGAACAGTGGAGGCTGCAGTTATAGGCGCCAGTGTCGACTTTCGCGTGTACGTCGTAGAGGCCCAGTTTCGGAAGATCAACCCGGTCGGAACGTCCAAGAATCTGCATGAAGCGGTCGTGTGAGAATCAAACTAACCAGAATCTTTGACAAAATGCAAAACTGGTTGTTCCATGCGCAGGCAAAAAAAAGAGGACGTCCATGTGGACATCCTCTTTCTTTCAGAAAATGATTGGAATCAATATTTAATGGGGAGTTTCACGAGGGCATTTTCCCATGCGAATACCATGAAAGCCTTATCGTCTTTTCCATCGAACGTGATGGTAAAGGCCTCCACCTCTTTCTCGGGCTTTCCAACAGGAACGGTGACGCGCGCGACATCCTTGCTCTCATCATAGCTATAGGCGCCCCACGTATCGAGCTTCGTGTTGAAGATAATCGTCCACTCTTTTTCGGTGGGAATGGCGTACATCGTGTACGTGCCAGCTTTCACAGTCTTCCCTCCGAAGGTTACGTCTTGATACAGCTTGATCTCTGTGGCTTCGTTCGCACCCAAGCGCCATACTTTTCCATAGGGTTCTGTTGCGCCAAGCATCGCGCGTCCTTTTTTCTGAGGACGGCCGTAGATCACGCGTATCGTGGGAATTTCTTGATTGCGTCCGTTCGGGCGGAAGTAAGCGATGTCCGCAGGACTTGCATCCAACTCAGGAAGTTTTTGAGCATGCACTTCGGTGACTGCCAAAAAAGCAAGAAGAGCGAGTACAACTAAATGGTTCTTTTTCATACGTGTGGGATTATTGGTTCATGTTAAAAAGCAAAGTGCCCATTCCATGTTCCCGGCGAGGGACTGGAAGAGCACTTCGTTTGTTTCCTGTAAACGTAGCAAGTATTACGATTTGATTTCTAAACGTTTGTTAAACGAGGTGAAATTCCAGGAGTTGCGCCAACCTAGTTTGGGTGTGGCAAATTTATTCCAGGAAAGGTAAGTGATCGCGCAATCCCGTTATCGGCCAAAAGGGTTTAGCGCTGACAACCCACGCTTACCACCACCCATCTTGTTCATGGTCTTCATCATCTTGCGCATTTCCTCGAACTGTTTCAAAAGTTGGTTCACCTGTTGGATAGAGGTACCACTTCCTTTGGCGATCCGATTCTTGCGGCTGGGGTTGATTACTTCGGGGGCTTCACGTTCTTCCAACGTCATCGAGCGAATAATGGCTTCGATTGGTTTGAAAGAATTATCGTCGATGTCGATTCCCTTGATGGCTTTGCCCACACCAGGTATCATTCCCAACAGGTCTTTCATGTTACCCATTTTCTTGATTTGCTCAAGTTGAGATAGGAAGTCGTTGAAGTCGAACTGGTTTTTGCGAATCTTCTTACTGAGTCGAGCGGCTTCTTCGGCGTCGAATGTTTCTTGGGCTTTCTCGACGAGGGTTACCACGTCACCCATACCCAAGATCCTGCTTGCCATACGATCGGGATAAAACCGGTCGATGGCTTCCATTTTCTCGCCCGAGCTGATGAACTTGATTGGTTTGTCAACCACGCGCCGGATCGAGAGTGCGGCACCACCACGAGTGTCGCCATCTAACTTTGTCAGCACAACCCCGTCGAAATTCAATCGATCATTGAAGGCCTTCGCAGTGTTCACTGCATCTTGACCTGTCATGGAGTCGACGACAAATAATGTTTCAGATGGTTTTAGCGCATCCTTTAGTCGCGCGATCTCATCCATCATCTCTTCGTCTACCGCGAGTCGACCCGCAGTATCGACGATGATGATGTTCGCATTTACTTTCTTGGCGTGGTCGATAGACGCTTTCGCAATCTTGACCGCGTCTTTATTTTCTGGTTCGGCGTAAACCTCGACACCAATTTGTTCGCCGAGCACTTTCAACTGCTGAATAGCGGCAGGTCGATAGATGTCGCACGCGGCCAACATCACCTGGCGACCTTGTTTCTTCAGGTAGTTTGCCAGCTTGCCAGAGAAAGTGGTTTTACCGGAACCTTGGAGACCTGCGATTAGAATGATGGCTGGGGTGCCAGTAGTTTTGATGTCGACGCTGTCGCCACCCATCAATGCCGTCAGTTCGTCATTGGTGATCTTGATCAGCAACTGACCTGGAGAAATGGCCGTGAGTACGTTTTGACCCATCGCCTTTTCCTTGATCTCGTCGGTCAGGTCTTTGGCTACTTTATAGTTGACGTCGGCGTCGATCAACGCCTTCCGAATTTCCTTGATGGTGCTCGCGACGTTGATCTCCGTGATCCGACCCTGTCCCTTCAGTGATTGGAACGCCTTGTCGAGCTTAAGTGATAAATTATCAAACATAGATTGTCCTAAAATGAGGGGTCAAAATTAGCAAATCCTGCGACCTGGCCGCGCTGAGTTCCCCTAGGAAATACCGCCCGCCACGCGCTCGCCAATGAGCCGGAACGCGTGGGTGATGGCTTCCTCGGGGCTGGTAAAAGGATCGGTGAGGCTGAGCACGTCCGTGATGCCCATTTTCGTCGTTTCGTTTTTGCGAAGTTCGCAAATGCCACACACTGCAAAGACCTTCTTTTGTGCCGCCAGCCCCTCCCGTGCCACGGTGGCAACCACCTTTCCGGCAAGGGTTTGACGATCCATTTTCCCCTCGCCCGTAATGATGAGATCGGCTGCTTCAATTTGATCGCTGACGTGGAGTTTTTCGAAAATGAAGTCGATGCCGGGTCGCACCTGCAGGCGGAAAAACACGCTGGCACCACCCGCAATGCCCCCACCAGCGCCCGCTCCGGCAAAGTCTGGTGAGCGACCAAATGCTTGGGTGGCCACCTCGTTGAAGACGCGCAACCCATGGTCAAGTTGTATCACCGTTTCTGGGTTTGCACCTTTCTGCGGTCCGTACACGTAGGCCGCTCCGTGTTCACCAAAAAGAGGATTGTTCACGTCGCACAAAGCGATCACCTCGAGCGACTGCAAAGCGACGTGCGCCCCAGACGCGTCGATCTTTGCTAGTTGTGCTAGATTTTTCCCAACCGGTTCCAGCTCCTTCCCTTGGGAGTCAAGGAATCGATAACCAAGAGCTGCAGCCATACCGATGCCCGCGTCATTCGTGGCACTTCCTCCGATGCCAAGGATGACTCGCTTCGCACCCCGTTCGATCGCGTCCAGCATCAACTCCCCGGTCCCGAACGTAGATGTCGAGGCCGGGTTGCGGTGCGCTGGCTCCAACAACTGCAGTCCCGACGCGGCCGCCATTTCGATGTACGCTGTGCCTTCGGCGTCAAGCCCATATTCGGCGTGCACCCGCTGGAAGAGTGGACCGTGGACATCTACTTGTATTAACTCGCCATTGGCGTGCTCAGTGAGGATCTTCATGGTACCCTCACCACCATCTGCCAACGGAAGTTTGGTGATCAACGCCTCGGGAAACCTAGTAAGCACTCCCACTTCAATGGCGTCGCACACTTGAGGTGCAGTGAGGGACCCTTTGAATTTATCTGGCGCGATCAATACACGCATGAAGTAATGATTAGTCGATCAACCAATTAAGAAAATCAGAATGGAACACACCAGTGCCGTGAGTCCTTGTATCAAGGTAAGGATGGTAAAGCTACGAAATGCATCCTTCGCGGCGATCCCACCGAACTGCGAAACAACCCAGAAGTAGGAATCGTTCGCATGCGAAACTGTCATTCCCCCGCCGCCGATGGCGAGGACCAGTGCCGCGATTTCCGTTGGCTGATCGAAACCGGCAGCGGGTGCCAGTGGAGCGAGTAAGCCGCTCGTGATGATCATGGCAGTGGTGGTGGAACCTTGTGCCGTCTTCAGGGCGGCAGCAATTCCAAAGGCTACTACCAACATGAAGATTCCTTGCGATGAGGACTGTGCAAAGTATTCTGTCAATAGCTTGTCGACACCACTCGCTTTGATGACTGCGCCAAAAGCGCCGCCGGCACCTGTGATCAATAGAACCATCCCTGCATCCTTGAGTGCTTCTTGAATCCAACTAGGCCAACTACGCCGTTGACTTCCGGTGAGTAAAAAGAAGGAGAGGACCAAGCCAATCGACAACGCTACGACTGGGATCCCCAACCAACCCATCCATTGGGTCAGCGATTCAGGCAAGTCGAGCAGTTTTGGTAAAGACGATGCAGCGATGAGAAGAATGGGCAATATCAATGGCACGAAGGAAAACCAGGTTGACACACTCCCTGTTTGAATTGTCTCAGACACCGGAAGTTCGGACGCGATTCCTTTCGCCAACTTCCTCGCCAGCAGCCATGCCACGAGTCCAACAGGAAAGGAAGCGATGATTCCCCACATCATCACTTCGCCAATGTGGTCGCCGGCATTCAGGTTCATGACGACTGCGAGTGGCCCTGGCGTAGGAGGCACAAGGGTGTGCGTGGTGTAGAGCCCTGAAGATAGCGACAACGACAATTCTGCCGGGGCGATGGAAGCTTCCGAAGCCATCGTTGGGATCAAGCGTGATAGGATGATAAAGCCTGAGTCGCAGAACACGGGAATACCAACCACCACGCCGGTGATTGACAACGCTAGCGACGCTTTCGATTTTCCGAACGCATGCACGATGGTGTTGCTGATCTTTACCATGGCGCCCGTTTTCTCCAGCATGATTCCCAAACAAGAACCCAGCGCAACTAAAAATCCGATTTGACGAAGGAGAAGACCGAAACCTTCCTGCATTTGAGAGATGATGTCGGTAAATGGTGTGCCAACCAGCCATCCACAAATCAAAGCGCCAATCAACAATGAAAAGAAAGGGTGGAGCTTCGCATATCGGGTGAGCGCGATCATGGTACCGACTGATACCACGAGTGCAAATGAAATGATCCAGAGCGACATCACGAGTTGCGAAAGCCAATGAAAGGGAACGATTCACCTTTTTTGAACTCGACACGGTCGGAAGGCAGTTCGAGGAAGCCATCCACTTGTCGCAGATTGACGAAGTCGCCGGAGCCCTCGCCTGGAACAGGATGCGCCCAAGTATGACCGCCTTGGTATTCTACCCTTACTTGCAAAAAGTATGTAAGGTCGGGTTTGAATTGAAAGTCGGATGCAAGTTGAGCGAACACAGGTTGTCCACCGGACAAGAACATCGGGCGAACGTACCGGTAAAAACACAGGAAGGTTGACACTGGATTTCCTGGCAGTGCAAACACCGATTTTGTGATATGGTGATCCTTGCGACGTCCAAACCAAAAAGGTTTTCCAGGGCGTTGCTTCACCTGGTGGAATTTTCGTTCGACACCCAAGCTCTCCAGCACTTTCGGAACATAGTCAAACTTTCCTTTGGAAACACCGCCGGTCAAAATGACAACGTCGTGTTGGTCGATGATCGTCTGGAGTGCCCGTTTCAACTTCTCTTCTTGGTCAGGGAGATGGTGCAACACCGACTCGATATTCAGCTCTTTCAATGCGGCCGCGAGTGCGACGCCGTTAGAACGACGAATCTGCCACAGCTCTGGTTTACCTTCCACATCCACGAGTTCATCGCCCGTGCTTACGATGGCAACCGATTTGAACTTAATTACAGGTACTTCTGCAATTCCAACCGACGCGAGTAATGCGATTTCGGCTGGAGTGAGGCGCGCCCCTTCTGTGAGAAGCACTTCACCTTGTCGCGCATCGATCCCTTGCGCGTGGATGCTCTGTCCCTTTTCAATGTGTTCTACTAAGATCGTGGCCTTCCCATTGGCGATGGTGACATCCTCGTATCGAACTACCGTATCAGCTAGGCCTGGGAGCATGGCGCCAGTCATGATTTCCACGCAATGCATTGGACCAAGGAGGGTGAGGGCGGGTTGCCCAGCTGCCTGAACGGCCTGAACATCAAATTGACGCGCACCTTTCTGAAACGCATCGTAAGAAATGGCGATCCCATCCATGGTTGCCCGATGGAATGGCGGTAAGTCGCGGTCTGCGCGCACCGACATGCGCCCGAGTCGACGACCGACTGCGGCCGACAATGGCACGTTCTCGTATGTGTAGGGAAGACCGCTTTCGCGGATGATTTCTGTGGCCTGCTGTACGGTGATCAAATTCTTTCTGCAGTTTTGTGTGGGCTCAACCTGACTTTCAAATAAAAGTATGAAAAAGAAGCTATCGCATATCGACTCGTCCGGACTTCCAGCCATGGTCGACGTTTCGCCGAAAACCGCTACCAAGCGTGTCGCTCGTGCCCGTGCACGGGTGGCAGTTGGGTCCGACATTCTCGCGCTGGTAAAGGGCCGGGAGATTCATTCGAAGAAGGGACCCGTTTTCCAGTCAGCGATTCTTGCAGGTGTGATGGCGGCGAAGAAGACTTCGGACCTGATTCCGCTCTGCCACCCGATCGCGCTCGAAGATTGCCAAGTTGCCATCACCGTCGTGAAGGGCAAGATCGAAATCAACACCCAAGCGACGACCACCGGAAAAACTGGAGTCGAAATGGAAGCGTTGACCGCTGCCTCTGTCGCAGCACTCACGATTTACGACATGTGCAAGGCCTTATCTCATCGCATTGTGATCGAGGAAATACGTTTGATCGAGAAGACAGGAGGAAAGAGGGACTTCAAAATGTAGTTTTTGATTTCAGAATAGGAAGAAATCATGCAAACCTTACCTTCATTCCCAACCTGCCTATCACGATTGAGGAGATGGCCAAACGGGTAAACCCGATCATTGGTAGCTTACTTCTACAAGAGTTGCCTAACTCTCTATCAATCAATAATTAATCGAGGAAAAATTGAGTCGCTATTGCGTTTTTGTGCGAGCAGAACCCGTGCGCTGAAACGAGGAACATTGAACAAAACATTACACCTTCCTTGCAAGCCAACAAATTGGCAAACCAGCCGTGTTGTCTCATATTATTTTTATGAGGACACGCTACCCCAACCACGCATGAAAGCCTTTGGCAAGCAAATTTTCCACGGACTGCACATCGATCCGATCCAACGCGACTTACTGTTGATTCTTTCGGCAGGATTTATCGCCGCGGCAGCGCTCGTGGCGGTCGCGTCGTTCTTCTTCCACTAGTTTGTTCCGGCAGACTAGCTCACAGCTGGGGAAGATGCAGGGGTGGCCGACACCCATTCTGCGCCATCTTCAAACACTTCTTTTTTGAAGATTGGCACTTTTTCCTTGAGGCGATCAATAATGTACTCACAAGCTTCGAAAGAGGCCTTTCGATGGCGGGTGGCGACTGCGACGACCACCGCGATCTCGCCCGGCTTTAAGGTGCCGACCCGGTGACTGACCGCCCACCCGAGTAACTCCCATTTTGTCGACGCATCGTCCATGATTTTGCGCGTTTCGGACACAGCCATACTTTCGTACGCCTCGTATTCCAACCACACCACTTTCTTGTTCATCGCAGTATCGCGAACAGTGCCAATAAATGTGTTGATGGCACCCGCGCCAAGGCTCGAGGCAGTTTCAATGACCTTGGCTACATCAATTGGTTTTTCAGTAATCTTGATCATAGGCATTTTATTGAGGGGGAGATGAATGTAGTGAATTCCAACGACTAATTTTTAGCCTTTGGGCATCTGAATTTAACCCCCGCTGACAGGTGGAATCAAAACGATTTCATCGGTCGATTGCAACACATGGGTATCGTCCGCATAGTTTGCATTTACCGCAACGTAGAGTGAGCGAAGTGCTTGCAACGAAGGATGTGCCTCGACTATGGCGCTGCGGAGTGCACCGACTGTCGTTGCCGTCGTTTCAAATTCTACCTCTCTTCCTCCGAGGATGTCTTTCGCGACACCGTATGATTTAATCTTGTATTTCACAGGGAACAAACTGCTGTTGGTCCTTATCAACCCACGAAAATATCAATTGGTTCGTTGTTTTTATATATTGCCCGACCGATATCGCTTCAACGATAGCAGATGCTGACAGACAACCATGGCCGACCGATCAATTACCTGAGGCTCGCCGTTACCGACCGGTGCAACTTGCGTTGTTTTTATTGCATGCCCGAGGAAGGTATTCGCTACTTGCCGCAGAAGGAGTTACTCTCCTTCGACGAGATGACTCGTTTGGTCCGAATCCTCGCATCGTTGGGTATATCGAAAGTTCGACTCACTGGTGGGGAACCGTTTGTGCGAGCGGACTTCATGGAATTAATACGGGCCATTGTGAAGACCCCGGGAGTTGAGGAGGTACACATCACCACCAATGGCATTCTCACGGCGCCACACATTCCGGAATTGAAACGATTGGGTGTACGATCTGTCAACTTGAGTTTAGACACCCTGGATCGTGAGCGGTTTCGTGTCATTACACGACGCGACGAGTTTGATCGCACATGGGAAACGTTTCAAGCCTTACTTGCTCACGGCATCCGAGTAAAACTAAATGCCGTGGTGATGGAGGGAAAGAACATCGACGACATCTTACCGATGACGGAACTGACACGCCTTCATCCGGTGGCGGTTCGTTTCATCGAGGAGATGCCTTTCAACGGAGAAGGAACACATTACCCTAAGCTGAATTGGACATACCACAAAATTTTGAACTTCATCCAGGCTGCATACCCAGATCTCATCAAGCTTCAGGATCCGGAGAGTTCAACATCATATAATTATCAAGTGCCGGGCTTCGCGGGAAATGTCGGCGTGATCGCCGCCTTCAGCCGCACGTTTTGTGGAACATGCAACCGCATTCGTGTTACCGCTCAGGGAACGCTCAAAACCTGTCTCTACGACGACGGTGTTTTGTCGCTTAAGGACTTACTCCGTTCGGGCGAACCAGATACATTTATTACGCGTCACTTGGTTGAGGCGCTAGGCACCCGGCCAAAAGACGGTTTCGAAGCGGAGAAGAAAAGGTCAAGGCTTGTATCGGAATCGATGTCCACTATCGGCGGCTAAACAATCATGAGCACCATTGCCATTCTCGCGATTTGTTTTTTTATGATCGCGTTGATCTATGCCTCCGTGGGATTCGGAGGAGGTTCCAGCTACTTGGCGTTGATGGTGATTATGGGATTGCCTCAATCTGTTATTCGCCCTTCGGCGTTATTGTGTAACATCGTGGTAGTGGTCGGTGGTACGATCATCTTTGGTCGAGCTGGTCATATCGATGCACGCAAGAGTTGGCCCTTTGTGTTGGCGAGCGTTCCGTTTGCTTTTCTCGGGGGATATTGGAAGCTCAGCGATCACACATTTTTCTTGTTGCTAGGTATCACGTTAGTCTTTGCCTCGATTGCGCTTTGGATTCAATCGACCGGTCAGGAAGTTTCGCATCAAACAACCAAGCCCTCCGATAACCTTGCGTTGAACATGGCTGTGAGTTCTTCTGTGGGACTTCTCTCTGGGCTGGTAAGCATTGGTGGTGGGATATTCTTGGCGCCCATTCTACATCTTTTGAAATGGGATACGGCCCGAAGGATCTCGGCGTTGGCGAGCGTTTTTATCTTGGCTAATTCGATCAGTGGACTGGCTGGTCAGATTGCCAACCAAGTGACGATCGACTGGTCGATGGAGTGGCCGCTGCTGCTTGCCGTGTTGATCGGGGGGCAAGTTGGCTCGAGGCTTGGTGCAAAATGGCTAAACGCCCTCTATATTCGAAGGATCACTGCCGTGCTCATCTTGTTGGCGGCGATCAATATCCTCTGGAATCTTTAATCACGAAGAAACTTTGATTCAACTTGTGTGATCATACACGATCACCCATTGGTCGTTCATCTTTCTAAGGAGTAAAGTGAATAAACCTGTGGGGTTGTCCGCCTCGCGTTTGAGTAAGTATCGACCTGTCACTAGGCAGGCATCGTTTGAAATGAACCTGAACTCATAGAAGGTGAATGTGAGGTGACCCATCGCTTCGGTTGATGGATAACTGCGGCGGTACCGTGCGAGTGTGGAGTCCCAACCTTGTGTGATTTTGGAACCGACGAACATGAGTGAATCCGACTTCCAATAGCCCGTCATAAACCCCTCGATGTGACCTTCGTTCCAGTCGATTTCCTGACGCTTCAGGCGTTCGCGGATAGCTTTTTCCTCGGCCACTGGGTCGAAAGGAGGGGGGGAACAGCTCGAGAGTGCCATGGCAATCACGAATGCGGATGGAAACAGTGAAAAAGACCGGATCATCATGAAATGTAAGTCAAATCTCTTTCTCAAACGATTACGAAAGGCCTTTGATTTTTTTCGAGAAGGGTCAAAGTTTACCCTATGTCTCTAAGATGTTATTGCTTAGTAAAAATATAGGGTTCAAAATGACCCTTCGTTAAAATATTCGTCTATTTTTGTCGACACCAGCAACCAAAAAAAATACCACTACAACTATGTCAACCCTACGCTTTGAAGCGCTTAAAAAATTGAATGAGCGCGGCCGGGTCTCTGTCGAGTTACCCTCAGCGAATGTGTCTGACTTTTTCGGTGAGAACGTCTTTGGCGGCGAGCAAATGAGAGCTACGCTTGCACCGGCCGTTTTCAAGAAAGTCAGCGCTGCTATTAAGAATCACGAAAAAATTGATGAGACCACTGCCGACGCGGTAGCACAAGCTGCAAAGACTTGGGCGATGGCGAAGGGTGCAACTCACTTCACCCACTGGTTTCAACCATTGACGGGCGGTACGGCTGAAAAGCACGACTCCTTTTTCGATGCCATTTCTGGTATCGAGAAGTTCAAGGGGAGCGAACTCGTGCAACAAGAACCTGATGCCTCGTCATTCCCAAGTGGCGGGATCCGTTCTACTTTCGAAGCGCGTGGTTACACGGCGTGGGATCCTACGTCTCCGATGTTCCTCTACGGAAAGACCCTATGTATCCCTACTGTATTCGTGTCCTACACAGGCGAGACCCTCGACCAAAAGTCGCCTCTCCTCAAGGCATTGAAGGCGGTAGATATCGCGGCCACGCAAGTGTGCCAGTTGTTCGATAAAGACATTCAGAAAGTTGTAGCGTCCCTCGGGCCAGAGCAAGAATATTTCGTGGTAGACGCAGCGTTGTTCCAGGCGCGCCCCGACCTCGTGATGGCAGGTCGTAGCGTTTTCGGACATGCGCCCGCACGTGGCCAACAAATGGAAGATCACTATTTCGGATCGATCCCCGCGCGTGTGTACGACTATATGAAGGAATTTGAGATCGAAGCGTGGAAACTCGGCATCCCGGTGCGTACACGTCACAACGAGGTAGCGCCAAGCCAGTTCGAAGTAGCGCCGCTCTTCGAAGAGGTAAACGTGTCGAATGACCATAACCAACTCTTGATGGACGTGATGGGTCGGGTCGCTGAAAAGCACGGCCTGCGCGTGTTGTTCCACGAGAAGCCATTTGCCGGCGTGAACGGTAACGGTAAACACAACAACTGGTCGCTGATCACCGATACAGGTGTCAACTTGTATGCCCCGACGAGCAGCGCCCGCGATAACTTACTCTTCTTGACATTCTTCGTGACGACCATCAAGGCCGTTCACGAACACAACGATTTGTTGCGTGCCAGCATCGCAACGCCTGCCAACGACTTCCGCTTGGGTGCCAACGAAGCTCCCCCTGCGATCATGTCGGTGTTCATAGGCTCGCAAATGACTGCCGTTCTCGACGAGTTCGAGAAAAAGGGCAACGTGAAAATCGAGAAGGGTGATAACATGTACATGAAACTCGGGATCGACCAGATTCCTGAAATCATCCTCGATGCCACCGATCGTAACCGGACGTCTCCGTTTGCTTTCACCGGTAACAAGTTCGAATTCCGTGCAGTAGGCGGTAGCGACAACTGTGCCACAGCGATGACTGCCCTGAACTTGATCATGGCCGACCAATTGACCAAGTTCCACGAAGCCGTGAACGCCGAAATCGAGAAAGGCACAGAAAAGCGCATTGCGATCACGAACATCCTCCGGAAGTACATCAAGGAATCGAAGGCTGTACGTTTCGAGGGCGATGGTTACTCGGACGAGTGGGTGAAGGAAGCAGCAAAGCGTGGATTGAGCAATGTGAAGAACATGCCGCGCGCCATTGAAGCGTATCTCACGAAGAAATCGCTCGAAGTTTTCGAGAAGTACGGTGTGTGCTCGCACAAAGAAGTGGAAGCCCGCAACGAAATTCGTTGGGAGTCTTACGTGAAACGTGTCCAAATCGAAGCACGTGTGATCGGAGATCTCGCCATGAACCACATCATCCCCACTGCAATTGCCTACCAAACAAAGTTGATTGCCAATGCCAACGGTCTCGCTGGCTTGAAAGTCGACAACAAGACCGTAGTGCAAACAATCAAGGAAATCTCCGGGCACGTAGACATCATCAAGTCAAACGTGCGCGCGATGATCGAAGAACGCAAGCGTGTGAACAAGATTGCCGACGTTCACAAGCGTGCCATCGCGTACTGCGACGACATCAAAGAGAAATACTTTGATACAATCCGCGACTCAGTCGATAAACTAGAACTTTTGGTGGACAACCAAGATTGGCCGTTGGTAAAATACCGCGAGCTGTTGTTCCTCCGCTAATACCTACCTGTACCTAAACCTGTAAGAACGGGGCCGTCGTAAAAGATGGCCCTTTCTTTTTTAGTTGTTAGTTGTTAGTTGTTAGTCTACGCTCACCAAATTGGAACTTGGAAAATGGAAATTGGTAATTAGAAATTCTTTTGGCGTAGGTTGTGCGGAGGAACCGAAATAAAATGAGTGATACTGAAGCTCGTCGCCAGTGTCCACCAACTAACAACCACCAACTACCAACTAATTCCTAAAGGCTCCCGCCATTTCCACGATCGCATTTCGAATCAAGTGCGGATGTGTCCAAGGCACGAAGTGATTCATCTCAGGGTCGGAAACAAGTTCGAAGGGCGCGTTCACCAGCATGCGCTTCGCAAAATCGGCATTGGCGGCTGGGACCAACTGATCCTTTTGACCCTGAATAAAGATGGTCGGACACGTAATCTTTGGCCACAATGGCAACATCCGTCGCAGTTGAGGTTCAAGCTGATAGATTTCGTCGTTGCTGGCGCGCAAAGAGCGAGGCAACATCCATTTGAATACCGGAGTGGCGAGGGGGGCCCTAAACCACTCGTCGGGCTCGAGGTCGGGGTCGACGGAAGCGGCAACGAATATTAATCCGTCGATCAACTCGGGGTAATCCATTGCCATGCGTGCGATTACCGGGCCGCCCAACGAATGACCGACGAGGTAAATGGGTCGATTGTTTTTATGCCGTTCAAGGATTGGCTTGAGGTCTGCGGCTTGCTTTTCGAGCGAGGGCTCGGCGTAGCCGAAGTTGGAGTCTCCAAATCCCGGTCGATCAACGGAGATCATTTGCACCTTCCGCAACAGGACCGTGTCGGCCATAAAGTCAATAAAAGCACTAAGTGATCCAGGCGATCCGTGAACGAAAATTACGAGCGGAAGGGTGTCGCTGCCAGTGACGAGATAGTTGATCTTTTGTCGCCCGACGTAATACGAATCCTCGACACCTTTTACTGGCTTGTCCGCGAAATAGTGATCTAGTTCAGACTTACTCATGCGGAATTGCATGCATGAGTCCATCAACAACATCAATCCAGCAAATACGACAAGAGAGATGAGCGTAGTTCGAGCCAACCGACGCTTCCAGGTCATGGGGTTTATTGTAGGTTCAGAATCTTTTTATAACCCGCTGGGTCATTGAGAATTTCCGTGGATTTCTTGATGTCTTGATCGGTTTTGAACGACACCTCGGTTGCACCACGTTCCAAATAATAGTGTGCGGCAATGTCTTCCTCCAGCAGGCCTCGCAACTGGTCTCGGAAATTGACCAAATCGTTCTTTCGATATTCGGCAACGAGGCTTTTCAGTTTATCGATTTGCGGCTTTAACTCGTTGATCGCGCGCTCTCTTTTTGCTTCTTCGGTCAACATCGCGAGTTGAATGTCAAGCGGCGATTGATAGTTGTATTTTTTCGCCTTCATCCAAGTCACGAAGTCGTTGTACTCTGCGTCGGTTAGAGCGAAGTCTTTGGCAGCAGCGATGGTCGGATGCTTTGCGAAGTACTCAGTGGCATACTCGAAAAGAAATCCCTCAGAATATAGGGCCTGTGTAATCGCTGAGGCTTCAGCGCTTTGTGTAGCGAGATCTGGGTCTATTCCACCACCATCGAACACCACGCGTCCATGAGAAGTCTTGAAGGGTTTCTTCAAAGAGTCGGGCACTGCCCCCACGCTACCATCCAGACGGCGGTGAGTATAATCCAATACCTGGATGCAACGACCGGAAGCCGTGTAATACTTGGCAGTTGTAATCTTTACTTGAGAATTGTAGCTCAACGGGCGCGTCAATTGTACAAGGCCTTTGCCATACGATTTTTCACCGATCACCACGGCGCGGTCATAGTCTTGAAGTGTCCCCGCAACAATTTCTGCGGCAGAGGCGCTTCCTCGGTTGATCAATATGGTGAGCGGAATTTCGATGTCCACAGGAGCGGCTGTCGTTTCATACACAAGGTTGGAATCTTCCGTTTTGCCCTTGGTGCTCACGACGGTCTTTCCTTTTGGAAGGAATACGTTGCAAATGTTCACGGCTTCCAACAAAAGTCCGCCGGGGTTGCCACGCAAATCCAAGATCAATCCAGTAGCGCCTTTCTCTTTCAAAGCAAGCACAGCGGTCTTCACTTCTTTGGCGGCCTCCTGCGTGAAATCTGTCAACTGGATGAACCCGATATTCTGGTTGATCATCCCGTAATATGGGACGTTGCTCACCTTTACTCGTTCACGTTTGAATTCGAGATTAATTGGAGCATTCGCACCGGGTCGTTTAACCGTCAACTTGACTACGGTACCGACTTGTCCACGCATCAGGTGGTTTGCCTCTTCCATCGTCAGCTTCGAGAGGAGCACGTCATCCATTTTCAGGATTTCGTCGCCCACCTTCAGCCCGTTTTTGGCTGCTGGATATCCTTCGTACACCATCGTGACGACAGTCTTCCTGCCAATCATTCGGGTGATCGCACCGATTCCACCGTACTGTCCGGTGTTCATCGTGCGAAAATTTTCGATCTCGTCCTCTGGGATGTAGTTGGTGTATGGATCAAGCGAATTCAACATCGCGTCGATGCCGGTGCGGACGAGTTTATTGGGATTGACCTCGTCGACGTACATCGCGTTTACTTCCTTAAACAGCGACGCGAAAATGTCTAGGTTCTTCGCAATTTCGAAGTATCGTTCTGCTGGGGGCGTGAACGACATGCCGACCAACATCCCAACCACAGCCAACGCAACGATATATCTTTTCTTCATCCTGCCTCAATTTCTCGATTTTAAACGGGAAATGGTACGCAAGGTGTCTGAATTGCCCACACTATTTTGACGCACCACCCCATTGAGGGTATAAAATTGGTTTAGACGGCTTCATTTCCAGGCTTTTCGAAGGAAACGAAGCCAATTTCCGGACATCACATTTTCGATGTCAGCAGAGGTGTACCCTCGAGCCGCGAGAATTCCTTCAACTTTTCGCAGGTCTGCGATGGTGTCGATATCCGATGGGCACTGTTCTCGCCCATAACCGCCGTCGAGGTCGGAGCCGATGGCAATATGGTTGGCATTTCCGGCCAATTGGCAAATGTGATCCATGTGGTCCACGACGCGTTCAAGATTGACGCCCATGGCTTCAGGTGTGGATTTTCCACGAACCCAGTCAGGAACGATCATCCACGCATCCATAGGGGCACCTATCACGGCCCCTCGTGCTATCAACTCTTTTAGTTGATCATCATTAAACTGGCGGTTGTGATCGACCAATGCGCGGCAATTGTGGTGACTCGCCCAGACGTGTCCTTTGAATTGGTCCATGGCTTCACGAAAACTTTCGTCGCACAAATGGGTGGCATCGAGAATGATGTTGAGGTTTTCCATTTTACGAAGAAGCTCTCGCCCTTTCAATCCCATCGGTCCATTCGAATCGGTGCCAAACGCATAGCGTCCCGGGCCATAGTGAGCGGGACCCAAGGCACGCAAACCAGATTCATACGCGCGATCCAAGTGGTTCAGGGTCACGATCGAATCGGCGCCTTCCAGGCTCAAAATAAACCCGATCGGTTTTTTCGGGTTCGAACCCAATGTCCACTCCTTCAAGTGATTTTCAAGCTGCGTAAGGTTGGTGATCTGTTTCATCTCACCATCTTCTTCCATCGCCTTGTACCAAGTCAACTGCGCCTGCGTATGTGCCCACGCTTGCTCTGGGGAGTTCCAGCCGGGGAGCCAACTTCCACGCTCGACATAACGTGCAATTTGTGTCGCCACCACCAGACCAAAGTCGCCGCGCCTCAATTCCTCGAACGATACAGTGTTCCGACCACGATCGGGTTTGTCTGTCATTCCTTGTTCGCGTTCACGAATTTCTTGAACCGACATGCGCAAGTCGCGATTCCATTCCATCGCGTTCATGCTCAAGTCGAGGTGGGCATCTATGTTCATGCTATCAAATCAAATCTCGATCTTCCTACTTCTCGCCGTTGTCTGCCAACGTGCATTCACTTTTTGGTCGACCACTGCATACGGAGAATCGTACAAGTTCACGGTGGGACAAATGTGGTGGGGAATTCCGTACAACACATCGCCTACTTGGAAGTGATGCGGTTCTTCGGTCTTTAGGACCAAGTGCTCTTCGCTGTGGGCGATAGGCGTGAGGCCGAGTGCGTTCAAGAAATAGACACGCTTATCAATCGGGTTTTCTGACGCGATGCCTTTATGCCCCAGGTCTACACAAATTGTATCTGGAGTCGGTATCGAGATCACGCGCGTGAGTACGATGGCGGCGATGAGGAAGGGTTGCTCCTTCAAAATCGCTTGATAGCCTTTGTCCCAGTAGATGAACGTGCCAGGGCTGCATTCAACATCGGAGCGTTGTGCATGGATCGGGAACGAAGGTGTGCCACCCGCGACGATGGCGAGTTTTCGGCCATCAAACTGACGCACCTGCTCTTGTAATCTTTCAACTGGCGCATACCCGTCGTTGCACTGTCGGCGCCGCGTTTCAAGCTCGGGTTCACGGAGGTGACCGTCGTAGGCATGTAGGCCGACCACCACAATCCCGGCAAGGGAGGCGGTTCGCTTGTACAAATCGAAGGCAGCGTTTGGTGCGATGCCGGTGCGGTTCATTCCAATATTGAGGTCGATCCACGCATGTACTTTCAACTTTCGTTGGATGGCTGCTTCCGAAACGCGTTGTGCGGTCGCTGCATCATCGTAGATGAACGAGAACTGTGTGTTTGGGTATTTTTCTACTAACGCCAACAGGCGTGTAACCTTAGGACCGACAGGTTGATGGGCCAATAGCACATCGAGTGCGCCGTTGCTCGCGAGCATCTCCGCTTCGGCAATGGTGGCGCACTTGAACTTGGTGATCCCTGCCTTGATCAGCATCTGCGTGATCTCGGGCGACTTGTGGGTCTTTACGTGTGGCCGCAGTTGCGTTACGTGGTCGACAAATCCTTTCAGTATCTGGATATTTTCGCCCACGCGTTGAGGGTACACCAACAACGCTGGAGAATCAATTTCACTTGTGTCAGTTACTTCGTACCAGTTGTCTTGCTTCATACTAATTCAAACATGGCTTCGATTTCTACCGGGATGTTGTCGGGCAGGGAGCCCATGCCGACGGCGCTGCGCACACCCACACCGTGGTCGTCGCCCCATACTTTTGCGAAAAGTTCGCTGCAACCATTGATGACATAAGGGTGCCGTTCGAAGTCCGGAGTTGCGTTTACCATTCCAAGGACTTTGATCACGCGCTTGATTCGGTCGAGGCTACCCAAGTTTTTTTTGAGCGTGGCCAAGATGGCGAGGCCTACTTGTTGGGCGGCAGCTTTTGCTCCGTCTTTGTCCATGTCCACACCGACCTTGCCGATAATCAACGACCCGTCTTCTTTTACGGTGCCGTGGCCAGATACGTACACGAAGTTCCCCACTTGAAGAAATGGTTTGTAAACACCTAGTGGCTTTGGGGCTGGCGGAAGGGTGTTCGAGTTTATTAGTTGATCAATGTATTCAGGGCCATCACGCCGACCAGTCCGCATAAGGCAACGATGGTCTCCATCATCGACCAAGATTTGATCGTTTGTTTGATGGACAAGTTGTAGTATTCTTTGAACAGCCAGAACCCAGAATCATTTACGTGCGAGAACATGAGGCTTCCAGCACCCACAGCCAGCACCATCAAGTTGTGATCGACGTCTGGGTGGCTTGCCAAAAGTGGTGCGACAATCCCGGCTGCGGTCAAGCCGGCAACGGTAGCGGATCCGACGCAAACCCGGATGATGCATGCGATGAGCCAGCCAAGCACGAGTGGATGGAAGTTCAATCCATTGAGTAGACCTGCGATCTCTTTGCTGACACCGGTCACGAGTAACACTTCTTTTAACGAACCTGCGCCGCCCATGATGAGGACAATCAACGCAACATCTTTAATAGCGACACCATAGATATCCATGATTGCGGTCATCTTCATGCCTCGACGAATACCAAGGGTGTACGACGCGATGGCCAGCGACAACAGCATCACGATGTTAGAATCCGAGAGGAAAAGAATTGTTTGTGCTAAGTAATGACGAAACGTCCCGCTTTCTGCCACGGCCGTATCGATCCATTCTTTAGGTGTGGCCATCAAAAAGATGGTCGTGATTGCTAGGAGAATGACCGGAAGTAGGGCGGAGAGAAGGCTGTTGCCAAGGGTTGGAAGTTGATCGTCGGGTAGTCCTTCAGATTGGAATGTTTTAGGAAGTTGGGCGTCGATTCCTCGAAGTGTTTTGGAAAATAGCAGGCCAGCGATGATCACCGTGGGAATGGCGATAACGATTCCATACATCAGAGTTTCGCCCATGTTGGCGTTGAGTTGCACCACCAAACCCACAGGTGAGGGGTGTGGCGGAAGAAAACCGTGTGTGACCGAGAGCGCCGCCATCATGGGAAGTCCGACATACACAGCCGGGAGTTTGTATCGGTAAACGATAGATGCGATCAGGGGAAAGACGAGTACGAAGGCGACGTTGTAAAAGAGCGGAATACCGATGACGAAGCCGGTGATCATCATGGCGATTTGTAGGTACTTCTCGCCGAATGCTTTCATGAGACCCGACGCAATTTGTTGCGCAGCCCCGGTTTCGGCCACAAGCTTACCTAGCATCGCGCCACCGATAATGACGATGACCAATGAACCGAGCATGTCCCCGACGCCTTTTTCCAGCACCTTGCCCATCTTGGCGGGATCGACACCAAGCAACAAGCCGGCGGTGATCGACGTGATTAGGAACGCGAGGAAAGCATTAACCTTTAGCCAACTGATGAGTAGGATGAGCAGGACAATGCATAAGACGACGATGAGGATTGACATGTCTTGGATCGGGGCCGGTCAGAACTTGTCGGGGATCTGAATGATGCGAACGACAATCTCATGGGGATCTCCGTCCTTGTCGACGAGATTGAATTTCACCATAGGATTGTCACGATTGATATTGCTCTCGATATTTACGATTTGATTGCCTTGTAAATGTTTCTGTATATCCTTCTGAAGGATCATCAAGGCATTGGCAAAATCGACTTCGAGGGGGCTTGGATTATAGGCTACAGTTTTCATCGATAGCTTCGACTTTAAATTACCACCTGATCAGGGCGGAGGCCCAGGTGAAACCACTTCCGAACGCCGCTAAACAAATTAAATCATTTTCCTTGATTCTTCCTTGCGACCAGGCTTCACTCATGGCAATTGGAATCGAGGCGGCAGTGGTGTTGCCGTAGTGCATGATGTTGTTAAAAACCTGGACATCGCTCAGTCCCATCTTTTCCTGCACGTACTGACTGATGCGAAGGTTGGCCTGGTGTGGAACGAGCAAGTTGATGTCATCTTTCGTGAGGCCATTAGCTTTCAAGGCTTCGTTGATCACTTCCATGAATCGAACGACGGCGTGTTTGAACACCTGGTTGCCATTCATGACGAGCTTGTAAGACGAAGTGTCCAAAATTTGGTCAGGTTGACGTTCGGCATGAGGTCGGCTGCTGCCGGGATCCTTCAAGTACAGTTCTTCGGCAAATCGCCCATCGGCATGGAGATGCGTCGACAGGACGCCCCTTCTTTCCTTACCTTCAGGCTCGTTCGAGGCTTGCAAGATTGCTGCGCCCGCGCCGTCGCCGAAGATCACGGCTGTGTTGCGTCCGCGGGTGGTGATGTCGAGCGCTGTAGATTGAATTTCGGCTCCGACCACCAGCACGGTCTTGTACATGCCCGTTTTGATGAATTGGTCTGCAATTGAGAGCGCGTAAATGAAACCTGAGCACGCGTTGCGTATATCAAGCGCGGGAATTCCGTCCAGTCCCAGCTCGCGTTCCAACAACACCCCAGAACCCGGGAAAAAGTAGTCGGGCGTAATGGTGGCGAAAACGATGAACTCGATATCCTTTTCGGTGAGGTTTGCCCGTTGGAGCGCCATGCGCGTGGCCTTGGCGGCCATGTTGGCCACGGTGTCCTGTTCGGGATTCATCCAGCGGCGTTCCCGGATACCGGTCCGTTCGATGATCCAGTCGTTGGAGGTGTCCATGATCGACGACAGGTATTCGTTAGTGATCACGGTATCCGGCACGTGGTGCCCGAGCGCCACGATTCTTGAATTCGGCATGAAACAATCGGTTTAGGAAGCCTAAGGTAATGGAAAAGGCTCAAAGTCGGTGAGCGTGCGGGGTCAAACCCCCGAGAGGAAAAACAAAGTGAATTTGTTACATTCGATACATGAAGCCGTTCAGCCTGATTTGGGTGGTCTTCTTGATCTCGGTGAGCGCAACCGCGCAAGTCATCGTGAGGAACGATTTTGTGTTCCACCGTGGCCAACGCAAGATTTTGAACTTAGGCCTGACGACCGTATCCATCAACCTCGATCGACACCCGAATTGGAACCAGCTGATTAATGGGAGAGGTGGCCGGACCATGGTCATCGATCTGCGGGCGCTCTCGAAGCGTAGAGTCGTGTATAGTTACAGTGAACTTGCCGAGCGCGTGTATGTTCCACCCACTGCCACAGGACCTTTCTTTCGTCCGTTGCCTGCCTTCTTACTTTCCGGCAAACCCAAAGTTCCGTACTTCGAATTCAAGAACCTAGTCACCGTGCCAATGGGGCGTTACCCTTTACTTCGCCGTACCTTAATTCAGAATTCAGAATTCTAAATTCTAAATTCTAAATCACTAGATTGACAATCCTTCCCTGCACCACGATAATTTTCTTCGGAGTCTTTCCTTCTGTCCATTTCTTCACCACTTCTGATGCGAGCACTTGCTTCTCGATGTCTTCTTTGGGCATATCCAACGCGAAGCTCATCTCCGTGCGAACCTTTCCATTGATGGAAATCGGGTAATTGAACGCACTCTCGGTCAGGTATTGTTCATCGTATGCCGGGAACGTCTGGTCTAAAACGGTGTCGTTGTGCCCCAGCAAGTGCCAGAGCTCTTCGCTGATATGAGGGGCGAAAGGTGAGAGGGCGACAATCAACGGCTCGACGATCTTGCGCTTGTTGCACTTTAATGAACTCAACTCGTTCACGCAAATCATAAACTCGCTTACCGAGGTATTGAATGAAAAGTTGTTGACATCCTGACCAACTTTCTTGATGGTCTTATGCATCGCCTTCCACTCGTCGCGTGTGGGTTCGCTTTCGCTGACGTTCAAACGGCCTTGGTTGTCGTGCACCAGATTCCAAAACTTTCGCAGGAACTTATATACGCCGTCGATGCCGTTCGTGTTCCACGGTTTTGATTGTTCCAGCGGTCCCAAGAACATTTCGTACATCCTCAACGTGTCGGCCCCATAGGAGTCTACAATGTCATCGGGATTGACAACGTTGTATTTTGATTTCGACATCTTCTCGATTGCCGATCCGCACAGATACTTTCCGCTTTCGAGAATAAACTCGGCGTTCGCGAAATCCGGGCGCCAAGCTTTGAATCGCTCGATGTCCAATTCCAATCCATTGACGATCGAGACGTCGACGTGGAGCGGGTCGGTTTCGTATTGATCTTTCAGACCGACCGACACAAACTTTTGGGTATTCCTCACCCGGTAAACGAAGCGCGAATCCCCGGTGATCTTCCCTTGGTTGATCAACTTCTTGAACGGTTCATCGAAGTTCAAGTATCCTAAGTCGTGCAA
>JBGAGB010000034.1:0-48396 GCA_044226945.1 Cyclobacteriaceae bacterium | reverse complement strand
GAAGGAGACCGAACGAAGGGGGCTTTGGGCAACTCGACGCCATTGTACACCATGGCGATCTTGTCATGTTGGACGCCCAGATCTATCAAGTTTTGACAGACAAACTTCGAAACACCGACAAAGCGCTGGCAATTGGAATTGAATCGACGAAAAAGCCGACGCGACATGCTAGACACCGGGAATACATCGTGGACATGAAAGACGTGTAGCCCCCTTCCTAGAACCGGTCCCAACACCAATAGATGTTCAAAGCTACAGTGAACAACCACCTCGGGTTTCCATTTTCTCAACAGCGACCGATACTTCCACCACAGGTATGGAACGTAGATCAACTGATGGAGGGTCATCCTAATATGGTCCCAACGTAAGTTCACGGAAATAAAGCCCAGGCGGATGGTATCGAAAGGAATTCCCGCTTCCGTTAAGAGTGGTTGGAAACCGCCGTCGTTCCATGCCGACATGGCACAATACACGTCATGGCCTTTGCCTCGCAAGTACTTCATGAGCGCGAGTGTTTGCTTCTCTTTTCCAGCAACACGACCGGCAGCACACACGAACAAAATTCTCATAGGGCGTCGTATTTCTTTAGGAGCTGCAACCAACGTACCACGTAGGCATCCCAGCTAAACACGCGGGCTTGCACCGCGGCGGCCCGACCCAATCCATGACGAAGCGCACCATCGTTGGTGAGTACCGTGATGGCATCGGCTAATGCATCCACGTTTCCTGCAGGCACAAACCAACTGTTCTGTCCGTGCGTGAGCAATTCGGCACCTCCCGAGTTTGACGTTCCCAAAACAGTCAAGCCACAGGCCGCGGCCTCGAGTTGAACGATTGCCAAGCCTTCGTACAACGAAGGACATATGAGTACATCGAACTTATGGTAGAAATCCAAGCGATCGGATTTAGCGATCGGACCTTCCCACGAAACGTTGGGTGGCAACGAGACACCCGCGGGTAGCGAACCATGTCCAGCGATAACAAGATCCGCGTCGGGTTTCGCCCGTCTCCAAGCTTCGATGAGGATCGGGGCTCCCTTAGCCGCGTTGCCCCCACCGACGTAACAGAAACGCGCGCGATTTGAATAGGTCTGTTTGGGATAGAATCCAGTTAGGTCGATGCCGTAAGGATTGATGACAAAGGTTGCGGTCGAGTTCGATCTACGCAAGTGCGAGTCGCGGACAAACGCGGACGGCACCGAAACCACGGTGGCTAGGTTGACCTCTTCGTCTTCGCGTTGGACGAGTTCATTAGACTTTCTAAATGAATCGGTCGGCCATTGCGGGAAGGAGTTCCGAATAAATTCCACCCATTCTTGTTTCTCTTTCGAATGCGGTGTCGTGAGTTCCAGAAAGAACGGCACATCGAACGTGCGCGCGCGTTGTTCTAGAAAAACTGAGGAGGTGTCGAAGCCGATGATGGCCGACGCTCGTTGAAGTGATTGAGCAGGTATGCGCTGCTGGAATACCTGATTTCGGCGCGCATAGGCGTCGGTGTTCGTGCGCCCAAGCTTTTGCAACAAGGCCGGCAACGACTCGAGCCAGGGTTGCCGATAGATACAAGTGTCAGGGATTCCAAAAACTCGCCGCTTGCGATAAAGACCCTTCGGCCAGAATGCACGCCAAAAGTACTCCTCACCAAACACCAACGAAGTATGGTATTCAACAGGTTGTCCCGCATTGACCATTCCGCGCACTAGGTGGTGTATGTGTTGTGTACCAGGATGTGCAATCAGGATACTCATGAGCGGCTATGGCGGGTGTTCTGTCTGGTGTTTGGTATGATGGCGTTAATGCATGGCCGTGATCGACTTGGCTGGAACTCCCGCCACCACGGACCCGGTTGGGAAGCTGTGGGTTACCACGGCACCCGCTCCAACCACACAATAATCGCCGAGTTCCACTCCTTTCAGGATAATCGCGCCGGCACCGATCCAACAACTATTGCCGATCGACACCTCTCCTTTATCCATCGGCTGCTCGTGGGGATTGATGCCCATCCCGAAGCGGTGGTTGGAATCGGTGATATAGACATCTGGACCAAACATATTATTGTTTCCAATGGTCACCTTACCGCATGCATCAATCATGATGTTCCGATTGAAGTAATTATTGTTTCCGATCACGATGCGATGGTGGGAAGAAGGTGTATCCTCGGGCCAGAGGAACCAACCTTCGGTGAAATGATTGAGATCGCCGATTCGTATTTGTTTCACGCGACGGATTCTTCCGGCTTCAAAGCGGTTCCGGCGACCGAGACGAAGACCGAGGCTTCGAAACACTGCAATGCGCAGTCGGCTCATCAACCCATAAGGCACTCGCAGTAATAAGGCTTCCAGAGATATCATGGAGGGATGGTTTGATTATTGCCCAGGCATTCGTTGCCACTTTCGTAGACTTCTCCATGAAACGGGACGTCTCACGAGTTGACCCGCGCGCACGACATGCCAAAAATCGACGACGGCAGAACGATAGGCCCCCATCAACTCGCCATTCGAATATCGTTTAGCGAACCTGCGGTGTTTCCAGATTCGGATCGGAACCAATAACAGAAGCAGGATGAAAGGCGTACGACGCCAGATGAAAACCAAGTCGTTACATACGCCAGAGCGGTGTTGGGCGATCAAGTCTCGCGCGATCATCGTCTTCTCATGCCACACGTGCACACCCGGTAACTTCATGATCTTGAACCCGCGATCGATCAAGCGAAGGCACAAGTCCTTTTCTTCGCCTCCATAGTATGAAGGAAACGGGTCGTAAAGCCCAACCTCACGTGCAGCACTCAGTCGAACAACGTGTCCGCATCCAATAAAGGTATTGACCTCGAATGGCTCTCTCACAGGCGCAACGTTTGGTCGATCGGGCGAAAGGATATCGTAGGCCACCGCGGCAACATCAGGGTGGGCTTCTAAATACGATACGCCGATTGCCAGACTATCTTGCTGCATGAACCAGGAATCATCGTCGAGGCTACAGAAATAATCTTGGGTCGCTTCGCGCATGAACTTGTTTCGTGCAAACACATAACCGCGGCTGGTGTTGCCAAATTCCCAGAGAACTGTCGGGTAGCGGCTTGCAAGAGTTGGCGTATTGTCTGAAGAGTGATCGTCGTACACGGCCACGCGCACCGACACACCTTTTTGTTGAAGGGCCGAGTCGATCGCTTGCGGCAATACCGTTGCGCGGTTCTTAGATACGATTCCTACCAATACGCTCACGGACAATGGTTTTCAGGCCTTGAATTTTACCCCTAATATTCGCAATAAAAAAAGAAAAGCTTCGCGTTTGGACAGTGCTGGATACGACACCAAAGATTTGAAACAACCAAAAACGAAAATTGGCACCTATCCCTCGACGGTTGAGCACGGCCGTCATCACGAAGTATCGGTTCACTACTTCCATGGCAGCCATTTTCACGGGGTTTCGCTTGTAGTCCGCCGGTTGACTGTCGTGGAAAATACGTCCAGTACGCGCGTTCAACAACTTCCAATCCCTTCCCACGCGGAGCGAGAGTGTTAAGTCTTCGAATAGGGAATAATCCTTGAAAAACTCTGGGAAGACCGGCGTGGGTAGGGCCTCCCTCCTATAGAACGTGCAACCGAGGTTCATCCATTCGACGGGTACCCATTCCGGAAGATTCGGCTCATCTTCAGGCAACAGGTTCCACGCGGGTCCAATCACGAGGCCCGCCCATGTCGAGCGTTGTCGATCGAGGATACGGTACATGAGCCGCGAGAATCGACCTGGTGGCGTGTATTTTTGGTTGGTGATCATCGCATTGACACCGCCAACCTTGTCGAACTTAGAAAAGCCCTCGAATACTTTTCGAATGCACTGGTCTTCTAGAATAATGTCGTCATCGAGGAAGCACACAAACTCTTCAGTGACGCCCCTCAGGGCCTGTGTTCTTTGATGGGCAGCGCCCGCAATCTCGGCTTTCTCGTAACGAACGGTCATCGTCGATGGCCAGGAAATCGCGCGAATCACATTTTCGCTGGATTGATCGGTCGACGCATCTACGATCACGATGCGTTGCGGGAGCATATCCTGGTCAAGCAGACTCAACAAAGTCCTTTGAAGAATTGGTGCCCGGTTCTTCGTGGGAAGAATCGCGCAAGCCGGAATTATTTGTACATTCAAATTCATCAAAGCGGTCGTGCAGCCTTCAGTTTAGAATTAGAAAACCGTTCTTTCAACTTCAAGAAATTCCGCTCGATCAAAAAATAACTCAGCGTTGCGGCAACGAAAGATAGACCTACGTTGAACGGGAAGTCGAACCATCTTCCTTGGAAGTACTTACCACAATCAAACAGGAATAACTGCTGCCAGAGGTACCAGGAGTATGAAATCGTGCCCACAAATACGAACACTTTTGAGTTCAGGACTTGCTGAAGCATGTCTTTATTCAGAATACATGTTCCCATGAGGACAGCGATTGCGAATCCTTCCACGCTATTGGAGAATGGCACCGTAATAGGTCCCAGCATCATCATCGACTGAAGACCATTTGAAACAAAGATGATCGATAAGCAGACGAGTCTAATCACCAATACTCTTTGTGTCAGCCACTTCTTGATTTGAGGTCCAAAATAGAATAAGCCGAGGGCAAGCAGGCATCCAAACAGGATGGCGTCGCCTTGGCTGACGATGACAAATGAACGCCGGTCGGACCACGGACTTAGGTAGAGGACAACTCTTATGAATGGGAACGCTGCCAACACAGCCATCAGCAATCCGATCCTCTTTTTAGGTGATTGAACGAACCAGAGGACCGGCGGCCAAAGAAGGTAAAATTGTTCTTCTACCGACAAACTCCACGTGTGTCCGAGCAGCCAGCTACCGCCGGGCCACCAACCACTGGTGAACGTCAACGCCGCCACAAAATCCCATCTTTCCACTTGCAAGCCATAGATGCGATCTAAAATCAGAATGGTGAACAGAAAGGAATAGTATACCGGGATGATTCGAAACACCCGTCGAAGATAGAATCCACGGATGGAGAACCGACCAAAGTGGTGTTCTTCCTTGAGTAAGAGAAGTGTGATGATGAAACCGCTGATGACGAAGAATATCCTGACGCCCAGTGGCCCGTTAAAGATCCAATTTGTCCAATCTGGTGCCACCCCGGGAAAGTTGCACGTTTTCCCCGCGTGCGACAGCAACACCATGGCAATAGAAATCGCGCGCAACCCGTCGAGAGAAGCGACGCGACCGCTCAGTTCCGTGAGCAACGAGTCGGAAGAAGGCTGGAGGTTATGAGTGGACAACGGCGCGCAGTTTTTGTTCAACCTCGTGTACCATTCTCTCCTTGTTGAAATTCTTGGCTACGTGATCGCGTGACGCGGCTAGGTCGAAACGGAGTTGTCCTTCGGCAAAAGCGATCAATTTGGAACTCAATTCTTCCGTAGTAGAGAAAATGAATGATGGATTCTGGGCGAGCATTTCGCGCACCATTCCGACATCGCGCGCTAGCACGGGTACCCCAGCCACGATCGATTCGACGACTGTTCGTCCAAACCCTTCGTCCCAGATAGAAGGAAACACAAACAGATCGAACTGGGAGATATAGGAAACAGGGTCCGGAGTTGGATCAGAAACGGTGACGTGTTGCTGGATGCCTTCCTTTTCAATCACCTCCTTCAACTCAGCCCGAAA
Source organism: Cyclobacteriaceae bacterium (assembly GCA_044226945.1). Taxonomy (GTDB): domain Bacteria; phylum Bacteroidota; class Bacteroidia; order Cytophagales; family Cyclobacteriaceae; genus ELB16-189. The sequence goes on along the minus strand of JBGAGB010000034.1, from coordinate 42,742 downwards.
GTCACCTAAGTAAGAAGCCACGAAGGCTCCTGTTACTTGAAGCTCCACAGGATGGCCCAACCGGATTACGTGGGCGACTGCCTCTACAAGATCGACGACCCCCTTTTCGCGGGCGATCCGGCCTAGGTACAACACCTTCAATACTTTACCGCTACGAACCTTCGGCGTGGGCATATTCGTAGGAATGGTTATTCCGTTGTACACCACATCCACTTTGCCGGTAGCACGCAAGGCATTTTCATACAGCGGTTTAAATGCCTGGTTGATCACGATAAACTTAGAGACGAGGCGAGCAGCAAGTTTAATCTGTCGCGTGAGTCCATAATAGCTAATGCGAATATGGCACACGATCGGAATGCGGGCCCTTAGGAAGACGATGGCTGCGAGCGGTATCGCCTCGGTGAAGTTGAGGTAAATGACGTCGGGTTGCACATGCTTGATGATGTAAGTAGCACTCTTCCACAGGGCTTTCAGGTCGGCGCCCTTGCTGCCGCCGCGAAGTAAAAGCGAGTGTTCGCGTTGGAAGGTGTGCACCTTAGCCTCGGTGTATTTTGGCAATAGGTTACCAGAACTTCGATACATGAGGTGCACTTCGTGTCCGGCTTGCTGTAGCCCCGTGAGCACGTCGAAATAGGAACGTTCCGACCCACCGCGGAAAAGTGTCAATTCGTCTTCAATCGCGAGTATCCGCATTCGATGGGGAATCCGTGGAAAATCAATTTACCCTTTTTTCAACCAGCCATTTACAGGTCGAGCTTGAAACTATGATCCATGAGGAAGTTGCCTTGTCCAGCAGGTATCAAGCGGCCCGTATTATAAAAATCACCCGTTTCTACGACGAAGGTGAAAGCATTTTGAATCCAGTCGGCCATAACGCCGTTGACTTGGCATTGGATGGTCACATAGTAACGACCTGGCATTAGAGGAACGCGCGGAATCCGAACAGAGATGGAGCGGACATGGTCGGGCACGTCGTGCATCAAATCGTTTGTGATCTCATTCCCCAAGTAAGTAATTCGGTTTCCGTAGTCGTCGTTGATCCCCAGCGACACGCTCATCTTGCGAATTGGGTCCGGGGAATTCCTTTCGAAGGCAAGGGAAAGGTTGAAGTCATATCCCACCATCAGTGAGCTGACTTCGTCACCGGATGCATTGCGAAAAACGACATCGGTAAATCGCACGTGGTTGTTTCCGGTACGATCGGCGCGTTCACGGAACGATGTCGTATCGGTTGCCTTAAACCCGTGGAGATAGGCGCGAACTTGTTGCTCTACGGGGCCTTCGCTTTTGATCGTTCCTGAATCAAGGTAGACGCCACGATTGCAAAGGTTGAGAATCGAACCCATGTTGTGGCTCACGAAGAGGACGGTGCGATCTTGCTTTCGCACGTCGCGCATTTTACCCAGCGCCTTTCTTTGAAACTCAGCATCGCCTACCGCCAACACTTCATCGACGATGAGGATCTCAGACTCCAGGTGTGCCGCCACCGCAAATGCCAGCCGCACGTACATACCTGAGCTATAGCGTTTCACGGGCGTGTCGAGGTATTTTTCAACACCGCTGAAATCGACGATCTCGTCAAACTTCTGGGTTACTTCCTTTTTGGTCATCCCTAGGATAGCACCATTCAAATAGATGTTTTGACGGCCCGTCAATTCGGGATGGAAACCGGTTCCAACTTCCAGCAGGCTTGCGATCCGACCTTTTACTTTCACACAGCCGGTAGAGGGTGTCGTGGTTCTACTTAATATCTTCAAGAGCGTACTCTTACCAGCCCCGTTCCGACCAATCATGCCGAGTACATCTCCCCGCTTCACTTCGAAGTTGATGTCGCGCAATGCCCACACGTAGTCGCTGGTTGCCTTCTTGGTACGATCATTCTCTTCTCCGATGCGGAGATAGGGATCTTCTTTGCCCCGCATGGTCTGCCACCAGCGATGGATGTCGGCCGAGAGCGCTCCCGTTCCGATCATGCCAAGTCGGTATTGCTTTGAAATGTTTTCTACACTAATGACGGTATCTGCAGCCATGAAATTCTTTCTAAACGGTGTCCATGAAACGTTTCTCAACGCGGTGGAAGAGTATGAGACCACCGATGAGCAACACAACGGCGACGCTGATGCTGTACAAGAGGTCGCCGGCGCTTACCGTGGCCTTACCAAATAAGCAATACCGAAATCCTTCGACCACGGGCGCGAGGGGATTCAGGCGGATCAACCAAGCCCACTTGCTTTGGTCCACATACGACATCGGGTAGGCAATGGGCGTAGCGTACATATACAGTTGAACGACGAAGGTCAACAACACGCTAAAGTCGCGATACTTGGTGGTGATGGCGGAGATCACGATCCCTAGCCCGAGTGAAAAGGAAACCATCAACAGGGCAAGTGCCGGAATCCATATCCAGGAGGCAAACGTTACTTGCACGGTTTCTCCTCTCAACGCCCAGAGGGCCATCGTCGCCAGCAGCAACGCGAACTGGATTCCGAATCGGATCATGTTCGAAAAAACAATCGAGATCGGAATGATGATGCGGGGGAAGTATACCTTCCCAAACATATTGGCGTTCACCACGAACGTGGCCGAAATATTGGTCAGACTGAAGGAGAAATAATTCCACATGGTGATTCCCGACATGTAGAAAAGAGTCGGGTTGATCCCATCCGACGGCAGCTTGGCGAGTCGAGAGAAAATCAAGATGAACATCAAGGTGGTCAGAATCGGCTGCATGATGTGCCACAAAGGGCCCAAGACCGTTTGCGTATAGTGCGCCGCAAAATCTCGACGAACAAAGAGGAGTACCAAGTCTCGATATCTCCAAATCTCTTTAAAGTTGATCTCGAACCAGCCAGTTTTTGGCTTAATGATCAGATCCCATTTTTCTTCTTCCGGTATTTCCTTCGTTAGGTCCACGCTCATCTGTAAGGCGCAAAAGTACGTAATTTGATCAATTTCATTGCTTTTCAGTCGTTCCACCCGCTACCCGAAGCGCCACTGCAATCGTGGCAAACGAATATCGGTCCACCAACTCGCTGGATTGAAAATCCTTGTTCATCGAATTGCATTTGGTCACGGCTGCCGCCAATGCATCTATATCGCCAGTCGGGAATTTGAAACCACTCACATCCTCCACGGCCAAATCGTCGGCGCAACCGGCGGTGCTGCTGACCACCACGGGCAAACCAAAATTCATCGCCTCATTAACGGATAGCCCCCACGTCTCGCCGACACCAGAAGACAGCACAAAGACATCGGCCGCCGCGTAGTACTTGACGATTTCTTGTTGATTGACAAACCCTGGCAGCAACACGCGCTCGGACAGCCGTTCCTGCCGAACCAGCTCTTCCATTTCCTTTCTCAGCGCGCCCTCCCCCACCATCACCAAATATTTGTTCGGCGCGGCAAGCTTGGCAAATGCCTTCAGCAAATCCAGCGGGCGTTTTTTTTCGATGAACTTCGCCGTCTGCAAGATCACCCAGGCATGTTCAGGAATGCCCAGCTGCGCACGAACCTCAGTTTTCTTATGCATTCGACTACTCTGGCGAAACCGTTCATTATCGACGGCATAGGGAGCAAACAACAATCGGCTGGGTCTTACGCCGTAATACTCATAGAACGCTTTGTTCTGCGATCCGATGTACAGAAACTTGTCCACCAAGGGAAATAGAAATCCTTGCAACAAGATCCGCTTCATGAAGCGATTGGTTCCGGATTTCTGCAACTCTTGGTTGAGTGGACTTTCCCCGCGTAGACAAACGGTATGACCAGCGAGCCATGCTGCGATGAGGACCCCGACATGCGTGAGGTAGTTCCATCCATGCACGACCACCACCGACTTCTTTTCACGAAAAAGCTGCCGCCACATCCCCGGGTTGATGAGCCCCATAAATCCATTGTACAACGACGGCTTCCAGGATCGGTTCTTGAAAAAACGCGGCGTGTACCCGTCGAGCAACGGAAGGTCCCACGCCACATGCACACCGAATTGCTGATCGTGATGACCTTGAAGCGTTTCGTTCGACGCGTACCAACACTGCGTCTCGATACCTTCCTTGTTCAAGTATTGGTACAAAGGAACAAAGTACTGGATTGGATGCGAGTTGATGAATATCACGCGCAGTTGTTCGGTGGGTGTGGCGGCATTCATCACCGGGCGATTTTGAATTCTTCCAAGACCACACCACTCCACACCTGACTCCAATGAACGCGTCCTTCCCGGAATGATTGGACGGGCAAAACCTGCCGGGAACGTTGACTCAAAAAGGACGAATCTGATTCAATCTTTTCTTTCAACCACGGTTTAAATGGAAATGTAAACCCTTGTTTCTTACGAAACACAATCTCCGCAGGAAGTAGGTCTTCGAACGCCTTGGTGAGAAAATACTTAGGGCGGTCGGCTTTCACTTGATGGTACAATGGCGTGAGCCGCGCAGCCTGCGATACGACATCTGCGTCGAGAAACGGCACGCGGGCTTCGAGCGCAAACCTCATGCTCATTACGTCGGTATCCTTGAGCAGTTGATTCTTCATGTAGAAATCATACTCGAGTTTCATCCCCTCGCTAGCACCATCGAGTTCGGGCGCACGTTCGTAAGGAATTCCGCGCAACGTATTCCAGACTTCCGATTCATCACAGTCGAGAATTCGCGCGATGACGTCGGGGGTTAAAATACCACGCAAGAAGAGAGCGTTACCTACCGGTCCTTCGATCGTCAGGTATGCAAGGCGCGCCCAATTGTGTCTCACGACACGCGCGATCCCACCTGCAAGCCGCTTGGCCGGCAATCGACGCAACATCGGAATGATCTGTGTCCGACTGCTTGATTGATATCCAGCGAACAATTCGTCGGCACCGAGTCCTGACAGCACTGCCTTCAACCCCGCTTGGTGGGCCGCTTGCGACACAAAGTAAGAGTTGACACCGTCGATGGTCGGTTGATCCATCGCATCCCAAATGGCGGGCATCTGTTTCCACAGCATTCCTTTGTCTACCGTAACCGATGTGTGGTGACGACCACCGATCTTCTCAATGACTCGAGATTGAAACGGGGTCTCGTCGAACGCGGCGTCGGTAAAGTTAACCGACACGGTGACGAGGGATTCACCAATTTCTTTGGCACACAGCAACGTGAGCAAACTTGAGTCGATGCCACCGCTAAGAAAGACTCCCAGTGGGGCATCCGCGACTAGATTTCTTTTCAACGCCACCTCAACCGATTCACGCACGCAGTGAATTCCTTCTTCGACAGATTGGAACGCACGGTGGGCGAACGGTTTCAGGTAGCTTACCCGACGGCTTTCCAACGTGTGGATATCGATCTCCAAGAAACAACCTGGGCGAAGCGGTGTAACACCCTGGATGGTGGTGATGGGATGTGGCAGGTATCCGAACGCCAAGAAGCTTTGTTTCCACCGGATGTCTTCGACCCAGGGGATCGCGGTGGCACAAAACGCTTTTACCTCGGAAGAAAAAAGGATCTCGTCATTCACGGACCATATGTACATGGGTTTCACCCCGGGGTAATCGCGAACGAGCAGCAGCTTTTGAGTGCGCAGGTCAAGAAGCGCGAAAGCAAAAATTCCGCGGAAGCGGCCGAATGCCTCCACGCCCCAGTGTCGATAAGCCTCGAGAATGACTTCGGTGTCGGAACTCGACTTAAACGTTACGCCCAACTGAACAAGTTCGGCTTTGAGTTCTTTGTAATTATAGACCTCGCCGTTGTAGCTGAGAACGAGGTCACCTTGTCCATAAATCATGGGTTGATGACCGCTTGGCGAAAGATCGATGATTGAGAGACGACGATGTCCCAGCGTCACCTGGCCGCTTTGAAAAACGCCTTCATCGTCGGGCCCTCCGTGTTGCAAAGCGGAAAGCATCGACGACACGACTTGCTTTGCCCTTTCAGGACTCTGTTTGCTTACGATTCCAGCAATGCGACACATGACCTAACGCGGGCTTGGCCTTAAGTTGGAAGTCAATTGTCGGAATAGTAGCCCTGTCCGTCTTTGTATTGACCGTACCCGTAACCGTAGCCGTAGCCGTAACCATACCCGTAGCCATAGCCATAGCCACCGTACCCGTAGCCGGGTCCAGAGCGCGCGATGTCGTTGAAAATGATGCTTGTGTTCTTGAGTCGTCCCGACCGATAGAAGTCTTCGGCAGTCCGCAGCAAGTTCTTTGGCGTGTAGTTTTGACGAACGACGAAAATGAGATGGTCGGCGTAGCCGGACAGGTTGAATGCATCGCTGACAAGGGCCAAGGGTGGTGTGTCCACGATCACGTAATCGTACCGGCTGCGCGCGGTTTCGATGAACTCTGCCATTCTCTGATTCAAGAGGAGTTCGGCGGGATTGGGCGGAACGGGGCCACCACTGACCAAGTCCAAGTTCTCGAACTTCGTCTTTTGCACGATCTCGTCGAATCCCGAAATAGAAGCTAGGTAGGTACTTAGGCCCACGCGGTTATCCAATTCAAAATCCATGTAAATCCTCGGTTTGCGCATGTCGGCGCCGATGATCAATGTTCTCCTTCCAGACATGGCAAACACCGAAGCCAAGTTGATGGACGTAAAGGTCTTTCCCTCGCCGGAGATTGAACTAGTAATCAGAAATACCGCTTTCGACTGACCCGGTCTTTTTGTGACCGACGCCGCCGATAAACGGAATACGGGTGATCTTCTCGATATCTTCCCTCGACTGGACTCGGTTGTTGAATATCTCCAACAAGAAACAAAACGCGAGTGGCACACCGAAGCCGATAAACATAGCAAAGGAATAATTCTGACTGGTCTTCGGGGAAATAGGCCCGCCGGATTGCATGGGCGGGTTTACTACCACGATATCGCTCGTATTCGCCGCTTTCGAAATACTGACCTCAGCTCTCTTTTGCAACAGGAACACGTAGAGGTTTTCGAGAAGCGCAAAATCTCTTTTGATCCTGATGTATTGACGTTCAATATCAGGCAAGTCGTTCATCTGCCGCTCCAAATCGCGTACGCTGTTGGCAATGAAGTCGAGTGTGATTTTATTAACTGCTTTCTGATTCTTGACCGCCTCCGAAATATTTGCTCTCAACTCCATCACGCGTTTTTTCTTGTCAAGAATCAACGGATTGCTCGATTGTTCGGAGTTGGTCACGAGTTTTAGGCTGGTTTGAATTCGAACCATCTCTTCCACCAGAGCCGACAGAATATTGTCCTGAATACCAACCGATGTTGGCAAGATTACTTGGTCGACGCTTTGCTGGGTTCCCAAATAGTCTGTGAGGTAGTTGAAATACCGGTCGCTTATCGTTAACTGTGTTTTTTGCAATTCGAGGTCTTTGATTCGTTCATAGAGGTGCGATGCCTCTTGGTTCAAATCGGTCATTAGATTCTTGTTCTTGAACCCTTGTACCTTCATTTCGGCGCGCCGCAATGAGTCGCTGATGCCGCTCAACTGTCGATTGATAAAGTCGATCGAGAGGCTGGCTGTTTGATTTTTCTTGTCGAGGTCGTAGATCTGGTACTGAGCGATCACACCGGCGAGAAAATCGATTTCCTTTTGAACGAGGGGCCCTGTGGAAGATAGGTTGATGACGCCAGCGCGTTCTTGAGCCCAGTCTGCATTCAATTTTCCGACATAGCCACCCACCATCAACTTGGGATGGGTATACTTGAAAATATATTGGATGTCCTTTACCGATTGCACGGATCCAGTCTTGCGAAATACGAGGTGCAGATTGTTGTACGTCACGCTGTCACCAAAGAGGAATTTTTGCACGAGCTCGGGATTCTTTTCTTCGTCGAATTCTCCAGTCGGGCGGAGCTCAAAATAGCTGTCATCCAATACGGTGAAGTAGAACTGGGCCGAAAGCGCTGAACGTTCTTTTGCAACAGATGCCTTCACGGGCACCGATTTATAACTCTCGGATACGAGAAAATTTCCTTCACGGTGAAAGCTTGTCTCAAAATCGAGTTCATCGATCGCGCTCTGGATGAGCGGATACGATTTGATGAGGTAGAGTTCGTTGTAGTAGTTCCTGTAATAGCTCACCAAAGGGTTATCGTAGAGCAGCTTTCCGCCAGAAATCTCTTGCTGTTCCTTGATGATGATGGAGGCATTTACGGGATAGATGCGCTCCGAATAGCGATTCTTGATAAAAGCGATGGCGAAGCAAATCGCGATCGACAGCACGAACAAATACCAGAACCGAATGGCCCGGGCGAGCACTCGCTTGAAGTCAACGGCAATACCCTGCTTCGATGCTTCTTCTGTCGGTTGGTTGTATGACGATTCGGTCAAAACGCTTCTATTTATTTTGTCAAATTTAGGAAAGGAGCGACCACGATGACATCATTCTGTTGAACGAAGTAGTAGGGAGATTCTACCAGTGATTCATTTAGGAGGTCGACGTATTGAACGGTGATCACACCGGTGGGCGATTGACGAATGACCTTCACCGACGATCGATCCGCGAGGTCTCCGAAGCCACCGGCCAAACCGATCACTTCCAAGATGCTCGCTCGGTTGTTTTGCAAGGGGACGGATCCTTCGTGGCGGACCTCGCCAAGAACGGTGACACGGAAGTTGACGACACGCACGACCACCTTTGGACCTTCCAAAAACTGTGACGCCAATTTGGTGAGTAACTCCTGCGCTTCGAACACCGAGAGGCCACTTACCTTTACCTTGCCGATCACCGGGTAGTTAATCTCGCCGTTGGGGTCTACCAACTCACCCACCAACACGATGGTTTGCGGATTCATCGTGGTGGCCTGTGTCTGAGACTTCAGGAAATCGAACTCCGACGGGCTTAGACTTTCGAAACGCACCGACAAGACATCTTGTGGTTGAATCTTTATGTCGCGGAGTTTTACATCGTACGTTCGAAGTGTCGTGTCTTTGGGGATATCTTTTTTTGCTAGATCGTTCTTTTGTAGGTAGACATACTTCCGGTTGGGAACGCATCCGGTCAACAACGCACCGGTGATCGCTGTGATGAGGAGGAAACGGAGGAACCGGGGCATGGGGAATGATTTAAGACGAATGAAGTTGACTGGTTGGTTGATTCCCATCGTTTATGCGTGCTTTCCTTTCCTCAAATCCCAAATTTGCTTGATCTCCACCACGAATTGACGCAGGTCTCGCAACGGTATCATGTTCGGGCCGTCGCTGAGCGCCGTCTCAGGGGTTGGATGTGTTTCGATAAAAAATCCATCTACGCCCACGGCCGCCGCAGCCCGGGCCAATGGTCCTGTATACTGACGGTCACCACCACTCTTACCTCCGAGGCCACCCGGGCGTTGGATGCTATGGGTCACGTCGAACACGACGGGTGTATACTGTCGCATAATGGGAAGTGACCGGAAGTCGACCACTAAATTATGGTACCCGAAAGTAGACCCACGCTCGGTGAGGAACACTCGATCGTTGCCTTCGCCACGCACTTTCTCGACTGCGAATTTCATATCCTCTGGCGCCATGAATTGACCCTTCTTAATCTTCACAGGCTTTCCCGTGCGCGCGGCCGCCACTAAGAGGTCGGTTTGACGACAAAGAAATGCCGGAATTTGCAACACGTCGACCACGGAGGCGACTTCAGCGCACTGCGCGCTTTCATGAACGTCCGTTACCACCGGCACATCCAACGTTTCGCGCACCCGTCGAAGAATGTCCAAACCTGCATCCATCGAAGGACCTCGGTACGATTCCGACGAAGTCCTGTTCGCTTTATCGAAAGACGACTTAAACACATAACCAATGCCTAGCTCGTCGCAAATCTGTTTCACCACCGTGCCCGTCTCCACGCACAAATCGTAACTCTCCGCCGCACACGGCCCCGCAAACAACACCAGCTTACCTCCCCCTAGCTCGACACCCTCAGCAATTTTTACAGACATGGTTGAATTCGTTAGTTCGTTACTCGTTAGTTCGTTACTCGTTAGTTCGTTACTCGTTAGTTCGTTACTCGTTAGTTCGTTACTCGTTACTCGTCATTTCGTCCCCTCGTTAATCATGTTCTCCAAATACCCTTTCGCGGCTAACACCAGATCAGCTACCTCTCGAATGACACCCTGACCTCCTTTCGCGCGCGTGACCAACTCGGCATATTCTTGTACGTACGATGGTGCATCGGCAGGACATACCGCAATACCGGCGATTTTCAATACTGCCAAGTCGTTGATGTCGTCGCCCACGTAGACTACTTCCTTCTTTTTCAAATGATGGAATTCGAGCACTTTCTGAAAAACGGCCTGCTTGTCGACTATCCCTTGATGGCAAAAGTCTAACCTGAGTTCGGATGCTCTTTTTGCGACCGCGCCTGATTCGCGTCCCGAGATGGCGCCGGTCAGCACCCCTGCTTTTTTGAGGTGGGCGATGATCTGACCATCCTTAACATTGAAACTCTTGATTTCCTTTCCCGCTTCGTCGTAGATGATTCTCCCATCGGTCAACACGCCGTCTACATCAAAAATTACGGCTTTCACGGCGGCGGCCTTTTTCACGAGGCTCTTGGGGTACTTGTCAAGGATCGATTTCACGGACTATATATAGTGTGGCTGGCCTGAATCAAACCCGAAAATTAGGAAATCCTTTTAATTTAAGACAATTTCCGGTGTATTGCCTTACCATGAAAGCCTTCAAAACCATTCTCTCGCTAGTCATTACGATATCTCTCGTATACGCGCTGAATCGAAGCTGGTCCGGTCTCGCAGGCATCGACACGTTGCCAGCGCTGGGTAAGCTGCTCGACCCATTTCACGGCTTTTGGAAGAATGCCGAGACCGCCCCTCAAATTGAAGAGGAACTGGCCGTTGCCGGACTCAAGGGCGAAGTGACGGTAGTCTACGACAGCATGCTGATCCCACACATTTTTGCTTCGAACGACGAAGACTTGTATTTCACGCAAGGGTACGTGACCGCCGCGCAGCGATTGTGGCAGATGGAAACTCAAATTCTCGCCGGTGCTGGGCGCCTTGCTGAAGTGTTGGGACCCGGGTTACTCCCACGCGACCGCTCGCAGCGTCGGATCGGGATGGTGTATGCAGCCCAACGTGCCTTGGAAAAGGCCGAGGCGGACCCAATGACTAAGGCAGTACTCGACAGCTACACCGAGGGCATCAACGCGTACATTGAAAGCTTGGACGACGAAGAACTGCCGTTCGAATACAAACTATTGAACTACCGTCCCGAACCGTGGACCAACTTCAACTCCGCGATGTTGTTAAAGAACATGGCGCAAACGCTGAACCTGGGCGAGAAGGACAAAGAGATGACCATGGCACTCCACATGTTCGGTATGCCGATCGTCGACTTGCTGTGGCCCGATAACGAACACACAGACCCGATTGTGGATCGCACCGGCCAATGGAAATTTCCGCCGGTGAAGCTGACGACTCCGCCAATGGCGTTCGATTCGCTGCCGACGATTGCCATGACTTCGACGCACGAGAAATCCAGCAAAGACGTAGGAAGCAACAACTGGGCGGTGAGTGGAACCAAGACAGCAACTGGGTCACCCCTTCTTTGCAATGATCCCCACTTGAATCTCTCGTTACCTTCTATCTGGTTCGCCGTACGTTTGAATGCACCGGGCGTCAACGTAATGGGTAGCTCATTGCCAGGCGCTCCCGGTGTGGTCATCGGTTTCAACGACTCGATCGCTTGGGGTGTCACCAACGCCCAACGTGACTTGGTGGATTATTACCGCATGAAGTTCAAGGACTTAAGTCTTAATGAATATTGGTCGGATGGGCAATGGAAGAAATCCACGAAAGTGATTGAAACATTTTCTGTGCGTGGCCAGGCGCCAGTCATCGACACAGTGACCTACACCCATATCGGTCCTATCCCCTACGATCGGAGTTTCAATGGACCGAACTCGACGGAGTTGGACGCCTTTAGATGGGTATCGCACGATCCTTCCGACGAGTTAAAGACATTTTATTTGTTGAACCGAGGTAAGAATCACAACGACTATATGAAGGCTTTGGACAACTTCCATTCGCCCGCGCAAAATTTTGTATTCGCGTCGGTGTCGGGAGATATTGCCATGCGTATTCAAGGAAAATATCCCGTTCGGCGAGCCAACGAAGGGAAGTTTGTCCTAGATGGAACAAAGACGGACCAAGAGTGGCAAGCATTTATTCCGTTCGACCAGAATGTGATGGACAAAAATCCACCACGCGGTTTTGTGAGTAGCGCCAATCAATACCCGGCCGACGCTACGTACCCATATTATGTAACTGCCCAGAGCTACGAAGCGTATCGAAATCGACGGATCAACCAGGTACTCACCGAGATCTCGGGGGCGACACCAAAAGACATGATGAAGCTGCAAATGGATAACTACAACCTCAAAGCAGCGGAAAGCCTTCCCTATTTTTTAGCACAACTAGACACCACCACGTTCACGCCGGCCGAAGCACTGGCATGGAAGACCCTGAAAAACTGGGATTTCGTCAACGACGTTCACGCGCTGGGTGCCTCTTATTATGAAGCTTGGTGGGATGCCTTGATGCCACTCGCGTGGGACGAACTCGCAAAAGATCCGAAGCACCCGATCGATTTCCCCACTGCGTTTAACACGATTCGATTGTTGAAAGAACAACCGACACTATCGTTCTTCGACATCACGTCGACACCGGCGACTGAAACAGCTAAGGAACTTTTGCAAACGGCATTCAAACTCGGTGTGGAAGACATCGAAAAATGGAAAAATGAAAAGAAGGGCGACCCTGAGTGGGCAACATTCAAGGGTACTGTGATTCGCCATCTCGCGCAGTTGCCAGCGTTGAGCGTGAACGTGGCAGCTGGTGGCAACCACGACATTGTGAATGCCACGTCGCGTACGCATGGCCCGAGCTGGAGAATGGTTGTGAGCTTGGAGAAGACCGGGCTGAAGGCATGGGGTGTTTACCCGGGCGGGCAATCCGGCAATCCCGGAAGCAAGTATTATTCAAACATGGTCGACATGTGGGCAAAGGGAAATTACTTCGCCCTTCCCTTTGTCTCCGCCGAAGCACTCGCGAGTCGCTCTTTGGGAACCACAAAATTTAAACCTTCCTCGAAATGAGATTCCTGATTCATATCGTCGTCGTCTTTTTATTCTCGTGGTTGCTCCAGACGTTCCTACCCTGGTGGACCGTTGCTGTGGCAAGCTTCATCGCCGGGCTGTTGTTCGGAGAGTCCGGGTTTAGGTCTTTCGCCGCCGGCTTTATTGGCGCCGGATTGCTTTGGGTTGTGATGGCTTGGTACATCGATTCATCGACCGACTCGATCCTTACCTCGAAAGTCGCGTTGTTGTTCCCGACCAAAACCGTTGGCTTGTTGATCGTGCTAACAGGATTGATCGGCGGACTCGTCGGTGGATTTGCCTCCATGACCGGTGGGATACTCACAAAAAAAGAAAAGCCGCGCTAGCGACTTAGCCGCGCCAACAGGCCCTTGCGGCGCGAATAAAATTTCCGCCCAAGATCGCTTCAATCATCTCGTCGCTGTAGCCACGACGAATGAACCCTTCCACGATGTCGAAGATACGCTTTGGATGGTTTAGCCCCTCGATACCCACGATGGCGTTTTGATTGGAATGCATGCGGTACTTTTTGAATCGCTCGCCTGCCGTGTCTGCGAACATTTTCTTACGTTCTTCCAGCGGAATACGACCGTCATCCGTGTCGAGGTCGAAGTCTGTTCCGATGCCGACGTGTTCCACGCCTACAAATTTGATCAGGTGATCGTAGTGGTCGAGAAAGTCTTCGATCGTCACAGGTTCGGAAGCTTTCACCATAAACCGAATTTCGGCCACACCGAACACACCGCCCTTTGCAGCAAGCTTTTTGATCATCTCATCGGTCTTCGTGCGGGGGTTGCCTGCATTCAACGACCTACAGTTGGCATGGGTGATGATCGGGGGCTTACTTGCTATTTCGATGGCCTCCAACGTCGTGCGGTCGCTGCAGTGTGACAGGTCAACCATCATACCCACCTCATTCATTTTCGCCACCACTTGCCTACCGTAGTCGCTGAGTCCATTGTCTTGGTTATCGAACGCGCCGGAGCCGATATGATTTTGATAGTTGTACGTGAGTTGTGAAAGGCGCTGACCAAATTGATAGAACAAGGATACGTCCTCGAGTTTCTGCAGGTGCCTCGAATCTTGGAACGTTAGCATCACTCCGATTTTCCCGGTCTGGTTGACGCGCGAAAAATCTTCGGGGCGTTCCACGCGGTTCAACCACGATTGGTTGGTTGACAAGAATTTATTCCACCGTGTGATGTATTTCAATGCCGACGAGCGGCTGTCGGCTCCGTGGCCGAGTGCAAACACGTCGATGCCGGATCCCCGGTATTTGTCTAGTGCCGACTCGAAGGTCTCCGGGTGATCGAGCCACCCGTCGAGTTCCTTTCCTGGCATCGAGAACTGGTTGAGCATGTCGACGACCACGCACCTCCCCACCAAATCAATTGCCCGGGTGGAATACTGCGTGGGCGAACTGGGGGTCAACGCAAAAACGCCTCGGTTAATAAAGGGTATCGGCGCCAGCGTGGCCACGGTCTTAGCCAGGAATGTTCTTCGCTTCATGATGCATTAATATTAGTGGAACGAAGGTTACGAAGAATGGAAAAAGTGGTGGAATCCGCATTTTTCAAGAAAATTCGGCCCTATTCAAGGATAAACCACCGTGGCGGTTATATTTGCACTTCTTTTTAAGTCAGCCCTATTGGAGAGGTGGGTGAGTGGCTTAAACCAGCGGTTTGCTAAACCGCCGTACGGGTAACACCGTACCGGGGGTTCGAATCCCCCCCTCTCCGCTGTTAAAAGACGAAGCGTGTAAATCTCTGGTTTGCACGCTTTATTTTTTTGTCAAGACGCCCGGTCGGGCTCAACATGTATCAATACGTGGCCCAATTGGGGCAATTGAGATCGGAGCGTATCTTTCAACGAGTGCGCGATATCATGTCCCTGCCGTACCGACAAGTTTCCGTTCACCACGAGATGTAAGTCAACGTGGTACTTCAAACCCGCCTTTCGAATAAAGCATTTCTCTGTGG
This sequence comes from Cyclobacteriaceae bacterium, assembly GCA_044226945.1. Taxonomy (GTDB): domain Bacteria; phylum Bacteroidota; class Bacteroidia; order Cytophagales; family Cyclobacteriaceae; genus ELB16-189. The sequence continues at coordinate 27,706 of JBGAGB010000034.1, read as the reverse complement.
CAACAACGCCTTCGACTGTACCTGCGATGCTGCGGATCTCCGTTACTAGATCATCGTAAGTATGTTCGTCCATGATCTCGCCCAGCGCGGGACGAAAGATCAGGTAACTGTTGTACAGGATAAACCCAGATGCAAACAGCGCTGCCCAATCGTCGGCGGTCTCGTAGCCCGGGCCAAAAATGATCGCGATGGAAATCCCAAGGAAGGCAGCCACCGACGTCACGGCATCGCTGCGATGGTGCCACGCATCGGCTTTCAATGCCGAACTGTTTGTTTGCTTACTTCGCTTAAGCACGATTTGGTACGACAGCTCTTTCCAGATGATGATCGCACCTAAGATGTAGAGGGTCCACACTTCAGGAACGGCATGCGGTGTTCTAATGTGTCCAATGGCTTCGTATGCAATAACGGTGGCCGAGGTGATCAAGAATCCGACCACCAAGAAGGTAATCAACGGTTCAATTCGACCGTGGCCGTAGGGATGATTCTTGTCTGCTGGCTTGCTAGCATACTTGATCCCAAACAACACCAGCATCGAAGAAAAGATATCGGTAGTCGACTCGATGGCATCGGCAATCAACGCATATGAGTTTCCAAAGAAGCCAGCGAAGCCTTTGATCATCGCGAGAAGCATATTGCCGACGATGCTGAAATAGGTCGTGCGAACGGCTGCTTCTTCGGTGGAAATGGGCGTCTTCAAGAGGACCGCAAGTTACGGCATTATCGCCATGCCGACGTCGATTCGGAAGGGGATCTGGGTGGTTGAAATCTGGTTTTTTTCGCTAATTTCGCGCGCAGAAAGAGTGTTAGACCGTTTGTGTTGTGAGAACGTCCGGTCCGGTAGCTCAACTGGATAGAGCATCAGCCTTCTAAGCTGACGGTTCGGGGTTCGATTCCCTGCCGGATCACTTCTTCTTATTGGCTTTACCTGGCCTAGATGCAGTCCCTAGATCGTTACGTAGAAAAACATCGCACACGGGTTGTCGGATTGGATCTACTGCGGAGCATCGCCATCCTGTTGGTCGTGGCCGTTCATGCCGCATCGTACCTCCCCACGACATCAAACGAATTGGGCGATCAATACTTTCCGTCCACGATGGATGGTGTCTCAATATTCTTCGTACTGAGCGGGTTCCTCATCGGTGGCATTCTGCTCCGAACGATCCGCGAGACGGCTTTTGGATGGCGAGACTTACTCAACTTTTGGATTCGGCGCTGGTTCCGCACCATTCCAAACTATCTCTTCGTGCTCGTCCTGCTCCTCGCCTATCAACTCGTCATTCTTAAGAACTGGGGATCGTTCAGCCTAAAGTATTTAGTGTTCTCGCAAAACCTGTTCGGTCCTCATCCCGATTTTTACCCGGAAGCATGGAGCCTGACCGTGGAGGAATGGTTCTACCTGACCTTTCCGATCGTCTGTTTCGTTTTTTACCGCGCGATGAAAAACAAACAGCATTCGGTTCTTCTATCGGCGTTGATCTTCCTCGTATTCCCACTCGTGTGGCGAATCGTTCGATTTCACGAAGGAGTGGCGCCAGCCGATTGGGACTTGGAGATTCGCAAGGTCGTCGTGTATCGATTAGATGCGTTGATGTATGGAGTTCTCGGCGCGTACCTGCAAGCCATTTTTCCTAACGGTTGGAAAAAACACAGAACAACCTGGTTGGTCGTGAGTTTGTTGTTGGTATCCCTCACGGTGATCAACCCCGCCGGATGGCGCGAATTCTACCCGCCGGTGTTCTTCAATATCGAGTCGCTCATTTCCCTCGCCGCGCTGCCGTTCCTTTCTTCCTGGCGCACCACAGGTCGATCGTCGCTCGACGCCGTGCTCATTTTCGTAAGCATCATCTCCTACTCGATGTACTTGCTCAATCTCTCCGTCGTCCAATTCCACGCCATCCCCATCCTACACGGACTGCTCAAACGCGGTGGGCTAGACATAAGCGAATTATGGTGGCTGAACTATGGATTGTTTTGGTTCCTCACCATTGCCGGGTCGTACTTACTATACCGCTTCTTCGAACATCCGATGACCAAGTTGCGGGACTCCGTAAAACTATAGCACAACTTATCGGCGAGTGGCACATTCCACGTACCTTTGAACGACTGTCGATTCCTTGTCACTAAGGGTAGGCGAAAGTTTGGTTGGGTAGGCTTTCTAACATGCAATTGGCTTTTTTTCACGAGATGATTTTTTACTGTAAATCGAATGTTCGTGTAACGCAGAGTCCTCGCGGCGAGAGACTCTATCGCGAAGGCATTTGGCTCTATCACCCGTTAAATTAGTGAGATGGGCTGTAAATTGGTCATACGGAATTAGTCCAAAGCCACGGGCACTTACATATGTCACTCGCTCTTCCCATCCTGCTCGAGAACTTTAACCGAACAACGGAGACATGGCTTTTTAGCCTCGATCAATATACGATGGCACAACTTCTTCGTCAGCCGATACCAAGGTCTTGGTCGATGGGCCAAGTTTATGTACACATCGTAGGCGAAACCGAGTACTACATTTCGCAAATGGAAGAGGCACGTCATGGAGTTCTGCTAGCGACAGGTGTGAAGACGCCTGAAGGTGAAAGTATGTTCGCCCACCACGCATTTCCCGATTTAGCCTTGGATAGCCCCACCAACGCCAACATGCCTCAACCCGCAAGCAAGGAGCAATTGTACCAGGGCTTGCTCCACAACAGGGATCGCGTGAACGCCATCTACCGCCAGTTTGATCCCGAACCGCTCCAAGGAAAAACTCGGCACCCAGGTTTGGGGTATTTTAGTTCGCTCGACTGGTTGCAGTTTGCAGACATGCACATGCGTCATCATTTGCGTCAGAAAGCACGCATTGATGCGGCGCTGGCTATACCACCAACGGGCTCATTGTAGTGACGTCCCTATCGGGAAAAGAGCATTTGTGGCGCGTTGTTACTTGATTGCGACCAAAACAAATTATGCTGCATATTTTACTCGCGTTGTTGTGTGGATGGTCTGATCCTACACCTAAAACTGGCCCGTGGTCTTGGTTGGAAGCGGGTCAGTACCCCGTTGGTTATCGAGTCGTTCCTCGTTATGACCAAGGGCGCAGCGCCAAGCCCAAGTACGATTTCGAAGGGAAGCGCATCCCGAACGTACGCGCCCTTCCCATCCAAATTAGCATGTGGTATCCGGCCCAAACTTCGCGTCGCGCCGCGATGACACATGGGGATTACGTGAACGATGGCTTGGCGAAAGAAAGCTTCGGCGCCCCAACGGAAGAACAACAGCGGGCTTCCCGCGAGGGACTCAAGTTCATCACACAATTCGAAGCAGGTATCAACTTGACCGACGAGCAGGTGGAAGCCATTTACAGCACGTCGATGCGCGCGGTTCGCGACGCCGCGCCAGCTAAGGGTTCCTTTCCGCTGTTGATCGTGGGGACCGACGGCGGACCCCAAACCAACGCCTTATTGTGGGAATACTTGGCCAGCCAAGGTTACGTCGTGTTGTTGACGCCGAGTATCCAAAGGGACGCCACGCGGCAGGCAAGTGCTCCTCAATCGGTGCTCGCCGACCGGATCAACAACCTAGAATTTCTTTTCGCCTTCGCCCACACACTATCCAACGTCGATCACACCAAGCTTGGCGCGATCGGTGTCAACTTCGACGGAATGTCAGCGATGTTGTACCAATGCAAAAATGGCGAAGCAGACGCCGTTGTAAGCATCGATGGTTGGGAAGGGAAATCCGGCGGCGTGGCAACCGTGAAGGAATCAATCTTTTTCGACGCAAATCAATTCCGATCACCCTACTTCGTGGTGGAACAACACGATCCGAGCATGGGGCCGCCGCTCGACTTAAGCACAGATCTCGTGGAGTCAATCCTGTATGCCGATCGATACTGGTATGTGTATCGCAACATGAAACACGGCCACCTTATTGGCAACCTCTATTTAATTCCGATGATGAGCGACGAGATGATGCGCGCGTACAAGTCTATGTTCGAATCCATTGGTCACTTCCTCAATGCCTATGTCAAAAAAGATGCGCGTGAGATGGATATGATTCAGTCAAGGGATGAGACCCTCGTCGAACAGAAACTGATCCGAAAAAGCCTCCAACCCATTCCTTCGCCAGTCGAATTCGAGGACATGGTGATGCGCGGCGAATTCGAACATCTTAAAGATGTTATCTCGCGTGCTTTGCGCGACAACCCTCACGCGATCTTGACAACCCCACAACAGCTTAACTTGTTTCACTTTCGTTACAGACAGCGCAACCAACTTGAGGACGCGCGGAAGGTTCGGGAGTTGGGTGTGCTTTTATTCCCCACATCGGTTGAAGCGCTGTGTCGTCTAGCCGAAGCGTCGGACAAGAACACCGCGAACGAACTCTACTCGAAAGCTCTCACGTTGATCGATAGTGACGCGTCTCTCACGCCGGAAAAACGCGCGTCTTGGCGGAACGAGATCACCAAGAAGGTCAATGACCAAAAGTAAATGTGTACTGGCCGGCGATGGATTGTTGACGCCCTCCATCGAGTGTTGTTTTGGTCCACGTGAGTTGCAGCACCAGCTGATTTTCATCGAGCGTGGAGATTGACACGTTTGTTCCGTCGTCGCGCTTGAACGAAGACTGGCTGGCATCGGTGAACGACCACGTACCGGAAGCGGGCCACACGGGAATACCTCCGGTTGACGTAAAGCCCGTGCTGGTAAAGATCACTTGGAGTCCAGCAAACTGGCTTTTCGTAACACCATCGACGACGACTGACTTGATATTCCAGGCGCCTTTCGTTAACAGCTGCGTTCGATCGGTCGTCGGTTCAGAACCACCGCCACCGCAGCCCGGCAACAACATCACGCCAAACAACACAACTGCCGCGAACAGGAAGTAAAATCTCTTTTTCATTATTGTGGGATGTGATTATTCTTTTACAAACTTTTTCACGGCGCTTGTCCCATTGCATTCAATTCGAACGAGGTACACCGCGGGAATGTAATGCGACACGTTGACGTCGACCATCGTCTCGCCCGTTTGAATGGTCTCCATTACCTTTCCGTCCAACCGGATCACGCGCACAGCGGCGGGTTGAGTGTGGTTCGGTAACTCGATTCGCACGAATTGATTCGCAGGATTGGGATACACCTGCACCGAAGAAAGGATGTCCGCTCCTTCCAACCCAGTGACAACCACGGGCACGTCGGCAGAGAAATCACCCTCGCACCCATCGATGACCAACCGGACTTTGTAAACACCCGCCTGCGTTGGCTGATAAGTTGGAGACATGGCGCCTGGAATCCGCACGTCGTTGAGGAACCATTGATGTCCTGCTGTGCCGGTGGCGGAGAGCGTAAATTGATCGGAGTTCTTATTCGTAAGGGTAACGGTAGGTTGCTTTGCCGTGATGCAAAACGTCTGCGTCAGCTTGGGCGCGGGTGCATACTCTGCATTGCCAGCTTGGTCTGCGTCCATCGACGCCAACCCGGGCTTGACAATCGTGATCGTACTCCCCGAAATGGTAATCTTATCGGAAGTGGTGGAGTACTGCACGGGAAGTCCCGATGAGGCGGTGGCCGATAGCTGAAAGACCGGTATTGACTCGAAGCGTATACCCAGGTCGAACCCAGAAATGCTTTGCGACTTTTTGTTTACGACTAAGGTACGAGTAACGGAGACTGCTGGTTGGTAATTATCGTTACCCGCTTGCGACGCCGTAATGTCGGTGCTCCCTGCAGAAACGATGGTCACTTGGTTGCCGCTCACGGTCGCTACCGCCGTGTTGGAACTTGTGTACGTGATCGGCTGCAGAGATGAGATCGTAGCGGTGAGCGTGAATGGCGACTGACCCAAGGTCGCAGGTCCAATGCCGGTGAAATTGATCACTTGATCGCCCTTCAGCACGGAGAACGTGGTAGACGAAGGTGTAGCGGCATTGTACAGGTTGTTTCCGGGTTGGCTAGCTGTAATCGTCACCGTTCCTACTTTTAGGAATGTCAACAGTTGACCAGTCACAGAAACAATGGTCGGATCGGAACTGGTGAGCACGGGTGCGAGACCTGAAGAGGCCACAGCAAACGCAGGGAACGAAGCCGGTGTCATCTTTTGATCCGAAATCGGAACGATGGTGACGGTCTGATCTCCTTTGATCACGGTGAGCGCGCGGACGACATCTGGAGCTGCATCGTAACTAGTCGTGCTGCCACTCTTTGCCGTGATGTTCGTGGACCCCACCGACACGAGTGTGACGACGTTGCCATTGACCGTCGCGACGGCTGGATTGCTGCTCGTGTAGGTGATCGGCAATCCCGCGGTGGACTTATCGGGAAGCGTGAGCGCGGTCCCAAACTTAACGGGTGTAAACTCGTTGAGTACGATCCTTTGCTGCATCTTACCGGGATAGAGCGCCAGCGAAGAATATGCGGGCAAATCGCCGTTGGGTTTCGTCAACTCGGTCTTCAACGTTACTTTGTTCGCCACCGGATCATACTGGAAAATTGTTCCACCCATGCCATGGGGTCCGAAGTTGGCGAGAGCATAGAGTTTTCCGGCTTGGTCTGGTGCAAGCGAGCCCATCGCGACGGCACCGGTTTCGGCACCGAGCGCCAAACGTACGTCTACCTGGTCGTTGGTTGGGTTCACGCGAAACACGGACCCACCGTAGAATGACGTGGTCCCGCCCATGGTGTTGAGGCCATACAACATTCCATCGGCGGTAAGCGTAAGCTGCCCAAAAGGAATGTTACCCTCGTTGGGAGCCACGGAGGTATACGCTGGAAACTTCTTCAAGACCACAAACTCACTCGTGAGGGGACGGTACGTGTACACCAACCCGCCGCCACTGACAGCGTCGGCATAAGGTGCCACACCATAGAAGTTCCCGTTAGGTGCTTCAACCAATCCCGACCTTGGGCCTGGCACGACCATCCCGATCACAGAAGGAAGGTCGGCTATTTTCGTGAGTGCACCGGTACCCGGCACGTACTTGAAAATCGTTCCACCATTGTTCGCGCCGCCGTTGTTCGTGGTACCATAAAAGTTTCCATCACTCGCCAAAAGCAGTTTACCATAAGGATTGCTGCCGGTAGCCACGGTAAAGTCGGCTTTCTTCGTGTAGGAGTTCGTAGTCGGATCGTACTCAAACAAGACTCCGGATCCAGACCCTAGGCGGAGTGCGAACGTTCCGTCTTCGATTCTAAAGTAGTTACTGGTCGGCGTGGTGCCACCGAACGCGGTGGTGCCGTACAGTTTACCATTGGCTGCGAGCGCAAGTTCACCCAACGGGTTCGCCCCATTCGTTCCAGTGAAATCGACCTTCTTGGCGTAGCCCTTCGTAACTGGATCGAATTCATACAAGAGTCCCTTCTTGCCTGTGCCACCAGATGATACCATGCCGTACATCCTTCCATTATTGGCCAACGTCATACCGCTGTACGGGAACGCACCACCGGATGCATATCCAAAGTCAACGATGATCGAATGGTTATCCGTCAGCGGGTTGTAGCTAAAAAGAACGCCCTGTCCCATTTCTCCACCTGCCGGGGTCACACCATATAAGGCATTACTCGAAAAAATCATCGACGAATAATTATTGGTGCCCGCACCATTGGGCAACGACGATCCCAACCTCGCCGTGATCGTACCCGTCGCGGGGTCGAATTGAATAATCTGCGCGATGTTGGCGGGCGGTGCTAGAAGTGTGATCCCGTAAAGCTTCCCGTTCGACGCCTTCGTTAGTCCGCCGAAGGGTCGGTTTCCATTTGCATTTTCTTGAAACGAGGCGCGAAGGGTATACGTCGCGTTGGTCAAGTTAAAGTCGTACAGGACGCCGCCGCTATTCGCCCCGCCGCCGGAACAAAAGCCATATAGTTTTCCGTCGTCGGCTTGTACCAGCGTGCCGCTTGGATATGCGCCCGTAGCGGATGCGAAATCAAAAACTTTTGTGTAAGCCTGCGTGGCTATGTTGTATTCAAACAAGGCACCTACGTTGTTGACGCCTCCTCGCTCGGTCGCGCCGTACAACTTACCATTGGACGCTTGAAACAACCCTCCGAGGGGGCCTGATCCAGAGGCACCGCCAAGGTTTGCCTTGACCGCATACGTGTTCGTAGCAGGATCGTATTCGAATAGCGTTCCACCGCCACCGGATCCTCCACCCGAGTTGAGACCATAGAGTTTTCCACTGACCAAAATCATAGACCCTCGAGGGCTTGAACCGGTGTTGGCGTTGAAATCTACTTTGTGCGTCACTGTTCCCGTCGAGGGATCGAATTCAAATAGGGTTCCGTTGCTGGTGCTGCCACCCTGCGAGGTAGTCCCATAGAATTTCCCGTTCGCCGTTTGGACAAGTCCCCCGTAAGGGGTGTTCCCTTCGGTGGGCGAAAAGTTATACCAGACCTTGTAGCCAGCGCCGCCGAACCGAAACTCGTAGATGACGCCACGGTTATAGGTTCCCCCCGCAGTCGACACGCCAAACAAGTTGCCATTGGCCCCTACGAAGACAGTACTTTGAGGAATTGCTCCGGCGAAATCGGGGGCCCATTCGTAAACAACTTCATAATAGGAACTGGGATCGGCATTGGTCTGCACGATAGTTCCCAAGCCACCCGAGCCGCCACGCATCGTGGTCCCGTACAGTTGACCCTGGGCGAACACCTCAACGCCACAACCTGCGAACAATAGCACGACAAGTGCGCAACGCAACAAGATAACTTTCATAAGGATTTGACTTGGGATAACAATATCGAAAATCTAAACAACCGAGCAAGGGTTCAATACCTGATGTCAGGTATACAAAGGGTACCGGGAAATGCATTGATTGGACGACCGCTGGTTCATGGGATTTCGTACCTTTTGACATCCAGCCCAACTTTGCGAAAGCGCTTCATGGCCAAGTGGTATCTCATAGTCCTGACATGTCTTCTGATTTCGAGCCCTCTCCCAGCCCAGCACTTGGTCGTGCTCGACAGCAGTACCTACAATAAGCCGTTGAGTGCATACGCACAAGTCTATACGCTCACCGCCGGTCAAAACGACGTTGACCGCGTGATGCATGACACCGCGCATTTTGAAGTCAACAACTACGCACCGGAAGTAAACTATGGATTTGATCAACGCAGTGGATGGTGTCGGTTCGTGATCCAAAACCACGGCCCTCGGCAGACTTGGGTGTTGGTGGTCCAACAGTCGCGGGTCGACACCGTGCAATTACTTGTAGTGCGCGATTCCGTGGTCGACAAGTTTGAACCCACGGGACACTTTCAACCGATGTCGCAACGCGCCGCCCATGCGTTGAACTTTGCCTTTGAATTTCCGCTCGAACATGGCGAGGTCGTGAACTGCTATCTATATAGCCATCGCGAGTACGGTCGACACGCCGCCGTGACTCATTTGCAACGCAAAGACTATTTTGAAACCTATCAGACGAAATTCTTAACGGGACTTGGGCTCATTGAGGGCACCATCTTGGTGGCAAGTTTGATCGGCTTGGTCCTCTTCTTTTTCATCCAGGAAAAAGTATACCTGTACTATACGTTGTATGCCCTCGCCTACTTTTTTGTGATCGCGACCGACGCCGGTTACGTGCACGCATTCATCCACTGGCACGAACAGCAAACCGTAATGAACGGGTTGACGTTCGTCGCCTACTACCTTATCACAGGCGTACACATCCTCTTCACCATCGAACTCGTCAAGAGCAAAGACTGGAATCGTCGATGGATCTATTGGTTTGGCATGACCAGCGTCGTCGTCTACTGTGCGGTTGCCTTGCTGCTCCTGCTCCCCTTCCTTCCGTTGGGAATGCGGGCATGGTTGATTGACATCTCGTACTTCAACATGATTCCGCTGCACCTTTACATCATCGTAACCCTTGCGGTCGCCATTCGAAAACGAGAAATGGTCGTCATCCTATACATGGTGGGATTTCTGTTCTCAATAGTCGTGGGCACGATCCTGATATTATCGGACATGGAGATTCTTAAGTTCCCGAACCTGAACAAGGACATCTTCTTCCTGACGCCCCTCCCCGAAATCCTTTTCGTGGTGGTGGGTTTCGGAATCCAATTCGCCCAGAGTGTGCGTAAACGATATCAAGTTCAGTTGGAATTGACCCAAACGCAGGATCAAATCATCACCATCCAGGAAGACGAGCGCCGCCGCATCGCGCAAGACTTACACGATGACGTTGGCAACTCGCTGGCAGCCGTTCGAAACATGGTCGTACAACGAAAAGACGCGAATGAAGTCGAAAAGGAAATCAACAACATCATCCACACGGTGAGAGGCATTAGTCATAACCTGATCCCGGTCGACTTCAATGAATTTTCCTTGCGGGACATCGTCGCCCATCTCGTTGATAAGTTCAAAAACCATCCTAGTATCCAGTTCGATTTCGTGTGCAGCGAAAACACGGCTAAGTTGAAACCGCTAACGGAACTTGTTATTTACCGCGTCATCAATGAACTCATCAACAACATTCTGAAACACTCGCAAGCAACCAAGGCATTGGTTCAGTTGATGTACCAGTCCGATAGCCTCGTGGTGACGGTTGAAGATGACGGCATCGGGCTAAATACCACGCAAGCGAAAGAAGGTATTGGACTGAAGAGCATTCGACTTCGGGCGGCGTACATCGGCGCCAAGCTCGGAATTGAGAGCGGTAAGACAGGCACTTTGGTAATTCTCGAGATCCCCTATAGCCATGAATGAACACCCCATCAAGTTGGTTATTGTCGACGACCACCGGCTTTTCAACGACGGTCTTCGCGAGATGCTAAAATCGCAAGACGACATGTTGGTTGTTGCGCAGGTGTACGACAGTCGCGAGGCGGAAGGCGTCGTCGGGCGTCTTCGTCCCGAGGTCGTGCTCGTCGATTTCAACATGCCCCATATCAACGGGATTGAACTGACCCAGTTGTTGATGTCGACCCGGCCGGAGTTGAAAGTCTTAATCTTGAGCATGTACCATGAAGACATGTACATTCAGAAGTTCAAGAAGGCTGGGTGTAAGGGATACTTGTTCAAAACCTCTTCGGTCGACGACGTGGCGTCTGCGATCCGGCGCGTGATAGATGGAGGTACTGTTTTTCCCACCACGGTTAAAAAGGACGTGCACTCCGACGACGTGTTCATCAAAAAGCAAAAGCTCTCCACCCGCGAGATGGAGGTAGTTAAGCTGGTAAAAGAAGGCCTGACGACAAAGGCGATCGCCGAACGCTTAGGCATTTCCTTCTACACCGCCGAAACGCATCGCAAGAACATCAAGCTGAAGATGGGAATCGAAGGCGAAGCTGCATTCCTCAAATTCGTGTACGACACAGATTTGGAGTGAGCTACACGCTGACCATGAGAAAACCGTGGGTAATGTGTATCTTCCTTTCATGACACCAAACGACATCTTTAGTCTCGATGGTAAAGTCGCCATCGTCACCGGGGCTAGCAAGGGCATCGGCGAAGCGATAGCGCGGTACTTCGTGGCGGCTGGCGCCAGCGTCGTGATCAACAGCCGCAAACCCGAGGAGCTCGCGAGCCTAGCGAAAGAGATTTCTCCAGACCGGTGTCATGCCGTGGCCGGAAATGCAGGCGACCTTGCTTTCTGCCAAGAGCTAGTGAAAGAGACCTTGAATCGGTTTGGAGGTGTCGACATCCTCGTCAACAACGCCGCCACCAACCCAATCTTTGGTGGATTACTGGAAGCCGATTCGGCTGCGTTCGACAAGATCATGCAGGTGAACGTGAAGGGACCATTCGAACTAGGTAAACTGGTGCACCCGATCATGAAACAGCGCGGTGGCGGTTCGATTATCAACATCAGCAGCATTGCGGGGTTGACACCCGATCCCGGGCTGGGCCTTTACTCGATCAGCAAAGCGGCGCTCAACATGTTGACCAAAGCTCAAGCCAAGGAATGGGGTGTTGATGGCATTCGCGCGAACAGCATCTGTCCCGGTTTGATCAAGACCAAGTTCTCGAAGGTACTGTGGGAGAATGAAGAACTTGCCAAGCGCATTACGAAGAACATAGCCATTCCCAGGATTGGAACTGTGGAAGAAATCGCCGGCCTTGCGCTATACCTTGCCTCCGGCGCGGCTAGCTACACCACCGGCGCCATCTACGTAGCCGACGGCGGCACCACCTTGTAACTCATCCCCTCGTCTCCTCGTCCAATCATCCTATCTTCCTCTCACCAATTCCCGCAATCTCTCACTCTTAATATACAACGCGCCCCACGCCAAGATGCCCAAGTACACCGTGAAAAGCACGTGGGTGAATAGAGGGTTATCGAGACGCACGTGTGTTGCGACGGCTCCGCCCCAGTACGCCGTTAGCAGGATGGCGCCGAGGAATTCCGTGCGCGGGATGATGTATAGGATCACGGAAAGCAGTCCGAGGGTGCCCATGATTGGCAGATGGTGTTCTTGGAACCCGAGAGCGGTTGTTCCTTGGATCACTTGGTCGTTGGGGATAAACTTGAAGATGCTATCCATGAGCATGAACAGGATCACGATGCCGGCCATGACGCGACCGGTCCACACTTGAACTTTCGACTGGTTACTCTTTTCACCAGCAGCATTGACAGTTGGCATAAAGTTAGTTTTTGGGGTATGTTCTTTTTTTACAAGTCCGACGACACTTTGCGCGAAGGTCTACGGGACGGCTCAAAGGTGTAGGAAAAATTTGAAATCGAACGGGTGTGCGGGCGTCGGAATGGGTGGGTGAATGCGACAAGGTTGATGTTCCGCCGTGTGAGGAACGGCGTGCGCCTAGGGAGCTATCGGAATGACACTAACCCGCTGTGACGGTCGGTCGCCAGTCTAAGAATCTTTGACTGACTTTCGGTAACTACTCTCGATCGAATCCAGTTCGTCCTTGAAATAGTACAGTTGGGAATTTAATTCTATCACTAGTCCGAAGTAGATCAGTGCGATAGCGATAGTTGCGCCTTTGAATCCAATCTCCGGCATGATCCGAAGCGAAAAGAAAATGATGAAGAGTCCGAGCGAGGCCAGTCCGACCAGACGCCCGTTGGGAACACGAAAGTTGATCAACACCTTGTCAGCAGTGGTTAGGCTTTTCGTGATCGCGACCTCGTTTAAAAACAGGGGGCGATAACCCATCCCTTCATTAGAACTTCCAACGTTTCCATAGTAGAACGACGCCCGTTGGCTCGTCAACTTTCCTAATTTGAACCGCCGCCCAGCCATCGAGCGAGCCCGAAGAGAGCCTACCATTTTCTCATACGGCACATCGCTTGTCAGCTCGCTGGTCAAAAGGAATATGCGCCAATTCATGGGTGGGTAGATTGATGTTGTGGCAATTTAGATGATGTTCTTCTGGTGGAGGGAAATGGTTTGGGTGGGCGATGTCGGGGTGGCCAGATGATGGTCTGGTTTATAACCCTCTATGATTCAAATATTTGGAAGAACGGTGGTGATTGAGGTCACCGGGAGGAGACATGGGAAATGTTCTTAAGTATTTAATCTATATCAAATGTAACACTTTGAATTGTTTTTGACGACCCAACCATGTCGAATCATGGCACAACACGTCCTTAGAACGTTCGCGCGCCTCTCGAAGCCATTGGATCAAAATACCGCCTAAGCGTAACGATAGGTACTTCGTCATAGTAGTTAGCCAGACACCAGCAATCACCACCGCATTTTCTTACCCTCAATCTCTGTCTAAGACCAGATGCTTTAATGGTCTTTCGTAGTGCCTTTGAGCTAACCTCAAAAATGTCTACGTCGCCAACCAGTAACCCAGGGTTATCCAATATTATCTCGGTAAGATATTTGAACAAAATAGGAGCACGCAGGCTTCTAATTGTTATCATTTTTCGCTCGGCCTTTATTTGTGTCCAATCTCGATTCAACTCGGAAGTGGAAGAAAAATACCCATCCTTCACACTTTGATTTCGACTCCATCGAATAGGATTATCTTTTGTGATTCGAATTCTTCGTTTTGAGTTCCGAAGAAATGCAATCGAGAATTTAAATAGGACTGGACCGTAATGGTTCTGTCGTTTAAATCGTTTATGCAGGTCTTGTGTGTCGAGAAAAACGTCGTACCACACACCAACTCTTTTGTCCTGCGAGTCTGAGTTTTGAGGTGTCTGGGTTAGTCCTTTGTCATAAATTGCTCCGCGAAACAGTAATCCTTTCTTCTGGACAAACGTAATCGACGTTGATACTGTGTTAGCGTGGTATAAATGGGTGATACACTTTGATGTTAAGAATTTATAAAGCTGGGCGCCGGAGATCTTCATAACTTTGAATACTCCACGAGAGCCTCTCCTAATGAAATATTTACGTCTTTGGAAACATAATAGCGTTGTTCGAAAATTTCGAAATAGTGTTTAAGGTCGTTCATTATTCTGGTGGGCAATTTCACATAGACCGGTATAAAGTTTCTGATTTTGAAAATTACCGAATAGAGCCGAAACAACCTTTTTGCGTGGGGAAAATTGTCATTTGCTAAACTTATTGCCTCCAAAGCTGAGATTGCGATGGTGCCCAAATCATTGAAGGTGTCCTGACGAATCGTCTTATCAAAACTCAACTCATATAGAGTCGTAATAGTAAAAAATGCTCGTAAGGTCTTCAGTGCATAGAGTGCATTGGATGGTGATGAATCTCCGGGAACTGTCTTTTTTGTCTTTAGGTACCACACATAATACCGTAGCCCTTTTAAATTCTGCAGCCGAATCAACATCTCTGCCAATCTTAATTTTACAAGATCATCATCCGCCTCTATAAACTTCGACAAGACATATTTTTCAGTTGGGCCATGCCCAGCCCGTACCAGCCTATCAAGAATTGCAAACCTAAAATCGTCTTCAATTCTATCGTACAACGGAAGCAGATCGTCCAGCTCTCCCCCCAGATTCAAGTACGCATCTAGTACCTCTGTCCTTGCAAAGGGGCCAAGGAGATATTTCAACAACTCAGGAGTCGCGATCTGCAATTGATTTTCTACGATGTAGGTTATGTGGTCTGAGAGGACATCATTTGATTTAACTCCTCTTCTCAGATTTTGAAGCACCCGGGGAGTAATTAGAGATTTACTCACCACTTCGCCAACGAATTCAAAAATACCCTTTTCACTGTCGTTCCATCGAGGAAAAGACAACATTCCCAGATATAACTCTGGCGAGTACTTCTTTACTCCAAAGTGGCGGATAAGGAAAGAAAAGTATACAGCTTTGTGCGCCACCCTCGTTGTGTCGAAGCGCGGTTGGCTAATCGAGGCTTCGAAATCAACAATTATTGACATCTTATCACACCACAAGGTGATTGTGGTCATTTCGTCTGCGGAGAATGTTGAATCCTTGTGGCTTTTAATATAGTTAACAATAAAATCAATCGATAATGATTCCCAAGTTCGGTCTATTGCATCTAGGAAGATTGTTTTATTTCGCGTGCGATCTCCTCTCGGCAGTCGCAATGCTTCGAAGACAACTGTCGGCCGCTTTAGTTGGATATCTTGTTTCTGAAGATTCCATATGTCTTCAAATGATAAGTCATCTTTACCGGCGTCATCGAATATCTTTTCCGCAGCCGTCTTGAATTTTTCTTTGCTGAAAATTAATTCCTTTGTCAGTCTATCGCTTTCTTGGCGGATTTGGTCGTAGTCAGGAAACGACGGAAGTGGTATAGTCTCTATGACATTCACCAATGCATTAAATTTTTCAAGCAAAGGATGATTCTTGCCCAATAACCATTGAAAATCCTCGACATGTTTTTTAAGTACCTTGCCAGTCAAAAATTCATTTGCGAGCAGGGCTATAGACCTGTCATCGGCCAGACTAGTCATTTGACTTAGAGTGTGATAGTCGAGGTCCTTTGTTTCTAATAGCCGCTTAAAGGCTTCGAGCGTTCGGTCCGTGGACTGGAAGTACGACAGAAAGAGTTTGAAATAGTCGTCAGTGATCGTCACTTCTTCATCAACGAAAACATCGAGAACCTTCTCCAATACGTCTAGATCAGATGAAAATTCTGATGCCGTCTTGTCAAGAGTTTTCGGGATGATTTCCCGGAAATAGATAGAATATGATAGTCTTCCAAACTCTTCCTTTATAAACGTCCACGCCGTTATTAGCGAGGCTTTGGTTCTAATGGAGAACATACTTTTTCGCAACTCGTCATACTCGTTCGAAAGCCTATCGTTTCCCGAATTCATCTCACCGTACATGAGAGTCTTTATCTGACTTATCACAAAATCGATCATTACGTCCTGGAGACCTAGTTTCGAGATTGATGAAAAAATTGCATACCGAATCCAAGTGTCGTCCGACTCATAGTAGGTTTCGACAATCCGTCTGAAGGTGTCGACATTAATTTGAAAAAGATTGGAGTATGCTTTTAAAGAAAGATAGGGAGAGGTTTTTGTTTCCAGTAGATTTTTGTCCAACAGCCCCTTTAAGGTCTCCATCGAAACGGGAGGAATCGCTTCTGGTCTGATGTAAGATATAATATCAAGACTTGTCGCCGCCGATGGTGCTGAGCTATTGTGCGTGATTTCATGAATGAGATAATCAATTAGAGCGGGCGTTGAGGCAAACTGCGCCAAGTTATGTGTAGGAAAAACGCTTCTATTAATTGATCGTCCTTGCTTTTTATAAAAGTTGAAAATCTCTATAAATACATTGTAGCGAACCTTCTCATCTAGTTTGTCCATTTCGAGTTGTACTAGAACTTGAGGCTGAACGGAAGTTATCCACTCGATAAGTTCAGAACGCTTTTTGGGACTAGCAGTTAGAGATGAGACAATAAAAGAGAGGGTATTGACCCAACTTGGCTTTATCCTTTTGTAATCAGGCTTAAACGAAATGATTTTTTTTATGCGATGTAAATCCTTCGATGCAACCAATCTGCCGACGAGGTACTCCTGAATATTGTTGTGGACGAATTGAGCAACATTCTCTTCCTCGGAGACTCTTAGGAGCGAACCGCACGCACGTAGAATCTTTATTTCATCGGTCGGGGCTATTTCAAGCAATTCTGCAAACGAACATGAATTTCTGCCTTGATACTCCAAAACAAATGCAAGCCGTTCCAGCAATAAACGCATTTCACGTTTCTTGACATGAACATCATCGCGAAAATACCTGTAGGCGTCAGTGGTTATACCTTCCTCGGCTATTGACTCAAAGAGATCACTTTTGGTGTTAGGTATCTGTTTGTTTTTCTTATATAGGGAAACGATGTGTTTCAGATAATACGGATTTAACAGAAGATCATATATTCCTTTAGTTGTGACGCTAGTTAAAAAGGCATCGGCACCAAGGGGTATTTCTGATTTCAGATAATCTTGCACATCCTCTTCTGTTAGAGGCAACAGACGGTAGGAGTCAAATCCAGCGAGAGTGCTCGACACAAGCTGTCCCATCGCCTCCGAAATAAAAAAGTTCGATCGGCATGAAACTATCATCCGTGATTGCGGATAATCATTCGAGAACTCTAGTATTTTCTTTCGTACATCATCAAATCGATTAGATTGGACTTCATCGAGGCCGTCAAGACAGAGAACAATCAGGTACGGTGGGATTCTATCGATATCGGGGATATAGTCTTTTATTTGACGATCAGTAAAGAGATTCAACTTAACAAGAAAGGGAAAGTACGGCTCTGCCGGTTGGCTTAACTCGCTCATGAGCTTTTGTATTTCTATACTTTTCCCAACGCCAGCGTTTCCAACGATGGCAATTCTTGAGTATTCATCAATTAGACTTCTCAACCCGACTCCTCGACGCAAAATCATTTCAAATTCATCAACGGCACTGTCTGTGAATTTTCGAACGATATATTTTTCAGGCCCGTCGATGAGTTTCTTTTCCGGAAGTTTTTCGGATGCTAGGCTTTTAAAAGCAGCTTCACCATTAAATTCTTTAACCCAGTCCATTCCAAAAAACTCGGCGACGAGTTTCGGATGGTCTTTTATCAGGCGATTTAACCTATTTGAATCCCAAATTGTCAGGCTTTTGCTTTCATTTTCCAATCGGGTTGTCTGCCTAATAATTTCTTCTTGACGCTGCTTGTGCGATAAGGATTCTCGAGTGCACAAAACAAATTCGATGCTCCGAGAGAACCATACTCCACCCACAAATAGATCAACGGCCTCTTTGATTTTCGCGGGACCAAAGTCCGCCTCGTTCTTGCATTGAAAAACGGTGTACAGGGTGGAAGATTTCGCTTTCGCATAAAGGTCGATTCCCTCTTGATCCTCACCTCGATTGCCATATTGTCTGCAATCGCCTACGTCATGTGTAAGTTCGACCAGTCTAACGCATAGTTTTTCAAAATTTTCCCACGTAATGCGACTGAACGGGAGTTCTTGAATGTTTGAACGCACCGGGCGATCATTAACCACTTGATCTGGCGGTGTTCTGAGATGGTCGGGAATGGCACTCATATGGGGCGCCTATTGGGTGAATTTGAGTAAAAAGCGACTTAAACTATCCTTTTTGTTTGTTCCGTGAAACAGTTTTTCACAAAGAATATGGTCGACGATTGCGACAGACTCGATTTACCACCAGAAATTTCGCGCGACCAAGTATATGAGGGTACTGTTACCCTTGTTACTGTTTTCATGTTGCCTCAAAACCGTCCTTTAGCCCATGAAAGAATCAATGAGAATAGGACGAGTCCTTGGGGCCAAAAGCGCCCGATTGTCGGCGCGGCAAGATGTACGAATGTTTACACATTCGTACCGGAGCCTCCTGCAATGCCGCAGGGAATGAGCCTCGGAACTCGGCCATTCTTGATACACTAAAACTAAAAAATCATGACAAGGAGAAAGGTGGACAGAGGCGCAAGATTGTCGAGGATTATCGCGCTACGGGTTTCAGATTCGTACTACGAGAGGATGCAGGAAATGGTGGCAAAGAGCAACTGCCAGACTGTGGGCGAACTGGCCAGAAGTATTTTATATCACGAGAAGGTGAACTGGTATCACGTAGATGCGAGGCTTGAGTCGACCGCGCTGGAGCTGGCTGGAATAAGAAGTGAGCTCAATGCGATGGGTAGAAATATCAATCAAATCACCCATCACTTTCACACAGCCGACGAGATGAAGCAGAAGATGTATGACGCCCTCAAAGTAGCCCAGGAGTACAAGAAGGTGGAAGCTAAGGTTGACCAGCTACTTCAGATTACTGCGAAGATCTGTAAAGAATGGTTGAGCGGACCGCGAGGTTCATTCGCTCCACCAAAAGAAGACTAGCAATGTATTTGTCTGATGTTGAAATATGGATAACTCCGACTGTTAGTGCGGTTGAATGTGCATCGTGGAGTTACCCACATTCCAACATCAGTCACGACAACAACAGAACGATCGAAGGATTACTTCTTTATGAAATCGAAGTCGTAGTCAATGAGTTCTTTAGGATGAACCCCTAAGCCCTTAGCTAATTCAAAAAGGGTCTGAAGGGTCAGGCTGGAATTCTCATCGTTCTCTAAGTGACTGATCTTAGCATGAGTCACATCACAGAGATATGAAAGCCCGCGTTGGCTAAGTCCTTTTTCCTTCCTGATCCTGGCTAGATTCGCACGAAACTTTTGAAGGCGTTTTTTGTCTTTGGGCTTTAAAGGCATACACCAATCTGCAGCAAATTGAAAATAATTGTGTTATATGATTATATAACATTGAGAACGGTTTATTATCTTCGCTTGCGTGATCGGGAAGAGATTTCCGACACAAAGAAATTGTAAATTCGCGTTTACTTCAGCGAAGAAATCTGAAGCACACGCACTTAGAACCTCGTTCGGAAAACTGGTAATTTTCAAAAGCTACGAGGCAATAAGTGAGGTGCTCACGCTATTGGCGTGGGCCCACTTATTCGTAGCAAGGTATACCAGTACCTCCGAACGGTAAGTTGGGTTCCACGCCATCTTTTTTGGACCCAGCTTGCCATTTTTTATTCGTCAACTTTTTGATTGAGGTGCTGGCTGGTCATGAACTACTTCGATCTATCCGATGCAGAGTTAATGTCTCGTCTCAAACAGGACGACCGCATTGCATTTGAAACGATCTATCGCCGCTATGCTTCCGACTTGTTTAAGTGTCTCAGTGGGAAAGTTGAAACCAAAGATGATTGTGAAGAAATCTTAACCGATGTATTCATAACTCTTTGGCTGAACAGGCATTCGATCAACAACAATTTGAACGAATACCTGTCCGCTTCGATCAAACGCAGACTTATCCTGTTTGTATGGGATAATCCGTAGTCACAATTATTCACCCACCTTAAACAGTCATTCTATGAAACGCGCGAAGAAGAAAGGAACAGTGAAAAAGAAAGTTGAAGGACCTGACTTCACAGTCACGCCTCGTCTGCAAGAAGCATTTGTTCGATTCCTGGAATATCATCCGGCAAAACGATTCAGTGTTAACCTCAGAAGCTGGCTTTTGGAATTCCTGATGTATGATGGATCGCCGGAGGCGGAATATCTGAAAGATCTTGTAGTTGATCTTGATGGTTTCTTTGAGCTTTTGGAAGTTGTACAGGAGGAGTGGAAAGGAGATAGAGGATAAACTATTGATTCAATAATCGTCTGATACGCTCTTCGGCGGTTGCTTTGTCAATTCCCTCGTAGTAATCTCTTACAAATTCATTGTCCATTTGATCGTCGTGAGGGATGATCTCGGGGCGAGTTTTACCCCGTGTAACTACGTTTGCTTTAATTGATAATGTATCGTCGTAGCCGGTCAGGTTGTTGCAGATATAGCCGAAATAAGTCACCTCGTGATTTTCGTTGTGGAAATTCTCCTGGTAGTTATTGTAGCTACTTTCGCTAAGCGATACCCAAACACCGTAATCCAACGGTTCGCAGTCATCGTTCACTTGCATGTGAATGACACCTCGAATGAACCTGTCCGTTTGATCGTCATGGATGATCGTGCATAAATCCTCGGATAGTGTTGCAATGGAGTCCTTGTCTTCTTCGCTCAGAGTGTCGTAATGATATGGGCTATCAAATCCGATTGCTGGTCGGCCCTCGTGTTCCTGGCCACATTTCGAGCAGATGTATTTCATTGTGTCATCTCTTGGCCCCAAGCATCTCCAAATTCTAAGCGATCGTCCGATACTTTCTGATAGGGGAAGTAGTAAGTCATCGTTTTTGATTCTTGTGTTGTAAAGCATTCAATTGCTATGGCGTCCGTTTTTTCGGATGTCGGTTCTTTTCTAACAAGGCAATCGTAGGTGATTGCAAAACCACGTATTCCTTCCGACCTCAATTTGTGATCAAAGACTTTTCTCAGTTCCCGAATTTTGACCTCACTAAGAGGAAATTCGTCTCCATCGTAATGAGCAATATGGGTTAACTCGCCGGATGAATTTACTTGAGCACCGAACGGGTAGAATTCACCGTTTTGTCGAATGAGAAGCTGCTCTGCCATGTGATGGCAATGGTCGATTAAACTTTGAATGTCGCGTTGTGACATTCAACAAAGATACAAATTAGAAGAGTTGTATGCGTTTGAGGTGCGTGGCGTTACTCATGAATGACTTAGTCTTGATTTAACTCTTAGCTATGAAAAAACATGGAGAGTTTAAAATTGTTCTCGAGCAAGGGCAAGCCAAGATTCCCTTCTGCGAACTTCCTGAAAGCGAGCGCAAAGAAATCGCCGAGCGCATATTTTTAGAGATCACCGAGCTCTATTCAAAATTCGGACTGAAGCCGGTCACGGGCGAGATGCCGGCAGTGCGATCGGAGGATACAAACGAAGCGTTGTAAATGGCCGAGGAATCGCGTGGAGAGATAATGTGTTAGGGATGAATTGCGTTAGCATTCAGGATGGATTATCAAAATAGATTCAACATTATCCTACCGCAAGGGAAAGCCAAGAAGTCATTCTTCGAAATGACCGACCAGGAGCAGGAAGAAGCTGCCCGGCGCATTTTTGAGAATGTAACGATTGAAGCCGCAAAGGTTGGGCAATTGCCTGTTGTTCGCCGTTACCCTAACTCCATGACAAAAAATGACTGAATTTGCCCTAACTTTGTGTCAAAAATTCACCAAAATTACCCTAACTCTGTGACAAAAATCGGTCAAAATTACCCTAACTTTGTGCAATGTTTGAACGAGAATTGCTGTCTGACCTCAAAAAGTGGCAAAATCAGCCTTCCCGGAAGCCCTTAGTAATCCGGGGTGCCCGGCAGGTTGGCAAAACCACAGTCGTTAATCAGTTTTCAAAAGGGTTCCGGCAATACATCTACCTGAACCTTGAACTGCCAGAAGACCGTCAGCCATTCGAGCAGTTTACCAATATCGAGAGCTTACTTCAAGCTGTATTCTTTCTGAAGAATAAAAGCCTGTCACTTCGGAATCAGACACTTATCTTTATCGACGAGATCCAAGCGGCTCCTGATGCAATCAATTTGCTCAGATACTTCTATGAGCAAGAGCCCGGTATCTATGTAATAGCTGCTGGCAGCATGCTTGAGACCTTATTCGACAAGTCTGTGAGCTTTCCTGTTGGTAGGGTCGAGTACAAGGTCTTGCGACCTGTTTCATTTCCCGAGTTCCTTTCTGCGATGAATGAAACGGCAGCATTGGAACAGTTGCAACAAATTCCAGTCCCCGCATTTGCCCACCAAAAGCTCCTATCATTATTCCACACTTATGCTTTGATCGGCGGAATGCCAGAGGCGGTACAGCACTATAGCGCAAACAGGGATCTCGTTGCTCTCTCACCGATATATGACTCGTTACTTACATCTTATATGGATGATGCCGAGAAGTACGCGAGAAGTGAAACACAGATGCAGTTGATAAGACATGCGATTCGTGCATCATTCGCGCAAGCAGGGAAGCGTATAAAGTTCCAGGGATTCGGGAATTCAAATTATGGGTCGAGGGAGATGGGTGAAGCGTTGCGAACCTTGCAGAAAGCACTCTTGCTATATCTCGTTTATCCTGAAACAGGCTACACATTGCCGCTACTGCCTGACCTTAAGAAATCGCCACGACTCCACGTTTTGGATACAGGACTGATGAACTATTTTGCTGGAATTCAACGAGAGATCTTAAGCACTGATGATCTGAGTAAAGTGTATCAGGGGACGATGATTGAGCATCTAGTCGGTCAAGAGCTTCTGGCGTTCCAACACCAAGCCATGAGCGCGTTACATTTTTGGACGCGTGAGAAGAAAACGTCTGTTGCCGAGGTTGATTTTGTGTTTCCGTTTGAGGATAAGTTGATTCCCATAGAAGTAAAATCTGGAAGTGAAGGAAGCCTACGTTCTTTGCATTTGTTTATGGACGACGCGCCCCATGATGTCGCCGTGAGATTTTATGCAGGAGAACACTCAATCGCGAAGGCAAAAACTCCGGAGGGCAAGAACTTCAAATTGGTAAACCTTCCTTACTATTGTGCATCTCAGATAGAAAGAAACTTGGCTCTTAATAGTTGATCAGTCCTAACTAGGTTCGTCTCATAAAATTCCTCCGTCAAATACAAGGTCAAGGCGTGCTTGTCGAGCAAACCATTGAGCAAATGCGTAGTTGAGATTTGTCTCAATGTACATATCATATAACTCTTGTTCGACTATCCCGCGTACTTTCATATAGTTGATGTAATAAACAATGAGTTCAACCTCGTATTTGCTTACATATCCTTGAATCATCTCTAGGTAACGCTTTTCAGCTTCCTTGTTAAGGTCTGAACTTTTTACTGTTCTGTATATAAGTTTTAAACTCGACAGGTATGTTTCGAATGGACCAAAGCCGTGAGTGTTGTTGAAGATCATTGCAGCCTGTGCTATTGTCGTGAGCCTGACACTGGTCTCACCACCATTCCTTGTTAATTGGATGGCTTGATTTACAATGGTCTGGATGGAATATATAATTGCGTCCATTCCGCGATTCTGATTAACGGTAACCTCACTTCGTATCCTAAAATGTATATTCCACATATTCAATAGAGTAGACTCAAGCCGTTGCCGTTTGATGTTTGTGTTTTGCTTTTCCATCTCTTCCCATTGCCTCTTCATGGCATCGCTCTGGAGTTGCATTTGCTCCCATTGCTTTTCAAGGGACTTGGCTTGCAATTTCATTTCGTTTTCTTGACCCTTGAGAACCTCGGTATTATTGTGCAATTCCTCTCGTTGATAAAGAATTGTTATTATAAGCCCTGCAAATGCGAGTCCACTAAATAGCGCATTCAAGGCACCGAACATATCTCCAAATAACCCCCGGACTTCCCAATTGCGATTATAGCCATGAATTGTAACGAGCATTATAGCCCAATAAACGATCCACACTCCGGCAACAACACCAAGGACCTTGTAATGCATACATTTGTCTTCAATTGAAAGGCCAAATAATGTTTTCCGGGCAGTGGTAGTATTTTTAGATTCCTCCATTGACATCTTAAATAAATTGGGGTATATATAAGCCTGCTGCTCATTTTATTAAAATCCTATTCACGCCAACACCACACTGCGGCGAAACTCAGCAATCGTTAAAACTCCTTGTTCTTGTGGACCTTTACGAAATGCGTACTGAAAAGGAGATTGAAATTTTGCGTTATTCTTTCATCCTATTTTTTATTCGATCAATCGTAATTTTGAAATCGTCAGCCATCTTCATCCACAGGAATAGCAAGAACGAACCTATAACAATTCCAACGACAGTTATGACAATAAACACAGTAAATATGACCGGCCTTCCGGTATAATCGGTTGTTGATAGTGCAATTAAAAATGAGACCGCGGTTGACAAGAGGAAAATCGAAAAATTTAGAAATATCGAATTACGCGACCCGTTTTCTAACACAGTTAGCTCGCCGTCACTTACTTCGTAAATGCTAACCGAGTCCATCCGTCCTCTTTTTATTTTGACCTTCTCGTCCGCTGTTTTTTCAGTGTTTTGTCGTTTCGATTCGACAATTTGCCCACCTTTAATTTCGGATTCGGTTGCGTCTGCAATATTTTTTGCTTCCATGATTTAGAAAATTAAAGGTTCTTTTTTAGCCACTCATTTGAACAAATGACGTTACGCCATGCCGACACGGAGCCCGACTTTGCCACTAATAGCCTCCCGCCGTCAGGTATGTGTTTCAATAACGCGTCACGAACTTGCGTTGCTTTCTGGTCGGTGACTATCGCCCACGTGGACTTTGTTATTTTTGCCCAGGTGCCGTAGTCCTTTAACGCTTTATAAAGTTCAGTGTAATCTGATCCCTCCGGTAGGTCATAGGTTATCAAGAATGTTTTTTTCATGTTTTTAGCATTAGGCCTTTTTCATCGGCGATCCTTGTGGTTCACTTCCCTGGATATTTGAATTGATTTGCTTAGGAATGCGCGTGACAACTTTCCCATCAAAACTAATTACACCCTCTTGATGAAAAGCATATACAGTTTCAGTGATTTTGTTTTTGTCAAAGCCGGTGACTTGCATATACAGCTCTTCAATTGTTATCTGGTCAAATTGAGCCACGCAACCCAGTACCATCATTCGCAATTGGTTAGGCTGTTTCACGCTGGTATCTCCGACAGATGGTGAGAAAATGTGCTTCTGCATAGCATCCATTTGGCCTCGCAATGCACCGAAGGTGTCAGTATAGACGCGATCGTAGAGTTTTTCAAGCTTCAAAATTGATTCCTTAATTTGAACATTCATTACAGTCGTCTCTTTGTTTTGTTTATTGCTTTCGCGATAAAACCAGAATGAGAGAACGATGGCTCCGACCGATAAAATAGTTGAGATAACAATCGAAACTATGTTCAGAATTAGGTTCGAGTCGAGTACTGTTGTTGTTTCCATGCTTAGAACGTTCGTTGATGCATCCAATTTGTTTCTTCAGTTGTATGCCCTCTAGCCCACCATTCAGCCATAACTTTGAACACCATGAGCTTGTCTGTTGGGCCAAGATGGGGAGTAAGGTTATCGATAACTTGTCTCGCGGTTTGAGGAGTTTGAATAATCCAAACAGATCCTGATTGATGCCACCAAGTTCCGTAGTCCATTATCGCTTGACTGAGTCTGTCATAATTGTTACTCGTTAGGGTATATGAAATGCAGTATACGGCCATATCGTTGTTGATTTATAAAAAAAATAAAGCCCATCTCTCTCTTACGAAAGAGCATGGGCTCAGTACGAATGTAGAAAGTCCCTAGAAATTTTCAAATAGGTCGACCGCCGTCAAACCGCCTCGGTTCGCCTCGAATCTCGGTTCTGCAACAAGGCTCTCAACGTCTTCATATCCTCACTCACCTTCTTCTCAACCACCTTCGAATAGATCTGAGTTGTTCTAATACTCGCATGTCCTAGCATCTTAGACACCGTCTCAATCGGTACTCCATTCGTCAGCGTCACGGTCGTCGCGAAAGTATGCCTCGCCACATGAAACGTCAGCTTCTTATCAATCCCACAGAAATCAGCAATCTCTTTTAGGTACGAGTTCAGTTTCTGATTTGAGAGATTGGGGAACAGCGTCCCTTCATTGACTGCCTTTGGAGCATCCTTGTATCGTCGAATGATCTCAAGGGCCTTTGGTAATAACGGCACTCTCACTGGCTGATTCGTTTTCTTTCTCGTCGTCATTATCCAATACTCCCCATCAATTCCTATTGAGATATTGTGCGGAGTCAACCGCATCACATCGCTATAAGATAAACCAGTATAGCAACTGAACACGAACAAATCACGAACCCATTCCAGTCTTTCAAATCCAAACACCTTTGTTTCAAGCTCAGCTAGTTGATGCTCGTTCAAATACTCCCGATCATTTCGAATAAACTTCGCCTTGAATTTCATAAACGGATCTCGTTCCAGCCATTCATTCTTCACCGCCACAGTAATCACCTTCCTCAACCGCTCAATATATTTCATCACCGTATTATTTCCCATCGGATGATGATAGTCAGCAGGTTTATATGATCTCAGATAAGTTTCAAAATCCACAACGAACTTATACGAGAGCTGAACCAGTGGAATATCTGACAACCTTAACTTGGCTTTCAAAAACTCCCGAACGTATTTCTGTGTCGTAAAATAATTCTTTATCGTTCCCCACTCAATCGTTCCCTTCAATTGTGTATTGTGATAATCAATCAGACCTAACAAAGTCTGCTCACCCTCTTTAACTCCCAGGAACGAATTCTTCAACCCATCCGCAGTGATCGGCTTACCTTGCGCTATAAAGCTCACGATAACTGTCAAATACCTTCGCATCAAGTACCTTCATGTAGCTATTAAGCGTTCGAGCCTCTTCTGAGTTACCCTTCATAACTCCATTGCCCCAACTCGCTAACAGTACCTTTCTCTTAATCGAGAACTCCGCTCTTCTTCCGCCAACTGTAATCCTACAAAAGACTGGCACAAAGCCATCTTTCAACTTCGATGTGTGCACGACGAACTTCGTGCTGAATGTTGTTTGCATAATTTGTTTGTTTTTGGGTCACCATAATTCACTAAAACCATGTCACCTCACACCAAAAACCACCAAACCGAATCAATCCAAATTATTGAATCACAAGTACTTGCATCGATTTAGCGACCTCGTTTAAACTTATACGTCGAGGTCACCAGAATGACACATAAACTTTAACTCCTTGTGCATGTTTTGATTGCTTTGAAAAACAAAAAACCCTCTACACATAAAGTATAGAGGGTTTTGACTTTGTTTGATTTCTCAGAAGTCGGGGTGGCCAGATTCGAACTGACGATCTCTTGGTCCCAAACCAAGCGCGATACCGGGCTACGCTACACCCCGTGCCCTTCAAAA
>JBGAGB010000033.1:0-48797 GCA_044226945.1 Cyclobacteriaceae bacterium | reverse complement strand
CACCGGATTTATCACGCAGGATCTTCCAAGTCGCTTGAAAGCCCCGATCTACCCGATGGTTGGGTCAACTTCTATCGGGTCGACGACGTGAGCGCAACAAGTTATTTCTATCTTGACAAGCCGGAAAGCAACCTCCCCAACCTGCAGCCGGTTGAATTACGAGTGGCACGCTTGCGGATAGACTAACCTGACAACTCCATTCTCTATGAGACTTTTGTTCATACTGATGTTTGCCGCCTCAGTTACCTGGGCGCAAAAACCTGTTCCCGTTATTTTCGATACGGACATCGCACCCGATTTTGACGACGTGGGCGCAATGGCCTTGTTGCACGCCTTCGCAGATAAAGGCGAAGCCACAATTCTGGCGACGATCTCATGTAATACTTTCGAAACGACCGTACCCACATTAAGCGTACTAAATACCTATTTCAAGAGACCAGAAATTCCAATTGGAGTCACCCCCGGAAACTTTCCGAACAAGGACTGCCGCGAGAAGTGGGCAGAATTTATTAACGCCAAGTATCCGCATGCACTTAAATCAAACGCAGATGCGGAAAATGCGGTGACATTGTATCGAAAAATTCTGGCGACACAAGCGGACCAAAGTGTGACAATCATCAGCGTGGGGTTCTTTACAAACTTGGCTGCACTTTTAGAATCGCCAGCCGACCAATACTCCAAGTTGAACGGGATGGAGCTGGTTAGGAAAAAAGTCAAACACCTTGTTTCCATGGCTGCTTCCCTCGGGAAAGATGGGAAAGGTGGAAACGAGTTTAACGTGGTTGTAGATGCACCAGCATCCCAGAAAGTATTCAACCAATGGCCGACGCCCATTATTATTAGTGGCTTCCACATCGGCGAACAGGTAATGACAGGGATTCCGTTGATCAACGAGGCAAGCATCAAGAACAGCCCGGTCAAAGATGCGTTCGAGGTAGCATTGAAGTTTAACAAACAAACAGAGGGGCGCAATAGTTGGGATCAAACTGCCGTGTACGTAGCTGTGCGTGGCATGGAACCCTATTTTACGTCGAGGAAGATTTCATTCGACATTCAAGCCGACGGTAAATCGGTACCAGTTGCGGGCGATAAATTCACTTGGCTTGAATTCAAAGCAAAACCGACAGAAGTTGCAAAAGGAATTGAAGAACTCATGCACCATCAACCCGGAACTAAGTAGTATGAAAAGAATAGCATTAATAATCGTTTTTTTGGCTACGACCGCAGTCACGTTCGCACAAAAATCAATCACTCTCACCAAAGAGGCGTTGCAGGATAAGATTAAAGGAGGTTGGGCAGGGCAAACCATCGGCGTCACGTTCGGTGGTCCGTATGAATTCCGATTCAATGGTACGTTTATAGGCGACTACCAACCCTTGCTTTGGTACGATGGCTACCTCAAAAAGACAATGGTCGAAAATCCTGGGTTGTACGATGACCTTTACATGGATCTGACGTTCGTTGACATTTTCGAAAAGGAAGGTTTAGACGCGCCCGTAAGTTCGTTCGCGAAAGCGTATGCAGAAGCTGGATATATGTTGTGGCACGCTAACCAGGCGGGTCGTTACAATTTGCTCAACGGGATGTCGGCGCCAGCTTCGGGACATTGGCTCAACAATCCGCACGCCGATTGCATCGATTACCAGATCGAATCCGACTTCGCGGGGCTAATGAGCCCTGGGATGCCCAACGTCGCATCTGCCATTAGCGATAAAATTGGTCACATTATGAACTATGGCGACGGCTGGTACGGAGGTATTTACGTAGGGGCGATGTATTCACTCGCGTTTACCACACAAGACGTACATGCGATCGTCGAAAATGCGCTTCAAGCCGTTCCCAAGCAAAGCGAGTTCTATCAATGTATTCGGAATGTGATCGATTGGCACAAAAAGTATCCGAACGACTGGAAACAAACCTGGCTCGAAGTTCAACAGCGTTGGGCCGATGATGTAGGGTGCCCTGAT
Organism: Cyclobacteriaceae bacterium; assembly: GCA_044226945.1. GTDB lineage: Bacteria > Bacteroidota > Bacteroidia > Cytophagales > Cyclobacteriaceae > ELB16-189. The sequence goes on along the minus strand of JBGAGB010000033.1, from coordinate 46,830 downwards.
GGAGTTTTTGTTCCTTTTAACATTGACGCAAAGGTCAATGCTGCTTATGTGGTAATAGGTTTGCTTTATGGAAACGGTGACTTCACCAAGTCGCTCGAAATTTCAACACGTTGTGGGCAGGATGCTGATTGCAATCCTTCGACGGTAGGTGGAGTGTTGGGAACAATACTCGGCTACAACAAGATCCCCGCGTACTGGAAACAGGGACTTGCCGAGGCTGAGTCCATCGATTTCAAATACACGACTATGTCTTTGAACGAAGTTTACGAGACGGGTCTCCGCCATGCGATGGCAAATATCACACGTAACGGTGCAAAAGTTGAAGGCAACTCGGTTACGATCCCCGTGACACCCATTGTCCCAGTTCGATTCGAGAAGAGTTTTGATGGACATTACCCAACATGGAAAAAACCCGTGACTTGGTCCCCCAATCGCGACGAGGTGACGTTCGATTTTGAAGGAGTTGGATTCGTCTTAAAGGGTGATGCTTCTACATGGGGAAACACCTCGCCATTTGCATTTCAAACCGAGTTGTACATCGACGACAAACTGGTCGAAACGGCGAAGCTTCCAGTCAGTTTTACCACACGCCGACATGAAGCAACATGGAAGTACCAGCTACCATTTGGTTTTCATAAAGTCCGTTTCAAAATATTAAACCCATCGACCGAGTATCAACTTAAAGGTGTTGAAGCTATTATCTATTCGAATAAACCTGTTGATGGCATGAAACAGACGATCGACGCGGCTCAATCGATGCGGTAGGTATGAAGTCGTGGTACCGTTCACCCGCAAAGGCAATTTCAGCCCATGTCAGAACAGTCTTGGTAGTGGACGGATCCTTGCCTCCCAATCAGGGTGACCTCCCTGTCGTCACCAACGGAATGGCGGCCTTCGTCGCTCAACGCCACGAAAATGGTGACTACATGCTCGCCCTCTTCGGCAAGGAAATCCCGCGGGATGTTGTGCAAGTGCTTCCGGGAGCAATGCTGGTCGCGTTCTTCTTTTTCCCGTTCACCTTGCCAGCCACGTTCGGAATCTCAGCTCAATCGCTCTCGAAAGAAAGAGTATTGCTCGGTCAGTGGAATGCAAAGAAGGCAGCAAGTGTCGTTCGGAGCCTTAGCCACGTTACCAAAGTTGCTGATTGTGTAGAACTGTTGGAGGAATTCTTAATCGGTCAAGCCGAAAGTCAGCAAAGCGACTGCGCTGCCATCCGGTACGCGACAGATGTCATCATGAGAAGTCCAACCAACGAAGTGTTGAAAAAAGTGGTATCGGATTTATCGATGACCGAGCGTACGTTTCAACGCATGTTCAAGAAGTACGTGGGGATCACCGCCGCGCATTATCGAAGGATTTGTCAGTTCGATCAGTCCTTTCTACAAGTGCGCACGAAGGATTTCCAACAGCTCGCCGACATCGCCTACGAAAATGGATTTTCCGACCAGAGTCACTTCAACCGCGCGTTCAAGGAGTTCACGGACACCACCCCTGGCGCATATCTCGAGTCGGGTTTAAAACCATAACTTGTCACCCCGCAGCCGGAATGTCGGTTTTATTCTATCGGGTCGTGACGCGTCGCGCTACGTTTGTTAAAAAAACACTGCTATGAAAGAAAAGATTACACCATGCCTCTGGTTTGACAATCAGGCCCCTGCAGCGGCCGCGTTGTACCAGTCGGCGTTTTCACAAACCAAGATTACCGCGCAATCGCCAATCGTAACTTCGATTCAAATCGCAGGACAAAATTTCATTTTGCTCGATGGTGGTCCGATGTATCAACCGAATCCTTCTATTTCTTTTTACTATGCAGCAACCGACGAGGGCGAGGTCGATCGTGCATGGAAGGCACTCACAAAAGGAGGAAAGGTATTGATGCCACTCGAGGCTTACCCCTGGAGCACAAAGTACGGCTGGGTGTCCGATGCCTTTGGTGTGTCCTGGCAAATTTCGCTCGACCCTGCGCAGGCGATGGCGCAAAAAGTCGTTCCATCGTTCCTTTTCACAGGCAAGCAATTTGGACGTGCGGAAGAAGCGATCAAGAGCTACACGCGAATATTCCAACCGTCGAGTGTTGCCTCGATTGAGCGTGCGACTGAAGTAGAATCGCCGGGTGCGTCGGGATCGGTAAAATTGGCACGCTTCGAACTTCTGGGGTATCAGTTCATGGCGTTGGATAGCAACTTACCGCATCCCTTTCAGTTTAGCGAGGGGGTATCGCTCACCGTGTACTGCGAGAACCAGCAGGAGATAGACGCGTACTGGGCAGCGCTCACAGGTAACGGCGGGCAAGAAAGCATGTGTGGATGGCTCAAAGATCCATTTGGCGTGTCCTGGCAGATCATCCCAACCGTCCTGAGCAAGATTATGAGCGACCCTCAGAAGGCCGGCAAAGCGGCGAAGGCTTTCATGGCCATGCGCAAGTTGAACATTGAGCAAATCGTGCAGGCCTCGATTTCATGACGATGGGGTCGCATCGACGGGTGTGGAACAACACGCCCGAAATCACGTTTTTGAAAGAAATTTGCTGGATTTTTTGGTTTGAATCGACCAAAATCTATCTTTGCAACCTCTTTTAAAGGAGGTCCGGTAGTTCAGCTGGTTAGAATGCCTGCCTGTCACGCAGGAGGTCGCGGGTTCGAGTCCCGTCCTTGTTTTTAGGAGCTTCGTAACTCTGCGAGCTCAACAAGATTTGTGCTACAAGTGTCGCCTAAATTCTCTGGCCACAGGACTCGTCGGGTCTTTCTGCAGTGCGATGTCAAATGCTTCCTTCGCTTTGCTTACATCACCGTGAGCGAGGTAGGCGATCGCCAAATCTTCATACGTCCTAATGACCTCCGGAAATGCCGTCTTGTTCGCCTCTAACAAAACGATGGCTTCTTTCGACTTCCCTTCTAAGCGCAACATGTAAGCAACCGACGACAGTGCAGACTCCTTCACTTGCCCTGCCTGATTCATGCGCTCAAACTCCGACACACATGCTGCCGCGCCGCTTTGAGTGAATATTTGATATAGTTTGCCTGCAGGAAATTGAACGTTCGATACCCAGTTCTTAAAGTTCTCCTTTTGAATCCTTTTTCCGAGTAAACTGAATTCCAACTCAACATCACTTTCCACAGCGGTAATCCCTTCTTTGATGGCACTCCATTTCTTTCCCTCTATGCCGAAGTCCAAGCGATTGATCTTTGCTTTTCCCGTCAGAATAACTTGCAGGTCACCTCGAATGTCACGTAAGATTCCTGACGGGGGATCCATATGAATTGTTGTTTCGCGGGTGACGCCTCGTATGGTGAGATTCCCAATGACGTCGGACCCTGATGACGTTGCAATCGATCTTGTGCTCGAAAACTGCGCAATAGGAAATTGCTTCGCGTCGAACCAGTTTTCGGACTGGAGGTCGTTGTCGCGGAATTCGAGATCGGTGTCGATGCCCGCGATCGGGATCCTGAGATTCGCCGACATCTTGGCCATGTCTTCGTCGTAGTAGACGACCCCGTCGAACTCACTGAAGCGCCCTTTAACTTTGGCATATCCCATATACTTCACCGTGAACTCGATATAGGAATGGCTCGTCTCAATTGGGAAATAATGGTCGACGCTTGAGTTTTGAGACTGCCCACTCAAGGCAATCAGCAGGAGGGTGGTGGATAGGAAGAATTTCACGTTTGTTGGATATTTTGATTTCCGACAAGGATAGGAACGAGAGATAGCTAAGTCGACAACCTTCATAAGGATTGCCGAAAAACAATCCCAGAACTAGCGGGAACGAACGCTTTTTTTGAATTCTGCCGCAGTTTGGGTGGTGAATTTCTTAAACGCGTTGTTGAACGAGGTCTTGTTATTAAACCCGGCTCGAAATGCGACTTCGAGTAACGGAGCGTCGGGGGTGACTTCGATCAAGCGCTTCGCCTCCTCGACGCGAAAGCGATTGATCAATTCAAAGAAACTCATCCCGAAATTTTCGTTGATGACTTGTGACAGGTGATGCAAGGGTACCTCCAAATGATCGGCAAGGTCCTGAAGTCGAAGCTCGGGATTTAGAAAGGGCTTAGCCTGAATGATATACTGTTCCAGTTGGGCTTTTATTTTCAAGGCAACTTCGGGCTTGAGAGCGGTCTTGGAATACTTCGAACTCTCTATCGTCGCGTCTGCCCGCGCCCAAGTCACTCCGGAAAGGCGATAGCTCACAAGGTAAGTGAACAACGACATGGGGATCACGTACACATAATCAAATGTGCGATTGTAACTTCGACGGGCAAAAACAATCGCAAGGTAAGAGCTTGCAAAGGCAACCGTCACCAGTAAAAGGATGTTAAGCGTAATCAACCAACCGATGGTGTTGGTATCGATTTGTGAATAGGAACCCTTGAGCGCTTGGTCGTACTTTCTTAACGAAAGATACGAGATCACGAGATAGACGGCGAGGTGGACAAACTGGAGTGCGTAAAGCCCCGCATACAGTTTTTGGAGGAATAGCATTTCCTCGCGAAAAGGAGAGTAGAAGGTGGACAGCATCCCATAGTGTACTTGCTGGCTGCCCACCATTTCCGTCGTGAAAAGAGGTACGACCACGCCAAAGATCAGGAATGGACAAAGATGCCCTAACGCTTGACCCCATTTCCAGCTCTTACCTTCAATCGCTCGGATGTAAAAGTGAAAGAGGGGCCCAAGCAAGAACCACGCGCCATAGCGTGTTCCGAAAAAAAGACCGAAGCTGATTTCAGTGCGCGTCCGGATTGCAAGAAACTCCGCTTGAAACCAGAATAGGCATAAGACAATTAGGAACAAGAATAGATGTTGCGAAGGCCGTAGCCGATATCGTAGTGCTAAGACCGACATCACGAAAATCCCCTGACAGAGAATTACGATCAGGACGATTGAGAGAATGTCAAGGGAGACCGCCATACTCGTAGGCGAAGAAACAAAAAAGACTCTGGACTCCTATACCGCCAGCGAAAATGCATTGGTTCGTGACAATTAGTGACATTCAGTCACCAAAATTTTCGGAACTTGGCGGAGCATTTCTATGAAAAGTCCGCTTCGTAAAATCGTCCTTGCCTTTGTCGCCATCGCATTGCTGCCGGTACTTTTCCTTGTATATGAACTGGTAGAACTGAACAAGAACGAGAAAATCGTACGCGATGCGTATCAAAATCAGTTGGACGCCATTTTGTACTCCGTCAACCAGTATTCCGACGACGTCATCTCTTCGTGGGCCAACCTGATTAGGCAACAGCGGCGAGAACACCCAGCGGTTGAGTTTCCCGCTCACCTGAATGAGGTAATCAACCAGTCCGACGTTGTCCGATACTTTTATATGAGCGACCTCGACGAGCGCTCGGTTGCATACCGGCTGTTCGAGCAAGGTCCGGACACATCCATCGTGCGAACAGCAATCGACAAAATAGTGCGCGAGAATCTAGGATTGTGTGAAAAACTCATTCGATTCTCCGAAGCTGGATTTCGAAAGATGCAGGCGGTGAATCAAATCCTTCCAGATGAGTCGGTCCCCATCCTGTTCGCTCTCGATAATGCGGCCGGTGACTATCGGATTGGTGTGCTCGTGGTCAACTTACCCGCCTTGATCAAGTACAACCTCGGGCCAAAGATGCAGGCCATTTCGCATGGAAAAATGATCATCTCGGCCTATCGTGTGGCGGACGACTCGCTGATTTATTCAACAGACCCAAGCCTCATGACTCGGGAAGCCAGGGAAAGCGCTCGTGAGTTTAAAGATCTAGCCACAACGAAAGACTTCTGGGTGCTCCCGGGATATTACGTTGGGATCACTGTGATTGGCGCATCGTTGCAGGGGCTCGTAGAGGAGAGAACTACTTCCGTAATTTTTGTTTTGGCCGTCCTCATCTTCTTGTTTGGCGGCGGTTTCTACTTCCTGTATCGGAACGTCCGCCGCGAGATTTACCTCTCTCAAGCAAAATCGGAATTTGTGTCGAACGTGTCGCACGAAATACGAACGCCACTCTCTCTTATTGGGATGTTTGCAGAGACCCTCGAAACGGGGCGCGTAAAAACAGAAGAGAAGAAACTCGAGTACTACGGGATCATCAGCAAAGAAACGGCTCGACTGTCGCGAATCGTCAACCGGATTCTCAACTTTTCGCAGTTGGAAGCAAATAAGAAGGCGTTCAACATGCAGCCACTGAGCATCAATGACCTTTGCCACGAAGCGTTGAAAATGTATTTCTTCCCCATGCAAGAGAAGGGCTTTAACTTTGAGTTCCACCCAGATGCGACTGCACGCGAAATCCGTGGAGACAAGGAATCACTTTCCGAAGTACTGGTTAATCTTGTTGACAACGCGATCAAGTACAGCCGCGATCAGAAACATGTCACGATCAGCACCGGAGTGGAGGGAAAGTACACGTTCGTCGCCGTGAGGGATCGTGGGATTGGCATCGCACGTAACCATCAACGCGACATTTTCGATCAATTCTATCGCGCCCCGACAGGGGATGTGCACACCACCAAGGGATCAGGTCTTGGACTCACGCTTGTGAAACGAATTGTCGAAGCCCACGGTGGATATATCGGTGTAGAGAGCACCACGGGAAAAGGGAGCACGTTTACAGTTTACATTCCGTACATTAACACAGGAACATGAGTTATTCGATTCTCATTGTCGAAGATGAGCCCAACATGCGACTTGGGCTGAAAGACAACCTCGAGTTTGAGGGTTACACGGTCGACCAAGCGGAAGACGGTGCAGAAGGTCTTCAAAAGATATTGGCCAAGCCTTACGACCTGATCATCATGGATGTGATGATGCCGAAGATGTCGGGCTTGGATGCGTGCCGGAAAGCGCGCGAAGCAGGGATTGAATCGCCAATTCTTCTACTTACCGCAAAAAGCGAAGAGGTTGATAAGGTCTTAGGCCTCGAGTTGGGCGCCGACGATTATGTCACGAAGCCATTCGGCTTACGGGAGCTTCTTGCTCGGGTAAAGGCTATCTTACGGCGCGCATCCCTTCGGGCAGAGAACGTAAAAACGACCGAGGTTTCGATTGGGAAGCTATTAGTGAATTTCGATACGTACACGGCATACGCGGGCGGAGTACAAGTCCGCATGTCGCACAAGGAGTTTGCAATTTTACAATTCCTAGTGGGCAAGAAAAACGAGACCGTTTCCAGGTACGATTTGCTGGAGAAAGTTTGGGGCTATGACGAGTCTCCCACAACCCGAACTGTGGACAACTTCATCGTCAAATTGCGGCAGAAAGTAGAGAACGATCCGAATGATCCACGCATTATCCTAACTGTGCACGGGACGGGGTATAAGCTTATTGCATAGGCTCCCACGTCGGGTGTGACATCTTTTTACATATCCTTACCGGGGTGTGACATCTAAATTTTATGGCGCCAGTATATTTACTTGACAATTGCAACTTGAGGCAATTGCATCTAACCGCCAACTATGACACCATTCAAAAACTCAATCTGTGTTGTTGCATGCTTGTTGCTTATTGCATCCGCCGCTCTTGCTGGAGAACGGAAGGTGAACCTTCGTGGGAACTGGAAGTTTTCGCTGGGCGATAACATGAACTTCGCCAAGCCCGGGTACGACGATTCGAAATGGGAGGAGATGTACGTGCCTGCCGATTGGCATGACGAGGGCTTCCGCGAATACCGCGGGTATGCTTGGTACAGATACCATTTCTCAATCGACTTTAAAGCGAATGAACCCCTCTTCATCGAGTTGGGTAAAATTGATGACGTAGATGAGGTCTACATCAACGGCCACCTCGTGGGTTCATCTGGTGGATTTCCGCCAAGCTACTATACAGCCGTGAACGTGCTGCGTTCTTACCTGATCCCGACCGAATATTTGGTCCAAGGAAAAGCCAATGTTGTCGCTGTACGGGTGTTTGATGAAGGTGGTGAAGGTGGAATCCTTGGTCGAAACCCAGGTATATTCAGTTATGCGGACGTGTACTCAAACGGTCTCACATTGATCGGCACATGGAAGTTCGCCTTAGGTGATGACATGGCTCGGGCCAAAGAAGACTTCGATGACTCAAAATGGGAGAACATTGGCGTTCCCGCCGACTGGGAAAGTCAAGGGTTTCGTGAATACGATGGCTACGCTTGGTATCGTCGAAAGTTTACACTTCCGAAGGACTTTCAAGTGAATGACATGGTGCTGCTCGCGGGACGAATAGACGACCTAGATGAAGTGTATATCAACGGAACTTTGATAGGGGGGACTGGAAAAATCGATCGCCGGTGGGCATACGATGATGAATACCGGACCTCTCGAACTTACTTCATTCCAGACGGAGTACTAAAACCGGGTGCAACCATGACGATCGCCATTCGCGTCTACGATCAAGGCGGAAGAGGTGGAATCTACGAGGGTCCAGTTACCATCATCCGACGTTCGGAGTACCGCGCCTTCTGGAAGCGTTACCGCGATGAAGATTTCAGCTGGTGGTCAGTATTTGGAATCGACGACCATTAAGCTCATTCGTCTACACATTGAAATGGATCGCAGTCACACATTACGAAATCGCGAATTGAATCATACCATTGAACACCGAGTCTCGTTACAAACTATGAAAGGAGAGAGAGCATATTACAGGTTGTTTGTAATCTTCCTGACAATTGCCGGGGTGCTGGTGGGAGTGAGGGGGCTTGGACAAGACAAGTACGACCGAGTGTTGAGTTTACACGGTAAGTGGAAATTCAATATTGGTGACAAGAGCCTTTGGGCAGATCCATACTTTGATGATAAGTCCTGGGAGTCGATCTATGTTCCGTCGAAGTGGGAGGACGAAGGTTTCAATGGGTACAATGGTTACGCTTGGTACCGAACGTCGTTCGAAGGCTCGGCATTAAAGGATCGAGGCACCAGTTTTACGCTCTTCTTGGGATACATCGACGACGTAGACGAGGTTTACCTGAATGGACATCGAATCGGATCTTCTGGTTCGTTCCCACCGCGTTATCACACTGCATTTAATGCTTTCAGGAGTTACTACATACCAAACGAATACTTGAAGACCAATGGGCGAAACGTGATTGCCGTGCGTGTGTATGATGCTGAAATTGAGGGAGGCATCGTGTCTGGAGAGGTGGGAATTTATACGAGTCGCAAAGATGCGGGACTTGTCATCAACTTACGCGGCATGTGGGACTTTCGCATCTCGTGGTCTCGAATGATGCGCGGCCAATCGTTCGATGAAAAGTCGGTAAACACCCTCGCGGCTACGGCCGAGGGATGGACAGACATCACGGTCCCTGCGATGTGGGAAACCCAGGGATTTGAAGACTACGACGGAGGAGCGTGGTACCGGAAGAAATTCATGATCCCGAAGAACCTCGCCAACGAAGACCTTGTGCTCATTTTGGGGAAGATTGACGACAGTGATAAAACCTTCCTAAATGGAAAGCTGGTCGGATCGATGACCGATTCGTGGCAAACCGTCCGCTACTACACCCTCACGCCAGCCGATTTTAAGGCCGGAGAGGTGAATACGCTGATGGTATTTGTAGACGACCCGCAAGGAAATGGCGGAATATTTGAGGGGCCGGTGGGAGTGATGAAACAATCCGATTTCACCCGGTACCTCCGATGGCGATAGGATAAATTTAAGACCTGACGATAAACGAAGTTGATTATGAAGATGAAGGCCGAACTAGCAGAAGCGTCAGTGGATGAGCTCTTGGAAGCGATCCACGATCTTGAAGTAAAACTAAAAAAGAAGACAGAAGACCTGACCCGCACCCGCGATCGCTTGAATAAGTCTCGAAGCAATGTGAAGCGGCTTAAGGAGATCATTAACTACCAACGGCAGCGCATTTTACAGCTGTACGACAAAGACCTTCTACCCTAAACCGAAGAAGCGAAGTGAATGCCCCTTGGTCGATGGTTCATGCCATAAACCTCGGGGCATTCGCCGTTTGCGAGAGCTCACCGCGAGCCCACTCATAAAATGGCCCAAGCAAAAGCCCGAGTTTTCACCCCGGCTTTCAAAGAAAAACCAAATCACAAAACAAGTCTTAGACGTTGTTGGGGTCGGGATGCACCCACGGCCCACGGTACTTACGCTGCAAAAGGGCAGTTGCTTCTGCATCTCCAGGAATCGTGCGGGTCTTCGGATCGTACGTCAGCTGTCTGCCTGTCTGCATCGAAAGGTTGGCTAGGATGCACGATGCCGTTGAAATGTGCCCTTCTTCGATGTCGGCGATTGGACGGCCGTTATCTTGAATAGCCTTCAAAAAGTCGAGCATGTGAAGCCTCGTGGCCGGAGCTGCGTTCAATTCAATCCGATCTTCCGTAAGGTCTTCTGGGTATTTCTCCTTCTCGTACAGCACATCCAAGTGGATCTTCTTCCCTTTGTCGTCTAGTGGAACAAAGTCTGCTTGCATGGTGCTACCAGAAAGAGTGCCTTTATCGCCGTACAACTTGAATGACCAAGGATACTGGGGATCGGCAGGCGTTCCCCAGGTCCGATGTGTCCATACCGCGTCCAATTTATCGTACTGGAAAATTGCCGTTTGCGTGTCGGAGATGTTCGACTTCCCTTCTTTCTGTACAAGGATACCACCGTGCGATACAATCTTGTTGGGATAACCGAGCTTCAGCATCCAGCGCACAGTATCGAGCATGTGTACGCACATGTCGCCCATGATACCGTTTCCATATTCCATGAACGTGCGCCACCACCGAATATGCGGCAATCCGTCGTACGGTCTCAGGGGTGCAGGGCCCGTCCACATCTCATAATCTAAAAAGTCAGGCACTGCCTGCGTAGGAGGGTTGCCGTTGTTCCTCATGTGAAAATAGCAGCACATCTCCACATGTCGGATTTCCCCCAGCAGCCCTGCGTCGACAATTGTTTTCTTTGCCTCGATTAAGTGAGGAGTGCTTTTTCTTTGAGTTCCCACCTGCACTACCTTCTTGTATTTCCGAGCAGCCGCCACCATTGCTTCGCCCTCAACCACGTCGACACTTATAGGTTTCTGTACATACACATGAGCACCTGACTTAATCGCTTCTATGCATTGGAGGGCATGCCAATGGTCGGGGGTACCAATCAACACAATGTCATGTTGGTTTTCAGACAACATCTTTCTGTAGTCGCCATAAAGCTTTGGGACTTTTCCAGACTTCTGCCTCTTGCTGACCAGTTCTCCAGCGTCCTTCAGCAAGTTCTTGTCCACGTCGCACAAGCTCACCACTTCAACCGGAGCTACCTGGATCAATCGGAATAAGTCACTCTTGCCGTACCAGCCAGTGCCTATCAATCCTACCCGAAGTGGTTTTTGTGGATAGATCAAATCCATCCCTTGTGCGCCAAACGCGGTAAGTGCTAAAGATGCCGTCGCGCCTTTTAAGAACAAGCGGCGGTTGATGTTGAAGTCCTTCATGCAGTCCAAAGGTTTTAGGTGAGAATGACCTAAAATAGAACTAATGAAAGACTATGGCAAGCGGTTTCTTGACGAGCGCCTACACGTGGAGGGCCTTTCTTACGGCAGGAGCCACTATCGATCCAAAGAGTTCAATTGCGTGTAGCGCCTGACGGTGGTCTACCGACCCGACCCCCATCTGCGCCATGAATCGAGTGTGGCCAAAAAGCTCGTGCTCATAGAGGATTTTTTCAATCACCTCCTGTGGACTTCCAACGAGCAAGGAGCCATGCTTTGATCGCATCATGTCGAAGTGTTCAGTAGTCATTGGAGCCCAACCCCGTTCTCGCCCGATGCGCGTCATCACGTCTGAATAACCCGGGTAAAACTCTCGAACCGCTTGCTGCGTGGTATCAGAAATCCAGGTAAAGGAGTTAATGCCGACCTGTAACGATTCAGGTGCATGTCCCGAAGCTGTCGCAACATCGCGATAGTATTTCACCAGCGGCGCAAAGCGATCTGGCATACCTCCAATGATGGCGAGTGCCATCGGGATGCCGAGCCGACCTGCCCGTTCCACAGACTCGGGTGTTCCTCCAATGGCGATCCAGATCGGCAGCTTCTCTTGTAGTGGGCGAGGGTAGACTCCAAGATTGTTGATAGACGGTCGAAGCTTGCCTTGCCATGAAACGCGCTCACTTTCATTGAGCTTGAGCAACAATTCGATCTTCTCAGCAAATAACGTATCGTAGTCATTTAAGCTGTAACCGAATAGCGGGAAGGACTCTATGAACGAACCACGGCCGGCCATGATTTCAGCGCGTCCGCCAGAAATCAAGTCTACAGTGGCAAATTGCTGGAACACTCGCACTGGGTCATCCGAACTGAGCACCGTCACGGCACTCGACAGGCGAATCTTCTTTGTGATTGCCGCCGCGGCTCCCAACACGACAGAAGGTGCCGAGACTGCATAGTCTGGACGGTGGTGCTCGCCAATCGCGAATACATCGAGCCCCACTTCGTCGGCAAGTTTGATTTCTTCTAGGAGTTCCTGCATCCGTTGGTGACCACCGGTTGACTTGTTGATTGACTGCTCTTTCGAGAGGTCAGCGAAAGTGTAAACGCCCAATTCCATGAGTTACTTGAGTTCAGAAACCTTTAACTGTGGTAAAAACCAAATGGTTCACCTAAAAAAGCGATAACTGCGCAATTTCACTTTCCACGACCGTGCGCCGTCGACTTGGAATGACATTTCGAATATGGTAAAGGCGAGTTTCCTTCTTCCGGCCAGCTACGATGATCTCGGTGGTTCCAGCGTCTTTACTGAAATAGTTGGTGACCAGTTTAGGGTGGTTGTTATCTTCCGATAAGTGTGAGAGGAACAGGTGCGACAGGTGTGGAGCCCGATGTCGAATGAACAGGTCGAGCGCTTGGCGATTTGAAAGATGGCCCTTATCGCCACGAATCCGTTCTTTCAGCGCAATTGGATAACGCCCTTGCTCCAACAAATCTTCGTCATAATTGGATTCCAGGAATACGGCGTGACACTGGCTGAAATAATGAATGGTATTTTCACAAGGGATCCCAAGGTCGGTGAACACCCCGACGTTCACGCCTTGATGAGACACCATGAAAGAGTGTGGATCACTCGCATCGTGCGATTTCCTAAAGGCCGTCACCGTTAGGTCACCCACAATCATAGGTTCATGGGTTTGAATTCCCCGGATCAGGGAACGATCTATTTGATACCCACTGCTCGCGAGCGTGGGCGGCGAGATATATACAGGCAGCCGATACTTCTTGGCGATCGCAGGAAGCCCGTGAATGTGATCAGCATGCTCATGGGTGATCAAAACGGCGTCGACGTTCTTCAATGTTCGCCCTATTCGCTTCATCCGTTTTTCCGTCTCGCGACACGACAACCCGGCATCGACAATCACCGAATGCATTTGCGATGCTATAAAGTAGCAGTTCCCATTACTTCCAGAATTCAGCGATGCGACGAACAAAGACATGGCGCGCAATATAGGTAGTGGGCTCGTCCTTTCGATGTATTGTGCCGCCAATTATGATCGTCACTAAATAGGAGATAATGCTACGTAAGTAGCTTATAATTAATATGTTATAGCAATCTAACTTATCTAAAATTTGAAGAGACCGTGCTTGGCTTCCACTCGTGTTTAAGGGCGAGTTGGGCTCACGTGTTGAACGGTGGTGTGTCACGGTCGCTTTTGATTATTTTTGCGCTCCTGACTTTTAACTGAAAACCAAAACTGATATGAAGTATCCAAAGATCATGAAAGCCTCAGCCTGGGCGCTCACTGTTGCGGCCGGTCTGTGGGCTGCGTCTTGCGCAAAGCCAGATCCCGGTCTGCCTGCGATCCCTGCGCCCCAAATTAAGTTGCCGGAAGGATTCTCGGCCACCATGTTGGCCGACAGCATCGGACCCGCGAGGCACATCGCAGTGGCTCCCAATGGAAACATCTATGTGAAGCTTAGTGAACCGCGCGAAGGAAAGGGAACCATTCTGTTAACGCCCAACGGAGGCCAAGCCGTCGTGAAGACCGGATTCGGCGACTATCCTGGAACGGGTATGTACTTGAAGAATGGCTACCTGTATGCGAGCTCAAATACAGCCGTGTTCCGTTACAAGCTCAACGAAAACAATGAAGTAGTCGATCCAGCAAACCCAGAGACCGTTGTGTCAGGTCTCGTCGACCATTCGCAACACAACTCCAAGTCGATCGTGCTCGACAATAGCGGGAACTTGTACGTGAACATTGGAGCGTACTCCAATGCCTGCCAAGAACAAGATCGCACGAAGGGATCGAAAGGTATGATGCCTTGCCCAATCCTCGACTCGGCAGGTGGTATTTGGAAGTTTAAGGCCGACATGTTGGGCCAGACATTCTCAAATGGAGTCCGTTATGCGACAGGGCTGCGCAACGTGGTGGGCCTCGACTGGAACCAAGAGTTGGATCAACTCTTCGTGATGCAGCACGGACGCGATCAGTTGAATACTCTGTACCCAGAATACTTCAACGATCAACAATCCGCTGAGCTTCCTGCAGAGTGTATGTTCGCCATTAAAGAAGGCTCTAATTGTGGTTGGCCGTACGTGTACTACGATCCATCCCAAAAGAAGAAGATTCTTGCCCCCGAATATGGCGGGGATGGCAAGAAAGAGGGCGGCGCCGAATTTCAAGATCCTGCTGTCGCATTCCCTGCTCACCTAGCACCCAATGGATTGCTGTTCTACACAGGCAGCCAATTCCCTGAGCGCTACAAGAACGGCGCTTTCATCGCTTTCCATGGATCGTGGAATCGAGCTCCTGAACCGCAAGCTGGTTACTTCGTGGTATTCCAACCTTTCGTGAACGGAAAGCCAGAAGGTGATTACGAAATTTTTGCTGAAGGTTTTTCAGGTGGTCCTGAAAAGACTGCGGCAGGCAAGCCCGAACGTCGTCCTTGTGGCCTTGCTCAAGGTGCCGATGGCTCGCTTTACGTAACCGACGACAAGAAGGGTGCTATCTTCAAAATCGTATTCAACAACGGCGGTGCAGCTAGCGCTGCGCAATAGTTCCTACCCAAGAATTACTAGAGAGCCGGTATTCACATGCCGGCTCTTTTTTTTTGATCCCGGTGGTATAAAACGCTCATGCACGTTGACGTTTAGCGGTTATATTCGTAGGAACTTAAAATCTTCATGAGATTCCTTTCCATTGCCGTTTCAGTCGCTGCCTTGGCGACGTTAATCTCCTGCCAAAAGACTTATCGGGATGAGATCTACCAAAAGCCTCAGATCGTAGCCGACCCGGAACTTAGACCGCGCTCGACGCAGGAAAGCCTCGAGTCGATGTATCTCCCGAAAGGGTATAAAATCAAGCTTGTGGCGAGCGAGCCACTGATCCACGAACCGGTTACGGTGGTATGGGATGGAAACGGAAAGATGTATGTGGCACAGATGGAAACCTACATGCAGGATGTAGATGCTGGTCACGAAAATGAACCTTGGAGCAAGATCTCCATACTCGAAGATACCGATGGCGATGGTGTGATGGACAAAGCCACCACATTTCTCGATAGCCTTGTCCTGCCTAGAATCATTTTGCCCCTGGACGACAGGTTGATTATCGGTGAGACCTTCCAACGAAACCTGTATTCATACCGCGACACCGACGGAGACAACATCGCGGATGAGAAGATCCTGTTGCTGGAAGACACTGTACGCGACAACCGGAACCTAGAGCACCAAGATGCCAACATGATTTGGGACATCGACAATTGGCTTTACGTTTCAAACCGGCCGTTTAGATACCGCTTCACTCGGAATAAATTGATCCGTGATACCATGCCCGAACCTGGCGTGGGCCAGTGGGGACTCACCCAGGACGCGACAGGTCGACTCTTCTTCTCGAGGGCTGGTGCTGAAATTCCTGCACTTGGTTTCCAGCAACATCCTGCGTACGGCAATTTGGATCTCCCAAATCCCTGGGACGAATCGTTTATGGAACCTTGGCCCATCGTCGGAACATTGGACGCACAAGGTGGACCCAGGCGCTTTCGTGAGGATGAGAAAACGCTAAACCGCTTCACTGGTGTGGCAGGGCAAGAGATCTACTTGGGCGACAAAATGCCGCCGGCGCTTGGAGATCTATTTATTCCTGAACCAGTAGGTCGCATCGTACGCCGGGCCAAGGTCCATCATCGAGAAGGAAAGATCTTTTTAGAGAACCCATACGAGAAAACGGAGTTCCTCGCCTCGACCGACCCGTTGTTCAGGCCAGTGCAAGCCGCAACAGGTCCCGATGGTTCGCTCTACATTGTCGACATGTACCGTGGCATCATACAAGAAGGGACTTGGGTAGGCGAGGGGAGTTATCTCCGGGGTGAAGTGAAGCGAAAGGGCTACGATCAGTTTGTTGGACGAGGCAGAATCTACAAGATCATCCATGAGGAAGAGGAAGAAGGTCCAAGACCAAACCTCTTGGCTAAGTCGTCAGCAGAATTGGTCGACTACCTCGGACATTCCAATGGCTGGTGGAGAATCAATGCCCAGAAATTGATTGTCTTAAAGGGTGATCAATCGGTGGTACCCGCTCTAGAAAAAATTGTGAGAGGTAATGAGTCATGGTTTTCAGGAGACAAGGATCTTGGGCTCGAACGGCTCCACGCGTTGTGGACCTTGGAAGGCCTTGGAGCGTTAAGTAAAACTGTTGCGATGGTGGCTTTAGAAGATCAAGATCCACGTGTTCGCTCGGCAGCCATTCGACTTTGTGAACCGTTTGTCGATCAGGGTGAAGCCGATGTGATGGCCGCGCTTAGAAATTTGGCGAGTGACAACAACCCGGAAGTCTTACAGCAATTGATCTTAACGTTTCGGCGGAAAAACGATGCCACGAAGGATGTCGTGAAGACGATTGCAGATCGATTCCCAGACAATGAATTATTAAAGGCTACGGCCGCCGAAAATTTGAATCCATCTTTTTCGGTGATACAACAACTTCGAGAAAAATATCGCATGCGTGGGGGAGATGCCGCAGGTCAGATCGTTCACGGGTATGCGATCTTCCAAGAATATTGTTCGACCTGCCATGGAAAGGACGCTATGGGTATCAACCAACTCGCTCCACCGTTAGTCGGATCACCACGTGTAAAGGGCGACGCCGAAATCATGATGAGAATACTGTTGCATGGACTCGAAGGCCCGGTAGATGGAAAGACATACAATGGTCCGATGGCGCCCATCGCACAGGAGAGCGATGAATACATCGCCGACATCGTCAGCTACGTGAGGGAAGAATTGAACGGCGCCGGCACCGTTTGGAGGGGACGAGTGCGGGGTGTTCGTGAAAGAACAAAGGAAAAGACCGGATACTACACCCTTGCCGAAATTGAAAAGGAACTCAAAGCGAAGAAGTAACAACCGACAACATCCATGCGCGTTAGACATTTGTTTTTGATCTTGATAGTGGCGGCATGCACGCCGGAAAAGAAAGATCTTCGAATTAAGAAACTAACAACAGAACAGGTTCAGCAATTAAAAGCAGCAGTCGAACAGCAGGTCACTCCACAACTTGCCGATGGTTTGACGCTTAAAGTCTGGGGCGTCGATTCACTTGTGGCGGACCCAGTGTCGATCGATGTGGACGATCAGGGTCACCTCTACTACACGCGTACCAACCGTCAGAAGAACTCCGAACACGATATTCGTGGACACCAGGACTGGGAGCTTCGATCAATTGCCCTCCAGACGATCGAAGAAAAACGCGCCTTCTTACACAGTGAACTTGCACCCGAAAACAGCGATAAGAATAAATGGCTAGAGGATATCAATCACGATGGGTCGCACGATTGGAAAGACATGGCCGTGGAAAAAGAACACGTCTACCGAATCGACGACACCGATGGTGACGGAGTGGCCGATCAATCGCAATTAGTAGTCGATGATTTCAACGATGAAGTCACCGATGCTGCCGGTGGTGTCATGAAACATGGTGAGGATCTTTTTTTCAACGTTGGTCCCGACATGTGGCGCATTCGCGACAAAAATGGAGATGGACTTGCAGACGAAAAGACGTCCATCTCACACGGGTACGGAATCCACATTGGATTTAGCGGTCATGGAATGTCTGGAATCGAAGTGGGTCCCGAGGGAAAGATCTATTGGCAAATTGGCGACATCGGATTTAATGGTACCAGTCCAGATGGGCAACACTGGAATTATTCAAACTCAGGCGTCGTCGTACGATCTAATCCGGATGGGTCCGATTTCGAAGTCTTCGCATCCGGCAATCGAAACACCCACGAGTTCGTGTTCGATGAATACGGAAATATGATCAGCGAAGACAACGATGGTGATCACGCCGGAGAGAGTGAAAGAATCGTGTACATTGTGAACGGCGCCGACATCGGATGGCGAGCAAACTGGCAATACGGAAAATATCGCGATCCAGACAACAACACGTATAAAGTGTGGATGGACGAAAAGATGGCGGTTCCGCATTGGGATGGACAAGCAGCCTACATCACGCCTCCCATTGCCAACTACGTGAACGGACCAACAGGAATGCTCTACAATCCAGGAACAGCACTTGGGGAGGAGTGGAACAAGATGTTCTTCGTGGTTGAGTTTGTGGGGAACCCTGCTAAATCGGGAATTCATGGCTTTCGTCTAAAACCAAAAGGCGCCACGTTTGAACTTGGTGAAACCAAAAAACTAGTGGGCGGGATCCTGCCAACGGGTATCGATTGGGCGCCGGACGGAAGCATGATGGCCGCCGATTGGATCGACGGATGGGGAACCAAGAACGTAGGCCGCGTGTGGAAACTGGATGTGTCCAGAAATGCGAACCCTTTGCGCAATGAAACCAAAGTGCTCATTGAAGAGGACTTTACAAAGGCATCGGTAGATAAGTTGGAAGGACTGCTGCGGCACGCAGACATGCGTGTGCGGCACAAAGCGCAACTCGAACTCGCGACGCGTGCTGGCGAGGGACTGGAGGTATTCAAACGCACGATCGCACAGCGTGAGCATCAGCTGGCGCGGGTGCACGCAATCTGGGGCATTAGTCAATACGCTAGGCGCGATGTCAACAATGGGGCATTGTTGGTTCCACTGCTCGCCGATGAGGATCCCGAAATTCGTGCGCAGGCCGCTAAGTGGATCGGCGACGTACGCTACGCGGGTGCATCGGATCCTTTGATCGCCATGTTAAAGGACACTTATCCGCGGGCACAATTCTTCGCTGCCGAAGCCTTGGGTCGCACCAAATCTGAAGCAGCAATTAACGGGCTGATCGCATTACTTGAATCGAATAATGATCAAGACGTATTCATCAGGCATGCTGCTAGTTTAGCGCTGGGTCGAATCGGTCAAGCGGAACCACTTGTGGCGTTGGCAACCCATCCATCGAAGGCGGTCAGAACGGGTGCTGTGGTCGCGCTCCGAAGAATGTCTCATCCTGGCGTGGCAAGTTTCCTGAACGACAAAGAGGAATTTGTAGCCACTGAGGCCGCGCGTGCAATCAACGACGATCTATCAATACCTGAAGCACTTTCGGCTTTAGGCAACGTCCTCACGAAGACACCGTTTCAAAACGAAGCACTCATTCGCCGGGCAATCAATGCCAACTTGCGAGTCGGAACTGACGAGGCACTTCAAAACCTGATCGACTATGCCTTGAAGAAATCAGCACCGAGTGCCATGAGGTCTGAGGCCGTATCTGCTCTAAGCACGTGGGCAAAGCCATCCGTCGTCGACCGAGTGGATGGACGCTATCGGGGAGAGGTCCACCGTGAGCTCGCAGGTGTTCAAGCCAAATCAACACAAAGCTTAATCACACTCATGTCCGACCCTGATTCAGGCACTCGTCTGGCGGCGGCAAAGGCGATCGGCAAACTGCGCGTTGCGGGTGAAGACGTGTTGCTCGCTCACTTGAAATCAGATCCATCCAGTGAAGTCCGCGTACAGTGTGTGTCGAGTTTGGCAGCTCTCCAGTTTAAGAAGATGGATGAGGCAATCAAGGTTGCGTTAAAAGACAAAGAGAAATCAGTGCGCGTCGTAGCGCTTGATCTTTTGGCAAAGTCCGACATGCCTAAAGATGTCATGGTCTCGTTACTTTTCGAGGTGATCAACACGCGAACAGTCGAAGAAAGGCAGGCAGCTCTTACCACCCTCGGTACTCTTCCACTGGCAAATACACAAAAGACATTTGACGTGCTCCTGACAAATTATGAGAAGGGGACGCTGCCACAAGAGTTGAGCCTCGAATTGTCGGAAGCGATCGATAGCACCAAATCGCAGCCGTTGGCCATCCGCCTTCGCGAGATTGCACGAAAGGCTCCAGGCGATACTCTCATATCTGCCTACGCCGGTAGTTTACTCGGGGGCGATGTCAACCGCGGGGCGAGAATATTCTATCAGAACTCATCTGCCCAGTGTATCCGTTGTCACGCGGTGGGCGACTACGGCGGTAATGCTGGACCTCGACTCAGCGGCATCGCCGGAAGGATCACACGACAACAAATCCTTGAGGCGTTAGTGAATCCGGACGCACGGATAGCGCCCGGTTTTGGAACGGTCAAGTTAACACTTCGCGATGGGCGCATCGTCAGCGGATTGCTGCAAGGTGAGACAAACGAGGCCATCACTGTAAAAGTGGGTGATCGCCCCGATAGCACGATCAGCAAAACGGACGTGACCACGCGCGTCAATGCTTCATCGAGCATGCCTGCGATGCGTTTCATCTTGACCAAGCGAGAAATACGAGACGTCGTGGCGTTCCTATCAACATTGAAGGAGGACTGATGAAAAAGTACCTGTGCATCTCATTGCTGTGGCTGTGCACAAGTGTTTCGGTGGCGCAGGTGCCTAAGTTTCGGATGTTGGTCATCGCCGAACACGACAAGAACCATACTCCTTATGTAGATCGGGCCACGGAATGGCTCAACCACTTGGCCCTCGATAGTGGCTTTGTCGTTGACTATATCCAAGATGCGACTCCAGTTGGTGAGGCTTTTCTTGAGAAGTACCACGTCGTGTTTCAAATGAACTTTCCTCCCTACATGTGGAGCGACTCTGCGAAAGTTGCCTTTCAACGTTACATCGAGACCGGAAAAGGTGGCTGGGTGGGCGTACACCACGCGACACTGCTTGGAAACTTCGATGGATACCCAATGTGGAATTGGTTTTCAAAGTTCATGGGAGGTATTCGCTTCAAAGACTATATCGCTTCCTTTGCCAAAGCGCGGGTGCATGTGGAGCGGACCGACCATCCGATCATGAGAGGCCTTCCGAGTGAATTTATCATCGAACGCGATGAATGGTACACATACGATAGAAGCCCTCGACCAAACGTGACCGTACTCGCCCATGTAGATGAGAATACGTACTCACCACCCAGTACTAAAATGATGGGCGATCATCCGGTCGTGTGGCTGAATGAAAGGATGCGAGCAAGAAATGTGTACATTTTTATGGGACACGACCCCATTTTGTTCGAAGACGTGAACTATACGCGTCTGTTAACGAATGCGCTATTTTGGGCCGCAAATAAGTGACATGACTATTCTCTGCAGGGTGTTGAATTTCGCGATTGTTGCGTTCGTGATCTTAGAATGCACAAATCCATCGCCTCCAATGAACACGGCAGATATTGTAGAACTTAATATCCCAGAGCCTCCCGACGTTGATACAATTGAAGCCTTGTCGGCCCGAAAGCTACAATTGACTGTTGACTACTGCCGTGAAAACTATGGATTTGAGGATTACCACCTGGATACACCGCGAATGGTGGTGGTCCACTACACCGCCATAGGCGACCTAAATGCTACCCTACAATTGTTCCAGCGAGACCTCATCAGTGAATCTAGAGATGATATCAAGAACTTTAGTCAATTGAATGTCGGGATCCACTACGTGGTCGGGAAGGATGGAAAGATATTCACGCTCATTCCCGATACAATTATCGCAAGACATGTGATTGGTTTCAATCATCTCGCGCTGGGCATCGAAAATGTCGCGGCAGACTCTTCGGAACTGACGGAAGCTCAGTTAGAGTCGAATGCTAGATTGATCAGATATTTGTTACAGCGCTATCCCACCATTCGTTACATCGTTGGACACGACGAATCTAGCGATCCAACGCTCCCTCACTTTGGCCTTTACCTAGGAAAAAATCCCGCCTACCGGCCACATGGAAAGGCCGATCCAGGGCCGCTTTTCATGTCAAAACTCCGACGGTGGTTGGAAGCTGAAAGCGTAGTTTTGGAAAAATAGTGGCGACAGCCGTACCTTCGACGAGCAACCCCGAAAGGCTACTTTTGCTTCTATGGTCGTCATCTTCCACACAACTCGATATAAGAAGGGTGGGGACCGGTTTCAGAAAGTCGCGGAAACAATTGCAAGGGAGAAACAAAAACTTGGTCACGAGGTCCTACTTCGAACAACTGAGACCAAGCAAGAAGTGAAAGACCTGTTTCAACTGGTCAGAAGCCAGGCAAAAGCTATTTCTGAACTTCATTTTGTGGGCCACTCAGGTATGTACGGTCCCATGTTTGGATCCATCCAATACCCTGAACAGTTCAGCCCACACGAACTTAAGATCCTTGAAATTCCTTTCGCACCCAATGCGGCTGCATACTTTCATTGTTGTAGATCGGCGCGTTGGTTTGCACCCTATTTCTCGCGTGTACAAGGTGTCACAACCTATGGATACCATTGGTATACCGCCTTCTCATCGCGCCCCGATCGGTTTCAGCATGTGTGGAGTATCAACCAGGGTGAAAATCTTTACTGCTTCGGTTGCCCGGGCAAGAAATCGCATGGGCTTCCCGCATCAATTCGTAAATACACAGGATTGATGAAAGCGGAATCCTTCCGGAGATTCGATCCCGCCACTGGACAAATCGACACCACGTACGATCCAGTAGCCGAACTTTATGATGCCGCCTTTACCGACATCAACGTGCGACAGGATGAGCTAAAATTTATCCGGCAAGCTCTAGGCAACTCTAGCGATCGCGTCATCGTCGACTTAGGCTGTGGGAATGGGGCACTCCTACGTGAATTGAGCCCGGCGATCAAGCAAGGTTTCGGATTTGACATCTCGAACCAACTCATTCAGATTGCACAAAAAAAAGGCAGCGCCGGTAGCAATCTCCACTTTGAGAAGATTGACGGCCCGGTTATTCCATTGGGCGATCACTCAGCCGATGTCGTTATTTCGATGCTCTCGTTTCGTTACCTGGACTGGGATCCGATCATGAAGGAGATCGAACGCGTTCTCAGGAAGAACGGAAAGCTGATTGTTGTCGATATGGTGACTGCTCCCGTGAAGTGGACCGAGATCCCGCAGTTCCTAATCGATAAACTTCGTGAATACCGAAGCCGCATGCAACGGCGCGAGTGGCACCAACGGCTGAACGCGCTCGTATCCAATCCTGCGTGGGCGTACATGTTGCAGTACAATCCGATTCGAGCTGAGCACGAGATGAAGTGGTACCTCGAGAGTCGATTCCCTGGAAGGAAGGTTCGCGTCATCAACACTGGCTATAACTCGCGTATTCTCGCTTTCGACTCCCAAAACATGGAAGGAATAGTCAACATCCATCTCACCTATCCTTGAGCTATCCTTTGGCCATCGTAGATTACGGCGTTGGAGGCCTTGGTCTATACAATCTTGTCCACCGCAATTTTCCAAAACTTCCCATTCTCTACTTTTCAGACTCGGGCCAAATTCCTTACGGGAAACAAACTAAATCGCAACTTCGTCGCAGGCTTGAGCATGTATTCAAGTACTTGTTTTCACAGGGAGTCGAACGCATCGTCGTGGCATGTCATTCGGGAAGTTCTGTTGTGCTGGATTCCGATCGGCATGTCGTCGGGATTCGTCATGCAACGCTGAATGCGATGAAAAAACTTCGACCTGCTACCGTGGCAGTTATCGGTGGCGGGCGCACAATCAACAGCAAGTATTATCGGACACAGTTAGAACGACGTGGTTGGCGCGTGTTTCAAAGAGTGGCCCAACCGTTGTCCATACTCGTGGAACGAGGAGAGCTTCATTCTCCACATGTGCATGCCGAAGTGGCCAAGATCATGAAACCCATCGCGGCATGCGATCATATTTTATTGGCATGTACACACTATCCTGTACTCTCTTCTACGATCGAACAGTACGTTTCTCCGCAAACAAAGTTGGTCGATCCAATCGAGCAATTGTATCAGTCAATCTTACCGTACCTTCGGAATCATAAGAAAGAAACCGGCCGAATTCGATTCGTCACAACAGGAGATGTTGCGAAGATGCGAAAGGCATCGGCAGCATTTGGCCTGACTTCAATTACACCAACGAAAGTCTTCGTACCAAGTTAAGGAGCTACTGCTTATTTAGAACAAGCTTCTTCGCGCTCGCCTGTGCCTTGAGCGTCAACTCGGTCGCTAGGAAGCAGTGTGCTTGCGACATCGCGGTTTCCGTACGGTTAGCGACATCGGTGATAAGTTGTGCGCCGAATGGCAAGTTCACCTGCTGACAATCAATGTATCGTGTCTCATTCTTATCAACCAGAAATAAGTGACTCCCGCCTTCACGACCCGCGATGTCTACGTTCTTCCTGATCTCAATGTACCCGTCGGTGCCTAAAATAGTCAGGCGTCCATCACCCCAGGTATTGAGTCCATCTGGAGTAAACCAATCGACCCGGATGTAACCGGTCCCACCGTTGCCGCGGACGTGCAAGTCACCAAAGTCTTCGAAGTTTGGATACTGAGGGTAGTGAACATTCCCGGTCTGCGAAGACAACACTTCGGCTTGATTCGAGTTCGTGAAATATAAGAACTGGTCGCATTGATGCGATCCAATGTCGCAGATGATTCCTCCGAAATACTTTTTATCGAAGAACCATTCAGGCCGTGATGGAATGTTGATGCGATGTGGCCCGGTACCGATCGTTTGGATCACTTGACCTATTGCACCCGATTTCACAAGCTCCCCGGCTTTGACCGTTGCCTTGTTTTCGAAACGCTCGCTGTACATGATCGAATAAATTCGCTTTGTTTCACGCTGAACCTTTCTCACGTCCTCCAGCTGTTTTAAAGTGATGATTCCAGGTTTGTCTACCAGGAAATCTTTATCGTGTTTCATGACTTCAATTCCCAACGGCGCACGGTCGAGTGGGATGCTCGCACTTACGACCAATTGGATGGTGTTGTCCTCTAAGATTGCCTTTTCCGATAAAGCCTTTTTTGCGTTTGGATATCGTTTCGCGAATGCGTCACACAGGTCTGGTTCCTTGGCGTAAAAGGCCACGAGTTCACCGCCGCCACGGATCATCGCATCGGTTTGTCCGTAGATGTGGCCGTGGTTCAACCCGATCACTGAAAAGCGAATTCCTTGCGAAGGCTTGGCGCTCAAGCCTTCGCGCGCCTGGTCGATCTTGGGGCGATTCGAAAATCCGAAGCCCTTAAGTGCCGCCATTGCGCCAGTTGCGGCCAACGATTTCTGGAGAAAGTGACGTCTGTTGCTCATCGTATTAGCGTTTAACGTTCGTGTATCAACTAATCCTTTCTGCCTTTCCCACGAGGAATGAATAGGAGAGAGCACCGATTAAGCCAAAGGTGGCGAGAAGCACCAAAACCGGGTTGAAATTGCCGCCTTGCACGATATGTCCGATCGTGATCGGGATGAAGATAGATGCAAGATTGCCCATGAAGTTAAAGACTCCACCGGTGAGCCCAACCAAATGCTTCGGCGATAGAATCGAGACGAACACCCAGGAAATCAACGCCATCCCTGCGCCGAAGAATGCAAGAGAGAGAAAGAATATGACCAATGTAGTTGACTCGGTGTAGTTCGCACCAACGATACTGACCGATAATAAGAATCCGATGATGATCGGCATCTTCCTTGAAAATGCAACAGACTTGCCTTGTTGCACCAGCCTATCGGAGATAAATCCAGATAGCAAGAGGCCGGCACACGCGGCAAGAAAGGGGATGGATCCTAGAAAGCCCGATTTCATGAAATCCATTTTCCTGAATTCCACCAAATATGAAGGGAACCAAGTGAGGAAGAACCAGAGCATGGCGTTGACGCAAAACTGGGCGATGTATACACCCCAGAGCGTGCGACTTGACAATACTTGTTTCAAGTCGGCCCAACTCCATTTTGCACCTTTTGGCGCTGTTCCCTTTCCTTCTAATAAACCGCCACCCTGTTCGATGTAGTCTAGCTCGGCGCGATTTGCTTTTGGATGCTTCAACGGATCCCTGTAGAGGAGATACCAGATGACACCCCACAATAAACCGATGCCACCCGTAATCAAGAATAGCTTCTGCCACCCAAGATAATACTGGATGGCAACAAGGACTGGCGTGAGCAAGGCGAGACCGATAAACTGACCGGACACATAAATTGCGATCGATGCTGCGCGTTCATGATCTGGGAACCAACTTGTCACGACTCGATTGTTGATTGGATAGGAGGGTGCTTCGAACGCCCCGATCGCAAGTCGAAATCCAAAAAGCGTGGCAAACCCGGAAGCCACCGATAAGACCATCGTCGAAAGTGACCAAGTCACCAAGCAAAAGGCATAAAGGATCCGAGGAGCAACGCGGTCCGCAAGAATTCCTCCTGGGACTTGAAGCAAGGCGTACGTCCAGCCGAATGCGCCCAGTATGTAACCCATCTGCCTAGAGTCGAGACCGAGATCTTGGCTGAGTGCAATCTTTGCGACGGCAAGATTGCTGCGATCCAGGTAGTTGATCATCACGCTTACGAACACTAACGAAAGCATTCCGTAGCGTATGTTGGTTTTCTTGGTGTCGCTCAAAATGAAGTCATTAGTTATTTGTCACTTGCTTTGTCGAGGTATTATCGCGCGGTCCAGCCGCCATCCACGGTGATGATTGACCCAACCATATAGTTGGCCGCATCACTTGAAAGAAGAATCGCCGTTCCTTGTATCTCTTCTAGATTTGCCCATCGCCCCAGCACAGTTGCACCCACAACGAACTTCTTTCCTTCTTCAGTGTCGGCAATGGGTAGGTTCATTTCTGTGAGGAAAGGTCCTGGACAGATGGCGTTGACGTTAATATTGAAAGGAGCAAGTTCTACGGCAAGCGCCCGAGTCATTTGCACGACGGCTCCCTTGCTCGATGTGTAAGGCGTGCGGTTGGCCAACCCGACGAGTCCCAGCGTACTGGCTAAGTTGACGATCTTACCACGTCCGGACTTCTTCATGTGGGGCGTGACGGCACGGCAGCAAAGCCAAGTTCCTTTGACGTTCACATCCATCACTTTTGTGAAATCGTCTGCACTCAGCTCATCAATTGCGCCGCGGATATTGATACCCGCGCTGTTGATTAATATGTCGATCTTACCAAAAAGCCTGAGCGCTTCGTCAGCCATTCCCTTCGCATGCTCCTCCTTGGTCACATCGCCATTGAATGAATGAGCCCTGACTCCATGCGCCCTGGTTAAAAAGTCGGCCGCAGCCTTACCTTCCTCGATGTTTCGATTAACGATTAATAAGTCGCAACCAGCCGACGCCAATCCTTCGGCCATCGCGAGCCCTAGTCCCTTCGATCCACCCGTGACGATCGCCACGCGACCCTTTAAATTAAATAAGTTGATACCTGGAAGTTTCTCCTGTGTCATGAATTGCGTGAGTCAATAAGTGCTATTTCTCCAATCTGGTTCTTGAATAATCGAGGCATTCGAGGATATTTTTCTCTTCGGATGCAAGTTTACCTTCAAAGTCGAGTTGTGACACCCGCGGCAATGCTGCTGATCTCTTCCGTCGAATCAAATGCATGGCGCTTGCAAGATCTACGGCCTTCGCACCGGGAAACACTGTCCAGTAGTCGGGCTTCAAGCATGGAATCTGAAGTGGATCGCGTGTAATCATCTCTAGGTTGAATCGCACGTTGGGATTATACTTCAAACAAGTTTGATAAATGCGATTGAGATCAAGAAACCCCTTGCCTAATGGAACTTCACTTAGCAAAAAACCATCTTCGTACTCTTCTACACCCATGTCTTTCACATGCGTGCTCATCACGTAAGGAGCAAGTTGCTCCACGACCGACATCGGTTCTTCCAACAAGGCAATGCTATTGCCGAAGTCAAGTGTCACACCAATCCATTCGCTCGACAATTGTTTGAGCACCGACGAAAGTTCTGGTGCCTGCCAATCTTTGTGGTTCTCGACCGCGAGCTTCACCTGGTGCTTACGCAAAATTGGTTCGGCCAACCGCAAAGCATCAAGGGCTTTCTTTTGGAAGCCTTCCACTTCGGCAGGCGAGTGGTACACCTCATACCGACGTCCTGTTGAGGTCACCGTTCGGAGTATCGATGCACCTGCTTCCTTTGCTTGAATCACCGTTTGCTCAAAGGCCGCTACTTCCTCTTGTTTATATGGGACGCTGATCGAACCCTCGAGATATAGTCCAAGCTTCTCGCGAAGGCTGCGTACTTTTTTCGCGAAGTCGGGTGCCCAACCGTTCACCACAACCTGAATTCCTGCTGCACCAATATCGTGCGTGTGCTGCAGGAGATCGAGCGCTGAGTCAAAACCGGGGTACATCACGCTGGGCGTCTTTGAATTCCAACGGAAGGCATAGGAGTGAACCACGATCCCCATTTTCGTATTGGTGGTTGGACCCAATGGCCATTCGCGACTTGCGGCTTCTGCAAGCGTGGCTCCACCCACCGTCATAGCGAATGCGCCCAACCCCACGTTGCGAACAAAATCTCTACGAGTTTGATCAGACGAATTTTTAGTCGATGACTGCATGTTCATTATTTGTCTTAATCATTTAGCCGAGTCGAGACTGGATACATGTGATTCCAAATCCTTAACATTCCATGGTTGAACTCTGCCTTGCGTAGTATGCCGAAGTTTTCCCACTAATCTACGTTCAGGCGCGCCCGCTTCATTCCCCCATTCATTCCGAATGTACGTAAGAATTGCGGTGATTGCCCCATCGTCCATCGTGGAATGTGATGGCATCGTAGGTAGGATATCCGGCGTCTCATAACGTTTGCCAGCAACCTCCATCGGACCTTCGATTCCATGAAGGACGATGAGTGCGAGTCGCCTCGGGTCACCGACAACCCATTCCGAGCCAGCCAGCGGTGGTCCCAGCCTTTTCACCCCGGCGCCGTCCGTGCCGTGACAGCCCGCGCACACGCTCAGGAACTGTTGCCGTCCGGCTACGAAGAGTTTCTGTTGCCCTTCATCTAACTTGTTCGCTGCGACCACAGCTTGAACGTCGACGCGATGGCCAGGCCATTCAAACATTTGCTCGACCGCCTTTTTTTGAGAAGGGGTGAGGTTTGCATTCAACACCGCCGGTCGCTTGGGTAACATTAATGGTTGCCATTTTCCCCGGCTGTGGATCGCGATCCCAGCAAGCAGCGCAGTAGATTGATAGGATGGTGAGGTAAGTTCGCGATTGACGATTGTTAACAGCGTCTCGATCTCTCCATTTTGTCGACGTTGCACGACAGTCGAAGCGATCATTTCCAAAAAAGTACTTCGAAATGCATCTTCCTCCTGCCATGTTGGACTCACCAACAAGCGATTTGCCAAGTCGATCTCCTCGCCGGAAATACTACTCAACACAGCATCTTGAATCAATGCAACGGGCGTATCACGTTTGGTCAACGCAAACTCAAGAACCTCCATGCGGTCATCCTTTCGAAGGCTTGGTGTCGACAAGACAAATTGCAGCAGTTCCTTAGCATCCGATCGCTTGAGCCGAACCCGAAGTTGTTCCGTGACGAGTCGTTGAATTTCTTTTTCCTT
This sequence comes from Cyclobacteriaceae bacterium, assembly GCA_044226945.1. Lineage (GTDB taxonomy): Bacteria > Bacteroidota > Bacteroidia > Cytophagales > Cyclobacteriaceae > ELB16-189. The sequence continues at coordinate 17,152 of JBGAGB010000033.1, read as the reverse complement.
TAACATGTAAGGTTCCAGGAGACGAAGGGCAGCATTTCGAACAACAACACTTTGGTCTTCGCTGAAAATATGCACGAGCAAATCGGGCTTCACCAGGTGAAGGCCTTCTAAAGTCCAGACTGCGTGTAACCGAGCCAGCGGGTTGGGACTTGAGCGCGCCATCGACTCGAGTTGCGAACCAAACTGTTTCGAATCGGCCCGCTCAACGATTAAACGTTGCACTAGATCTCGGACAAATCCATTCGGGCTACCCAGGCTGTCAATCAGCGTGGAAGTATTGAGGGTACTATAATCAATTGCCAGTCTCTCTCGATGCTTCTTCGGAACAAGTTTCCATATCCTACCAAAGTGAACAGGAGCGTCAAGTTTCCGCTTCAAGGTCTGCTCTCGCAAATACGGGGTCACATATTCGCCGTGCTGAACCAGGCCTCGGTACATGTCAGCTACGTAAAGTGCACCATCGGGTCCCGTGGTCATTGACACCGGGCGAAAGCGTTCATCGGTCGATGCGAGGAATTCGTAACCGGGATTCGGATCGTAAGCCGATAGATTGAACCCCATTTCTCGAATGACATTTCGTTTGATCAAGTTTCCAGAAGGCTCGCATACGAAGGCATTGCCGTAATAGCCGCTCGGAAGTGTATGTGCTCTGTAAACAAACGGCGAACAGGCAGCCGTGAACTCAAGTAATTTTCCTTCGTGGTCGAGCGTACCGGGAATATAACCTCGGTTCACAGCGGGGTTCGGACGAATTGGGTAGATGCGCCGATCAAGCGTTAGACCATGATCAATTCCCGATGTAGCTTCATGTTGATGGTTCCGTCCTAAGTAATTTGGTGGCACTAAGTCCGCATGAAGTTGGGACCAGTTATAATTATAATAGAGCCTGCCTTCATCATCCTGAGAAATTCCCCATTGTCCTCTAAACTCGGTGCTATCCCTTTGAATGGTTTCTCCTTCCAATTTGTATCTCACGGCCGACCTAGCGTTGTAATACCAGTTATCTAATCCACGAAGGAGCCCATTGCCCGAATGTTCGGGAAGGCGTGTGCCTCCGTAAGTCGAGTCGATGAGCGTTTTCGTGTCCGCGATATCGTCGCCATCGGTATCTCGCGTAAGCCAAAGCTTGTAGTCGTCGACGACCAGGGCGCCACCATCAACAATGGCCATCGATCGAGGAAGGATTAGGCTGTCGAGGTAGATGACGCTGTGATCCATGACGCCATCGCCATCGGTGTCCGATAGGATGGAGATTCTTCCAGTGGGATTGTTCTCACCAGTGCCGTCGATGTCGGGCATGAAACCTCGCATCTCAACGACCCACAGTCGACCTTTTGCGTCGAATGACAACGCGACGGGATCTTGGACCATTGGCTCAGCGGCGACCAGCTTGATTTCTAGGTCGGAGGGGAGTTGGAAACTCGCAAGTTCTTCCGTAGGCGATTTGGGCGGAGACGGGTTGTCGGGTGACGGACCCGGCTTACAACTCGCAAGCCAGATGAATACCCATACAAAACAGGATTGCCAGCGCATGAATCAAAAACTCTCTCTTGTACAGTAAACTACATTAAATTCTGAAATTGATTCTTAACATTTATACGAATGTGCGAAATGATTTTATTTTTGCCACCCCAATAATTTGAAAACGCGTCGGACGAAGAACCGGCACAAAAAGTTGATAAGTGATGGAGAATGTAGACACAATTGCCTCAGAGTTAAAGTTGAAGGCACAGTATGTTCAAGCCGTAATCGACCTGTTGACTGGGGGCTCGACGATCCCATTCATTGCACGCTATCGCAAAGAGATGACCGGCAGCATGGATGAAGTACAACTGACGGCCATCCGTGATCGGCATGAACAGCTAGTTGCATTGAATGAACGCCGCGATGCAATTCTTAAGTCGATCGAAAAACAAGAAAAGCTCACCCCCGAGTTGGCGAAGCTCATTGCCGAGGCTACTACGATGGTAGAACTCGAAGATATCTACCTTCCCTACAAGCCAAAGCGCAAAACGCGTGCAACAGCTGCCCGAGAGAAAGGCCTTGAACCACTAGCTGTTGCAATCTTCGAACAAAAGGACAATGCGGTGGAAGTGTTGGCAGCAACTTTCGTTGATGCGGAAAAAGGAGTAGCATCCGCCCAGGAAGCAATCACCGGAGCCAGCGACATCATCGCAGAGTGGATCAGCGAAAATCAAGAAGCTCGTCAAAAGGTCCGCGATTTATTCTGGCGTGAGGGAACTGTCGAGGCGAAAGTCATTAAGTCTAAGGCCGAATCGGAAGAAGCACAGAAGTTTAAAGACTATTTCGATTGGAACGAACCAATCGGAAAGGTTCCATCTCATCGACTGCTTGCCATGCGACGAGCAGAAAATGAAGGTTTCATCACACTTAATATAGGACCGGAAGAAGAACAAGCACATCGCCTATTGCAAGAACAATTTGTGACCACGTCAGGTGCTGCTGGCTTGATCGTATCGGAAGCAGCCAAGGATTCATACAAGAGACTGCTGAAGCCTACGATGGAAACAGAAGTTCGAATCGACTCGAAAGTAAAGGCAGACCAAGAAGCAATCAAAGTCTTCGCTTCGAACCTGAAAGAACTCCTGCTGGCTGCACCTCTCGGCAGCAAGCGCGTGTTGGCACTCGATCCTGGATTTCGAACGGGGACCAAACTCGTCTGCCTAAGTGAACATGGTGACTTGCTGTTCCACACTGTCCTGTACCAGAATGAACCGCAAAAGGAAATAGCGAAGTCGGCAACCATCCTTTTAGGACTCTGTGACCGCTTCAAGATTGAAGCGATTGCCATCGGCAACGGAACCGCCAGTCGTGAAACTGAATCGTTCGTAAGAAGTGTCGGACTTCCTCCGAACATTATTATTGTCACCGTCAATGAAAGTGGTGCGTCGGTTTATTCCGCATCCGAAGTAGCACGGGAAGAATTTCCCAACGAGGATGTCACCGTTCGTGGCGCCGTCTCCATCGGCCGCCGCCTGACCGACCCCCTTGCCGAATTGGTCAAAATAGATCCGAAATCCATTGGAGTCGGACAATACCAACACGATGTCGATCAAACGAAACTCAAAGCAGGCTTGGACGACGTTGTCATGAGTTGTGTAAACTCCGTCGGAGTAGAAGTGAATACGGCCAGCAAGGAGCTCTTGTCGTATGTCTCTGGGCTAGGTCCGCAACTGGCGAAGAACATCGTCGAGTATCGGAACAAGAATGGTGCATTCAAAAGTAGGGCAGACCTGCAAAATGTACCTCGCCTTGGCGGGAAGGCATTTGAACAGTGCGCTGGTTTCTTGCGCATTCGCGACTCAGAGAACCCCTTGGATGCGAGTGCCGTTCACCCGGAAAGCTACTCGATCGTCAACAAGTTCGCATCTGACCTTGGTTGCCAAGTCAAAGATCTCATGACGAGCAAAGAGTTGCGACAGAAACTCGACCTCAAGAAATACATTACTGACAAAGTTGGCCTACCTACGCTTGGTGATATTATATCAGAACTCGAAAAACCAGGTCGAGATCCGCGCGAGAAATTTGAAGTGTTCTCGTTCGACGAAAAAGTCCACACCCTGGCAGATTTAAAAGTCGGGATGGTATTACCTGGCATTGTCACCAACGTAACTGCATTCGGAGCATTTGTGGACATTGGAGTCCATCAAGACGGGCTCGTGCACATCAGCCACCTCGCCGACAAGTTTGTGAAAGATCCCAATGAAGTCGTGAGCGTGCAGCAGAAAGTGAAGGTCACCGTCATGGAGGTCGATATTCCCAGGAAGCGAATAGCACTGTCACTGAAGAGCAATCCCTTCGGCGGTCCACCATCAAAGGAAAATAACACGCCCCGCACGAAGCCAGCGCGCCAACCCGCGCAGGAGTCCAGTTCGATGGAGGAAAAATTGGCAATGCTGAAAAACAAATTCAAGAAGTCTTAAATTCGTACGATCACCTCGACCGTACGAATCTTGAAAACAGCATTTATCTCGATCGCCATTATATTGACGTTAGCGTCGTGCCAACGCGCAAGTGAACGTGCGTCAACCGTCGATACGGTGGGCGTTGCCCGAGGAGCGATGGTGTTCACGCAGAACTGTAGCTCGTGCCACAACTTCCGAGACAATGGAATTGGCCCTCAACTCGGCGGGCTCACGAAAGAAGTCCCAGAAGAATGGATTCGTAAGTTCGTCCAAGACCCACGGGCCATGATCGACGCAGGCGATGAACGTGCGCAGATCACTTTTAGTCGATTCAATACTTATATGCCCTCCTACGGGCACCTTGGCCTCGAAGACATTAACGCGATCATCGCTTTTCTCCGAACGAAGGAAGCGCCACCTAAAAAAGAAATGAAGCTCGATGGGACCGAGTTGAGTGACCCAATCCCAGCTAAGATCGCCATGTCCGATTTGGTGATCGATCTGCAAGAGGTGGCGACCATCCCACCATCGAGCGACAAAGGGCAGAAGACTCGAATTTGTAAGATCGACTACCGGCCCGATACGAAAGACCTATTCGTCGTTGACTTGAGAGGAAAGCTATACCGATTGACCCCGAAAGGTCCAGAGGTGTACTTAGATATTGCTCAAGCTAAACCTGCGTTCATCAACACACCTGGGTTGGCAACTGGTTTTGGAAGCTTTGCCTTCCATCCAAATTTCGCCCACAACGGATTGCTCTATACATCCCATGTCGAACGTCCAGGTTCAGGTAAGGCAGATTTCGCCTACGTAGACACGATTAAAGTTATGTTGCAGTGGGTGCTTTCCGAATGGAAGACCACCGAACCAAATGCGCATCCATTCAAGGGAACCAGCCGTGAGCTCATGCGGATCAACATGGTTCACTCTTTCCATGGCATGCAGGAAATTACGTTTAACCCTCTATCGAAACCCGGCGCATCCGATTTTGGATTGCTCTACATCGGCATTGGCGATGGCTCGTCGGTCGAAATGGGGTATCCGTCTCTTGCCCACAGCAAGTCGAAAATTTGGGGCACGATTATCAGGATTGATCCCCTTGGTCATAATAGCGCCAATGGACGGTATGGTATTCCTCCAAATAACCCCTTCGTCAAAACTGACGACCCAACCGTCGTAAAGGAGATATTCGCTTACGGATTTAGGAACCCACATCGAATTTCTTGGAGCAAGTCCGGTCAGATACTCGCTTCCAACATTGGTCACCATCATATCGAAGCCTTGAACTTGATCGAGGCGGGCCGCGACTATGGATGGCCCGAACGAGAAGGCACATTCGTGATGCGATATCGCGACAATATGAACGTGGTGTATCCGCTTCCGGCAGACGACTCAATTTATCATTACACCTACCCGGTCGCTCAGTATGATCACGACGAAGGAAACGCGATCTCCGGAGGTCTGGAATATTGGGGTTCAGAACTGTCCGAGTTGAAAGGAAAGTATCTGTTCGGAGATATTGTGAAAGGCCGGCTGTTTTTTGTTGAGATGGCCGATTTAAAGTTGGGAAAGCAGGCGATGATTCGTGAATTACGAATGACGATAAATGGGATCCCAAAGAACCTCGTCGAAACCACGGGAGACGATAAAGTCGACGTTCGATTTGGTCGCGATCACAAAGGTGAAATGTACATTCTCACCAAACCAGATGGCAAGGTGTATAAAGTGGTCGGCGCTCAACTCAAAAAAGCCGTATAGCCTTTGTTGTCCGCTTATCGTGATGAACGCTAATGCCAATTCAATCTCGTTCAATTAAGAGGGTACACACGTATCCTCGGCTAACAATAGGATTTCCGGTTGGCCGTGGTGCTATGGCAGGTTCCCGCCAGTTGTACATTATGAAATTGATAGTTGGTTCTTTTTGTATTCTGTTCGACGCCTGAAAACAAACAAGAACCAATGTCAGAATATCCAATGAACTCGCTTTAATTCAACGACATTAACGTCAATTGGATATTCTGACGCTGGTGACGGGTCGTTCATGTCGTTAGGCTAGATCCAGCAGAAACTGGTTACCAACTGCAACGAGGGAGTTGTTTATAAATCACGACAATAAATACCTGATTATTAGGTACTTACAAACACTTACTTCCTTTGAAATTTGAAACTCAATTGAATTGATTTTGATCTTTCCGAGGCAACAAGTTTTCATTCCTTAATTTTGCACGACCAAAAGATAAATTGATGCTGCTGGACTTTGAAAAACCAATTGCGGAACTTGAAGCAAAACTTGCCGACATGAAACAATTGGCGGATGATAGCGACGAGACTGTCACCCGTGCGATACAGGCACTCGAAAAGAAGATCGTGGAACTAAAGACAGAAACCTTCGAGAACCTGACGGGGTGGCAACGTGTTCAACTTTCACGTCACCCAGACCGGCCTTATACCCTCGATTATATTTACGAAATCACGTCCGACTTCATCGAATTGCATGGTGATCGGAACGTAGCGGACGACAAAGCGATGGTTGGCGGCTTCGGAAGCATTGAAGGCCAAACGTTCATGATGATCGGCCAGCAAAAAGGACGCAACACAAAGCAACGTCAAATGCGAAACTTCGGGATGGCGAATCCTGAGGGCTATCGGAAGGCACTCCGGTTGATGAAACTGGCTGAGAAATTCAACAAGCCGATTGTCACTTTCATTGACACACCGGGCGCTTTTCCTGGACTAGAAGCTGAAGAGCGCGGTCAAGGCGAAGCGATTGCCCGCAACTTGAAGGAAATGTTTATGCTCAAGGTGCCGGTGATCTGCATTATTATCGGAGAAGGAGCAAGTGGCGGTGCGCTCGGCATTGCGATCGGCGACCGAGTGTATATGTTGGAGAACACTTGGTACTCCGTCATCTCTCCAGAATCGTGTTCTTCAATCCTCTGGCGTAGCTGGGACTACAAAGAGCAAGCAGCAGAGGTCTTGAAACTTACTGCCAAGGACATGCTCGAGTTGAAACTGATTGATGGTATCGTGAAAGAGCCACTCGGCGGCGCACATATCGACGTGAAATGGATGTCGACAGAAGTGAAACGCGTCATACTCGAGGCATACTCGACTCTCAAGTCGTTGCCCGTTGATCAATTGATCAATCAACGCATCGATAAGTTTTCAGCGATGGGCGTTGTGAAGGAGTAATTGGGAAGATGGCGATTAACTCCGAACGAGAGCTTTCATTTCTTTACCTTCCTTATCTATTTTCATTTGTTGGCGGTACGCTGCTGATGGGTGTCCTGAATGCATTGATATTACTACCGATGCAGTACATCCCCATATCGACAACCTGCTTCTTACTGCCGTGCCTCGTGATGATCGCAACAATGCTGGCGTTCAATTTTGAAGTGTTTGCCAACTTTGAATCCAATAATTACAGAGCAAGTCCCGGTGCATACGCGGTTGGGATCGCGTTCCCATTTACCTGCACCGTGCAGTTTTGGATGGCCAAAGCCTGGTTTGGGTATCCCTACATTCCTGATTTGAACTTTTTCTTGTTAGCGATAGCAGGGTTCATCGTTCCAAACCTAATCTGGGTGCTCGCATGCACGTTTTCACGTCGGATGGGCCTTTGGGCCAGGCATACGTACGAAGGTCTATCATCGATCGAGGTGATCAACAAGTTTATTCGTGACATTCCACTCGGGTTCTCCTTACTTATTCCATCTAAGCGTTACCGATTCATTCCAATTGTGGTCAACTGCAACCTTTGCATCGCGCTCGCAATGCTGATCGGCGGCGTGCACGCGCTACGCCCATTGTGGAATGATCTGTGGTTGTTCGGCGCTACTATCACTAAGATTCGTCCACTCGAGGCCATTGATCATTGGCGTTTTTTGACGGCAGGTTGGGTGCACATGACTTTCCCGTCTATGGTCTTGGCAGCTGCTGGCCTGATTCTCGTTGGAAAACCGGCTGAGCGCATCTTGGGTGCAGGGCCAGTTGCAACTATTTACTTGACGTCGTTATTGAGCGGGCATGTTGTCAATTACTATCTACATACTCAAGGCAATTTCGCAGGATCGTATTTTGGAACGATCGGGTTGGTTGGGGCACTGTTCTTTTATGCTTTTTTCGATATCGGAGATGAATCCAATAGGGGCAAATTTATCTTCGCTTTTATTGGCGGTGGGGCACTCGCATTGTTAGCAAACTCCGTCGACGCATCAGTTTCTGGTTACATGAACATCCCTGGTATCTCTGCGGCATTCATGACCGGCATTGCGATCGCTATTTACTATATTCCAGCACTGAGGGCTGCTCCATCAGACGACGATTAAACCAAACCGATCTATGAAACTCAGTTCAATTGATACAGGCTATTTCAAACTAGATGGAGGCGCCATGTTTGGTGTCGTTCCAAAGTCTATCTGGAATAAAACTAATCCCGCCGACGAGCGCAACCTGTGTTCTTGGGCCATGCGGTGTTTGCTCATCGAAGATGGCAATCGCCTAATCCTGATCGACAACGGACTCGGCGACAAACAAGGTCACGATTTCTTCCGACACTACTACTTGCATGGCGACGGTTCCCTGACGAAATCCATCCAGCAAGCAGGCTATGATTTCAAAGATGTCACCGATGTCTTCTTGACCCACCTTCACTTCGATCATTGTGGTGGTGGTGTTCGCAAAGACGGCGATAAACTCGAACTCGTATTTCCAAACGCAAACTATTGGTCAAACGAAGCCCACTGGAAATGGGCCACCGAACCCAATGCCCGCGAGCGTGCAAGTTTCTTGAAGGAGAACATCATTCCGATGAAAGAGAGCGGCCACCTTAAAATGGTTGACACGAATTTGCCTTCGCCATTTCCACAGTTTGATATCCTACATGTGAACGGCCATACCGAAAGCATGATGGTACCCCTGATCAAATACAAGGGTAAAATATTGTGCTTCGTAGCTGATCTAATACCCTCTTCATCGCACATACCGGTTCCTTACGTGATGGGCTATGACACCAGGCCATTGATCACGATGACAGAAAAGGAGAAGTTCCTAAAGGAGGCCGCCGACAACGGGTACATTCTTTTTTTCGAACATGATCCTGTTCATGAATGTGCAACTGTCGCGCATACCGAACGTGGTGTACGCATCAAAGACACTTTTTCCCTGTCTTCTATCGGGTGATTCAATGCTCCTCCAAAAGCATTAACTTGGTGACATGAAGATCGGACTAGCGCTTTCGGGCGGCGGGGCGAGGGGCATCGCCCACATCGGCGTCATCAAAGCATTGGAAGAATTGGGTGTAAAGCCTTCTGTTATCTCTGGAACAAGTGCCGGTTCAATCGTCGCAACGCTTTATGCCTGTGGCCTCAAGCCCGACGAAATCTTTGAGGCGATCAAGCAACTGAGCATCTTCCGCTCCGTGAAGATTGCATGGGCATGGAGTGGCCTCCTCAAGATGGAAGGACTTCAAATGCTCCTGTTGAAGTATGTCCCGTCAAACAAGTTTGATGACCTAAAACTTCCCCTTACCGTTGCCGCGACCGAAATCCGTCGCGGTGAGATTCGCTACTTCTCTAGCGGTGAACTCGCTCCCGCAGTGATCGCTTCCTGCAGCATTCCTGGCGTTTTCGATCCAGTACTCTTCGATGGTCACCTGTATGTGGATGGAGGGTTGCTCGACAACTTGCCTGCACGACCAATCCGTGAGAATTGCGACTTCTTAATAGGATCGCATTGCAATCACCTCACTCCGGAGTATGACGAACGCAGCTTAAAGGCGATTATTGAACGGAGCATGCTCGTGACCATTTCTGCCAACACGACGGCGAGCCGAATGTTGTGCGATCTTGTCATTGAACCTCCCCACATGGCCCGATACAGTGTTTTTGAAATGGGGCGCGCCCAAGAGATATTTGACGCAGGATATAAATACACGAAAGAGAATTTCTTGCCGCATCATTTCCAGAAAAACCGTATTGCATGACGTTCGCACAAGAGATTTTACAAGGTATTCCTGATGAGTTGCCGGAGCCTCGTGCCTACGACCCAACTGTTAATCACGCTCCGAAAAGGAGGGACGTTTTGTCCGTTGAAGAGAAACGCCTCGCTGTTCGCAATGCCCTCCGGTACTTTCACCCACGCCATCATGCGACCCTCGCACCAGAGTTCGCCCGTGAGTTAATCGCCTATGGTCGAATCTACATGCATCGGTTCCGCCCGACGTATGACATGCACGCGCGCAGTTTAGCCGAGTACCCACATCGGACTAAGAAGGCAGCAGCCATCATGCTGATGATCCAAAACAACCTAGATCCCGCTGTCGCACAACATCCCCATGAATTGATCACCTATGGTGGTAATGGTGCGGTATTTCAAAACTGGGCGCAATATCTGTTGACGATGAAGTACCTCGCTCAGATGAGCGAAGACCAAACCCTTCACATGTACTCGGGACATCCCATGGGATTGTTCCCCTCATCACCCAAGGCGCCGCGAGTGGTGGTCACCAATGGTATGATGATCCCCAACTACTCATCACAACTTGACTGGGAGAAATACAACGCCCTTGGTGTGACGCAGTATGGACAAATGACCGCTGGATCATACATGTATATCGGGCCACAAGGAATTGTACATGGCACTACGATTACCATCATGAACGCAGGTCGGAAGATCGCGAAAGCTCGCGAAGGCTTGAGCGCCAAGCTTTTCCTGAGTTCTGGCCTCGGTGGGATGAGTGGGGCGCAACCGAAAGCCGGCAACATTGCAGGATGTATTTCAGTCATTGCTGAGGTGAACGAAAAGGCCGCAAGAAAACGTCATGAGCAGGGATGGGTCGACGAATTGGTGGTCGATCTGCCTTCATTAGCGAAGCGAGTGAACCAAGCAAAGGCGCGCAGAGAAGTTGTATCGATCGCATATCTAGGGAATATCGTCGACGTCTGGGAATATTTCGACCAAGAGCAAATCCACGTCGATCTGGGTTCCGATCAAACCTCTCTTCACAATCCCTGGGCAGGGGGGTACTATCCAGTGGGTGTGGACTTCGACACAGCGCAAGCATTAATGGCCAATGACCCGGCCCAATTCAAAAGCTTGGTTCAAGCAACCCTAAGACGTCACGCAGCCGCGATACAACGCCATGTGGCAAAAGGGACGTACTTCTTTGATTACGGAAACGCATTTCTTCTGGAAGCTTCACGCGCGGGTGCCGATGTGATGGCAGCCGATGGTATCAACTTCAAGTATCCCTCGTACGTCCAGGATATCATGGGCCCAATGTGTTTCGACTTCGGCTTCGGCCCATTCCGTTGGGTGTGCACGTCGGGTAAACAATCGGATCTTGATAAAACCGACGCGTTGGCGCTGTCAGTTTTGGAAGAAATGAAACGCGATGCCCCCGCTGACATTCAGGATCAACTCACTGACAATATCAACTGGATTGCCGCAGCACGCGAGAACAAGCTCGTCGTCGGATCGAAGGCCAGGATTTTATACGCCGATGCGGTGGGTCGTATTCGAATTGCCTCAGCATTCAACGCGGCCATCCAACGGGGTGAAATCGGTGAGGTCGTGCTCGGTCGTGATCATCACGATGTGTCTGGTACAGATAGTCCTTATCGCGAGACTTCAAGCATCTACGATGGATCTAAGTTCACGGCCGATATGGCGATCCACAACGTGATTGGCGACTCGTTCCGCGGTGCCACCTGGGTATCGATACACAACGGTGGCGGCGTTGGTTGGGGTGAAGTGATGAACGGTGGGTTTGGCCTCTTCTTAGATGGAACCGACGACGCACAAAAGCGCCTCGAAAACATGCTCTACTTCGACGTAAATAATGGTATCGCTCGTCGCGCATGGGCACGCAATACCGGAGCCTTGGCCACCGCCATGCGCGCTGTTTCCGAAAACAGTTCATTTCAAGTAACGATGCCGTATATGGCAAATGATTCTCTCCTGGACGGATTGTTCAAGTAGCTCGTATGTTGCGACCGCTGTTCATGTTGTTATTCAAATTAGCTGGTTGGAAAATCCGTGGCCAGATGCCAAGCATCAACAAGTACATCTGTGCCGTGGCTCCACATACGAGCAATTGGGACTTTGTTGTGGGTGTGGCAGCAAGGAGCATTCTAAGAATGCAACATGCTCGGTACCTCGGCAAGAGCCAGTTGTTCAGAGCTCCGTACGGTTGGTTCTTTCGTTGGATCGGCGGCATTCCAGTTTATCGCGACAAAAGCCACGACATGGTGCAACAGGTCGCCTCTATTGCAAATGATACCGATCGATTTATACTTGCTATTGCCCCGGAAGGAACGCGCAAGAAGGTAGACAAACTCAAGACTGGGTTTTGGTACATTGCAAAAGCTGCCAATATCCCGGTGGTGCCCGTTGGATTCGACTATCAAAAAAAGGAAGTGGTCATCGGGGAGCCACTCTACCCATCAGATGTTGAAACAGACATTAACTTGTTGCTAAGCTTCTACCGCACTATACGGGGCAAGAATCCAGACCAAGGACTTTAGTACCTCACATTGGGTAGACCTCGATGGACTCAGGTCGATTTCGGACATTGTCCGGCAGTCAATATTTGTTAACCCAATCTCTTTACCTGCGTATAACTCCGTTTAACGGGCATTCTGTCCACACACGATTTTTGTGTGCAGCGACCCGGAGAGTATTCATTTACTTTAAACCATTTATCAAACATTCATTATGAAAAGAATCGTTACAGTAATCGCATTGCTACTGGTTGCATCTGGTGCATTTGCACAGTTCAACAAGGGACGGTATTTGATCGGCGGTAGCGCGGGCTTTAGCTCGACGACCAACAAATATGATAACAATGGTACAACCTCGACGCTCGGGAAAAGTACAGCCTTTTCAATATCTCCAAGTGCTGGATACTTCTTCATGAACAATGTAGCAGCGGGTGCAAGCCTCTCCATCGGGTCTGGCTCCTTTAAACCCGATGGCAACGGCACGAAGACCTCAAGTTCTAGCTTTACCTTAACTCCTTTTGTTCGCTACTACCTTCAACCTGGAGTTTTCTTCCAGGGGCTCGTAGGCTTTGGAAGCAGCAAAACCAAGGGAACGAACGGGCCAACAACGACAGAAACCAAGTATAGCACTTTCGATTGGGCGCTTGGTGTAGGCTATGCGTATTTTCTAAACGACTTTGTGTCGATCGAGCCGTTGCTTCAATACAGTTCGTCGTCAGACAAACAGAAAAATACCGATGCCAAGACTATTTCGAGTGGTCTTAACTTTAGAATTGGTATCCAAGTCTACCTCGGGTCACGAGATTAAAAAAATGCTAACTTTGGTGGGTTAAACAACATCTATGAAATCAAAACTCATTTTAGTTGTCCTGTTCGTGGCTGGCTTCGCGCTCCAAGGAATGTCTCAAGTCCAGTTTGCGGTAGGTCTCAAGGGTGGCCTTAATCTTTCAAAGTTCGATGTGAATGCAGGTGCTTCAAATATCGATAACCGAACTGGTTATCATGGTGGCGCCTTTGCATTGATCAAGATTACCAAGATCGGTATTCAACCAGAAATCTTGTTCTCCAAACAAGGGAGCAACTTTCAGGTGAATACCACCAATTACAAGGCAAATTTTGACTACATCAACGTGCCCATCATGTTGAAGCTCTACCTCGTGGCGGGTCTTAACCTGCAAGTTGGTCCCCAGTTTGGTTTCTTGACGATCGACGATCTCAAGAAAACGGTTCAAAACACCAATAGCACTCAGTCGGCTCAGGCGCTCTTCAGCAAGAAGAACGATACCTCGATCAACTTAGGCGCCGGTTGGGATTTGCCATTTGGTCTGACCTTGGACGCACGGTACAACATCGGCTTGTCTGACATCAAGTTGCAGGCTGATGCCTCTAACCCCGTGAGTTTCAAGAATAAAGTCATCCAAATTTCACTGGGCTACAAGCTGATCAAACTCGGTAAGTAACCAGATTAGAAGATGCACCAAGAGGCTGCCCGTAAAAGGCAGCCTTTTTTTATTCAATGCTGAGGCGAGCCTTCTTTTTTTGTTCGACGCCGTGTTTTAAGTTTCGCCTCCGATGTTGACCACCTACAACGAAACCCTCCAGTACCTGTACGACAATCTGCCCATCTTTCAACGGATTGGAGCGGCGGCATACAAAGCAGACCTAGTCAACACCGAACGGCTGATGGAGGTCCTTGATCATCCTGAAAGAAAATTCAGATCAGTTCACATCGCGGGCACCAATGGAAAGGGGAGTTCATCGCACATGATCGCTTCGATTCTGCAGGAGGCTGGATGGAAAGTCGGCCTATATACATCACCCCATCTGAAAGAGTTTACCGAACGGATTCGGATCAATGGCAAGGAGATAGAACGCCAGTTTGTCGTTGATTTTGTAAATAAGATTCGTCCAGCGATTGAAACGATCAAACCCTCTTTCTTTGAGATCACGGTGGCAATGGCATACGAATACTTCGCGCAAGCTCAGGTCGACATCGCCGTTATTGAGGTAGGACTCGGTGGGCGCCTCGACTCGACGAACGTCATTACTCCCGTGTTGTCCTTAATTACCAACATCTCCTTCGACCACAAAGATCTGCTTGGCGACACACTGCAAAAAATTGCGTCTGAGAAGGCCGGCATCATCAAGGCGGGCGTTCCTGTGGTCGTGAGCGAGCGCCAGGAAGAGGTGGCAGCTGTCTTCGAGGCTAAAGCACACCAGTCTGGCGCTTCAATCCAGTTCGCGGCCGATCGAATTACAGCCATTCTGCAAGGGGAACGACTTGAGGTCGCCGAGAATGGACAGCACACATGGCGTGTCGACGGCTTCCCATTGCCTGGAATCTATCAACAAAGAAACATACCTGGTGTCATTGCAGTGATCCGCGCCTTAGCCTCGCATGGTTTTGTGATCACACAGGAGCAGTTGGAATCGGGGCTTCAAAAAACGGTAACGAACACGAACTTAAAAGGAAGATGGCAGACGGTGGGAGAGAACCCGCGCGTGATTTGCGACACGGGCCATAACGAAGCAGGGATTGCGCAAGTCATGTCGCAGTTGAATCGCGAGCAATACCGGCGACTTTTCATGATTGTTGGAATGGTGAAAGATAAAGACATCAGCGGCGTACTGGTGCAACTCCCCAAAGACGCTATCTATTTTTTCTGCGAGGCATCGATCCCCCGCGCGATGCCAGCCGCCGAACTACAGGCTTTGGCGAAGACCTTCGGCTTGGTAGGTGACGCAATTCCAAATGTCAACGAGGCCATCGATCAGGCACGCCGGCTGGCCCATCGTGAAGACCTCATTTTTGTCGGGGGAAGCACTTTCGTTGTGGCCGAAGTGGAAGGACTATAAATAAAACGGCTGTTGATTATCTTCGCGCGTTTGATCATTAGAAGTGAAGAATAAGCTATTTCGATTCGCAGTTGTCGCCGAACGAGACAACGTGTTGGAGCGGGGCAAAGAACTGTACACCAAGATTCGCGGGAATTGGGCTGACCTCTATTTTAAGAATGCAAATCCAATCACCGTCGAGCTTGCCTGCGGTCGCGGCGAATACTCTGTCGGACTTGCAAAGCAGTTTCCCAATAGGAACTTTATCGGCGTCGACGTGAAGGGCGACCGGTTGTGGAAAGGAAGCACCCTTGCACTCGAGCAGCAATTGAATAACGTGGGGTTTCTCCGAGCTCAAATCATTGACATCGAGAGTTTCTTTGCACTCGGGGAAGTAGATGAAATATGGCTCACCTTCCCAGATCCAAGGCCCAGGAAGCGCGACGTGAAGCGCCGACTGACCAGTGTGCGGTTTATGGATTCTTACAAAAAAATGCTGAAACCGGGTCACTACTTCCGCTTTAAGACAGACAACACCGCCCTGTTCGATTTTACGCTGGAGCAACTGTCGTATCGAAGCGACATTGAGGATTTCCAATTCACACACGACCTCTATGAATCACCCCTACGGCCTGAATGCTTCGACATCAAAACACGGTACGAGGAGATGTTTAGCGCGAAAGGGGAAAAAATCAAATACTTGCGGTTCGTTTTCAAATGAACTGTCGATCACGGATCGGTAACATCCTGGTAATATCCTTTTCGGTACCTTTGGTCCACGTCTATGGGTAAAGCCAAAAAACGAGATGTCGACCTGGTGATCATTTCAGATGTTCACCTCGGCACCTACGGCTGCCACTCTGAAGAGCTCCTGAAATACCTGAAGTCGATTCGTCCAAAGCGCCTCATCCTGAACGGCGACATCATCGACATGTGGCAATTCAGTAAACGCTATTGGCCACAGTCGCACATGCAAGTAGTCAAACACATCACGGGACTGTTGTCGAAGGGTGTGCGTGTCACCTACCTCACGGGTAATCACGACGAGATGCTCCGCAAATTTGCAGGATTCCGACTTGGAAACTTTCAGATTGCGAACAAGCAAGTATTGCAGCTGAGCGGGAAGGCCGCTTGGATCTTTCACGGTGACGTTTTCGATGTAACGATGCAATATTCAAAATGGTTGGCACGACTGGGTGCAGTCGGTTACGACCTGTTGATCCACTTGAATACTTTTGTCAACTTTATCCTTCGGCTCTTGGGTCGGGGCAAGATTTCGTTGTCTAAGAAAATCAAGGATAGCGTTAAGCAAGCGGTCTCGTTCATCAACGACTTTGAGAAAACCGCCGCAGGTATCGCGATCGAGAACGGGTTCCAGTATGTCGTATGCGGTCACATCCACCACCCCGAAATGAAAACGATTGCCAACGAAAAGGGGGAAGTAACTTATCTCAACTCAGGTGATTGGGTCGAAAACCTGACGGCACTTGAGTACGACAAGGGAACTTGGAGGATTTATCGATACCACGAAGACCGTTTGGCACAATCGATCAAGATCAACAAACGCTTCAGGAACGAGTTGGATAATGACGAGATATTTAAGGATCTTGTCAATGAGTTCATGACACTCAAAAAATGAAAATACTCTACGCCATTCAAGGTACAGGAAACGGGCATCTCAGCCGTGCGGTGGACATCGTTCCCGAACTAAAGAAATATGGCAAACTTGACCTATTCGTAAGTGGAGCTCAAGCCGAAATTTCACTTCCTTACCCCGTGAAATACACCTCCAAAGGATTGAGTTTCTACTTTGGCAAAAGCGGTGGTATCAATTTCTACAAGACATTTCTGAAGAATAGCTCGAAGGATGTCATGAAAGAGATCAAGAAC
>JBGAGB010000032.1:0-51457 GCA_044226945.1 Cyclobacteriaceae bacterium | reverse complement strand
CGGAGGCAAACACGAAGTTTTGCGCAGGTGAGTGGAAGTTGTCCAATGCTTTCATGTAATCGTCGTGATTCTTTCCGCGGTTGAGGAGATAGAAGGTCTTCAACTCATCGGAAGGATCGTGCGACACCCAGCGAAATGCATCCAGTTCGGTTGAACTCGGACCATTAAAACTCTTATCGTTCGGGATGGGGCCTATGTGCGTGTACGTCACCGTGTCCACGAAAGGAGCTTGGCCACGTACTTGAAAAGTCTCAACTACTTTTGTCGCTTTTTTCCATTGCCCATCCGACCAGTATTCGTTGAGGCTTAGATCCTTGAACTTGACACGATAATAGTCGACAAGGTCGCGCTGCGCGTTGGTCACACCCCACGCAATCGAATCGTTGAAACCAATCACGACGCCAGGTGCACCCGGTAACGAACTGCCCATCACATTGACGGAAGGTGAATGAAGACGGATCGCAAACCAAATGGAGGGCAACGACAAGTTCAGGTGAGGATCGTTGCAAAGAAGGGGTGATCCTGTCGCGGTTTTCGTTCCACTCACTGCCCAGTTGTTGCTCCCAACGTCTTTGCTGGATTTTTCATGACTCGCGCGCATGGCCACGGTTGGTAAGGAATCAAAAGCCATTGGTGGAGTGGACAACTTCACTGGAGGAAATTTCCATTGACCAGTCCGATCCACGATTGGGTCGGTGTGCTCGTTGTCGGGCCAGAGTAAGTCAACGACAGGCATTCCAAACATTTGCAGAGCCATCGTCATCTCTTTGTCTTTCTCACCGAGGTTCAGTGTTTGCGCCATGTTTTTGAGAAGCATCGCAGACTTGAAGTTGGTCCACGGTTCCGGGCGATAGTTCAATAGCTTGTATTCGAACGGAAGGTTCTCGTCATCGAGCGTTTGGATATATGCATTGATACCTGCTGTGTAACTGTCGAGGACTGCCTTGGTAGTTGGGTCGGATTCAGTTTTTTCAAGCGCGCGCTGAGCGGCGTACACCATTCCTATTCTTCGTTGGGAGCGATCGCGCGGCAGTAACCCAGGTCCGAGCACTTCCGCTAGTCGACCGGCACCTGCCAAGATTTGGGTTTCCATCTGCCAAAGCCTTTGCGAGGCCGTCACGTATCCCTGAGTGAAATAGAGGTCTTCGTCGTTGGAGGCGAAAATGTGGGGAATCAGCATGCTGTCGTACACCACTTTCACCTCATCCTTTAAGCCTGAAATAGTTAGTTCGTCCGGAATGTTCGGGCTGGATTCAGCGTTTTGCCAGAATCCATGGAAGGGATCGAGGAGTTTTCCGAGGGCTGGAAGCGTATCTACACCAGGCAGCCCGGTCCAACTGCGGTTGAGTGCATAGACGAGCGATACCGTAATCGCCAGCGAAAGGATGGTTTTGAAGGCTTTCATGATAGGGCAGTACGACCGAAATTGTCTTAAATTAAAAGGATTTCCTAATTTTCGGGATTGATTCAGGCCCAAGTATCGTCGGGCTGCTGCGACATAATATATAAGAGTGAAATCGATCCTTGACAAATATCCCAAAAGCCTTGTGAAAAAGGCTGCGAGTGTGAAAGCCGTTATTTTCGATGTAGATGGCGTACTAACCGACGGTCGGATCATTTACGATGAGTCGGGCAAGGAGATCAAGAGCTTCAATGTGAAGGATGGACAGATCATCGCCCATCTGAAAAAGGCCGGAGTGTTAACCGGTGCGATTTCTGGTCGCGAGTCTGGGGCGGTGGCAAAGCGTGCGTCGGAACTGCGATTGGATTTCTGCCACCAAGGCATCGTCGACAAGGCCGCTGTATTTCAGAAGGTCCTCGAGTTCCACGAGTTGAAAAAGAAAGAAGTAATCTATGTTGGCGACGACATCAATGACTTGTCTGTTTTGAAGCAGGCAGGGATCGCAGTATGTCCTGCGGATGCGCCGGCCTACGTGCAGGAGTATGCTGAACTGGTGACCCGCGCAAAAGGCGGACAAGGTGTGATCCGTGAGGTGGCAGACTTGGTGCTGGCAGCGAAGGGGTACTTGGAGAAGTTGGTTCGGTAGAGTTAGTTATGATTTTGAATTAATGAATTAGTATGTCGGTAAAAATTTCAGAAGGTGTTGAGTTAGGCGGAGGTAAACTCGTCTTGTTTGCTGGGCCTTGCGCAGCGGAGAGCTACGACTTGTGCGTAGAAACGGGGACAGTAGTGAAGCAGATTTGTGCGGAACTTGGGATTGGTTACGTGTTCAAGTCTTCGTTTGACAAAGCGAACCGAACATCGTCGGGTTCTTATCGTGGGCCTTCGATGGACGCCGGCTTGGACATTCTTCGTCGTGTGCGCGACGAGTTAGATGTTCCAGTAGTGACGGACGTACACGAAAGTGCACAATGCGCCGAGGTTGCCTCGGTGGTCGACGTACTCCAAATACCTGCTTTCCTGTGTCGGCAAACCGACTTGTTGATTGCTGCGGCGCGAACCGGCAAACCAGTGAAGATTAAAAAAGGACAGTTCATGGCGCCAGAGGATATGAAGTATGCCGTGGACAAAGTGAAAGGTGAAGGCAATGACCGTGTGTTCCTGACTGAGCGCGGGTCATCGTTTGGTTATCACAATTTAGTAG
This sequence comes from Cyclobacteriaceae bacterium, assembly GCA_044226945.1. Taxonomy (GTDB): domain Bacteria; phylum Bacteroidota; class Bacteroidia; order Cytophagales; family Cyclobacteriaceae; genus ELB16-189. Next base: position 48,851 of record JBGAGB010000032.1, on the reverse strand, counting down.
TTGACTTCCGGTCACTTCCGATCATGCGTCAGTATACACCCGTTGTGTTCGACGTGACGCATAGCATTCAACGGCCGGGTGGACTTGGCGGAAAGAGTGGAGGAGACCGTCAGTATACAGGGCCGCTTGCGAGGGCAGCTGCAGCGGTGGGAGTAGACGGGTTCTTCATTGAGACCCATCCTACTCCTGAGACGGCTTTGAGCGATGGACCGAACATGATACCTTTGAGGGAGATGCGCCAATTTGTTGGTCAGATTAAACAGATTTGGGATTTAACGAGGGTGAAGTAGGTGCACTCAATTTGGAATGCGTAAAGTCGAAAAGTGAACAGCCCCAAACTTAACTCCATGCCCAAGGTCGCTCGATTGCTCGTTCTTTCTGTTTTAATCGGTTTGGTGGTTTCTGGGTGTGTACCCAATCGGAAATATGTCTATCTGCAGAAGTCGGATTTGTCTAAGAAAGATATCCCTAAGGATACGACTTTGAGATCCTATCAAATCCAACTCAAGGACATCAAGATTCAACCCCAGGATGTTTTATCCGTTCGCTTTGAAAGTTTGAGCCCATCTGAATTTGATTTCTTGAAGTCGCAGACTCCCGCTACTGCAGTCAACCCACAAACCATCGCCTTGATTGGTGAATTGGTAGATCCACACGGAGAGATCAACTACCCTGTCATTGGTAAAGTGAAAGTGAGTGGCCTGTCCGTCTTCGAGGCACAAGAGTTGCTTCAAGGGCTCGCCGCTCAATTTATCGAGTCACCGAAGGTGGTGGTACGCGTCGTTAACTTCCGCGTTACTGTGCTCGGAGAAGTTCGCCGCGAAGGCCAAGTGCAGTTGCAGAACAACCGTGTTAGCATCATGGAGGTGCTTGGTTTGGCTGGTGGCTTAGGGGACCTAGCTGACCGATCTTCGGTGAAAATCATACGTCAGTCGCCAACCGGCGCGGTCAGCGTTCAATATGTTGACTTACTCGACGAGTCATTGGTGGAGTCACCTTTTTATTTTGTTCAACAGAATGATGTGATTGTGGTGGCTCCGTTGAAGCAGCGCCCATTCCGAACTTACGTAGGGCCTAACCTCGCGCTTTTTGTGTCTGCCACCTCCGTGATCCTGCTGGCCTTGAACTTAGCTAATAAATAGAACCGCTTTGACAGAACTGCCATACAACCAATCAACAGAAGACGGATCGAAACAAGGAATTGCAGTCGATTTTAAGCGCGTGTTGGCGCGAGCCGTCCGATTCTGGTACTTGTTCGTACTGTCGATTGCGATCTGCTTGGCTACGGCTTTTATTAAGAATCGTTACTCGCAACGCATTTACCCAGTGAATGCGTCGATTATCATCAAGGAGCAACAAGAAATCTCGGGCGGTAAGCTGCTTTATGATAACCCACTCGTGAGTTATTATAGAAACTACTACAACGAGTTGTACCTAATCAGGTCGTACCCGCTGATCCAAAGCGCCATCGACGAACTCGATTTTGAAACAAGCTTTCACCGGGAAGGTAAATTTCTAGTTTCGGAGAATTATAAATCGGTGCCCGTGAAGGCATCCGTTGCAAAGGAGCGTTCCGCAATGGGTGCTCAATTCTACTTCACCGTTTTAGATGACAGCTTCTTTGAGTTGCGTCCTGTTGGAGAGTTTGACGAAGAGAAAAACCCTGAGCTCGTGCAGAAGTTCCTGTTCGGAGACAGCGTAGTGTACAACAATGTACGCGTTGTCTTCCGCAAAACCGGCCCGATCGAACCAGTAAAAGGGATTCAATACATTTTTCGATATACGCACCCCAAGCTTCTTGTGGGCGGTTACGTGGGTAAGTTAAACGCCGATTGGGCACAAGAGCGCGCTGGTGTAATTAATTTATCGACCACCGGTCCACTCGTTCAGAAAGAGATTGACTTCCTCGCGGGGGTGATTAGTCAGTACCAGATTTACGATCTAGATAAAAAGAATCAGACCGCAAGCCTCTCTATTGAATTCATCAACCGCCAACTCGCTGGTATCAGCGATTCCCTCAGAAGAGCAGAAATGAAGGTCCAAGGATTCAAGAATAAGAATTTGATGACCGATCTGAACCAGGAGGCATCGCATCTCTACGAGAGGATAAAGGACTTGGAACTGCAGAAAACCCAACTGACGATCAGTGATCGATACTTCAACTATCTCACCGATTACTTGGGAACACAGCAGGGTGTCGATCAAGTTATTTTACCAACATCGGTTGGTATTCAAGATAACATTTTATCGACTCTTGTGGAGGAGATGGTTCGGATCCAAACGAGCCTGAAATTGCTCAGTAATTCTGAGCAGTCGAACAACCCATTGATTGTAGACAAGAAGAAGCGAGTTCTGGAACTCAAGGCAAATATCTCGGAGGCGGTTAAGAATCAAAAAGCTGTAAATAAAATCACACTCGACTTCATTGCCAGCAGTGTGCGAGACCTGGAACGTCAAATGAACGACCTTCCTGACATCGAGCGCCAATACATTAGAATCAAAAGGGATTTTGCTCTACTCGAGAACTTGTACGTATTCCTCCTTCAAAAAAGGGCGGAGGTAAGCATTTCAAAGGCGGCCAACACAAGCGATATCGTGATCGTAAACCCCCCGATGCAATCTGGTGGACCGATTTCGCCGAAGACGAGTCAGAACTATTCACTCGCGCTCTTCGTTGGGTTTGGTGTTCCGCTCGCTTTCTGCTTTTTCCTTGAGGTGATCAATACCCGCGTTCAGTCGCGTGAAGACATTGAGAAAATCACTCGGATCCCATTTATCGGCGGCGTCGGTCACAAAAAATCAGGATCGAACATGGAGGTACTTCAATCACCAAAGTCCGCGATCGCCGAATCATTTAGAGCGCTTCGTACCAACCTCAACTACTTCATGGGAGGAAAGTCGAAAGCTGTTTTCTTGATCACCAGTTCAATTTCCGGTGAGGGCAAAACGTTCACATCGATCAACTTGGCCTCCGTATTCGCGATGTCAGGAAGACGAACGCTGATCATCGGCGCCGATATGCGCAAACCACGCATTTACATGGACTTTGAGCTCGATAACCGCGTTGGTTTGAGCACCTATCTGGCGTCTATATCAGAGTTCGATGAGATCGTTCAAAAAACGAAGTTCGAGAACTTGGATTTAGTGAGCGGTGGACCTGTGCCACCGAACCCCGCGGAATTGCTGTTGAATGAACGAATGGCGAAGTTTATCGAAACCGCCCGCAGCCGCTACGACTACGTCATCGTAGACACACCGCCTCTCGCGTTGGTAAGCGACGCCTTCAACTTGGCGAGCTATGCCGATCACCTCATTTTTGTGGTACGTCAGAACTACACACCAAAGAACTTGCTTCGAACGGCCGAAGACTTCCATCGTTCCGGCCGCCTCAAGAATACAAGTATCATTTTTAATGACATTGCCCGCTCAGGTCCTGGTTATGGTTACGGTGGTTATGGTTACGGATACGGATATGGCTACGGCTACGGGTATGGCTACGGCCAGTACAAGGATGGTCAGGGATATTATTCCGACAATTAACAAAAGTCGAATCCCGCTCTAGTTCATGTGCCGAATAGCAGGAATCATAACCAAACGAAATTCGCAAGATGCACGGCAGATCGTTACCTCGATGCTCTCAGCTTTGCAGCATGGCGGCCCCGACGATGAGGGCGTGTTCCAGCATGGTGGCTTGACCCTTGGCCATAGGCGACTGTCAATTATCGACCTTACAGCCAGTGGGCATCAACCGATGATCTATGGAGACGGCGAACTGGTGCTGAGCTATAATGGTGAAGTTTACAACTACCGCGAACTGAGATCCGAGCTTGTAAGGCAAGGATTACGATTTCAATCGAACTCCGACACCGAAGTCATCCTCCAAGCATATCGACACTGGGGTAGCGATGCTTTCCGCCGCTTTCGAGGAATTTTTGCTTTCGCCCTGTTCGATGTTTTTGCAAACAAGTTGTTGCTGGTTCGCGACTATCCTGGTGTAAAACCCATGTATATATGGTCGTTCGACGATCAAATCGTTTTCGCGTCGGAAGCAAAGGCCTTTTGCGCAAGCGGTCTGCCTTGGAAAGAAGATACGAGGTGGAAGGCGACCTTTCTTGCCTTTGGCTACCTGCCGCATCCAATCACCACAATTGATGCGGTCCGACCGCTCCAACCGGGATGTTTCTTGGAGATCGACACCCAAACTCTCGCCCAAAAACAGGTGAGTTACTTCACTACGGAGTCCCTACCTCCGCTTCGTTCGGTTGAAGAAGGACTCCTGGTCGTGCGTCAGTCCGTGGAAATGGCACTTAAGAGAAATCTTGTTGCCGATGCGCCGCTCGGTGTGTTTCTAAGCGGCGGAGTTGACTCAAGCTTACTTACCTCGCTGGCCGCGCGAGAGGTTGGCAATTCTCTCGTGACCGTCTCGGTAAACTTTTCTGATGCCGAGTTCGATGAAAAACCGTATCAATCCCTTGTTATCGCGAAGACCGGTGGGCGTCGTCACACATCAGTCACTGTCGACAAGTCAATGATGTGGCAACAGATGCCTCGTATTTTGGATGCGATGGATCAGCCAACCATCGATGGCGTCAACTCCTACTTTGTTTCACAGGCAGCCCATGACGCTGGGCTGAAGGCGGTGTTGTCCGGACTTGGAGCCGACGAACTATTTGCAGGATACCAATCCAGCCACCGGGCGAAGTTCATACCGATGTTGAGGCGACTGCCCGCCAAAGTGCTGGCGGCCCGTCTCGCAAGTAGAGTGCGTCGCAACTTAGCACGAGTCTGTTATCTGTCAATCGAAGGTGCCGTTGGAGACGCATTGTTCTTACGAGGTATATTCACGCCAGAAGCCATTGCACAAATTCTCGACTGCACTGAAAGTGAAATTTGGAACACACTCTCAGCAGTTCCATACCAGCCCGCTCCTGAAATACGAGGGGCGAGCGAGGCGATGACCCTCGAATATGATTTCTACATGAAGGGTCAATTACTCAAAGACACGGACGTGATGAGTATGCGTTTTGCCCTCGAAGCGCGCGTTCCATTTCTGGATGCGGACGTGATTTCGCAAGCAGTACGATTGGCAAGTCTGTATCGCCAAACAAAGGTTGATCGACCGAAGTACTTTCTCACGAAGGCTTTCGAAGATGTACTCCTGCCGGAGATTGTATTTAGGAAGAAGCAGGGGTTTACGTTTCCGTTCAAACCCTGGCTTGCGGAAAAGCTTGAGTCCGACGGCGCATTCTTAAGTCCGCGTATGCGACAGGTGTTGCCCATTCAAGAATTCAAAGCTGGCAAAACGCATTGGAGCCAGGTTTGGGCGGGCGCAGTTTTGGAGAAATTTCGCGTGAGCAGGTGATGGAAACCACGACACCAGCCAACCGCCCGCGGGTCATCTTCATCAACTCGCATCCCATCCAGTACTTCGTACCGCTTTATCAGCACTTGCAACACCTCGGAATCGACACGCAATGCTGGTATGCCTCGGACGAAACGTTGCGTGGGCACCACGATCGGCAGTTTGGTGTACACGTGGCTTGGGATATCCCAATGCTTGATGGTTACACCGCGACGTTTTTTAAGAATAGGTCATGGAGGCCTTCGCTCTATCAAGGACTATTCGGACTCATCAATCCGGGTATGTGGCGGCAATTGTTTCATGAGAAAAAGTCCATTGTAGTTGTTCATGGGTGGAATTACCTGACTCACATTGGCGTCATCATCGCCGCTCGACTTGCAGGGCATACTGTGTGCCTACGCGGGGAGAGTCCGCTGAACCAGGAGTTGGAGAAGTCCGGCTTCAACCGCTTCATGAAGCGAATCCTGTTGCAAGGTTTCCTCTTTCGATTTGTGAACAGGTTTCTATACATCGGATCGCAGAACAAGGCGTTTTATGAATACTATGGTGTCGCGCCAACGAAACTACTGTTTGCACCTTACGCAGTGGACAACGACCGGTTTCGTGAGGCCAAAGCAACGCTCCAAAAATCGCAAGTTCGTTTGCAGCTTGGAATTCCATCTGATGCCTGGGTTGTCTTGCAGACCGCTAAGTTTATTGAGAAGAAACGCCCGCTCGACTTGGTCAAAGCCTTCGCAAAACTCGACATCCCCAATAAGTTCTTGGTGATGGTAGGGGATGGGGAGCTTCGACAAAAAATCGAGGAGCTGGTGATCGATTACCAGTTATCTGGAAAAGTGTTGCTGCCAGGTTTTGTCAACCAGGGAGAAATTTCAAAATACTATGCGTCGGCTGACACGTTCGTGCTTTCCTCGGGTGTTGGCGAAACCTGGGGACTATCGGTCAACGAGGCGATGAACTTCGATTTGCCTGTGGTGGTGAGCGATACCGCAGGTTGTGCCGACGATCTTGCATTGGATGGCGTGACGGGTTTTAGATTTAAGACAGGTGACGTCGATGCGTTGACCTCCGCCGTAACACGATGTCACTCGTTGGGATCGGGTTTGCGACCGAGCGAAGTAGTGACGCAATATTCATTCGATGTGATTGCCAAGGCGCTAATCTCACAATGACAAGAGAAAGGCATTGAATTGATCAAATTACGTACTTTTGCGCTCTGAAAAGTTTTGGATTTAACGAAGGAAATGGCGGAAGAAGAAAAATGGGATCTTATTATCAGGCCAAAAACAGGCTGGTTCGAGATTAACTTTAAAGAGATCTGGAGGTACCGTGACCTAGTACTCCTTTTCGTAAAACGAGATTTCGCTGCACACTACACACAGACTGTATTGGGCCCACTTTGGCACATCATGCAGCCTATCCTGACGACGGTGATGTTCATCCTCATTTTCTCCAAGATGGCAAAGCTGCCGTCGGATGGCATCAACCCAACGCTCTTCTACATGTCGGGAATTACCATGTGGAATTACTTCTCCTTCAGCCTTACCAACATTTCAAATACGTTCGTCGTCAACGCCAACATGTTCGGCAAGGTGTACTTTCCTCGGATCATCATCCCAATTTCCATTGTGATTTCCAATATGATCCGTTTCGGAATTCAATTCGCTTTGCTGCTCGTCACCATGGTGCTGTGGGCACTAAGGGGTGAGTCCGTGGAAGTAACATTCCATTCGTGGATTTGGATTCCTGCGCTCGCCGTTTTGATGGTGTCGTTTTCGTTGGGGCTTGGGATCGTGATCTCCGCCATCACGACAAAGTATCGCGACTTTAGTGTGTTGCTTACTTTTGTGGTGCAGCTGTACATGTATGCGACACCAATCGGCTACCCAATGTCGTACGCAGACAAGAGTGATTGGGCGGCACTGATTCGGTTGAACCCATTGGCGCCCGTCGTAGAGGCGTTTCGATATTGCCTGTTTGGTAAGGCTACCGTTACGGCCGGCGACCTGATGTATAGCATATCCGTTGCCGTTGTGTTGCTGGTAGTCGGACTGATACTTTTCCACAGGGTGGAGAAGCGTTTCATGGATACAGTTTAGAAGACAAAAGCATGGCTGCAGATACCGTAATTAGCGTAGAGAATATTTCAAAACAATACCGACTTGGGCTCATTGGCACAGGCGCGTTGTCCGCAGATATCCATCGCTGGTGGCAGACCGTACGCGGCAAGGAAGACCCTTACTTGCGCATCGGCGAAGAGAACGACCGTACTAAGAAAGCAACAAGCGACTATGTTTGGGCGCTGCGCGACATCAACTTCGAAGTAAAGCGTGGTGATGTGGTCGGAATGATTGGTCGAAACGGCGCAGGCAAGAGCACGCTCCTCAAGATATTGAGCCGGACAACAACGCCTTCCACCGGTTCCGTGAAAGTAAGGGGCCGTATCGCAAGTCTCTTGGAAGTAGGAACAGGTTTCCATCCGGAGTTGACGGGGCGCCAGAATATCTACTTGAACGGCGCCATCCTCGGGATGACGAAAAAAGAAGTCACTCAAAAGTTCGATGAAATCGTCGACTTTTCAGGTGTCGAGAAGTACCTCGATACACCGGTGAAACGATACAGTTCTGGGATGTATGTCCGCCTCGCGTTCGCCGTAGCAGCGCACTTAGAATCGGAAATCCTTATTGTCGATGAAGTGTTAGCAGTGGGAGATGCAGAGTTTCAAAGGAAGGCACTTGGAAAGATGCGCGATGTGCGAAAACAGGATCGAACTGTCCTTTTCGTCAGCCACAACATGGGCTCAATCCTGAACCTGTGCAATCGAGGAGTTTATCTTGATGCTGGAACAGTGAAAGGCGACGGCCCGGTAGAACAGCAAGTGCGCGCGTATCTCCATGGTTTCAAAGCGGCGAGCACAGCTTCGTTCCGAGCGCGCGAGGATAGAACGGGAAATGGACACGTTCGATTCACCGATGTCGTCCTTCGAAATTCGTCCGGTGACCAAGTGACATCGCTAATGGTCGGTTATGACTTTTCCATTACGCTTTCGTTCGACCGAAACATGCCAGATCCCATTCGCAAAATGAGCGTGTCGCTCGGGATCAACGACGACTATGGCAACCGGATCACGTACCTCGGAAATGAAATCACCAATGATTTGATGCATGATGTGCCCGATCATGTTCAAAGCATTTCGGTTCGCATACCACGAGTGCCGCTCATGCCGGGCCAATATTATATCACCATTCAGTGTCAGGTGAACGGTGTCATGGCCGACTGGATACAGAATGCCTTTACCTTCATGGTTGAAACGGGTGATTTTTATAACACTGGTAGGCTGATACCGGCCGGGCAAGGTAACTTTCTCATGGACCATAGTTTTAAAATTAACCTTTAGTGGACTGAGCGGTGGGGGAGATGACCGGTTGTAACTCATAAAAGCCACCTGATGCGGATTCTTGCGATAGAACACGAAGTAACACTCTTGAGAGGCGGATCAGAAAGATCGTACTTCGATGTGCTCACAGGTCTGCAACAAGCTGGACACGAAGTTTACCTGCTGTATCACACCGGCGGCAATCTTGTAGATGCCTACTCGAAAGAAGGGGTGCAGTTGTTTCAGCGTGAACACTCGCTGTTGATGCGCAAAGGGACTAAATGGAACGATTTCCGTGAACTGTGGAAGAGTGCCACCTACATCATCAATCAGGTAAAACCGGATGTTATCTACGCCAATTTTACGGAGGCACTTCCACTAGCGGCGCTTGTGCATTGGCGATCAAGAATACCAGTAGTGTGTCATATCCGGATTGGTTTCTTTGGACTTACCCGCCAAATCTTGCTAGGTGCCAAGGTTGTTTCTAAGTTCATTGTGATCAACCAAAAACTCAAGCCAATATTCGAGAAAGCCTTACGTGCCGAGGGAAAGGTTGATGTAGTATACAATGGAATTGCAATCCCCTCTGTTCTTCCTGCGGCAAAAACAGGCGCGGTTAGCACATTGAAAATCCTGTACTTGGGACGAATTGCGCGCGACAAAGGCGTGGTTGACTTGGTTGAAGCTCTGGGAAAGGTTCTTCGACAAGGCGTCAAAGCCGAACTCCAACTAACAGGGGGGTACATTTCGTCATACTTGGGCGACTTCAAAGCTGAGTTAAAAGAAGTGATCGAAAACGAAGGCTTGGCGCGTTTTATCACGATCTCAGCGCCGATTCCAAATCCGATTGAATACATTGCACAGTTCGACCTTTTTGTATTTCCCTCTACCACAGAAGAAGGTTTCGGTAGAACCGTTGTTGAGTCAATTATCGCGGGTGTTCCAGTGATTGCCCGCGATGTTGGAATGGTAAGTGAAATGATGGCACAAAATCCAGCCTTCGTGTATTCGAAGACTGAAGAACTTGCTCAAAAAATTCTGGATTTTGCGCAGGGAAAACTCAATTTTGATTTGAACTCCGCCCGCGAACGCGTCATCCGCGATTTTAATAAGGATCGAATGATTGCCGAGGTCGAACAGAAACTCTATGCCGTTGTTCCCAAAAAGGATAAACTTTGAACCGGGGCCGGTTATACCGGAACTTCAAGGCCGTATCGCATCACTAGATGGACTCCGTGCTATTTCGATTTCAATGGTGTTGTTGGCACACGCAACGCTCACCTGTGGCTTCAACTATACTTTACCAGATTGGCTTCGATGGGTGTTTAACGGACCACTTGGGGTTCGCGTGTTCTTCGTCATCAGCGGATTCATCATTACCTTGCTGTTGCTCAAAGAGGAACGTCAACATGGCGCGTTTTCTGCCAAGAATTTTTACATCCGAAGGGCACTCCGAATTCTGCCCGTTTACTTTGTTTTTCTGTTGACAGTCGTACTGGTCAACCGGGCATACGACCTTCAAATAGACCAGACAAACTTCATTGCTGCATTTACTTTTACCACCGGGTGGTGGCGCGATGGACATGAGCTCCTTGGACATACTTGGAGCCTATCGGTCGAAGAACAGTTCTACCTTCTTTGGCCAGCTTTCCTGATTTTTGTTCGCAGCCCCAAGGCGCGCGTCGTTGGGTTGGTAATTTTCATTGCTGCATTCCCACTCTTTCGGATCGCCTTTTACCTAACTCCATTAAGGGACATCCGCCCGTTTGTAATTGTTACCCAGGGTGACGCCCTCTTGTACGGCGGACTCCTCGCAATCGGGTTGTTTTACTACGGCGAGAAAATCCGAGCTTGGTTCGTGACCAACGTGTTCCTGGTTCGAGTCGGTTGCATCGCCGTGATCGCTATTTCGAATGCGGTCCAACTTCAAATGATGCTTGGGTTCCTCACCATCCCGTTTTCGAATGGAGTGGAAGGACTCGCGATTGCTCTGCTCATGGGCACGTTGATTCTTAAAAAGGACGTCGTGCACCGTGTGCTCAATACGCGTGTCTTCGTGTTCTTGGGAACGATCTCTTATTCATGGTACTTATGGCAGCAACTATTCTTAAATAAATGCGATATGTACTTTCACCATACGTGGTTTCATTTCCCAATCAATATCGCCCTGTCTTTTGTGGCTGCCGTCGTGAGCTATTTCGTGGTGGAACGAACTTTCTTGAAGTTGAGAATGCGTTTGTTTAAAGATCGCCCGGGAATCGTAGGGCCAAGCCGATGAGTGCGTCACAACAAGTCCTTCCGGTTTGTGCGATCATTCCGACGAGGAATCGTGCGGTGGTTTTGCGCCGAACTTTAGAAAGTCTACTGGCGCAAGATGCGGTTCCTCAAGAAATCGTCATCATCGATGCATCCAGCGACGATCAGACCGAGCGTGCCTTGCACTCAATCGCTTGGCCCGCTGCCATTTCTGTGAAATTTGAACGCGCCCGCGTCGCCGGAGCTGCTCATCAGCGCACACAAGGGTTAGACAGTGCCACTGCTGAATACATTGCGTTCTTCGACGACGATATTGTTTTCGAACCGGAGTGCATCCGAAAACTTTTTGAAGGCTTTCGCAAAAACCCTTCTGTCGGTGGTGTCAATGCGATGATCACCAATCAAAAGTACACGTCTCCCGGTCGTGTTACTCGTTTTATGTATCGATTGATGGATCGAAAGCGCGATACGTGGGCCGGCCTCGTGATCGGACCAGCGTGGAACTTACTACCGGAAGATCGCCCGGAGTTACCTGAGTGGGTTCCGGTCGAGTGGCTCAATACCACTTGTACGATATACAAGAGATCCGTCCTTCCATCGCCATTATTTCCACCTATTTTCAACGACTATTCTCTATTTGAAGATTTGACATTGTCGCTGCTGGTCGGGCGGTCCTACCAACTACTGAATGCAAGAACAGCAAGAATATTTCACGATAGTCAACCTGCGGACTACAAGAAGAACGCCGCGCGAATGGCGGAAATGGAAACAGTGAATAGATACTTTGTGATGACGGCGGTCTTGCATAGAACCAGTATTCGTCATCGCCTGCAGTTTTATGGCTTTCTTTGTTTTGGAACTGTGTCAAGCATCTTCCAGCTGCGGAGTTTTTCGCTTTTTATTGCGAATATTAGAGGTAAAATTCGTGGCTTGATCTATATTTCTCGTGAGCGTATTGGTAGGAATCGTATCTAAAAACCGAGCAACGGTATTGCCGAAGGCGATCGAGGCAGCACTCACTCAAAAAGGTGTTGCTTTGACAGTGTCGGTATATGACGATCATTCCAGCGACAGCACACGCGAACTTGAAAAAGTTTACCCCACTGTTCATTGGATTTTCAATGACGAAAGCAGAGGCTATGTGGTTGCCCGGAATAAGTTCATGTCTGAGACTTCGCAACCTTACTTTTGTAGCTTAGACGACGATTCGTGGTTTACTCGGGATGAAGATTTGGCGACAGGTATTGCCTACCTTGATGCCAATCCTGATGTAGCCGCTATCGCATACGACATTCTGTCTCCCGACCGACCCGATCGAGTGGCAGTCACTCCACCACATGAAGTAAGTACATTCATTGGCTGCGGTCACATCGTGCGAGTCGCCGCTGCACGTGAAGTGGGTTTCTACGAGCCTTTCCCGTCGTATTATGGAGGGGAAGAAAAGGACTTGTGCCTGCGGTTGATTGACCGAGGATATAAGATCATGAAACTACCCGGCGTACACATCTGGCACGAGAAAACAATGATCGCGAGGGATATTGCCGCCCAACATCGCTCTGGCGTTTGCAACGACCTTGTGTTTGCGTGGTGTCGTGTGCCGTGGTTTGCACTTCCATTCGTGCTTTGGAGTAAGACACGCAGCCACCGTCGATTTGCGGCCCGGTATTCGGCCGGCGAGTTGGTTCCAGTCTGCGAGGCCGGTATTCAGGATTTCTGGACAGCAGTTCGTTCAGGGAGGCTTCATCGCCGACCCGTGTCGATCCGAAGTTTGCGTCGTTTTCAGAGTTTACCCATCGGATAAAACACATCGCCATGCCATCAATGGAAGCAATTTTCTTGCGAATACCTTACGGTTTGATGAGTAGGGTGAGGATTTTTGTTTACCGGAGCTTGGGCCTCACTCTTGGCAGAAGGAACCGTTTCGAGGCGGGGCGGATCCGGAGGCTGACCCAGATTCAGATCGGCGATCTCAACCATTTTACCGAAGGCTGGTTTTTGTGGCCAGAAGACACACCTTCAACTGAAAAGCGAATTGTAATAGGTAATAATAACTACTTCAATAAAAATGTCATGATCGATGCTTGCGGGAAGGTTTCGATCGGCAACAATAACATGTTTGGGCCTGATATCTACATCACCGACTCGAATCATCGTTTTGGAATTGGGATCGAACCGCACCAACAACCCATGGACAAAGGTGAGGTTGTAATTGGCAACTGTTGTTGGATTGGGGCAGGAGCAATAATATTAAAAGGAGTCGTGTTAGGAGATTATTGTGTAGTCGGTGCTGGCGCAGTAGTTACTCGAAGCTTCCCTGAGGGATCCGTAGTGGTCGGGGTGCCTGCAAGCTCAAAAACACATTTAAAGTAATTTGCGATTTGAAGTTACCAGCAGGTGTCATTCGGATTCTTCAACCTGATTCATTCGCTATTCACTCATGAGCATTCTCATCGCGCATCCAGGAACTCAGCATGTGCACCACCTCGTGCGGGGAATGATCAATGCCGGTCAGTCACTTGAATACCATACCTCGCTCGCATTTGGCGAAGGGTACCCATGGCAGCCGGTCTGGCCGAAGCGACTCTTTCGCCGGCGTCGAGTTGTTGGTATTCCGGATTCATGCATCCGTCGGCAGCCGATGATGGAGTTGGTGCCAACGATCCGCCAATGGTTCGGAAGCAGCATGAACGAGGCCTACGCCGAACGCAACAAGCTGTTTCAAATGAGGATTCCCGATCGAGCCATAGCAAACTCATCAAGCATCGTTGGCTTTGATACCTCGTCCTACTTTCTGGCGGCGCGAGCCAAGGAGGCAGGGATTCCATTTTTCTTGGAACTCACCACTCCACATTCCAAGGAAAAGTTGAAATGGATTGAGTTCATCAGAAACAATTACCCCGATTGGCCAACAGATTCGTTTGAGAAGTCGGAAGTATTGATGGAGCGGGAAGATGCAGAGTTGAGGCTATCCAATTATGTGTCGGTGCCCTCTGCCTTTGTTCAGAACTCACACGTCGAGCAAGCACGTTCACAAGCAAAATTTGTTACAAATCCATACGGAATTGATCTTGCCGGATTTTACCCGAAGCAACGATACTTTGAAGAAGCAAGGTTCTGCTATATGGGAGGAGCGAACGCCGCCAAGGGTGCACCGATTTTAATCGAAGCCTGGCAACGCGCAAACCCGCACGCAGAGCTGACGATGGCTGGTCATGGTACGCTGCCTGCTAACGTGAAACTGCCGAAGAATGTGCGCTGGGTTGGGTCGGTGCCAAAATCGGAACGCGTCAAATTCTATCATTCGTTTGATGTCTTGATTTGCCCATCGTTGTATGAGGGGTTAGCAATTGCTCAACTGGAGGCGGCAGCATGCGGCCTTGCCGTTGTGGGGACAAGCAATTCGGGAGGGGCCGAAGTACTGACCAACAAAAAAAGTGGTTGGTTTACGCCAGCAGGTGACGTGACTGCGCTCGCTGAAGTTATCGCATTACTGTCAACCGATCGAGCTTTACGACACGGCCTCGGCCAAGCCGCTGCTATTCAAGCAAAAACGTTTAGCTGGGACTCGTATGTGCTCCGTTGGTTGCACCTCATCAAATCCCATTCAAAAAGATGAGAATATTGTTTGTGTGCGCTGCCGGGACCGCAGCAGGAAAGGAAAGACAAACCCTAGCCTTCATGAAGTTTCTGAAGGGCAGAGGCCACGAAGTTTTTTGCGCTGTATCTTCTTGGAATGATGGCGGATTCCCCGCATTGTTGAATAAAGAATCGATCACTTATGAGACCATTCGACTGGGTTTCATCTCGATCTCGCTTCAATGGCGTGCGGTCCGAATGACGGCACACCAAATTATTTATCTCCCCTCGTTGTGGTGGAACTACCGGAGGTTACTCAGGAGTTGGAATCCTGATATTGTGGTGCACTCAAGTTTCGAACATGTGTTGGCCCTCGGGCCTTTTTTTGGTAAAGGACCAAATGTCTTTCACGTTCATGATATCTTCCCTGAATCGAAAAGGGCAAGGCGCCTGTTTCAAGTCATTGGGAAAAACTGCGATCTATTCATCGGAGTTTCAAAATCCGTTTGTCAAAACTTGGTGAAGTTGGGACAACCGGAAGACAAGATTCGCTTGGTATACAACGGTATCGAAACCCCAGACGTCGAACTCGTTCGTCACATCCAAGGAGACACCATTTCCATCGGAATCGTGGGTCAAATAGGACCGTGGAAGGGACATGAAGTGTTAATCCAAGCGTTGTCTAAACTCAAGGCGTTGAATTGGAGCCTATCAATAGTTGGTTCAGGTGCGCCAAGCAACATCGATCATGTGCGTCAGTTGTTAGTCGCCCATGACTTGACCGATCGAGCTCAACTTACCGGGAGCAAGGAGGGTCTTCAACAAATCTACGGTGATCTCGATTTGGTGTGCGTTCCGAGCTTGGTGAGCGAGTCTTTTGGGCTTGCCGCTGCCGAGCCGGGTCTATTTGGACTCCCCGTGATAGTCTCCAACTTAGGCGGCCTTCCAGAGATCGTTGTCGATGGCGAAACGGGCTTGGTTTTTCCACCAGGCGATTCTGAGGCGTTGTCTGCTGCAATCGCGTCATTGTTAACCAATCCATCGCGCATGTTATTTCTCGGAGCCGCCGCACGCACGCGAGTGCTCGAGCTTTTTTCGATCAACTCTACCGGCATGCAGATGGAAAATGTGTTCCGCAGTATCCGAAATGACCCCAAGCGCTGAATCCGCCATAAGATTTCCTAAATTCGCAAGCATTTAACTGCCATTAGGTGACTACGCAGACGCTCGCTGCTTCTCGAAATTCCGGATCGCTGTTTGTCCGCTATGGACCGATAGTCGCGTTAGTAATAATTGGTTGGTTGTCGGCCGATACCAACTTATTCCTATTCGGAACCGCAATCTTCTTTTTCTTTTATCGTGCTTTCTTTAGCATCGATGTCCCACCGATCATGCTACTCCTTTTTTTCTTCCAATGGTTTTTTAACCAGGGACAGCTTTTCTATGTATTGATCGATGGCGGAAGGACTCTAGAGTCGGCTTTTACACCGGGTAAGAGCATTTCGACGGTGTACTATCTGGGCATGATTGGCACGGGTTGTTTCTTTCTCGGGGCCCTTTTGTTCTTCAAGAAGATACCGAAAATTTCATTTGAAAGCATTCGACGACTTGCGCTCGAAATTGATGTGGATCGCGCCATGTTTGCCTACCTCGCGACATATCCACTCATCGGTGTGTCAATTTTGTCGATGATCTTTCTTCCCGAAGTGTCGCAACCACTTTTGATGTTGATGTCGTTTCGGTGGTCGATCTTTTTTATTTTTTTTATCGCGGCATTAGCTCAACGACGTAACCAGATTCCCCTGATCGCGATCGTGTTGACTGAGTTCATTCTTGGATTCACATCTTTTTGGGCAACCTTTAAGGATGTCGTCTACGTATCTGCACTAGCATACTGGGTATTCTATTTTAGAGAAACGTTTCTGCTTCGTTGGGTTTTTCCTGTAGTAATCGTGTTCATGGTATATGTCGGTATCATTTGGACCGCGGTGAAACAAGATTACCGAGACTTTCTTAACGGAAACTCCGGCGCTCAGATCTCTCGCGTCGATCGGGTACAAGCATTCGAGAAGTTTGGCGACCTTGCAAGCACGCTGTCAAATCAAGACCTTGAAAGTGGCTTCGATGCGCTCATCTTACGCATGTCTTGGATCGGAGCCTTCAACAAGGTTTACAACAATGTGCCTAATAGAGTTCCGCATCAAGATGGGAAACTCTGGGGTGAAGCATTGTTACGTCCAATCACGCCACGCGTTCTATTCCCCGACAAAAAGGTGCTGCTGGATAGCCAAGAGCTGAATTTTTATTCAGGCCTCGACGTCGATGAGAGAAATACTTCTATATCCCTGTCAACAATAGCAGGTAGCTATGTGGATTTTGGACCCTACTGGATGCATCTACCCCTGTTCTTGTTCGGTTGCTTATTTGGGTACGTCTATTTGACCGTGTTCAAGATGGCCCGCAACCCATACGTGGGCCACGCGCTCTCAGTTCCCCTGATCTTCTTGGTCAACGTCAATGAGCAGTCGGTGAGTCGGATGGTGAGTTCATTGATCCTTTACTGGTTGGTCGTATGGGTTGTGTGCAGGTTTATTCAAAGCCCTCTACTCAGGTTCATTTCTCATGGCAGGCAAAGGAGATAAACCCAGCTTCGTCGATCGAGCTATTCTCTTTTGGATTCGTCAATCACGTTCGATCCAAAATTCAATACTTGCGTTTTTTCGAATAGCCCTTTTTCGAAAAGTTGGGGCTCCTAATAAAGTCCTCGTCTTTCGAACGGGATCTATCGGAGATAATGTTTGCGCGATGCCGGCGCTAACGGCAATCCGGAAAGCATTTCCAAACGCGCAACTCGATATTCTCACCAACGCCGGCGCTCGAAATCTCGTATCCCTTCAAGCGATCTACGACCCAAACCAGTACCACCGAATGATCGACTATTTGGGGCACTCCCCACGGCGACTGCTTGAACTTTTGCGCAAAGAAAAATATGACCTAGTGGTTGAACTCCCGCAAGACCAGGTCCGCTTCCTGCAAGAGCTAAGGAATATTCTCTTTTTCAAGCTGGCGAACATCCGCTCGGGTTTTGGCTGGCAAGTGAATACTGTTTTTGTTGGACGGCAGCTCCAAGAACGCTACAACACGTTCCACTCCGAAAGAGATCGACTCCTTGACCTTCTGCAAGAGTTCATACCCAACAAACCGCAAGTCTCATTTCCGATTAACATTACTGATTCCGACCGTGAAACTGTCGTGGCCCTATGGAATCGTCTCGACAGCGTGAGAAAAAAGGTCGGGTTGGTACCCGGAGCCAAGAGACCCCAAAATAGATACCCTATCGAAAGGATGAGTGAGTTGGCGGTTTGGCTTGTGCAAAAAGGCTATGAGGTTGTAATCGTGGGAGGACCGGAAGACAAAGCGCTGGCCGAAAAAATTCAAGGCGATTTTATTCACAGCTTCTGCGGAAAACTCACTCCCGTTCAAAGCGCGTTCCTGTTGTCAAAATGTGCGGCGACAATTTCCAATGATACTGGCCCTATGCACCTTTCCTATGCCGTCGGAACACCGGTGATTGGATTGTTTAGCTCGCGCGATTTCCCTAATAAATGGTTTCCACCCACACATCCTAGCGGTTCCACAGTAGGCAACATCGCGCTGAGGAACAACAATGTCCATTGTTCCCTTTGTTTTTCAGAAACCTGCGCAAACAACATTTGCATGCAAGGAATCCCACTCGAAGCAGTAAAAAATGCATTTTTGCAGATTGAAGAGGCCATTGGATGACCGGCACAATAGTTCTTGTCTTTGACCATTTTGCACCCGACTATTCGGCTGGTGGTCCCGTCACGTCGCTGGTAAACCTCGCATCGATGCTATCACCACATGCATCGGTGAGGGTGATCACAAGCGCCTTTCAGTTCCGCCCACGGCAACGCCTAGCAAATGTGACCGCGGACGAATGGTCGAGCGTTGGGAGAATTTCGATATGGTATGCATCCGACGCCGCATCCGTGGCACGGGCCGTCGCTTCACTTCCAACCGATGCAACTATTTACTTGAACGGGGTTTTTTCACCTACATACTTCCTGCACGTAGCACAAAGCGCCAAGAAACTGAATCTAAGAATAGTGATCAGTCCAAGGGGGATGTTGCAACGAGGCGCCTTGCGTGGAAAGTATTGGAAGAAAGTGCTTTATCTGAAATGGGTGAAAATTTTGGGGGTCGCTAACGGGGCCACTTGGCACGCAACCGACGAACAAGAGAGAGCTGATATCGAACGGGTATTTGGGCGCGTGCCTATTGTGGTCGCGCCAAATATCCCGCGACAGCCTCTCGAGGCAAGGCCTTCGCTGAAAAAGGAAGTAGGTCAATTGCGGCTCGTGTACTTTTCTCTTATTACTGAGAAGAAGAACCTGCTCTTTCTTTTGAAGATGCTAGCACATCGACCCTTTGAGGGAGTCACACTCGACATCGTTGGACCTATCAAAGATACAGGCTACTGGAAGCAGTGTCAGCAATTTGTGAATGGCACTACAATCCGTTACTTGGGCGACCGAACGCCTGATCAAGTCTTTGATACAATCACCTCTTACCACGGGCTCGTGTTACCAACCAAAGGCGAGAACTACGGTCACGCAATTGTCGAGAGTTTGGGTGCATGGAGGCCAGTCATGATATCTGAGTTCACGCCATGGAGGGACCTAGGGAACGCTGGTTGCGCGCTTCCTCTGCAAGAAGCAAATTGGCAAACAACGATCGGCCAGTGGGTAAATTGGTCGCAGAACGATTTTGACCAAGCATGTGATGCAGCGATTGGTTACTTTCGCCGCCATGTGAATATGAATCAAGTTTCTCAACAATACCTAGAAATTTTTAGAGCTGCACAATGATCGTACTGGGTGTCAATGCTTTTCATGCCGATTCTTCGGCTGCCATTTTTAAAGACGGGGTGATGGTCGCTGCGATCGAAGAAGAACGCTTTAGACGGATCAAGCATTGGGTCGGGTTCCCGTCGATGGCAATCGATTTTTGCCTAAAAGAAGTTGGGGTCACAATCGATCAAGTCGATTATATCACAATTGGACGTGACCCATCCGCGAAGTTCTTCAAGAAGATACTCTTCCTCCTCAAAGATCCATTCAGCGCCACTAAGGCCGTTCGTCATCGACTTAAAAATCGCCAGCAAGTGCTTTCGCTAGAAGCGGAATTCCTTCGGCAGTTTCCCAACGCGCAAGGCCTCTCGGAGAAGATCAAGAACATCGAACACCATCGGAGTCACATGGGGTCGGCGTTTTTTGCGAGCCCATTTAAAAACGCAGCTATCTTATCAATAGATGGGGCAGGAGACTTCACCACGGCCATGACTGGTGTCGGCAAAGACCACCAAATATCAGTCTTGAATTCTGTCGACTTCCCTGTGTCGTGCGGAACATTTTATACTGCCTTTACCCAGTTTCTTGGTTTCCCACATTATGGTGATGAATACAAAGTAATGGGTCTGGCACCCTATGGTGAACCGAAATATGTAGACCAAGTTCGCAAGGTACTTCGGTTCCTACCCAATGGAATGTTTGATTGGGACGATCGCTATTTCAAATCGGCACGGGAGGCAATTGTAACTTATGGCGACGATCACCTTCCGCATGTCCCCAACTTGTTCAGCAACTTCTTCGAAAAAGAATTCGGAAAGCCGAGATTGGCGAATGAGGAGCTCACGCAGGCGCATAAGGACTTGGCTGCATCGGTTCAACGGGTGACGGAAGAGTTACTCATTCACATCCTGAAGCACCTTCACAATCAAACCGGTCTCGATAACCTTTGTGTGGCAGGAGGCGTAGCGCAAAATTCCGTTGCGAACGGAAAACTAATCGGGTCGACCGGCTTTAAGAACTTGTATATTCCTTCTGCCGGACACGACGCAGGCTTGTCGATGGGGTCAGCGATGTACTTTTACCATCAAGTGTTGGAACGCCCTCGAGTGGCCCCAGTCTACTCTGCCTACACAGGAAGTCACTTCGACAACGCCTACATAGAACGGATGTTGAACGAGCGCGGCCTTCGATACGAGAAATTGAACGACGACCAGTTGTTTGATCGAGTGGTCGCCATGCTTGTAAAACCAGGAGTCGTGGGCTGGTTCAATGGACGTGCCGAATTCGGACCGCGGGCCCTAGGTGGTCGTTCAATCTTGGCCGATCCGCGCAACGCAAAAGCAAAAGACTTATTGAACTTGAAGATCAAAAGACGCGAAAGCTTCAGGCCGTTTGCGCCCTCGATCTTGAAAGAGTTTACAAGCGAGTACTTCGAGAAAACTGAAGACGTACCGTTCATGGAGAAGGTGTTTCCCATCCGCAAAGAGAAACGTGCACAAATTCCGGCCGTAACCCACGTCGACGGCACCGGGCGACTTCAAACTGTGATGAGCGAGGTGTCCCCTCGTTACTATCAATTGATCCATCGATTTTATGAAAAAACGGGTGTGCCGATTTTGTTGAACACATCTTTCAATGAAAACGAACCCATCGTGAACAAACCAGAAGAAGCGTTGGATTGTTATCTCCGAACTCAAATGGACATGCTGGTGATGGAGAACTGCTTGGTGTCCAGAGCTGAAAATTAAAACCCGATTCGACAGCCAGTTGAAGCCACGGCTACTATATATTGATCAACTCGTCGGCCCTACGTCGCTGGATATCATCAATGCACTCACGCGTCACTATCAGGTTGTCCTTTATAGCGGATTTATTATTGAAACCTACGCGAAACTTTCGCCAGAGGTAAAATGGATCAAACGGCCCCGATACTCGAAAGTGAGCATGCGGGCCCGCATTGTATCATGGTTGAAATTTTACCTTCGCACACTTCCATCCGTCCTGTTCGCGCCAAAGAAGGAAGTATTCTTGGTATCGAATCCACCACTGAACTTTTTTGTTGGGTATTGCTTGGCCAAAGTGTTCCGTACGCGGTTCACACTCTTGTTATTCGATATCTATCCAGATATCATCGTCCAGTCGGGCTACGTAGGGCTTCGCCATCCGATCGCTCGGGTGTGGACTGCCCTCAATAAGCGCGCGTTTCCGAAGGCACATCGAATTTTTACTCTTAGTGAGAACCTTGCCAAGGAAGTGGCGAAGTACGAGCCTGCAATCAATAATATTCGCATCATTCCCAACTGGGTAGATAATGAAAAAATAAAACCCATCCCCAAACGTGACAACGCGTTTATTCAAAAGCATGGTTGGGGCGACAAGTTTATTGTGATGTATTCGGGGAACATGGGCAAAACCCACGACCTGGAGACAATTGTGGAAGCCGCCAAATTCCTAAAGGACCGTTCAGAGATCCAGTTTGTCTTAATTGGCGATGGCGAAAAGAAACCGATGTTGGAAAAGATGGTGGCCGACTACAGCCTCTCCAATGTAACGTTGCTGCCTTTTCAACCCGCCGACATGTTTAGGTACTCGATCGCTTGTGCGGATATCGGGTTCGTGACATTGGCGGATGGTTTCGAAAATTATTCGGTTCCAAGCAAAACGTACTACCTGCTGGCCGCCGGGTGCATCCTCTTTGCCATCGCGTCGAAAGGGAGCGAAATGGAGTGGTTAATCAACCGGTATCAATGTGGTCGGCGATTCGACTCCGGCACCGCACCAGCAGTTGCTAAAGGCATCTTAGAATTGATTGATGACGTATCTTTACGGCAAGAGACTTCTCGCCGTTCGCGGGAGGCTTCGTCCCACTTTACGATGAAGAACGCTATTCAAATTGCCGATGAAACCGCCGCGCGTTAATACGTTCTACGCGCGCGTTGTCAAAAGGACAGCGGATTTGTGTGTCTCGGCTTTCGCGTTGCTAATTCTTTCCCCTCTAATGGTTGGGGTCTCCATGGTGCTTTACTTTGCAAACGGTGGGCAAGTGTTTTTTGTACAGAAAAGGGTTGGCAAAAATGAACGTGAGTTCTTTGCTTATAAGTTCAAGACTATGAACGATCGACGCGACCCACAAGGCCAACTGCTTCCCGATGCCGAGCGACTGACGCCAGTGGGCAAGTGGGTTCGAAAAACTTCGCTCGATGAATTGCCGCAGTTGCTCAACGTCTTGAAAGGGGAAATGTCCTTCGTGGGACCGCGTCCACTTTTACCTGAATACCTTCCATACTATAATGAGAGGCAAAAATGGCGTCACTTGGTAACTCCAGGAATCACGGGTCTGGCTCAGGTGAACGGAAGAAACTTAACCACTTGGGATCGCCGCTTTGAACTTGATGTGGAATACGTCCAAGCCATTAACATGTGGCTCGATTTGAGCATTCTCGTGAAAACCTTTTGGAAGGTGATCCGCTCCGAAGGAATCAGTGCAGAAGGACATGCCACAATGCCTAAATTTTCCGACTACGTGGAGAAGCAACGTCGCGATGCCTCATTGTAAACAAAATGGCTGAACGTAAATTGATGCCCTCAGAAAACCTTGACGGTGCTCCCAGTCGCTCGGCCGATTGGGTGAAGGGCCTCGACAGTCTGCGGTTTGTATTGGCGTTGATTGTCTTGCTATCGCACCTCCCCAACGCACCTTCCGAATACCTTCGGAGTTTAGATTGGCCACTCGCGAAAGGCCTGAGCGTGTTGCTGAACCACGCGTTCCTAGGACCGGGTGCCGTGGTAGCGTTTTTTATTATCTCTGGTTTTGTTATCCACTACCCATTTCGCGACAAACCCCTTCAGACGAAACAATTCCTCGTTCGACGCTGGGTTCGAATTGGAATTCCAATGATCGTATCAATCGTAGTGGCTTTGCAAAGGGGAGGGATGGCCCTTATTCCAATCTGGAGTCTCTATTGCGAGTTGATCTACTATACATTGTATCCTCTGCTTCGTAAAATACCAGGGACGTGGAAACAGAAATTCTGGATTTCATTCTTCACTTCCTTCCTGGTAATGTTCATTGGTTCGTATCGAACGGAACTTAATGCATTACTCAACCAAACGAATGATAATTACCAGGGATCTTACGCATCGCTCGGCGACCTCTGGACGTGGCTGGTAGGACTCCCATGTTGGTTGATGGGGGTGATCATCGCAGAAAATATAGATGCGATTCGTCGCGTCGTAGATCGTCCAAGGATTTATCTAATTCGTGCAGTGGTGTGGGGCATCGCAGCGGTAATCGTCGGCCTCAAGGCGCACTGGCACGTGAGCTACCTGTTTACATTGAACCTGTTCGCATTCCTACTTGCATATTGGCTCACCCACGAGATCATATTCTTCCGTACACATACGGCTAACCGATTTTTAGAATATGCAGGCAAGTTCTCATATTCATTCTACTTATTTCATTTCATCATCATGACGGAATTTATCCGCAATTTTGGCATGAACCTCAGTTTGTATCCAATCGCCATCGTGGTTGTAATTGCAACCTCGTGGTTAATTTTCTTACTCGTAGAGGATCCAGCCCATCGATTCAGTAAATTTTTAGCCCGTCGACTTTAAGTAGGGCGATAAGCTGATTAAATTACCAACCAAAATGATCGTGGTGAAAGCCACGTAAATCGGAGAAACGGATGAAAATCCTTGTAACTGGCGCGGGTTCCCTTATCGGTCATGGTGTGTTGCGTTCACTTCGCAAGATCTCAACGCGAGACTTTACCATCGTTACCGCAGACCCTGACCATCGCGCAGCTGGTCATTGGCTTGGTGACCTCGCTACCAAAATACCGCTCGCAAAAGACCCAAGTTATATCGATCAACTGGTGGAAATTACCAACCACCATGACATCGACCTTTTGTTCATCGGGACAGATCCTGAGTTGATTCTTATTAGTTCGAATCTCCAGCGCTTCAAGTGCACCGTAGTCGTGTCGCAACCGAATGTCATTCAGCTCGGTGACGATAAACTTAAAACCGCATTGTTCTTACGGGATCATGGCTTTCCATTCCCTGACTCAGCTTTGGCAAGCAATCGGGGAGAAGTCGAACAGCTAATCTCGAGGGTTGGTTTTCCGCTCATCGCAAAACCTCGTGTGGGTGCTCGATCAGCCGGACTGATGCGAATCAACTCCGTCGCCGACCTCGGACGAATCGTGGTGCCCGACTACGTGGTTCAAGAATACTTACCCGATCATCCCGGCGAGTTCACCGCGGGAACGATGACCTATGACGGAAAGTGTTTATCCGACGTGATATTCCGACGCGACCTGAAGGAAGGCAATACGTATCGAGCCTACACCCATGAGGATGAAAAGCATTCGACATTCCTTCGTAAGTTGTCGGAAGCGATACCAGGGGTATATGGGCCTCTGAATTTTCAATACCGCCTTAAGAACGGAAACCCTGTCGTGTTCGAAATCAATTCGCGCTTCAGTGGCACCACGCCGCTGCGAACCGCCATCGGTGTAAATGAGATCGAAATGGCACTTCAATACGCGCGAGACGGGAAGGTGTTGGTACCCAACGCGAACCTCCGAAATGTTGCGATTCTGCGTACTTGGTCCGACATTATCGTTCCCATGGAAGAACTGAGTCGCTTTGAACAAAATGGCGAACTTAACCACCCAAGCGCCGCCTATTTCCCATTTTATTAAAGCCATGAAGGTCGCCGTTTTTGGAAGCACTGGTTTCGTTGGACGGAAGATCACCGAGTTACTCAACCTCCGTGGAATCGCCCACCTGGGTGTTTCGAGATCTAAAACGTCAGACAATCATGTTGCTGTCGACTTTACCATTCCGGCGTCATTCGACTCAATTCCTCCTGACGTGGACTCCGCGATCATTTGTTCTGCCAAATTACCGCAAAGAACGTATACCATCGACGACACGCGAGCTTTCATCGATGATAATGTTCATGGACTTATTTCAATTCTCGATTGGGCATCACGCCGTAATGTGAAGCGATTGGTGTATTGCTCCACATTGTCGATGGTTCCATCACCCAGTGCAAACGGACCACTCATCGATACACGCGCGCACGCGGTGTACAAGATTTCCAAAGCGGCCGCGGAACACCTCTTTGCAAACTTCTGTGCGAATCATTCAATCGACTTCACTGTCTTACGAATCGCATCGGTCTATGGCGCCGGCATGAAACCCGATGTGTTAAAGACTATCATCGACGCCGTCAGGACCGGTGGCGCATTCACGCTCAGCAATAGAAATGTGGTGGTAGACTTCGTTCACGTTCAGGATGTTGCCCAAGTTGCCGTTGATAGTTTAAATAACGCGGGTGGTGCCGGCTATATCAACGTATCGGCTGGAACTCCAATTTCAATGATTGATATCTGCTCGATCATTGAAAGAATTATTGGGTCCAAGTTGACAATGAACGTTCAAGGTGCCGCGCCGCTTGATTATCGAGTACATGACACCGCTCGATTTCGTGAATTACTCGGGCGCGACCCATGGACCCTTGAAGAAGGACTGCAAGAACTCATCCATTCATATCGATCATGAGGACACTGGTCATCAGCGACGTGCATGGAAACCTGCCAGCCCTTGAAAAGGTACTCACTGCCGAAAAGGGTTTTGATCAACTCGTGTCGCTCGGCGACGTCGTGAATTACGGTCCATGGAGTAATGAGTGCGTCGACTTGGTGGAATCGCATGCTGGGGTGAACCTAATCGGGAACCATGAAATGTACTTCATCGACGGCACCTATCCGGGTAAGTCGGCGCTCGTCCAAGCTTTTTTTAAACAGTGTATCAAGAAATTCAATCGAATCGAGACAATCCGGAAATACAGAGAGGCGTACGTCATGCAGGGATATCAATGTCAACATACAGTGGGCGAATTGTATGTCTTCGCCGACACCGATGTGACGATCGATCGTGACATGATCATTGGCCACTCTCATTCCCAGTTTAGGCGCCTGATCAATGGCTACACGCTTGTCAACGTGGGCAGTGTCGGGCAAAATAGACGCGAGATCAACGTCATTC
Organism: Cyclobacteriaceae bacterium; assembly: GCA_044226945.1. Lineage (GTDB taxonomy): Bacteria > Bacteroidota > Bacteroidia > Cytophagales > Cyclobacteriaceae > ELB16-189. The sequence goes on along the minus strand of JBGAGB010000032.1, from coordinate 22,351 downwards.
AATACGCAGTCATGGACATGACCTCCGGTAAAATTGAACTAAGGGAAATGGTGTACGACCATCGCGTGGTGATTCAGAAAATGACAGAGGAGAAATATCCGCAAGAGTGCATAAATTACTACCAGCAAAAGGCGGTGAGGGCTTAATGCAACCTCGATGAATGAATTGGCAATTTATGGCGCTGGCGGTCTCGGAAGGGAAATATTATGGCTTGCCCGGCAGGTGGTTGCTCAGCAACACGAATGGAAGATAGTCGGTTTTTTTGACGACCACCAGCAACCTGGAACAACGGTGGATGGGTTACAGGTGCTGGGCGATTCACAAGCCCTCAACCGTTGGAAGCGACCCATCGGCGTTGTAGTCGCCGTCGCGAACTCAACCGCTCGCAGGAAGATCATTGAGTCGATAAGCAACTCGCTGGTTCAATTTCCTCCGCTTTTTCACCCTTCAGCACAACTGGGCGACTCATCAAATCTTTTTGGTTCCGGCAGCTTAATTACTGCCAACTGCGTCTTCACTACTGGGGTCGAGGTTGGAAAATTCGTGATCGTAAACTTGGCTTGCACCATAGGACACGACGTCGTCCTTGGAGATTTTGCCTCCCTGATGCCAGGATGTCACATATCTGGAAGCGTCAAGGTTGGAGCAAGCGCATTCATTGGGACTGGCGCCGTCGTTTTACAGGGTATCAAAATCGGCGAGGGGGCAACGGTCGGTGCGGGCGCTGTGGTCACCCGCGACGTTGAACCTCACACCATCGTCATCGGGGTTCCAGCCAAACTGATGAATCGATGAAAGACCAGAAAGCAATCCTCGTTTTCCTAGTGAAGTTTGTTGGGCTGTACCTCGTGCTTAACACCGCCTACGCCTTCTGGGCCGACCGTTACAAGCCTGAGGCAGATCCATTAACGCGGGTCGTTACACACCAAACGACGGCCATCCTAAATTGGTTTGAAGACGGCGTGTCGGTAGGGGAGTCCTTCAAGTCCGCCAACGTACCCATCCGCCAGGACAACAGGACCATCGTCAGCGTATTTGAAGGGTGCAATAGCATCAACGTCATCGTGGTCTTCTTGTCTTTCGTCATCGCCTTTGCGGGAAATTGGACCAAGACAAGCGTGTTCATAGTCTTAGGTGCGATGCTCATTTACCTATGCAACTTAGGTCGGGTGGTCTTATTGTTCTTTGTGGCCAAGTACTATCCAAACAACTTGTACTTTTTCCATAAGTATTTATTTACTGCGGTTTTGTATGGGGTCGTCTTCATTTTGTGGTTCATCTGGGTAAAAAAAATATGGCCCTCGCAAACTTGATGCCCGATAGCAATCTGAGACCGCAATACCGATGGACTTGGATTGCACTGTCAGTGATTGGACTTGGTGTGGTCTACTTGTTGCAGTCAGTCGATTGGTTGGAATTGCTTTGCCCAGGTTGTTCCTTTCACCCCAATACAAGGTTTGCCGTCAAGCGCATTGTTCGAGTCTTGTTGAACGACTCGTTCATGTTGTTGTTCATTCACGTTTGGTTTGCGGATCGATCCATCACCCGGCTTGCATTGATCGTACAAGCGATCGATACATTGATTTTACTTCCCGTGTACTTGGTCGTAAAACTCTCAATTGAGGGAGATGAAGAGATTTCGATGCCCTTCCTATCCCAGCTGCATCGTCTTATTGTGAACCCGACTTTGATGGTTTTGTTGATTCCCGCCGTGTACTACCAGAGGGCTCAATCCAAACAATCCAAATGAAATCTGCATTCGTATATCTTTGCCACTGATTGAAATAGATGGACCGCATTTTTTTGTCACCACCTCACATCGGCGAACTTGAAAAGAAATTCGTAGATGAAGCGTTTGCCACGAACTGGATTTCGCCTGCGGGTCCTCACATCAACGCGTTCGAGAAGGAACTTGCTGCCTACCTAGGCGAAGACGTGCACGTGGCCGTGCTTTCGTCTGGAACGGCTGCTATCCACTTAGCACTCATTTTATTGGGCGTTGGCCCTGGCGACGAGGTGATCTGTTCGACTTTCACCTTTTCCGGCTCTTGCAACCCAGTAGTTTATCAAGGGGCCAAGCCCGTATTCGTCGACTCCGAGTCTGAAACTTGGAATATGGACCCGAGCTTCCTTCGAACCGCGATTGAAGACCGGCTCAAAAAGACCGGACGTAAGCCAAAGGCAATAATAGGGGTGGATTTGTATGGTAATCCGATGAAAATCAATGAGTTAATCAAGATTTCCATCGAATATGGCATTCCTTTCATTGAAGACGCGGCCGAGGGACTTGGTGCAACCTACCACGGGCGAAAGCTCGGAACCTTCGGGCAATTTGGCATCCTTTCCTTCAACGGCAACAAGATCATCACCACGAGTGGCGGCGGTGCCCTGGTGAGCAAAGACGCGAAAATGATCGAAAAAGCCCGCTTTTTAGCTACCCAGGCCCGCGACCAAGCCCCCCATTACCAGCATTCGGAGATTGGATACAACTACAGGCTGAGCAACGTGTGTGCTGCCATCGGTCGAGGCCAGCTCAGCTACCTCGACGAACGCGTTGAAAAGAGACGTTCGATCTTCGAATACTACCAAGAAAAATTGAGTGACCGTTCAAAATTTGAGTTTCTGGCTGAGCCGATCGGGGCTCGATCCAACCGATGGCTCACGACCGTGCTGATTCCGGGTACGACCCCGGAAAAGGTCAGGTTGGCACTGGAGGCCTCAAATATCGAGAGCCGACCCCTTTGGAAGCCGATGCACTTGCAGCCCGTCTTTCAATCCGCTCCCTATTACGGAGACCGCCTCAGCGAAAAACTTTTCGAAAAGGGGCTCTGTTTGCCTTCTGGGACGGCTCTGGGGCCTGAAAATCTTACTCGAGTCTGCGAAATTATATTACGAACGGTTGTATAGCGGGGAGTGACACTCAAATGACGACAAAATCGGTGATTGACAAAGGGTTACCCTACCCCCTAAATGACGGATAAAAACGGTATTAAGAAGATTTTTACCTATTTTCGAGGCTTAATTGCTAGCATGCGAGGTCTATACTTAGTAGTTGGCTTAGTTCTTACGATTCACAGCGCGCTTGCCCAAACCATTACCTCCGCTGGTAGTGGACCTTGGAATTCAACTTCCACTTGGGTAGGAGGGGTTATACCCACCTCTGCGAATAGCACACTCGTTCAAATTGCGAGTACGCACGCTGTCACCATTCCCGCTGGTTATAATGCCACGGCCGTATCTGTCACGCTCGCACCTGCGGGTGCAACCAACTGCAGCTTGACGATCGGCGATGCCCTAACCGGTACAGGTTCGCTTACGTACACAGGTACGCTGACTTACGGCGGCGGCCCCGTCACGAGAGGTCGTGTGTTCGTCAACGGTTTGCTGGGCGTCGAGCAGGGTGCCGTCATGGCGGGTGGAATCGGCACAGCCGGGCGACTCACCGTCAATGCCACGGGTACTTACCGGCACAACTACACCACTACCGCCGGAATCATTTACACTGCTACCTGGCAGGCTGGAAGCACGTTAGAAATTGCAGGATACACCACGAACACCACGTCGCCGACAGGACTTGGACAGGCATTTTCTAACTTCACTTGGAACTGTCCAAATCAACAATTTGACATTTACCTAGATGGAAGTTTGGTCAACGTGGGTGCGAACTTTAGTGTGCTCGCGCCTTCTCAGATCATCTTCGGGCTCACCACCAATACGCCATATACCCTCACAATTGGCGGCAACCTGACACTCGCACAAGATGTGTTTCTTGACCTCACAGGCGGCACTGGCAATGCCATCGTCAACCTAAGGGGAAACCTCACAATCAACAGCGACGATGGTATTGGAAACTTCGGATCCGGAACAGCAGCCATTAACTTCCGAGGAAGCTCACCGCAAACTCTTACAGCGGCCAACCTTATTTCGAGCCTCGTCGACTTTGAAGTTTTCACAAATTCAACCCTCAATATTCCTGAGACTAGTTATCTCGAGGCGGGAGGCAATTTTACATTGCAATCTGGCGCGACACTGGGCGTGGCCTCGATCGACGGTTTGGCCATCGGCCAATCAGCGGGAAACATTCGGAACTACGGAACGCGCACTTACACCGCCGGCGGTAACATAGTATACAACGGCTCCAACGCCCAGGACCTTGGAGATGAATGGGGTCCTTCCGGACAACTCGATGGCGTGGCGGTGAACCTCGAAATCAACAATACCAGCGTTGGTGGAGTGACAAACAACATCATCGGGAGCACCAGCTTGGTTGGTCGCCTTCGCTTGACCCGTGGTGCGCTGAACATTGGGAACTCGAACACGCTCATTATTTCCGGCGACTTCGATGGATTCAGCAACCCTACACGGGTGGGGACTGTCAGCGGCGATGCATCCAACACTTCCAACCTCACATTCAGTGGTTCAGGAACTGTTACAGGTACACTAAACCTAACCACAGGTGCTAGCACCCTACGTAATCTTACGATCGACCGAGCAGACGATATCTATCTTGGGACCAACCTAACAGTTGCCACCGCCGGTACGCTCTCTTTTGCCAGTTCTGGAAACCTCCGCATCAATGGCCAAACGCTGACCATAAATGGAAATATCACGCAAGTCGGCTCAGGTGCTATTGCCAGTTCGGTGAACACATCAAACCTCGTGATAGGTGGTTCCGGGGTATTGACGACGTTGCCGTTGTGCACGAGCTGCCCATTTACAAACCTGTTCAACAATGTGACCCTTGGTAGAACAGGCGGCGCTTCTTATACCTGGGCAAGTGCTGGCAACGTGAGTGGTATTCTCGACCTCACTTCCGGTAGCTTTACACACTCATCCGGTCTTACCATGGAGACTGGCTCAACATTCCGTCGCAGTGCGGGAACCACGTACAGTGGCAGCACTCCAAATGCTACGACGCGCTATAACCTCGCCTACGTTGGTAATGTGACCTCGTCGAACGAACTACCGACAACGGCGCAGAATAGGCTTGAGAACCTGACAGTCGCTGGTAACGTGAGCTTGGATAAGAGTGTCACCATCAATGGCGACCTGAACATTACGAGCGGTACGTTGACAGTAGGTGCCCACGATGTAACGATGCTTGGAGCCACCTTTGCAGCGAATGGCGGTTCGTTCAGCATCAACGCTGCCAATACTGTCACTTTTAGTCGAGCAGGCACAACCGCGATTTCGGGTTCCACCATCAACGATGCTCAATTCGGGAACTTCACGATAAGCAATGGAACCACGGTGAGTGCACCTAACTTTAACATCAACATTGCCGGAACTTGGGATAATTCAAGTGGTGGAACGTTCACTGCCAATACAGGCACAGTTACGTTTAACGGCGGTGCCCAGGATGTGGATGCCGCGGGTCAATCTTTCTTCAATTTCGCAACATCGGGCGGTGTGAAAACCCTCGTGGGCGCGCTTGATGTCAATGGACAATTGACAATTGGAACTGGTTCAACTTTGTCCGCAGATACCTATACCATCAATGTGGCTGGTGCTTGGCAAAACAGCGGAACATTCAGCGCTGGTACTGGAACGGTGGTATTCGACGGAACAACGCAATCGATCAACAGCGTTGGTCAATCCTTCAACAACGTGACGATCGCCAACTCAGGCACGAAGTCACTCGCCGCCCCCATCGATGTGAACGGCAATTTAGCGATCAATTCAGGAGCCACACTCGATGTGTCGTCTAGCAACCATGCCGTCAACGTAGCAAAGAATTTCACCAACAACGGCACGCTCAACCCTCGAAGCGGAACCGTGTTCTTCGATGGCTCGACGATCCAAACGATCGCTGGGACGACGAACACCGTCTTCAACAATATCACTACTTCTAACTCTTCGACGGTCATCTTCTCGACGGATCAGAGCATTGCTGGCGTGCTGACTTTGAATCAGGGGATTTTCAATCCTAATGGTCACTTTACCCTTCTTTCTTCGGCGACCCGCGATGCGCGAATCGCCCAACTTGGCGCCACGGCAAGCATCGCCGCCACCAACATGACGATCCAACGGTACCTACCAAACACGTCCTCGTCAACCGTTTACCGTTACCTCTCGTCTCCCGTTCTCAATGGAAACGTGGCTGGGTGGAAGGATAATTTCCCGATCACAGGAACGTTCAACGACCCTTCAACGACTGTTCAATGGCCAGCTTTCCCGACCATGAACGTCAATGGACCGTCGCTGTTCTGGTACAACGAAGCCCATACGCCGTCCACCACCATCGACGATCGTTATGAGTCGTTTCCCCCCAACGGGTTCTCGAGCACAAGCTCACCTCAGGCAACGCTCGTGAATGGTCGTGGTTATGCGGCGTTCGTTCGTCAAAACTCGGCGATTACAATAGATCTCGTCGGGTCTGCGGCGTATGGCCCTAGAACAATTGCAGTGACTAATACCGCGGGTGGAACAAACGATGGATGGAACTTAATTGGTAATCCTTACCCGGCTCCAATCAACTGGGATAACGTTACTCGTCCAGGACAAGTGCAAGCGCAGATCGCACTGAAAGACAATACAAATAACATTGGCTTGGGTGCTGGCCAATATATCTACTACACACAAAACGGCGTCGGCATCCCCGCTTCGTACACAGGAACAATAGCTCAAGGGCAAGCTTTCTGGGTGCGCAACACCTCTTCGACGAGTTCAGCGAACATTACATTCCAAGAGGATGACAAGCAAGCCATCAATGCACCCGCATTCCTGCGCGATGCCGATCAGGATTTGTTGCGCGTGCGCCTAAACAGTGCCACACGCCAAGATGAACTCGTCATTCACTTTCAAGAAAATGCCTCCGACGGCGCCGACGTAGAGTACGATGCATTCAAGTTGAAAAACGACTTTATCAACTTCTCGTCGCTATCAACCGATGGAAAGGAAATGGCGATCAATACGTTCAGTCCACTTACCTGCTCGCGAGAGGTGCCACTCGTTGTTAAGCAAGTCACCGCGGGCAGTCACGTCATGACCTTCGAATCCCTCTCGACCTTCAACCAAGGCATCTCGTTCTTGCTGATGGATACATTCACAGGCACATCAACATCCATCACGAACGATTCGAATACTTACAGTTTTGACGTGACCTCGGACCCCGCCAGTTTTGGAGCGAACCGTTTCAAGGTCTTCATTGGGTATCCTGCAACTAATCTCGGTGCGCAAGTGGTTGCGCAAGACGTTTGTGTGGGTGCTGTGGCAACTTTGACAGTTGTTGAACCCGATCCAGGCGTTACTTATTTCGCTACCCTAAACGGCACCACGATTAGTGGGGAAGCCGTCGCCCTGACCGGCTCAGACCTCAATCTGACAATCAACAAGGGAAGTTTACAAGCAGGTGAAAATATCATCATGGTGATGACGAAGGTGGGCGCCTGTGCGGCGGCTCCCTTGAGTCAGTCCGTCAAACTAAACGTAGAAAATATCCCAGTTGCACCCACGGCGACCACTGCCCTGAATTGCGGGCCTGGCCAATTGATCTTGACCGCTGCTGGTATGCCCGAAGGTGGAAGCTACCGGTGGTATGACGCGGCGGATGCCATAAACCCTATTGATGGCGAATCAGGGGCATCTTTCCTCACACCTACTCTGACTAAGACCAAGACATATTATGTGTCGGCAGTTAATGCCATTGGTTGTGAGGGAGCGCGCACTGCGGTGGAGGCAAGGATTTCATACGCTTACGATATAGCAGGAGTTACCAATGCTCAGGTCTGCGCTGGAAGTTCGGCCACACTCTCGGCGACCGGAGCGCCGACCGACGGGTCCTATCGATGGTACGTGAGCGAGCAGAGCGTAGAAGCGATTCCAGGGCAAACTACAGGCACATTCGTGACCAACCCCCTCAACCAGGATGCAATTTTCTTTGTCGCTGCGGTGAATTCCAATGGCTGCGAGGGGCAAAGGATTGCAGTCACCGCACAGGTAGTTATGGTTCCGACCCCGACGATAACGGCTGATGGGGCGGTGCTTACTTCGAGCGCTGATTTGGGGAATCAATGGTACCTGAACGGAAGTTTGATCGCCGGTGCGACCGGAAAGACTTACGAACCCAAGGAATCTGGGGTTTATAAAGTGGTGGTTACCAATGGCAATTGCACCGCCTCAGCCGAACAATCGTATTCGGTGACAGGAGATATAGAATTTAACTCAAGTAAGGGTTACCTCGCGTACCCGAACCCGACTCAAGGCGTGGTTTACTTTGAAGTCGATACTCAAGAACCGGTTCGTGTGGTAATGAGGAGTCAATTAGGCGTCGAGTTGGCGGTTGCTGACCTGCGCCTTGATGGTGGTGTACGAAAAGGCGAAGTGGACATCAGTTTATACGCAAATGGGTTGTATTTTGCGGCGATTAGCCACGGTGAAAAGACCGTTTTACGGAAAATCTTAAAGAAGTAGGGATGACCATACGTCGCCTATTAGTAGTTATATTTTTTTCAATCCTCCTTGCGATGGCAAAGGCAACGGACGCATGCGCCCAGCCTGGCGATCCCAATGATCCCGATAACCCGGTTCCGATTACCGGCCTTGAGTACTTAATAGGTGGGGGGATATTGTATGGAGTTCGGTCTCTGTTGAGAGCACGAAAAGACGGAAAGTGATAAAACGCTTTATTCAGAACTTAACGATTCTACCCAGGTGGATCATCATCATTATTGATGTTTTGATTATCCTCCAGTCGACTATCGTTGGCTATATCCTAAGATTCAATTTTGAATGGTCAGAAATTGTACGACGAGACTTTGTCGTCGGGTTGGTTTTTAGTGGCGTCGCAGGGTTAGTTTCCAGTTTGGTGACTCGCAGCTATGCCGGCATTGTTCGTTATACCGGCATTGAAGACGGTAAGCGAATCGCCATTAGCACGATCCTGAATTTGGCCCTGCTATCATTCACAAACTTGATATACTATTATAACACCGGCTTCAATGTCATTCCGTTCTCCGTCCTGCTGATCGCCTTCCCTTTTGCATTTTTTCAACTCTTCTTTTACAGGCTCTTCATTAAAGAGCTGTTCACCTACATAAAAAGTTCGAACAATGGCAAGGAGAGGATCAATATCGCTGTATTTGGCGCCGGAAATCTTGGTCTCTCGGTGAAGCAGATGATTGACACAACACCCGACAGCGGGTTGCGCCTTATTGCCTTGCTCGAGGATGACCCAAGTAAAATCGGGAAGAAGATCCAAGGATTTAGAATCATCCATCCCGAAGGACTTGAATCGCTCGTTCGAGATTCTGGAGTCCAAGAACTGATCATTGCCGTCAACAACTTGTCAACGGAGCGAAAAAATCAGCTCATTGAAGATGGCTTGAGACTAGGAATTAAAGTCAGGACAGTCCCACCCACCAGCCAATGGATTAAAGGACAACTGAGCCTTCGACAAATTAGCGAGGTAAATATCGAAGACTTGTTGGGTAGAGAGGTGATTGAAATTGGCAACGAGGATATCGCCCGTCAAATCAAAGGGAAAGTTATTTGTGTAACAGGTGCGGCAGGATCGATCGGGAGCGAATTGTGCCGGCAAGTCTTGAGATTCGAACCTAAGAGATTAGTCTTAATAGACCAGTCGGAGACACCCTTATTTGAAACCGAGTACGACCTGAAGAAGCTCGGAATCATGGTGGACATGTCTGTGCATATTTGCGATGTGTCAAATGAAGCACAAGTGACCAAGGTTCTGACGGATGACCGCCCAGATATTATTTTTCATGCCGCCGCTTACAAGCACGTTCCCATGATGGAGCGGAATCCAACCGAGGCAGTTATCTGCAACGTACTGGGTACCCGAATTCTGGCGGATCTTGCCGTAAGACTTGGAGTGAAGAAATTCGTGATGGTATCAACGGACAAAGCCGTTCGACCGACGAGCGTGATGGGCTGTACCAAGCGAATTGCTGAGATATACGTTCAAGCGCTTTTCCATGAGCTCTTGATGAAACACGGAACAAGCGTCACGCGATTCGTAACGACGAGGTTCGGTAATGTCTTGGGCTCAAATGGCTCGGTCATCCCAATGTTTCGAAAGCAAATCGAAGCTGGAGGCCCGATCACCGTGACGCATCCGGAAATTGTCCGCTATTTCATGACTATTCAAGAGGCTTGCAGGTTGGTACTGGAGGCAGGTGTCATGGGTGAAGGCGGTGAGATTTTTATCTTCGACATGGGTAAGCCCGTGAAAATCTACGACCTCGCCAAACAGATGGTCAAGCTGTCCGGACTCGAGGTGGGAAAGGACATCGATATCGTGTTCACCGGACTGCGTGAAGGAGAGAAGTTATTCGAGGAGTTACTCAACGACGCTGAGAATACCGTTCCCACATACCACGAGAAAATCATGCGGGCGAAAGTTCCCGCCTACGAGTATAACCAAGTCAACAGCTACCTCGACATCTTGGAAGATCTCGTCAAGGATAAAAACGAATTGAAAGTCGTGGCGCTCATGAAGGACATTGTCCCCGAGTACAAGAGCAATTATTCGAGGTTTGAAGTCCTTGACAAGGGCAGCCCCGCCCGAGACAAGTAGGTGAATGTGGACTCGCTGGTTGAGCACCCGTGTCCAGGTGATCCCTATTAATTCAAGAAACTGATCCAAGTATTGCCCGCCCTCACAGTTGCTCTTTGACTGTTGGGAGAATTAATTCATTAATAGATCAAGGCCAACACCTTTAGGCAAGGATATTTGAAATGGGGTAGAAAAGGACTGTTGGGATGCGCTTCTAGATCAACGTCTCCTGCGATACATCTTACGCTTCTGCGTATAAAGTTTGTTGCGACGGATCGAATTGAAGTCGTAAGGAAGATAGTACTGCAGTCGGGCATTCATCATGAAGTACCAATCATCCGTTTCGGGATTGCCTCTGAAGCCCGTTGGATTCCCGCTGCGGTTGGAGAGTGCACGTGCCAAATCACTTGAAAGGGTAGCAGGATCAGGGTACAATCGACTGCTGACATCATCGAGATAGTCAGTAAATGTTTTCCTGATACCGCCTTCCAAACTGAGATTGAAAAAAGGGCCCATTTTAACCTTGACCCCTCCACCGAAAGGTATCACAAGTTGAACTTTGCTATACTTCACGCCTTCGGTTTGGAGTGGTTGCAGTGCCACCATTTGACCGTTGTATTCGGTCTTGGGGTTGATGTAAAGCAACCCAATCCCGCCGAAGCCATAGAAGTTGATAAACTGACGCTGATAAAAACGCCGGCCATTTGGCAGAAGGTTAAAGGTTCCTACCATGTTTACCTCCACGTTGTTCGACGTGAAAGATAGGTTTCTGGGTTTCCGAGACTCGTCTGCCTTGGCGTCGGTACCTGAAATTTGAAAGAAATTGGCTTCCACGCGCGCGCTGATCCGGTTGGTTAGGTAGTGTTCAAGCCCCAGATTAAGCCCGTATTTCACCGTTCCCAAGCTGCCTGGATTGGTCAGCTCGCCAAAGTAGTTCGCGCTGCCGGCACCCACGTACCCAATCAGGGATCGTTCCTTCCGAATGGAGTAGAAACTTTGCGCCCACGCACTTGAAATACACGTCGTGAGCAGCAGGATGAGCACAATGCGAGGAGAACCTTTCATTCTGTCAATTAACCTTCAAATATACCAAAAAATGCTTTCTGGAAGCCCGATTTTCCCCTGATGGTACCCCCCAAAAAGGGGCGATCTCAGAAGAAAAAGACCTCATTTATCAATTCCTATGAGTGATCAGCAGCCTACGGCCCCCTGACACCCCATTTTCATTCAATTGGACGATATACACCGCCCCAGCTAGATGTCCTACATCGAGCGTGGTGGAGCTTTCGCCCGGAGCAATATGCCCTCGAACCACGGAACGACCAAGTTGATCGACAATATTGACCTCCACACCATGTGTGGTAGCCTGAGGCAACACAATGTTCACCGACTTATCTGCAGGGTTCGGATACATGGCAGTCTGCTCGAAAAGCGGAAGTTCAAGTCCAGTCGTAAAGCTGATCGCTGGGAAGATCTTGTTGACCGACGCCTGCAACACTTGCTTGGTGCGATTAGTTGGGTTCGCCGGGTCAGTCGCCCCGGTCGGGATATCTGCTTGCACGAATGCCACCACCATCAACTTGGTCGGGTCTGCCACGGCGCTCGATTCAATCGACCATGATTGATCGAAACTAAATGACTGGCCCAATGCAGTTGCTGGCACCTTGATACCTGCTGCAGAGGGAAGCATTTTGCGAAGCACGAAGCCTTGTGTGCCCACAGACTCTTCAACCACTGCGATGTAGAGTGAATACTGGTTCGCAGGCAGTGCAAACTCACGAGCCTTCACTGAACCTGTGATTCGTACCGTTCCTCCGGTCGCGGTCGGGTTGTTGATCGTGATATCCAAAGGCGAGGTGACCAACGACTCGGTGTTGTAGTAATCAGATGCCCAGGTGCCGCTGTTGAAGAGTCCCGCGCCTGCCGCATTGGTGTACCCGTCGATGTATCCGCGCGGGCCGGCACTAAGCCCGTAGAATGAAGCCCTTGCGTTGGGATCCATCGGGTTTTGCTTATAGATCGCATCACCATCAGAGGGGAAGCTCGTATGGTACTGAATCTTCACCACTTCACCAGAGGCTGCCAACGAAGGGAAGGTCTTGAAGGACGCACCGTTGTTGTCCGCGCCCGTTGCAGAGGCGTTTGTGAAGTTCTCGATCAAAACCAACCGGTTGCGCGTCTCAAGTTTAAAGTAGTCCATCGCGAATCCATCGAATGTGCTACCAAGTGGCTGGCTGCTGTTAGATCCAAACACAATCCGGAAACGCAACCTCGTTTTCGAGGCGAGCGCATCTAAGTTGTATCGACCCGTCTTCCAGCCCGGTTTCACACCCGACCATCCGAACTGGGATACATCTTGACCTACGCCGTTGAGTTGAGCGAGCCCACCGATCGAGTTTTCGTCGTACCAATTTAGGCCACTGGCGTTGTCGCCAAGGCGTGTCCACGTGGGAGAGGCGACAGATTCGTCCATCACTTCCACGTATGCGCCATCCGATTTAAGGTCGGTATCACTCCAGTAGTCGAGGGCGATCACTGGCCGTGAAAGAGTAGTCATGTCGACGCAAGGGCCATAGAGCACCGATCGTTCGTTGTTGAAATATGTACCCGTACCAACATCGCGTGTAGCCCAGAATTTAGGTCCGCCTGCGGGGTCGGAGGTGATCGCCCCGGCGGCACTCACTAGGTTCCAGCTATTCAGGTTTTCGTTCAATCCTGCCGATACCCAACCGTGGTTTGCACTTTCAAAATCCTGCACATAGGGGAAGGACTTGATGTACGGCAGAATAGAGGTGTTGCGCGACACAGTACTTGAACAATTCAATGCCGTCGAGACGGTCAGTGTCACATTGTAGGTGCCAACGCCAGTGAACTTGTGAGTAGGAGCTGCGGTGGCAGAGGTATTCGCAGCGCCGCTTGTGGCGTCGCCGAAGTTCCACGCGTAGGTGCTAATGGCTAGCGGCTCAGTGCCATTATATATGTAAGCTGTCGCATCTTGGTCGCAAATTTTATCAAAATTGAATTTTGCGATCGGCACAGGTCCCACTTCAATAGGGCCTTTGGTGATGGATGCCGAGCAACCATCGGACGTCGTGAGGCCAAGCGTGACGTTGTAGTTTCCAATGCTTTTAAATAAGTGACCCGGGTTTTCGAACGTACCGGTAGTGCGGTTGTCTTGCGTTCCGGCAGGGATCGGCCCAGAGCTCGCGTCGGTTCGCCCGAAGCCGTCGTCGAAGTTCCATTGCCACGTCGAGATGGAGCGTGTACCGGGCGCACCAGCTAATGTGGACGCATCCGTAAACTGCATGATGTCGCCCAAGCATTGGTTCGCGATTGTGAAGTTCGGTACTGGTAGCGGATTCACCACAACGACCATTTGGATCGACGGACTTTCGCATCCAGGGAAACCCGTCACGACGTTTCGACCATTCGTGTCAGTGACATAGAAAGTGACGCGTTTCTCGCCATCGGCGACGACCCCTGTCGCAAGGTTATTGTTACCGGCGCTGAGTCGATGGATCGATGCTAAATCCGCATTGTCGTACCAAGTTGGATAGGTTCCACCTACTTTAAGCAGTCCAACTACGTCGCCGACACAGTAAGACGGAACAGGTGTCGGGTCAGGCAGTCCAGCACGAGGAACCAGCGTAACAAGTACGTCATCGGATTCTCCTTTGCAGACGTTCGCTCCGCCCGGATCGTTGGCGGTCACCACGAACTTAATTGTCCTAGTTAGCTTCGTTTCTGATGCAGGATCAACTCCAGTCGGCAGGTCTGGTGGATTGAAAGGGGAATACCCAGCAACCAAACTCGAACTATTGTTCAGCGTGCCGGCACCATCGGTGACCCAACTGACGGACGTGGCAGAACTTTTGGCAATGTCACCGGTCACTGCACCATTGGGAATACGCGATGTGAGGTTGATCGGTACATCGGAGCAGATCTCAAAATCCGCAGGAGCGTATACAATCGATCGTTGGCTAATCTTTACAGTTAGATCTTTTGTTGCTGGTTGGCATGGTCCGGCGCCGTCAGGGTCAGACGTCGTGAGGCGTGTGACGACCGTCGCGCCATCGTTCAATTCTGTTGCAGTTGGTACATAACGCCCATCCTTCGTGGTGTTGGTAAGAGGATCAAACGAACCCCCGCCCGTGACGACCGTCCAATTCACAGTGACGCCGGTTGTGAAACCTGCGAGGTCCGCACGAAGCGTCATGTCTGAGTTGTTTGCGCAGAAGTCGACGTGAGTAATAGGGTTGGGTGGTGTCAGTTGTGTAAAGACGATGTTGGTGTTCGGATAAATCCTGATCAAGACATCGGCAAAAACCGCGGTGCACGGCCCGGATGGATCGTCTGTTGTCAACCTCAGTGTGGCAATACCTGCCGCGATTTCATTTGCGGATGGGTAGTAGTCGGTTGCGGTGCGGAAGCGGTTATCGACCACGTTTCCATTCTTAAACACACCGGGACTGGTACCCAAAGCAGTCCAAGTTCCATTCAAGTTAGGGTCGAGTGGCGAGGAAATGTTCGCTCCCATCGATGAGAGGTCGAGTGGGTTGCCTTCGCAGATGTTTGTCGTGTTACCAGCCGAAACCGTGGTGACACCGAATAGGTCAAACGATAAGAGCCTTGTGTCGCTTTCGCAGCCAGCGAAGCCAGTTGCCGTATTTCTGTGCTCCGTTTGTGTAATGCTATACTGGGTTGAGCCAACGACCTTGGGCACGGTTGGCAAAAAGGTTCGATCGGCAGGCGGTATAGTCGGAATGGCTGGCGTTGGTGTAAGTTCGGTTCCTTTGTTCCCTTGATACCATCGATAATAGACCGATGAAATATCGGCCGCCTTGAACGGGAGTGGACTTTGATCTAAGCAAAACTCCGCTGTAGTAGTAGAGATGCTGTTTACTGTGATGTTGGCAACCGGCACTTGAGGGGGTTTGCGCCATACCGAGATCAGTTTCGTAGGAGCAATGTTGTTACAACCAGTTGTTGGATCCTGATGCTTAAAGTTCAATTGAACGACCACGTTCGTCGCTCCTGTACTGTTGGCCAAGCCAGGGTCAAATTTGAATCCATTTGTTCTGTCACCAGTAACGCCGGGAACAATTGATCCAGGATTACCGACTTGGGAACTCCAAAATTCATCATAGGTACCAGCACCATCGAAGCTCGAAGCGGCAAGGTTGATCACCGCATCCGTCGAACAAATTCCATTGGAAGTGTTGGTTGTGATCGTGAATGTCGGTTTTGAATTGATGGTGACGACCGTTCGATACGTAATCATGTATCCTCCTACAGCGTTGTTTGTCGGGCAAATCAAATCCAAATAACCAACGCCGACGGTTACGGTTGAACCGGGCGTGTAACTCGTGGGTGCAAAGATGTAGTTGCCTAAGCCGTCCTTTGGAAGTTCCACCCAACTGAAATCAGCTTGGGTATAGCTATAAAAATACTTTGGTGTACCCGAGAATTTGTATACCGGATCAAGGATAAAGGTGGGAAATGTTCCGATGATATTGTAATAACAAACATCCGGAGGTACTGGGTTGACGGCCGCTCCCAGTGTCACCGGCGCGTCGTATTCGCAATATTCAGTAGAAAGGCCTGTAATGGCAGTTGTATAAACTGAATAAGGTTTTACAGCAACAGACTTACACTGTGGTGCCACTGGGTCGGTATACTCAAACTGGATGTCATGGGAACCAGTAGCAACTGCTGATGGGGTGAACTTGTATTTCCCGTCACTGTCTAATGCAACTCCATCGCCGAAGAATACGCCAGATAAGTTTGAACCATCGCTCGTCTTTACTCCTTGGAGCGTGATTCGGGCTGAATTGAGTTTGCTGAAACTTGTTTCTGTGGGCCCAGCAGGAGCAACGTTCACAAACGATACCGCAGTGCCACCGTTATCCGCCGCCAACGTTCCATGGGGTTTTGCATCAGTATCTGCATCGCCTTCTATCATCGCCGACCCGCCAACACGTAAGATAGGTTGGGCCGCGACCGGAGTGTTGCTGGTACTCGTATACTTTACCTTCAACCCATTGATTGTAAACTCATCCTTCGTCGCATTCGTCGTTCCAGTGATGTCGTATTTGATACGTACGATGTTGTTACCAGTGTAGCCTACAAACGAGAGGTTCGTAATCTCGTTTCCAGCTTTTGTAAGCGAAACAGCCACGCCAGTGACCGATGTGTCGAAAATGAATCCAGTCGGTAAGAGGAGGGAAAACGTCTGGTTCGTGCCACTAGAAAAGTCTGCTTTGTCGCTTTCTTTCACTTTGATCGCACCCAATGCCGTGAACGTACTCGCCGTGGTCGAATTATCATTGAAGCATAAAGTCTGCGCGGGTCCTGTAATCACGACACCTAAGCTCAAGGCATTCACCACGAGGGTCCCGTCATTTGTCCCAGCGATCGTGGTCGAATTCAAGTTCACATGCTTCGTGCCTGCATCGCTGAACTGGAGATTTGTCCAAACCGCGACACCCAATGACAAAGTCTGAGTTACCGTACCACTAAGCGTACCTTCGCCACCTGGGATGCTCACCGTAATGGAACCTGCCGCATCGGTGTCGATGTTGTTCAGCGCATCCTTCATCGTCGCTGTGAAGCCCCAGTCGTTGTTCGGGTTGATTGGGGCGCTCACTCCTGAGGTGACAATCTGAGTCGCGACCACCGCGATTTTATTATTGGTAGTTCCGGTGTCGGCACCGCCGGCATTCAATGCGGCAAACTCCGAACCGGCAGCGTTCACGCCCGAGCGGACCGTTGCTTCCAGCACACGAACCCTCACCACCTCGCCGTCGTCGACAACTGCACTGAAGCTCGCATAGAAACTGAAATCCAACGTGCCATCGTCATTCACGACTGTAGTGTTATTTGGCAAATTGAATGTCATGATATTTGCCGCAGGCAACGACTGAACATAACCACCTTCAATGTAAGCCACTTGGCGGAGGTTCTCCCAGTTGTCGATTTGAATCTTGATAGATTGAAGTTCGGTCTTCGCGTTGTCGGCATCTCCACCCGTGCCACCATCGCGCAAGGTCAGCGACATGATCTGGAGACCGTCGCTGGTAGCACCAATCGTAGTCGCCTGCTTGGTCGAGTAGGCCAACGTCGCCGATGCTGCATTCTTCAATATGATGTCGGATTCTTGACACCAAGTAACTGCGTTTGCATCGTTGAAGGTGGCACCACCATATCGATAGTTTGTGGTTTCTGGATGGACTCCATCCCAGTTATACAAGACGGCTACATAGTAATAATCGGTGCAAGGATTCAATCCGCTGTCATCATAGAATGTTTTCGTCTTGTCTGTGATGTGCGCCACGAGTGTGCTGCTTGCGGGCGACAAGCTTGTTGGATAAACGCCGTCTGGCGCATCCGATGTGGGTGGTTCGCTGCCGACCCTGCGAAGGATGATGTAACCCGTGGTGTTAGTAATCGTGTTCGCCGCAGGAAAGTTGATCCGCATTGAAGTTGTGCCAGTCGCACTTAAGGTAGGGGTGGGGGCACTCGATGGAGCGGTGGATAATGTCCAGAATGACGATTCCGACGACAGTGTGGTTCCCTGTGCGTTAATAGCATACGCCCTGAAGAAAATCTGCGTTGCGGCCGTGATCGAAGCGGACCTGGTGTGTGAGAATGATCCCACCGCGGTGCCGCCTTCTGCTGCCTTGTGATCCGCAATAGTGACTCCCGCAGTGAAACTCCAAACCGTTCCACGTTCGGTGATGTTGTTCCCGTTGGCTGAGAGAATTACGCCTCCGAGGTCGGCAGAAGTGTCGTCGATGTTCGTGACAGTGGGCGGGCCGAGCGTTGGCGGGCCACCAGTGTATTGCACCGAGTTGTCAGTCGATGTGCTTGCATTGTTTGTATTGGTAGCCAAATCGCTCACAGTACCAGCTGCGATCGAAGCAACCACGTTGCCAGGTACAGCCGCTCCGGAAAGATTTACAACCACTTCAAACTCCGACTGTCCGGTAACAGCTGTAATGCTTCCAACGCTCAAAGTTCCAACGCCAGTGGTGCTCGTGGCGAAGCTAATGTCAGCGGCCGTGAAAGTCGCGATGTCTATGTCCTCACTAAAAACAACTGTGAATAATACTGGGCCAACTTGAGTGGGATCGGCTTGGCCGGTTTTTTTGTTCACGGTGACGTTCGGCTTGACATTATCGAAAGTGACATTCACCGTATTACTAGCAGTATTATTTTCTGCGCCCGGATCATCCGACACGGCCGCCGCACCTGGAACTTTTACTGACAAAAGTCCATTCGCAGTCAACGTGCTGACGGTGATGGTATAATTGGAACCCGACCCACCGACTACAACCGTTGCTCCGGTGGCTGCCGGCCCTGAAAGTGTTACGTCGCTCGGGGCGTCGCCAAAGCCGGTTACAGCCCGGTCGAAAGTAACATTGAATACAATGGAGGTGGAATTCGTGATTGCCGGCCCGACCAACGACACAGTCGGTACGGGGGGTGCAGCCAGAGCCGCAAATCCACTAAATAGAAATAGAACACTGATACCCAGCTTGACGATGGCGTTCTTCATAGTCCCGTAGAGATATTGAATACCTAACTGTTTTTTGCCTACCTACCTACCTAACTTATCAACTCAACTATTGCTTCAACTCACCATTTCCGTCAGTCTTCATGATAAACATGGAAGAGACGTTGCTGATGGTGGAGGTGCCTGAGATCAAAAGTGTGCCATCGGGCATTTCGCGGATCGAAGAAGGTACTTCGTTACCGCTTCCGCCGATAAGCTTGTTCCACATGTAATTTCCGAATGCATCGATCTTGATCAAAAGGATGTCGGTACCGCCGTTTCCACGGTTGGGTGTTTGCAACAAGGTGCCAGCAATCACAAATCCACCGTCGCGCGTAAATGTGATGGCGAGACCTTCGTCCTGGCTTTCACCTGCTGTCGCTTTGGAAATTGCCAAGGTGCCGTCGCTGGTTTCTGTGCCGTCAAAATATCGAGCAGTTTCAGTCATGACGTTGCCAGCGGGGTCAACCTTCACAAAGAAAATGTTCTTGTTACCTGCCTTATTCGTATAAGTGCCCACGGCTGCGAATCCAGTACCTGAGCGTCTAAAGTCCTTCACGTCGTGCCCACCATCATCAGACTTTCCGTAGAGACTATTATTAGATGGCGAAGCATAATTGGGTGGCACAGCGACCACGCTCACATACCGCACTTGGTTGACGTCGGCAGGAACCGCGGTGGATGCCCACAATAAGTTGGATGTCTCAGTTTGGTAACTCAGCGAGTTGGTGGCAGCATAGTCGTAACCGACGAGGTCTAGATTTTTGCGCCACACAGGGGTTGCTACATTGGCCGCACTAAACCCAAGGGTAATTGTCTTTTCTTGTCCACCTGGAGCTTTGTAAGAGCCAAGCGTCGCTACCATGGTGGTATTATTGTCAGTGTAAGTGGTACTCGCCACCGCCTCAAAATCCACCGCCAAACCTCCTGCAGTACTGTCTTTCTGGTACTGAGCGACAACCTGACCGGTGGTGCTGAGTTTCATAAGCAAGAGAGAAGTGTTAACAAATTCGGAGCTGACGGTAGAGTTTGGATTGAGTTGAATACCCTCGCCCGTCACCAGGTAACCGTCTGCGACCGGCAAGATTGAGTTCCCGTTAGCGTTGTCAACTTTTACTTCCCATTGTTTAGAACCTTGGTTGTCGGTCTTGACTACAATGAACGCAGGCACTTTATCGGCGGCAGCTGCGTCTGAAGAAGTGGATGGGGCCACGTTTCCAAGGAGCACAAATCCTCCGTCGGCGTCGGGTTCCAAGTCGGCGGCGGTATAACTACGCGCACTGCCAAAAAATCGGATAAACGTCTCCCGAGCGGGCACATTAGCATCCTCTAAGTTGGTGCAGGCAAAAAAAAATCGGATAAACGTCTCCCGAGCGGGCACATTAGCATCCTCTAAGTTGGTGCAGGCAAAAACGAAGAGGGACAAAAGCAGTAGAAGTCGCGCCATGCGTTAGTGCGTATTTTTTTTCTTGGGGATGTACTTGTTGAATAGATATCCAAACGAAACGGACACTGTGTTTAGAGAAAAGGGACCATGAATGAACTTGTTCCCAAAGATCTCCTTTGGATTATCGTACACCTTGTCTTTACGAAAGATCGTGGAGGCACCGAAGTTGTACCGGATTTCACCCACCAACTCGGCTTTCTTCACTTTAATCTTGGCACCCACAGAGGCAATGGGAGCTAGGTTGAACGCCTTGTACTGCGCTTTCTCCGTTCCCGAGGTGGTTACTGGCGATTGATCCGGAATAGTAGTCTCGAGCTTGCTCTTGGTAGACAACAGGTAGTCGACCGAGATGCCACCAGATATATATGGTGTCAAAGGACTCCCAGGTTTCTTTCCAAATGGCAATGGATACTGAACCGAGACGGGTAAGCTGATCCAGCTGATCGAAATTTTGCCGCTTGTCTCTTGGCCGTCGAAGAATTTATTCTGTGCACTGAATGACCGCTGGGTAAAATACAACTCGGGGTTTAGCGTCAACTTCTCGTTGATGATGGCGACCTCGCCTGTCACACCAGCCTGAAATCCAAATCCGTAAGAATATTTCTCCGTCCCTCCATTAAGTGGTGAATACTGGTGTACGTTTGGCTGCGTAGCGTTCCCACCAACTTTTACACCTAAACGATACACAGGCTCGGTTCGGAAGGTATTCCAGAGCGCGACGAATTCCGCAGGGTCAATGTCCGAGTTTGGTTTAAACTCGGGATCGGTGTTCAGAATGTTCAACATCATTTGGTCGGCAGCAGCTGGCTCTTCCAGATAGATGTTTGCCAAAGTGAGCAATTTGTACGCATCTACCTTTTCTTGCGTGGTAAAACCTCCAGACTTCAAACACTCATCTAGGATTTCAGCTAACTCGTGTAACCGTCCATTCTCGTACACAGATCTCGCGAGGCGCAACCGTTGACCGCAAGTGGTGTTGCGTTGCGGTTGTTGCGCCTCAACTATCAACGGCATTGCCGAGAGACAGCACAGAATAGCCACTATAGATATTCGTTTCATCGAATCAATCGTTGTTTACAGGTAGGTTGGGACAAGTTTTCAAGCGAGGTAAGTCTTCACCCACATGCAGGTTCCATTCCGCTTGCGACAGGTTGCGTTTCGCGTATCCGCAAAGCTTATCTGCCATCGCTTCAATGTTGGTTGGCCACACATGGATGGTTTGGTTGGTACGTTTCAACTCTTCCTTCACGCTGTTGATACCCGCCATCAATTGATCGTCTTTTGGAGTAAACGCCACGCTCCACACCCAGTCGTGATCGCTCAATACCATCGGAGGCATCTCGAGCTTGTTGTAGTTCCACAAGCGAATCGAGAAGTCCTTGCTGGCGGTAGCCATGAATGACCCAGCAAAATTGAATTTGATGTGCTCAATCGCCGACGTGTGGCCAGACAACTCGCGAATCACAATTCCATTGCTGACGATTCGGAGTAGTCCTTCTGAGTTTCCAACGATGATCGTCCGACCATCTGGCGCGAACGACGCTGCCGTCAAGCTGCGTTGGGCCTTGT
Source organism: Cyclobacteriaceae bacterium (assembly GCA_044226945.1). Lineage (GTDB taxonomy): Bacteria > Bacteroidota > Bacteroidia > Cytophagales > Cyclobacteriaceae > ELB16-189. The sequence continues at coordinate 265 of JBGAGB010000032.1, read as the reverse complement.
CAATCGCATACACGGTTTCTGCGTAATTGTTCTTCAAGTCCCACATGTAAAGGTTGCCCTTATCGCCAGCGCCGATGAGCTTGTTGCCGTCCGGACTCAAGTCGAGATAAAGGATCTTCTCCTTGGAGGCGATCACTTCTTTCGCGGTGTTCAAATCCGAATAGCGGATGCTGTGCCCGGAGTTGTCGCGCGCATAGAACCCTTTGTTGTCATTGGTGAAATGAATATCGCCGATGTCCGACACAAAGCCCGTGATCTTCTTCGG
>JBGAGB010000031.1:0-53026 GCA_044226945.1 Cyclobacteriaceae bacterium | reverse complement strand
CGCAACTCATTCTCGTGGAAACCAAAGATGACGCAGTCCACCGAAACATGGCGGAGATATGTTTCTTGACCTTTTTCTATGAATTCTTGCCCCAAATCAGGTGTCTGTTCAGTCATGCCTCTTGTATAAAATTACGTTTGTGTATGAAGTACACAATGAAAAATATCCTATTATTGTTAGGCTCAGCTAGCTAGTTACAGCGGCTAACCCACTCAAAAATCGCAAATTTTATGAAGAGACGAGATTTTCTACGCAACTCAACTGTCGCCGCGACAGCTTTGGCGGCCGCCCCTTTGATCGACGGCCATGCCGCTACCTGGTTCGATAGACCTCTTGCCATGCGGCCTATCGGCTTGCAATTGTTTACACTGTTCGGGGCAATCGAGCAAGACGTACCCGGCACACTCAAAAAACTAAAGGATCTGGGTTTCTCCGATTTAGAGTCTGCCTTTAGTACGAAGCCGGGGTATTATGGCTTGTCGGCAAAGGAATTCTTACAGTTAACCAAAGATACCGGCCTCGGCTGGCGGTCGCACCACGTTTTAGGGACACCGTTCGTGCCTCCTCCAGGGGTAAAACTGCCGGAGAACTTCGCAAGCATGCCGAAACCTCGCGACCTGAAAAACAATGCGAGCGAAGTGATCGATGAAGTGGCGCCTACAGGTGTGAAATACCTAGTCTGCGCCTCCACCGATATTTCAAGCGCCGATGCGGTGAAGGGATCGATTGAAATTCTGAATAAAGCCCACGAATTGGCGTCAAAGGCAGGCCTCACCCTTTGCTATCACAATCACGATCGGGAATTTGCAACTGTCGACGGAATCGTTCCCTACGACCTATTCCTGAAAGAGCTCCATCCCAACATCAAGTTCGAACTAGACTTGGCATGGACCTCCAAAGCAGGGATTGATCCGGTTGAGTTGTTCAAAAAACATCCGGGACGGTTCCCCCTCTGGCATGTGAAGGACTTCGACAAGGATTTCAAACAACTGCAACCCGTAGGTAAGGGTGTGATTGACTTTAAGCGAATCTTCGCCGCCGCCGACACTGCGGGTCTGCAACATCCGTTCGTCGAACACGATATGCCTCCGAATGCGTACGAAAGCATTACGCAGAGCATCACTTATCTAAAAACCATTTTGAAGTAAGCCATGAAAATCAAGTTGATCGCTCTAGTTGCTCCCGTGCTCGCTTTGGCAACTGCGTGTGGGCCCACGTGGAAAGAGTCAGGTGAAGGCGATATCAAGACCGTTATCAATGAGGGCGGTCCAACCCTTCGCTATTCGTCGAAGTCGGGTATGACTATCCTAACTGATGCCCGCATGGGCTTCAAGGACCTTAACAAGAACGGTCAACTTGACCCTTACGAGGACTGGCGCCTTTCGATCGACGAGCGAGCTAAAGACCTCGTCTCGAAAATGACCGTTGAGCAGATAGCGGGGCTGATGTTATACAGCCGCCATCAGGCAATTCCCGCCCCTGCATCCGGCTTCCGCGCCGACACGTACAATGGGAAACCGCTCCCGGAAAGCGGGATGAAGCCCTCCGACGTATCCGATGGTCAAAAGAAGTTTTTGGTCGAAGACAACCTAAGGCACATCCTTATTACAAGTGTGGAAAGCCCCGCGGTTGCTGCTGAATGGAACAATAATGTGCAAGCATTGGCCGAAAGCATAGGCCTAGGGATTCCAGCCAACAACAGTTCGGATCCGCGCAACGGCACTTCGGCCAATGCCGAGTTCAACGAAGGCTCGGGTGGCGCCATCTCAATGTGGCCCGGATCGCTCGGTCTTGCTGCTACGTTTGATCCAGCATTAGTGGAAGAATTTGGTCGCATTGCTTCGATTGAATACCGCGCCCTTGGAATCACGACAGCACTTTCACCGCAAGTGGACATGGCCTCCGATCCGAGATGGAATCGAGTGCCTGGTACCTTTGGTGAACATCCATATCTGGCCGCTGACATGGCTCGGGCCTACGTCGATGGTTTTCAGGCTTCCACTCCCGAAAAAGAAATAAAAGATGGTTGGGGATTCGAAAGCGTGAATGCGATGGTTAAACATTGGCCCGGCGGCGGATCGGGCGAAGGTGGACGCGACGCGCACTACGGATTCGGAAAATATGCTGTGTATCCTGGCAACAACTTTGACATGCACCTGATACCCTTCACCGAAGGTGCATTCAAATTGAAAGGAAAAACTTCGATGGCATCGGCCGTGATGCCTTATTACACTATCTCCTACGGGCAAGATCCAGTGAACCATGAAAACGTGGGGAATGGCTACAACAAGTACCTCATCAACGACCTCCTCCGCGAAAAGTATAGTTACGACGGCGTGGTGTGTACTGACTGGCTGGTGACAGGCGATGAAACAGCGATCGATGTATTCCTAACTGGCAAGTCGTGGGGTGTTGAGAGCTTGTCATTGGCGGAACGTCACTACAAGGTGTTGATGGCGGGTGGAGATCAATTCGGTGGGAACAATGAGAAGGGTCCGGTGATTGAAGCTTATCAGCTCGGCGTAAAAGAACACGGCGAAGAATTTATGCGCAAACGTTTTGAACAATCGGCTGTACGCCTCTTAAAAAACATTTTCCGCCCTGGCCTATTCGAGAATCCCTATCTCGATGTGGAGCTCTCAAAAGCCACCGTGGGGAAACCTGACTTCATGAAAGCCGGTTACGATGCTCAATTGAAATCGGTCGTCATGTTGAAGAATTCAAAAAATTCGGAAGGTGCCGCCACGCTCCCACTGGCGACTGGAAAAAAAGTGTACATCCCCAAAAAGTTTACTCCCGCTGGACGCAACTTTTTAGGAGTCCCGATCCCAGAGACGTTGGAGTATCCGGTAAACATCGACTTGGTTAAAAAATACTTTGAGGTGACAGACAATCCTGCAGAAGCCGACCTCGCGATCGCGTTCATCGGCAGCCCCAACTCTGGACTAGGTTATGATGCCGCCGACGCCAAAAAAAGTAACGGGTATGTTCCGATAAGCCTGCAGTTTGGTGAGTATCAGGCGCAAGAAGCTCGCGATCCGAGCATCGCCGGCGGTGATCCCCTCGAGAAATTTACAAATCGAACCTACAAGGGTAAAAAATCCAAAGCGATCAATATTACGGATCTGGGCATGGTGAACGACACCAAGAAGAAAATGGGATCGAAACCCGTGATCGTGGTCATGTTGATGAATAACCCTTCCGTCTTCAGCGAGTTTGAACCTCAAGCAGCGGCAATCCTTATCCACTTTGGCGTACAATACCAAGCTCTCTTTGACATCCTTATAGGAAAATCAGAACCATCAGCTCTGCTCCCATTGCAAATGCCTGCCAACATGAGTACTGTGGAGAAACAGTCTGAGGACGTTCCGCTGGATATGGACGTGTACCAAGACTTGGATGGCAATAAATACGATTTCGGTTTTGGTCTAAATTGGAAAGGAACCATCGAAGACGACAGGACAAAGCGTTATTCTAAATCTTTGCGCTAACGACGACCACGCAAAAAATACAGTTAATGGAGCGCCAAATTCACCTATATTCAGGTGTGTTTGGCGCGCTCATTTTTCGTCAACCTTCAAACTCAATCCAAATGAAATACCTACTCTTCATCGTCGCGCTGCTATCGCTCACCGCAAAAGCGCAAGATGTCACCCTTTTTGAAAAACGGGTGTTTGTCAGTTCGAAAGGAGATTCACTCCCGTACCGCATCCTGCTTCCTGAAAACTATGACAAGTCAAAAAAGTATCCCCTTGTTCTGTTCCTACATGGAGGTGGAGAACGCGGCAAAGACAATGAAAAGCAGCTGACGCACGGGGTGAAAGTATTTCTGAACCCTACTAACCGGCAAAAGTTTCCATGCATCGTGATCGCACCCCAGTGCATGGCCGACTCGGGGTGGCCGTCTGCTCGTTACGATCGTTCGAAGTTCCCACTTCAAATTGACTTTAACTACGAGAAAGAAATTACCAAGGCACTTGACGCGACGACGGAATTAACCAAGAGCATCATCTCACAAGAATCTGTCGATAAAAAGCGCGTATATGTAACAGGTTTATCAATGGGTGCGATGGGTACTTTCGAAATCGTGTGGCGAAACCCGGGCCTTTTTGCCGCCGCAGCCGCCATCTGTGGTGGTGGCGACACCAAGGCATATTCGAAGAAGCAGACCACCACTCGCTTCTGGATTTTTCATGGCGATGCCGACGCCGTGGTCGAAGTCAAACATTCACGCGCCATGTATGAACGGCTGAAAGAATTGAAAGCAAACGTTCATTACACCGAATACCCGGGCGTAAACCACAATAGTTGGGAAAATGCCTACGCGGAGCCTAACCTGCTCCCGTGGATGTTCAATAAAAAATTCAAGTTTTGATTCAATTGAAATAACCATGAAAAAACTCATTGTCCTCACATTAATCGTCGCGCTTGGAAGCCTTCCGGGTTGGGCACAAAAACTGTCGCCAGGCCCGCAAGTCACCACTTTCTTTTCAGATGTGGATGACACGGAACAACCATACGGTCTTTACATTCCTAAGAACTACGATCCCAATCGGAAATATCCGCTCGTGATGATGTTGCACGGAGCTGGCTCCAACCATCGGCTCGAACTTCGACGAGTGTTTGGCAAGAGTAACGCGCCCGGCGAGACAGACGTAGAAGCCTCTCGCGAGTTTCCGGCTTGGGCCGACGTCGACTACATCGTGGCGTCGCCATTTGCGCGCGGAACGATGGGATACCAAGGCATTGCCGAGAAAGACGTGATGGACGTACTCGCCGATGTCAAAAAACGTTTCAATATCGACGAAGATCGAACTTACCTCACCGGCCTCTCTATGGGCGGCGGTGGAACACTCTGGATCGGCCTGACACGACCCGATCTTTGGGCCGCAATCGCACCGGTCTGCCCAGCACCTCCTGCTGGCACGGAAGACCTTGCTCCGAATGCACTTAACTTTCCTGCTCACTTCTTTCATGGAGACAAAGACCAAGCAGTCAACGTCGAAGTTTCACGGGGTTGGACCAAGAAACTGAAAGAACTCAATTCAACCGTCGAGTACACGGAATATCCTGGAGTCAATCACAACAGTTGGGAGAATGCCTACGCGGACGAATTCATCTTCCAATGGTTCTCAAAATTTAAGCGCGACGTGCATCCAAATCGTGTGCGTTATGTGACACGCAACTTCAAATACAACAAAGCCTACTGGGTAACTCTCGACCAAGTGACTCCCGGTACACTCTCGAGCATCGATGTAAAATTTACCGCCGCAAACACGCTTGAGATCACCACTTCCAATTTACCTGCCTTTACTCTCATGCTTGCAGGACATCCGCAATTCAAGGCCGGTCAGCCGATTACAGTCACTATTGACGGAAAGAAGGTGAAAGCCGCCACATCGGATCAGGTGTCATTCAAGTGGGAAGCTGGCAAGTGGGTGAATGGAAAAGTCGAACCCGCGCCAGTTGCCAAACGAACAGGCTCAGAAGGCCCAATTGGCGCGGCGATGTCCGAACGCCATGTGTACGTATATGGTACGGCAGGCAATCCAACTGAGGAAGAATTGCGCAAGCGGAGAGAGGTGGCGGAAACAGCCGCAAACTGGTCAACCTATCGAGGCGAGTTCCTGGGACGAATCATGATCTTTCCGCGCGTGCTCGCAGATAATCAAGTAAGACCTAGCGATATCGCGTCGGCTAACTTGGTTTTATTCGGAACAAAAGAGACCAACACGCTCATTGCCGAATTTGCCGCCAACGCGCCACTTGAACTTAGTGCGTCGGCAACTGCAACACACGGTTTGATCTACGTGATTCCAAAGAACGATCACTACGTGGTTGTAAACTCGGGCTTGCCGTGGTGGACTACCTCGAAACCTCCCGGATTTAGTTTCGTCCCTCCTCCCCTTCAAACACTTGGAAACCTGAAAGACTTCCTGCTCTTTCAGGGTGGAAATGACACGAAGGTTTCGGAGGGATATTTCGACAACAACTGGAAACCCCTCGAAGCAGACAAGAAGGCACTCACCGCTTCCGGTGTGGTGACGGTTCGATAGCGAATGGGATCACACCGCACTTCGGTCTAACGCAAAAATAAAAGGGCCGTTGATTCAAATCGACGGCCCTTTGCTATGGGTGATAAAACAATTGCTGTCCAGCTCGCTATGCCGAGTTCCTCGCGGCATTGATAATTCCAAACATACAACGTATGATGAGGCGGCGGTATTGCGCTTCATACGGTTTGTCCTCCTCCTTCAGGTTTCTCAAGTTCATCAGTGCATACTGCTGAATCGCGATGAGCGGTAATACGATGCGTTCACGAAGTCCTACCGACGACCGGATGATAGGATTGTTGCCCATCAATTCGCTAAGGCCAGATACGTCCAAGAGCTTCAGCCGCGAAAGTTCAAATTCCGCGTTCATCGTATCCCAAAATTGCCCGAACTCGGGGTCGTCGTGCAAATACATCGTCGCTTTGTAATTCGATTTCGTCAACGACATCATGCTATTCCCAAGCAGCGTCCTAAAGAAAAGTGACTTTTTATACAACGATTTGAGTTGATCGCCCTTTCCACGTTTATTCAAAGCATCGATGGCGGTGCCCACACCGTAAAAGCCCGGGATGTTCTGCTTCATCATTGCCCATGATCCCACGAATGGAATGGCACGCAGGTCTTCGAACTTAAGACCGTCGGCGGCACTACGCTTCACAGGTCGTGACCCGATGTTAGTGTCTCCGAAGAAGCTTAACGGTGTTACGCGCTCCAAGTAAGGGACGAACTTAGGATGTTTCTTGAGTGCGAGGTACGCCTTATAGCCCTCATTGGCCAACTCGTCGAGTAGTTCCTTCTCTCCGGATGTCAAGTTATTGTCATCGGATTCGAAGACGCTGCCCATGATACCTGCAGAAAGCAGTTGTTCCAAGTTGTATTTGCAAGATCCCACCTTTCCGAAGTTGGAACTGATTGTTTGACCCTGAATGGTGATCTGTACCTGCTCCTTCTCGATCGTGTCTCCCAACGATGCATAGAAGTCGTGGGTGTTGCCGCCACCACGTGCCGGGGGGCCACCACGTCCGTCGAAGAAGATGACCTTGATGCCGAACTCTTTAGAGATTGCACTGAGTTGTTCCTTCGCGCGGAAGATAGACCAGTTTGCTCGCAAGTAACCGCCATCTTTGGTACCATCCGAGAAGCCCAACATGATCGTTTGAAGGCTTCCCCGTTGACGAAGATGTTCGCGGTAAATGTCGATGCTATACAGTGTCCTCATGATGTCGGCGGCATGTGCCAAGTCGTCGATCGTTTCGAACAACGGCACGATGTCGAGCGGTAGCCGATCGTTTTCCGCCATGAGTAATCGCGCGAGGGTGAAGACCTCAATGACATGCAATGCACTTTGGCAATTGCTAATGACATAACGATGGCAACCAGCCTCACCATTCTTCTTTTGAATGGTAGAAATTGCCTGGATAGTCTTAATTACTTCTTCACTGAACGCATCTTCAACTGAAAGGAAGACCAGGTTCAAGCGAAGACCCAGCAGGTGGTTGATTTTTTCCACCTCTGACTTCTTCTCGTATTCTTCTAGCGAGATTGCCTTCTTTTCGGTGTGCAGTTGTTGGAGCAACACGTTCCACACCGCGTCATGTTTCCGACTCTCTTGGCGGATGTCCAGGCAAGCAAAGTGAAAACCGAAAAGACGAACCCGAAGGATATACTCGTCTAGGAGTTCTAGGAACAGGCCATCATGATCTTTGATCAATTTCGTGCGCACCACGTGTAAGTCGTCCAGAATCTCCTGGGGCGAAGCGTACGACTCGCGCTGACCGTAGGCCATGTCGTAAATCTTCTTTTCGATTTCGACCATGAGTGCATCGACACCTTCGAATGTCAGGCGGCGTCGGAGCAGTCGCAGGTCTCGGTAGTAACACTTGAGGAGTGTTTCCTTTAGGCGGGTTGCTACCTGGGTGGTAATTGAGTTTGTTACAAATGGATTACCATCGCGGTCGCCACCGGGCCAGAAACCAACGGTGATCAGCTTATCATTCTTCCAATCGTTTGGCGAAATGTCGAGTCCATCGCAAATCGAGAGGATGATTTGTGGAATTGCCGTATAGAAGATGTTCTCGAGAAACCAGGTGAGGCTAACCGCTTCGTCGAAAGGTGTGGGCTTGGTTTTATTGATGAACGCTGTTTTTCCCAGCTGCCGGAGTAGCAGATTGATTTGTGGAATGTCGTTATCACGAATGGATTTCTCGAGGTCACTCAAGATCCCGAGCACAAAACCTGGGTAAAACTGGGTTGGGTGTGCGGTGAGTACGACGCGTAGACCGAATGTTTCAAGTTTTTCCCGGAGTTCGGGTTCGCGGTTCTCGTATTTGGCCCTCAGTACGAGCGACGAAACGGTCCCTTTTCCCTTCAGGTCGTTGATTTGTTCGAAGGCGGCGTCTTCGATCGAGTCGAACAGGGCAACTTGGCGCTCGACGTACTGGATGAAATTGAACAAGAGAAGGAACTGCTCTTCCCTCGAGGGTTTCTCGATAATGTTGGCAAAAAAATCTCGAACTATATCGTTTGCGGGAATGCCCTTCTCGAAGCCTGCTTCTGCCTGCTGCTGCAAAAGGGGCAGAAGTGTCCCGGTACGCAGGATATTTCGGAAGGGAAGGTTCAAGAACAGGCTATTGTAAATGTGGAACCGCGATCCCACCGCCTGGTCGTAGGTATTATAGTCGTTGTGCATAGGCCCGCCGGTTTTCGGGGCCATGAAATTAACGCCCAATGCCCAGATTGTTTAACTTTTTATGCTTCAAAATCGGGCTGTCACCAATTTGTGTCGCTGCTATCGTTTGTTCCAAACGACCATTTCGGTAAATTTCACTACCAAACGTCTGAATTGCCCTATGAAGAAGTTTATTTACCTGGCGCCGATCGTCATTTTACTCTCTTCCTGCCTCGGCTACAAAGAACTCCCTGTCGAGTACGACTACAGTTACCACGGGAACTTCAAGAAATACAGAACTTTCGATATTATGCGACCGGTGGGCATCGACGACACAACGATGACCAACGCCGTCATTGAGAAATCGATTCAGGCGAGGATGAAATTTCTCGGTTACAAGCAAAGTGATCATCGCCCCCACTTAATTATTGGGTACAAGATGTACAGCGACAGTTTGTCGTTCAATGGCTATAACCAACCCGACATCGAGGATTGGATGAAAAGTCAAAAGGAGGACATCCAGTACGACCGCCAGAAATACAATATGAAAACTGGGACGCTCCTTATACAGTTTTTCGACCGGCGTCAAAACCGATCCATCTGGCAGGGATACGCGACGACCCTATACGGATCCATCGACTTCGGGAACAATCGGCACTTGAAGAACGCCGTCATTTCAATTTTGGACAAGTACCGTTTCTGGGCGGAAGGTTTCGTTGAAAAGAACGGGTCGCCCGAGACGAGCGAAATGGAATAGGCAGGTCTGGAATTCCTCTTTTTCCCATCAAATTTCCCCAGAATTCGCTGAGGGGCACTTCCAAATAATTGGAAAATAATTCTACCTTTGCACACCCTTTTTGAGGGTGCCCCGGGGCGAAAGCCAGTCCGGTGGTGATTGCCCGATGGTGTAATTGGCAACACGCCTGATTTTGATTCAGGAAAGTCCAGGTTCGAGCCCTGGTCGGGCAACAATAAAATAGTCCCGCTCCGGCAGCGGGATTTTTAATTGAAAAGGAATGGCCGTCAAGATCTTTTCAGGGAGAGCAACAGCCTACTTGGCTGAGAAAATCGCGCATGCTTACGGCGAATCCCTAGGCAAGGTAGATTACAAGCAGTTTAGCGATGGAGAGATGTCTCCATACCTAAGTGAATCTGTGCGCGGTCACGACGTGTTCATCGTCCAATCCACCTTCCCCCCGGCAGACAATTTCATGGAGTTGATGTTGATGATCGATGCGGCCAAACGTGCTAGCGCCGAAAACGTCAACGTGGTCATCCCCTACTTCGGTTACGCCCGTCAAGACCGTAAGGACAAACCACGGGTAGCCATTGCCGCTAAGTTGATCGCCAACTTGATCTCCGCCGCCGGTGCCGACCGCATCATGACGTGCGACTTGCACGCGGACCAAATCCAGGGATTCTTCGACATTCCCCTCGACCACCTCGACGGTAACTATGTATTCGTCCCCTACCTGAAGTCGCTGAACTTGAAGAATATTATGTTCGCTTCTCCGGACGTGGGTGGTATCAAGCGAGCACGTTCGTTCGCTAAATTCTTTGATGCAGAACTCGCCGTATGCGACAAGTATCGCAAGGAAGCCAACAAGATCGAGTCGATGCGATTGATCGGGGAAGTGGAGGGTAAAGATGTCGTGTTGATCGACGACCTAGTAGATACCGCGGGAACGATCTGCAAGGCAGCGACTCTCTTGCGCGAAAAAGGCGCGAACTCGGTGCGGGCTGTGTGTACGCACCCTGTGATGTCGGGAGCAGCCTATGAAAATATTGAAAATTCGATGTTAGAAGAGTTGGTCGTGACCGACACCATCCCATTGAAAAAGTCTATCTCGAAAGTAAAAGTGTTGTCGATGTCTGACCTGTTCGCGAAAGCGATCCGCAAGATTCACGACAACGAGTCGATTAGTTCATTGTTTATTCGTTTGTAATTTATTGTTTCACTTAAATCCATAACCATCATGAAAACTGTTGAGATTATAGGGTATCGAAGAGCAAATCTCGGCAAGACTGATGCACGCAAAGTCCGCGAAGAGGGTAACGTCCCTTGCGTATTGTACGGCGGAAAAGAGCAAGTGCATTTCAGTTCACCGATGATCCTCTTTCGTGACCTGGTGTACACCAACGAAGCCCACTTCGTCCATTTGAACATCGAAGGCGAGGAATGCCAAGCAATCCTCCAAGAAGTTCAATTTCACCCTGTGAGCGAAATCATCCTGCACGCTGACTTTCTCCGCATCGAAGGAGATCGTAAGATCAAGATGCAAATCCCAGTGAACCTCGTAGGCCAAGCTCCTGGCGTAGGTAAGGGCGGTACGCTCGTGCGCAAACGCGCCGCGTTGAAAGTGTACGGCTTCCCGAAAGACATGCCGGATCACATCGACGTAGACGTGTCGTCGCTGGACTTCCACCACGCAATTAAAGTGGCCGACATGAACATCGCTGGCCTCGAATTCCTCGATCCGAAAGCTGCTGCTATTGCTGCTGTTGAAGTTCCTCGCGCTGCTAAAATGGCTGCCGAAGAAGCTGCTACAGCAACTGCCGCTCCGGCCGAAGGTGCTGCCGCTGCCCCTGCTGCAGGTGCTGCCGCCGCTCCTGCCGCCGCCGACAAGAAGGCAGAAGCTCCCAAGAAAGACAAGAAGTAATCTTCAAGATTTCTGGATACAAAAAATCCCGGCCAATCGGTCGGGATTTTTTTTTGCGCCTAAGCTGAAACGACTTGCTAACTATTATAGAGACTCATGGTCCGCTCTGGGCCAATCGTCGCAAATGACTTCACCATCTCGATCGCTTTGTCCATGAATGGAGGCAACTCTTCAAACTCTTGTTCGGTAAAGCGGCTCAATACGTAATCTACTTGTTGTCCCTTTGCATAGCTGTTCCCAATTCCGAAACGTAACCGCGAATAATCCTGCCCGTTCAACAATAGTTCTATATTCTTGAGACCATTGTGTCCTGCGGAGCTTCCTTTTGTCCGCATCCGCAGCGCCCCAAACGGGAGGGCGATCTCATCAACAATGACCAGCAAGTTTTCCTTAGGTATTTTTAAGTCTTGCAACCAATAGGAAATTGCCTTGCCACTCAAGTTCATATAGGTGTTGGGCTTGATCAAATGCAGTTGTCTGCCTTTAAACTTTATCTCCGCGTGATCGGCCAGCCGTTCTGTTTGAAAGTCCACCTTTTCGAGGTCGGCAAAACGATCGAGCACCAAAAAGCCAATGTTGTGTCTTGTGAGTTCGTATTCCCCTCCAATGTTGCCGAGTCCTGCAATCAAATACTTCATGACGGCGAAGTTAGGGAAATCAGGTGATCGGAAGCGCACGGACCTAGTGCCCTCCGCCTAGTTCAACTTTTCACTCGCAGCGACAGTCTTGGAATCGCGATCAATTGGCCGACAACCAACGTCCAACTTCCACCTGAAATTTGAAATCAACATGATCCCACATCCGGACACCGGTGCCCGCCTTCGTCCAACACGCTAACTTCTATTTCACGCCTTCGTCCAATTTTGAACCCTACCCCAATTGGTGCGATTGTTGAGAAAGGGCGCGCACCATCGACTTCTTACACATGCTCGCCAACTATATCCGAATTGCTTTCAGAAATTTCCTCAAGTCAAAGGTTCATACAGCGATCAACTTACTCGGCCTCACGGCAGGCATGGTGAGCATCTTCTTGATCGCCACCTACGTCCGCCATGAGCTGAGCTTCGATCGATACCTACCCAACTCCGAAAGCATTTACCGGATTGATTGGTACAATAACAACCCACAAACGCGCACACCACACCCGATGGCGCAAGGTTTAGCTCAAGATTTTCCAGAGGTAGTCGCAGGCGTCAGTCTCTCACCTTTGTGGGGTCCCGGACTGACGCGCGAAGTCCACTCGTTTCGCAATCTCGCGAAAGATGAACGGTTCGATGAAGCAAATATTCTCGCCGTAGATACCTCATTCTTTTCAGTATTTCCATTCAAGATTATCAAGGGTGACGGCAAAAAAGCACTCCACAATTTGCGAGGAATCCTCATCTCCGAGTCCACAGCAAAACGATACTTTGGCGACGAAGATCCAGTCGGCAAACAACTTGCAGTCGATTCAGACACGCTAATGGTGGAAGTCGCTGCTGTTTTCGAAGACGTACCCGCAAATTCACATTTTCACTTCGACATACTCGTGTCTTACTTGCGTGAAAAATACGGCGACCCGGAAAACTCTTACTACTCATGGGCCGACTTTGGTCACTTCAACTATATCCGCCTGCAACCGGGCGCCGACGCCGAGGCACTCCAGGCAAAACTGTTGGATTGGACGCAGCAACATACAGGTTGGTCTGAAGCCGACATGAAATCAGTAAAGGCCGCTGGGTACGGTTTCAGGCTTACTCCCATCACTGACATCCACCTCAAATCGCACGTTCGTTGGGAACTGGAACCGAATGGGAACATCAACTATGTATACATACTCGCGAGTGCCGCGTTCCTGATCCTTTTGATCGCTTGTGTCAACTTCGTCAATCTCACAACCGCTCGTTCAACCGAACGCGGAAGGGAAATTGGCGTTAGAAAATCCATGGGCGCCTTTAGAAGCCAACTGGCACTTCAATTTATCATTGAGTCGGTGCTAATCTCAACCCTTGCACTTCTATTATCACTCGGATTAATCCAAATCGTATTGCCTCTCTTTGCCAACTTGTCGGGGACGCCGATCAAGAGTCTGCCGTTGTCCGACGTCGGATGGATGGCACTCGGCAGCCTGGCAATCGCGATCATCGCGGGGTCCTACCCTGCCTTTTATCTTTCTCGTGTAAAACCCTCCGAGATATTAAAAGGTGGAACGGCATCGTCCTCTAGCAGTGGAGTTCGAAACTTACTCATCGTAGTTCAATTCGCCATTTCGATGGCGTTGATCTCCGGAAGTGTGATCATTTTCAACCAGCTTGGTTTTCTTCAAAACCACAATCTGGGATATGACCAACATGGTATTGTGGTCATTCCAATCAAAGCAGAGAGATTTGCCGGCTTGGAGGCCATGAAGAACGAACTTACACGTTTGCCCGGAGTTGTATCTGCATCGGCCACCACGAATATCCCAAGCGGTTCCTTCGACCAGCACGGTGTATTCCCCACCGAGGCCCCACTCGAAGGTACCGACATGTCGGAGTGTTATGTCGACGCTGACTTCATCCATGTCATGGGCATTACACTAAAGGAAGGTCGCTGGTTTGAAAAGGGAAATCTAGCCGACTCAGTGCGCACGTATGTCATCAATGAAACCGCGGCCAGAAGGCTCAACTTAGAAAAACCGGTCGGTGCCTCGATCACCATCGACGAACATAATCGACTTGTCCGTGGTCGAGTGATCGGCGTGGTCCAAGATTTTCATTTTCAATCCCTCCACGAACCAATCCAACCGATATTGCTTGCTCTGACACGCCGCTTCAACTATCTCACTGTGAGGGTCGAGATGAGTTCATTTCCCGAAACCATCCAGCAAGTCGAACAAGTCTATCGGAAATTTGAACCGTTGTTTGGGTTTGAGTACAGTTTCCTCGACGACCGAATTCAGAAGCAATATGAAACAGAAGCTCGACTTGGAACTGTGATGGGGCTCTTTGCGGTCATTGCCATATTGATCGCCAGCTTTGGTCTCTTTGGAATGGCGCTTCTGAGCTTCTACAAGAAGGCGAAAGAAATTAGCGTTAGGAAGGTGCTCGGTGCTGGTGCCCTCCAATTGGTCGTGTTGCTGCTCAGGAACTTCACCATACTCGTCATAGCCGCTGTCGTCATTGCCACTCCACTCACCTGGTGGGTGATGGATGGTTGGCTGCAAAACTTCAACTTTCACATCGAGATATCGATGTGGATATTCCTTGGAGCCGCCGCGTCACTGGTGGCGATTTGTTGGCTTACTCTATCCTACCTCACCCTCAAGACAGCCTCGGTGAATCCCGCCGAAACGCTCAAGTCGGAGTAGTTGATGGTAAACCAGGTCGGAATAGTATTGGATCAAAAAACAGTCGCTAGTCGCCCACTGGTTGAATGGCGGATGTTTCCACCATTAAAATCACAGTTCGCTTCGGCGCTCTTGGTCGGTGCATCACGCCTTTCGAGATGGTCGTTCCCTGGCCGGGGTTTAACGTGATCGTTTTGTCCTCGAGATCAATCAACAATTGACCTTCTGTGACGAAGAAGAATTCGTCATCATGATCGTGCTTATGCCAATGGAATTCTCCCTCCACGATTCCCAAACGCACTACGCTATCGTTGACTTGTGTGAGGGTTTGATTTGACCACTTTAACGTCGTAGCGGCAACAATCGCGTTGACATCGATCACTTCTTGATGACCATACTTTACGGTCAAGTCTATGTGATAATCGGAGTTTTGTTTGCTCATACATCGAATGTCGGGGTGGCCGACTATATTTGCAAGTGTCGCAGGAACGTGCAGACCGAAACAAACCTCTTGGAAGCGTCATTCACAAGATAATCCTACGAAATTCACTACATACATGAAGTTATTTCAAGTCGATGCCTTTGCCGAAAATCTCTTTAGCGGAAACCCAGCGGCGGTAGTACCACTCGACCAATGGCTCGACGACAGTCAACTCCAAAATATTGCGATGGAGAACAATCTCGCCGAGACCGCATTCTTTATTAAACGAGGTTCAGGATTTGAAATCAGATGGTTCACACCAGTAAAAGAGGTGGACCTTTGTGGACATGCAACGCTTGCTTCAGCCCACGTGCTCTTCAACCATCTTGGTTTTCAAGGCGATGCCATTTCATTTTTCTCGCGTTATAGTGGGCAGTTAAATGTATATCGGCAAGGCGAACTCCTGGTTCTTGACTTTCCGGCTGACGTGTTCTCGCCGGTTGAAATCACGCCGGCGATGGTGGCAGCTTTCAGCGCACCACCAAAAGAAGTTTACGCAGGAAAAACCAACCTCATGTTTGTCTACCAGACCGAACAACAGGTGGCAACGCTTCAGCCAAACCTCACCGAAGTGTCAAGACTACCATTGGGTGGGGTGATCGTGACGGCAGCTGGCTCAATCGTCGATTTCGTGTCAAGGTATTTTGCACCCAAGTACGGTATCGATGAAGATCCTGTCACTGGTTCTGCACACACAACGCTCATCCCGTTCTGGTCGAAACGGCTGGGTCGACCGGATCTCGCCGCGATTCAACTATCGAAACGCCGCGGGCTTCTTGCTTGCAAAGACCTAGGTGAAAGGGTGCTTATTAGTGGTAAGGCGAAGACTTATTTGATCGGCGACATCTTGCTAGGCTGAGAAAATTGAGTCCCACGTCCCTCCTCACCTACTGAGTGAAGAAATCACGTGGAACTCAGGTGGAAGCTAGCTAATTACTGTAAACAAGCGCTTAGTCCTATCTAAGAAAGATCAAGTCCTCGAAAAACTTTTGCGGTTAAATGCGTCGTTCTGTGGAACGCAACATTCTAAAAATTCAAGGGGTAGAAAAACTTGAACGCAGAAGGTAAACAACAGACCTTCGTTGCAAAAGCTCAAAGATATGCGGCGCCTACTTCTGTGTTTGTTGTTATGCTCAAGCGTTGGAGCTGCACTCGCGCAGATCCGTTGGAAACCTGGATTCTACATCGACAAAGCCGGCAACAAAACCGAGGGTTTGATCCAAGACGTTGGATGGAAAAACACTCCAACCTCATTTTCATTCAAAACTAATGAGTCGAGTAATCCCCAAAAGATACTCGCAACCGACATCGATGAATTTGGGGTGGACGGCACATATTACGTGAGGATCCGAGGCAGGTTCGACCAGTCTGCAACTTCAAATTTGAAAAATGTGGGTGTCACCAGCGGGCCGGAATGGGCTCCACTTGATGCGCTCTTACGTGTGGTGGTTGACGGGAAAGCTAAGTTGTATCACTACGAGGAGGGGAACTACTCCCTGTTCTTTTTCAGCGTCGACGGGAGCACGGTCGAACAACTCGTGTTCAAGAATTATCTAAAACCGGACGACATCACCCAAATGCTGTCAAATCGGATGTACCTCAGTCAAATCAATTCGCGAGTCAAGTGCCCAGGCAATCCTCCAGTCAAAGAAAATCAGGTACCGTATCAACTTAGAGCCCTTGAAAGGTACTTTCGCATCTTCAATGACTGTTCGGGCGAGGTCGGCAACGTCGTCGCATCATCCAACACTCAACAGTTCGACTTCCGGTTAACGCCCGGGATCGACTTTAACTCGATGTTATGTGTCCGTCCATCAGGGATTGAATTCAATTATGTCGACATGAAGAATCTTCGTGTGGGCCTTGACTGGGAATTCGTTCTCCCTGTTCGAAAGGGAAAATGGGCAGTGGTTGCTGAACCCACTTACCAAGGGTTTACAACCGAATCGACCAGCACCTCTTACATGAAATATATATCGATCGAAACCCCAATCGGCCTTCGTCACAAGTTCTTCCTCGGCAATGATGGCTACATTTTTGTTAACGCGATGGGATTATTGGATTTTCCCATCAAGTTTCATCACGAATTTCGATCGTTCAATCAAAGGCTGGTCGTGGATGAGGTGAGCGGCAAAGTTGGGTATGCACTCGGTCTTGGAGTCGCTTACAAGAAATTCTCATTGGAAACTCGATACTACAGTGAGAGAAAAAAGATTCTCGAGGATGTTATGACATATACCTACAATAAATCAACCATCATTCTTGGCTTCAAGATTTTCTGACTAAGTTAGTAGGATGGTCTGGAGAGGTTGCGTGGTGGCTGTGGTGCTGGCAATGGGTATAAGCTCGGTGTCGGCACAAAGTCGACTGCACCGCCTCCATCTTGCAATCAACCCAGGTTTAGATTTCGCCTCGTTAAGGGGACGCGACACGAACGGTACATCGGTCCTTTTCCCCAACGGAAACAATTTTCGACTCGGGCTCTCAATCGAAGTCAACTCACGTTCGCCACGTTGGATGTTTCTCTTCGAACCGGCATACCAGCAGTATTCCTGCATTGTCCCCTATCCGTTGAAATATAATTCTATTGAAACCGCTGGAGGCATTCGTCGAAGTTTCTTTTTGAATGGCTACAATGGATTCTTCTTGCAAGCACTCGGTGTGGTCGACATTCCGATCAACTTCGAACTGCAACTCGCCCCTCAAACCGTGTTTCCCTCAAATTCATTTAGGGCAAATGTGGCGGCCGGTGCCGGAGTGATGCTGGGGCGCTTTGCACTAGAATATCGACAGCATTCCAAGCGAAACATTCGTGACGACTTTGGTTCATTTTCTTTCGTGTATAACAAACGATCAATCATTGCGAGTTTCCGTATCTTTTGAAGGTAAACAAAACTATATGCTCGAACTCCAACAGGTGAACACACGCACAAAGGGACATTTTGCAGCTCTGGAAAATGGCATCGAAATGGGGCGCATGTATTATTCCTGGGCTGGGATCGACAAGTTCATCATCGACCACACAGAAGTAAGTCCCGAAGCGAAAGGCAAAGGCGTGGGTCAATTCCTTGTCGAAGAGGGAGTCAAGTATGCGCGGGTCAATAATTTCAAAATAGTTCCCCTCTGCCCTTTTGCCAACGCCATGTTCAAACGCCACCCTGAGTGGGCGGACATACTTTTTGTATAGCTCAAAAAAAGGTTTCACGGTTGCCCGTTGGCGAACATAATCGCACGCATTCGAGCAACCTGATCAAAAGAACCATTAGATTCTAGGCTAAATTCGCATTCGCGATTTGGTTCGATTATTGGCAACGAAGCGGCGTCTTGGTACCCATATCTAATCTTAGAACGGGCAGGATTTACAACGACCAAAAGCAGGAACCTCATGATGTCTCCCTTCAACTACCTCAGGCCCAGCATCCGTCACTTACTATCGCAAAAAGTTCACTCCCTGGTACACATTGCCGGACTAACACTCGGCATGTCTGTGTGCTTATTAATCGGCTTGTTCATTCGCTTTGAAACAAGTTTTGATCAATACCAACCATTCGCCGAACGAACATATCGGATTAACCAACTCTGGACGGAAAATGGGAAGACCAATCCATACTTTGCAACACCACTGCCCCTGGCGGCTGCCCTTCGCCAATCCACGACAGGTTTGCAACACATCGCGTTTGCACATCCCGGCTACAGGACCCTGATTGACGTCACGCCTGAAAAACGATTCGAGCAACCGAACGTGATGTTCGCTGATTCGGAATTCCTCAACGTATTCCAAGTCGAGCCGGTCAAGGGCGACCCACATGCCGTTCTTCGCCAACCATATCAAGCGCTCCTCACAGAGTCAACAGCGAGGAAGTTCTATGGAAGTGAAGACCCGATTGGAAAGACATTCACGTTGAACTCAAAATTTGAAATTACCGTGGGCGGTGTTGTCCGAGACTTGCCCGGTAACACCCACTTACCGGCTACGATTATCTTATCGTACGTGCCCAATCAAGACTACCTCAACAACGGCCCAGACGCGTGGTCGTATACTTCTGGTACGAGTACCTACGTTGTCGTTCCAGAAGGTTACGATTTGGCTGACTTGCAAGCACAACTCGACCGCATCGCCGACGAGCATATCAACAGCGACCCGCACCTCCCCAAAATGGTTCGCGCCGGATTCGAGATTCAACCTCTTGCAACGATTCACTTTAATATGACCAACTCAGGAAGTCAATGGGTTCCGGCGATCAATGCTTCTTGGCTTTGGTTCTTCGGCGCGATCGGGATGGCCGTGCTCGCGTTGGCTTGCATTAATTTCGTGAATCTATCGACCGCACAAGCGCTTACCCGGGCGCGCGAAGTGGGTGTGCGCAAAGCAGTGGGCGCCGGTCGCTCTACTCTCATTGTCCAGTTCCTAAGTGAAGCCTGGATCCTTGCAACAATAGCCGGGATCATCTCTGTTGGTATTGCAGAGTTGGCCTTACCCTACATGAACAGTCTCTTGGAAAAACAAATCACCTTTGAGATCACTCAATCAACCCGAATCCTGATCTCGCTGGCAATCGGTGTATTTGCCACCGGGCTATTCGCCGGCCTCTACCCAGCTTGGATCATCACACGTTTCAATGCTGCCACTTCCCTTCGTTCCACATTTGCGGCGCAAGGCGATTCCGGTTCCTCTTGGCTCCGCCATGCATTGGTGGTTGTCCAATTTGCCATCTCAGCTGGTTTGTTGATTTCCTTGTTGCTGATCTCCGAGCAAGTCGGGTTCATCCGCAACAAAGACCTCGGGTTCTCCAAGAATAACATCGTCATGGTGCGGACGGGAAATCGGGGTGAGTCGCGAGTGTTCAGCGCCGAACTTGAAAAAATTCCTCAGGTTGAAAGCTGGTCATATTCGACCGCGAGTCCAAGCTCTGATCAACACTGGGGTACCATCATGAGCAAGACCACGCGGGACGATCCGTCGCGACAGCCGGTCACATTGCTTTTAGGTGACGAGAATTATTGCAAGTTGTATGAGTTCAAGCTCCTCGCGGGTAGGTTCCCGATCGCCTCCGACACGAACCTGATTTCGGAACGGCTGCCACAGGATAAGATGCTCATGAAAGCAGTCGTGAACGAGCAACTCGTCACGGCCCTTGACTTAGGCACTCCGGAACAGGCCATTGGCCGGAAATTCTGGTTCGGCATGGGCAATGGCGATATTGAGGTCGTCGGAGTTGTTGCCAACTTCAATACTTCATCGTTACACGAGAATATCAAACCCGCTATCATCGGGCAAGAGCGGTCGGTCTACAACACAGTTGGCATCAAACTTCACGATGGCGCGAATATCCCGACCACGGTAGCGGCAATCAATGAAGCTTGGAAACGGGCATACCCAGATGGACTATTCTCCTATCATTTCTTAAACGAGCAAATTGATTCCTTTTACAAGGCCGAAGAGAGAATCTATTCGCTGTTCAAGATTTTTTCCGGCATGGCGATGCTGATCTCATGCCTCGGTCTGTGGGGGCTCATTGCCTTTGCGGCCCAAAGACGCGTGAAGGAAATCGGCATTCGAAAAGTTCTTGGTGCTTCGTCGAGCTCGTTGGTCGTACTATTGTCGAGGCAGTTCGTGTTGCTTGTTCTAGTAGCGCTCGTGGTGGCCACACCAATCGTTTACCTTGGAATCTCCGAATGGCTCGAGGCATTTGCTTTCAGAGTACCCATTGGGTGGCAGCCATTTGCACTTGCAGGAGTCGCAAGCCTTGCACTAGCGATTGCTACGGTTGGGACTCAAGCGTTAAAGGCTGCTTGGATGAATCCGGCGAAAGTTCTCAAGACCGAATAACAACTCCTCAAATGTTTCTAAACTATTTTACAATCGCTGCACGGCACTTGATGAAAAGTCGTGTTTTTTCCGCGATCAACCTCTTCGGCTTAACGGTAGGTTTCCTGTGCTTCACGATTCTCTCGTTGTACGTGTACGACGAACTCAGCTTCGACAACTTCCATCATGATGCGGAGCGAATTTACCGTCTCACCTACCATGAAACAACTCAAGACGGAACCGATCGCGATGTGGTAGCGGTGGCGGGAAAGATAGGCCCCGAATCGATGATCCAAATACCCGAAGTAGAAGATGCCGTCCGCCTCTACGTTTTTGGACGAATCACGATGGGAAACGATCCTGTCGGTCGAGGGTATGAAGTAACCTACACTGCCGATGCCGACTTCTTCAAGGTGTTCAATTTCCCGCTTGTTGAGGGAAATGTAGAGACCGCGCTCACACAACCTGATGGAGTTGTGTTTTCCGAATCGCAAGCGAAGAAATATTTTGGCGAAGGTCCCTACCTCGGGAAGCGAATCTGGTCAAGCATGGAACGCGATGGGCAACCGGTTCATTTCAGCGTAACTGGAATTTTTAAGGATCTACCCAAGAACTCACACCTTTCCCTCAACACACTGTTTGGCCAAGAATCCTGGCGCACCGTACTTCCAAAGGCGCACGAGTTCATCATGCGAGATTGGACTTCGAACGGCTTCGTTACATATCTCAAATTAAAACCGAATGCCGACCCTGTAAGTACCGCGGAGAAAATCACAGCCATGACGAAGGCGAACTACCCGCCCGGTACGGAATTTCGAGCCAGTTTCGCCCTTCAGCCGCTTGGAGACATTCACATGTACTCAAGCCATTTCCAGGGAAGTAGCGGTCAATCGAATGGAATTAAACCGTATTATGTTTACATGTTCAGCGTCGTGGCAGTGCTGGTGCTTCTCATTGCGTGTCTCAATTACATGAACCTCTCCACGGCCGCCGCGTTCCGGCGGGTGCGCGAAATCGGAACGCGCAAAGCACTCGGTGCGATGAAATCGCAACTGATTCTGCAGTTCACTGGCGAAGCAATCATCTTGTCTGTGACCGCGATGATTCTTGCGTTCGCGATATTACAAGTGCTACTTCCCTCGATTAACGAGTTCACTGAAAAAGATCTTGCCCTTGGCCTGCTGCCGCTCCTGTGGCGAGTCGGACTCTTCGCGGTAATTCTGGCTGCGGGTTTACTCTCGGCGCTGTATCCGGCATTCATTATTGCCAAAGTCTCGGCAGTGGAAGCCTTCAAGCGAAATATCCTGCCCGGTCGCGGCGGCATCCCAATGCGAAAAGTGTTGGTGGGAGGCCAATTCATGATCTCCGTCCTCATGATTGCCTGCACCCTAGTCATCTATGAACAAGTCAATTACCTTCAAACCAAAGACATTGGTTTCGAAAAGGACAACTTGATCGTCATTGACATCAACAGTCGCCAGTTGAGAAACAACTTCGAACAAGTAAAAGCACAATTCTCCTCCATCCCAGAAGTGGTGTCTATTAGTGCCTCGACTCGTGTGCCGGGTGAGTGGAAGACTTTTCCCGTTGCCTCGGTGAAAACTGATGGATCTTCGACGCAACCCGAGATGATCTTCGTTGGAATTGACAACGATTTTCTGGCCACCTATCAAATCAAACTGCTTGCAGGTCGCAACTTCGCACCCGGCGAAAGCGACAGCACGAAGGTTATCCTTACCGAAAGTGGTGCTCGCGAACTCGGTCTCGTTCATCCAATCGGCACTCGCCTCTCGATCCCATCGGTACGGTGGGGGGGCTCGATCGAAAGCTTAGACCGCCCATTTGACGTAGAGGTGATCGGCATTGCCGCAGATTTCCACTTCGAGTCCTTTCGCTCGAAGCTTACTCCCGTGATCTTCGGTGCACCCAATACTCCAATTCAAGCCATCGACTATTATACTGCAAGGCTCGAAACGAGAAACCTTGCGGGTGTCGTCGAAAAACTGAAGGCCATCAACGCGCAAGTTGATCCGGCCAATCCCTTGGAGTACACATTTCTCGACAGCGACGTATTCGATCGGTTCTACCGCGCCGATGAAAAACGTGGACAGGTGTTCCTCGCCTTCTCTGCGGTGATCGTATGCATCGCCAGTCTAGGTTTGTTCGCATTGGTCTCGTACTCCATCGAGAGTCGAACCAAGGAGTTCGGGGTGCGAAAAGTCCTCGGCGCAACCGTCACAAACATCGTGACCTTGGTGTCGCGGGAGTTCTTGCTGCTGGTAGTTGTCGCCGGCACGATTGCCGTGCCTCTCACTTGGTACTTCATGGCCGGCTGGCTCAGCGATTTCGAATATCGGGTGACCATGGGAATCGACGTGTTCTCGATCGCCATCGGAATCTCGTTGCTGATTGCCTTCGGGACCATTTCCATTCGGGCGATACGCGCGGGGCGGGCTAACCCAGCGCAGTCGTTGAGAAGCGAGTGATCGTTGTTGGTTGGTTTCATCTAACGTTTTGTCGGCGCCGGTTGCCTCACCTCGCGAAAGTGGGTAACTTGTAGTTAAACACTTGATCACGATGAACCGCAGAAAGTTTCTCGCTCAAACCGCCGCTGGCGTCGCTGGTATCGGCCTAGCCGTCGATGCATTTCCGTCAATCCTCTTGCAGAAAAAGGAGCGGTTAGGAGTGGCACTAGTCGGCTTGGGTTACTACAGCACCGACCTCTTGGCCCCCGCCCTACAACTCACAACAAAATGCTATCTGGCGGGTATCGTGACAGGCACGCCAGCCAAAGCTGAAAAATGGAAGGCGCAGTACAAGATTCCCGAGAAGAACATTTACAACTACGAGAACTTTGACTCGATTGCAAATAACCCTGACATCGACGTCGTCTACGTCGTGCTCCCCCCTTCTATGCACGCCGAATACACGATCCGCGCAGCTAAGGCAGGCAAACATGTGTGGTGCGAGAAGCCCATGGCTGTGACCACCCAAGAGTGCCAAACAATGATCGACGCGTGCAACAAAAACAAGGTGTCGCTGGCGATTGGCTATAGGATGCACCATGAACCGAACACTCAAACCCTCATCCAATACTCCAAGTCGCTCCCGTACGGAAAAATCAAGAGTCTGACCGCGGCAGCAGGCTATTTCGATCCAAGAACGGATCACTGGAAGCAAAAGAAGTCGATGGGTGGTGGTGTGATGCACGACATGGGCGTGTACCCGTTGAATGCTGCTCGTTATGTGACTGGACAAGAACCTGTATCTGTACTCGCGACTCAGTCGACAACACGACCGGAGATTTACAAGGAAGTCGCAGAGACGATCGTATTCGATCTGAACTTTCCCGGTGGTGCCACTGCTCGCTGCGAAACGAGCTATGGAAAAGGTATGAACGACCTGGAAGTCACCTGCGAAAAAGGGTGGTACAAGCTTTCGCCATTCCAAGCTTACTCGGGAATCAAGGGCGAAGCGAGCGATGGGAAACTGTTCAATGCCGCCATCCCCAACCAACAAGCCAAGCAGATGGACGACGACGCCACTTCGATTATGACTAACCGACCGATGTTGGTGCCTGGTGAAGAAGGCTTGAAGGACATCCGCGTGGTCGAGGCGATTTACCGATCCATCTCTGAGAAGAAGCGCGTGAACGTTAGCTAACCTATCTCGAACCTCTCGACGACCTGAACCGAAGTGGCGTAAGTCATGCCTTGGCGACCAAACGTTAGGCAACTTGGTTCAAAAAATTTCGTTCTATCAAAAAAAATCTGACCAAAATTTGTTTAAGTCATTTCAAAGTAATTTAATTTTGTAAAAATGTTTCTTGAATGCTTTTGCACGACTTGTAACAACCACTAAAGCAGAACAACGAAATTGAAAAATAGCTCACTCTTCTTAGCGCTCGCAAGCTTCCAAGGAAGCCTCCTCAGCAGCCGCTTCACCTCACTCCCGCAGGTGATCAGAAGTTTCCGAAGGCAGATCCGGATTTGATACTACGGCTTCCAAAGCCTTGAGTGCTTTGCCGGTGGCGAAGTGCTCTTTTCGTGCTTTTTCGAAGGAAAAGCCAAGGATCGTAATTATCTACTTTCAAATTTCTTAGAGAATTGGACCAGAAAATCACAGTTCGGGTAGCAACCCCGGCTGATAAACACTATTCAGAGACCATTACAATGGAGATGGAGGAGTCGGCAAAAGCACGCGGTACTGGTATCGCGAAGCGGTCGCCTCTTTACATAGAGAAGAAAATGGATGAGGGAAAAGCCGTCATCGCCCACCTTGCCGACGGCACCTGGGTAGGCTTTTGCTACATCGAAGCTTGGGAGCACGGCAAGTATGTGGCCAATTCAGGCCTGATCGTGTCGCCTGCCTTCCGCAAGACAGGCGTTGCCACGGAAATCAAACGCACCGTGTTTGAACTTTCGCGTCGCATGTTTCCCGATGCCAAAATCTTCGGCTTGACCACCGGGCTAGCCGTCATGAAAATTAACTCCGACCTCGGCTACGAACCCGTTACCTACTCGGAGCTTACCAACGACGAGGAATTTTGGAAAGGTTGCCAGAGCTGCGTCAATTTCGATATCCTGACCAGCAAGAACCGGAAGAACTGCCTCTGCACCGCCATGTTGTACGACCCGGTGGAAAAAGCAGCGCAGAAGCCTCAAGCACCCCTTCCCACCATCCAGCGCAGCGCTGCCGAACCTAGGAAGAAAAGGCTCATGTCCGAAAATCTGAGGCTCTTCGACCGATGGGTGAAATTCAAGCAATTCGTGTTGCTGAAGAATTGGAGGAAAAAGTCTGCCGAAGGTCAAGAAAAAGGAATCTTGGGATTACTTTTCTTCTGGTAGGCAAACCCTCTTAGCAGCTCGTCTCAATCGGTACCGACATCGGCAACCGAACATTCGTTACCACACTCGACAAGGGTGTGTGGCGGAGATGACGCCATTTCATGACCCTAACTTCAACGCGTATATCTATCTTTAAACGATGAAAAAAGTCGTATTAGCATTCAGCGGTGGACTCGACACTTCCTACTGCGCCATCTACCTGTCCAAGCAACTCGGATATGAAGTGCATACCCTCACGGTGAATACCGGAGGCTTTAATAAGGAGGAACTCGCTCAAATCGAAAAACGCGCCATGAGCCTTGGCGTAAAATCTCATCACGCAGTCGAAGAAACTGCGAATTACTATGACAAGGTGATCCGCTACCTCATCTATGGCAACGTGTTGAAGAATGGCACCTATCCGCTCAGTGTGAGCGCCGAGCGGATGTCGCAGGCACTGGCCGCTGCTAACTATGCCCTGCAAATAGGTGCTAGTGCCGTAGCACACGGAAGCACAGGCGCCGGTAACGACCAAGTGCGCTTCGACATGGTCATCCAAATTCTCGCCCCCGGGTTGGAGATCATTACGCCAATCCGCGACCTGCGTTTGAGTCGCGAAGCGGAAATTGAATACCTCAAATCAAATGGTGTCCAAATGAATTTCGAGAAGGCCAAGTATTCAATCAACAAAGGAATTTGGGGCACTTCGGTCGGTGGAAAAGAAACCCTCAACTCGATGGGGATGCTGCCGGAAGAAGCTTGGCCCACCCAAGTCACAAAACAGGGCAGCGAAGAGGTAAAACTCGCCTTCGACAAGGGCGAGCTCGTGTCGATCAATGGGACTGTATTTTCTCACCCCACACTCGCAATCCAAAAACTACAAGAACTAGCTGGCCCCTATGGAATCGGTCGCGATATCCACGTGGGCGATACAATCATCGGGATCAAGGGCCGCGTCGGATTCGAAGCAGCAGCACCCGTCATCATCATCAAGTCGCATCACGCACTCGAGAAGCACGTGCTCACAAAATGGCAGCTCACGTGGAAAGATCAGTTGGCCCAATTCTACGGCAACTGGCTCCACGAAGGGCAGTACCTCGACCCGGTGATGCGCGACCTCGAAGCATTCCTCACCAGCACACAACAACATGCGACTGGTACAGTTTCGGTCACACTCTTCCCCTATCGCTTCATGATCAACGGAATCGAGTCAAAGTATGACCTCATGTCGTCGAAATTTGGAAAGTATGGCGAAATGAATCTTGGCTGGACTGGCGATGATGTGAAGGGCTTCACCAAGATCTTCGGTAACCAGGTGGGGATTTATCATCAAGTCAAGAACGAAGTTAAGAGTTAAGAATTTAGAGTTAAGAATTTAGAGTTTAGAATTGAGAATTGAGAATTAAGGTATGGTTAAAGCAGGGATCATTGGAGGCGCAGGGTACACAGGTGGAGAAATGGTGAGGATACTCATCAACCATCCCGATGTGGAATTGGCATTTGTGCAAAGTCGCAGCCAGGCCGGCAAGAAAATTTCCGATACACACACCGATCTCCTCGGCGATACCGACCTGCTATTTTCTGCTGAGGTTTCGAACGACGTCGACGTGATTTTCCTTTGCCTCGGCCACGGTGAAAGCAAGAAACTCTTATCTGAGACTTCCTTTCCATCACGTGTAAAGTTGATTGATCTTGGGAACGACTTCCGTCTCGGCGACACTGCCGGCGGGCGCTCCTTTATATATGGCCTCCCCGAGTTCCAGCGCGACGCGATCAGAAAAGCATCCAACGTCGCAAACCCGGGTTGTTTTGCCACCACCATCCAACTCGGGCTGCTCCCACTCGCCAACGCTGGCATCTTGAACGAAGTTTACTCTACCGGCATTACCGGCTCGACCGGCGCAGGTCAAAAACTGCAGGAGACGACTCATTTCACCTGGCGCGCCAACAACATCTCGGCATACAAGACGCTCACGCACCAACACATGGGGGAAATTGGACGCACCCTGTCGAGTTTGCAGCCGAGTGCTAAAAGCATCGTCAACTTCGTGCCGTGGCGCGGTGACTTCACACGCGGGATTTACGTCAGTTCGATCGTAGCATGTGGCGAGTCGCTGTCTCACCTAGTGGCCATGTACAAGGAATTCTTCGGTCGTCATCCTTTCACTCATGTAGCCGACTCGATGATCGACCTGAAGCAAGTAGTGAACACGAACAAGTGCTTGGTGTTCCTAGAAAAAGAAGGAGACAAACTCGTCGTTCACTCTGCACTCGACAACCTATTGAAGGGGGCAAGCGGACAAGCAGTACAAAATATGAACTTGATGTTTGGATTGAAAGAAGATGCTGGCTTGAGGTTGAAGGCGAATGCGATGTAATTGACCTTCGCTAAACTTCGGCTGTCGAGGAACAAACAAAGGAATAACGCTTTAACGAAAATAACCATGGACTTAAAAATTGCCATTTTGGGCGGCGGAAACTTAGGAGCTGCCATTGCACGCGGAGTCGTCAAATCTAGGTTGACGTCACCCTCGTCGATCACGATTACGCGTAGGCACCTACCCAAACTCGATCAATTCAAGTTCGATGGTTTTAGCGTCACCGCTGACAATTTGGCCGCTGTGAAGAATTCGACAGTCGTGATCTTGGCGGTACAACCGAAACAGTTGGCCGGATTGATTCAAGAGATTTCGGGCGCCGTCACCGAGAAGCACATCCTGGTATCGACCATCACCGGAATTTCGACAGATGAAATCTCCGCACTCCTTGGGAAAAAGGTAGCCATCGTAAGGGCCATGCCGAACACGGCCATCGCCATCGGCGCATCGATGACGTGCTTGTGTTCGAAAGACACGAACGAAAAGCAACTGGCTGAAATCAAAAAGTTGTTCGATAGCGTGGGACTCACACTCGTCATCGAAGAACGTCTGATGAAAGCTGCAACGGTGCTCGCCGCAAGCGGCATCGCATTCTATATGCGCTTTATCCGCGCAGCCACTCAGGGGGGTATTCAAATGGGTTTCGATGCAGAAGAAGCACAGCTCATCGCAGGGCAGACTGCGCGCGGAGCAGCTTCCCTCCTGCTCGATCACCACAGCCATCCAGAAATTGAGATTGACAAAGTGACCACCCCTGAGGGCTGCACGATCGCTGGCCTCAATGAAATGGAACACCAAGGATTGAGCTCTGCCCTCATCAAGGGAATCATCACATCGTTCGATAAAATCAATACCATCAAGAAATAATGGCCATGAAAGTATTTGATGTATACCCATTGTTTCCCATCGAGCCGGTGCGTGCGTTGGGATCATGGCTGTGGGACGACAAAGGCGTGAAGTACTTAGACCTGTATGGCGGTCACGCGGTCATTTCTATTGGACATGGTCATCCCCATTTCGTCAAACGACTGGAAGACCAACTTCACAAGATTTCCTTTTACTCGAACAGCGTTCAGAATCCATTGCAGGATCACCTTGCTGAAAAACTGGGCGAAGTTTCGGGGTACCCTGGCTATCAACTCTTCATGTGCAACTCGGGCGCAGAGGCAAACGAAAACGCGCTCAAACTTGCATCGTTTGTTACGGGGAGAAAGAAAATCGTAGCCTTCAAAAAGGCTTTCCACGGACGTACGTCAGGTGCCGTCGCTGCCACCGACAATCCAAAAATCGTGTCTCCTTTCAACGCTGGACATGAGATTACCTTTATCCCGATGAACGACGTCGGCGCATTGTCGGCCGTCGATCGCGACACGGCAGCGGTCATCATCGAAGGCATACAAGGTGTCGGCGGAATCCAGCTTCCGACAGACGGCTTCCTCCGTTCACTGGAACAGCATTGCCGCCAAGTTGGAGCGCTGCTCATCCTCGACGAAGTACAAAGCGGATACGGACGGACCGGGAAGTTCTTCGCCCATCAATTCGCGGGCGTCAAACCCGATCTCATCACAATCGCCAAAGGAATGGGCAACGGTTTCCCTGTAGGCGGGTTGCTGATCCAGCCCAACATCAAGGGTGTTCACGGAATGCTCGGAACAACCTTCGGTGGCAATCACCTTGCTTGTGCAGCGAGCTTGGCAGTACTCGAAGTGATTCAGAAGGAAAACCTGATGACCAATGCGCAAACGCTCGGTGAATATTGGATGAAAGAACTGAAATCCTTTCCTTCGGTGACCGCCATTCGCGGACGAGGCTTGATGATTGGCTTCGATTTACCCGAAAGCCTGTCATCTTTGCGTAAAGACCTGCTATTCAAGCATCATATTTTTACAGGTGAAGCGAAGCCTAATACCATCCGCTTGTTGCCATCGCTCGCGCTGAAAGCTGAAGAAGCTTCTGCGTTGATCGAAGCACTTACCCTCGAACTCAATCTCACAGTGGCTTAAATGAAGAACTTTCTCTCTTTCGGTGATGTCAGGAATTTAGATCAACTGATCGACACGGCCTTAGACTATAAGGCATCGCCACTTAAAGATCGCGAACTCGGCAAAGACAAAACCATGGGCATGCTTTTTCTGAACCCGAGCATGCGAACCAGGCTTAGTACACAACTCGCAGCCAAGAACTTAGGGATGGAATCGATTGTCTTCAATGTAGGGCAAGACGGATGGGCGCTTGAGTTTGAAGACGAAGCGATCATGAGTGGGACCACGGTGGAACACGTCAAAGATGCCGCCCCCATTTTGGGCAAATACTTCGATGTGCTCGGAATTCGCACATTCCCCTCTCTAAAAAACAAGGAAGAAGACTACAGCGAGTTGTACATCAAGCAATTCATGAAATATGCGGGCATTCCGATCGTAAGTTTGGAGAGTGCCACCTTGCATCCACTTCAAAGTTTGACTGACTTGATCACGATGCGGGAAGTCTATCGCGAGAAGCGGAAACCAAAGGTGGTGCTTACCTGGGCGCCGCACGTGAAAGCGTTGCCGCAGTGTGTCGCCAACAGCTTTGCACAGTGGGTCACCAACTGGGGTGGAGCCGAATTCGTAGTCACTCACCCCGAAGACTATGAGCTGAGCAAACAGTTCACCCAAAACGCCCAAATCGTGTACGACCAAGAAGAAGCGTTGGAAGGAGCCGATTTCGTTTACGTGAAGAACTGGAGTACCTTCGATGATTACGGGAAGATTTATTGCAACGACCCTCGGTGGATGCTCACACAGGAAAAGATCAAGCGCACCAACCATGCGAAGATCATGCATTGCTTACCTGTTCGGCGTAATGTCGAGTTGAGCGACGAAATCCTCGATAGCCAAAACAGCATCGTTACGCAGCAGGCATCAAACCGGGTATGGGCTGCCCAAGCGGTACTCAGCGAGATTTTGAAAGAACTTTGACCACGAAATACTTATGAACCGTTTGTATATCATCAAGATCGGAGGCAATGTTCTCGACGACGAAAACGCGTTGAAAATTTTCCTCAAAGACTTCGCCTCCATCCAAGCTCCGAAAATTCTCATTCATGGCGGCGGAAAGATCGCCACCAAACTTGGAGAGCAACTTGGTATTCAATCGCATTATGTTAAAGGTCGCCGGATCACAGATGCTCAGACACTCGACCTAGTCACGATGGTTTACGGCGGGCTCGTCAACAAGCAAATAGTCGCCAGCTTGCAACAACTAAGTTGCAATGCCATGGGGGTCACCGGCGCCGATGGGAACATGATCAAGGCCGTGAAACGACCAGTAAAAGATGTTGACTACGGATTTGTTGGCGACATCACACCTTCAAGCGTGAACTCCACGCTTCTCTATTTTCTTCTCAAACAAAATGTTATTCCCGTTTTTGCTTCTTTGACTCACGCCGACGGAGTGATGTTGAACACCAACGCCGACACCATCGCGCAGGTTTTGGCCGTGTCGCTCAGCAAGCACTTTGATGTGCGATTGATATACTGCTTCGAGAAAAAAGGAGTACTGAAAGATGTCAACGACGAAAACTCTGTTATCCGCCAACTAGACGAAAGTTCGTACCATCGACTGATGAAAGAAGGTTCCTTTGCAGACGGCATCCTTCCGAAACTCGAGAACGCCTTCGAAGCCATTCACGCGGGCGTGCGGGAAGTGCTGATCGGAGACGCCACACACCTGACCAGGAACACCGGACAAGAAACGGAGGGCACCCTCATTACCAAATAGTATGGCTACCGTATCGCAACAGCTCCGCGACGAAACACTCTCTTTGCTCAAGACGCTGATCGCGATACCCTCTTTCAGCCGCGAAGAAGACCGAACGGCCTCGACTATCGAAGCGTTCCTACAAGCTCACGGTGTCGTCACCCATCGACATGGGAACAACGTGTGGGCACTCAACAAGCACTTCAGCGACGATCGACCGACGCTCTTGCTGAACTCGCATCACGACACCGTGAAGCCAAACCCTGCCTACACACGCGATCCATTCTCCCCGACGGTAGAAGATGGAAAACTCTTTGGTTTAGGAAGCAATGACGCCGGAGGTCCCCTGGTGTCACTGATCGCCACGTTCTTGCATTTCTACGAGTCGAAGAAGAAGTACAACGTCGTGATCGCCGCTACGGCAGAAGAGGAAATATCCGGTACCAACGGCGTCGAGAGTATCTGGTCGCGGCTTCCAAAAATTGACTGCGCGATCGTGGGCGAGCCCACACTCACCGACATCGCGATTGCTGAAAAGGGATTGATGGTCCTCGACTGTACCTCGAAAGGAAAAGCAGGCCATGCTGCGCGCGAAGAGGGAATCAACGCCATCTACGAAGCACTTCCCGACATCGATTGGTTCAAGAACTACTCGTTTGCGAAGGTCTCACCCAATCTCGGGAAAGTGAAAATGTCTGTCACGGTGATTCAGGCCGGGCAAGCCCACAACCAGGTTCCACCCGAGTGCAAGTTCACCGTCGATGTTCGCGTCACCGACGCTTATACCTTGGAAGAAGTATTGGACGAAGTAAAGGCACACGTCGCTTGTACCGTTGTCCCAAGATCACTCCGCCTCAGGCCCTCGGGAATCGACAGCCGACATCCCTTGGCGGTTTCCGCTGCCAAGCTCGGACGCAAAATGTATGGGTCTCCCACCACGTCCGATCAGGCGTTGATTCCAGCTCCTTCCATCAAAGTCGGGCCAGGCGACTCCGCACGCTCACACTCCGCCGACGAGTTCATCTACCTGCGTGAAATCGACGAAGGAATCGACACCTACGTGCGCATTATCGAAGGCCTGTAGGCACTCGATGGAACAACAAAATAATCGCGTAATATTACTAGCCTAATCGATCCGAACGTGAAACTCTGGCAAAAAGACAAAGACTCCTTGGAAGAAGTAACACGGTTTACCACCGGTCTTGATCGTGAAATGGATCTTTTCCTGGCGCCCTACGACGTCCTGGGATCAATCGCGCACATCACCATGCTTCAGTCCATTGGCTTGCTCACTCGTGATGAATGGACACAGCTCACCGCGGCCCTTAAAGCCATCCACAGCGAGATAATGAAAGGAGAGTTCGCGATCGAAGACGGCGTCGAAGATGTCCATTCGCAAATTGAATTGCTCCTCACGCGAAGACTAGGCGATGTCGGCAAGAAAATCCACAGCGGACGCTCGCGAAACGACCAAGTGTTGCTCGATATCAAATTGTACCTGAGACATGAACTGATGGACGTCGTGCAGCGCGTGCAGGAGGTGTTCCAACTGCTCATTCAAAAGAGCGACGAACACAAATCCAAGTTGCTACCAGGCTACACGCATCTGCAACTCG
The DNA here is from genome assembly GCA_044226945.1 of Cyclobacteriaceae bacterium. Taxonomy (GTDB): domain Bacteria; phylum Bacteroidota; class Bacteroidia; order Cytophagales; family Cyclobacteriaceae; genus ELB16-189. The sequence goes on along the minus strand of JBGAGB010000031.1, from coordinate 19,490 downwards.
CCATGCCCTCATCGTTTGGCCTTTGGTTCGGCGCCTACGCCGAAAGCTTAGTCGACGACGTGATCACCTTGCAAGCAGCTTACCGCGTTGCTAATAAAAATCCGCTGGGTTCTGCGGCGGGATATGGTTCATCCTTCCCGCTCAATAGAACAATGACTACGAACCTCCTTGGGTTTGAAGACTTAAACTATAATGTCGTGTACGCGCAAATGGGTCGCGGTAAAACCGAGCGCATCGCAGCATCCGCTCTTAGCAACGTAGCCGCCACTTTGGGACGACTGGCAATGGATGCATGCCTATTCCTGAATCAGAATTTTGGGTTCATCTCGTTCCCCGACGAACTTACCACAGGGTCGAGTATTATGCCACACAAGAAAAACCCGGATGTGTTCGAATTGATCCGAGCACGCTGCAATCAACTCGTCGCACTGCCAAACGCCATCGCCCTCGGAACCGCCAATTTGCCGTCCGGCTACCATCGCGACCTTCAGCTTTTGAAGGAAATCCTGTTCCCTGCCATCGAGCAACTTAAGCAGTGCATCCGGATGACCCACCTGATGATCTCGAACATTTCGGTCAAAGACAATATCCTCGCCGACGAAAAGTATAAATACCTGTTCAGTGTCGAAGAAGTCAATCGTTTGGTATTAAAAGGTGTTCCCTTCCGCGATGCCTATCGACAAATCGGGCTCGATATCGAACAAGGCAAATACCAACCGTCCGCGTCGGTACAACATACCCACGAAGGAAGCATCGGTAACCTCTCAAACGGAGCCATCCAGAAAATGATGGAACAAGCCATTGCTTCATTCGAATTTCACCGAGTACTGGATAAGGAAAAAGCACTCCTATCGTGACCGCCACGCATATCCTTTGGATCATCATCGCGATCGCCACAGCCGGGTACGTATTCGACCTTGTCTTGGAAATCCTGAATCTGAAAGCACAACGTACGGAGATTCCCTCGGAAGTTGCCGGATTCTATGACCGAGAACGATATTTACAATCGTTGCAATACCACAAAGTCAAAACACGGTTCTCATTCCTTTCGGGAGCCTTTGGATTCTTGCTGTCACTTGCCATGCTGGCATTGGGTGGGTTCGGTATACTCGACCATTGGCTGCGACTCCACATTGAAACGCCCCTATATTTATCTCTTGCGTTTTTTGGTATCATCATGGTTGGATCAGATTTGCTTTCTCTTCCCTTTCAGTGGTACTCAACGTTTGTAATCGAAGAGCGATTCGGGTTCAACAAGACAACCCCTCGCACTTTCATCGTCGATAAACTCAAGGGCTATGTCATCGGGGCACTCGTAGGGGCTGCCTTGTTCTCGGCATTTGTTTTCTTAGTCAACCGGTTTGGTCAGAATTTCTGGATCTGGTTCGGAATTGTGGCCGCTGCATTCTTGCTGCTGATCAACATGTTCTACACTTCATGGATCTTGCCCATGTTCAATAAGCTCACCCTCCTACCCAATGGTGAACTGAAAAGTGCCATCGAAGCATTTAGCCAGAAAGTCAACTTTCCATTGGACAACATCTTCGTCATGGACGGGTCGAAGCGATCCAGCAAAGCCAATGCGTTCTTCTCAGGCATTGGCAAGAAGAAAAAAATCGTTCTTTACGATACACTGGTTGAAAAACACTCGACGGAAGAGTTGGTGGCAGTCCTTGCGCACGAGGTAGGGCACTTCAAACGAAAGCACATTATCTGGATGTATTTGCTGTCGATCGTACAAGTTTTCTTTGTCCTCTTCATGCTTTCGTTGATGCTATTCAACGCAAACCTGTCTGTGGCACTTGGCGGCGAACAGAATGCGATCCACCTCAACCTGATCGCATTTGCAATCTTATTCTCGCCAATCTCCGGAATCACCGGTTTACTGCTGTCTATCCTGAGCCGGCGCCACGAGTTTGAGGCGGATGCTTACGCCCGAGATCACTTTAGCGGCCAAGCACTCGCAACTGCGCTCAAACGCCTTTCCGTTGACACCTTAAGCAACTTGTACCCGCATCCTGCTTACGTGTTCTTCCACTATTCCCACCCACCGCTCTTGCAGCGGCTTGGCGCCCTGTCCCGCGGGCAGAATTAGCCCCTCGAAAAAAATCTCAATTTATTTTGTAAGTAAATACTTACATATATATTTGTAAGCACATACTTACATATAGAAAACTTAGGCACATGCAAACCCGGAGGGATGTATTCCAGGCGATCGCGGACCCGACGCGTCGCGACATCATGAACTTGATCGTTCGCAAGTCCATGAACTTGAATTCAATTGCGGAGAACTTCGACGTGAGTCGACCTGCGATCTCGCAGCACATCAAAATACTGATTGAATGCGGTCTTGTATCCATCCAGAAACAAGGTCGGGAACGCTTTGCGGAGGCAAACTTAAAACCCTTGCACGAAGTGGTGGATTGGTTGGAGCCATTCCGCCGAGCCATGGACGAACGCTTCGACGCGCTTGACAGCGTTTTGGAAGAATTGAAGGAACAGGAAAAGAAAAAGAAATCCCGAACCAAGGGAAGCAGTAGGCACTTTAAATAAATCTCAATATGTCACAGAAAAACAAAACAGTGGTCAAGGCAGAGCCAGGACGGAACGACATCATTGTCACTCGCGAGTTTGATGCGCCACGCGACATCGTGTTCAAGGCATTCACCGACCCCAAGCTAGTCGTCAAGTGGTTAGTTCCGAAGCAACTGAAAATGCATCTTGAAAAGTTCGAGGCGCGAGCCGGGGGGTCATATCGGTACTATTACACGGACGATCAGGGTAATGAGTTTGCCTTTCGCGGAGTTACCCACGAGGTGGCGGCCCCTGAGCGTATTATCCAAACGTTCGAATTCGAAGGTTTACCAGAAAAGGGACACGTGGCGTTAGAAACGGCCCGCTTCGAGGTGCTACCCAACAACCGAACCCGCTTGGTGAACCAGAGCCTGTTTCAGTCGGAAGCCGACCGTGACGGGATGATTGAGTCGGGCATGGAGATCGGAGTCAGCGAATCTTATGAGAACCTAGACAAATTGTTGGCGGAACAATAGGGGTCGATTAACCGAGAGGCACGGAGAGGTCCGTGCTTTTCGTGTTTACCACGATTGATTTTTTCCATTATCTTCGCAGACACTTAAGCGGGAGTAGCTCAGTTGGTAGAGCATCAGCTTCCCAAGCTGAGGGTCGCGAGTTCGAGCCTCGTTTCCCGCTCACTTTCTTCACCCATTGCGGACCACGATGATGATCGTGAACCCCACCGCCAGGATCAAAATTTCGACCAGCACAAACCAATGGGCACGCAAAAATTCGATCGGGGTTTTCGGAGTCTCCGGCTTGGCTTCTTCGACAGGCGCCTTTGGTGAATTACTCTCGAGGGTTGCCCCGAGCATCTTTTCCTTCACCACTAACCCCTCTCCTTCTGGGGTCGGAACTGGCTCCACCGCGTCTTTCGCGTCGTTATTCTTTAGCTTGTCGCGACGGAAAATGAGCGCATATAAATACACCCCGTATACAATCGCGCCAATCAACAACTTGTATCCGGCATAGAGCACCGCAAGCATCCCAAGAGAACCCAGCAGACTCCTGTTAAAAGTCCAAAAAAATAGGTACCCCATCCAGGCAAAGCCGAGGCCCATGACAATGTTTTCGAAGAATGGTTCGGCTTTACTGAGAAAGGACCTCATCACCGCTAATATCAGAAATTTGACCGGAGATTCTGCATTTGGAAACGATTACATAACCTCCCCCAAGGAACTCTAATTTTCGGCAAAAGGCCGTTTTTTATTACATAGGGCCCGCCGGTCATCCCACCTTGGGCTTAAAGCCACCCCTTATTCATTAAATTTCATTATGAAAAGGACACGAGGGTCGCTTAAGGGACGGTACACCATTTTCATCGCATCAATAGTATTGGTGATCCTAGCCACCCAGGCGGTGGTGCAGTATGATCTGCAACAGCAAAACGAAGATGCCCGGCTCATCAATATCGCGGGGCGCCAACGAATGTTAAGCCAGCGGATCTCCAAACTCATCCTGTACATCCAAAACAGTGTCGAACAAAACGGGGCCATTAATCCGGAATGGCATCAAGTCGATTCACTTCAAAAAATAGTGAATGAATGGGAAGGTGTTCACCGTGCTTTGTTGGCACGTTCCACGGATGGAGCGAATAGCCCAAAAATCGATTCGCTCCTCAAGGCAAATACCAACTACTTAGAACCCATCGTAGCGGTCTCGCGGGAGGTAATCAAAAACCCGGATCGATCTACCGTAAAAACTGCTGTTGATCAAATCACGAAATCCGAAATCTACTTTTTGCTGACAATGGACCGAACGGTCAATCAGTATCAAAAGGAAGCAGAACAGAAACTTTCAGCCATCAAACAGATCGAGTTGATTCTAGCGGGAGTCGCGCTCGTGATCCTACTGATGGAGTTTGTATTCTTTTTCCTACCGATACTCAACAAACTCCGATCGAACAACATCAAGCTATCGAAACTCAACAAGAAACTTACCGAATCGAACAACGACTTAGCCGCATCGGAGGAAGAGATTCGGGCGCAACTCGAACAGATCGGAGAACTTCAATCAACCTTAGAAGCACGGGAACGACAGCTCAGGGAGCTCGTCGACACTGCTTCGGATATGATTTACGAACTGGACGAACACGGTCGATTCGCGTTCGTGAATCCGGTCTTGCAAAGTGTCACTGGCTACACTCAAAGCGAGTTGATGGCGATGCCGTATTGGGAATTAATCCATCCCGAGGAGCGAGAGCGCGTTGTTCAATTTTATTTAGATCAACGAAAGAACCTCAACGAACATACCTTCCTTCGTCTTTCAATCATTACCAAAAATGGGTCCCGTGTATGGGTCGACCAAAACGTGAGGATGTTCTTCCGCGGTGCGTGGACGTATAAGGTCAGCGTGGTGGCACGCGATGTGACTCCTTTGCGGGAAGCGGAAAACCGCCTCGCAGAAAGTGAACAACTCTTTCGAACTTTGGCGGAAAATGCGCCGGTTGGAATTTTCCAATCTGACCTTAATGGAAAATGTAAATACGTAAACAAACGCTGGTGCCGCTTGGCGGGTATCAGCGAGGAGCAAGCGAAAGAGGATGGCTGGAATTCCGTGATCGACCCGGACGAGCTTAAACGTGTACAAAAGGCTTGGGCAGACGCCGCCGCCGCCGGCAAAGAACTGGAAATCGAAGTTCGCTTAAATAATCCCATCGACGGTGAAGTTTGGGTCAACGCACGGGCAACAGCTCTTTACGATTCGCAGGGTAATATGGTGGGACACCTGAGTATTGCCATTGACGTAACGGCGTTGAAGCTGGCACAACAGCGCTTGGCCGAGAGTGAAAAGCTCTACCGGTTGCTCGCCACCAACTCCAAAGATCTTATTACGCTCTTTAAAGCCGACGAAGAAGCCACCCGGGTGTTCGTATCACCATCGGTCAAGGAAATCCTTGGCTATACTCCAGAAGAATTGATCGGTAAGTCTGCTTTCGAGATTATGGCAGAAGAAGACGCGAAAAGGATGAAGGCCGAGACCCACCCCGTAACATTGAGCGGACGGCCAGCTTCAGTCGAGTACCGAATCCGACGCAAGGACGGCACTTTTATTTGGATGGAATCGTTCTCACATCCTTTCTTCGACGCATCTGGAAAAATGATCGGGTTCCAAACTTCTGCGCGCGACATTACTCAACGGAAAGAATTCGAGCACGAGTTGATCGTGGCAAAAGAGCATGCCGAGGAGGCCACAAAAACAAAGAGCCAGTTTTTGAGCATGATGAGTCACGAGATTAGGACTCCAATGAACGCCGTGATCGGGCTCGCCAACCTCCTACTCAGCGACGACCCCCGACAAGACCAGGTCGACAGCTTAGAACTACTGAAATTCTCAGGACAAAACCTCCTGTCGATCCTGAACGATATCTTGGATTTTTCCAAGATCGAAGCAAACAAGGTTACCCTGGAACACGTGGATTTCGACTTGCATGAGTCGATCGAAAATGTTGTGAAGATATTGGAGCCACGCGCGACGGAAAAAGGCATTGAACTGCGATTCAGTTTTGATGAAGGCCTACCAAATGAAGTTAAGGCCGATCCCGTGCGAATCAACCAGGTAGTCACGAACTTGGTGAGCAACGCCATCAAGTTTACGTCGAACGGAGTTGTCTCACTCGAGGTTCGCACGGCTCGCCATTCGGAGGAAGTGAATGGGGCACCGCACCACTTTTACGAGTTCCGCATTCGTGATACGGGAATTGGAATCGCCGCCGACAAGTTGGCAACAATCTTCGATAGCTTTTCCCAGGCAACAAGCGACACAACACGGAAATATGGGGGTACGGGTCTTGGCCTCACGATCACAAGGCGCCTCATCAATTTGATGGGAAGTGAAGTTGCTGTCAAAAGTGAACTCGGAAAAGGGTCAGAATTCTCCTTCGTACTTCGCTTGGAAAAAGGACGCGTCCCCAAGCATCACATCGCAAATAACGAACGAAGTAACGATCTGCTAAAGGATCGAAACATCGTGGTCTTACTGGTCGAAGACAATCGGGTCAACCAAGTAGTCGCCACAAACTTCTTCCGGCGCTGGGGAGTTCAGTACGACATTGCCAACAATGGACGAGAGGCGGTGGACATGGTGACTAGGAAGATGTACGACATGGTTTTCATGGACCTCCAAATGCCTGAAATGGACGGCTACCAAGCCACACATGCCATCCGTCAAATACCTGACTCATATTACCACAAGCTTCCAATTGTGGCGCTCACTGCGTCTGCAATGACGAGCATGCGCGACAAAGTTATGGCATCGGGTATGACGGATTTCATGTCCAAGCCATTTCAACCCGAAGAACTCCAGCAGATGATTATCAAGTACACGTCGCCGGGCTTGGAGGCCGGCATCTATCGCAACGTGGGTGAAAGTCTAGACATGTACACTGAGGGAAATATGGATTTCAAGCGCGAGCTCATCGGTCACCTCATTCGAAATCTCGATGAGCTCAAGACAGCACTTCGATCGTCAATCGAGTCGGGAGATCCTAGTCTTTTCAACACGGCAGCACACAAGTGTCGAACCACTCTCACGATGTTGGGTGACCAAGAGCTACTCAAGGTGGTTGACGAAGTGAAGGGTTCGCTCAACCAACCTGGTGGTAAATTATCTCCAATTGTTCATGAAAAATTCTCACGTCTCGTCATCGACACTTCCGAAGGGCTCACGGAGGAACTTGAAAGTATTCAAGCACCCAATCGCTAGCGTTAGTGCATGACAAGCGTTTGAATCTGCTCCAGAGATTTACCCTTAGTCTCAGGCATTACCCTCCACGCGAAAAAGAACTGGATAACGGCAATCATTGCAAACGCGGCAAATGCCCAGCCTGCGATCAACTCAGATTTCACCATTACAGGGAATGCCCAGGACACAGCCCACGCCATGACCCAGTGGGTAAAACTCCCTAACGTCTGGCCTTTCGAACGTACGCTGTTCGGGAAGATTTCAGATATAAATACCCAGATGACGGCGCCTTGAGAAAGAGCAAAAAAAGCGATAAAGCCGATCAAGTAGACCATGACCGCATAGCTGCCAAAATCGCCCGTGAAGAAGGCTCGTGACACGAGACCGAGGGCGACAGCGATTCCGACCGAACCAATCATCATCAAAGTCCGGCGGCCCACCTTATCGATCACGCTAATGGCTAGGATCGTAAATACCATGTTGGTGACGCCGATCGAAACTGCCTGAAGGAGTGCACCATCTTTTCCCAGTCCTGTCATTTCGAAGATGCGGGGTGCGTAGTACATGATCGCGTTAATCCCAACAAGTTGGTTAAACATGGCAATCGCCACTGCGTAAAAAACCGGTGACCGATAGGCAGGGCTAAAGAGTTTCTCACTACTCTGCTCTGTGTTCAGCGATGCTGTCACGGCGGCGAGCGCTTTCTCCGGCTCAGGCTCACCGATCTTCTTCAACACATCGAGCGCTTGTGCTGATTGCCCCTTCTTGGCTAGCCAACGTGGGCTTTCTGGAACCAAGAACACGAGTCCGAAATAGAGTGCTGCAGGAATCGCTTGAACACCCAGCATCCAGCGCCATGCCTCCTCGCTCACGCCAAAGAGGAAATAATTCGACACAAAGGCGATCAGGATACCCGACACCACATTGAATTGAAACAACGCGACCAAACGCCCACGCGAGGCCGCAGGTGAGATTTCTGAAATGTACATTGGCCCCACAACCGACGATGCCCCCACGCCTATACCGCCCAGGAAACGGAAGAATACGAACATCTCCCACGAGCTTGTGAGCGCGGTAACCAACGACGTGACCAAGTACAGCAAGCCAATCAATTGCAGCATCCGCCGCCGACCAAAACGCTCGGCAGGATATCCAGCAACGAGCGAACCTAACACCGTTCCAAATAATGCTGACGCAACAGTGAACCCGTGCCAAAAATCACTAAGCGACCACAAGCTTTGAATCGACTTTTCTACACCAGAGATGACTGCTGTATCAAAACCAAAAAGAAACCCACCGAGGGCTGCCACAACCGAGTTGCGAATAGCTGTACCTGACATGTTTGAAACGTTGATTAAATAAATTATCGATCTTCTAACCTGTACACAAACTTCAACCCGGACCAAACTTCATCGACCGCACACACCTTCACATCGACCAATCCGTTCATCAGCCCAAAATCACGAATGATATTCTCATCAAGATCGGTAGCTACTTTCGAGGATCGCTTTGGCCACGAAACCCAGAGCATGGCGTTAATGCTCATTGATTTCTTTGAAGCTAGAAACCCCTTCTCAAACTCCTTTTTTGTCTTCACAAAGATGTGAACAAAGTCTAGGTTTTTTCCTTTAGTCACGAAGCTTGCGTCCTGCGGTATGGGGCTCAGCCAATCGAAATAAGCTGCTGGCACATTCGACACGCTACATTTATATCCAGGTTTAATACCTAGTTTCTTGGTGAGGGGAGTTCCTGAATAACCGGCCATTGGCTAGGGATTGAAAGCGTGTCCGGGTTGTGGGTATTTTTTACTTGCGTCGTCAATCACCAGCACCCAATCCGTTTCGCGCTGGGGGGGCGTAAAAGTGCGCTGACCGGACTTTGAGTCCGGAGCTGAAATTGCCTCTCCGGTTTCTGGGCTGTACCAATACACTTTCTTCACATTTCCGCTTAAGCGCGACACGTCGATGGTGACGGGCTGTCGATTTGGCAAATACACGAATGCATAGGTGGCCTCGGCGTCGCGGGTGGCAACAAGTAGGTCCTTGTAGTCGCTACCCACATTGGACAGGATCAGGGATTGGTCTACCGTGCGTGTGAAGTACGGCCGCGAAAGCATGAGCGCTTTCAAATGCTGAAGTTGATTGGCGGCAGAGGCCTCTAATGCGCGTTGCCATGGGATCAATGTGTCGCCGACATTAATCGGTTCGTAGAGCTCCTTGTTGAGGAACTGCCAAACTTGGTGATGCCCGTACGTAACGCCAGCGCCGCCCGCAAACACGCCCCGGTAGATTCGTGCTCGGACATCGTACGCTGTGAAATACCCTCGGCCAGCGCGGGTCCACTTTCCATCCCAAGGGTTGACCGGATGGTCCTCGTAACAGGGTTCCATGTCGATCACTGGCTTCGTCGGCTTAAGCGACAGGTCATTAAGTAACATCGACCACGATTCTGCTTCTCTCGCGCCATGCCCGGATTGGATTGCATTCATGTCGAGCCATTCGTCGGCGTGCAAGTGCGGCGACGAGGATTGCCCGCCGTTCGGATGATACGTGATGAAGGCATCGCTTCCCAGTACCTCCTCGATGGCTCGTGCCATGGCGCGCCAAATCGCCCGGTCGTCGAACTGCGCATCGGTGCCGTTGCTCTTGGCCTGGTAAACTGCGGGACGATCTCCGCCAAGAATCCAGATGATGTGCTTGCTTCTGTCGCGATACCTGGTAGCGAGTGCTTTGGCATAGGTGTAAGCGTTCTTCTCGTCGAATACGATCGGTCCTTCGCCCCAAAGGTGCGCGACCTTATCCCCCCAGGTGGGAAGCAACCCGATATACATTCCCTTGGCAATTATTTGATCGATGACGAAGTCTACGTGGTCCCAATAATCATATTCATACGCGTGATTCGGGTTGTTGCCAGGTGTAGTCGCCAACTGAGTTGGGTCTTCGTTGTTGAGTGGCCAATCGCCATATCGATTCGGCTGCCGGATACCATTGAACTCGGCAAGCGCTACGGCTTGAATGACATTGAACCCCTGCCGGCTCCTGATGGTCAAAAACTGGAGGGTTTCCTCGCGGGTTAGCCGGTGGAAAAGCTCCCAGTCGGTGTCGCCCAACCAAAAAAAAGGCTTTCCAGATGCGTCCGTTAGAAAGCGATGATTGTCGCTAACACGGATTTGCGCATCCACCTGCTTCGTCACCAGAGACGTGACTAAGACAAACAGCAGCGAGATTCTCAAGATTCGATCGGTTGTTGATACAATATAAAAAACAAATGCCACCCAACAACAGGTGGCATTTGCTCTAAAGAGGAGTGTTGAAGGCTTAGTTGCCTTTTCCCATTTTCTCCATTTCAGCGTCGAAAGTCTGCTTGAATTTTTCGTAGTCGTAATCGATCTTCAAGCGCTCATCTTTCGAGAGGCGTTCGTTGTACTTCGACACCAGGTCAGAGGCTGACAATTCAAGTGCGATATAAGTTTTGAAGTTTCCTTGTTGAGTCTTCACGAGCTTTTCGCAGATGGTGCGGACACCTGACAACGTTTGGTCTACCACCTCGCGGTTCAGGCTCTCGAAGCGTTGTTCAAGTTCTTCCTTGTTGTTCATCGTGCGAGAGTTCACATAGTTGTCTGTGACAGTCTTCACGGTTGTTTGAATAGCTTGGGCTAGTTCATTGCGCGCGTTGGTGAGGGCCTTCTTCTTAGATGTCACTTGGTCCATGCTTTCGCCGACAGAGTTCGAGCGGAATGCATCCTTGGTGGTGAAGAAATCGGAGCCGGAGCAGGGGACGATTACCTCGGTTTCACCTTGGGGCATCTTTTCCTTGCTTTTACAGCCGTCGATTGCTACGGCAGCAGCAACGACTAATACGTAAGTAAGGTTGGTTAACTTTTTCATATTCAACGTTTGAGATTTGGTGTGCAATTTAACTGAATGCAATTAATGGGCCACATGCCGATTCTCGATTTTCCCCTCCCCTGTTAGGTCCCAAAAAAGAGCCTCGTTCCATAGTTTTACGTGTAAGTCTACTGGAGGATTGCGTTTAACAACTCTGGAAGTTTCTCCTTCTCGAGGGTTTCGAGTGACTTGTTATACGCCTCCTGGCTCGAGCGTTCATAGTCGAGGCTATAGCCCTTCACGCGGTCGATGGTCGTCGCATAGATCTCCTTGTTATCGCGTGTTGTAGCCACCTTGATGATTGCTGTCACGTAGGTAATGTAAATACTTCCCGAGGCTGAGCCCTTCTCGGAGTCCGATTGAACATCGACCCAAAGCTCCGATTTGTCTTTATCGTCGGTAAACTCGAAACCCGCGGTCGCTAAATAGTTCTTCAGCTTGTTGGTGACTTGTCGATTCGATTTATCCACCCCCAAGCTCTTCTCTTGCGAGGTGACGTACACAAGTGGACGTTGTACTTTCATGATCACGTTCCCGGTTGGAACAACCATTTTTTGCACCACAAGCGAATAGATGTCGGAGGTGTTTTGTCCCGCGAAAGCGAGCGCGTCCACTTTTACGGCAAGCGACTGTTCCAAATCGCGCGAACTGATTTTTGTGAGTAGTATCCGGGCACTTCCGGCAGCGTCTGTCTTATAGGTTGGGAACACGTCGCCGGCACCCTTGTCGAACATCGCCCTTAAAGGCAATTCAGCTACTGGTTTTCCCGTGTCTTTATACACCGCGGTGGCAATCACGGTTTGTCCACTTTGGGCAACCCGTCGATTAATGTCTAGCGTGTTCGGTGCGCAGTTGATCTTGATATTTTCGAGCTGGTGCTGGATGCTCGCGATAATCTCGTTCGTCAGCAGGATCTCCTTACCCTCAAACTCAAGACGGATTGGCTCGGCCAAATACTTTTCAATCGCCCGAAATCCTTGGAAGTAGAACCCCAACGCCTCAACTGTATTGTTGCCTCTTTCGGACTGTTTGGCTTTCGTAAAAAAGTCCAGTGCCAATGACACCGCATCGCGCTTCTGCTGTTCCTTGATTTCGCGATATCGCTGTTTCGAGAGTCGGTAGTAAAGCCAATAATTTCGTTCATCTTCCCAGGCATCGACCTGCTCAAACTCCTCGAGTTCGTCTGCCGCCGTGGTTTGAATAATTTGCTCGTATTTCTCAGAGAATTCCTTGTTCACATCCAACTGGCTGAGGACACTGGTCGAGGACACATTGACCTTGATTTCTGAGATGAGGTCTTCGAGTGCGCTCTTTTTGGCAGATTGGATGTAGTTGTTAGTCCCATCCTTCACGCTGTGGCCAATCCCAATGTAGTAGGAGTCTTCGGCAGGTTTAGCCGAAAGCCACGAGGGTTTGGTGTTTTGTAAGTCGGTCTTGAGGCTGGTGTTGACGACTGCCGGAGAACAAGCCGTGCAGGCCAGAAAGATTAGAATGCGAAGGGGCTTCACAGAATAAATATATCGACAAATCCGTTCAAATATACGCCACTTTCATGCCAATGGTCGCAAGTCGGTAACCCAAACGGGCAATGCCCCACTAGGTTGCTCTCGTTTCGATGGTTTTTTACTACCTTGGTCGACTGGTGGTGGTCAATTGGTCGACACCGTTCAAAGGAACTGAATGTGAAGGGGTTATGAAGAAATTTGCCATTATTTTCGCCATTGCGGCCCTGGCCGCGTGCCACGATTCGGAAAGCGTTCAAGAATTTACCGGCAACGAAACTACCTACGAGTTGGTTGCCGGATCTGAATACCCTATTAGCGGGTCAATCACCTTTAAGGAAAGGTTCGACGGTTTCACTACGGCGTTGATAGCCCTGAAAGGCACCAGTGGTGACGCCATGCACCCTGTCCATCTTCACCTTGGAAACCTGACCACGGCCCAGGCGGATGTGGCAGCCCTCCTATCGCCAGTAAATGCAAACACGGGCCTGAGCGAGACGGTACTGAGCCGACTTGCCGACGACACCCCCGTGCGTTATACCGATCTGGCCAACCTGGATGCGTGTATCAAGATCCATCTGTCTGAAGCCGGACCCGGCCGTGATGTGGTGCTGGCGGGTGGGAATATCGGTAGCGCATATATCAAGGCCCTTTCTTCCGGTCGGGTAGGCGTGATTGCGACCTGCAAAAGCAATTGAATTGAATCAAGGAACCCACAAACACAAAGACCCGGTTTTCGCCGGGTCTCTTTTTTTATTCGTTATTCGTTCGCTAATCAATAGCGGTAGTAGTCGGGCTTGAACGGACCTGATGTGCTTACACCAATGTACTTGGCTTGGTCAGCAGTCAGTTCATCCAACTCAACACCAATCTTCTTCAAGTGGAGACGTGCTACTTTTTCATCGAGGTGTTTCGGTAGCATGTACACCTTGTTTTCGTATTTGCCATAGTTGGTCCAGAGTTCGAGCTGGGCCAATGTTTGGTTTGTAAACGAGTTGGACATCACAAACGAAGGGTGACCGGTTGCGCAACCAAGGTTCACCAAACGGCCTTCTGCCAACAAGATTACTTGGCGACCGTTCTTCAACGTGTAGAGGTCCACTTGTGGCTTTACTTCGTCGCGGCTGGCGTTCTTTTTCAACCATGCCACATCGATTTCGTTGTCGAAGTGACCGATATTGCAGACGATGGTCTTGTCCTTCATCGATTCGAAGTGGTGACCGAGAACGATCGCGCAGTTTCCAGTGGCGGTAACAACGATATCGGCTTCCTTCACGGCATCATCCATTTTCTTTACAGCAAAGCCATCCATCGCAGCTTGCAAAGCGCAAATAGGATCGATTTCAGTGACGATCACACGCGCTCCAGCGCCGCGCAAAGAGGCTGCAGAGCCTTTTCCTACGTCGCCGTAGCCAGCAACGACCGCGATCTTACCGGCGATCATCACATCAGTTGCGCGACGGATCGCGTCTACAAGTGACTCCTTACATCCATACTTGTTATCGAACTTAGATTTCGTAACCGAGTCGTTGATATTGATCGCGGGCAAGGGGAGCTTACCAGCGTGCATTCTCTCAACCAAGCGGTGTACACCGGTGGTCGTCTCTTCAGAGATACCGCGGATGCCCTTCACGAGCTCAGGAAAACGGTCCAGCACCATGTTAGTAAGGTCGCCGCCGTCGTCGAGAATCATGTTCAACGGTTTGCCACCCTCAAATGCATGAAGGGTTTGCTCAATACACCAGTCAAATTCCTGTTCGTTCATGCCTTTCCATGCGTACACTGGAATTCCCGCTGCCGCAATGGCTGCTGCCGCATGGTCTTGCGTAGAGAAAATGTTGCAGGAAGACCAAGTGACTTCAGCGCCAAGCTCGATTAATGTCTCAATCAAAACGGCTGTCTGGATGGTCATGTGGAGGCAACCCGCGATACGAGCGCCTTTCAACGGTTTTTGTTTACCAAATTCTTCACGAAGGGACATCAAGCCGGGCATCTCAGCCTCGGCCAACTTGATTTCTTTACGTCCCCAAGTAGAGAGGTTAATGTCTTTAACTTTGTATTTAAGCGTGTCAGCTACCATTTTTTGAGTGTTAGTGGCACAAAAGTAATATAAATACCTAAAATTGTTTTATTGCCAGAGCGATGTTAAGCCTGCTTGTGAACCTTCCAAATCTCTTGTGTGTTGAACACACGAATTCAAACGAATGAACAAGATTCAATTACAGGTCGACGTGGTTTCCGACGTCGTGTGCCCTTGGTGTTATATCGGAAAACGGAGGTTGGAAAGGGCCTTGGCAGCACTTCCGCCTGAATATGAAGTAGAGGTCCGTTTTCTTCCTTTCGAGTTGAATCCTGACACCCCCAAAGCAGGTGTCGACCACCACTCCTACCTGTCGAATAAGTTCGGTGGCGCGGCGCGTTACGAACAACTCACTGCCCATGTGACGCAAGTCGCCGCCGGCGAGGGTCTTGCTTTTAGGTTCGACCAACAGCGGGTGATGCCAAACACCTTCGACTCTCATCGTTTGATCCAGTACGCACAGAGCCAGGGACGGCAGGCGGCAGCAAAAGAAGCCTTGATGAAGGCCTACTTCGAGCAGGGCGTCGACTTGTCAAAAACCGAGAACCTGGTTCGCATCGGCGTGGAATGCGGGCTAAACGAGGACGAAACCGCTAAATACCTTGCATCCAGCCAAGGAATTGAAGAAACGAAGGCGATGGAACAATTGAACTATCGTCGCGGAATCTCGGGGGTGCCATTTTACATCATCAATCAGAAATACGGTGTGTCGGGCGCCCAACCGAGCGAAGCGTTTGTCCAGATTCTCACAGGTGTCGCGAAAGAAGTTGAGGCAGCAGCTGCACCTGCCTGCGATGTGGAGTCAAAAGACTGTTAATCGATCCTTTACTTTTCCTTATCGAGGTCTGCTTGCCTGACCACAGAGGCCCAGATTTCTTGTTGGCCATTTTGGAAGGAGGTCCAAATCGCCGCAACAAAACCTTTATTCACCGAGAGATTGATGTAGTCACCTAACGACGAACCGTCGGTCAGTTCTGGAACGATGGGCTGCTCGTTGATCTTCTTCTCTTTGAATTGGTTGCCGCCGTCGGTGGACCATGCCAGGTACACGTCTGTGCGGTTGTCCTCATAGTTCCTTCGATCATAGAACAAAATGTAGACGTTGCCATTAGCTTGATCAATGGCTATGCGTGGCAAGAACTGTTCGCTTCCTTTCTCATCTTGGTTGATGCGCGCGGGCACAGTCCAGTTATCCCCTCTGTTCACGGATCGAATCATCCAGATGTCAGAATCATTTTCACCACTTCGAACATCAGACAACGCCATGAATAGTGTACCGTGAATTCGCGATGGGCTGTTGTCGACCGCAACGACGGCTGCGTTGTTCAATGGGCCAAAACCCGGCATTTCAAGAAGCCACCCGCCAGTTTGCTCGATAATTGGGAGGTCGGTGCTAATCCACATTTCTCCGTCATAAGATCGATCATAGAACATCGAGCCTTCGTTGGCCCACGTGACGAATATCTTGCTATCGAGCGAAATAGAGGCGCAAGATCCCCTCGCAGTAAAGTCTTGGTCGATGCAGTTGCCGCTTATTTGGTTCACTTGAATGGGCTTCGACCATTTCCGGCCACTTCCTGATTTGCTAAGCATGATGTTGGAATGGCAGTCCTCGGCTTTGCCTTGAAACTGATCCGACTCGGTCCAGGTCACAACAATACTTTCACGTTTTGGATGGGTAACAATGCCTGGGTTGTATTGAGACTTTCCAGTGCCCGGAGAGAGAGGTACGGGTTCCTCCCATGATTTGCCGTTGTCGCCGCTGCTGCGTGCGAAGAGCTGCCCTACCCAACCAGAATCATTCGGGAGTTTCCCAGAGGGGTCGACGGAATAAACCAAGTGAAAATTCCCTTTTGAATCAGCAGTGATCATCGGCGTGCCAGCAATTCCGGAGGGGAGTGTGGAGGTAGAACTGATCCACTTGACACCGCTATCTTCGGAATACATCAGTTTTCCGGTTCCGCAAGCCACGATGAACTTGGGATTTTTTAAACTCACTGCAATGGAGCCTCCGATGGCAGCATTGCCTTCGCGTGTTGCCAATTTCTGATTAGTTGCTTGTGCGTGTGCCACCAATGCAGCACAGGTGAAGAACATGATCAATCGAAACCCTCTCATACCTAGATTTGCAAAAGACAAATCTATAAGGGTTTTCAATCTTTTAAAATCAATTTTAAGCTTGGCCAGTGTGTTGGATGGGGAGCTGGGATGACTAATAATCTTTTAAGACCTTGATCCAACGCTGGTATCCAGCAGCATTTAGGTGCAAGCCGTCGTTGGAGAGCGTCGCATCCATGTTGCCATCCTTGTCCAGAAAGTGCTTGTATAAGTCGATGTAGGTGTACCCAAACCGCTTCGATATTTTCGAGAGTTGCCCATTGATCACCGAGATTCCCTCCATCACATCATAGCCTTTCGGGAAATTCTTAAACGAGGGGTTGACGGGCAAGATGCTTTGTACGTAGATCTGGGTTTTTGGTGAGGTCTTTTTGATTTGCGCGACGATCAAAAACATGTTCTCTAAGATTACATCCTCCGGAATCCCCTTCGACAGGTCGTTGATTCCAATGAGCATGTAGAGTTTAGAAGGTTGAAAGCGTGTCACCTCGTCGAGGCGTCGAAGAACTCCGAATGTGATATCACCTCCTATCCCTCTGTTCACGATGCTCGAATCCTTCAGGAGCTTCTTGAAGTTCCCGCCTTCGGTAATGCTATTCCCCAGAAAGAGAACCTTACCTGTCGTTGTTTTTTCTTTTTTGAAAGCCGCCACTTTTTGCTGGTAGTGTTCGATCATCCGAGGGAGTGTGTCCCACGTGCGTGCGTTCTCCTGCGCCCGCACCGACAGCGTCATTACCCAGATGCCAACCAACAGTAGAGTGACGGCTTTGCTCATGATTACTTCTTAATGTTTTCCAACTTTGTATCTAGTTTATCACCACCGATTTCAACCACGGACGAACCGTAAACTGTGATGGTCGACTTAATAAAGTCTTCTTCGTTGGCTTTGTAGATGTTATCGACGTACTTCTGCGGATTGCGGTCGATATAGGGGAACCACGTGCTATGTATTTGAATCATCATCCTGTGCCCTTTTTTGAAAGTATGCAACACATCTTGCAAACGAAAATTAACGTCGGTGGGTTGATTGGCCACAAAGGGCTCTGGCTTTTCAAAGCTGTTGCGGAAGCGACCGCGCATTACCTCGCTTCGAACCATTTGCTGGTATCCACCCATTACGATGTTAGTCGGGTTGTGTACATATTTTTCATGCGTTTGCGGATAGACGTCAATTAGCTTCACGATGAAATCGGCGTCAGTGCCTGTCATCGCAACTTTAAGCTTTGCCATGATTTCTCCTGCTACCAAGATGTCATCGGTAAGGGGTTCTGTTTCAAACGTCAATACGTCTGGACGGCGTCCGGCATCGCGTTGGTCGTCGCTCATGAACAAGCGCGGAGTGAACACAAGCCCTTCAATCTGCGAAGTGTAAGGGACCGGCTTGGCGGGATCACTCACGTAGTCGAAAGCTGCCTTTTCGTCGAGCGGCTGATTAATCGACAACCGGCCTTTTGTTCCAAAATACAATCGAACCGGCGGCACATCCTTCGGGGGCCACGCGTTGAAGCTCTTCCAATCTTTTTTACCCGTGTCAAATACAAGTGCCTCGGGAAGGTCCATCGAGCCCTCACCTTTTAGATAGTACGCAAAAAACTTCCTCTCCACCTCACGTTGATAGAAGGTGTTGATTGAATCGCCGAAATATATATTGTTGTGGGTTAGGGCTCCTTCATCTTTGCGCGACCATTGTCCGTGCGCCCATGGCCCCATCACGATGGTGTTCTTTGCAAGGGGACTCGACTTCTCAACCGTTTTGTAAATATTCAGCGGTCCGTAAAGATCTTCTGCATCGAACCAACCACCAACAGTCATCACGGCGTGTTTCACTCCCGACAGGTGCGGTAACAAACTTCTCTTTTTCCAGAAGTCGTCGTAGTTGGGGTGATCGACAATTTCCTGCCAGAAGAAATTGTCGTAGTGATATTTTTCCGTTGCGTTCTTCAACGGACCCAAGCGTAAGTTAAAGTCGTACCCGTCTGCCACCCCTTGTTCGCGGAAACGCTTCAATTCAGCATCATACCAAGATTTGTCGGTTGGTTGGGCGTGTTGGTATCCAAAAACTCCAAAAGCCGCGAGGTAGCTTTGCAAAAATGCCCCGTTGTGATGGAAGTCGTCAAAAAAGAAATCGGAAATGGGCGCTTGAGGCGACGACGCCAAGAGTGCGGGATGGGCATCCGGCAAACTTGCTGCCGTGTAAAATCCGGGGTATGAGATTCCCCACTGCCCCACCTTGCCATTATTATTCTTAATGTTCTTCAGCAACCATTCGATGGTATCGAATGTGTCCGACGATTCGTCGACCGCAGTTTTGTTTTTCTTGTCGTTACCTGGGATGTTCGGAGTCATGTTGGTAAAGGTCCCTTCCGACATCCATCGACCCCGTACATCTTGATATACGAAAATATATCCATCGTGCATCGCATAACTGGAAGGTCCAAGCGATTTGCGAAACTTGGTTGGCCCATACGGAGCAACGCTATAACAGGTACGTTGCATCAAGAAAGGAAACTTCCTTGTCTTATCTTTTGGAACGTAAATAGAGGTGAACAACTTCACGCCATCGCGCATCGGTATCGATACTTCCATCTTGTCGTAGTTCGCGGCGACGTAAACCGAATCAGGAATAGCAGCAAACGTTGAAATTGA
>JBGAGB010000030.1:0-53218 GCA_044226945.1 Cyclobacteriaceae bacterium | reverse complement strand
TGTTCGATGATAAAAAGGCTGCTTACGCTGGTACTAATTGCGTGCCTACCCCTGATTTCGCAAGCGCAGCAGGTGTTGGGGTTTGTCATGCAAGAGGGTAGAAGCAAGGTCCGCATACCGATCGAAGTCAACAATAACCTTGTCATCATCCCGGTTGTCGTCAATGGCCAATTGCCACTTCGGTTTGTGCTCGATACAGGCGTGCGCACCGCCATCCTGACTGAGAAGATTTTTAGTGATATCCTCAACCTCACATACTCGCGGAAGTACACCGTTGGGGGACCTGGCGGGCAAAAATATGTGCAAGCGTATGTGACCAACAATGTCACCCTCGACCTTCCACCCGGGATCCATGGAGAGGGACACGCGATGTTGGTGCTAGAAGAAGATTACCTAGAACTTCGCAACTATTTAGGCGCCGATGTGCAAGGCATTATCGGGTATGAGTTGTTTTCGAGGTTTATCGTGACGATCGATTATGAAAAGAAAGAACTGATTGTCGCAAGACCGGAGCGATTCAAGCCCAAGCGCAGAGCACAGGAACTCAAGATCACGATCGAGGATACAAAGCCCTACATCAAGACGATCATCACGATGAAGGACACCACTCGAGTAAAGACCAAATTGTTGATCGACAGCGGTGCCAGTCACGGGTTGATCTTAGAACCCGATACCAACGACACCTTAAAAGTTCCTGATAAATACATCAACAGCATTATTGGACGTGGACTGGGCGGTGTAATCACCGGTAAGATTGCCCGCATTAAATCGTTGGATCTTGGTAAATACGATGTGCCAGATGTGATCGCAAACTTCCCGGATCCAAATAGCTATATGGATACGCTGAAGACGAGCAGGACGGTGAAACGAAACGGAGCTATTGGTGGGGAAATCTTGAGTCGCTTTAAAGTCACCTTCAACTTTCCAGGCGAGCGCATTTACATTCATAAGAACGGCTCTTATAAGAAGAACTTCTACTATAACATGAGTGGAATAACACTCAAGGCAAAAGGATCAAAGCTTCAGAACTTTGAAGTGACAGATGTACGTGAGAAATCTCCGGCGGAACTTGCAGGTGTGTTACCCGGCGATCTTGTGGTGACGATAAATGGTGTGGATGTCGCGCTGCTCGACTTAAATCAAGTCAATGCCTTCTTTAACATTAAGCCAGGAAAGCGACTGATAATAGAAGTGGATCGAAATGGAGAACGGATTCGAAAGGAATTCCGGTTAGCAAATCAAATCTGAAACGCGGGTTCATTCCTAAACAACCGCATCAATTGCCCTTTTCTCTTTTTGTAAGATTGATACAAGTACTGTTGAGTCTTTCGAATCTTGAACGAGTTCATGATCGCTCGGTATATCGATTCGGTCGAGAGGTTTTCTTTTAAGATGTAATCGTAAACGCCGTTACCGATCGCTTCGCGGTAATTCGAATTTTTTAGAACCGTAATTGGGATGTGTTTGGTGCGACGTTCGCGCAGCAGTTGGTCAACCACCTGGCGCAATTCGGTTTTACCAATGTTATCGTCGATGAGAATAAAATCCGGTTTGAAATTCGAGAGGCGTACTTTGCTTAATTCGATGGGGTTATTACCTACTACCAAGAGTTTTAGGACCTCCCTTCGTTCCGACACCTTTCCCGTTTCCATAGCCAACAATAAAACTTAGACGAATTGAATGAAAGAATGACCTTCCTGGTAACCTGTTGTAGCAATAATTTGATGGCAACCCGCGGTAGGTATGCCCAATTAACGAAATTAACGGTGCAGATGGTTTTCTATTCGCTCAACAATATTTCCACAACGGGATGAACGGCCCTTCTCCCACGGAAAATACCCCTTCCTACGACGTAATCGTGGTTGGAGGTGGACTCGGCGGTTTGGTCGCAGCCAATCTGTTGTCCCGAAAAGGGAATTCTGTGGCCTTGTTCGAGCGCAAGCGTTATCCATTTCACCGTGTTTGCGGTGAGTATGTGTCTAACGAGACGGTTCCGTTCTTACGCGCGCATGGATTATTTCCCGAGCAACACAAGCCAGAATCAATTGAATATTTGCGTTTGACTTCCGTGTTGGGAAAACCCGCAACGATGAAACTTGATTTAGGCGGATTTGGCGTGAGCCGTTATGCTTTCGATCACTTCCTGTATGAGCGAGCCATTGCCAATGGAGTTGACGTTCGTTTTTTCGAGGTGGATAGCGTGAAATTTGATCAAGATCATTTTAAGGTTGCAACTGGAGCGAACACATTTCAAGCTCGCGTCGTATTGGCGGCGCATGGCAAAAGATCCAAACTCGATTATTCGATCGGCCGATCGTTTATTTCGAAGCGCTCGCCCTACGTGGGTGTGAAATACCATATTGAGTATCCACATGAACGTGGCTGGATCGAGCTCCACAATTTCAAAGATGGATACTGTGGAATTAGCAATGTGGAGGACGGCAAAACAAACTTGTGTTATCTCGTGCACCGTGATCAAGTTCGTCGATTCGGGGATATCGGGAAGATGGAAGAAGCGGTGCTCTTTCGAAACCCATTCCTTCGAGCGATCTTCGAGCGTGCGAAATTTGTCTTCGAAAAACCTGAAGTGATCAACGAAATATCCTTTGCGACAAAGAAGCCGATCGAAGAGCACATGTTGATGGTTGGCGACGCTGCGGGCATGATCACACCTCTTTGTGGGAACGGCATGGCGATGGCAATTCACGGAGCGAAACTCGCAAGCGATGTAACATCAGAATTTCTTTCAGGGCGTTTATCGAGAGGGGAGCTTGAGGGAAACTATTCTTCGTTATGGACACAAGCATTTGCCAGGAGGCTATGGGTCGGTAGGCAAGTGCAAAATTTGTTCGGAGCAGAGCTGGCTTCCAATATTGCAGTAGGTCTCGTTCGAAATGTTCGCCCTCTGGCAAACTTTTTAGTGAAACAAACACACGGGAAACCATTTTAAAATAGAATCATCGATGTTGCAAATTTCGTTGGCCCAATGGTCACTCCATCAGGCACTACAAGCCGGACGTATGTCGAACCTGGATTTTCCGGTTCGTGCATCGAAGGAATTTGGGATTCATGCCGTTGAGTATGTGAACCAGTTCTTTATGGACAAAGCTGAGAGCTCTCGGTACTTGAATGAACTGAATACGATTTGTGGCGATCACGGAGTCGCCAATGTGTTGATCATGGTCGATCACGAGGGATTCTTAGCAGATCCAAGTGCAGCAGAGCGAGACCAGGCTGTTGAGCGTCATTTCAAGTGGGTAGATGCGGCCAAGTTTCTGGGGTGTCATTCGATCCGTGTGAATTGCTTTGGTTCAGGTTCTGCCGAAGAGATGTCGAAGCGAAGCATCGAGAGCCTTCAAAAAATCGCGGAATATGCCGAACCCCTAGGGATCAATGTCTTGGTCGAGAATCACGGTGGTTACTCTTCCGATCCGGTTTGGCTCACCCACGTGATACGGGAAACGCACATGTCAAATTGCGGCACACTCCCGGACTTCGGTAACTTTTGCTTGCAACGCGAGAAGGGCGACATGTGGGAATCACCATGCATGAGGTGGTTTGATCGTTACCTTGGGATGGAGCAGCTTCTTCCTTTTGCGAAAGGCGTCAGTGCCAAATCATTTGATTTCGACGAGCAAGGAAAGTGTGTGGAGACCGATTTCTCTAGGATGTTGACGCTGGTAAAAGCATCCAAATACGAGGGGTATGTCGGTGTGGAGTATGAGGGCAAATTGCTACCTGAAGAGGAAGGCATTCATCTTACCAAGCAACTCTTACTTGCAGAAATGGCGAAGCTCGAATGATCGTCGCTAGATAAAATTTCCAGTTGACAGAAAGAGATACACGAAGAACGCGTTTAGGCACACGCTAGACAGAAGATTCAATCGCATGGTGGACGTGTGATCTGCGTGCACAGGATCTTTCCAAACCCGGAACATCCATGTTAGGAAGAAAATCACGACTGGGGATTGTGTGACCAAGAACACGCCGGCATAAAAAACCGAGTACGAAGTAACAAAGTAGTATACAAATCCTGCCGAAGCGAGCGAAAAGAAGCCCATGGCGAAAAGGAACGTGCCACGGATCCCGAGAATCAAGCTGAGCGTGCGATCGCCTCTCTTCGAATCTTCTTCGTGTTGATACACTTGAGTCATCGGATACGTGGCGAAAAACATGAAACTCGTCAGCAATCCAGGAATCAGGATTCGTGCGTGCCACAAGTTTTCCCATGTAAAGCGATTGATGCCGATGTAGCTCATCGCGAAGGTGAACACGCCTTGAAAAACCACCACCGTCAACCAGCCTGCAACAGGAAACCTCTTTAGTCGAACGGATGGATGACTGTATGCTTTCGACGCCAGTCCGTACATCAGCAGCATGAGTGCAAACGTGCCGTTGACCACGAAATACGCAAGCACCAGGGCAAGAAAGTCGAGGGCGAGCGAGGTATAATAGAGCTGCTTTTGAACGGGGGGAGGGTTCTTAAGTCCACCGATACTCTTTTCATCCTTGTCGAAGTAACTGTTGAAGCCGTTGCTTGCTGGGTACACCAGTAAATGGATTGTGATGAATGACCACGTGATTCCTGCGATGTCTAAGTTTGGGCTGACACACAACGCAAATAGCCACACCGGAAGCAGGAAGAATGAAAAGGGAAAGCGAAGGTGGAGGAGGGTAGACCGCGATAACATGAAAGGTGTGCGTAACTAAATCAGGCCCGAACAATCTCTATAAAATTAGGGTTTTTGAGGTATAATTGATCGAATGAGTTACATCACGGCCATTGGAACAGCTGCACCTGCCCATAGGTTCAAACAATCGGTGATTGCCGACTTCATGGTTAGAGCCATGGAATTGGGCCCCGAGGAAGCGCAACGGCTTCGGGCGCTTTATCGAGCCACTGGCATCGACTTCCGCCATTCGGTTCTCGCCGATTACGGGAAAAGTGGCGACTACGAAGTTTACACAAACACCCCCGGACTACATCCGGCGCCGACCACAGCCAAACGCATGGAGTTATTTCGGCAGCATGCGATAGAACTAAGCGTTCAAGCAGTCGAAGATGCATGGAAGGAACGCCCAGCAGTGCAACGGCATGAGATTACACACTTGGTCGTGGTGAGCTGCACAGGAATGTATGCTCCGGGACTCGACATCGATCTAGTTCGTCGACTCGGCCTCAGGCAAGATGTTCAACGTACTTCAATCAACTTCATGGGATGTTATGCCGCTTTTAACGCGCTCAAGTTGGCAGACACGTTCGATCGGGCATTCCCAAATGCCAAAACACTTGTGGTGTGTACGGAGCTTTGCAGTATTCATTTTCAGAATGCGAACACGCAAGACAACTTATTGGCAAATGCCTTGTTTGCCGATGGCTCTGCATGTTTGCTCGTGGAGCACGATCCAGTTGCCAAAATGAATCTCCGCCCTGAAGCATTTCAGTGCAACTTAGCGCTTGACGGTGAACGTGACATGGCATGGGCGATCGGTGATATGGGATTTGAAATGAGACTCTCAATGTATGTTCCCGATGTCATTCAAAAAGGAATTCGCGACCTAGCGACGCAGCTACTCAAGCAAGTTTCCAGCGAGGTAGGGCAGCTCTCGTTTTTTGCAATTCATCCCGGTGGAAGGCGAATATTGGAAGTAATCGAGCAAGAGTTGGAATTGACGACGCACGACAACCGGTATGCGTATTCTGTATTGCGTCAGTTTGGAAACATGTCGTCGCCAACGGTGTTGTTTGTACTGAAGGAGTTGTGGAGGGATTTGACCACGACCGATCGCCAAAAGCGTATTCTCAGTTTTGCTTTTGGACCCGGGTTGACATTGGAGAGCATGGTCCTAAACGTGGTGCCACAATGATTTCATTGAAACAACGATCATACGAGCCCGAGGTAATGGACGACCTTGCTTGCGAGGGTCCGGTCGTGAACCAGACTCTACGCGAGTTGGAGGTAATCAACAGGCTTCTCGGCGGTGACCACGTGACGATCGATGGCGTCAATCAATTGTTGTCGGAAGGACCGAGCATGGGGCGAGTAACAGTTTGCGACTGTGGCTGCGGAGGAGGGGACATGGCAGTGAAGCTCGTGCGTTGGGCAAAGCGTCATGGTCGTCAAGTGGTGGTGGAGGGGATTGACGCGAACCCAAACATCGTCGAATTTGCGCGTAGTCATTGCTCAGCATATTCTGATGTTCAGTTTGAAACTCTCGACGTCTTTTCGGATGCATTTGCGAGCAAGAAGTATGACGTGATTACCGCAACGTTATTCGTTCACCACTTCGACGACGATCAACTTGCGGACTGGTTGAGGCAAATTCAGAAGCAGTCTCGGTTCGGCGTTGTGATCAACGACATCCATCGCCACTGGTTCTCGTACTACTCTATTAAGTGGTTGACTTCTTGGTTTTCGAAGTCGCCTATGGTTCAATACGACGCGCCTTTGTCCGTGCGGCGAGCGTTTACGAGGGTGGAAGTGGGCATTTCGGTGGCAGCTAATTTTCCACGGAACCGAGTTGGCACAATTTTCGTAATTTGACGCAGATTGCAATCCCCCTTACATCATGAAAATTAAACTGCTTTTTCCCGTTGTGGCGATCGTATTGCTTGCAACGGCGTGTACTTCTGGTATCCTTGGCAAGAAGGTGAGAGAGCCATTCCAAGGCAAAGCCTATGAATCGAACAACCGCTTTTTCCGAGGCACTGGCAAGGGTGAGAGCTCTCAAGACAACATCGCCCGAGGGAAGGCCGATATCGAAGCAAAGGCCCAGTTGGCCGGTCAGGTGCAAACCACGATGAAGCAAGTATCCGATCAGTACCTAGGGCAAACCGGCAATGAATCCGCCGCGGATGTGGCAGATAAGTTTCAAAGTTTGGTGCGGGCGGTGATGAACACCAACATTGCTGACTTGCGCAAGATTGGTGAGGAAAAATACTACAACGAGAAAGAGAAGAAGTACACGGTTTTCATGGCGTATGAAATCAAGAAGAACGCCATGTTCCGCTTCATGAAGAAACAAGCGAAAGTCGACAACACCATTAACGAGAAACAGATGCAGCTGATCGATAAGATTTTGGACGAACAGATAAAGGCAGCCGACGAAGCGGATCAGAATTAAGAATTAAGAATTGAGAATTAAGAATTAGGAATTTAGGAATTATGGAGGGTTGGGGAAAGGCGAGGAGTCTTTGACCAACCTTCTTCTTTTTAGAGAATTAGCTCAAGAGCAGGAAAGCGTTCTTGGTGATTCGCCAGCGGTTGACGGGTTGGTGGAAGTTGATCCAACCTGGCGTGGTCTCGTATTGCTTGAGCAGCTCGAATCCCATGCGTTCGAGGGTCTTGTTAGGAGCAGGATTGTGAGCGTAAGGCTCACAGAACAGTTCGTTGAGTCGGAACTTCTGGAAGTAGTACGGCAAAGAGAGCCTTACAAGTGACGTCCCGATTCCTTGATGGCGCTTGTCGGCGCTCCACACGTGCAGATGCATGTATGCTTCCTGACCAAACACAATCTTGTTGATGTTCGAGTGACCGATCGGCTCGTTGTCGTGAAGCCAGATCAGGTAATAGAATTCCTTTTGTTCGGGGGGTAGTGCTAAGTTGGTGTGCATGATTTTTACCCACTCTTCATGCGACGGGAGTTTAGTGCTGTCTACTCCCATTCCCCTTAGAAAATCCGGTGTGGCGCCGAGAAAATAGCGGACCACGAGGTCTGCATCTTTCGGTTTCATTTCTCGCACTGTAATCATAGGATTTCGCAGGTAAACAAATATAACTCTGGGGCGCAAGGGAAAGAAGCTCTATTTCTAGATTTTGACCGGTTTTCCGGGCACGAACGAGCCTTTCGTTATACTATCTTTGTTCGGTGATCCGTTATAGTCCGGCGATGAAACCGCTATTTCTCCTCCTGTTGATGGTCTTGGTGACTGCCGCTTTCGCGCAAGAGCCTCAAGCTCTGGGCCGCGAGGGGCAGTTCACGTTCGAGACGGATAAGCCATACAAATTGCTCGAGCTCGACGAGAAGACATCGGAACCCATTGTTACGAAGAAGAAAAAACCCAAGCGCAAGACTTGGTACGGCATCAAAACCAAGAAGGCCTTTACACGACGCGGGTTTGGCGACAAGACCGTCATCGAAACTTTTTATTATCTCAAGAGGCCCGAGAAGCCGACACCATTCGTTCGCGACATTTACTGGTTTGACTTCACCCGACGCGAGATCCGAAAGACGGGTTACGATCCAAAAAGAGGAGTACTCGTTCATGGCCCTTACAAAAAAATGCAAGGCGACGTCATCTTGGAGGAAGGGATCTTTTTCAAGGGTACCAAACATGGACGTTGGATGAAATACGACCGCAACGACTTGCTCGAAGACAAGGAAAAATATTATAAAGGCTGGCCGAAGGAATCTCTTGTGACCTACTACGATCCAGGGGAACGTACGAAGGTGAAGGAAATGATTCCGATGGAGTACAACGAACGCGAAGGATATTACGTGATGTACCACGAGAACGGCACAGTGGCAGTACAAGGTGAGTACAAATGGGACCGCCGCGTGGGCGAATGGGTTGAAAACTACCCCAACGGCAAGCGCAAGAAACTAATTGCGTACCCATCAGACCCCTTCGACAAAGACCAAAAGCCATTTGTAAAGAAAGAGTGGGATTTGAAGGGGAGGGAGATTTATTGGAATAATCGTTAATTCGTTAGGCGTTCGGTCGTTTTTCGTTGAGGTACTTAATGAACCCAGCCACTAGTTTTTTGCAGCGTTCGACCTTTTCCATCAGGCGGTTAAAATCAGACTCCGCCATGTAGCTCTGGTCTCTCGCCACGATGAGTTGAGTTTCGACTTCATACATTGACCCTTGCGCGATGTACAAGAAGCGAATCAGGTCATTGCTTGATCCCCGCCCACATCCTTCGGCAATATTCGATAACGAGGATACCGCCGCACGGCGAATTTGAGGAACTAAACCAAATATTTCATCCTTCGGGAAGTGCTGTGAACACAAATACACTCGTTGACAAGTTCCCTCGTTGCTCGCCAAAGATCCAAATCTTTATAGTTTGCCAAACTTCGCATCAATTTTCGAGTTTAAACGCAGAAACGAAATAACGTCAAACGAATGAACGATCAGTTCAGTAAAACGCATCCTCCAAATGCACCACCTCCTTTACCTCATCGCCTTGTAAAATAATTGACACGATGTCGTAGCGGACGTTGCCTTGCCAGTCGTTTGTGTGCATGTAGTGGAGGGCTGCTTCGAAGATGGATTGCTGTTGGCGGTATTCAACGAAGTCTTCGGGATAACCAAATGCAGTTGACGCTCGGGTCTTCACCTCCACGAAGATGAGCCAGTTGCCTGACTGTACGATCAAATCGATTTCGGCATGCTTGTATCGATAGTTGCGCGCAAGCACCGTGTAGCCTTTGGTTTGTAAATGATCGGCAGCGATGCGCTCACCAAGATCACCTGTTTGCTTTTTAGTTGTCATGAGACCTACATTTGAAGCAAATTACCCATGATGGTGAAGTCGATCGAGCAGTTTACCAGACAATTAGCAGAAGCTTTGCGCGTTGGCCAGGCGGTAGATCTTGTGCGCCCAGGCAGTGATATCCGCAACATATTAATTGCTGGTATGGGGGCTTCGGGAATTGGAGCCAACCTTGTCGAGTCGCTTACATTTGGGCGTGTGCCAATCCCCATCACAGTATGCAAGGGGTACAACATCCCCCAGTTTGTTAGTCCACATACCTTGTTTATTGCCTGTTCCTATACCGGCGACACCGAAGAGACACTGGCCGCCGTTCAAAAAGCGATGTTGAAACGGGCGCACATTATCTGCATCACGTCCGGAGGGAAGCTGCTTGAGTTGGCGCGCGAGTACAACTTGTTCTACGTTCACATCCCTGCCTCCAACCAATCGCCGCGTGCCATGGTCGGCTATATGTTGATCTCGCTCTTGTATGCGCTGTATCATACCAACTTGATAGGTGCCGCATTTATTAAGGAGACCGAGAATGCGATTCAATCGCTAGATCGAAGCGAGAAAGCTATTCAGACGGAAGCTGAAATCATCGCCAAAAAATTGAAAGGGAAACTACCCATTATCTATTGCGATGGACGCCTCTTTGCGATGGCACTCCGGTTTCAAAACCAGTTGAACGAGAACGCGAAGCAACTCGCCCACGTCAACACTTTTCCGGAGATGAATCACAACGAGTTGGAAGGATGGCATTTTCCTGAGGCAGTGCTCCCGATGATCCAAGTGGTGTACTTGTATTCCGATCACGATCACGAGCGTGTGGAACGACGCATGGAGTTGTGTCGCCCGATCTTCGAACGTAAATCGAATCCCATTATCGACATTGTGGCGGAAGGCGCCTCGCTCCTCGAACAATATTACTACTTGATTCACCTCACGGATTGGATCTCGTATTTTCTTGCGAAAGAGAACCAGGTCGACCCGGATACTGTTGACTCTATTGTGTACGTCAAAGAAGAACTGGAAAAGCAGCGATGAACGCCAAAATCTACCGGGGTACAAAGATTTCCGACCTTGGTTTAATCGAATACAAAAAAGCTTGGGATTATCAGACCGAGCTTTTCAATCAAGTACTAGCAATTAAGGCAGGGAACAGGGAGTTACCAGAGGCCGAACAAAAGCCCACACCCAACTTTTTGCTGTTGTGCGAGCATCCACACGTGTACACCCTTGGGAAAAGTGGCAATGCGAATAACTTATTGATGCCCCTCGAGCAACTTGGAGAAATTCAAGCCGAGTATTTCCCAATCAATCGAGGTGGAGATATCACCTACCACGGGCCAGGTCAAGTGGTCGTATATCCGATCATCGATCTGGAGAACTTCTTTACCGATATCCACAAGTACATGCGGTTTCTAGAGGAAGCGGTCATTCAAACCCTCGCAGCTTATGGATTAAAGGGCGATCGAATTCCCGGATTGACGGGAGTATGGCTCGACGTGGATCGGGCTCCAAGAAAAATTTGTGCCTTTGGGGTCAAAACAAGTCGGTGGGTGACCATGCACGGCTTGGCGCTGAACGTGAATACCGATATGAATTATTTCGGGCACATTGTGGCATGCGGGATCGCCGACAGCGATAAAGGCGTTACCTCGATGGAAAAGGAACTTGGAAGAAAAATTCAAATGGAGGAAGTGAAAGGACAGATCACTCACAAGATCATGTCGCTTTTTGAAATGACAGAAGCAGTATGAAGAAGGACATTGAGATTCCAGAAGTGAAAAATGTGACAGTGGCCGTTGTCCGTGAGAAGACACTGCTTGAAACTTATGAATGGAAGGTGTACTTGATTAACAACAACACTTTTCAGATTGAGAATACATTGGTCAGCAGCACGGGATACGGTGAGAAAGAAGGACGGCAGCAGAAGACATCTACGCTCAGGCATTTTTTGGAAACAGTTCCCGCGAGGAGCTCCGCACTAGTAGAACCTATCGACGAGAAGGTATTCCACCTCAACAACGAATACTGGGTGAGCTATTATGTTGGAAGGCAGGTCTTCGACAAAAAATTCGTATTTGTTCCAGAGACGATCTGCGAAGAAAACATCGTGTATATTAAAGAGCTTGAAAAAGAAGGTATCCTTCATTCCTAGACATACTTATATCCTGAGCCCGTATTGAGCAACAGGATGCGTTCGGTGGGTAGGACACTTTTGTCTTCAATTAGCTTTCGCAACGCGGCAAACATAGCTGCACCCTCTGGCGCAATGAACATCCCCTCGCGCGACCCTACGCCCTTCTGTTCCATTTGAATGTCATGATCGCTCACTGCGACTGGTTTGCCGCCAGATTCGTGCAGGACTTGTAAGATCATCTTCTCGGCAAATGGATTTGGTACGGCCAGGCCGTTGGCAATTGTGGGCTGCCCCACATAGGTAGAACCATCCTGCTGAGCGCCGATCCACGTCTTCACGATGGGCTCGCAGTTTTCCGATTGCACAGCGAACATCTTGGGTAGCCTTTGAGGTGGAAGCCAGCCCAGTTGAATCATTTCATGAAATGCCTTCCACATCCCGATGAGTCCAGTACCGCCACCTGTCGGGTAAAGAATAACTTCCGGAAGCGACCAATCAAGTTGCTCCGCAATTTCGTAGCCCATCGTCTTTTTACCTTCGAGGCGATATGGTTCTTTCATCGTGGAAAGGTCGAAGAAGCGACCGCCGGTATTGAGCTCACGAACCTTTTTGGCACAGTCGCTGATGAGACCGTCGACCAATACAAGTTCGGCGCCGAACATTTCCACTTCTTGCTGAAATGGCTTTGGTGTATGCCTCGGCATCACCACGACTGCTTTCATCCCGGCGCGGGCGCAGTACGCGGCCATCGCACCGCCAGCGTTCCCAGCGGTCGGCACGATGCAGTTTTCTATGCCCAATTCCTTGGCTTTTGAGATGGCCATGCTCATGCCGCGTGCTTTGAACGAGCATGTTGGATTAAGTGACTCGTCTTTCATGAGGAGCTCAGCCAACCCGAGTGTTGACGCTGTACGCCGAAGTGGTAGGAGCGGTGTCCATCCCTCGCCCAGGCTAACGACGTTGTCACCGTGAATGACGGGCAGCATTGGACGGTATCGCCACATCGAACGTTCAGTGGTGTCGATTGCCGAGCGGTCCAATTCACGAATGTCGTATTGTGCGATTAAGGGTGCTTTGCCGCAAGTGTCGCAACTTGCAAACGTGTTGATTTGCTGGAGGGGGAAACCTTTTCCGCACACACTGCACGCGAGTTGATCACAACGCGAGATCCTCTGTTCCAATAGGGTTGCCATACTGCAAGTGTACGACCGCTCTAAGGAGAAAGGTCATTACCACAAGCATGGTATTATCTTATTTGATATAACTGTAAGTTATACTGGAATTCCGGAGGGATGCACGGTATTAATGGAGGTTGAAATGATTTCGTGCGAAACGAATGAAAGCGTTGGTGAGACCGTTGCGATCGTCGCCATGACGCTGGATGAAGTAAAAGTGCCGGGTTACGGTGAGGCCTTCGATAAATAATCGAATCAACTCACCGGATTGTAGTTCTTTCGCGACGGATCGCTTGGGTAAGAATCCGATACAATCGTCGACCAAGATAAAGTTCTTGAGTGCTTCGGTTCCACCCAATCGCACATACACTTGGAGGTCGGACAACTTGATCTTGTGTTGCGCCAATGCCGACTTGAGGGCGGTGAGCGTTCCTGAGCCACGTTCGCGCAACGCCACTGGCAAAGAGCGCAGATCGTTTACGCTATACGACGGCCGCTTGGCGAGGGGGCTTCGGGCGGAGCAGACTGGGACCACTTCATCGGTGAGGAAGTGTTGGCTTTTGACTTGAGAGAGTTTATGCCGTCCCTCCATGATTCCGACGTCGATGTCGTGTTCTAAGAGGGCATTCAATACGCTTTCGGAGTTGCGGTTGAACAAGCTGATGTGAACGTTGGGATGTTTTGAATGAAAGCCCGAGATCACGGAAGGGATGATGTACAGGGCAACTGTTGTGCTGGCTCCGAGTTTGAGTTCACCTTTCGCCATGAATTCATTTCCGCGGGTGCTGATGTCGTACTGAAGTTGCTTTTCAATCTCCTTTGCTTGGAGAAGCGCACGGAGAAGGGTTTCGCCAGCGTTGGTGAGGGCGATGGAATTTCCTTTGCGCTCGAACAAATTGGTCTTGTATTCATCTTCCAACTGCCGGATGTTTTTGCTGACGGCGGGCTGGCTGATGAACAAGACTTGACTGGCCTTGGTGAAGCTCCTTAGCTTGGCCACTTCAAGAAAAACTTCGTGTCGAAAGGAAAGCATGACGTTCTCTTCAAATTTACGACTGCTCCGACGAGTAGTGCCACCGTCCATGTCATTTAAAGGATTAAATTGACCCATCAACTATGTTATCAGAACTAAGAGATATTGTTTTTCTTGACATCGAGACCGTGGCCACGGTGCACGAGTATGCGCAATTGCCGGAAAGGTTCAAGACTTTGTGGGCGCGCAAGGCATCGTTCCTGAAGCGGGAGGAGGGCCAAACGCCCGAGGATCTCTTCAATTTGCGGGCAGGCATCTATGCCGAGTTTGGAAAAGTGATAGTAGTGGCAGTTGGTCGCTACTATGATGCTGACAACGGTGAACTGGGGTTTCGCACGAGGAGTTTTGCCGGTGATGATGAACGCGAGTTGCTCCACACAGTTAAGACAACACTTGAGAAATTAGACCCTGTGAATGCTCGTTTGTGCGCACATAATGGAAAAGAGTTTGACTTTCCGTATTTGTGTCGGCGGATGCTGGTTCACGGACTGACACCCCCGGCGGTTCTCAATCAAACTGGGCGAAAGCCTTGGGAAGTGACGCATATCGACACGATGGAAATGTGGAAGTTCGGAGACTTCAAGAATTACACATCACTTGATTTGCTGGCTGCGCTTTTCGACGTTGAAACGAGTAAGGGAGTGATGGACGGAAGCATGGTCAACGAGGTATATTACAAGGAGCGAGATCTTGCCAAGATTGCGACGTATTGTGTTGGTGATGTTGTCACGATCGGGCAGTTGTACCTGAAATTGAAGGGAATGGAGGCTGTGAAAAAAGAGCACATCGTGGCCACGTAATCATAAAATAGACGTTTGTCGAATTTTCCTTCGTATCTTTGTGTTTAGTAGTTCGAAAGGCTATTTCCTACCCGGGCATTGCACCGCCCACCGCCGCCACCTCGATGGTAGGTTGAGTAAAAAAATTCAAAGAGAAAAAAGACCGTAAAGCCAAAGTAGAAAAACAAGCTTTACACGAAATCATCCAACAGATCCTAGAGGAGACCCTCGGCAAATCTTACGACTTCGCACAGATCGCCCGGAAAGCGGGTAAGAAGAAAAAAGCCCTTAACAAGGAGATTTTGAATGTGCTCGACGACCTCGAGTCGCGTGGTAAGATTCGCCAGCTTGCGGATGGCACGTTTGTTTCGACCAAGAAGCGCCCCACGATTGAGGGCATTGTCGATCACGTGAACCCACGATTCGCATACATCGTGACGGGCATCGAGAACCAAAAAGATATTTATGTTCGAACGCCGGATTTGCACACCGCTTTGCACGGCGACCGCGTGGAAGTGGAACTGTCACGCGGGAGAGGTGGTGAATCACCTGAAGGCCGTGTGAAGACCATCTTGCAACGAGCACGAACACGTTTTGTTGGCCGTGTCGAGGTGACGAAAAACTATGCGTTCGTCGTTCCGGACTTTAAGAAAATCTACCAAGACTTTTTCGTGTACAACGAAAACACCATGAGCGCTCAAACGAACGACAAAGTGGTGATCGAGGTGACCAAATGGGGTGACGGCGACCGCAACCCGGAAGCTAAAGTCGTCGAGATACTTGGTAAGACCGGGGAGAACGAGGCTGAGATCCATTCAATCATGGCCGAATTCGATCTTCCCTTCCGTTTTCCGGAACACGTGATCGCTGAATCGGAAAAGATTGGTGAAGGCTTCACCGATGAAGAGATTTCGCGACGGCGAGACTTCAGGCCGATTCTGACATTCACCATAGATCCGGAAGACGCAAAAGACTTTGACGATGCCCTATCGTTCCGTCCCTTGGAGAACGGCAACTACGAGGTGGGTGTGCACATTGCAGATGTGACGCATTATGTACGCCCTGGAACCGCGTTGGATGCCGATGCGTACGACAGAGCAACATCCGTCTACCTCGTCGACCGCACCGTTCCAATGTTGCCCGAACGGTTGTCTAATGGACTGTGTTCATTGCGGCCACATGAAGACAAGTTCACTTTCTCTGCCGTGTTCGAGATGAACTTGAAAGGGAAAATCGTGAACGAGTGGTATGGCCGAACGATCATTCATTCTGATCATCGCTTCACTTACGAAAGCGCACAAGAGGTAATTGAATCCGGGCAAGGAAAGTTTGCGGTTGAGCTCAAGACATTGAACACGATCGCGCTGGCGCTCCGTAAGGAACGCTTTGCAAAAGGCGCCGTCAACTTTGAAACGACGGAAGTCAAATTTAAACTTGACCCGAAGGGCAAGCCCCTTGCCGTGGTTCCGAAGGTCCGCAAAGATGCGCACAAGTTGATCGAGGAATTCATGCTCCTCGCCAACAAAGGTGTGGCGACGTTTGTATACAATATCAAGAAGGGTGGCGAAAAGAATACGTTCGTGTACCGTACGCACGACCTCCCTGATCAAGAGCGCGTAGAGGATTTTGCCAAGTTCGCGAAGCAGTTCGGGCACAAGCTTGACTTGGATGAGCGTGCGATCTCGAGATCTCTCAACGCGTTGATGGACGACATTGAAGGGAAGCCGGAACAAAACGTGTTGCAACAACTCGCCGTGCGGGCGATGGCCAAGGCGAAGTATACCACGGATCCAAAAGGCCACTTTGGCCTGGCTTTTAAGCACTACACGCATTTCACATCACCAATCCGTCGTTACCCGGACATGATGGTGCACAGAATGCTTCAGCATTATCTTGATCAAGGTAAGCCATTCATGAAGAAAGAGTACGAAGACAAATGCGTGCACACTTCCGAACGGGAGAAACGTGCTGCGGATGCGGAGCGCGCTTCGATCAAGTATAAGCAAGTTGAGTTTATGAGTATGGCGGAGCACAAGCCTTACTCGGGCATCATCACTGGAGTCACGGACTTTGGTGTTTTTGTCGAGATCATTGAGACGAAGTGCGAAGGGATGGTACGTTTATCAGACATCAAAGATGACTACTACGAATTTGACGAAAAGAATTTCCGCATCATTGGACGCCGACGTAAGAAAGTGTACCGACTCGGTGATGAAGTGACGGTTTGGATTCGGAAGACTGATGTCGATCGGAGGCTTATCGATCTCTCTTTTGACGACCCGCGCTACCCAGACGAAGATGAGGCATTTACTCGCCTCGGAAAACGGTAAGCCTAACCACCGGTTGAACAAATTGAAATTCTCGTTTTGAAACTGCTACTTTGCGGTTGATGACACCCGCAGAATTGTTGGCGTTGATTGAAAAAGAGATCACGCAACTTCCTTTAGGCTCTTCCCCGAAGTCTTTATACGACCCCATCCGGTACATTATGAAACTTGGGGGCAAGCGACTGCGCCCGATGTTGACGTGTATTGCCTATTCAATGTACCGCGACAACGTCGAAGACATCGTTAGATACGCAGCTGCCATCGAAGCATTTCACAATTTCACCTTGATGCACGATGACATCATGGATCAAGCGCCCTTGCGGAGGGGGAAGCCAACAGTTCATGAGAAATTCAATGCCAACACGGCAATCCTCTCGGGAGATGTAATGTTGGTGAAGGTTTACGACCTGTTCCTTTCACTTCCCCCCAACCAACTTGCCGAAGTGCTCACTTTGTTCAACCACACTGCGGCCGAAGTGTGCGAAGGCCAGCAGTTGGACATGGACTTTGAAACCAAGGCCCGAGTATCTGAACAGCAGTATCTCGAAATGATTCGACTCAAAACTGCGGTGTTGTTAGGCTTTAGCCTCGAGTTGGGCGCGCTGCTTGCGGGTGCGTCTAACAAGGAGCGAAAGGCTCTGTATGACTTCGGTGTCAACATCGGAGTTGGTTTCCAGTTGATGGACGACGTGTTAGACGTTTATGGTGACCAATCGAAGTTTGGAAAGCAAGTGGGTGGAGACATCGTGTCGAACAAGAAGACATTCTTGTTGGTGAAGGCTTTGGAGCGTACCCGGGGCGCACAGCGGGCGTCGCTGAATCGGTGGCTCGTCGCCAAGAAGTTTGATAAGAAAAAGAAAGTAAAGGCTGTTACCGCGATTTACGATTCAGTCGGAATCCGCGAGCTTTCTGAACAAAAGGCCACTTTATATTTTGAGCGAGGTTATCAGGAACTTGGCCTGATTGACAATCCAAAAAAGGATCTGCTTTTGGCGTTTGCCGAAAGTCTTGCCAATCGTCAGAAGTAGACCTAGTTTCTCTTGTAGTAAAGGAGATAGGCCGGCTTACCTGGGTTGGTTTCACTCAACGTGAAGAAGCCCTTGCCGTCGAGGCGCCACGTGAGCGATTCACCTTGAGACTCACGTTCGTATGGAATTTCTGTTGGTTGCCGGAGCAGGACTTTTTCCAGCGGTTCACTTTTTTCGCGTGTCCAGTAATAGATGTGATCATAATCCTTAACGATGATTTCGAGACCATCGGGCGAGAACCCACCGGCGACGATATTATGGAAAGGAATTTTAGCCAGTTTCTGTGCCGTGAGTGTTCCACGTTGGAAGGGGTAAGAGACTTTGTACACGCCAATTGAATCTTCGCGTTTCGAAATGATGTACAAGTCCTTCGAGAATGGATCAATCAGAAGTGTTTCTGTGTCGCGACGTCCGTCAGACATTTCGATCGTGAGGGTATCGACCAACGTCGCTGTCATGGAGGTTTCGATCGTTGTTGGTTCTTCGAAGCGGTAGATATACTTCTTGTCGTAAACTGCTTTGTTGTCGCCGATTTCACCTACGTATACATACGATTTGGTTGAATCGGGCCCCGAGCCGACGACGATCTCTTCCCAATCCCGATTGGGAACTGGCATTTGTACGGTCATTTTTACCTGCGCTGCCGTGTCGATCAAGAATACTTCGTTGGGATTTTCACCGTCATTTAATGACCATAAGTATCCTGGGTGGGCAACGCTGGCCGCGAGACCGGATGCTTCGGGCAACCGTGTATCGATTAACCCAAGATTGCGTGCGGGACCAAACACCGGACGACTTTTCTGTGTGGTGGTGCAAGCACCAAATAAAAGGACAGCAGCGAAAAGGAACCTCATCAGGCTGAAATTTCAGGCGCCAAAGATTAAAAGTGTCAGTTCATTTTCCTAGCGCTTTTCCTTAGGTTTATCACTAGGAACAGACCATGGTTCAATACAGGGAATATTGTCCACACCCGGCGCTACGACACATTGTCGAGTGCTATTGGAATGTCGTCGGTACCGGCGACGCGTTTCAGAAAATTTACCCTGATGCTTGTATGGACATTTTGTTCAATTTCGGAGCTCCGGTGGAAACCCGCAGCGCGACAGGAACGGAGTTGACTCGCGACGGCGCGTATGTGGTCGGAAATATGTTCGTGCCTATCGAGACGCGCTGCTTGGGTAGTGCGGACTTGTTTGGAATCCGATTTCAACCCTCGGGACTTGGTCGATTATTGAAAGTAAGACTAGCAGAATTTAACGACACAAGCGAGTTGCTCACCGACGTTTACCGCATGGGACCTAACCCCCAGGAGTTGGCCGACTTAACTCCGGCGCGTCGTGTGCTCCTCTTAGATCGCTGGCTGTTGCGGAAGATCTCTTTGAGTGGACACCGTGAGACTTGGGAACAATGTCTTGATAGGATTATTCAGAATCGCGGGATCGTGAACATTTATGGACTCACCCGTGAGGTGGGCATATCGCAGAAGCAACTTGAACGAAAGTTCATTGAACATGTGGGTCCCACGCCCAAGCAGTTTGCGCAGTTGTTGCGTTTTCGCGAACTGAAAAATGTGCTCTCGTCCGGAACCTATAATAATTTGTTGGATGTCGCGACTGACTTCCAGTTTACGGACCACGCCCATCTCACCAGGTTTTTCCAGCAATTCGCTAGGCAAACCCCGAGCGAGTACCTGGGTGCCGGCAATTGAGTTTGTCTAAATTTTACAAGGAAACCTTTCGTGATGCGCTGCTATTTTGTGGCCAACAACAAATAATCTTATGAAACCAACACTCAACTCGCTTTCGCCGAATTTGATTGCGGCAAACGTCAATCGATCGGTAGATTTTTACACTCGTGAGCTCGGGTTCACCCTTGTGGCGTCTGTTCCGGAGACTGGAACGTATAACTGGGCGATGGTGCAGCGCGACACGGTCACGATGATGTTTCAAACCCTGGAAAGCATTCATGAAGATATGCCGAGCCTCAAGATTACAGGGAAGGGTAGCATCGGTACATTTTTTATCAAGATGAAAGGCATCGACCAGTTGTTGGCAGATCTAAAGGGCAAGGTGGAGATTCCACTCGACATGCGTACGACATTTTACGGCATGAAGGAGTTTGCAGTCAAAGATCCTGATGGGTACTTATTGGTGTTTGCGGAGGACATGTAACTCATTCGACGATGGTATTCGACGGGGAACCCCGTCCGCCAAGGATGGTGATCCCCACCTTCAATAGTGCTCAGTAACCTAACGTTTCCGCGAATTGCTAAATTTGCGGCTCGTTAAGCGTTATGATCGAGAAACTGGAGGAAATCAAGCATAGATTCGAGGAAGTGGGACAACTGATCGTTCAACCCGATGCGATCAGTGACATGAAGAAATTCTCCCAACTCAACAAGGAGTACCGGGACCTAGAAAAGGTTGTCAGGAAGTACTCCGAATACACCCTTGCGCTCGATGGGATCCGCCATGCGAAGGACCTCCTTGAAAAGGAGAAGGATCAAGAGCTTCGAGAGATGGCGAAACAAGAAATTGACGAGCTCACCCCTCAGCGCGACGCCCTGGAAAAGGAACTCAAAGAGATGCTGATGCCGAAAGACCCGAACGACAATCGGAATTGCATTCTCGAAATACGCGCAGGAACAGGTGGCGACGAAGCAGCGATCTTCGCAGGGGATCTCTTCAGGATGTACCAGCGATTCTGCGACCGTCGTGGCTTTAAGCTCACCGTCATGGATGTGACCGAGGGAACAGCAGGAGGCTACAAAGAAGTTATCAGCACGGTCGAAGGCGACGGCGCTTTCGGAATCTTCAAGTACGAATCTGGCGTACACCGTGTACAACGCGTACCCGCTACGGAGCAACAAGGACGTGTTCACACTTCCGCCGCTTCTGTCATCGTGTTGCCCGAAGCCGAAGAAGTTGACATAGAGATCAACCCAGCCGATCTCGAGTTCCAAACCGCTCGATCAAGCGGTGCCGGCGGTCAGAACGTGAACAAGGTCGAAACCAAAGTTCAACTCACACACAAACCCTCCGGTATCGTGGTCGTGTGCCAAATCGAGCGATCGCAACATGGCAACCGCGAGCGGGCACTCCAAATGCTCCGCACCAAGTTGTACGAGCGAGAATACGAAAAACAACAAGCAGAAATTGGCGCTTCACGCAGAAGCCAGGTCCGCAGCGGCGATCGTTCAGAAAAGATCAGGACATACAACTACCCACAAAGCCGCGTCACCGACCATCGCATTGGATTCACTCAACACAACTTGCCCGCCATCATGAACGGGGAAATAGACGACTTTATCGAGCAGTTGAAGATTGCGGAAAGTGCGGAGAGGATGGCGGAAGGGAGTAAGAATTGAGAATTAAGAATTCGGAATTGAGAATTCGGAATTGAGAATTTAGGGAGGAGTTGAGAAGGGTGGAGACTGTGGTTGGAAAGGATGGTTAAGGGAATGCTAGTGTCAACGAATAACGAATTAAGAATTCAGACTTGAGAATTCGGAATTTTGGGGGAACCTATACAAAGTAGGACCGTGGTTGAGGGGTAGAGTTCAATGAATTCTTAGGTTTGGAGAAAATGGAGAGTGAAGCTTGGTATAGGCAAAAAAATAACGCGCGACTTTTTGTGCACGCGTTATTCCAAAAGTTCGAGAGAAGCCTCTCAATTCTGAATTCCCCAATTCAAAATTCTCAACTCAAAATAGTTTTACGCTTCGTTTGATAAAGTTGGTGAGGTCGGCGCCGGTGAGTAAGTTCTGAGAAAGCAGAGCCAAGTCGTAAGCTTGTTTCGCGAGTTGGACTTGCTCGTCTTCCGAAGTGGCCTTCAATATTTTCTGCGTGATCGCATGATTGCCATTGATGCTCACATTGTAGCTATCGGGCATGTTGCCCATGAAGCCAAAGCCACCACCACCTCCTGTCTTCGCCATGTCCTTCATCCGTCGCATCCACTCACTCATCGTCACGACGACCGGCATTTGATCAGGCGCAAGCGACTCAACGGCGAGGATCATATTGGTGTTGTTCACAGCCTTTTCGAAGATGGTCTTTAACTTTTCTTCCTCTTCCTTGCTTAGTACACTCTCGATCTTCTCTTCCTTCGGAATTAATTTATCAATCGTCTCGCTGTCGACACGTTTGAATTGAACCTTTTCAAGCTTGGGCTCGAGGGCGTTCACGAAGTGGCTGTCGATAAGAGTATCCATCACCAACACATCGTATGACTTCTGGTTGGCAGCTTCGATGAATGCGTGCTGCTTACCTAAATCCGTGGTGTAGAGGTATACGTTCGTTCCTTCTTTATCCACTTGAAGTTCTTTCACATGCTCTTTATACTCATCGAGCGTGAAATACTTGTTGTCGGTGTTCTTGAGCAACCCAAATTCTTTCGAACGATCGAAGAATTTATCATCGCTGATCATTCCATACTTTACGAAGATGGCGATGTCGTCCCATTTCTTTTCGAAGTCTGGGCGATCCTTGCGGAACATCTCTTGAAGCTTGTCAGCAACTTTCTTTGTAATGTGCTGGCTGATCTTTTTCACATTCGAGTCGCTTTGCAGGTAGCTGCGCGACACGTTCAATGGAATGTCCGGTGAATCGAGAACGCCGTGTAGCAGCATTAAGAAGTCGGGCACTACGTCCTTCACTTCATCGGTGATGAATACTTGGCGTGAGTAGAGTTGAATCTTATTCTTTTGTACCTCGAAATCGTTCTTCAACTTCGGGAAATACAACACTCCCGTTAAGTTGAAGGGATAGTCAACATTCAAGTGAATCCAGAACAGGGGCTCTTCAGCGAAAGGATATAGTTCACGATAGAACTTTTTGTAGTCCTCATCCTTCAGGTCGTTCGGCGCTTTTGCCCAAAGCGGAAACGGATTGTTGATGATCCGATCTTTGGTGACCGTCTTATATTTCTTTTCTCCCTTGTCGTCGAGTCCGTCCTCTTCACTCTCGCTCTTCGTTCCAAACTTGATTTCAACGGGAAGGAACTTGCAATATTTTTCTAGAATCCCTTTGAGGCGATATTCGTCCAAGAATTCTTCTGAGTCTGCGTTGACGTGTAAGATCACGTCGGTACCACGATCTGCGCGGGAGGCAGGCGTGAGTTCGAACTCAGTTGACCCATCGCACTCCCAACGGACGGCTTCTTCGTCTGTTGCTTTGTACGACCTGGAAACGATTTCAACCTTGTCGGCGACCATGAAAGCCGAGTAAAACCCAAGACCGAATTTTCCGATGATGTCCTTTACATCGCCTTTGTCTTTGAACTTTTCGACAAATTCTGTGGCACCGGAGAATGCAATTTGATTGATGTACTTCTTAATTTCCTCACCGGTCATACCCAGTCCACGGTCGCTGACGGTAATGGTCTTCCTTTCTTTGTCGAAGCTTACCTCCACCCGAAGTTGCCCGAGTTCACCACCAAATTCTCCCAACGAGGCGAGTTTCTTAAGCTTTTGAGTGGCGTCGACTGCGTTCGAAACGAGTTCGCGCAGGAATATCTCGTGATCGGAATAGAGGAATTTCTTGATGATCGGAAAGATGTTCTCGGTATGGATCGAGATGGTTCCCTTTTCTGCTACTTCTGCCATGGTGCTAAAAAATTTTTTCAGGTACCGCTCCCTTGTCAATCATTGTTCCAAACGAGCTCGCTGCCAAAATGACAGCAATAATATTCTAACATGAGCAAAGAAAAAGCCCCGAGTTCTATCGGGGCTTTATCGTTCCATTGAAAATTTCGGGGTTATTGATCACCCGAATTGTTCTCTTGGGGCGGTTCCACCTTGGCGGGTTGTTCGAGCACCGGCTTAGGTTCTGGCACAAAAGACGTCGATTCATTTTGAACCGGAGCCTCATAGTTTTCAGAATTTTGCGGCGGAAGGGGTTGTCCTTCGCCTTGCTGCTGTTCGTTGTTGTGACCCTGACCTTGCTGGCGTCGGTCGCCTTGCTGGTTCCGGCGATCGCCATGCTGACGACGGTCACCGCGGTGTCGACGGTCGTTGTGACGACGTTCGTGGTGCTGGTTCCGGTTTTCTTGTTTGTTTTCCTGGCCTTGAGATTCCCCAGTGTTTCCGCCTTCGGTATTCTCGGGCTGCTGTTGATCGGGCCGCTGCTCACGAGGTTTGTGCTCGTTGCGCTGGCGACCATGGTCACGACGGCGTCCGTGGTCATGACGACGGCGCTCTTGCGGTTGTTCTTCCGCCTGATCATCGTCTTCTTCTTCGTCCTCTTCCTCGGGCAGTGCCTCCACTTTATGCTTGTGGTTATGCTTCCCTTCCGAGACTGACGCCTTGATGTCGGCCAACGTTTCGGGTGTGATCTTCTCGCTCTTATTTGCTACGTCGATCTCTTCGCCATCCTTATTCAAGAAATGGAATTCGGTAATGCCGAGTGAGCTGTCTTTCACAATCTTCACCCATCTCTTGTACTTGAAGAACATCTTCAAGCGCTTCGAAATAAAACCCTTTGTATAGTAGGCGTACAAGAAAGGGTGTAGAGCCAATACCAATTCCTTTTCATTTTGTTTCACGAAAAGGTGCTCGATATGCTGTTCGATTTGATCGGTGATGAGGATGCTCGCATTGATGCTGCCCGTGCCGTTACAAGTAGGGCACACCTCTTTGGTCACGATGTTTACTTGTGGACGTACCCGCTCGCGCGTGATTTGCATCAAGCCGAACTTCGATAGCGGCAACACCGTGTGCTTCGCGCGATCGTTGTTCGCCATCTCTTCCTTCATCGTTTTGTAGATGAGCTTGCGCCCTTCTTGACTACGCATGTCGATGAAGTCGACGACGATGATACCACCCATGTCGCGCAACCGGAGTTGGCGTGCTACTTCGCGCGCCGCTTCGAGGTTCACAGATTGGGCAGTGTTTTCCTGGCTGTCCTCGCGTGTTGATTTGTTGCCGCTGTTCACGTCGATCACGTGCAGGGCCTCGGTGTGTTCGATGATCAGGTATCCGCCCCCTCGTAGGCTTACAGTTTGACCGAAGGCAGATTTGATCTGCTTCTCGATGCCGTAGTGTTCGAAGATTTTTGCTTTACCCGTGTACAATTTCACGATTTTGTCCTTTTCTGGGGCAATCGTGTGGATGTAAGCTTTAACTTCTTCGAAGATGCGCTTGTCGTCGACGTGAACGTTGTCGAACGATTCGTTGAGGAGATCCCGGAGTAGGGAGGAGGTTTTGCTGATCTC
Source organism: Cyclobacteriaceae bacterium (assembly GCA_044226945.1). Lineage (GTDB taxonomy): Bacteria > Bacteroidota > Bacteroidia > Cytophagales > Cyclobacteriaceae > ELB16-189. Next base: position 28,036 of record JBGAGB010000030.1, on the reverse strand, counting down.
GCCGATGAGTTTGTCGCGCCCGTTGGCGGTCGTGAGGCGGGTCATACCATCGTCCCACATTCGAACCAGGTTTCTCAGGTCCCGGTCGAGTTCGGCCGTTTCCTTGCCTTCGGCTACTGTTCGGATGATCACTCCGAAGCCTTCGGGTTTGATAGACTGGATGATGCGCTGGAGGCGCTTGCGTTCGTCGCTGCTCGAAATCTTTTTCGAGACGCTGACTGTGTTGGAGAAGGGCACCAAGACGAGGTACCTTCCTGCGATAGACAACTCAGACGAAAGTCTGGGACCCTTTGTGGAGATCGGTTCTTTGACGACCTGGACAGGAATTAACATCCCTTTTGACAACTGCTGGGTAATTTTCCCATGCTTGTCGATGTCCTTTTCGGCCTTGAACTTGTCGAGGCGGCCGCCGGTGATTTTTTTTCCACGGACCAGTTTGGCGAACTTCATCAGTGAACCGAACTGGGGCCCGAGATCGAGGTAGTGAAGGAATGCGTCCTTTTCATACCCGATGTCGATGAACCCGGCGTTCAGTCCTTGGACTACCTTTTTAACGGAGCCCAAGTAGATGTCGCCTACTGTAAACTTGCTTCCTTCCGTTTCTTCGTGAAATTCAACAAGCTGTTTGTCCTTTAGAAGGGCTATACGACTTCCGTTCTGAGTAGCGCTAATGATTAGTTCGTTACTCAAAACTGAAAATGTTTACCCCGTAGCAACGCGCTACGGGGGGTTAATAAAAAAATTACTTCTTCTTGTGACGGTTCTTCCTCAGGCGCTTCTTGCGCTTGTGGGTTGCCATCTTGTGTTTCTTTCTTTTCTTACCGCTAGGCATAAAATATAGATGATTACTTTTTAAGGTCTTTCAAATAAGAGTCGATGGTTGCGATGACAGACTCATCTGAAGTCATCTTTTTCGCTTTTTCCAACTCTTCACGAGCTTTATCCTTGTCGCCGTTGCTCGCTAGCGCTACCCCGAGAAACACGCGCCCTTGCAGGTGATTCGGGTTTACGGAGATCAGTTTATTGAACCAATCAACTGCCCGTCCAAATTGTTGCGACTGCATGGAGAGCATCCCCAAGCTGTACAATGCAAACTCATTTTTCGGATCGTCTGTGGCTACTTCGCGCAACATCCTGATGGCCTCCATGGGAGGACCACCACTGGTCATGAGGGTCATCGCCATTTTGGCTTTGGCCTCATAGAGTTTTGGGTTGGCTTCAAGGGCCTTGCCAAGGTACTCGCGCGCTTTGGCTCCCATCTCGTTTTGCTTGGTCTGGTCGAGCGCATACGAATAAGCTTCGTAATAGCTGTTTCCGGCCTTCAGGTAGCTGTCAGTATTTTTTGAGAACGTTGCGGACTGTTCCGCGAACCACGCTGCGCTGTCAAAACGTCCACTTTTAGTGTACAAACTCCACAACGAGTCGGCAAAGATAGAACTTTTTTCCATCCCTGCTTTTTGGAATTCGGCCCGGAAACGGTTGATAGACCCCCTCAGGCTCTGTGGGATATCGTTGTGGGCGGGAGCAGCCGGTTTGGACGCGGAAGAGTCCGTGGTTCCTTTAGTGGCCGCAAGTTCGCTTTCGTTTTGGACCACGACGCGTGGCAATAAGAAGATGAGCACCACCAATACGGCGGTGACGGCAATGAGGATGATGCGGGTTTTGAGCATGTCGCTGTTAATCGTTCGCTACCAACTTCCAGGACACCGACCCGCGACTAACAACTGACTGTAGGGATGCGTGCAACATCATGACAAGATCAACTCTTCTCGGCTACTTGTTTCACCTTGTCGCTGTTCTTGATCTTGTTGATAAAAATCTTCGCAGGCTTAAAGCTCGGGATAAAATGCTCGTCGATCACGATGGCAGTGTTGCGCGAAATATTCCGCGCAATCTTCTTCTTCCGCTTCTTATTAATGAAGCTGCCAAATCCACGGATGTAGATGTTCTCTCCACCTGCCATGTTTTGTTTGACAACGGAAAAGAATGCCTCAACCGAAGCCGACACATCGGCCTTATCGATCCCGGTTTTTTCAGCAATCTGGTTGATGATGTCTGCCTTGGTCACGGTGAAAAATTTGGGGAAAAAGAATAGATAATAAGTCGGCAAATTTAGAAGTCGAGCGGTCAATCGCAAAATGAATTTGCTGATAATCACCACGATGGGCAAAGAAAGTCGTCGAACAATCGCCCGACCACGTTTGTTTACCCGTAATTTGTCGCCAGCCCTACGTGAACGACTTTTCTAAGAAAATAATCGATTGGTATCGCGCGCATCGTCGCGAATTGCCCTGGCGGGAGACTTCCGACCCGTATAAAATCTGGCTGTCGGAGATAATCCTGCAACAAACACGTGTGGCACAAGGGACACCCTATTACCTCCGCTTCATAGAAACGTACCCTACCGTGAGAGACCTCGCACGCGCTCCTGAAGACGCCGTTCTCCGACTCTGGCAAGGCCTCGGCTACTATTCGCGTGCAAGAAACTTACGTCGATGTGCCAAGACCATCGTAGATCAGTATGATGGGAAGTTTCCAACCACATATCAACAGCTTGTCACCCTTCCCGGTATAGGCCCCTACACGGCAGCAGCCATCGCTTCAATTGGTTTCAATGAAAATGTCGCCGTGGTAGACGGCAATGTGTTTCGTGTGTTGGCCCGCATTTTTGGAGTCGACACAGACATTGCTTCACCTGCAGGCAAAAAGGAGTTTACCGAGATCGCAAATCGACTCATCGACCCCAAGCAGCCAGGCGACCACAACCAAGCGGTGATGGAATTCGGTGCGATGCACTGTACTCCCACTGCTCCGCAATGCGACAACTGCCCTTTCAATAAAGCTTGTGTCGCGCGGCAGCGAGGAACGGTGGACCTACTTCCAGTAAAGGGCAAGCGCTTGACTAAACGGACACGGTATTTCGACTACGTTGTATGGAAAAAGGGGAATGAAGTGGCGATGCGCCCACGTACAGGCAGGGATATCTGGACCGGACTATATGAATTTCACTTGTTGGAGTCGGATCAAAGAATAAGCGTATCAAAGCTGAAGAAAGATCCAAGCCTGAAGCGATTCGGAGATGTCGAACTCGAATTGGTCGAGAGTGTCAAACATGTGCTAACCCACCAGCTGTTGCACATCCGGTTTTTTCAAGTCAAGGCCTCAAAAAAAAGCGCCTCGGTGTTAGAGAATTCAGAACTTGGCCTAGCCTTTTATTTGCCGAACAAGGCGGACAAGTTACCCAAGCCCATTGTGATCACCCGATTTCTAGAGCGACATCATTCTTAGCGGGCCTCTTCAATTTTCATACTTTTGCACATCGACCACGTGGGAACGTTTTGACACGGATTGTCAACAGAGGTTCTGACCTTTGTAAAAGAGAGAGAAACAAAAAAAGAATAAGTATATGTCAGGTGTTAACAAGGTAATTTTAGTAGGTAGACTTGGGAAAGATCCCGAGGTCCGCAACCTAGAGAACGGTGCGACGGTCGCAAACTTTACGATGGCGACGTCGGAAACGTACAAAGACCGCACAACGGGCGACCGCAAAGAGATCACAGAGTGGCATAATATTGTTTTGTGGCGTGGGCTCGCCGACATCGCGGCGAAGTACCTTCACAAAGGCGACATGGTATATATTGAAGGCAAGCTGCGCACCCGTTCTTGGGAAAAAGAAGGCGTGACACGTTACACGACTGAGATTGTGGGCGACAACATGACCATGCTGAGCACACAACGCTCAGGCAACAGTGGTGGCGGCGGTTATTCTGCTCCCCAATACAGCAACACGACAGCAGGAAATCAAGCTGAGGAATTCAAAACTTCCGGCGACAGCAACGCTACTGACGATCTTCCGTTTTGATCTCAGTGCGTGACATGTCCCGGGTTTTTCTTCTCGTTGTAGTGACGGCGGTGCTGTCGTTTTGTGCATCGTGCACCAAGGTATACCAGCCGAAACCGAAAGGATACAACCGGTTGGTGTTGCCAGATACGGTGTACAGGCCTTTGCCCGATACGTTACCTTATAAGTTTGAGTATTCGGAAGCGGCAAACTTGATGCGCGATACGTCGTGGGTGCGCGAACGGCATTGGGTCGAGATTTACTACCCGACGTTGAAGGCGAACATCCACATTACTTATAAACGTATCCGCAACAACGAGCAACTGCTAAAAGAGTTTTTGAACGATGCGTATGTACTCACGGCGAAGCATCAGATCAAAGCGAACGCCATCAACGAGACTATCGCCACGACGAAGAGCGGCAAGGTGGCAGTGATTGCAGAGATCGAAGGCGACGTGCCGAGCCAATTTCAGTTTACCATGACCGACTCCACGAAGAACTTCCTTCGTGGGGCCCTTTACTTCAACACAAAAGTTCAGAACGACTCATTGAAGCCCGCAATTGATTTTATGAAAAGGGAGATGATGAAGATTGTCAACACCCTAGAGTGGAACGAGAAAGTTAAAAATTGACAAGCGTGAAGTTCTAACCACGAGGTGAGTTCCTTTTTTGAAACACCGATTGAATTCTTGAAAGGCGTCGGGCCCCAGCGCGCCGAGATGCTGAAGAAGGAACTGTCGATCGCAACCTACGGCGACTTACTCCAACACTATCCGTTTCGACACGAAGACCGCACGAAGATCTATTCTGTATCGGAGGCGAACGAGTCGATGCCCACCATCCAACTCAAAGGACGCATCACGGGCTTTGAGATGCCCGGCGTGGCCCGCAAGAAACGACTGGTCGGAACCTTTACCGATGGCACAGGAGAAATTGAACTCGTGTGGTTTCAGGGTATCAACTGGGTCAAGGACAAGATCAAAACGGGTGTTGAGTACGTGGTGTTTGGGAAACCCAACCGGTTTGGTCGCAAACTTTCGATTGCCCATCCTGAGATCGAAGCGGTGACGGCTCGCACCGGAACGGATGGCCAACTGCAACCCGTCTATTCAATTACAGAACGCCTTCGCGCAAAGCACATCGACAGCAGGTTCCTCTTCAAGCTCATGGAAGAACTCATGCGCATGGCGGAGCCGCAGATTCGTGAAACGCTTCCGTTGTCGATCATGACCTCCGAGCGGTTGATCCCCAAAAAGAATGCGATCCGCCAGATCCATTTTCCGAAGAACGGTGCAGAGTTGCTTGCGGCACAGCATCGGCTCAAGTTCGAAGAGTTGTTTTACATCCAACTTCGCTTGTTGAAGTTGAAGCTTGTGCGCCAAGAGAAGTATAAGGGCATCGTATTCAACGACGCTTCGCTCGTGACCGAGTTCTATAATCATCATCTGCCGTTTGCCTTGACCGACGCGCAGAAGCGTGTGATCCGTGAGATCTACGCCGACATGCGCACGGGCAAGCAAATGAATCGCCTTTTGCAAGGCGACGTAGGCAGTGGAAAGACTATCGTGGCATTTATATGTGCGCTATTGGTGATTAGCGGCGGCGCCCAAGTGGCATTGATGGCACCGACCGAAATTCTTGCGCAGCAACATTATCAAAACCTAAAGCGCTATGCCGACAAGATGAAGTTGCCGATTGCGCTCCTGACAGGGTCGACGAAAAAGTCGGAGCGTAAGCCGTTGCACATCGCGTTGCAAGAGGGCGTGTTGAAGATATTAATTGGCACGCATGCCTTGATCGAAGAGGAGGTGAAGTTCAAGCGACTTGGCCTAGCGATCATCGACGAGCAGCACCGGTTTGGTGTGGCTCAGCGGTCGCAGCTTTGGCAGAAGAACGAGCACGTTTACCCACACGTGTTGGTGATGACCGCCACACCGATTCCAAGAACGTTGGCGATGACGTTGTACGGTGATCTCGAGATTTCGACCATCAACGAGCTGCCGAAAGGCCGCAAGCCAATCAAGACATTGCACAAGTTTGATTCGCATCGATTGGAGGTGAACGGCTTCATGCGCAAGCAAATCGAGTTGGGAAGACAGGTATACATTGTGTATCCACTGATTGACGAGTCGGAGAAGTTGGATCTCAAGCATTTGATGGATGGTTACGAAAGTGTGTCGCGCGCATTTCCGGATGTAGCGATCAGCATTGTGCATGGTAAGATGAAGCCCGAGGCGAAGGATTTCGAGATGGCGCGCTTTGCGAAGGGTGAAACGAAGATTATGGTTGCTACCACGGTGATCGAGGTAGGAGTAGATGTTCCGAATGCCTCCGTGATGGTGATCGAAAGTGCCGAGCGATTTGGGTTGTCGCAGTTGCACCAGTTGCGTGGGAGAGTGGGCCGTGGCGCCGAGCAATCTTATTGTATTTTGATTACGGACTATAAGCTATCGGCCGATTCCCGCACCCGGATTGACACCTTGGTGCGCACCAACGACGGTTTCGAGATTGCGGAGACCGATTTGAAGTTACGTGGGCCCGGCGATTTGATGGGCACGCAGCAGAGTGGGGCGTTGGACCTGTTGATTGCAGACTTGGGCAAAGACCAGGTAGTGTTGCAACAGGCTCGCGAAGCTGCGATCGAAGTGCTGAACAGCGATCCGGAGTTGAAGCAACCCGGGAATTCGGTCATCCGCCAGCAGATCGACTCGATGCGGAAGACGGTGGTGAATTGGAGTAGGATTTCGTGAGGGCGCCAGGAGCGCGGAGTTTTCCTTTTTCCCGCGAGTCCGGGTTTACATTTCAGCTTGAAAACGCATAAACACCTTGTGAGCGTCTGAAGCCACCCACTTCAGCCGAAAATCGCTTATTTTTATTGTCCCTAATCCGATTTTATGCGCCCCTTTTTACTCGCTCTAGCCATTTGCGCTGCCCCAGCCCTTTTTGCCCAGACAGTCGCCATCAAAAAAGTAGAGCTTGCCGGTGAACAAGTAATCGTCCACTACGAACTCGAAGATTCCAACCCGAACAACGAATATCAGATCAACCTCTATTCCTCGAAGGACAACTACTTCGCTCCGTTAACGAAAGTTTCTGGAGACGTTGGCTCTGAAGTGAAGCCTGGAGCCACCAAAAAAATCGTGTGGATGATCCGCCAAGAATATGGTGGGTATAAGGGAAAAATCGCACTTGAAATCAGGGGTCGTGTGTACGTTCCATTTGTGAAACTTCAAAACTTCGATGCGAAGAAGGGATTCAAAAAAGGTAAGACGTACAACTTGACGTGGAAACCAGGGAACGCCAACCCCATTAACATCGAGTTGTACAAAGGAGGTGAACGTGTGAGTGGTGAGATCAACCAACCGAACAACGGCGCCCATGCACTTTTCATCCCCAAACACGCCGTGAAAGGGAGCGACTATCGCCTTAAGTTCACGGATACCCGAAACACCGAAGAGGTGATCTATACAGATTCGTTCAAGGTCGGTCCCAAAGTCCCCGTGTGGATGGTGGCAGTGCCAGTGGCCGTGGTCGGAGGTGTGGTGTACTTGCTCACGAGCAAGAAGTCCAACGCAGATGCAGGCAAACTTCCCGCAGCACCAAACCCGGAATAGTGAGCTAGTCACTTGATAGTACAAAGACATTTAGAGAGTTACGCCAGAGCCCAATAAAATGAGAAGACTTTACTTTTTGATTTTCACGATCGTCGCGCTCCAAGCCCAAGCGCAGATCACGTTACTGAAGGATATCAACCTAAACTTGAGTACCACCGGCAGTAGCCCGAGTAACATGGCTGCCCTCGGAAACTACGTATACTTCTCGGCAACCGATGGAGTAACAGGTTACGAACTATGGCGCAGTGACGGAACTGCCGCAGGTACCACGCAGGTAAAAGACATTCGCGTTGGCGACCTCTCTAGTTCGCCCGCTCGCCTTACCGTGATAGGGTCATACATATACTTTGCCGCAAATGACGGAGAAAATGGCGCGGAACTATGGAGGACAGACGGTACATCTGCCGGTACTATCCTTGTAAAGGATATCAACCCAGGATTGGCCAACTCTACACCTGGAAACTTCACCGTAATCGATGCAAATACGATCTATTTCTCAGCAGTGGACGCAACGAATGGACGTGAACTCTGGAAGACGAACGTTGCGACACTAGCCACAACACTCATTCAAGACATTAATTCAGGAACCGCGAACAGCAGTCCGGCAAACATTACTTTCATTAGCGGAACGACCGCGTACTTTTCGGCGACCGATGCTTCCGCAGGATCTGAATTGTGGCGTACCGATGGAACTACGGTTTCAAGGATCAAAGACATCAACCCAAGTGGTAGTTCGAGCCCGTCTTACTTTGCTGTTCTAGGGTCATCAGTTTTGTTCTCTGCCAACGACGGTACCAACGGCGCCGAACTTTGGATCACGAATGGCACATCGGGCGGAACAGTCATGTTAAAAGATATCAACACCACCGCTGGAGCATCCGGAAGTCCGACGGAACTCGTCACTGTGGGGAGCTATGTTTTTTTTGCTGCAACCGACGCGACCAACGGAACAGAACTTTGGCGAACAGATGGAACAACCACTCAGATCATTTTTAACATCAACACCACAGCGGGCGCAGGCTCCTATCCTTCTTACTTAACGCAGGTGGGTGGTACCGCAGTTTATTTTCAGGCCAACGACGGAACGTACGGATATGAATTGATGAGATTTACAACGACCGGTGTATTAACCAAGTTTGATATTAATGTCGGCGCGGGGAGTAGCTACCCTTACCAGCTTACCAACATAAACGGAATCCTTTACTTACAAGCTGACACTGGAACTGGCGGCTACGAGTTGCACCGTGTGAATGGAACTACCCTTACAACTTACAACATCCAAGTAGGCGCAGGGTCAAGTTACCCCAGCTACTTCTGTGGACTTGGTGCGACGGACGTCTTCTTTTCTGCTGACGACGGCTCCGGTGCAGAACTGTGGAAATGGAACGGCACAGCTCCTGTCCAAGTGGCCGACCTAGTAACTGGAAGCGATGGCAGTAACCCATATAATTTTGTCTACGATAACGTGACCGGCAACGTCTACTTCGCCGCCGATGATGGAACAGGTTATGAAGTTTGGAAAAAAGATGGCAACACCGGAGCAACAACGCTGCTCAAAAATATTAATACAAGTGGAGGCTCCAACCCAAGCTACCTGACAGTCGTGAGCGGAGTCCTTTTCTTCTCTGCATACGACGGCACCGATACTGAACTCTGGAAGAGTGATGGCACTACGACGACAAAAGTGGATCTCGTTTCCGGAACCGGTTCTTCTTATCCATCATATATCACAGCTTTTGGTTTAAACACCGTCGTGTTTCAAGCGTATCACCCATCTTATGGCTATGAGACTTGGAAATGCGACACGTTTGGAAACGTGACACTACTAGACAACTACGTTGGCACAAGTTCGGGTAGTCCAAATGGGTTTGTCGTGATGGGTAGTTATGTGTATTACCAAGCCACCAATGCAACAGTTGGCACGGAACTCTTCCGATGGAATGGAGTTTCTGCGTCGCCAGAAGTAGTGACGAATATCGATGGCGGGACTGGAAGCTCGTACCCAAGTGGGATGACCGTGGTAGGCAACACTATCTACTTCTATGCGTACGCAGCAGCCACGGGCTACGAGTTATACAAGACAACAGGTATCGGATTCACGTTTATAAAAGATATTGCGGCAGGTACCGACTCTTCCTATCCGTACTATTTCACCGCCCTGAACGGAGTCGTCTATTTTCAAGCGTATGACCTTACGAACGGATCGGAGCTTTGGAAGAGCGATGGAACCACCGCGGGAACAGTGCTAGTAAAAGACATCTATACAGGTGCGCAAGGATCCAATCCTTACACCTTCTTCCCCTACAACAACAAGCTGTATTTCGTGGCTCGGGACCTGACAGCCGGATACGACATGTGGGTGACCGACGGAACCACCGCAGGCACAAACCTCTTCAAGGATATCAATCCGGGATTGAGCAGCGGTGGATTTACATATCCATCCATCTACAACGGGCGCATGTATATGATCGGGAATGAGTCAACCGGATCAAAGGTTTATGTAACCGACGGTCAAGTTTGTACCACAGTGCCTGTAACACCTTACGCTGCTGCCCAATCCTCAAGCGCGGATGAACTAGTATTAGCTGGCAACAAGTACGTTTTCAGCATGAACGCCAAAGGTATTGGCCGTGAGTTCTTCCAAATGGACCCAGCATTAGTCACTTTGCCAGTCGCGCCAGCCATTACAGGTCAACCACAACCCGCTACCGTGACGATGCCCGCGCAAGCTAGCTTCACCGTGACAGCAACGGGTACTGGACTTACCTACCAATGGCAAAAAGGTGGGGTGAATATTCCCGGTGCCACCGCTGCCACTTACACTATCGCGAGTACATCCGACACCGATGCCGGACTTTATAAAGTAATCGTCACAGGCACTTGTGGACAACTCATTTCCACCGAAGTCCAACTCACCGTCAACATTGTAACGCCAAGCGCACAACCCACAGCGCTTGTCTTCTCGAACCGGACTACCACTGCGATCAACGTGGCATTCACTGCAGCGTCTGGTCCTCCCGGCGGATACCTCGTCATCAGAAAGAAAGATGCAGCCCCCACTGAAACACCGGTCGACGGAACAACCTACACGGCTGGCACTGCGCTGGGAACGAGCACCGTGATTAAAATCGGATCATCATTGTCAGTGAACGATATTGGCTTAACTGGTGGCAGCCAATATTTCTACGCGGTGTTCTCCTACAATGGATCTGGCGCGACATCGAAATTCTTAACCACGTCACCATTGACAGGAAGCACGTTTACACTCGCCGCCGAACCCACACAGCAACCGACGGCCTTGGTATTTTCTAACTTGGATGGTGCGACACTCACCGGAAGTTTCACCGCTGCCGCCAGCGCAACCAAATACTTGGTGATTCGAAAGGCCGGTTCGGCTCCTACTGGTGTACCCACCGATGGAACCATTTACGCCATTGGCGATGCGATCGGCGATGGAACTGTGGCCTACCTCGGCGACCCTCCAACGTTCAATGACACGGGACTTACACCTGAAACAGGTTATTACTATGCGGTATTCTCAGCAAATGGAAACGGTCCCGCGATCAACTACCTGGTTTCGACACCGCTCCAAGGAAACACCAATACGCTTGCTGCATTGCCGGATGCGCCAACAGCGCTGAAGTTCACCAACGTTGCACCAACGTCGTATACAGTATCCTACACAGCACCCGCTGCCGCACCGGCCGGGTATGTAGTGTTGCGTAAGTCAGGAATCAATCTTACAGGTACACCCACCGATGGAAATGCCTACACCTTAGGGGCAACCGTCGGCGACGCGGTGGTAGCTTATGTAGGACCGAACACCACGTTCGATGAAGCATTGACGCTCGCACCGTATACCTACGCGGTATTCCCTTTCAATGGAAGCGGCGCAGCTCGAAACTACCGAACAGCAACACCACTCACAGGATTCATCGGACCAGACAATACAGCGCCAATCATCGACAACCAGACTCCCACGACAGTGGCTTCGGGCCAGTCATTTAAAATAGTAGCTGGCGTGACCGAAGCAGAAAGTGGAATTCAAGAAGTAACTGTTGAGTACCGCTCCGTAGCCAAAGGAGGGTCTACCACCAAGCAAACCATGGTGCTTTCGCAGACTTCAGGAAAATATGAATATGAAATCACGGCCAACGAAATTGGCGACCTCGGCATCGAGTATACGATCGCGGCTACGAATACACTTACGCTGAAGGCAACTAAAGCTGGCGTTGCAGCGCTCTCTGTTACGAATCCTCCCATGCCCTTCAATTCGTTTGGAGATGCAGTCACCAACTATCGAATCGTTGCAACACCTTACGACCTCACTTCGAAAACTGTAAACGACGTGTTTGCCGACGACTTGGGCGAATACGACGGAGTCAATTGGAGGATGTACCGCTACGACAATAGCTCGACCAACGAGTTGTCGTCGACTACACCAATTGAAGTTGGTAAAGGCTATTGGCTCATCGTGAAAACCAGCACCCCGATCGATTTAGGCACAGGTAAGACCGTCAGCGTCACTGTGGATGCTCCCTTCACAATTGATTTGAAGGAAGGCTGGAACCAGATCGGTAACCCTTACAACTTCAACGTGCTTTGGGCCGATGTGAAGACTGCGAGCAACGTGAACTTAGCTTTGCGTACTTACGTCGGTGCCTTCAACGATGCGACCACACTCAACAAGTTTCAAGGTGGATTCGTGTTCGCCAATGGTAATGTCAAGTTGACGTTCCCCACCGCATATAATCCAACGGCGGGCCGTGTCGAAAGTCCGGCTTTGCTGATGAACTCAATCGATCAGGAGAATTGGGAAGTTAGGTTCAACGTAACGCGTGGTGAAACTCAAAACACATTTGGCGGTTTCGGTATGAACCGCAAAGCAGACGTACTGTACGACGAATTCGACGATTTCACTTTGCCTCGTTTTGTCGACTTCGTTGAATTGAACCACAGTAAGAAGCTACGTAAAACGTCTTTCACGAAGGACATCGTTCCGACCGAGCTGACACATACATGGGAATTTACCATCGAATCAAACAAGACAGGCATCACCGAGATCAAGTGGGATAATTCTTACTTCGGCGACGGCGATCGCCAATTGGTACTCTGGGATGAAGCCGACGCGGTTGCAATCGATATGCGTAAGAACAATGGATATGCGTATGAATCTTCCGCCGCCCGTGTATTCAAGGTATTCTATGGCGACAAGAAATTTGTGGCCGAAAATGCAGCTGCGAATAGCATCGTGATTCAGACTGTGTTCCCGAACCCAACCGAATCGGAAGTGAATGTAACCTTTACATTACCAGGAACACAACCATCGAATGCCATTGTCCGAGTCGTGAACAACATGGGGCAACCTATTACTCACTTGTTCGATGGTGTTCTGGAAGCGGGTTCGCACACTATGAACTGGAATGGTCGCGATGCACATGGAATTCGCCCTGCACAAGGATTGTACCTCGTAGAAGTACTATCGAATGGACAGCGCACTGCGAAGCGCGTCGTATTGAAGTGAAATTAAACGTCGGAAGAACCGGCAAAAGAATATGAAGTCGATCATCAGCATTTTATGCGTGTGTGTCGCTGCTTCGGCCATTGCGCAAAACGTTTCCACGCGTACCAACGAATTCGAAGTAGATGTCGCCGGTGCGAACAAGAATCTAAATTCAAGTGTACCATTGATCAATTGGGTGGCCCCGACAGCTGAGACCACTTACCAACCCGAGAACAAGTACACGGTGAAGTTCGAGGTGGAGTCCGCAAGACCGTTGAAGGGCATCACGATCGCGATCAAAGAAGGATTGGAGTCTGCACCGAGAGGCACCCAAGTAGTCAATCCGAATCCCAATGATAAGCTTCATTCATCAATCGAGAAAAGTCTAAACTTGATGGATGGGGAGAACGTGGTTGAGATCGTCGCTGAAAACGAGGACGGCGTCAAGAGTGTGAGCTTCAAGACCATCCACGTTGGAAATAGCGGGTTGGCCGATCTGGCAAAGCTCAAGCGCACTGACTATGCGTTGGTGTTTGGGACAGATCAATATGACAACTGGCCCGATTTGGTGAACCCCGTTTTCGATGCCAAGACCATCGCGAACGAACTCAGGAACACCTATGGCTATAAGGTGGAGATGATCGAAAATGCGACCCAGGAGCAAATCATGAAGAAGCTCCGCGAGTACATTGAGAAGAAATACGAGCCACTCGATCAGCTGTTTATTTTTTTCGCCGGTCATGGCAACTATGATGCGACATTCAGCGAGGGCTATCTGGTACCCAAGGAAGCTTTGACGAAGGATGAAGCAAAGACTTCATATTTGTCGTATAACCGGCTGCGTTCGGTTGTCAACAACATTCCGTGCGAGCACATCTTTTTAACAATGGACGTATGTTTCGGTGGGACGTTTGATCAAAAGCTGTCTAACTCCCGGGGTGCCCTGGAGGAGATGTACACCGAAAAAGGAATTGCGGAGTTCGTGACGCAGAAGCTTATGTATAAAACACGGAAGTTCTTGACTTCTGGTGGCAAGCAATACGTGTCGGATGGAATCCCTGGTCAGCATTCACCTTTTGCTCGGGCATTTATAGAAGCCCTGCGTTCTCATGGAGGTAGGGATGGGATCTTGACATTGGCGGAGATCACTCCTTTTGTCGAAAAGCTGAAGATTACGCCTCGTGCTGGGGAGTTCGGTGACAATGCGCCTGGCAGTGACTTCATCTTTATCGCTCGGTAGCGGTTCCTATCTCGTTGGCGTTGGTTTTCCACGAAACTGACGTCCAAGGGCCTCATTTTTAGGCTATTCCAAATTTTGGTATCTTAGTAGTTTCGCCGGGTCCGAAGCGCCGCAAATAGGGTTTTTTGCGCAAAAGACCCCCCGGAACCCTCAATTGACTATTTAGGAACGGTTTACTTTCAATATAGATCGGGTATTAAACCCTGCCACAAAGTTTTATGAAAGCCCATTTGACACTCCTCTTGGCGGGCTCGCTGGTTACATCAGCGCTTGCTCAAAACGTCAGCTCTCGAACCAATGAGTTCGAAGTCGACTTTTCTGACCCCAAGAAACTCGTTACATCTACCATTCCAGTGATCAACTGGATTACCCCAACGGCGGAAACAACCTACGCGCAAGAGAACAAATACAAGATCAAATTCGAGATCGAGTCGTCCACACCGATCAAGAACGTGGTCATCAATATCAAGGAGGGTCTGAATTCCGCTTCACGAGGGACACAGAACATCCAACCGGACGCAAGTCAAACACTGCACTCCGAATTTGAACGGAGCTTGAATTTGTTACCCGGTGAAAACGTACTGGAGATTGTCGCCGAAAATCAAGACGGAGTTCGTACCATTAGCTACAAAACAGTCCACGTCGGTTCTACTGGCATCGCCGATGCATCTAAATTGGATCGCACCGACTATGCGCTCATTTTCGCTACCGATCAGTACGACAACTGGCCCGACCTTGTCAACCCAGTTTTCGATGCACGCACCATCGCCGACGAGCTTCGGAAGACTTACGGGTATAAAGTTGAAATCGTTGAGAACGCCACTCAGAACGAGATCCTCAAAAAATTGCGCGAGTACATCGAGAAGAAGTACAAACCACTGGATCAATTATTCATTTTCTTTGCCGGGCACGGTAACTATGACGCCACTTTCGGTGAAGGATACTTGGTGCCTAAAGAGGCACTTACGAATGATGAAGCAAAGACTTCCTATTTGTCATACAACCGCCTTCGTTCGGTTGTCAATAACATCCCATGCGAGCACATTTTCTTAACCATGGATGTGTGCTTCGGTGGCACGTTCGACCAGAAACTTGCGTCTTCGCGCGGTATGGACGATGGATACCAAGAGAAAAGTGCCGCAGAGTTCATTACCCAAAAACTGACATACAAGACTCGCAAGTTCCTAACCTCAGGAGGAAAGCAATACGTGTCGGATGGAATCCCAGGCAAGCACTCACCGTTTGCACGCGCGATGATCGAAGCACTTCGCTCTAAAGGTGGTCGCGATGGTATTTTGACCCTAAGTGAGATTACTCCTTTCGTTGAAAAACTTAAAATTACCCCACGCTCCGGCGAGTTCGGCGACAATGCCCCCGGTAGCGATTTCATTTTCGTGGCGCGATAGACGCACCCACGCGATGTGCAACCTCTCCCTTGAAGTGAAACTTGACTCGTAAAATGAGTCAAGTACAAAAGGGGGAGGTTTCATTTTTTTATTGAAGGCGGTGTAAGTTTATTACATCATTTGTAACTGCTTACAACTTGAATAATCGATAAATTTCGACCTGAGTTATTGTATGCTGCGGTCAGTTTTGCTTTCGGTCTTAGTTGTGTGCTCCGCTATCTGGGCGAATGCGCAAACGGGGAATTATCTCCTCACCCACTACGCGCCTAAGAATGAAGACATCGACCATGTAAGTTTCGACATCGCGCAGGATAATAAGGGGATTCTCTATTTCGCGAACAAGGCAGGTATCCTCGAATTTGACGGGCACAATTGGAACATGGTGACAACACCAGCGCCTGTCTACACGATTGCAGTTTCGTCGCAGGGCACCGTCTACGCCGGAGGGCTTTCGGGCTTTGGTCGCATCAAGGTTGCGCCAACAGGACGTGAGTATGAAAGCTTGAGTGGATCAATCCCGACGGCGAACAATGTTTTTTCGAGCATCGCCGCTCATGACCGCATTTTTTTCTTGTCGAGTACTAATCTCTACATCGTAGACGCTGAATCCGGGGCTTTAGAAAAAACCATCGCGCCCACCACGCAGCAGGGTATTTTCAAAAACTTATTCGAAGTTGACGGCGACGTCTACGTTAACACCGAAGGTGATGCGATGCTCACGTGGAAGGATGGTGAACTCGTCACTTCACAATTCAATCCATCGGCGGGCGAGATATTGTTTACACATAGACTCGCTGGAACACGCAAGACCCTTTTGGGCACGTCCAACGACCGGGTGTTCATCTACGAAAGTGGTTTCCTCAACGAGATTCAAATCAAAGACGCCGAATATCTAAAGAGTAATGTCTTGGTGAGCGGTGCGTGGGTGAGCGAAGGGCTGGTTGGTCTCGCGACTTTACGCGGCGGGCTGATCTTCATCGACCCCGCCACGGGAGAAACCCAGGAAATCACCAATTACTATACTGGCCTCCCGGACAATGAAGTGTACGCGTTGTTGGGTGATGACAAAGAATGCTTGTGGGTTGCTCATGACTATGGCTTCACTCGAATTGCACCGTTCCAACCGTTCCGCTCCTTCAGCCATTATCCCGGCTTAGAAGGAAACTTACTGTGCGCCTATTCGATGCCAGGCGATGGAGTATATGTAGGCACCAGTTTAGGCCTCTTCAAGTTGGTGAAGGACGAAGTGTTTGAAGACGAGGAGTACTTCGTCACCAAAAAGAAGACCGTCGTGACGGAAGAAGCGGAACCTGAAGTGACAGCATCCGAAAGCCTCGTTGAAAAAACCCGAAGGAGCATTTTCGGCAGGAATAAAAAGAAGAAGAAAGAAGAAGCAACGCCACCGGTCACGGCACCCACACCAAAGAAGACTGAGAAAACCACCGTGGTCAACACCCGCGAAAGGAAAACCCGTCGGGTGCTCAAATCCCTTCAGTACAAATATGTTCGCGTGCAAGGGATTAACGGCAAGGTTACCCACCTGATGAACGTAGATGGGCAATTGATGGCCGCCGGTTTGGGCGGTGTTTACAACATCAACAGCCTTTCAGCAAGTGTGGTCACGTCTGATCCAATCCGGTCGGTCTTTTTATCGAAGTCGATCGACCAGATGTTCGTGAGTACTTACAATGAGGAGATCAAGTCTTACTCTAGGAAGGATAATGGCTGGCAAGAGACGCATTTGCTGGACACGCTTCAAGAATATGTGAGTTACATGTTCGAGGATAAACTCCAGAACTTGTGGTTGTGCGGGCGCACGGGTGTCATTAAAGTGGAAATGATCGAGGGTGAGATCACCAATGTAGAACGGATCGCGTATTTGAAGCCCTCCATTGATGAGACCGTTGGCCTTGCCGTCGGTTCGGATGTGTACGTCGTGAATGCAGGGGAATTTCAACTGTATGACCCAGCTAATGATAAGTTTACACGCTACGATTCCCTTCCGGGGACGCGCAAGTACTTCGCATCCGCAGGCGCGTTCTGGTTCCACGACGGACATCGATGGCGCACGATCGACAACCGGATCACCAAGCAAATGCAACTCGAGTGGTTGGGTTTGTTCAACGACATTCGATTTCTTACTCCTCTCACGGAAGAGCCCGGGCTTTGGGTTATCACAGCTGGGAATGAGTTATATCGATTTATTCCCTCACCGAAAGAAAGGCCCGTTGCGTATCCCTTGTTCTTAAAAGGCGTACGCGGAGAAGCCGGGATGCTCGGACAACACCACCTTCAAGTGGAGGAAGAAAAGGGGCCGCTTACGTTCGAGTTTGTGCAGCCCGACTATAATGGTTTTGAAACAATCGAGTATCGATACTTGCTGAGAGGTCTGATGGATGGTTGGACCGCATGGTCGCCGAACAACAGTGAGATCAATATTCCTTACTTGCCTTCCGGCGAATACGAGATTTCCGTACAGTCGATGAACATCTTTGGAAAGGTGAGTGAGGTAGACAAGATTTCGATCAGCGTGGAGCCACCCTATTGGCGCAAGCCTTGGTTTTATGCCATGGAGGTGTTGGTCTTCAGCATCCTCGTCTTGTTGTCAGTGCGCCTCACGGTGATCAATCAAAGATACCGACCGATCAGTCGTGTACTCTCGCTCCTGACGGTGATCATGTTCATCCAGTTCGTGCAAACAACTGCCTACGCTTTGATCAATTTGCAAAGTTCTCCGGTTGTCGAATTCTTAATACAAGTGGTGATCGCCTTGCTCGTCCTCCCGTTGGAGTCGAAGCTAAGGACGTTTATGGAGCAAGCCGCTGAGGGCAAGATTTCCATGTTCGGTAAGAAGGCTGATAAAGACACGTCATCGGCCGTGTGATTTTCGGGTTTGGGCTTGTATTCATTTTGCTTTTGCTCTAATATTCAGCCTTCAACCCTCACGCTATGCTTTTGAATCTCGAATCGGTGCCGCAATTCTACAAGAATTACGTCAAGCAAATTGAAGAAACCGACTTGCTGCAAGCCCTTCGCCTTTCGGGGTTCCGTACGCAGATGTTGATTCACTCAATTCCCGCCGAAAAGTCTGACTTTCGATACGCCGACGGCAAGTGGACAGTGCGCGAGCTGCTCTGTCACATCATCGATGCCGAGAGGATCTTTGCTTATCGCGCTTTGCGCTTCGCACGCAACGACAAAACGAACCTTCACGGTTTCGACGAGAACACCTATGCTCCGGAAGCTAACGCTGGCGGGCGCAGTTTAAAAAAAATCTCGGATGAGCTCACGCATTTGCGTGCATCCACCGTCGACCTTTTTGAGGGCTTCACCGAAGAGATGCTGCTGCGTAAAGGAACCGCGAACAACAATGAAATAAGTGTGTTGGCACTTGGCTTCATCATCGCGGGGCACGAAGCTCACCACCGCAGAATATTAACCGAACGGTATTTATCGAAATAATGAAGTCCCTTCAACTTTCTCTTTTTCTCTTTTGCCTGAGTACGGCGTCGATGGCGCAAACTCGCGACAGCCTCGACATCAAAATTGGTCAAATGCTCTTGATCGGTTATCCCGGCCCAGAACTTGACTCGACCGTGCTCAAGGAAGTTCGGGAAGGAAAGGTAGGTGCGATTATCCTATTCGAGAAAAACGTTCCTAAGTCGACCACCGCTTTCTACACTTTGAAAAAAGTGCTTTGGACGTACCAACAGGCGGCGACTATTCCTTTGTTGGTTACGATCGACCAAGAGGGTGGTCGTGTGAACCGATTGAAGGATAAATACGGATTCCCGAAATCTATTACCGCGCAGGCTTCCGGGAAGGCGACGACGCTCGATTCTGTGAGGTTCAACGCCGAGTCCATCGCTTCGAACTTGGCGGGACTTGGTTTCAATGTCAACTTTGCCCCGGTCGTAGATGTAGCTGTCACTCCGAACAACCCGGCGATCGTGAAGCCTGGAAGATCATTTTCGCCAAACCCAGATTCCGTCACACTCCTGGCACGCGAGTATATCAAACCCCATCGACGTTTCGGTGTGATCACCGTGTTGAAACATTTTCCCGGTCATGGAAGCGCCCAAGAGGACACACACTTTGGCATCGCCGATGTCACAAATACTTGGACGGAAGCGGAGTTGAAGCCCTATAAGGAACTGCTACGTGATGGTTACGTCGATGCCGTAATGAGTGCACATATCGTGAACCGCAAGCTCGACCCACAAGGTTACCCGGGAACAATGTCGTCGCGAATGGTCGACAGCTTGCTCCGAAAGAAACTTGGATACGATGGTGTAGTCTTTTCTGACGATATGCAAATGCACGCCATCAGTAAGCAATACGGACTCGAAGAAGCCGTGAAACGTGCTGTCAAAGCTGGAATTGATATCCTTTGCTTTTCGAACAACATCCAGAATACTGAGGCTCGAAATGCGGACATCGTCCATGGTATTATCCGGAAGATGGTGTTGACCGGAGAAATCTCCAATGAACGAATCGATCAATCCTATCGAAGGATCATGAAGCTAAAGGCCCGTTTACAAACAACGGAGTCGGCGGCTCAGTTCTACCAGGCAGAGGCGGCTAAAGAAAAACTGCGAGCCGATGCGCTTCAGGCGCGAATAGATGAGCTTCAGGCACAAGCCGAATCGAAAGGGAAAAAGAAGAAGAAAAAGAAGAGATCGTGAGGCCATTTCAATTGATAAAGCCCACCAGCAAGCCCGTTCCCATCCTCCTGAGCGTACCCCATTGTGGAACAGAGTTTCCGCCTGAATTGAAGGGGCAGTACAAGCAAGACCTGATTGCTGCCCCCGATGACACCGATTGGTTCGTGCACAAGTTGTACGACTTTGCCGCGGACATGGGCATCACGATGATTCACTCCACGTACAGCCGCTGGGTAATCGACCTTAATCGGGATCCTGAAAGCAAGCCTCTCTATACCGATGGGCGGATCATCACTGCGTTGTGTCCCGCCACCACGTTCACAGGGGAGTCATTGTACGTCGATGGACGCACCGTTGTCGATCCATCTGAAGTAAAGCGACGTGTAGAAATTTACTATAAGCCTTACCACGACCAAGTCGCCAAAAAGCTGCTTCAATTGAAGAGTAGTTTTGGAAAGGTGCTCCTTTGGGAATGCCACTCTATCCGTCGGATGGTACCGACCGTTCAGACACTCGCCTTTCCAGATTTGATCTTGGGGAACAACGATGGTGGCTCGGCTGGAAAGGAGATCATCAATACCGCGCTTGGTGTGCTGCAGAAATCGGGCAAGACACTCAGTCACAACCATCCATTCAAAGGCGGGTACATCACGAGACATTTCGGAAAGCCCGCAGAAGAACAACACGCCATCCAACTCGAGATGACCAAGGTGAATTACATGGATGATGCGGAACGGCGATACGACGATGCTCGGGCCAATGTCATGCGAAAGACTTTGACGCGGGTATTCGAGGAACTGATTTCCAAGCACTTCTCATGAACCAGTCCGGACATCGATATTTCCGGTTCGCCGGGATTTTGCTCCGCGAAGGCTGGTTGATGCCGGCATACGTGGCGGTGGACGCTTCCGGCACAATTGTGTCGATCTCTAAGGCGAATCCCACCGATGCAGCTGTTGAAGATGTGCCTGGTTTCGCGTTGCCCGGATTTCAAAACGCCCACTCTCATGCGTTCCAGTATGCGATGACTGGCAACGCCGAGGTGCACCCTAAAGGTATCGACGACGACTTTTGGACATGGCGCGAAGAGATGTACAAGTGTGCTCTGTCTATGAATCCGCAGCAAGCCGAAGCAGTCGCGGCCATGCTTTACGCTGAAATGCTTCGGAATGGATATACACACGTCGCAGAGTTTCACTACCTCCATCACGACACGGATGGGAGACCCTATTCTAACCTAGCAGAGATGGGTGAGCGGATGTTGGCCGCTGCACACACAGCTGGTATTCGTATTACGCTCGTGCCTGTGTTTTATCAGAAAGGTGGGTTTGGGGTTGCACCAACGCCTCGCCAGCGACGATTCATTTCGCAGGATGTCGATGCATACCTTAAGTTGCTCGATGAGAGTGCACAAGTGACACGTTCATACGACAGGGCACAACTGGCGTTCAGTGTTCACTCGCTCCGAGCAGTTGATGCAAATGAAGTTCGCAGAACATTGCAACAAGGTCCCAAAGATTTGCCGTTTCACATTCATGTGTCGGAACAGAAAAAGGAAGTGACAGATTGCGTCGCATTTTCTGGGTCGCGACCGATGCAGTGGCTCCTCGACCATGCGAATGTCGATCGGCGGTTTCACCTAGTACACTCCACACACCTCGACGACCAAGAACTTCGTGCTCTGGCATTGTCTCAAGCGAATGTTGTCCTTTGCCCTTCAACAGAAGGCAACCTCGGGGACGGAATTTTTAGGATGAAAGAATATGTATCGCTTGGGGGACACTGGTCGATTGGAACGGATAGTCATATTGGACTCGATCCATTGGAAGAGTTTCGAATGATTGATTACCGGCAACGCCTCACGACCAATTTTCGAAATACGTTCTCCGGTGATGGTGCCGCCTATATGGTCAACGAATCTATCGAGCGTGGTCGAATGGCGATGGGACTCGTCTCCAAAAGTCATCTTGAAGTCGGTGGACCTTTCGATGCAGTGGTATATCAGGCACGTGCCCCAAGATTATCGACGGCATCGGTTGAAAATCTAACCGCCGCTATCGTGTACCACGGGAACTCGTCGATGACGCTTGGAACTATTGTCGATGGGAAATGGGTGGTAAAAAACCAGCGCCATATAGCTTTTGAGAAAATTCGGACTTCATTCGTGGAAGCGATGAAGGAAATCTACAAGTCATGAATATCAATATTCGTCCAGTACGACCCACCGATAGTCCTTCGGTAGCGCAAATCATCAGAACAGTGATGCCGGAATTTGGGGCGGGTGGACCGGGCTTCGCGATTCACGACAAAGAAGTGGACGACATCTACCAAGCATACAATCAACCCAGAGCGGCGTATTTCGTGTGTGAAGTGGATGGAAAGATTATTGGTGGTGGTGGTGTTGCGCCGTTGCAAGGTGGCAATGATGATACCTGCGAATTGAAGAAGATGTACTTTCTTCCTGAAGGTCGCGGGAAGGGCCTGGGCAAGAAAGTTCTGCGTCGTTGCGTGGAGGCAGCACGACAGCTAGGATATAAATACTGCTACCTGGAAACATTCAATACGATGACGAAAGCGATGGTCCTGTATGAAGCGGAGGGGTTCAAAAAAATTGACGGACCACGCGGAAACACAGGACATTTTGCGTGTGACATCTTCTATCAAATCGAGCTGCGCTGACCAGTTTTGGGACAGCCTTTCCATTTTCTGGAAACGGCATTTTTCAATTTCCGCCGATTGTAGACTGCATTCTGAATAATTGCTGATGGGTAGTCATTTTGCTTTTGGCACGCCGCCCATGTAAGAGGGATGATATGATTGCAGCAGTGTTTTCGGTAGTTTCATTAATTGTAGTAGGTGTGATGGTGCACCGCGGTTTTCCTGGGTCTGTGAAGGACATCGGTTGGAAGATGTCAGGCACATGGGCTACTGGGGACCGAACCTTCCACGTCATGATGCATGCTTCGCGCGACATCTTGCGTGGACACATTGTTTGGGCGCGCGACCGCTGGAACTCCGGTAAGCTTGGCCAGTTGGTGTTAAAAGAAATGGAAATCAAACCATTCGGGATGTGGAGCGCCGGTACGTTCATCGAGCCATCGACTGGTAAGGAATACCCGGTTCAAATGCGCCTCGGAAAACGAAAAGCTCTGCTCGTCGACTTTGGCGAAGGCCAGCAAGAGGAATGGAAATTGATCCGAAGCCTATAATTAAAAGAAAAAGGGCTGTCTTAATAGACAGCCCTTTTTTATTCGCCTAGATGATGTTGGCAGCGCGAGCTATTTTTTGCCGATGTTGTCTTCAAACAACTTGAAGATCCTCTTGTATTCGTCGGTCCAACTACTGGGTTCAACAAAACCATGATCTTCCATCGGGTACACAGCGAGTTCCCAATTATCTTTTCCGAGTTCAATCAAACGTTGAGTGAGGCGTACGGCATCTTGAAAATGAACGTTCACGTCGACCATGCCATGACAGATCAACAACTTCCCCTTTAGTCCTTTCGCATGATAGATTGGTGAGCTTTTCGCATAAGCGATGCTATCGGTTTGTGGTTCATTGAGGATGCTCGCCGTGTAAGGGTGGTTATAATGCGCCCAGTCTGTGACGGGACGCAAAGCAGCACCCGCGGCAAATACGTCTGGAGTCGTGAACATTCCCATTAATGTGATGAATCCCCCGTACGAACCACCGTAGACTCCTATTCGTTTTGGGTCGACACCATGCTTTTCCGTTAGCCACTTCGCACCATCCACGTTATCCGTTAAATCTTTGCCGCCCATGAACCGGTAGATGCCAGTTCTCCAGTCACGACCGTAACCGGCGCTTGCACGATAGTCCATATCGAGGACCGTATATCCACGATCTGCCAACAGGTTGTGGAACATGTACTCACGGAAATAGCTGCTCCACCACTTGTGCGCATTTTGAAGGTAGCCAGCACCATGCACAAAGATCACAGCCGCGCCATTCGGGTTTGAGGGCTTGTAAAGACGCGCATAGATCTGTGCTCCGTCGCGAGCGGGAATCGTTGTAACCTCGGGATCGCGCCAAGCGTACGATTTGAATTCGTCGGTAGTCGACATGGTTACTTGGGTGGCTTTTGCGCCCGCCTTGTTCTCCTGCAAGTATAGTTCCCAAGGTTTATTGCTGTACGAGTAGCGGATCGCAAGCCACTTTTCGTCGGGCGATAATGAGACTTCGTTATTGCCCGTCATCGAGGTGATCTTTTCAGCTTTTCCGCCAGCTACGGGAAGCCTGTAGAAGTGTTTCTCTCCAGGGTGGATTTCGTTCGTGATCAAGTAAAAGAACTTCTTGTCGTTCGAAAGTTCGATGTTCTGAACTTCATACGACCCCGACGTGAGCGCTTGCTTCTTGCTGGTCGTCGTGTTGTACGTGTATAAATGAGAGTAGCCTGTTTCTTCGGAGGCAAACCAAATCGTCTTACTGTCGGCCAACCAACCCACGGCTCCTGTTCCAAAAGTGCCGAAGCCTCCTGTAGCAGGTCCGCCAATCCACGCCTCATCATGTTGGCGATCTACCAATGTGAGTTTCTGAGTTGCGCAGTCGAGCAGCAAAATCCAACGATCTTTATTGTCCTGTGCCCGCGCGACGACGATAGCTAATTTGCCATCAGGTGACCAAATGGGACCGTGGATGATGGTTGCACGCAGTGTAGGCTTTGAGTCCTTGCCTTTGTCTACTGTCTTTTTCGAAGGGTATTCTTTCTTGTACTCAGGCTCATCGAAGATTCCCGGGAGATCGTTGGTCTTGACTGCGAGAACAGTATCGCGGACGATATCATAGACGAAGGACTCGTATGCGTTTTGTGTTGAGCCAACTTTTGTACGTGAAGGTATGTCGGTGGTGAACCCGGTTTCCGTGACGTAGTTAGGCACGATTGTATTTTTAGCGCCGGCAACTTTGGTAAGGCGAAACGTGATAAACTTTTCGTCGGGGCTTACTCGAACGGCGTCGATATTCTTATCATCTAAGTAAATTTCCTTTGGGCGCTTGGGTTGATCGAATTTGCGTGCCTTGTCGGTAGCTTTTTTGTTCTCATTTCTTTCTTTTACGATTTCCATGAGGGCAAGCTGGTCGGCGTTCAACCATTTTTCTTGGTCGCCTTGCTTGGGGTCCGACTTGCGAGATCCTCGCTTGAAGTCGCTCCATTGTTGAATCGCGCCCGAGTTGATCTCGATGCTGTATACATTTTGGTCGGTGGTAAAGAAGACTCGCTTTTCATCGAAAGAAAAGTATGGATTGAATTCACGGGCCACGGTGTTGGTCAATGCCGTTTGTTTTCCTGTGAGGATATCTAACAAAAAGATGTCACCATTTCTTTCGAACGTCTTTTTTGTTCGGGCTTTGTTATACTCGCCATTGTTAGATGGGAGCGTGCGACGGACTGATGCCGTCACTTTTTGAGGAGTTTTTGAGGTGACAGAAATGGAGTACAGAGAGTCGCCCGGGTTCTTATCCGGGTTCCAATTGAAATACACTTGTTTGCCGTCTTCGGACCAATTGATATTACTTGGACTGACTCCAATCCATTTTGGGTCGCGCATAATTTTTTCGACGGTGAGGGGTGCGAGTTGCTGGCCAAGGGCGGGTGCCGCGAGCAGCATCAACAGTAAGATTCTCTTCATAGGTTTAAACGTGAAACAGGCTCAATATTAGGTCAATTCACGATTGATTCGAAGGTTTTTTTATAAGTGGCCTGGCGCGGTTCGGGGGATAATTTTAGGGGGTAGATGATGTGCCGACCAGGGCCATGATTTTTGTAGATTGGCGGTTATGCGAAGACTCATCCTCACCATTTTAGTCTTGTGCCCGCTCATCGGATTTTCACAAGAGTATTACAGTTTCCCATTTGGGAGGCCGACATTCAATGACTTTGATTTGAAGGTGTATCCGTCGGACACATCGGCAGCAGCTTACGTGATCAAAGAATTGGCCGAGGCGCACGTCGACTATGAAACTAACAACAAGATCATTTTTACTTACCACGTCAAAATTAGAATCCTTCGTAAGGACGCTTTAGGTCAAGCTAATGTGGAGGTGCTACTCCGAAAAACCGAAGATCGGAAGGAAGAAATTAGAGATGTGGTTGCGTCTTCATTCTCTCAGGTCAACAGTCAGTTTTTTGAATCGAGACTTAACAGCAAAGACGTGTTCTTCGAGAAGAACGGGAAGTATTATGACGTAGCCAAGTTTGCAATCCCCAATGTTCAAGTTGGAAATGTGGTAGAGTACATGTACACGATAGTATCACCATATCTTTACAACTTCAGAAGTTGGCAATTTCAATCTGATCTACCGAAAATGCACAGCGAATACTGGACGGTGATTCCGGCGAACTACACCTACAATGTGTCTTTGAGAGGGAGTCTTCAACTGTCGGATCGCAAATCTGAAATAGTCAGGGACTGTATCAGTTCAGGGGGTGCTGTTGCGGAATGCGTTAGGAATAAATACTTGATGAAGGACATACCTGCGTTCAAAGAAGAGGACTTCATGACTGCGAAGGGGAACTTCCTCTCGGCAATCAATTTTGAGTTGGCGCAGGTGAAGCATTGGGATGGGCATGTTGACAAGATTACAAAAGAATGGAAAGATGCCGACTTGGAGTTGAAATTAGAACAACGATTCGGAGTCCAAATCCGACGCGCGAAGGACGTTGTGGCAAAAGAGGTAGACGCGGCAACCGCTGGAGTTTCAGATCCTTTGGCGAAGGCAAAAAAGGTGTACGACATGGTCAAATTCCGGTACAGTTGGGACGGAACGTATGGCTTCTTGAGTGAATCTATTAAAAAAGCATTCGATGAAAAGAAGGGTGACGTTGGAGACATCAACCTTACTCTATTGGCAGCATTACGTTATGCGGGATTGAACGCCGACCCTGTGTTGCTTGCCACACGCAACATAGAACGCCCCACGGAGCTCTATCCTGTACTTTCCGACTTCAACTACGTCATCATCCGCCTCACCATTGGCGACAAGGCCTATTTGTTGGATGCAACCGACGATTACTATCCATTTGGAACGATACCACGCCGGTGCTACAACGGGAAAGGACGCCTATTTGCGGACCTTGGTTCGTCTTGGCTCGAGATTAAGCCCACAGACCGTGAAAGAAAGTTGGTTCAAATGAATTTAAAGTTGGGCGACGATGGAAACATCACAGGTACGATTCAAGAGCTTTATTATGGGTACGCAGCGATTGACAAGCGTTTGGAATTGAGTGAATACAAAAGCAAAGAGGAGTACCTCGAAAAGTTAAAAGCGCAAACCCACAACTTCACGATTTCCAACTATGAA
The DNA here is from genome assembly GCA_044226945.1 of Cyclobacteriaceae bacterium. Lineage (GTDB taxonomy): Bacteria > Bacteroidota > Bacteroidia > Cytophagales > Cyclobacteriaceae > ELB16-189. The sequence continues at coordinate 448 of JBGAGB010000030.1, read as the reverse complement.
CAAACGGTTGACAACGAAGACCTAACCAAGCCAATAGTTGAAAAGTACAATGTTGAGTGGTCAGGATTTGACTCGCCACAGTCAACCCATCTACTTTTCAATCCAATCCTTATCGAACGCATGGAGAAGAATCCTTTCAAGACAGAAGAACGGATGTTCCCAGTCGACTATGGAACTCCTTACGATCTGAATGTGACCTTAACCATGGAACTTCCGGCAAACGTGGAGGTTACCTCAGTGCCGGATCGAGTTGCCATCGCCTTGCCCGCATCGGGAGGTCGATACCTGTACATGGCCCAAGTGGAACCGAATAAACTGTCTGTTTCGAACATCCTTTCGATCGCCAAGCCATTGTACCAACCCGAAGAGTACCCATACCTCCGGGAACTCTATTCGAAGATGATTCAAACACAAGCGACGGACATTGTGATCCAACGAAAGAAATAGC
>JBGAGB010000029.1:0-53396 GCA_044226945.1 Cyclobacteriaceae bacterium | reverse complement strand
ATGCGATCTAAGAATACTTTGCGGGGCACGTTCCGGTCGCGCAACGAGATGGCCACACCTTCGCCAGGTAGGACGCCCTCCGTTGCCCAAGTGACGTCGGAAATTAGCGCTTGCCGCACGCCCCATTTGCGATAAATGTAGTCGGCCAGATAGGGAACCGAACCACCGCCGTGCTCTTCCCAACAGCTAAATACGATGACGCCGTTGGTAAGCTTGGAGGCAACCTGCAGCGCATTATAAATGCCCAACCGATCGTCGAGGTATGGCGATTCGATCATCGAGCCTGTATCGTGAAAATTGGGCTTGTAGGTGAGGGTAGTACCCCGATCGATGGCTCGCCCAAACTGGTAGTAAGCATGATGGTCGGGATCGATCACCAACTCACATTCAATGGGGCCAAGCGAATCCTCGCCAACCAACTTGGTGCCCGTGCTCGCGTCGGGACTCCCAATGGTAACGAGTTGGTTTTGATAACGCACTGTGAACCCGATCGAGTCCATGTGAGCGAAAATTGCGGTGCGCGGTTTTCCAAACTTCAGGATGATACAATCTTGGAATTCCTCGCCTTCGATAATGACAGGTTTCGATTTCCACTTTTTCTTTTCCTTCTTGATATATCGAAGCAAGAATTCTTTCATCGGCGCTTCGGAGCCAGAAGGCGCGTGGATGGCGCAGAGTTCTTCAAGGAGTTTCATGGTGCAAGATTTAAAAATCCTGGAAAGGGCCATATCGAACCCGGGGAATTTTGCGCCTTCCACATTAGTGTCGTATTTTTTCCTGCGTAAGTATGCACTACAACCTCACCGACCGCGACTCGATCGCTAGCCGTTTCTTGTTGGAACTGCGCGATCGCTCCATTCAAGCCGATCGCCTTCGCTTCCGCGGAAACTTGCAACGGCTGGGCGCCATCATGGCCGTCGAAATCTCGAAAGAACTCAAGTATCAGCAGTTAACGGTGGAAACACCGCTTGGAAAAGCGAGCGGGCACATCCCTGAAAAAGATCCCGTACTTCTGGCCATTCTCCGGGCCGGCCTTCCCTTTTATACAGGTTTTCAAGACATCTTCGACCGGGCGGATGCTGGTTTTATCGGCGCTTACCGCCAAGAAGGTTCGGGCGAGATCAAAATAAAACTAGATTACCTCGCGACTCCACCGGTAGATGGACGTGAAGTGATCCTGATCGATCCGATGTTGGCCACCGGCCGCTCGGTCGTCGATGCGGTTAAAACCCTTCGCAAGAACGGAGCTCCCGCCCATTTACACGTTGCTTCGTTGGTGGCGGCACCTGAAGGCGTTCGATACTTATCCGAACACCTGAATTTACCGTATACGCTGTGGACGTTTGCCGTAGACGAAAAACTAGACGAACGTTTTTACATCGTACCCGGTCTCGGTGATGCCGGCGACCTCAGTTTTGGAATCAAACTCTAAGCTTGTTGAGTAGTTGATATGTGGGAAGAAATCTTGAAGGCTTTCACGGGCGTTTATTTGCCGAGCATGCTCAAATTCATCCTCGGTCCCCTGGCGGGATCGTTGTTGGGTTTGAACATCGTTACTACGATGGTGGCTTCCTTGGCGGGGATGATGACCGTGGTATCGGTGGTGATTTATTCGGGTCAATTATTTCGTCAACGAATTGAACGATTTTTTGACCGTTGGTTGAAGCAAGGAAAGCTAGCCACCTTTTTTCAGCGCTACGGATTGGCGGGGGTCGCGTTCTTTACGCCTTTGTTCTTGATGCCCATCGGAGGCGCATTGTTATCGTTGGCATTCCTAAGCACGCACTCCAAGGGAAAGATATTGTTATACATGCTCTTGAGTGGTTCCTTTTGGAGCATCGTCCTCACGTCACTTATTTACTTTTTCGGGCACAACATATTGCCAGAGATTGTCCGGTGATCCGCAATTCTAAATTCCGAATTCCGAATTCCAAATTCCGAATTCTAAATTCTAAATTCTAAATTACAAATCCGGTAAAACTTCAATATCCCGGATCAATACCTTTTTCGCGATTCGTTGCGCGGTAGGCGTGGCGGCAAGTCCACCGAGGGCTGTTTCTTTGTAGCGCGTCTCCATGCTTGCGCCGATTTCGCCCATGGCTTCGATCACTTCGTCGACAGGGATTACGCTATCGACATTGGCGAGTGCAATTTGGGCGGAACTGTTGGCGATGGCGGCAGCGCTAGCGTTGCGAACAACGCATGGAACTTCGACCAGACCAGCCACAGGATCACACACGAGTCCCAACATGCACTGCACCGTAATGGCGACACCGTTGAACACCTGGTCGATGTTGCCTTCCAAGCAAAACACGATGGCACCTGCACCCATTGCTGCCGCGGTACCAGTCTCTGCTTGGCAACCACCGACGGCACCTGCGATAGATGCCTTCTGTTCCATGATGAGGGCGATTCCCGCTGCGACGAGCATCGCTTCGAGAATTTTCTCGTCTGAAATGTGATGAATTTCTTGAAGGGTGAAGAGGACCCCGGGCATAATGCCGCTGGCACCCGCGGTTGGTGCCGCAACAATTCGGCCCATGCAAGAGTTCACCTCCTTTGCGGCGAGCGCTCGTGCAATCAGGTTTTGAAACTCTTTGGATAAGACCGTAACCGGGTGTCGAAATACTTTCTTTGCACCGTTGTTGATCATTCCTGAACGCGACGTCATGTCAGCCGAAAGGCCAGTTTGTACGGCTTCTTTCATCACAGTCCAAGCTCGTGCGAGTCCATCCATGATCTCCTGATCGGACCGACCCCGTTGGTGCCGTTCATATTCGAGGACAACCTGCGGCAGCGTCATGTGCTGCTTGTCGCAATACTCCTTCCAGCCTGCGAACGATTCAAACAAGTATGCCATAAGTCGTGGTATTTTTTGCTTTGCGAAAAGAAATCGATGAACCTGTGGAGCTATAAAATTACCGAAATCTTGCTATTCAAACCGTTGCGCCCGAAGGTCGGTTCCCCAAAGATGGGTTATAATTCATAGCATGCTTCAATTGTTTTGCTGCCGGTTATGGATTGGTTACTTCTGGTGTATGTTTCGGCGCTATGAAACGACTATATTTCTGAACATGCCTAAACTATTCACAACGCTGCTGCTGGTGTTTGGATCGGTCGTATTCGTACGAGCGCAGACCCAAAATTTTTGGCAGGTCCTTGCGGAGGTAGGCCTCCAAACCCGTAAGGATGGAAATGGCAACATCGTTGAGACGCCCGTTTTTTCCAAGAATCTCAAGAGCTACAACGGCAAGAAGATTCGTTTGAAAGGTTTCATTATCCCTGTGAATGAAGTGGGTGACCAAGACAAATTCATGTTATCGGCACTTCCATTTAACGTGTGCTACTTCTGTGGTGCTGCCGGCCCCGAAACGGTGATCGAAGTCGAATCCGACGAGGGGATTCGGTTCAACACAAAAGCGATTTGGGTAGAGGGATACCTCCAACTCAACGACTCGGACCCAGACCATCACATGTTCATCCTTCGGGCGGCACAACTCGTATCACTTCCTTCTGCCGATACCCGCGTTCGACCCGAGATCAACTCGAGATAATTTCTATCTTTCTGCCTCAGGCACCTCCAAACTCTTTTCATGAAACTTACCACGCTATTATTCGTGTGTTGTGTTGTCGCTGCGAGCGCACAAACCACCGACGAAAACACCATTAAACTCTTATTCGACGCCGCGCTTTCGAAAGGCGAGTCGTACCAAATGCTTGAGCATCTCGCCACCAGGATCGGCCCCAGGCTATCTGGATCTCCTGGCGCTGCTGCCGCGGTAGAATGGAGTCGGCATGTGATGAAAGAATATGAGTTCGACTCGGTATGGCTTCAGCCAGTGATGGTGCCCCACTGGGTACGGGGTCAAAAAGAGGAAGGTCGTATCGTGAATTCCAAGAAAATGGGAACGGTGGCCGTCAACATCTGCGCGTTGGGTGGATCGGTTGGCACTGGACCGAATGGTCTGGCGGCACAAGTGATCGAAGTGAAGTCCTTCGAAGAGTTGAAGCAACTGGGCAACTCCGCCATCAAAGGAAAGATCGTGTTTTTCAACCGCCCGATGGACCCCACTAAGATCAACACGTTTGCTGCGTATGCGGGAGCCGTCAATCAGCGCGGCGCAGGTGCGAGTGAGGCCGCCCGCTATGGCGCAATCGCTGTTGTCGTTCGCTCGATGGGGTCGAACTTGGAAGACTATCCGCACACAGGCGGGATGTCGTACCAGCCCAACATACCTAAGATTCCAGCGGTAGCAATCAGCACCAAGCACGCCGAGTTGCTCAGCAAACTGCTCAAGGAAGACAACAGTTTGCAGTTTTACCTTGAGACCCATTGCGAAACGTTGGAGGATGCACCTTCCTATAATGTGATCGGAGAAATTAAGGGCACCGATCGTCCCGAGGAAGTGATCGTGGTGAGCGGCCACCTCGATTCATGGGACCTTGCGCAAGGTGCTCACGACGATGGTGCGGGGTGTGTGCAAGCCATCGAGGTCCTTCGGCTATTCAAAGCCATCGGCTATCGACCCAAACATACTATTCGGGCGGTCATGTATATGAATGAGGAAAACGGGCTGCGTGGTGGTCTGAAATACGCTGAAGTCGTGGAAGCCAAACACGAGAAACATATTGCTGCCATGGAATCTGACCGCGGTGGATTCACACCACGTGGTTTCTCCATGAGTGCGAGCGATGCAGAGCGCGAAAAGATTCGCTCTTGGAAACCCTTATTGGAACCTTACGGGCTATCTGACTTTTCCCAAGAAGGTGGTGGCGCCGACATTGGTCCGCTCTCGAGATTAGGTGTTCCTTTGATCGGTTTTCTGCCCGATTCTCAACGCTACTTTGACTACCATCACACGCCGCAGGATACCTTCGACAAAGTAAACAAGCGTGAACTCGAGATGGGTGCCGCAAGCATGGCGGCGCTCACTTACTTGATCGATAAATACGCTTTTAAGAATTGAGAATTGAGAATTTGAAATTTAGAATTTGATGAGGGTTTAGATGAGTTCGTGTTCTGATTTGTAGGAATCACTCACCCAAAATTCTCACCAAATTGTTCATTAGGAGAATTGAGAATTGAGAATTCGAATTTAGAATTTGGTGAGGGTTTCGATGAATTTACGTTCTTAGTCCGACCATCCCTTCTCTAATACTCTCACCAAATTCTCCATTCTAAATTCTAAATTCTCAATTCACATAATTTTCAATGGGTAAACATGCGCACACCAAGTTCCTGTCGCCGTACGCGTTGTCGACGCGGCTGACAGCGGGCCAGAATTTCGCCTCGCGTACGTATGGCAGTGGATATGCAGCTTTGGTCCGGCTGTAGGGAAGAGTCCACTCGTCAGCCGTGACGATTGCAGCGGTGTGCGGCGCGTTTTTGAGTACGTTGTTTTCGCGCGGCGCCGTACCGTTTTCAACCTCCTTGATTTCGTTGCGAATCTCGATCAATGCGTCGCAGAAGCGATCTAGTTCCTCTTTTGGTTCACTCTCGGTCGGTTCAATCATGAGCGTCCCGGCAACGGGGAAAGAAACCGTAGGTGCGTGGAAGCCATAGTCCATCAGGCGTTTCGCAATGTCTTCCACTTCGATGCCGACTTTCTTGAAGTCGCGGCAGTCAACAATCATTTCGTGGGCACAACGTCCGTTTGCACCTGTGTAAAGGATTTTGAAATGCTGTGCAAGGCGATCCTTCACGTAGTTGGCATTCAGGATGGCAATGCGGGTCGCGTTGGTCAAACCTTCGCCACCCATCATCGCGATGTATGCGTAGGAGATCGCGAGGATGCTCGCACTACCCCAAGGAGCTGCTGAAACCGCAGGGATCGCATCCTTACCATTGATATTGACCACCGCATGACCAGGCAGGAATGGCTTCAACTTGTCGTTCACACAGATTGGACCCATGCCAGGACCACCGCCACCATGAGGAATGCAGAATGTTTTGTGCAAGTTCAAGTGGCAGACATCGGCTCCAATATTGGCCGGAGACGTCAAACCAACTTGCGCGTTCATGTTGGCGCCGTCCATATATACAAGTCCTCCATTTTGATGGATGGTCTCGCAGATGTCAACGATGCTTTCTTCGAACACCCCGTGAGTAGAAGGGTAGGTGACCATCAGGCACGCAAGGGTGTCCTTATACTGAGCAGCTTTCGCCTTCAAGTCAGCGACATCGATCTTACCATGTTCATCCGATTTCACGACGACGACGTCCATGCCGGCCATGACCGCCGAAGCTGGATTCGTACCATGCGCCGAAGCCGGAATCAACGAGATGTTGCGATGACCCTCGTTGCGGGCCAAGTGATAGGCACGAATAACCATCAGGCCGGCATACTCACCTTGTGCCCCGCTATTGGGTTGCAGGGACACTCCTGTAAACCCGGTAATCTCCTTCAACCAATTTTCAAGATTGGTGATCATTTCGCGGTAACCTTCCGTTTGGCTCGATGGGGCGAACGGATGGATTTGGCCGAGTTCGGGCCAGGTGACGGGGATCATTTCCGTGGTAGCGTTCAACTTCATGGTGCATGATCCAAGTGAAATCATCGAGTGCACCATCGAGAGGTCTTTATTCTCCAACTTCTTGATGTACCGGAGCATTTCGTGCTCTGCGTGGTGCGAATTAAACACTGGGTGTGTCATGTAGCGCGATTGGCGAACGAGGTTTGCCGGCCAGTTCGACGGTTGTGCAGCATGGGTCGCTTTGGATTTAGCACCGAAGATGGAAGCGATTAAATTCACGTCATCCAGGTTCGTGGTTTCATCCAAAGAAATGCCGATGGTGCCGTCGGCGAAGTAACGGAAGTTGACTTCGTGCTTGACGGCCTCTTTCTCGATTGCTTTGGCATCCGCTACCTTCACTTTCAAGGTGTCGAAGAAGTTCTTGTTCAATGACTGCGCGCCGGCGTCGATCAACGCCTTTTCCAGAAGGCGTGTAAGTTCATGAATTCGAAGGGCAATTTTTTTGAGGCCTTCGGGACCGTGATATACGGCATACATTCCGGCCATCACCGACAGCAATACTTGTGCGGTGCAAATGTTTGAGGTAGCCTTCTCGCGGCGAATGTGTTGTTCGCGAGTTTGGAGGGCCATGCGATATCCGGGTTTGCCATGCGCATCGACAGATGCACCAATGATGCGACCCGGCATTTGACGTTTGAACTCGTCGCGTGTGGCGAAGAACGCAGCATGAGGACCTCCGAAGCCCATCGGGACGCCGAAACGTTGCGATGATCCCACCACCACATCGGCTCCCATTTCGCCGGGAGACTTCGCGAGGAGTAAGCTCATCAGATCGGTGCCTGCGGCAACATAAACTTCATGTTCGTGCGCGGCGGCGATCAGGTTAGTATAGTCGATTAACTCACCGTTGTTGTTCGGCGTTTGCACGTACACGGCGAATAGATTCGCGTCGGTGAGGTCTGCCTTGGTGACATCGGCGACCACTAGTTCCACCCCAAGAGGTGCCGAACGGGTTTTCAATACGTCGATCGTTTGAGGGAAGGTGTGAATGTCGACCAAGAATCGCGTCGCCTCCTTCTTGGTGCCCTTGCGTGACGCCAAAAGCAAGTGCATCGCTTCGGCAGCCGCGGTGGCCTCGTCGAGCAAGGATGCGTTGGCAATTTCCATCCCAGTTAAGTCGATCACCATTGTTTGATAGTTGATCAGGGCCTCGAGGCGACCTTGCGCAATTTCCGCTTGGTAAGGCGTATAGGCTGTGTACCAACCTGGGTTCTCGAGTATGTTGCGCAGGATGACACCCGGTGTGATGGTGTTGTAATAGCCCGTTCCGATATAGGATTTAAAAATCTTGTTTTTTGAAACGGTTTTCTTGAAGCTGTTGAGGAACTCGAACTCAGACTGCGGGGCAGGGAGTTGGAGACCTTTTTTTAACCGGATATTGGCAGGTACTGTTTGAGCGATCAGCTCATCGACCGAGGAGGCTTTGATTAGTTGAAGCATTTCTTGGATCTGGTTGGCGTCAGGTCCAATGTGTCGTGATTCGAAGGGTTCCTGGTACGATGAATGGGTAGGCATGGTGTGACGATTTTTCTGGTATTGAGACTGCCGGCCTCGACTGTTTCTGGCGGCGTGATGAGAAAACTACTGAGGGTGGTCAAAAGTTCAAGGTGTTTGCGCGATTGCAACACCCTGAACTTTGCTTGTAAAGCGATCCTTAAAATCTCTCGAACTGAGAGAAGAAGAAGTTGCCTTCGATCTCTGCATTCGCGTCAGAATCGCTGCCATGGATTGCATTGGCGTCGATCGACTTGGCGAACAAAGCGCGGATGGTGCCGGGAGCAGCCTTCTTAGGGTCAGTTGCTCCGATCAATTTGCGGAAGTCTTCCACGGCGTTGTCTTTTTCTAAGATCATCGGCACGATTGGGCCCGACGACATGTAGGCGACGAGCTCGCCGAAGAAGGAACGTTCCTTGTGGATCGCATAGAACTTGCCCGCCAATTCGGGCGTCAGTTGCACTTTTTTCATTGCCACGATCCGGAATCCGGCTTCTTCAATTTTCTGCGTGATCGCACCTGTGTTGCCGGCGGTGGTTGCGTCCGGCTTAATCATCGTAAATGTCCTGTTTCCTGCCATTTCTGAATAAGATTTATAGGGATATTAAACTGCATTCCTCTTCCCACTTGAATAAGGGGATAAAGGGCTTTGCAGGCGGGCGCAAAAGTATCAAAAGTAGCCATAACAAGGAAAGGGAAATTGGAGCCTTTGCAAACGCCCTCATTTATACTCATTTTTGCCCCTTGCATGAAAAACATCGAGGCCTTCCGGACCCTTGTCGACCGCCCGCAAAACGTGGTGATCGTCACGCACTTTAAGCCGGACGCCGACGCGCTCGGCTCCTCCCTAGGCCTCGCTGGATTTCTCCTCAAAAAGGGACACAGGGTGCAGGTGATTACACCTAGCGACTACCCCGAATTCCTTTCGTGGATGCCTGGAAACGAACACGTGCTCGCCCTCGACAAAAAAGAGGACACACTCCGACGGGCAAAGGAAAAGATCGCCTCCGCGGATCTAATCTTCTGCCTCGACTTCTCCAGCCTGAAACGGATCGGCGACCTTGAGACACCCATACGTGAGGCAAAGGCGACAAAGGTGATGGTCGATCATCACCTCGAACCCGAGCAGTTCGCGTCTTTTGAAAAGTGGGATATCACATCTGCCTCAACCGCCGGCCTCGTGTATGAATTGATTTGCGAAGTCGGTGGCGAAAGTGCCATTGATTCCGCCATCGCGAACTGCCTATATGCCGGTTTGATGACCGACACCGGAGGGTTCAGACACAACAATACCCATTACCGCGAATTCAAAATCGCCTCCGAACTCGTTCAAAAAGGCGCCAACCCCCACGAGGTAGCCAAAGACGTGTACGATACAAACACGATCGAGCGCCTTCGACTTACCGGGTATGTATTGTCACAAAAACTCAACGTGCTTCCTGAGTTCCGGACAGCTTATATGACCCTGTCTCAAGACGAATTGAAACAGTTCGGCGCGCAAACCGGCGACACAGAAGGATTAGTGAACTACGGCCTCTCGATCAAAGGCGTGAAACTTTCCGTGCTGATGTACGATCGAAAAGAAGAGATCAAGCTTTCATTCCGATCGCTCGACGATTTTTCGGTCAACGAAATGGCACGCAAGCATTTCGATGGTGGAGGTCACCGAAACGCATCCGGGGGAACGACCAAGCTTTCGTTAGAAGAGACGTTGAAAAAGTTCATAGGCATTCTCCCCGAATACAAAGACAAACTACAAAAAGACTAAGAGCCGATATGATGGTTATGAAAAGAATGATTGTGCCTGCCTTGCTGCTACTCATCATGATGGCAGCATGTAAAGAGAAGACAGAGACCACGGCGAGTGGCTACACATTCAAGTTTGTGAAGAAGTCGGGTGCACCCATCGCAAAACCTGGCGAAGTGTTGATCATGAGCATGGCCATCGTCGATCAAAAGGATTCTGCTTGGTACGACAATCGTAAAACCGACTATCCAGAACTTGTAAGAATTCAAGATGAAATGCTTCGCTCGGGCGAACATGGCGTGGTGGAATCGTTTCGTTTGTTGGCCAAGGGCGACTCTATCCTATTCCCGATGAAGGCAAAGGATCTCTTTACCATGGTGTGGCGGATGCCTGTGCCCGAATACGTGGATCCGGAAAGCACGTTTACCTTTCAAATCGGCTGCATGGATGTAACCGACGAACCCGGTGCCATCAAGTTCAGAGCAAAATGCGACTCGGTTCACAACGAAAAGTTGAAAGTACAAATGGAAGCCGAAGCCAAAGAGCGGGATGCGCGTGAGGCCGAGCTGGTCGAATACTACAAGGTGCAACTTGTAAAAGACGGCACCATCATCGATGGGTTCTTGAAAGGAAAGAACATGCAAGCAAAAACCACTGAGTCGGGCTTGCGCTACGTGATCAAAAAGCAAGGCTCTGGCCAACCACCAGTGGCCGGAGATTACGTAAACGTAAAGTACGCAGGGCAGTTTTTGGATGGTCGTGAGTTCGATTCAGGCGAAATTCCTTTTGCCGTCGGAACAGGTCAAGTCATTAAGGGTTGGGACGAAATCTTGATGACCATGGCGCCGGGTACCGCCCTCACCGTGTTCATTCCTTCGCCCTTGGCGTACGGGAAATATGGAAGACCCCCTGTAATACCGCAAGACGCAATATTACAGTTCGATATGGAGTTATTAAGTGTGAAAAAACCTTGATGGGTGTCATGAGAAGGATTTTTGGTTGGATCGCATTCGTGGGTATCATGGTGGCATGTAACTCGTCGACCGCTCCCGTGTTGACTGCTGATGAACAGTTGGTGTACGACGTGGCCATCATCGACAAATACCTGTCCGAAAACAGGATTGATGCAGTTAAGCTCGACAACGGCCTTCGCTACACGATCGAGCAAGTCGGTTCGGGTCCATTCCCCACAAAAGACAATTGTATTCGGATCAAGTACTCGGCTTATATCTTATATGAGGTCGAGTCTTTCAACTCCAACACCACGACAGGGTACAAAGCGCCGCTCAAGCAGCTGATCTCCGGAGTTCAGATCATGCTCAAGCTTATGCAGGTGGGTGGTAAAGCCACCGTTTACATTCCTTCAGGTCTGGCATACAAAACTCAAAGACAGCCGTCGTCGCCGGTTCCACCCAACACGATCCTGAAGTATGAATTGGAACTCGTTGAGATCGGTGAATACAATGCGCTCGGTAGTTATTGCTACTAATAACAAGCACAAACTCGACGAAATCCAGTCGCTCCTTGCCGACGGAATCCATCTTCGCACGTTGCAAGACATTGGATGCACCGAACCATTGGCCGAAGAACAGGATTCGTTAGAAGGCAACTCAAAACAGAAAGCTGAATACGTCCACGCTCGATACGGAGTCGACTGCTTTGCCGATGACACAGGCCTAGAAGTAGAGGCACTCGAGGGTGCACCTGGCGTAGATTCTGCCCATTACGCCGGTCCCCATCGCAGCGCAGAAGACAACATGAACCTACTCCTTCAAAACTTGGCAGGAAAGTCTAATCGCCGTGCCCGGTTTCGCACGGTCATCACGCTTTTCCTGAACCACCAGATGTACAGGTTCGAGGGAACGGTGAATGGAGTGATCTTGGAGCAACGTCGCGGGACCGACGGGTTTGGGTACGATCCCATCTTTCTCCCGGAGGGCGCCTCGAAGACGTTGGCCGAAATGACGCTGGAAGAAAAAAATGCCGTGAGCCATCGCGGTGCTGCTGTCAGAAAACTTGTTAATTTTCTGAACGCACAATCATGAAGCGCGCTTTCACAATCGGCATTACAGGCGGAAGTGGTTCCGGTAAGACCTATTTCTTGAATGGACTCTCATCCGTTTTTGCGCCGCAGGACATCTGCCTCATTTCACAAGACAATTACTATAAGCCATTGCATGAGCAAGTCCGCGACGACAATGGCATTGAGAATTTTGATTTGCCCGGCGCGATCGACCGAAAGTCGTTCTTCGAAGATGTCATGAAGTTAAAATCTGGCTCCGACGTATACAAAAAGGAATACACTTTCAACAACCCGAAGGCCGAGCCAAACGTCCTGCACTTCAAAGCCGCACCGCTGCTGGTGGTGGAAGGACTCTTCGTTCAATATTTCGATGAGATCGAGCAGGAGTTAGATCTCAAGCTTTTCATCGAAGCGAAGCCCCACGTCAAAATTGCACGCCGCATCAAACGCGATCAAGTGGAACGGGGGTATGACATTAACGACGTGCTCTACCGCTACGAATTCCACGTGATGCCCGTGTACGAAGGACTCATCGAGCCATTAAAACATAGTGCCGACCTTGTCATTCCAAACAACAGCAATTCGAAGCGCGCCCTCGGCGTGTTGGTCGAGTACCTCCGAAGCAAGCTCGCTGTTTCCGATTTCTGAGCAATTTCAAGGCGTTTTACCCTCTTTTTTAGCTGGAACCTCGTTTTGGCAGTTAGTCTGGATTTCGTAGGTTTGCCGTCCAGTTATGAGAAAGCGGTCGATTTCTAGAATAGTGATGATCATTGCGGGTTTCCTCGCAGTGTGTGCTATTCTTGCGAGCCCAGCGCTATCTCCAACCCAGGTGGCCAAAACCAAGATCGAGAAGAAGGCTGCTCCCGACTCGAAAGAAGTGCCCGGACCCACCGTCCAAGCCCCGACTGAAGCTATTCCGGGAACGGCCATGAAAATGGACGAACCCTCGGTCCCCTTGGTTACCGAGCTGGATGCCGTGGAAGTTCCAAGCCCCACCGAAGTTGTCAGTTCTGTGCCGGTCGCGCAGTTCTTGAAGGTGCTCCTACGCACTGTCATCGCGCCTAACGCGCCGTAATTCCCTGTTCTTTTGCTGGTCGATTTTTACGATCGAAGCTGAAGGTGCTGATGTGCCTTCTTTCAACGTGTCTTTATTTATTTCAAACAATTCTAAATTTTCTAACTCGCTATGCGCAACAAAGGATTTGTGATCATACTCACCATCTTGATCACGGCGCTCTGTTTGTACTACCTGTCGTTTACACTGGTTTCCTATAAGGTGAACCAAGAGGCGGCTCGTTATGCCACAGACGCAAATGGAAACACCGACTTACAAAAGCAACACCGCTACCTAGACTCACTTTGGAATAAGCCGGTATACGATCTGCTCGGGGCAGAATACACCTACAAAGAAGTGAAGGAGCACGAACTAGCGCTCGGTCTCGACCTTCAAGGTGGGATGCACGTCGTGTTGGAAGTATCGCCTGCCGACATTGTGAAAGGTCTGAGCGGCAACACGCAAGATGCTACGTTTAACGAGGCACTTCGCAACGCCCGCGAACGTCAGAAGAGCAGCCAGGCAAGTTTCGCCGAACTCTTCCGTCAGGAATACAAGAAGCTCAATCCCAATCAAAACCTCGCGACACTGTTTGCAACGTCTGCAAACGCTGATCGCATTCGTCAAAACGCGGATGATGACGCCGTCGTGAAATTCTTGGATAAAGAAATCGATGAGGCCATCGCCCGTTCGTACACTATTTTGAAAACGCGTATCGACCAATTCGGTACATCGCAGCCCTCCGTACAACGACTGCAAGGCTCGGCCGGAATTCAAATCGAAGTTCCAGGTGCCGATAACCCACAGCGGATCAAGAAACTCTTGCAAGGTGTGGCGCGTCTCGAATTTTGGGATGTGATCGAACCAAATGATCCCGTGATGCAACAAGTGTTGATGGCCATTAATACGACCGTTGTTCGCGAGATGCAAACTGAAAAGAAGGCAACAAGTGCCACTACTGCGGCAGATAATACCGCAGCGTTGTCTGCCTTGAGCGCCGATACCACGGCCTCCGCTTTGGAGAACCAATTGGCCAACTCCGATTCTGCAAAAGCTGCCGCAGCGCTGGACTCGCTTCGTAACGCCAGCATGTCGCCTTTGCTCGCGTTGTCGAACCAGAACTACGCCTTCTTGTACGACGTGCGCGACACCGCAGCAGTCAACAAAATGATGAAACGTGAAAGCGTGAAGAACATCCTTCGCTCGAAGAATATTGGATACTTCTGGGATGTAAAGCCGCAGACCGATATCACCCCGGGCGTGGAAGATTTGTTCTTGACTTTCGTGAATCTCGGACGCGCTGGTAAACCCCAGTTGACAGGCGAGGTGATCACCGATGCGCGTCCCGACTTCGATCGCTATGCGCGCAATGCCGTGAGCATGAATATGAACCCGCAGGGCGCCAAGATTTGGGCAAACATGACCGCCGCTGCTGCCGCAAAGCCACGTGGACGCATCGCCATTGTTCTCGATAACCTCGTGTACACGGCTCCCTATGTGGAGAATGAGATTCCGAACGGCAGCTCGCAGATTTCTGGCTCGTTCGAAAGCGAAGAAGCGAAAGACTTGGCCAACGTCCTGAAAGCTGGTTCGCTGCCGGCTCCCACACGAATCGTCGAGGAAGCGATTGTGGGACCTACACTTGGTAAAGTGGCTGCCAACCAAGGCCTGATCTCGATGGCCGCAGGTCTCGCATTGGTTGTCATCTTTATGATCGCCTACTATTCGAAGGGCGGTTGGGTGGCAATCATCGCCCTGTTGTTCAACATCTTCTTCATCTTAGGGATTTTAGCGCAACTCGATGCATCATTGACGTTGCCAGGTATCGCCGGTATCGTCCTCACGATGGGTATGGCCGTCGATGCGAACGTACTGATTTATGAGCGGATCAAAGAAGAACTTCGAGCGGGTCGCCGTTTGGTCGACGCGGTCAATACAGGTTATAGCCGTGCATTTGCTTCGATCTTCGACTCGAACTTGACAACCCTGATCACTACCGTGTTCTTGTACTTCTTGGGCCAAGGACCATTGAAAGGGTTCGGTATCACCCTAATGGTAGGTATCATGACGTCGTTCTTTACAGCCGTCTACATCTCTCGTGTAGTGGTGGAATGGATGATTCGCAAAGGCGATCAAAGCAAGATGTCGTTCGACTCGGCGCTCGCTCGCTTGTGGAGATCCCGTGGAAGTTTCAATTTCATCGCATACCGTAAACTCAACTACTTGATTTCCGGTGGCTTCATCGTGTTGGGCTTTGTGTTGATCATGATCAACGGACTCAACCTCGGTGTAGACTTCAAAGGAGGTCGCTCATACGTGGTGACCTTCGCCGAACCAGTAGACGCCACCACCATGAAAGTTGCGTTGACAGATGCGTTCGAAGGAGCAGGTACGGAAGTGAAAAACTTCGACGGCAACACTTCTTTGAAAGTCACCACGTCGTGGTTGATCGACGACGACTCAGACGAAACTGCAGAGAAGGTGAAGTCGGCGCTCGTGGCCGGTCTCACCAAGGCAACAGGTATGGAATACCAGGAAAATCCGCTCTCCATCGAGAAGGGCCACTTCACGATCGGAAGTTCAAGCAAAGTAGGTGCAACCGTGGCCGACGACATCAAGGGTTCGGCCTGGTACGCCAGCTTGTTCTCGCTTTTGGGGATATTCTTCTACATCTTGTTCCGATTCAAAAACGTGTCGTATAGCGTCGGGGCCATCGTGGCTACCGTGCACGACAGTTTGTTCGTGTTCGCTGCCTTTGGAGTTGCGGGCGCCTTTGGTATGGCATTCGAGATCGACCAGGTATTCGTGGCCGCGATTTTGACTGTGATTGGTTACTCAATCAACGACACCGTGATCATCTTCGACCGGATTCGTGAGTTCTTGAGTTTCGGTGCTACCCATGACAAGCCAAAATTGTTCAATGACGCCATCAACAGCACCCTCAGCCGTACATTGATCACCTCAGGTACCACACTTATCGTGGTGATAGTCCTACTACTTTTCGGTGGCGAAGTGATGCGAGGCTTCTCATTCGCTTTGCTGATTGGTATCGGTGTCGGTTCTTATTCTTCAATCTTTATCGCTGCCCCTGTTGTGCTCGACTTCGATCGCGCCCGTGATCAAGCAAAGGCAGCTTTAGATGAAAAGAAAGTAAGTGCAAAGACTGCGTAGATAATTTTTCGCCGTTAATGACAAGAAGTCGGGACTAATCCTCCCGACTTTTTTGTTTCTTTTCTATTTTTATCGATTGATAGAAGCGAATGAAGTGGTTGGATGCCGTACGTAAGGTGCCAGGATTGGTGAGCCAGAAAATTCTGAGTCGCTTTACCAATCGTCAATTTCTATTTCTCGCGTCTATCCTTATTGCTATTTGGGCTGGCTTGACCGCGGTTCTTCTTAAGACGGTCGTCCATTACCTCCAACTTGCCGTGTACGATGGATATGTGAAGTTTCATTGGGTATATGTCATCGCGCCTGCTTTCGGAATTCTGCTCACAGTTTTTGTTGTCAAGTATTTAATTCGAACACCACTCAAAACTGGAACGTGGCACGTCTTGCTCGCCATTGCGAAGAAATCAAGCCAGATCGATAAGAGTGAAACATACAGCCATGCCGTCACAAGCGCGGTGACCGTGGGACTTGGTGGTTCGGTTGGTCTGGAGTCACCGATCGTGCAAACCGGGTCTGCCATCGGTTCTACGTTCGCCTCGGTATTTCCCGTGGGGTACCGCGATCGCACACTGATGCTTGCGTGTGGTGCGGCCGCCGGAATCGCCGCCGCTTTCAATGCCCCCATTACCGGAGTGCTATTCGCATTGGAAGTACTCCTGGTCGACATCAATGTTTCTTCGTTCATCCCTTTGTTGATCGCCGGCGCAGTCGGAGCCCTGTGTTCAAAAATAGTGTTGCACGAAGGGATCGTTTTGTCCTTTACGCTTGTGCGCGAATTCGACTACCATAATGTGCCACTCTACATCCTGCTCGGACTCTTATGCGGCTCCGTGTCCGTGTTTTATATCCGCTCCCTGCTGTGGACCCAGGATACACTCAAGCGATCATTTCAAAATACGTGGACCCGACTCGGCATCGGAGGACTATTACTCGGCGGACTGATCTTCATTTTTCCGTCCTTGTTTGGCGATGGCTACGACACCATTCGAGAACTCGCCGGACAAACACCAGGGAAACTCTTCGAGAATAGCTTACTCGTTGCCGTGGAGGACAAGCAGTTTATGCTGATTGTCACTGTCTTTGTTCTCTCTCTTATTAAAGTGTTTGCCGTGGGTCTCACCTTGGGAGCAGGAGGGAACGGTGGCAACTTTGCTCCATCGCTCTTTGTGGGAGCGTGCTTGGGATTTTCATTTGCTAATTTCATGGTGATGGCTGGATTTGACCGAGTCGCGCCTGCGAACTTCACGCTGGTCGGCATGGCTGGCATGCTCACAGGCGTTTTCCATTCACCGCTCACGGCTATCTTCCTTATTGCAGAGATAACTGGCGGCTATGGGTTGATGATTCCGCTCATGATTGTGTCCGCACTTAGCCTCACTGCATCGCGCTTCTTAAAGCAAAAGGCGTTGGACGAAACAATTCTTAAAAGACAGGTCGCAAACTTTTCGTTTGACAAGGACACTCAACTGCTTTCACGTTTGTCGACCACTGATTGTATCGAACACGACTTCATTCCAGTTCTGACGAAGTCAACACTTCGAACTTTAGTTGAAGTGATCGCCAAGTCGAAACGGAATATTTTTCCTGTCGTCGATGGTCAAAATCAACTGTTAGGTGTCATCGCGCTGGAAGATGTTAGAGAGACCATGTTCAATACCGAGCTCTACGATACCCTTACAGTGAATCAGCTGATGCGGCCACCACATGTCACAGCTGCGATCGACGAAGAGATGGCGTCCATCATGGAGAAGTTTGATAAGTCTACCGTGTGGAACATACCAGTTCTAGATCAAGGGCGCTATGTGGGTTTTATTTCAAAGTCGACGATCTTCTCGAATTATCGGAAGAGACTAAAAGGTTGATTGTGGTTTGAACGAGTAAGTAACGTAGTCGCGTGTTGCACCATGCATTGACTAGAAGTCTCGATGGAAGTTTAATGGAGATATTTTTTATTCTAGATCGTTTGATGAAAGATGAAATAGCGCCACAGAGAGCCTAGAAGCGGTCCTTTGCACATGTGATCAGATCGATTCAGGTTTTTTAATGTTTTTCTAACTTAGGATCAGAAACGCCAGGGAGGCACGTTCGTAAGTTTATCGAATGAATATACTCTTGATAGAAGATGAGCCGAAAACCCTTCAATACATCAAGAAAGGTCTTGAGGAGAATGCATACAAGGTAGATACTGCCGAAGACGGACGTACTGGTAAGCACCTTGCGCTCCGCAATCACTACAATTTGATTATTACAGACGTCATCATGCCGGTTATGGATGGGAGGGCGTTGTGCATGGAATTGCGCGAAGCTAAGATTCAGACTCCGATCCTCATGCTCACGGCTCTGGGCGCTACCGAAGAAGTGGTGGCGGGTCTCGACAGTGGAGCTGATGACTACCTTTCAAAACCTTTTGAATTCAACGAGCTTTTGGCGCGCATTCGTTCCCTCACAAAAAGGCAACGGATGGCAGAAGAGAGTATTCTCGCGGTGTCGGATTTGGTGATGGATGTCGAGCGTCGAACCGTGAAACGAACGGGCAAGAGCATCGAACTCACGGCCAAGGAGTTTGCCCTTTTGGAGTATTTCCTCCGAAATAAGGGAAAAGTAATTCCGAGGGCAGAACTCGCCAAAAACGTCTGGAACGTGGACTTTGACACGGGCACCAACATGGTGGAGGTGTACGTCAACTATCTTCGAAAAAAAATCGACCGCGACTTTGAGAAGAAGCTCATTCATACTCAATTTGGGATGGGCTATGTCTTAAAGGCCGATTGAGTGCAGATCCGAACGCGCCTCACGTTTCAGTTTACCATCCTCGTGACGGCGATTGTACTCCTCTCGTTTTTCACTGTCTTTTACCTTTGGAGCAACCACACCGAACGCGAGTTTGACAAGCGTCTTCGCGAAAAGGGGATCACGTTAGCAGTTCTCCTCATCAAAGTCGATCAAATCGACTCAACCCTGCTCACCATCATCGACCGGGCGAAAGCCGATAACTTATACCGTGAGAACATCGTCGTGCTCGACAGCCTCGACCGCATGCTGTTCGTGAACACCGCCAACTTCGAGTTGAAGGTGGATAGCTCTTTCTTTTCTCGTGTGCGTCGCGAGCGCGAAGTTCATGTCCGACAAGGCGAGTTCAACGTGGTTGGATTTATGTTCCGCGACCGTGGCAACTTCGTGGTGATCGCCGGCGCTGTCAACCGCGATGGACAACAACGCCTCGCTGATTTACGGACACTGCTTATTACGATGTCGATTGTCATGATCGCCATCGTGGCTCTCGCCGGATATCTGTATTCAGGTCGAGCCTTGCGACCGATCCAAAAAGTAATGACTGCCGTGGAGGGAATTTCGCCGTTGGATTTGAGCGAACGCGTTCAAGACAGTGGTCAGCCCGACGAGATCGGCAAGCTCGTGGCGATCTTCAATAAGATGTTAGGCCGGATTGAAGGAGCATTCGCGCTACAAAAGACTTTTGTGGCCAACGTGTCGCATGAACTGAAGAACCCACTGACCAAGGTCACGTCGCAGTTGGAAGTGACATTGCTGAACGAACGCGACAGTGCTGAGTATCGAGCCACGATTGAAAGCGTATTGGAGGACATCAAGGAACTCAACCACATGTCGAATAGCCTGCTTGAGCTCGCCCAGTTGAGCCGCGACGAGAGTTCATTTTCCATGGTGCGCGTACGCCTCGATGAAATCTTGTGGGAGGTGCGTGAGCGGCTCGAATCTGTGGAGCCCGAGTATCACGTGCTTGTTGAGCTGCGGGACTTGCCTGAAGACGAGTCAAAATTGTACGTGAATGGAAATCCGCACTTGTTAAAGACGGCCTTGCGCAACGTGATAGAAAATGCATGCAAGTTTTCGCCCGAGAAGCGCGCTCAGGTTGTCCTTACCTGTCTGGAAGAAAGGTTGGTCGTCGCGGTGATCGACCGAGGCCCTGGCATCGGGGAAGAAGACCTGCAGCGTGTGTTTGAGCCCTTCTTCCGTGCCGACGCTACGTCTAGGGCCCGTGGCTATGGGATCGGCTTGTCACTCAGCCAGCGCATCATCACCTTGCACCGCGGCACCATTGAGATCAACTCGAAGGCGGGAGAAGGAACGCTGGTGCGCGTCACATTTCCAATCGCTGGCGCGTAATCCGTCGCTCTGATTTTTCTTAGGGGACTTTTAATTTCTTTCTAATCAAAAGATTTTCTGAACGGCGCGTTCCCTTCGTTCATTTGATAACAGTTTTTTCGCAAAACCTACACACAGGTTTATCAACTAAGAATTGATAAAGTAGGTTTTCAGGTTTTTGGTAAGTTAGGGTGGGCGTGTAACTCACAGCCAGAAATTTCCCGGCCCCGATGTAACAGTCGGGGCTTCTTTTTTACTCCTTCTCCAACTTCTCAACCCGGATACCGGTCGCCAGCACCCCACGGAGCGTGTCAGAGTCGGTGCGCACGAACTGTTGCAGCTTTACGTAGTACTTACCAGCCGCCAACGGGCGATTTTCGAGCAAGGGAAACCGATGATCGTAGATATCACCGATTCCACTGCTACCAAAAGGTTTCCCGGTTTTTACGTCGAATAAGTAATTGCTTACCAACCGCGACACCAACTGGGTGTGGGTAGAATCCTCAAGCGTATAGTTCACGAATATCCTCGAGTACTGATAGTCGAGCGAATTTCGCACGTTGTACAGTACATTATAAGGCACGCCACCCTCCAAAATATTGAATTCGAATTGAACGGTGTCCTGCGCCAACCAATAGCGCTTCGAGAAATCTTTATTCTCTTCAAATACCCGGTTGCTGTCGCAAGCAGCGCACATAGCGCCGAAAACTAGGACTACAAAAAATCGACGCATCATCCTTTCGGTGGATTGTTGTTCGGGCGGCCTTTGTTCGGTCGTTGGCCTTGTTGGTTCCCGGGATTGCCCTTTCGCCCTTGATTTTGATTTCGATTCCCCTGCTGGTTTTGATTGGCAGGATTCTGACCTCCTTGTCCTTGCTGATTGTTGTCGCGGCGATGGTGTGGCTTCTTCCGTTTCTTAGACTTGTCTTTGAACTTCTTGTCAAGGCTCTCAAGATCGCTGTTCAACGGCCCGCCCGTTGCCTTTTCCTCTTCGTGGTTTTGTTCCAGCGTTGCTGGCTTCCGGCCCGACCGGTTCCAGTCCAAGATTTCGTTAACACGTTCGATGTTGATCGGGTACCAGGTGTTTTCCTCCCTGTATCCAAACCACATGATCTTACGGAAAATATCAGTCTTTTGAAGGGTGGCCTCGCCCTTCATTGTCACCAGCGGTGCCTCGATGTCTGGAATGTCTTTCAACGCTTCCATGTAGGTTTCCAACTCGTAGTTGAGGCAGCATTTCAAGCGGCCACACTGCCCCGACAGCTTGCTTGGATTCAGCGAAAGATTTTGATAGCGTGCGGCACTGGTCGCCACGTTCTTGAAGTCGCTCAACCAAGTAGAGCAACATAATTCACGCCCGCACACTCCGATGCCACCAAGTCTTCCGGCCTCTTGGCGCAAGCTGATCTGACGCATCTCGACCCGAATTCTGAACTCGGCGGCGAGTACTTTGATCAGTTCGCGGAAGTCCACACGGTCGTCCGCTGAATAATAAAAGGTCGCCTTTGCGTTGTCGGCCTGGTACTCGACGTCCGAGAGTTTCATTGCCAAGTTTTGGGCACGCACAATTTCACGAGTGCGGTACAAAGTTGGGTTCTCCCGCTTCTTTACCTCCTCTAGTTTTTCAAGGTCTTTTGCATGGGCGATCCGGTAGATCTTTCGGATCTCGCTGTCGTTGGCGACATTCTTTTTCTGCATCTGCAAGCGAACCAACTCGCCCTGCAGCGAGACATAACCGATATGGTGACCGTTGGATACTTCCACGACGACGGGATCGCCAGTCGTGAGCGAGAGCCGTTCAGTATTTCGGTAGAAGTCTTTGCGTCCATTTTTGAAGCGCACCTCTACCACGTCGAACTTGCTTTCTCCCGGCATTTCCATGTTGGAAAGCCAGTCGAAGACGTTCATTTTATTGCAACCGCCTGTTCCACAGGCACCGTTATTTTTACAGCCGGCGACTTTACCGCCTTTGGCCGAACCACATGCACAAGCCATATATGCCTTCTTTCGTTTGGGGAGCCAACCGCCTACGCGTGACGGACGCTTTCTTCGATCTTTTGCAGATCCAGGCCAATATCCTTTCGGAAATATAGCCCATCCCATGAAATGCCGGAAATTCGTTCGTAGGCAATTTTACGAGCCTCAGGGAGGGAGTTCCCTTTGCCTGTCACGGAGAGCACCCTTCCTCCATCGGTGACCACCTCGTTCGACGCGAGTTTAGTCCCCGCATGGAAGACCCCAGGCTGGTTCCAACCAGAAATAGGATCACCTTTCTTGTAGTCCCCTGGATAGCCACCAGCCACTAGAGACACCGTCATTGCATACCCCGGAGCAGCCTTCAAATGGTGCCCCTTCAGCTTGCCTTGGCCGGCCGCCAACAGTGGTTCTACCAGGTCTCCATCAATCCGAAGCATCACCGCCTGCGTCTCAGGGTCGCCCATCCGTGCATTGTATTCAATGACAAACGGATTACCCTTTACGTTCATCAAACCAATGAAGATAAACCCCTTGTAGTCGATGCCTTCCTTTTGCAGACCCTGCACAGTTGGGATGATGACACGAGTCTCGACTTTTTCCATGAATTCGGCATCCGCGAAGACCACAGGCGAGACTGCGCCCATCCCACCGGTATTCGGACCCTCATCCCCATCGCCAATTCGTTTGTAGTCTTTGGCCTCGGGGAGAATGACGTAGTCTTTTCCGTCGGTAAGAATGAAGACCGACAGTTCAATTCCATCGAGGAATTCTTCGATTAATATCCGTGCACTCGCTTCTCCAAATTTTTGATCGACCAGCATCTCTTTCACAGTTTCGGTTGCTTCGTCGAGCGACGTGGCGATCACCACGCCTTTGCCAGCGGCAAGCCCATCGGCTTTCAGCACGTAAGGCGGGCTCAGAGTCTTGAGATAGTCGATCGCATGCTTGGATTCCTGAGCGGTAAAGGTTTTAGCCTGGGCGGTGGGGACACCATTGCGAAGCATGAACTGTTTCGAAAAGTCTTTGCTGCCTTCGAGGCGCGCCCCCGATTGCCCCGGTCCTACCATGGCGATGTTGGCCAGTTCAGGTTTGCGTTCGAAGTAGTCGCGAATGCCTTTCACCAACGGCACTTCAGGGCCCACGACGATCAGCTCGATCTTTTCATCGATGCATAACTTTCCAAGTGCATCGAAGTTGTCGACAGCGATGGGTTTGTTGGTCGCGACTAGCGCGGTTCCGGCGTTCCCGGGTGCCACGAAGAGTTGATCACAATGACGACTTTGCCGGATCTTCCAGGCCAACGCATGCTCACGCCCTCCACTGCCAATGATGAGGATATTCATATCCGCGAAAGTACGATAGATGGATGGGAGTTGCTAGCTGAGATTGGTTGTTAGTTGGTCGTTGTTAGTTGGTGGTTTGACGATGCCTGAAACGCGTTGACCGCTTTTGGACTGAACAGACCGTAACCGCGTCAGTTGGTTAACAGCCAACACAGACGCTTCTCCTTGAGCCTCTGACCACCTACACCAAAGGCTACGGCGAAAAAAAATTGGATATTTTGACATTGGTTCTTGTGTGTTTTCGAGCCTCAGACGGAATACAAAAGAACCAACTTTCAATGTCATCATGTTAAACTGGTGGGAACCAGCGACAACGCCACGACTAACCTGAAATCTTACCTTTAACCCGGAACACATTGCTACCACTTAATTCAACGACATTGAATGGTAATTCGAAACTGGAAAATTGTGAAAGTCCAGATAAGGCTAACCTTTTTTCACCTGAACAGACGCTAACCACCAACTACCAACCATCAACTAACCTACCATCTCAAACTAATTCGCGTATTCGCTCAAGAATTTCACGCGCATGAGTCGAAGGTTGTCTTCGTTGAAATCTGGGTCTTCATCCTTGAGTTCAGCCACAGCGTCCTCAATGCTGTCGGTTTCCGAGTTGAGGAAGTAATCGTAAATGATCTCTTGTTTCTCTTCGTCAAGGACTTCGTCGATGTAATAGTCCAAATTCAACTTAGTCCCTGAATAGCAAATGTTCTCAATCTCGGTGAGTAGTTCATCGAACGAGATGTTCTTCGACGATGCGATTTCTTCGAGGTCGATTTTCCGATCGATTTGCTGAATAATGAAGATCTTGATTTTGGACTTATTAACCGAAGTCTTCACGATGACGTCACTGGCCGTTTCGATATCGTGTTCTTCCGCGTATTGTTTGATGAGCTCAATGAATTCTTTCCCAAACTTGTTGACCTTACCCATTCCGACACCGTTGACCGACGCGAGGTCGTCTTTCGTGGTGGGGAAGGAGGTGGCCATTTCTTCCAACGAAGGATCTTGGAAGATAACGTAGGGAGGAAGTTCTTTTTCGCGCGCGATTTTCTTGCGCAGTGCTTTGAGCATTTCGAAGAGCTTCTCGTCGTACGACTTCGAAGGCATCGGAGTTTTATCTGACTCTTCTTCCTCTTCGATGGCTGTGGTGAAGTCGTGGTCGCGGGCGAGTTCGATTGGGTGTGGCTTCTTCAAGAAGCTCTTGCCTTTTTCTGTTACGCGAAGCACACCGATATTTTCAATATCCTTTTCGAGGTATTGGAATATCATCGTCTGGCGAATAACCGATTTCCAGAAGTCGCTCTCTTCCTCTTTGCCAGCGCCGTAGATCGGTAGTTTGAAATGGCTGTAGCTCTTGACGTATTCGTCTTCCTCGCCCCGGATCACGTGCACGAGGTGGCTGATGCCGAAGCGTTCGTTTGTTTGCTGAACGGCTTGCAGAGCTACCTGCACGTGTTCTGTTCCGTCGAAGCGGTCGCGGGGATGCACGCAATTGTCGCACATCTCGCAGTTGTTGGGCTTAAACTCTTCCCCAAAATAGTGAAGTAATTGTTTGCGGCGGCATACCGGCGACTCTGCGTAGAATTCCATCTCCTGTAAGAGGATTCGCGCGTTCTCACGTTCTTGTACCGATTTATCCTTATTAAACTTCTCAAGTTTGTTGAGGTCGTTGTGACTATAGAACATGAGGCAATGACCTTCGAGGCCATCGCGACCTGCACGACCTGTTTCTTGATAGTATCCTTCAAGAGATTTGGGAACGTCGTAGTGAACAACAAATCGTACGTCTGGTTTGTCGATCCCCATTCCAAAAGCGATCGTAGCCACAATGATGTCGACCTCCTCATTCAAGAAGTCATCCTGGTTTTTCATCCGCACGTCGGGGTCCAGGCCCGCATGATAGGGAGCAGCCTTGAACCCATTCACATTGATGAGTTGAGCAATCTCTTCTACCTTCTTGCGACTGAGGCAGTAAATGATCCCTGATTTCCCCTTGTGTTCTTTCAGGAAGCGAATGAGTTGTTTCTTTGTTTCTTTTTTCGGTCGTACTTCGTAGTATAGATTTTGGCGGTTGAAAGAAGAGATGAAGACATCGGCTTCTTCCATTTGCAAGTTCTTTTGAATATCGAGCTGAACTTTTGGCGTAGCAGTGGCCGTGAGGGCAATCACCGGCATGTCGCCGAGCTGGGCGATCATGGTTTTGATCTTACGATATTCTGGACGGAAGTCGTGACCCCATTCGGAGATACAGTGTGCTTCATCGATCGCGATGAAAGACACATTCACTTTTTGCAAGAACTGTATGTTCTCTTCTTTGCTCAAGGATTCCGGTGCCACGTACAGCAACTTGATAGTTCCTGCCATTGCATCTTTCTTCAGCTTGGTGATTTCTCCTTTACTCAGCGTCGAGTTGAGGAATCGTGCATTGATTCCGTACGCGTTGAGCGAATCGACTTGATTCTTCATCAACGCGATGAGAGGTGAGATGACAATCGCGAGGCCATCGTTGACCATCGCGGGCAATTGATAGCACAGTGATTTTCCTGCTCCGGTCGGCATGATCACAAATGTGTTCTTGCCGCTAAGAATATTCTTTATGACCGCTTCCTGATTTCCCCTGAACTGAGTATAACCAAAAATCTCTTTGAGTTTATCCTTGAGCGAATCTTTTTCTTCCGCCACTAACATAGCAAACGTTTACGAATGACTGATTTCCTTATCTTTGTTGGCTCTTGAGTCAAATACAGATAGGGAATTGAATATAACAAAAAATATCCGAGAAATAGCACGCGAAGTGCTGATAAATGAATCTCGAGCAGTTGAAAATCTTACGCATTTCATCGATGATAATTTCGAGCGGTGTGTTCAAGATATTTATTCTGCAAAAGGCCGCGTTGTCGTAACAGGAGTTGGTAAAAGCGCGATTGTGGCCAATAAAATTGTGGCGACTCTCAACTCCACTGGAACTCCCTCACTTTTCATGCACGCAGCCGATGCTATTCACGGCGATTTGGGAATGATTCAGAACGACGATATCGTCATCTGCATTTCCAAAAGCGGCAACACTCCCGAGATCAAAGTGCTTGTGCCACTGCTAAAACGCAGACGGCTGAAACTTGTTGCTCTCGTGAGCAACACCAACTCCTACTTGGCTGAACAAGCCGATTTGGTGTTGAATGCAACGATTGCGGAGGAAGCATGCCCTCATAATTTGGCGCCTACCACCAGCACAACTGCTCACATGGCGATGGGCGACGCACTCGCAGTAACACTTTTAAACCTGCGCGGGTTCTCTCGCGACGACTTTGCCGAGTTCCACCCTGGCGGCTCACTTGGGAAGCAACTCTATCTGCGAGTAGGAGATTTAATGGCTAAAGTGGTCCCGAAAGTCAAACGCGATGCGCCGCTGAAGGATGTGATTGTTGAAATTTCGTCCAAACGTTTAGGCGCCACTGCTGTGGTCGATGAAAGTGACCAAGTCCTGGGAATCATCACCGACGGTGACCTGCGACGAATGTTGGAACGGAGCAGCTCACTCACTGGAATCCAAGCCCACGATATCATGACCACCTCACCAAGGTCAATCGATCGCACCGATTTTGCCGCCGTTGCCTTAAAGTTGATGCAGGACAAAAGCATCACACAATTGCTGGTGATGGATGGCGGAAAACTAGCCGGTTTTATACACCTGCATGATTTACTCAAGGAGGGAATCGCGTAATTCCAAAATCAGTAGTATCTTATCCCCATAGTGTGCTTCAATGAATAGAGATCTTTTTGTCGTCCTCATGGCGGGCGGCGTAGGAACACGTTTTTGGCCCTACAGTAGGAACGCAAAGCCGAAGCAATTCCTCGACGTGCTTGGCACAGGTAGAACACTGTTGCAATCCACTTACGATCGTTTTGCCCCCCTTTGTCCTAAGGAAAATATTATCGTGGTGACCAACGAGGAGCATGCTGCCCTCACGGCCGAGCAACTTCCCGACCTCAAGCCGGACCAAATCCTCGCAGAACCGATGCGAAAAAATACCGCGCCGTGCATCGCGTACGCATCTTACAAGATCTACCAAAAGAACAAGAACGCGGTAATCGTGGTGAGCCCAGCCGACCACCTTATCTTGAACGAAGCTGCATTTCAACACACAATCCAGCGGTGCTACGAGTATGCACAAGGTCAGAATAACCTGGTGACGCTGGGCATCGAACCCACGCGGCCCGAAACTGGCTACGGATACATTCAATATATCGACGCAAACGGCCCACTGAAGAAAGTCAAGACCTTTACCGAGAAACCAGAACTTGCCTTGGCGCAAAAGTTCATCGAGAGCGGCGACTTCGTATGGAATTCAGGAATCTTCGTGTGGGGCGTTCAGGCTATCCTCAATGCTTTCACCAACTTCCTTCCGGAGATGAGCGAGGTGTTTGAAGAGGCAGCGCCAAGTTTCTATACAGAAGGGGAGAAAGACGCAATTCAATTGGCTTACTCGCAGTGCAAGAATATTTCGATCGACTATGGCATCATGGAAAAGGCCGACAACGTCTACGTGGCGTTAAGTAATTTTTCCTGGTCCGATCTAGGTTCATGGGCTTCCCTTCACGAGATATCCGACCGCGACGGCAGCAACAACGTCGTGAAAGCCGATGCGCTGGTGTACGATACCCGGAACTCAATCATCCGTGCTCCCGAGGGAAAACTCGTGGTAGTGCAAGGACTCAACGGCTACCTAGTCGGTGTGTTCGACAACGTGGTGATCGTTTGCGAGAAAGATAAGGAGGAGATGTTCCGCCGCTTTGTCAACGACGTGAAAGGAAAACCGAACTCCGAGAAATTCGTTTAGCTGGAATTCTAAATTCTAAATTCCTAATTCTCAATTCTCAATTCTTAATTTTCTGTCTAATCGCTTCATACATAGCGACTCCGGCAGCGACAGATACGTTGAGAGACCCAACTTTTCCCTTGAGTGGAATTCTCACCAACATGTCGGCGGCTTTGAGCAGTTCGGGTGAAATTCCATCTTCCTCCGATCCCAAGATAATTGCGAGCGGTGAGTTAAAGTCGGCCTTGTAGATGTCGGTGTTCGTTTTCTCCGTGCACGCCACTACGCGGATCCCGTTGTCTTTTAATTGCTTGACAAGCTTTTTCAGATCCGTGGCGCGGCACACGGGAAGGTGATTGAGGGCTCCGGAAGAAGTCTTGATCGCATCGGGTGTAATCGGCGCGTTTCCCTTTTCGGGGATGATGATCGCGTCGACGCCGGCACATTCGGCGGTGCGGGCGATGGCGCCGAAGTTGCGAACATCGGTGACGCGATCGAGGACAAGTAAGAAAGGTTCCCGACCATCGCTATACGCCTGATCGATGATGTCCTCGATTTTGGAATACTGAATGGTTGCCAGCAAGCATACCACGCCTTGGTGATTTTTTGAGCCGAGGTGATTTAACTTTTGCTGTGGTATGAAGGAGTAAGGGACCGAACGTTGCTTGGCTTCGTTGATGAGTTCCTTGATGAGGTCGTTGTTGAGACCGGCTTGGATGAAGATCTTTTCAATTTCGCGACCCGACCGGATGGCTTCCATCACGGCACGAGTTCCAAAGATCGATTGGGTTTTATTCATGATTTCAGTTTCGAACCGCCGATGTGATTTGCGACTTGCGCCACATGTCGATTGTGTAATACCAGGTTTCAGAAAAGCGACGGTTGCGTTGGAGCACGTAATAATCGGGGTCGTACACGCTCCCCATCTTCACGAAGGTGAATTTCACATTCATGCTTTTATATGTCCACACTTCGTATTGACCATTGCGGTTGACCTCGTCCGGGAGCCCGAACACGAGATACATCATCCCCTTATCTGTTTTCCAGCCTTCTTTATAGGATGAAAAATAGAAGTTCGCCAACTCCACGCGGCGGAAGTAGTTTTTGATCAATGACTTTGCGCGTTCCTTGTCGCGGGTGATGTCCAGCACCACACCGTCGAACTTGGCTTTGTCGGCGCCTGCGGCTTGGAGTTGGTCGGCTTCGTCTTTAGTAGAGATGAAAACAAGTGACGAGGAGAGCTCTTGTACGTGGGTCATCTTGGGATAAGCTGAAGATGTCACGCGGAAAGCGATTCCGCGAGCAGCATTAGTATCGGATTGGACGAGGTACAACCCTTCACGTTTGAAGGTGACGGGACCCCCGGAAGTGATCGCAAACGTCGAGTCGACTTGCATGACTGGGTCCACGGGTTTTTCCTTTTCGGAAAATGGTGGCGATGCCGCGGGGAAGTTCTCTCGATAGTGGTACACCTTCATTTTTGGGCCGAACGTATTGGTGATGGTGACCTCGGTATTGACGGGTATGTGCTTGTCGAACACTGGCTGGTTGTTGAGCCAAATCAGGCCATCGGGTGGGTAGTTAGCTTCGATCTGGCGGTAGTCGAGACGCAACTCTTGAGTGCGTTTGTCTTTCAGCTGCGCGACGAGGAGCCATGGCTTTTCGGGTAGGGCAAAGCCGAGGCGTCCATAGGCGCTACTTCGCATCACGACTGCATCGACGGGGTCGCCGGTGCGTTGACCGTAAGAGTCGCGTTTTTCCCACGAAACACTGAAGAGGGTTGTGTCGAGTTTGTAGTAGACGTAAATGGAATCGGGGCTGCGGACCACTTTCATGCGGAATGAACCCGAGTTGTCGGGGTCGTACCAGGTCCGGCTATTGGTGTTGGCGACGGGTTGTGCTTCGGCCACTAAACCGAGGAGCACAGCAAGAATCGAAAGGAAAACTTTCATAGATCCAGGTGCAAAAATACGACATTTCCTGGTGTCGGGCGTCCCGCTTCGAGGGGTTGCGGTGATTGCTTACTTTTGCCTTCCCTATGAAGGTTTACACCACTGAGATCACCTCCGACGAGATTCCGTCCGACAATCCCATACATCAACGTCTACTCAAAGCGTATGTTGTTGCCGAAGATTACATAAAGGGCGATGTGCTCGAGGTGGGTTGCGGCGAGGGCCGTGGAATCGACCGGTTGCTTCCAAAGGCGAAGACGTATACGGCGATCGACAAGATTGAGGATGTGATCGAAAGGCTTCGACAGAAGTACCCCACAGGCAAATTCCTATCGGGAAACATTCCTCCGCTCAGTCCGTTTGCGAGTAACTCGTTCGACGTGGTTATCACGTTTCAAGTAAT
The DNA here is from genome assembly GCA_044226945.1 of Cyclobacteriaceae bacterium. Taxonomy (GTDB): domain Bacteria; phylum Bacteroidota; class Bacteroidia; order Cytophagales; family Cyclobacteriaceae; genus ELB16-189. The sequence goes on along the minus strand of JBGAGB010000029.1, from coordinate 22,756 downwards.
TGAGCACATCGAGAACGACAGCCTCTTTTTGCAGGAGATCCACCGCGTGTTGAGACCAGGTGGTTTGGCCATCATTACCACGCCGAATCGGCCGATGTCGCTTTCGCGCAACCCATGGCACATACGCGAGTACACGGGGGCTGAACTTGGTAGCTTGGCTTCGCGATATTTCCAACACGTTGAAGTGAAAGGAATCGGGGGCAACGCGAAAGTGATGGAATACTACGAGCGCAATAAACGCTCGGTTCAGCGAGTCATGCGTTGGGATATTTTAGATCTGCAGCACCGATTGCCCGCCGCCTGGTTGCGCGCCCCGTATGAATGGATGAACCGACGCAACCGCGACCGACTTCAAACGGGTGCCGACGAACTCGTGATGAGCATCAGCCACGAAGATTACGTGGTTGCCCCCACCGCGGAAGGATCGCTCGATCTCTTGGTCTTCGCCCGCAAGGGATAGCCTTTTGCCTGCAATTATCATTGGGCAAGTACGTGGACAAAGCCTTATTAGCTCGCAGATTCAATTCGAAATCGAACGACTTTTTTCGATTTCGCACATTCCTTTTTTGTTCACTGTCAATGTCGGCGTTTCTATTAGGATTTCACTATGTGGCATTGGCAAGCCTTTTGAAACGCCAAGCTTACGAACCACGTCCCCATGAGATATCTATTGACCCCGCTGATGACGCTCTTATTCCTCATCAACGTTGCCGCTCAAACCAAAAATCTGGCTGAGGCTTTTGATAAGATATACTCATCAAGATATTCAGATGATGGACCGGGATGTGTTGTGTTAGTTGCTCGAAAGGGCGAAGTAATTTATCGTAAGGCATTCGGGATGGCAAATCTGGAACTTAAAGTGAAAATGGTTCCTGAAAACGTATTCCGTATAGCCTCGCTTACCAAACAATTTACGGCAGTGGCTATCCTTCAGCTTCACGAAAAGGGATTGTTGAACATTGAAGATGATATAAAGAAATATATTCCAGACTTCCCATCTAAGGAGAAGGTCACAATCGCCAATTTGACTTCTCATACATCTGGAATCAAAAACATTTATGAAGCCATTATTCCAAATGGCACTACACGAAAATCATCAACTCCTGAAGAGTTGGTCGGATTGATCAAAACCTTCCCATTGGATTTCAAGCCGGGGGAAGCCTATCATTACTCCAACTCCGGTTATGTGTTGCTAGGATTTATTATTGAGAAAGTAAGCGGAAAATCGTATGAACAATATATCATAGACAATATCTTCAATCCTTTGAAGATGGATCATGCCTACTATGATCATCTGGCCACGGTAGTTCCCGGGCGAGCAAGCGGATTTACAATGTCAACCAACGGATTTGCGAACGCCGATTTCCTCGACCAGTCCTTTCCGTATGCCGCAGGTGCTTTGATGATGAGCGTGGATGATATGTACAAGTGGAATAAAGGACTTTATACATACGCTATCATTAAAAAAGAAACGCTGGAGAAAGCGTTTACGCCATTTACTCTGAGCAACGGACATCAGTCGAGTTATAGTTTTGGGTGGGGTATTGCTCCGTTCATGGGAAGTCCATCGCGACAACACGCAGGTGGTATCGAGGGATTCTCAACATCCATGATATACCTGCCGGTGGAGGATGTATTTGCTGTAGCCTTTAGCAATCTAGAAAGAACAGATATTACGAGCCCAACGTTGCTTGTTGCAGCGCAGGCTGCGGGAAAATTGGCATTGGCAGCGGTTCCTGAAAAGGTGTCCAACCGTTACCTTGGAACATATCAGTTCCCCGATGGTCATGAAGTAACGGTGTACAAAGAGAACGGTGAGTTTTTTCTGAAAGATACCAATTCACCACTGCCGTGGCGGATGTATTTCACAGATGAAAAGAGTTTCTACTGCGAGGAGGTGTTCCCAAACAATCACATTTTCTCAATCGACGGTTCAGGCAATGTTGATTCATTCGTTATACACTTTCAAGGTGGTGAGGTTAGGATTAAAAAAGTGAACTAACCGGATCTCATTTACACGTGACACTTTTATTAGATAGAACGTGCAGCTTTTCCGCATAGCCTAGACATGGACGATATGCACAATGCTGCTGGATAGATTCGGTACTTCGAACATTGGAACATTTGCTTGCCGCACATGCTTCCACGAAACCAAAGCAAGTATAAGAGCCAATTTAAAACTCTACGACACAAAGGCAAGCGGATCAATATGTAACCTTTTCGTGTTTTGATAGTAAGTCAAACACCCAACTTAAATACAGACTAAATGGGAATATCAACTCATCGATACTCAGCTCATCGACTCTTAAAACGAGCGCTTCTCAATATTTGCATCCTTCTTTCTTGCAATACATTAATGTATGGTCAGACGATCGGGAATAATCAAAAAGAATTGACTGTAGTGATTGCGAAAGCTTTAATTGACGTTCAAACCGGAAAGACAATCATTAATCCCGTGGTTTATGTACGTGAAGGGAAAATTGAAAAGATAGGTAGTGGTTTAGAGGTTCCGGCCAATGTAAAGGTTATTGATCTTTCAGGTAAGTACATCCTTCCTGGATTAATTGACGCACACACCCATTTGTGCCACGAATATCACGGTGAACTTGAAAAGATTTCTGGAGCCAACACCATTACGGAAACTGTTAACCTAACTGAAGGTGACCGAGCCTTACTGGGGGCCAGGAATGCCAAAGAGATGCTAATGGCTGGCTATACATCGGTAAGAGATTTAGGTAACTCAGGGATGAATAGTGATGTAGCCTTACGAGAGGCAATTAACAAAGGCTGGGTAATTGGACCTCGTTTATTTGTTTCTACAAGGGCGCTTTCTCCTATAGGAGGACAATTTTCTAAAATGACTCCCGAAGTGCAGGATTTAATAATCTCAAAGGAGTACGTTGAAATAAGCAGCACTGATGAAGCCCGAAGAGCTGTCCGGCAAGCTATTTATGATGGAGCTGATTGTATTAAAATTATTGTTAACAGTGGTAGGCTTGTTTTAAGTGAGGCGGAGTTGACTGCAATAGTAGATGAGGCTAAAAAGGCGGGGCTCAAAGTTGCTGCACATGCTACAAGTGGTGACGGCCCCGCCTTACTTGCAATAAAGGCAGGAGTGAACTCAATTGAACATGGATACACTCTTTCAACAGAGGTGCTAAAACTAATGTCCGAGAAGAATATCTACCTGGTGCCGACTGATGCGTCAGGAGTCGAACGGTATCAAAAAAGAATACAAAGAGCCTTGGAAGCGAAAGTTAAGATTGCCTTCGGATCAGACTTGTATTATTACAACCCTCAAGCAACGAGAGGACAAATGGCAGCTGGATCTTATCGATCGTATAAAGAATCAGGGATGTCGAACCTTCAGATCTTGCAATCGGCTACAATGCATCCCGGAATTCTTATAGCTGGCGAAGGAAAGATAGGACTTCTCTCAAACGGATACTTTGCCGATGTTATCGCGGTGGACGAAAATCCAATGGACAATATCCGCACGCTTGAAAATGTGGTTTTTGTTATGAAGGGTGGAGAGGTGATTAAAAACATTAGTTATTGAAACGGTGTTGAGGGAGGACAAAAATGAGTGCGTCGAACCGCAGCACCAATGCCAAAGCCGCGCAACTTCCACCTACATCCAAAAGCTTTGGCATCCGTGCTGCCTGGTGCGGACAATTGCGGTACATGTGCATAACACTGTGCATTTTTCGTATGCGGGGGTTCAGTGTTGGATCGCGGTTTTTGTTTCCTAATCTAGTTTCATCACGTGGGACAGAGCGAAGCAGGTCGCGCTTGTCATGGCCGATGGCCATTTAACAAGCTCTCCTAACCCCGCAACGCAATATGCACTCGCGATGCACGCAGCTTCCCAACCTTCCCATCAACCCTCTAACCCTGTCCCAAACTCTTGATTATCCCACCGTTTTTAATTCAGTATCTCCCTTCTCGATACCTCCCCTAAATTCCCAATTTTAAATTCTTAATTCTCAATTCTTAGTTCCTTCCCGGTTCCAAGTTATTGATATGCTTCTCGTACATCTCTTCAAGCTTCTTCGCGAAGTCGATCTCGCCATTTTCGGCCATGATGCGTTGCAGGTCGTTGATGATGAACATGTTTTTACGAAGTTCGATGGTGATACCGGCGTTGGTTCGGACCAAGTAGCCTACCATTTCGTCGGCGCGAGCCGATAACACGTTGGCGATCTCCATAGCTTTCTCTTTTTCACCGATGCGAAGCAGCAGCTCGACAGTGGTGGTTTGGGTCAAGTCGTAAGGGATGGCTTTGTCGGGCATCCGTTCCAAACTGAAATACAGGACCTTCTTCGCTTTCTCTTTCTTAGATTCTCCACCTTCGGTTGGAACTTCTTCCACCGAGCCAGATGTCTCTTGTTCGTACTCGTCGATCAATGCTTGGGCGAGGGCGTTGAGCGCACCGCGGTGGTTTTGAACGAAGCCACGGTAGTCTTCGCTGTAGTACACGTTCGGATTATCGAGGCCACGGTACGCGAACTTGTTGATCATGTTATCGTACATCACCGATGTATTGACATAATCTTTCGAGGGGTTCGGGTTGCGTGCAGGGATCAGGCGCGATGCCATCCCTTCTTCGATCGCATATTGGCTCAAGTCCATGTTGATTTGTGCCAACGACGTAGGATTGAAGTAGATCGGACGTTCCCAATTGTTGCTCACGATTACATCGAGGATGGCGAGGTCCTTTTTCTCGATGGTACTGCGTGTGACACGCCAGCCCATCATGGGTGTGATGTACGGCTTTTGCTCTTCGGAGATAAATCCAAGTTTATTTACCTGAGCTGTATCGACTGGAAGGGCGAAGTTGCGGCTGGGTACAATGTTTTTTCCATCTGCATCGCGCAAGCCTGGGAGGTCTTTGCTCAACGCGCGAATATATTCACGCGCATCCAACACCTTGATGTTGTCTCGGGGGGCCAAGCGCAGATAGTCGTTGGGTCCACCTTGCACGTACTGCTTCAGCGAAAGCGTGTACTTGAACGGCTCCGAGTCATTCATCTTTTGCATGGTTTGATCGATGTACCAGTCGGTATTGTAGTAACTCAAGACCACGACGCGCACGTCGGTCCGGATGCCTTCCACCTCTTGGGCATACCAAAGAGGGAATGTGTCGTTATCGCCGCCGGTAAAGAGGATCGCATTGGGGGCGCATGACTCGAGATAATTTTTAGCTGAGTCTACAGAGAAGAAGCGGTCGGAGCGATCGTGATCGTCCCAACCTTCGGCCAGCATGATGCCCGGAGCGGCCAAACATACGACTGTCGCAACGATGGGTGCCACTTTTGTGTCGCCAAAGATTTTTCTTAGGGCGGATGCCAGTGCAATCACGGAAAGACCGATCCAGAATGTGAACGCGTACGTCGAGCCGGCGTAGATATAATCACGCTCACGTGGTTCGACTGGGGGCGAATTAAGGTACACCACGATGGCGACACCCAACATGACGAAGAGAAGTCCAACGACCGCTACGTTCTTGGGGTCCTTCACCAATTGGTAGTACATACCTATCAATCCCAACAAGAATGGAATGGCGAGGTAGTTATTCCGACCGCGGTTTTCTTTCAGGGCTTGAGGGATGTTCTTATCGAACGCTTCGAAGGGACTGAGCCAGCGTGCGCCTTGTTCGTCGCTTTCGCGGCCCACGAAGTTCCATAAGAGGTAGCGGACATACATTGTTCCGATCTGGTGCTTGAACATGTACTCCATGTTTTGAGTAAAGGTGGGAATCTGACCTTCACTCAAGCCCATGATGCGCTCGTATTGAGCTTTGTGCTCCGGATTCCACATGCGTGGAAGGAACGCATACTGATCGTAGACGTAGTCAATCTTGCGATCGGTGATCTCGTATTTTTCTTTTCCCTTCGTGTAAACCGGCGCGCCTTCGATGTAGTAAGGTTCTTTTAATTTGGCCGTGAAATAAGGACCGTACAGCAAAGGGCGGCTTCCGTACTGTTCACGTTTCAAATAGCGCACGAAGCTCATCACATCTTTCGGGGCATTTTCGTTGATCGGAGTGTTAGCATTCGACCGGACGAGGATGGTAGCGTAGGAGCCGTAGCCAATCAAAATGAAAGCTGTCGACAACAAGAATGTGTTGAGGATGGGCATGTTCTTCACGGCGGTGTAGCGAATGCCAGCATACAACCCACCAATGACCAACAACAAGAAGATGAGTGCCCCTAGGTTGAACGGAAGCCCGAGGTTGTTGACAAAGAAAACTTCGAACCCGCCGGCGATCGTGGGAAGGCCAGGGATAATGAAATCGTTGATGAAGAAGACGAGACCACCACTGATTCCGAGTGCGGCGATGATACCCCAAGTGGTGGGTTTGTACTTCTTGAAATAATAGATGAGGCCCAACGCAGGCAACGAAAGCAAGTTGAGAAGGTGAAATCCGATCGACAAACCGATCATGTATGCCATCAAGATGAGCCAGCGGTTGGCCTTTGCTTCGTCTTCGATGACGTCCCATTTCAAGATCATCCACACCACCAACGCGGTGAAGAAGGAAGACATGGAGTATACCTCAGCTTCGACCGCCGAGAACCAGAATGAATCGGAGAATGCGTAGGCGAGTGAGCCAACCAGGCCAGCACCCATCAAGATGTAAGTGTCATTAGTGCCGATATCCGACAGTTTCGAGTGGCCCATCAGTTTGCGGCCAAGCAGGGTGATCGACCAGAAGAGGAAGAGGATGGTGAATGCACCGCCCACGACGCTCAACATGTTGATCCAGTATGCCACCATCGACGTGTCGCCTAAAGCGAGGAACGAGAAGAGACGGGCCACCAGCATGAACAAGGGTGCTCCGGGTGGGTGCGACACTTCCAGTTTATACGATGTCGCGATAAATTCACCACAATCCCAATAGCTGGCGGTTTCCTCAAACGTGAGGCAATAAACGGTGAACGCGATGGCGAACACGATCCAGCCGGTGACATTGTTGGCTTTCTGGAAATAGGTCATCTCTGCTAAGATTTGATTTTAGACAAGTGGCGAAATTAAGTAAAAACCCGGTAACCGAGCCGCGGCGCTGCTTTGATTTACTTGTAGACTATAATATAGAACCACAGCCACAGGAAGAAGAAAAGGACGTAGGAAGAGAAAACGACCGCGAAGGCCATGTTCTTTTGCCGCTTGGAGAAAAACTGGACTCCTTCCACTAGTAAGAACCAGTAGGCGACTTCGAACACGTTGAGGGCTCGAAGAGGGTAGGCATAGCGAGTGTCAATGTCCTCGTAGTTGAACAGGCTAATCAGCGAAAGCGGGTAAAACCCATTCACGGCCTCCCAAGAGGGATCCCTGTCGATAAACAAAAACCAAAGGACTTTTAAAAGCTCTGGGAGGAGGAAGACCAGCTCCGACACGATGGCGATGCTCCAACATTGCGCATAGGTGACACGGTATCCCCACATGAAGCACCCCACCCAGAGTACGAAGCCGATGACGGTAAATTTCCACAGGTAGACGAGGGGAACGGAAATGAAACGAAGGGCTGCGAGTGCCTTCAAGACGAAGCCTTCGGGCCGGTCGGCGAGGAATTCGAAGGCTGCCGTTTCCTGCTCCACAAAGAAAACCTTCATGTACAGGACCGCGTATGTCCCGATCAGCAGAAGGAGGAAGGTGAGTTTCTTATCGGCGGAGAAAAACGATCCAGAGGTCAACGACGTTTGCATGCAAACAGGGCCTTTTTTGTTTATTTGGGAAGGATTATGAGGGCAACCAAAGCATTTATCGCAAAATGGGCAACTACGGTTTCATTGGTGTGGTGTGTGGCGGCTCTTGCCCACGGCCAGCGAAAAGATACGACGATCATCCTCATATCCAATCCACAAATTCAGATTGAAACCACTGAGGCACTGAACGACCTGTACAACTTCAAGTTTGACAAGGCTGAGTTGCAGTTCCACTGGCTGAAGCAAAAATATAACTGGCATCCACTTCCATACTTTTTGCTTGGCCTCAGTGAATGGTGGAAGATCATGCCCGACACCAAGAACACGTCGCACGATGACAAGTTTCTTGCCTACATGGATAGTTCGATCATGCTTGCTGGCAACCTCCATAAGAAACATCCTGAGTATCGAATTGAGGCGGCCTTTTTCTTAGCGGCGGCGTATGGCTTTAAGGGTAGGTTGTATTCCGACGAGGAGCGCGGCAATTGGCGCAAAGCAGCGAGTGCCGGCAAAGATGCACTTGATTACCTCGAAGAATGCAAAGAAAGAGATGACTTAAGTCCCGAGTTGCTCTTTGGCGATGCGCTGTACAACTACTTTTCGGTGTGGGTGCCAGAAAACTATCCGATGGTTCGTCCGTTGCTGTGGTTCTTTCGAAAGGGTGATAAGGCACTTGGGTTGAAACAACTTAAAGAGGTTTCGTACAACGCTTTTTATACCCGCACCGAAGCCATGGTGTGGTTGATGCGCATCTTGAATAGTTACGAGAATGACCAGCCTCGTGCATTCCAAATTTCGGACTACCTACATTCGACGTATCCCGACAATCCATATTTCCATCGATACTATGCACGCATGCTGTATAGCCGTGGAATGTACGCCGAGTTGGAGCGTGAGTCGAAGTCGATCATCGCGCGCATCGATAGCGCTCAACTTGGATATGAAGCTACGAGTGGTCGTTACGCAGCCTTCTTCTTGGGGCAGATGTATCAAACACGACGTAATTACGATGAGTCGAAAAAGTATTATCAATTGGCCATGAAGTATGCAGAGCAAAATAAGGCGACCGAGACCGGCTACTACTTGTATTCGATGATCGCCTTGGGCGAGATCGCCGACCGACAAGGAAACAAAGCCGAAGCCAAGCGCTACTTCACGGAAGTAAAGAAACGGACCGGACGCAAAGACGAGGCATATAAGGACGCCAAACGGCGACTGCAGGGATTGGAAAAAGGCGACTGATCTCCCAATTTGTCCTTGAGCCCTTATTTCAACGGTGCCAATCTCCTAATTTCACCCCGTGGATCTACGCGATTTCATTGTAACTCCTTTCGTCATCCTGGTGGTGTACGCACTGGCATACTGGATACGACCTAAGTTGACCGATGAACAAACGCGTGGCTATTTCTTTCCGGCGCTGTCGTTGAAAATTCTGGGGGCGCTCGCGCTCGGCTTGATCTACCAGTTTTACTACGATGGGGGTGACACATACAACTACCACACTTTCGGCAGTCGCGTGATTTGGGAAAGCATGTGGGAAAACCCGACGGCAGCTTTCAGGATGATCTTCGCGCCACCTGCTTATCCGGAGCTCTATCAATACAGTTCGCGTGTCGAATTTTACACCGACCCAAGTTCGATGGTTGTGGTACGCCTTGCTGCGCTTGTCGACTTGTTCACATTTTCGGTGTACTCTGCCACTGCGGTGATCTTTGCCTTCGTCAGTTTCCTCGGCATGTGGTTGTTCTTTCTCACATTCTACGAACTGTTTCCTCACCTGCGGTCTAGGCTCGCCATCTGTGCGCTCTTCATTCCATCGGTCGCATTTTGGGGTTCCGGGATTTTGAAAGACACGATCGTGATGGCATGCTTAGGCGCGGGAACTTATGCACTCAAGAAAGTTCTCATCGACAAGCAAGTCACCATTCGACGAATCGTGATGTTGCTGGTAAGCTTGTTTCTGATCTACGAAGTAAAAAAATACGTTTTGCTCTGCTACTTACCCGCAGCGTTCTTTTGGGTGTACGCAGCCAATCTTCAACAGGTGCGCTCGATGGTCGTACGCATCTTGTTGGTACCTTTCGTGATCTCGATCGCAGTGGTCTCGGGTTTCTTTGCCGTCCAAAAAGTAGGGGAGGACGACCCGCGTTATGCCATCGATAAGATTGCCCAAACTGCCCAAGTAACGGCGTACGACATTCGTTACTATTCTGGTAAAGATGCGGGAAGTGGATATTCGCTCGGTGAACTCGACGGTTCGTTTGGAAGCATGATCTCGCTATTCCCTCAAGCAGTAAATGTGTCGTTGTTTCGACCCTATTTTTGGGAAGCTAAGAATCCGTTGATGATTTTGTCGGCTACCGAGGCGGCGGTCATGTTGATCATCACCCTAGTGTTGTTCCTCCGGGCACCGATTCGATTCTTCCAATCGATGACGAACCCGACTGTGATCTTCTCCCTCATCTTCAGCATCACGTTTGCCTTCGCAGTCGGTGTATCGACATTCAACTTCGGGACGCTTACGAGATACCGAATTCCGTTGTTGCCCTTTTACGTGTTGGCCTTGGTCATCATGGCCGATACTGGAAAAAGCGAGAGAAAGTTGGCTGAATTGGATGCCACAGAATAATAGTTCTCCACAGTGCTTTGGCCCGCCCTTCCAATCCGCTCGCGTAGTTGGGGGTCTTTCAAGAGTTCAGACAAACACTTGACCCAGTCTTCGGTCGTTTGACACCAGAATCCGTTTTCACCATCACGTACGATACTTGTATTCACACCCACCGGGCTCACCACAGCGGGAATTCCCAATGCCATGTATTGGAGTGCTTTGAATCCGCATTTTCCTTTCGACCAGTCGTCGTTGGGGAGGGGCATAATACCGATGTCCAAGCGTGTGAGTTCGTCGATTTCCGTGGCTTCGTTCCAGGGCACAAACGACATCGACGTCAAACCAAGATCCGGCGCCCGATCGGCAATTACCAAGAAAGTGAGATCATGAAATTCTTGCTCTAGGGTCCGAATGGCAGGTACCACTTGGTCGAGGTACTTCAGCGTAGAATGTGAGCCTGTCCAGCCAATTGTCAACTTGCCGCCAGAGTGGCGAGGAAGGCGACGGTGATACTGCGTGTCGATCGTGGTTGGGTTCACGAGCACACTCGCGTTGAACTTCCTGGCGTAGTTGGCGAGGTATTCGTTCCCGCAACTGACTTGGGAGGCAATTCGACAGATAAACCCAACCTTTTTTCGCCAGCGCACGACGGAGGCTATTTGACTTTCGTCGACTTGGTCGGTCATCCAGATCGCGTCATCGAAGTCGTAAATGATTGGAACCTCGGACGATGGTAGCAGCCATTCGAGCAATGGGGGGCCGATTGGCGCCAGCTCGCGATGGATGAAAATGGCGTCGTACTGTCGTGCAGCGAAAATGATTCGGAAACGTCGCCAGAATCCCCGGAGCAGAGCGGTAAACTTCTCCCATGCCTTTCCTTTGGAATAAATGGACGCCCACCCTCGCTCGTCGAGGAAACTTTGTACCTCGAAGGTGTGCCCATGGCTTAGCAGCAAAGAGAAATACTGTTCGAACCGAAATCGCTGCGATGGCGACTTGCCCACCGGGTACGGCACGAGGAACAGTATTTTCATATAACTTTGACACAAAGATGTACATTTCCTCCCGTTGCTCAGATGGCCGAAGATCCCCACGATGCGATTGTTGACGTGATTGACGCTTCCAAGCGCCGTGTGCTCGATGTGGGTGAGTTGTGGCGTTATCGCGAACTCTTTTATTTTTTTACCTGGCGCGACGTCAAGATCCGCTACAAGCAAACAGTGCTCGGTTTCCTTTGGGCAGTCCTGCAGCCGCTTTTAATGATGTCGGTAGTAACCTATTCCCTCAGTCGTTTCGTTGACGTAAGTTCGACAGGGTTGGTTTATCCCGTTTTTGTGTTCACTGGTCTCTTGATTTGGAATATTTTCTCGACAGGGTTGACAGCCGCTGGGAACAGTATGATCAGCAATGCGCTCATCATTAAGAAGATTTACTTCCCTCGGTTGGTGATCCCGGTATCGTCCATCTTGGTCGCCCTGTTCGACTTCGCGATGGCATCGATCATCTTGGTCCCGTTGCTTTGGTATTTCCATCAACCAGTGGGTTGGGGCGCACTTTGGGCGTGGCCGGCAGCTGTAGCCCTTGCAGCGGTAGCCACCCTCGGAATCGGCAGTTGGGTCGCCGCGCTCAACGTTAAATACCGCGACTTCCGATACGTAATTCCATTCGCAATTCAAATGCTGTTTTTTGCATCTCCGATTTTGTACCCAATCGGTGGTCACGATGGGTGGATTCAATATGTTATTGCGTCCTCGCCTGTTTATGCAGCCATTGAATTGTTCCGAGCGCCATTGCTTGATGCAACGCCCAACCTGACACTCATGGGCATCAGCCTCGGCTCAAATGTACTGCTCTTGGTAATCGGGGTGTGGTACTTCGCACGAACTGAGGGTTCTTTTTCCGATTACGCCTAACCGATGTATCGCTCGGGTCAAATTTCAGTAAGACGTTATCAAACGAGCGATGCACTGGCATGGAACGCTTTTTTGATCAAGAGTAAGAATGCGACATTCTTGTTCCATCGCGATTACTTGTCGTATCATGCTAACCGTTTTCGAGACCATAGTCTTTTGATTGAACGGGAAGGCAAACTGGCTGCCTTGTTCGTAGCCAACGAATCGGAAGACGTGATCGAGTCGCATGGTGGACTTACATACGGGGGCCTGATCTTAGAGCCAGACGTGCGCCTTGTGGAGGTGCTTCAGTATTTTTATCACATCCTGAAATATTATTCTCCCTCATTCAAGCGCATCGTTTATAAGTGTGTACCCGGGTACTTCACTGCCCAAGCGTCGAACGAAGACCAGTATGCTTTGTATCTACTTCGAGCTCGACTGATTCGACGCGATACTAGTTCCGTCTACGATCGCGAGCGCCCCGTCCGGAGTGAACATGGGCGTCTCCTGTCGCAGCGGCGCGCTGAAACGGGTGATTGGAAACTTGTTGTCGCAACCGACCCGATGGATTTCTGGGAGCGCATACTCATTCCAAACTTGCGCGACCGTTATGACGCCACTCCGGTTCACACTGCAGAGGAAATGCGTTTGCTCATGGACACGTTTCCGGAACAAATCCATTTGTATGAATTGCACCAATCCGAACTGCTTGCTGGCGCGGTAATATATTCAATGACCAACGTGGCGCACGTGCAGTATGTGTCAAGTAGTCCCCAAGGTCGACAGTTGCGTGCGGCCGATATTCTTGTACTAGAATTGATGGAGCGATACTCGAAAGTTCAATACCTCAGCTTAGGAACATCGAACGGCCAGGGAGAACATCGCCTCAACGTGGGCTTGGTAAATTGGAAGGAGGGTTTCGGCGCTCGTACTTGGTCACATGATATTTACGAAGTGCCGACCGAAGCATTTACATTGTTGTCTGATTATGCCTAGAGGAGTTCCCTTTCTATCGTTGGCTTCTCAATTGTCGAGTGTTCGAAAAGACACCGAGGCAGCGATTCAACGCGTGATCCGAAGCGGTAGGTTCATCTTGGGTGAAGAGGTTGCCCGCTTCGAAAAAGAGTACGCGTCCTTTAACGATGTGAGATATTGCGTCGGCACCGCTAACGGTATGGATGCCCTTACGATCGCCTTGAAGACCCTTGGGATTGGTGTTGGTGACGAAGTGATTGTTCCGGCCAACACCTGTGTCCCTACTTGGGCAGCAGTTTCGGCGGTTGGTGCCAACATCCGACCGGTCGATGCAGACGATGAAACTTACAACATCGATCCAACGAAGATAGAGGCCGCCATCACACCTCGCACCAAAGCGATCGTTCCAGTTCACTTGTATGGGCAAGCCTGCGACATGTCGGCGATTCAGACGATCGCACAGCGACACCGACTTCAGATCGTGGAGGACAACGCGCAAGCCCATGGCGCGACCCACCAAGGAAAGCTTACTGGGACGTTTGGCGCGATCAACGCGACAAGTTTTTACCCCACGAAAAACCTCGGCGCCCTCGGCGATGCTGGAGCCATCACCACCAACAATGCGACCCTCTTCAAGAAAGCGATGGCACTTCGGAACTATGGATCTTTGAAACGCGATGACTTTTCAGAGATTGGGATCAACTCACGTCTCGATGAATTGCAAGCGGCGATCTTGCGCCCTAGACTGCGGCTCTTACATGCGTGGACCAAGGAGCGCCAGTCGCTCGCAAAGAGCTACTGGTCGGAGTTGAGTGGTGTGGGCGACTTAATCTTACCTGCCATCGGACAGGGAAGTTCTCACGTGTTCCACCTTTTTGTGGTTCGGTCACGGAAACGCGACAAGCTGAAGCAGTTCCTGGCAGCTCGCCAAATCGAGACGTTGGTGCATTACCCGACGCCTCCATTCCGCCAGAAGGCATACCAACACCTGGGGTTTAAGTCGAATAATTTTCCTGTTGCCTCTGCCATTGCGTCGACGGCCTTGAGCCTGCCATTATGGCCCGGGATGAGGCCCTCTCAACAGGCCCAAGTGATCGAGAATGTGGTGAAGTTCTTTCACCCCTAAGTTGCAATTTCTAGTACCTTTGCGCGACGCAAGAAACCCGAGCAACGATCGCGATGCGCCCTATCCTGGAAGTCCAAAACGTGTCCAAAAAATATCAGATCGGCCACTCACCGGGTTCGTACCATAGTCTCCGTGATCGGATTGCCAACTTCTTTAAGTCAGATGAAGTCACCGAGGATTTTTGGGCGCTGAAGAATGTGTCGTTCAACGTCGAAAGAGGGCAGACCCTCGGAATTATCGGCAAGAATGGCGCGGGGAAATCTACCTTGTTAAAAATACTTTCGAAAATTGTGATCCCGACAGAGGGGAGAATCACGAGTCGAGGTCGCATGGCAAGCTTGCTTGAAGTCGGTACCGGGTTCCATGCCGAGCTATCGGGTCGCGAGAATATCTTTTTCAATGGTTCGATTCTCGGGATGAAACGGTCAGAAATCGAGAAACACTTCGATGAGATTGTCGATTTCGCTGGCACCGAAAAATTTCTGGACACACCACTGAAGCATTACTCCAGCGGAATGCAATTGAGGCTCGCGTTTGCAGTAGCCGCTTTTCTGGAACCTGAAATCTTGGTGATCGACGAAGTTCTTGCGGTGGGTGACGCCGAGTTCCAACGCAAGTGCATGGGTAAGATGGAAGACGTGAGCAAGAGCGGGCGCACAATCCTGTTTGTGAGCCACGACCTAAATGCCGTTGCAAACTTATGCCGACGCGTGGTCGTGCTTCAAGGAGGCACCATTGCCTTCGACGGAGGTGCGCAAGCGGGAATAGAGTTCTATCAGAAAGGATACCAACGTTCGCAGTCGTATAAAATTGAAGCGACTCCTTCGCGCAAGCAAGTGTTTTTCGAGGAAGTCACCGTGTGCCACGCCGATGGCAGCCCAGCTTCCAATTTCATGTACGATCAACCGATTCGTCTCGACTTTAAAGTTGCCATCCGCGACAAGGGTGTGAAGTGGGATCTATTTGTGATGGTACTGGATTCTAGAAAACGTCGCGTATTTGCACTCGAGTCGAGCGACACACGTGAAAAGATGAGTGTCATCATCGAGCCCGAATCGCTCGTGCGCGGCACTTACTCGATTTGTGCCTTCGTGAATCAACCCAACATCGCCCGCCTTGACGAACTGGACGACGTGTGTGAGTTCGAAGTAATCGACAATGGATCTAAGATGTTGAAGCACGGGGTGTATGACTATGGAAGTGTTTTTGGAAAGGGTAAGTGGTTGTGATTGAAATTCAGAAGAAATGGACCGTTTAGAACTGATACAAACGTTGATTGACAATCGAGGCTTCAAAAACTACCTCGAGATAGGTGTGTTGGGCGGTTCTGTGTTCTTTAACGTGCGGTGCCCGCATAAATCGGCAGTCGATCCGAAGTTTAAGTTCAACTGGAAAGGTCGGTTGGGGGAGAGTCTCAAAAATTGGGACAACCTCACAGCAGGGTACTTCGAAGTCACCAGCGACGAGTTCTTCGATCGCTATGCCCCGCGTAAGTATCAAGCGCAACCATTGGACGTGGTCCTCGTCGACGGAATGCACGAATTTGAGTTCGCGTTGCGTGACGTTCTCCATTCGTTGCAATACCTGTCGCAAGATGGGGTCATCATCATGCACGATTGCAACCCTTTGTCGAAGGAAGCCGAAGCAAGTTTCGCGGAATGGCAACGCCGTGGCTACAGTGGATTCTGGAATGGCGACGTGTGGAAAGTGATCGCATACCTCCTTCAAGCTCGACCTGATCTCGATGTGTTTGTTGCCGACTGCGACCATGGCCTTGGTGTGATTACACGCAACGGAAAACCAACACGCGAACTCAACATCGATAAGGCCACCTTTGCCAACATGACCTACGACGACCTCGCCAGCCGCCGCAACGAGTTGTTGAACTTGAAGCCAGTCGACTACCTGAGAGATTTGGCTTCGAGAAAGAAAACCACATGACATCGGCGAAGGCGAAGCGAAGGATTTTAGCACCCGTTCAAGAGAACGACGGATGTTCCTTCTATCGAATTCAAACTCCAGCCACGCATCTGGCAAGCAGTTGGCAGATCGACACCCCGGTTTATCAAATCAATAAGTTCAAACCATCACCCACCCGTTGGGGAATCAAAGTCCTTGACCGGCTGAGTGGCTCCATCTGGGACAGACGAAAACTTGCCGAACGCAACGAGATGATTGCCAAGATTCGAGATTACGACGCATTTTGGCTGAGTCGCTCCTTGTTGAGTTTCAAGAACCCTGCCGACGCGCGTGCGGAAAAGGTGATTTATGACGTCGATGATGCAGTTTGGACAAATGGGGAAGCCAACCATTGCTTCGAGCACCACGCACGCCAAGCGCTGGTCGTGTTGGCCGGGAACCAGTTCATTGCTCAGCATGCTTCGAAGTTTACCTCGCGCATTGAAATTGTTCCGACGTCCGTCGACATGAGTTACCATGTAGATATGAGATTGGCGAAGAGCCGTTTCTCCGTGGGATGGATTGGTAGTGCCGCGGGGCTGTCGTACCTCGTCGACATAGCACCCCAACTGTTGGCATTCTTCCAATATCGACCCGATGCGCGACTCGTGGTTGTTACCGAACGATCGCCCGACGAACTTGGACCTTTGTTGAAGTACACTGACTATATTCCCTGGACACGCTCAGGCGAGGTGCGTGCAATTAATGAATTTTCCGTTGGGCTGATGCCACTTCGCGACACCGTGTGGGAACGTGGCAAGTGTAGCTTTAAAATGTTGCAGTACATGGCGTGCGGCATTCCCGCCATTGTGAGCCCTGTGGGTATGAACAACGAGGTTGTTGCGCACCAACGTGCATACGGTAGGTTTGCCACGACTGTCACATCCGAGTGGACCGACGCATTAGACGAACACTACCAAATGAGCGACACGCAACGGACAGAACTTGGGACGCGTGGACGGAAGGTTGCAAGTGACCACTATTCTACTGAGCGAATCGCCCGCGAATTGGATGTGCACTTTCAGAAATACATTCGATGAAGGCCCGGGTAATTTTATTCTATTCGCCTTTCAATCAACGCTCGCGCGATACGGAGTCGGTGATGGTCGCATTGCGTCGTCAGGGCCATCGGGTAATCTCGTTGAGTCAGTCAACGGGAGCTCAGATTCACGACTTCTTGGAATCGCAAGGAGTTGAAACCTATACGCATGTACTTAAGAATCAACCCGGTTGGATTTTCTATTTGAAGCAAGCGTGGTTCCTCATCCAGTTTTGCCGAGAACACAAGGTTGAATTTATCTATAGTCACCTCGAGTCGGCGAACTTCGTGGCGGTTTTGAGCCAGCCCTTCATCCGAGCCAAAGTGTACGTGGTCCGACACCACATCGTCGAGGCCCGCGAATTGGGCTTTGACCGATCGTTGAGTTATCGATTAACCTACCGCTGGGCGAAACATATCCTGGTAGTTTCAGCGCAAGCAAAACAATACATGGTTGATCAAGAGGGGATCGCGCCAACTCGCATTACCCACATCAACTTGGGTTATGATTTTAGCCTGTATGCACCACCTCGCCCCGAATTCGTCCAAGGGCTCCGTCAAAAACATCCATGGCGCGTGACGTTGATTGCGGCCGGACGGTTTACGACTGCGAAAAGAATGGACTTGGCGATCGAAGTGTTAAACAGACTCCGTCGGGAGGGGGTTGATGCCGGTCTTTTCATGTTGGGCAAGGGAGATCAGGAAGAACCTTTGCGACAGCACGTTCGAGACTTGGGCCTTGAATCCTTCGTCGTGTTTCCCGGATACGTGCCGAACTTGTTGGATTATTTCGCGGCGTCTCAATATCTAATCCATCCCTCCATCGCGGAATCGAGCTGTGTGGTCGTTAAGGAGGCGTCGCTGGTCGGTTTGCCGGTGGTGGTCTGTCGTGGGGTGGGCGATTTCGATTCTTACATGGAAAACGGCGTGAATGGAATCGTCGTAGATCCGGCTAAATTTGTCGACGAGACGGTGAGCGCAGTTCGGAATTTTTCAAATCACGACACGACCGCGATGGCACAATCCCTTCGTGAGCGGGTGAAGACTCTGTTCAGCATCGAAGCCGTCATAGAGAAGTATAATACCATCCACGAACAGTGAGCGCCTCGCCCTATTTTTCAATTGTCGTCCCCACGTATAACCGAGCAAAACTCGTTGCCGAAACCCTTGCGACGATTTTTGCTCAAGAGTTTACCGACTTCGAGGTGCTCGTGGTCGACGACGGTAGCACCGACAACACGGAAGAAGTGCTGTCAACCATACGCGACCCACGATTTCAATATCATAAAAAACAAAATGGAGAACGCGGTGCCGCTCGCAACTATGGCGCGAAGCTGGCACGTGGGCAATACATCAACTTTTTCGATTCCGACGACTGGATGTATCCGAATCACTTGAAGGCAGCCAAGGGATTGATTGAAAAAGAAAATGCTCCTGAGTTTTTTCACCTCGGGTACGATTTCAAATCGCCCGATGGCCAAGTACTCAAGCTTGTGAATGCGCTGGACGCTACCTTGCAAACGAAGGCGATGTTTGACAATATCCTCAGCTGCAACGGTGTGTTTGTTCGGCGCGACATAGTCCTTCAGTTTCCCTTTGAGGAAAATCGGGTGTTGGCATCGGCGGAGGACTGGGAGCTTTGGATCAGACTACTAAGTAGGTTCAAAATTCGGTACTCGAACGAGATCACCACCTCGGTGGTGAGCCACGACTTGCGAAGCATCCACACCATCCCAACCAAAAAGGTGATTCCCCGCGATCTATTGCTCATCGATCTCTTGAAAGCGGATGAAGAGGTCCGCAAGGCATTTGGGAATTTATTTGGCAAATTTGTAGCGGAGAGGTACACATTTATCATGCTCTGTCTCGGCAACGATGGACAGAAAAAGGAAATACGGACCTGGGCGAAAAAGGCGATGGCAGCATATCCTGCGATCGTATTCTCGCGGCGCTTCCTAGCCTCCGTAAAGAAATCGATTCTCGGATGATGAATATCTTGGTCACCGGCGGCGCCGGAAATGTGGGTAGTGCCCTCGTCGAACGTCTCCTCACGTACAGCGACACCTCCGTGGTCGTGTTCGATAACCTGCTGACAGGTTCCATAAATAAGTTACCAAAAGCAGGAACGCCGAGATATGAGTTCGTAAAAGGCGACGCGAATAGCTTGCAGGAGTTAAGCGCCGTCATGCACAAGACGCGATTTGACTACGTCTTTCATTATGCTGCCGTTGTTGGGGTACAACGAACCATCGAGAACCCGATCATGGTGTTGGAAGACATCAACGGATTTCGAAATATCTTGGACCTGTCGCGTGACACAGGCGTGAAACGCGTTTTCTTCTCGAGCTCCTCGGAAGTCTATGGCGAAGCATTCGAGTTTCCTCAAAATGAAAAGACAACTCCGCTGAACAGCCGCTTGCCGTACGCCGTGGTGAAGAATGTGGGTGAAGCATTCCTCCGCTCGTATCACCAAGCATTTGGTTTGAATTACACGATACTTCGATTCTTTAATACCTATGGCCCTCGCCAGAGTGAAGACTTTGTTATTTCGAAGTTCATCGCACGCGCGCTGCAAGGAAAGGATATCTCCGTGTATGGAAACGGTCAACAGACCCGAACTTTTTGTTATATCGACGACAACATCGAGACCACGATCCGCTGCTTGCGTGACAACTTGGTTGTGAACGACGTGATGAACGTGGGTAGCGCCGACGAGATCACCATTCTCGACCTGGCGAAGTTGGTGATCAAAATCACTGGCTCCAATTCCAAGATCGAATATTTGCCACCTTTGAAAGAAGGCGACATGAGTCGACGCAAGCCGGACAACACCAAGATGAAGGCAATCCTAGGTCGCGAATTGATATCGCTGGAAGAAGGAATCAGGCTCACCATCAAGAACAGGAAGTTCTAACATAAGGAATGGCCATGGGCTTCAAGACACTATTGAAGAGCATCATTCCAAGACCGGTCCTGAAATCCACCTTCGGGGTGTACAATAACCTTAAGCGCGCCACCATCGATCGGTGGTTGTTCCCTGAAAAGATTTTATCTCCGCAAGCATTCACTCTTTACAGGAAGGGGTACCCCTTTCGCGAGAATGAGGTTGAGATAGAAACACTACGTGACCCGATCGTCAAAAATTGGATGAACGATTGGTATGAATGGACTCAAGAGGAATTCATCCTGGAATACAAGCAGCCTTGTTGCATTGAGCCTGTGATCGGATGGGCGATTACTTCAGATCAAAAGTTATTGTATTACTCGCTCGGAATCTCGAGAACACCGTTCTTACCGAGACCCTCATGGCTGGGCTATCGAAATAGGAAGGACGTGAAACGTGTGAAACGTGTCATCTCTTTTCGAGACACCGGTGAGGAGAATTATTTTCACTTCTTCAACGACGTGATAGCGAAATATTTTTTTCTCCTTCAACATGGCATTTCGTTTTCTGATTCGGTCGTTTTAGTCGCGCGAAAGCTCTGGGACAAACCATACTTTCAATGGTATCTTCGTCAGGTGGAGGCGTGGCAGCAACTTCCGTGGTTGATTCAAGATCAGCATTATGTGGAAGCCGATACATCGGTGTTTTGCAAACCACTCACGCACCGACGCGATTTGTACCAAAAAATCTTTGAGCCCCTGCGAATTAAATCTTCCGCGACGAGAAAGATATTCCTCACTCGACATAGGGATCGGTTGCGGTTTATCGAAAACATGGACGACGTGACGACCACGGTTGAGCGGCTGGGTTTCGAAATTATTGATACGGACAAGCTTTCACCGGAACAACAACGGGACCTGTTTGCCGGCGCGACCGTCATCGTCGGAATTCACGGGGCGGGCCTTACCAACATGTGCTTTCGCGTGGGGCAGTGTCAGGTCTTCGAAATATTTCCACCACCATCCGACGGATACCTTCCCTTTCATTACATCATGCTTGCCTCGCTTCAGGGATTCAAGTATCAAGCACAAATCGGTGAAGGCAAGACAAACTTGAGTGGTGGGTTCCGTGTCAATACTTCCGAACTTGAGAAGAACCTGATCGCATGGCAATGAAGGCGAGCCAACCGACCGTGCTTTTGATCATCCCCAACCTGGGTAGAGGAGGTGCACAACGAGTGTTCCATCAGCAACGCGCGCTGTTAACCAACGTAAATGTCGTGTCCGTCGTGTTCAACTTCGATGGGGCTTTTGAATCGGAACAGGTCGATGGAACGATTTCTCTCGAGGTACCCGCGGGCAAAAACTGGTGGCAAAAGCTCTGGAATTTCCGGCAGCGCGTCATCCGTCTGCGTGCGATCAAGAAGCAATATAAAGTCGATGTAGCCATCAGCCATCTCGAAGGCGCAGACTATGTAAACTTGCTCTCCGGCCAGGGCGAACGTAGGATTTTATGGATTCATGGTTCGAAGTGGCATGATCTCGACATTCAGGGCGTGTTAGGAAAGGTCCGTCTTCGGTTTCTCCTGCCTTGGTTGTATCGCCGAGCAGACGACATTGTTTGTGTAAGTGAGGGAATCAAAAACGAATTGACGCAGCGACTTCCTTCGATTTCGAAGAAGTTAACGACCATTCAGAATGGTGTCGATATTCAAGCTATCGATCTTCAACGTAATAGTCCGATCGATGAAAAATGGGATAGACTCTTTCGAGATAACTTCGTGATCGTTACCCATTGTCGACTGGCTGCACAGAAGAACTTACGTGGATTGCTGAATATTGTTGAGCAACTCAAGCATCTTCCGAAAGTGAAATGGATGATCGTTGGTGATGGTGAACAGCGCACTACGTTATTAGCCGAGTCGAACCAACGGGGAATTTCGGTTTACCACCCTTGGGCATCGGTTCCATGGACCGACGAAGCCACGCTTTATTTCACTGGATTCACAGACAATCCATACTCATTCTTGACACGGGCACAGTTGTATGTTTTGCCTTCCTTGTGGGAAGGATTTCCGCTAGCTGTTTGCGAAGCCATCGTGTGTGGCATCCCGGTTATAGCCTCCGATTGTCACACGGGTCCGCGTGAAATACTCGCACCCGAACTAAAGGGCCCCATCGAAACAGAATACGTTGGGAAGTATGGGATCTTGATGCCCGTACTCCGGGTCGATGATCATCGTGTTGTTCAGCAATGGATTTCTACGTTTCAAAGAGTGATCGACAATCCAACTACGCTGGAGTCCTTCCGCGATGCTGCCCAACACAACCGACGACAGTTTTCTCTTGATTCGGTGAAGGAACAATTGAACGCACTGGTCCACAGAAGGGTATGAGCAAGAAGCCACGTATCCTGATTATCGAGAACAGCCGCCAGGTAACGGGTGCCCTTAAGTCCATCGTGGCGATGGCGTCGGAGCTTTCTTCCGAGTTTGAATTCATTTTTGTGATGCCCACCGGGCAACCGGCTTTGCAATGGGTAAAAGATCGCGGGTATGAGAC
>JBGAGB010000028.1:0-57844 GCA_044226945.1 Cyclobacteriaceae bacterium | reverse complement strand
TGAAACTCTCCGAACAACGAACGTACCAAGCGAGACACCCACGAACCGGAAGAAGCGGACATAAAAGGGAAGGATTGTGTGCGGAGATTAATCGAGCGGCATTTGCCTGCGCGGGTCCAGCCTGCAACGCCGACCACGTCGAACAAGTTACCGATTGCGTTGGCAATGGCTTCTGGACGATTGAGTGCGAAGTTGTCTTTCTCTCCAGGCCGGAGTCCGCGTCGTGCTCGAATAAAACCTTTGGCTTCGTTTTCCAATTCCACTAAGCCGAAGTCGGAAGGATACCCTTTCAACCCAATGGTTGATCCGATTTCATTCCAACGGCCCGAGCCTGTTTGGTAGAGACCACGGAAAGACTGGTAAGGAATTAATGCCACGTAGTCCATCGTAGGCAGGCCGAGGAACCCTTGTCCCTCTTTTTTGATCACGCCCACAATCTTATACTTCAAGTTTTTGATTTTCACCTCTTTTCCGATGGGGTCGCTGTTTGGAAACAAGGAGTTAGCGACCTCATAGCCCAATACGGTCACTTTTCGACCTCCCAACACCTCGTCACCAGTGAAGTACCGTCCTTTCTCGACGTTCACTTCGTAGATTTTGTCATACCCCTCGGAGCCGCCGATAAGGGTAATTTGGCCGATGCTGTTGGCACCATATCTCAAAACCTGGTTTCCTCGCCTGGCGAGAATGCAGATGGCTGAATTGTGTTGAAGGTTGGCCGACAGGGCTTTGTACTCTGAGAAGCTAGGGTTTGGACGGCGTAGGAATTCCCACCATTTGAATTCTCCATCGGTAGCGAGGAATGGCCACTTGTCGACGTAGATCACATCTGTTCCCAGAAAGGCAAACCCATCTTTAATATTCTTTTCAAGCGAGTCGACGAGTGTGAGCACAGCGATGATCGCGAAAATCCCGATGGTGACGCCCAAGAGCGAAAGGATGGTTCGGAGTAAGTTGGCTTTTAGGGCGGACCAGGCGAACTGGAAGCTTTCGTAGACAAGGCGTAGGACGAGCATGGGTGGTTAAACGCTATGTTACCCTGTCGGCCGGTTTTTTTGATTGGGAACCGCCGGAGGGGATGGGCTTGCTTTTCGGGCTTGTTTGATTACTTTTGCAACCTTAAAAAAATCGCAATCTGCCGCTTTCTGTCGCGGCCAAAGCCCGTAAGCTTATGAAGTTATCCGAGTTCAAATTCGATCTCCCCAACAACCTAATAGCCCTCGAACCTGCCGAAAACCGTGATGAATCCCGCCTGATGGTGATCCACAAGGCCACTGGCAAGATTGAACACAAGGTTTTCAAAGACGTCGTCAACTATTTCAACGAAGGAGATGTGCTGGTCGGCAACGACACGATGGTTTTCCCCGCGCGCCTGTATGGACGCAAAGAGAAAACTGGTGCCAAGATCGAAGTCTTCCTACTTCGCGAGCTCAACGCCGACATGCACCTGTGGGACGTGTTGGTAGATCCTGCACGGAAGATCAGGGTCGGCAATAAATTGTATTTCGGCGACGGCGACTTGGTGGCGGAAGTCATCGATAACACGACGTCCCGCGGTCGCACCATTCGCTTCCTTTTCGATGGCGACTCTGAGGCATTTAGTCGCGTGGTTGAAACTCTCGGCGAGACGCCTCTCCCTAAGTACATCAAGCGGAAAGTAAAACCAGAAGATAAAGATCGGTTCCAGACCATCTACGCAAAGAACAAAGGTGCTGTGTCGGCTCCCACCGCGGGCCTGCACTTCACTAAGCAGTTGTTGAAACGCCTTCAAATCAAGGGCGTCGAGATGGCCTACGTTACACTGCACATCGGCCTTGGTACTTTCCGTCCCGTGGACGTGGAAGATCTCACCAAGCACAAGATGGACTCTGAAAACTTCATCGTCGGCACCGAAGCCGTGAAGATGGTAAACGAAGCGCTCGACAACAAGAATCGCGTATGCGCCGTAGGAACTACCACGATGCGTGCACTCGAGTCTGCGGTATCGGCGACCAACCGCCTCAAAGAGCGTGAAGGTTGGACCGACAAGTTCATCTTCCCTCCGTACGATTTCAAAATCTGTAGCGCCATGATCACCAACTTCCATCAACCTGAGTCAACCCTCATGATGATGGCCTGCGCGTTCGGTGGTTACGACCTGGTGATGCAAGCATACCAAACCGCCAAGAAGGAGAAGTACAAGTTCTTGACGTACGGTGATGCGATGCTCATCATCTAGGACTTGCCTTTCAGCGAACGCGTTCCGAAAGGTAGTTAGTTAGTGACTCAAGCAGGGCGTGAGAGACGTTTACAAACGAGTAGAAACGTTTCGTGCGACACGCTTGGCCATGGCGGTGACACTTTAACTTGTATCCTCGACCGGTGAATCAAATTGAATACGCCCTTATCGTAGCCGGCGGGAAAGGCACCCGCATTAAGAGTGTTGTCCCCAAGCAATTCCTCGAACTCGACGGGATTCCTGTGATCCTCCATACGCTGAAGGCCTTTATCCAATATTCCGCGCAAATCAAGATCGTGCTCGTGCTGCCCCAAGATGACCTGCCTATTTGGGAGAAGATCCGGGTGCAGTTCCAGTTCGCCCACCCGGTCGATGTGCGGATAGGAGGCGACACGCGATTCCAGTCCGTCCGCAACGGACTCGATGCCATTGAAGGCCCAGGGCTCGTCGCCATCCATGATGGTGTGCGTCCCTTGGTGAGCGCGGATATCATCGGGGCCTCCTTCCGGCTGGCGGCCGTCCATGGAAGTGCTGTGGCCGCCGTGAGACTCAAAGAGTCGATCCGTGTGACCGACCCAGATACCACGCGCGCGGTAGACCGGTCGAAGTTCCGCCTCATTCAGACACCCCAGACATTTGACGTGAAGTTGATCAAAGATGCCTACCGATCGAAGGAAGACCCGAGCCTGACCGACGATGCGAGCGTGGCAGAACGCGCGGGCCACACGATCTCACTGTTCGAGGGGAGTTACGAAAATATCAAGATCACCACCCCCGAAGACCTCGTTGTCGCCACTGCCTTGTTGGCTGCCCGCAAATAAAAAAGGGGCCGACAATGCAGCCCCGGTTGAAACAATCGGTTGATACTAATTTCGAATGACTCCGACGATCAGTATTCGTCCTCGTTGAAGAAGAAGTCTTCTTTCGTCGGGTAGTCTGGCCAAATTTCCTCGATGCTCTCGTAGGGTTGACCGTCGTCCTCCAACTCTTGCAAGTTCTCGACGACCTCTAGGGGTGCGCCGGAGCGGATGGAGAAGTCGATCAATTCGTCTTTGGTAGCGGGCCAGGGCGCGTCCTCCAGGTAGGAGGCTAATTCGAGTGTCCAATACATAGTATGCTAATCCTCCCCTTTAATTTTTCGCAAAAATAAAATTTAATTGATGAAATCAAACAGGTGGCGATTTCAAGCAAAATACCTACCATTTAGTCCACCTCCCGCCCTTCATTTTTTGACCTATATGTTCCATCGCCCCGGTAAGTAACCGATTTCCGGTGCGCTCACTTCCCTGCTCAACGCCGCTTACCTCTCCTTTATTTTACCCATATTGCGCCACTCATTTCAAAGTATTCAAGCGACTATGAGCGACGAAAAAATCATCTTCTCCATGACGGGGGTCAACAAGATCTATCCCCCAAACAAACAAGTCCTCAAGAACATATACCTGTCCTTCTTCTACGGTGCCAAGATCGGTGTACTCGGTCTCAACGGGTCCGGTAAGTCTTCACTTCTTCGAATTATTGCTGGAATTGATAAGGAATTCCAGGGCGAAGTAGTATCTGACCTCGGTTATACCGTAGGACTCCTCGAACAGGAACCCGAACTCGATAAAACAAAAACCGTCAAGGAAATTGTTGAGGAAGGCGTGCATGAAACAGTCGCCCTGTTGAAAGAGTTCGAAGCCATCAACGAGAAGTTCGCAGACCCTGCCGTGATGGAAGATCCGGATGCGATGGAGAAATTGATTGCGAAGCAGGGTGCGATCCAGGAGAAACTCGACGCCACAGGAGCGTGGGAGTTGGACCACACTTTAGAACGTGCGATGGACGCCTTGCGATGCCCACCGCCAGACTCGAAAGTGGAGCATTTGTCGGGTGGTGAAAAGCGCCGCGTTGCCTTGTGCCGACTTCTCCTGAAGCAACCCGACGTGCTATTGCTCGACGAACCGACCAACCACTTGGATGCTGAATCTGTGCTTTGGTTGGAAGAACACTTGCGTCAATATAAGGGTACCATCATTGCCGTTACCCACGACCGCTATTTCCTCGACAACGTGGCGGGCTGGATCCTTGAATTGGACCGCGGTGAAGGAATTCCTTGGAAAGGCAACTACTCATCTTGGCTGGAACAAAAACAAAAGCGACTTGCTCAAGAAGAAAAGACCGAGAGCAAGCGTCAAAAAGCACTCGAGCGCGAATTGGAATGGGTGCGCATGAACCCTAAGGGGCGGCACGCCAAGGGTAAGGCCCGCTTGAGCGCCTATGAAAAATTGCTTGGTCAAGAGGTGAAGGAACGAGAAGAAAAACTCGAATTGTTTATTCCGCCGGGACCGAGACTCGGGAACCTGGTGATTGAAGCTGAAGGAGTGGCGAAAGCTTACGGCGACAAATTGCTTTATGAAAATCTAACTTTTTCGTTGCCGCCCGCAGGCATCGTCGGCATCATCGGACCCAACGGTGCCGGTAAGACGACACTGTTTAAGTTGATCATTGGCAAGGAAAAACCAGATGCGGGCTCATTCCGCGTGGGCGAAACCGTGAAGATTGCCTATGTCGATCAGGAACATGACGATTTAAAACCCGAGGATACGGTTTTCCAAGCCATCACAGGTGGAAACGAACTCCTCGACGTTGGCGGCAAGCAAATTAACTCACGTGCTTACGTGAGCAAATTCAACTTCAGCGGCACAGACCAGCAGAAGAAAGTAAAGGAACTCTCCGGTGGGATGCGCAACCGGGCGCACTTGGCCATCGCGCTGAAGCAAGGGGGTAACCTGTTGCTACTCGATGAGCCCACGAACGATTTGGATGTGAACACACTTCGAGCACTCGAAGAAGCCCTCGAAAACTTTGCGGGCTGTGCGGTAATCATCTCCCACGACCGTTGGTTCCTCGACCGGGTGTGTACGCACATTCTCGCGTTTGAGGGCGACTCACAGGTGTATTGGTTCGAAGGTACCTTCAGCGAATACGAAGAAAACAAACGGAAGCGCCTGGGCGAAGACCAACCACACCGGATCAAGTACAAAAAACTTGTGAAGTAAGACTACTTCCTGAAAATGAAGTAGACGGCCAACACGAGGAAGGCAAAACCAACGAGGTGGTTCCACTTCAGTGTCTCGTTCTTGAAAAATAGAACCGAGAAAATCACGAACACCAAAAGTGTGATCACTTCTTGGATCACCTTCAACTGTACCAGTGTGAACGGGCCGCCATGTTCCTTGAAGCCAATTCTGTTGGCAGGTACTTGAAGGATGTATTCAAAGAGGGCAATTCCCCAACTGATCAAGATCACGCTTATCAAGCCAAGGTTCTGGCTCCACTTCATGTCTTTGAACTTGAGGTGTCCATACCAAGCGAACGTCATGAACGTATTCGAAAGGAAGAGCAAGACAATGGTTTGGAGTGCTTTCATATCAGTTAAACAATTTCTTCGCCCGGTCGTGTTTTCCAACGTTCGTGCATCCACACCCATTGTGTGGGGTGTTTGCGAATGACTTCCTCGATAAACTTGGTGTACACTTTCCTCGTCGCCCGTCTCCGAAGTTGGAATCTCAGGAAGGATGTGCATGTGTTGCATCCCGTCATCCTCGTCCAAGTAAATGTACGTCGGTACTACGGCAGCACCGGTCTTCAATGCAAGGATCGCTGCTCCCACTGGTGTGGCCGCTGGTGTTCCGAAAAAGTCGACAAACCGACTCTTGACTTTCGTATCCTGATCGATGAGGATGGCAACCGAACCGCCGGTTTTGAGCGCTTTGATCAATCGAAACATTTCCTTACCTCTTTCGGTCGCCACAGCACCGTATGCATTTCTGTACTTAAACAACAAGTCGTTGAGTCGTTCATCCTTCAAGGGTGTGCCGATGATGCTGGGCTTTAAGCCACGCAACGCCATGTTGGTTACTTGCAGGTCGAAGGCTCCCAAATGACAAGTCAAAAAGATGACACCGTTGCCCTTTGCATGAGCCCTTTCAAAATTCTCAATTCCGTGAGTGACCAAGATTTTGTTTAGGTCCTCAAGGGTACGGACCTTAATCGCACGAAGAATCTCGCCGCCGTTTCTACCGAGCATTCGGAAGACTTCTTTACTCATGGCGACGACCTCCTTAGTTGATTTTTCGCGACCGAAGGCAAACCCTAAATGGAAGATCGCTTTGTCGCGTGCATCGCCGACAATTCCATAAGCAAGTTTGCCCAAGAAGCCACAGAATGCCAACCAGACGCGGCGCGGAAACACATTCGCCACAAATATGAGGAAGCGCACGAGCCAATAGATTGCCGTGTACTTGATCCGTTTACCAAGTGGTTTCTCTGCCATGGGGCGCAAAGATAGAACAAACGGTCTTGCTATCTTATACCGGAAAATGAAAACGCTGATCGTTGTGAGGCACGCAAAATCGAGTTGGGACAGGCCCGAACTCGACGATTTTCACCGCCCGTTGAATGAACGGGGACAGCGCGACGCACCCCGGATGGCAAAAAGACTAAAAGAAAGAGACTTCACCATTAACAGAATGCTGACGAGCGGGGCAGTGCGCGCCAAGACCACCTGCGTTGCCTTTGCCGAGGTACTCAATTTTCCGGGAAACCAAATTGAAGTGCTCCCCGAACTTTACCACGCGAGTTCAGAAGACCTCTTAGCAACGATCAAGAGGTTGAAAGACCATGCCGTGGAACATGAGGTGGCGTTGCTCTTTGGCCACAATCCAGGTTTAACGGAATTCGTAAACAGCCTCGTCGACGAAGACATTGACAACATTCCCACGACCGGAATCGTGTGCTGTCGGCTCGATATTGATCGCTGGAAAGACATTGCGTGGAGCTGTGGCCAACTAGAGTTCTTTGATACCCCGAAGTCTTCGAAGGACTAGCGACTATTTCCGTGTTTTTATTTCGATTGCCTTTTTCAAAATGCTCCGCACCCTACGAATCGGTATGTCTTTCTTCGGATCGAGTAACATGATTTTCATCCTAGCTCGCTTTTCTTGAATGAGAAATGGCTCGTGGAACTTCGAACCATCCACCAATCCCAGATAGGGCAGCTGAAACCTTCGATGGAACCACAAGTAGCAAATTATACGGCCTTCGAAACTGAAGAACGGCATTCCGTATTTCATTTGGTGTGAGATTCGCGCGTCGGACTGCAAAATGATGTCTCGCACACCCAAGAGAAGACTTCTCACTGGTTCCCCGTGCTTTTCATAGTAGCGATCTAAAGCCTCTTGCGACATCATATTGTAAGTTTCGATCTCCAACTGACATCCTTACGTCAGGAGCGGGTCGAAATTGACCCCACTCAATCTCATAATATCCTTAAAAGAAGAAACTCCTCAGAAATACTTACGAATTCGTTCTGGGAAGAATTCCTTCCAAGATTTTTTAAGGAACCCCTTTTCCTGAAAGCGATACCCGACGAGCAAGCGGACTGATGAACTTTGTGTGGAGAGCGTGATGTCCTCAAATCGAACGGCGCGAGCCTGGCTCACAAGCGTAGCCCCGCCGAACCAACGCTCGCTATTGTAACCGAGCGCGAGACGGCCATCGACAAAGGTGTTGATGGCGATATCATAATGTGCCACGCGATCGCTGCCCGAGTAATACACCCAGTGGTGCGCCGGACCAATCGCCAAGGAGGCATTCAAGAATATCTTCTTCCAAACGAGGTTGTAGGAATATCCTGGCGCCACGCTAAACGTCGCGTACTGGACCTCGTTAAAATTGGTTTGGGTCTTGACTCTGGTCTGGTAACTTGGAGAGAGAATCACGGAATCGGCCGAAAGGTGCACGCCGTTCACCGTCCACGCTAAAAGGAACGATCCGTTTGCACGAAGTTGGCGCTCGGAGAAATTGTAGGCCGACCAAAGTGAAAACCTGTTCTTATTAAAAACATAGATTCCGTTGCCACCGAGGTTGGTCAAGCGCACATCCGGTCGGATCGGGAACACTGATTTGCCCACGCTCGGGTTCGCCAAGTAAAAGCCTTCATACCGTTGGGTGAATATGTCGATCCCCCAGTTTGTCCCTTGCACTGTTGCTGACAGGTCGCGCGCTTCGGAAGTCCCATATCGTGTTCGGTTTTGCTCGTCGATAGGAACAGATACGCTCAACTCCATCGACACATCGAACAAGTAGGCGCCCACGCCCATACTGAAGGAGTTGTTGGGTTTGAAACTGAGCTGATCGCGAGGTGTCGCACGACTGGCCACGTCGAAAGTAAGGGTGCGGCGTTTGATGACAGGCCAAAAATAGAACCGGTCGTTATAACGGCTAATGTACCGACCACGCGTGGAGTCGGGCGGAGTTTGTGCTCCGGAACCAAAAGAAGCCAACAATAGCAGCGACGCCAGTAGGAAGCGCACGACTAAAGAATGTATTCGCTAAGGTCTTTGTTTCGAACGAGAGCTGAAAGTTTTTCTTTCACCATGTCGCGAGTCACCACAATCGTGTGGGGTGCCGCAAGTTTATCGGGGACGTCGAAGAGCGACTCGTTCAAGAGCTTGCTCATCACGGTGTGCAATCGACGCGCGCCAATATTCTCAATCTCGGTGTTGATGCTGAAGGCTGTCTGGGCGATCTCGTCTATGGCGTCCGCATCAAACTTGATCGTCACCCCTTCGGCTTCGAACAGCGCGGTGTATTGCTTCGTCAGGGCATTCTTTGGCTCCTGCAAGATGCGCACGAAATCCTCTTTCGTCAGTGCGTCGAGCTCGACCCGGATCGGGAACCTACCTTGCAGCTCGGGAATGAGGTCGGAAGGCTTCGCAATATGAAAGGCCCCGGCTGCGATGAACAGCACGTGATCAGTATTGATTGCGCCATACTTGGTGTTGACAGTACTTCCCTCCACGATGGGAAGCAAATCGCGTTGAACCCCTTCGCGGCTTACATCGGGGCCGCCCCCGCCCTTCTTACTGCCAGAGGCTATCTTGTCGATTTCATCAATGAAGATGATCCCAGAATCTTCGGCGCGGCGGAGTGCTTCGTCTTTCACTTCGTCCATGTCGATGAGTTTCTGAACCTCTTCATCCAGAAGCAGTCGACGCGCTTCGGCTACGGTGACTTTCCGCTTCTTTGCTTTCTTGGGCATCATGCCATTCAACATCTCTTGGATGTTCATCATCGACACTTCGTCCATCACACCGGCGCCGATCATTCCCACGTTGGTTCCGCCGCCGTTCTTGATATTGATTTCAATCTTCCGTTCTTCAAGTTCTCCATTTCGAATTTTTTCTCGAAAGTGTTTGCGTGTCCGCTCGTTGAGTTCCTCGTCAGTCGTCGGATGTGTCGATTCCTCGCCAGCGCTTGTAATAGTCGAGGGGCCGGTGGATCGCATGGGTGGAATCAGCGCATCGAGTATGATGTCCTCCACCACTTGCACCGCTTTGTCCTTAACTTCCTCTCGTTTCCGGGCTTTTACTATGTTCACAGATTGTTCGACCAAGTCGCGTACCATCGACTCGACGTCGCGGCCCACATAACCGACTTCGGTAAACTTAGATGCTTCCACTTTCACAAAGGGTGCGTCGGCCAATTTCGCTAAGCGACGTGCAATCTCAGTCTTACCCACGCCGGTAGCCCCGATCATCAGAATATTGTTAGGCACAATTTCACTTCGGATCTCAGCCGACACGCTCATCCTGCGCCAACGGTTGCGCAGTGCAATCGCTACGTTGCGCTTCGCCTCGAACTGCCCAACGATATACTTATCCAGCTCAGCAACAATCTGCCGGGGTGTGAGATACTTCGGATCCATCATGACACAAAGATTGTGGATTTCTTCTACTCGAAAAGAATTATTTGGCGTTAACAGCCGGCGACTCTAAGATCCTTTCACGTACTGCTTCTCAATTTCCAGTACATCCTTTCTATTTCGCGCACTGAGGATGATCTCGCGAATACCGCCGCGTTTGGCAGCCAGAATCTTTTCCTTAATTCCACCAACTGGTAGTACTTTCCCGCGCAGCGTAATTTCACCAGTCATAGCCAGTTTTGCCTTCACTTTACGTTGAGTGAAAATTGACGCCAGCGAAGTAAGCATGGTAATCCCGGCCGACGGACCATCTTTGGGAACAGCCCCCGCAGGTACGTGGACATGGAGGTCGTATTGCTGAAACACACGGTGATCAATTCCTAAGCTGGCAGCATTTGATTTCAAATACGACAACGCTGCGACGGCGGACTCCTTCATAACGTCGCCGAGTTGACCCGAGAGTGTGAGGGCACCTTTGCCGCGGCTCACGCTCGACTCGATGAAGAGGATGTCGCCGCCCACTTGCGTCCACGCCAAGCCTGTTACCACACCCGCATGTTCATTATCCTGATAGAGTTCTTCATCGAACACTTCGATACCCAATGCCTTGACCGCGTACTCTGGCGTGATTTGCGAAGGTGCTTCCTCTTCCATGGCAATCGACTTGGCGACAGATCGCACGACTGATCCGATGCGCCGCTCCAGGTTCCGGACACCCGATTCGCGCGTGTACCCCTCGATGATTTTCAATAATGCTTCTTTCGTGAACTTCACCGAACCCTCCTTGAGTCCATGCTCGCCCACTTGTTTGGGTACCAAATGGCGTACGGCTATCTGGAGCTTTTCCTCCACGGTGTATCCGGTCACTTCGATGATCTCCATCCTATCGCGCAAGGCCGGGTGGATCGTATCCAACGCATTCGCCGTGGCGATGAACAGGACCTTCGATAGATCGTAATCGATCTCAAGATAGTTGTCGCCAAAAGTGCTGTTCTGTTCCGGGTCGAGAACTTCCAACAACGCCGAAGACGGGTCGCCGCGAAAATCGGAGCGAACCTTATCGATCTCGTCGAGGATGAAAACCGGGTTCGACGACTTTGCCTTCTTCAAGTTCTGTAGGATCTTGCCAGGCATCGCCCCAATGTATGTCTTCCGATGGCCGCGGATTTCTGCTTCGTCGTGTACACCGCCCAGCGACATGCGCACATATTGACGCTTCAGCGATTTGGCGATCGACTTTCCCAACGAAGTTTTGCCTACACCGGGTGGTCCATACAAGCAAAGGATCGGGCCCTTCATGTCGCGCTTCAACTTCAGGACAGCCAAGTATTCCAAAATCCGGTTTTTCACTTTCTCCAGACCGAAGTGGTCGCCATCAAGAATTTTCTTTGCACGCTTTAAATCGAAGTCGTCGGTGGTGAATTCATCCCACGGCAATTCGAGCATGAACTCGACGTAATTCATGGCGACGGGGAACTCAGCCGCTTGCGGGTTGATGCGCCCGAGCTTGTCAAGTTCCTTGTTGAAATGATCTTGTGCATACTTAGGCCACTTCTTGTCTGCACCGCGTTTTCGTAACGTCTCTATTTCCTTATCGGGACCATCGTACCCCAACTCATCCTGGAGCACTTTGATCTGTTGACGCAAAAAATAGTCTCGTTGCTGCTGATCGATGTCGGTATGAACCTTCTTTTGGATTTCGTTCTTGATCTCCAACATCTGGATTTCCTTCATCATGTGCTGCAGCAAACTCGTTCCGCGATCAACAATGTTGTCGGTCTCGAGGATCTTTTGCTTGTCAGACACATCGACATTGAGATTCGAAGCCAGAAAATGAATCAAGAACGGTGTGCTTGAAATATTGTCGAGTGCCACTTGAGCCTCTTGCGGGATATCTGGATTGAGCTTGAGAATTTTAGAGGCAGCATCTTTCAACGACTGCACCAAAGCCTCCACTTCCTTTCCTTGTAAATTTATCTGTGGCTCGATCTGAAGGTCGATGCTTGCCGTGAGGTAGGGCTCTTCTTGGATAAACTGGTTTACATTGAACCGGTTCTTTCCTTGAATGATGATGGTGGTGTTCCCGTCGGGTAGCACCAACATCTTAATGATGCGCGCGATCGTACCGGAACGATACAGATCTTCGGTAGTCGGTTCTTCCGTTTGCTTGTTCTTTTGGGCGAGTACACCGATGATCCTATTGCCTTGGTATGCCTTCTTGATCAACCGGATGGACTTCTGGCGCGTGACCGTAATAGGGATCACGACACCTGGAAAAAGAACCGTATTCTTAATCGGGAGTATCGATAGTTCGGCGGGCAGTTCTTCCGGCTTTAACTCGGCGTCCTGCTCGGGATTGATCAAATGGACCAACTCCTCCGAATCTTCTTGTACACTGGGGATGGGTCTAAACATGCTTTCGTTAGTGCCAAAATGGCGGAAAAAAAATTCGTCCACAACGTTCTTGTGGCCGGCGGCATAGTGGTCAATACCAGTGCCAGCCCACGCGAAAGAGGCGTTTTGCTTTAGAGCCAAAATTACGTCAACTTTCGACAGGGTCGACCTAGCCCATCTTGCCAGACGGAGACAACTCGTGAAAACAGGCGCTACTTTCGCATTTTACGCCTTCCTAGCCGTATTTTTTACCGTGGCGACTGAAAGCTTCGCGCAAAAAGAACAACGCAAATTCAAAAAAGGAGGCACGATCCAACTGAACGACTCCGTGACTACATACGGACAGTCTGGCATATTCGATTTCCCAAACCTGAATAAAGTTCAGTTTTTCTTCGACGCTGCGAAAATCAAGGCCATTCAAAAAGCCGATAACGTGGGCAACGAAGAACAGGAATACAAACTCTTGAAGGACTACGTGTTCCGTTTCGGAATTGAAAACTTCGCCAAAAACGTTCCCATGATTTGGCAACTCGCCAAACTCTCGGAGAAATATGGGACAAAAGGAGAATCGCTGCTCCTCTACAAACTTGTTCTCAAACACCACCAGCAAGGAATCAACATAAAAGAAGTATACGCGCGTCACGATTCGATCGAAAAGGACAAAGAGAAATACTATGTGCCGCTCGACTATTACTACGAGCTCGTCAACTATCGAAAAGACATCGACACGCTTCGTCCACCGCACGCCGTCCTCGTCAACATGGGCCCCGATATCAACTCGCCCATGGAAGATTACGGTCCAACGATTGGACCGGCCGATAGCTTGATGCTCTTCACCTCCAAACGGAACGTACACAGCGATGGACTACAACGAGTTTTTGACGAAGACCTCTTCTTCAGCATCCGACGCGACAACCAGTGGTCGAGCGCAGAACCTTTCCGAAACATCAACACGAGTTTCAACGAAGGGTCGGCGTGCATCAGCAAAGATGGCAAGACCATGATATTCTCACGATGCAACGCTCCCGATTCAAAAGGCAACTGCGACTTGTACTCGGCCTCTTACCAGTTGGTGGCCATCAAACAACTCGGCGACGACCGTTCGACAGTCGCACCTCCCTCCTATGCGTGGACCGATATCAAGAACCTAGGTGCCAATGTGAATAGCACCGGTTGGGATTCTCACCCTTCGCTCTCGCATACAGGCGACACGCTTTTCTTCGCCTCGAACCGACTCGGCGGGTTTGGGCTCACCGATATTTACTACAGCGTGAAAGATGCAAAAGGCGTGTGGGGCAAAGCCCAGAATGCCGGCCCGATCATCAATACAATTCAAAGCGAAGTAAGTCCCTTCTTCCATCATAAGTTCAATGTGCTGTACTTCAGTTCCAATGGCCATCCGCTCAACTTCGGAGACTTCGATATCTACAAATCATATTGGGCGGGAAAAAACTGGGGTGAACCGAAAAACATCGGGCCACTTGTGAACGGCGCGGGCAGCGAATATTATTTCACGATCGACTCTGAGTCGAACGAACTGTACTATGCGCGATCCGATGGTGACGATAAAAAGAACTTGGACCTCTATTCGTTCCCTGTCCCGATGGAAGCGCAGCCGGAAGCCGTGGTTGCCGTGAAGGGCTCACTAAAAGATAAAGCGGGCAAGCCAATGAAAGGAATCGTCTCGATCATCGATTTGGACGAAGGCGTGGAAGTGTCACCCAAGTTCCTTCGTGAAGATGGAACATTTGATTTCGAGTTGATCAACAAGCGCAATTACCTGCTCATCATCCAAGGCGACGAGTTTTTTAGAATTGAAGAGATCTTCTTTCTCGACGGTCCCATGGAAATCGACAAAGTTGCGGAACCGATCGAAAGCTCTATCGCCTTCGAGTCGCTGGAATTTGAAAATGGCAAAGCCGATATCCTAGAGGCAATGCACAACGACTTGAATAAACTTGGTAATTTCTTGATCGACCACCCGGAATTGAAACTGACGATCTCGGGGCACACGGACTCCGCCGGTAAAGAGGAGGCAAACCTACGGCTTTCCCAGGCTCGCGCCGACGCGATCCGATCGTATCTGATGTACCAGTTCAAGATCCCGGCCGACCGAATCGCGGCAATTGGATACGGAAGCTCGAAGCCCATCACCAAGGAATTGACGGACGATCACAAACAACTCAACCGAAGGGTCGAGTTCAACATATCGAAAGACTAGCGCTAGATTCTTAGGGGCGTGTGAAGTCGTTGTAGAACGCGAACGCCATGAGCATCAGCAACAAGGCCATCCCAATCTTGAGTGCAGTTTCGAAAAACTTCTCAGAAGGCTGACGACCACTCACCATTTCGTACAACAGGAACATCACGTATCCACCGTCGAGCCCGGGTATAGGCAACAGGTTCATGAAAGCCAAAGTCATCGACAGGAGGCCAGTCAACTTCCAAAGGCGTTCCCAGTCCCATTGAGTGCCATACGCTTTCGCGATTCCGACGGGGC
The DNA here is from genome assembly GCA_044226945.1 of Cyclobacteriaceae bacterium. Taxonomy (GTDB): domain Bacteria; phylum Bacteroidota; class Bacteroidia; order Cytophagales; family Cyclobacteriaceae; genus ELB16-189. Next base: position 42,982 of record JBGAGB010000028.1, on the reverse strand, counting down.
CCATCAGCGAACTTCCCAAAGAGATGTCTCCCCGGAAAATCTTGCCGAAAGTTTTCACGAGCACGAAGATCACATCAAAAGCGCGCGTCGTTCCGATGCCCACCGACTGTCCAAAGGTGAATGACACATGCTGGAGTTCATTCTTGTCGATTGGTTTGGGGAAGTATCCAATGGCCCCACCCACAAGCGTTCCTTGAAAGGTGAGCTCTTGTCCGGCTCTTAACACTTTGATCGACACACTGTCCGACGCTTGAGCATCGCGACGGGTCTTCAAGATGTCTTGCACTTGATCTTGGAACTGCACCGGACTTCCGTCGATTTCGGTGATCCGATCTTCAGCCTGCAAGCCAATAGTCGCTGCAAATGATTTCTCCTTTTTTCCCTCGGTCTCAATCTCAGGAAGGATTGACCCAACCACTGCCTCGCTGCGGAATCGAACAAAGTTGTCGGCGGCCTTCTTGTGACTCAGGCTTTCGAGGAAATCGTCTGGAATGGGAATGTTGATCCGCTCGCCATTTCGCAACACCGTATAGGATGAGCCCTTGTTAAGAAGTACATCTGGGTTGGCGATTTCTGCGAAGTCCTCGACCGGTTTCCCGTTGACCTCGACGAGTTGGTCGCCGGTTTGAAGACCTAGTTGTTGGCCGATCTCAAGCGCATGAATACCTCCATGGGTATTGACGTACTTTACCGGGATAAAATTATCACCGATGGACCAAGTGAGCCCGATATAAATGACAACGCCAACAATCACGTTGACGATGATTCCACCCAGCATCACGATCAGCCGTTGCCAAGCTGGTTTACTCCGGAATTCCCAAGACTCGATGGGGGCGTTCATCTGCTCCTTGTCCATGCTTTCGTCTACCATGCCGGCGATCTTCACATAGCCTCCAAGCGGGAACCAGCCTAAGCCATACTCAGTGTCACCCTTTTTGTATTTGAGAATTGAAAAGTTGGCGACGTTGGCCAATGGGAACAAGAAGTCAAAGAACAAGTAAAACTTCTCAACCTTAATTTTGAACATGCGGGCCGTGATGTAATGACCCCACTCATGCACAACTATCAAAATGGAAAGGCTCAGCAAAAACTGGCCTACCATGATTAATCCTTCCATAGTCTGATTTTCTTCTTCTAACTTTTAATCAATTCCATTGCTCTAACCCGGGTCTCCGCATCTGTTTGAACGTAGTCGTCCAGGCTGGGCGTGGCAATAAAATGTATTTTTTGCAGGCATCGTTCCACGAGATTGGGCATTTCGAGGAAACTGATCCGCTCATTTAAAAATTCTTGTACAGCTACTTCATTCGCGGCATTTAGCACACAGGGCATATTCCCCCCCTTTTTCAGCGCTTCAAAGGCGAGCGCAAGATTACGAAAAGTTTCGGTATCGGGCTTCTCAAAAGTGAGAGACGGGTACCCCCCAAAATCGAACCGCGGAAACTCGCTTTTTAACCTATTGGGGTAAGAAAGGGCGAATTGGATCGGTAAACGCATATCTGGCAACCCGAGTTGCGCCTTGATCGAGCCGTCCTCAAATTGGACGAGTGAATGAACAATCGACTGGGGGTGAACCACGACATCAATTTGCGACACCTCGAGGCCGAACAACCATCGGGCCTCAATCACTTCTAGGCCCTTGTTCATCAACGTCGCAGAGTCGATCGTTACCTTGGCACCCATCGACCAGTTGGGGTGTTTAAGGGCCTGGGCACGCGTCACGCTTGCCAAATCAGACCGCTTTTTTCCACGAAAAGGTCCCCCCGAAGCGGTGAGAATCACCTTCTCGATTTTATTGTGAAATTCACCCACCAGGCATTGGAAAATTGCGGAGTGTTCCGAATCGACCGGGTAAATGTGAACACCGCGTTCAGACGCCAGGCGAGTGATCAAGTCGCCCGCCACCACCAGCGTCTCCTTGTTCGCCAACGCGATCGTCTTCCCAGCCTCAATTGCCTTGATGGTCGGGCGCAAGCCAGAATAGCCCACCAGCGACGCAAGTACAACATCGACGGTATCCATCTGGACTACAGATCCAAGCGCGTTCTCGCCCGCAAAAACTTTTACGTGCGTGTTCGCTAGTGCGTCCTTCACTTTCGTGTATAGACTTTCATTCGAGATCACAACTACGTTCGGTTCAAATTCTCTCGCTTGGGCGATGAGGAGGTCCGCATTGTTGTTGGCGGTCAACACCTCAACTTGGAATTCGTCGGGATGCGCGGCGATGACATCCAGCGCCTGGGTACCGATGGATCCGGTGGACCCGAGGATGGCAATTGACCTTTTATCTTTCACGAAGTCTCAGATAGCAAACTGGTGAAGTTGATTGGCGATCGTTCGATCATTCGACAATCGAGGGACTTTATTCTGTCCACCCAATTTCCCAATCGACTTCATGTATTCAATAAAGGAATCTTTCCGCAGTGGAACAAGTCTCAGGGGACGAAGGATTTTGCCTGTAATCAGATCGTCGTAATAGGTATTCAACGTTCGAAGTTGTTGATCGAGTTCGGCCACAAACGCATCCATGTCGGATGGCGACTTGGCAAACTCGACCAACCATTCGTGGTGAGGCAAGCCTTCCGTCGGTGTCACATTGGGCGCCACCGTAAATTCGATCAGTTCCGTTTCCGGGAACTTGGCGATGGTTGCTTTCATCGCATTCTCGACCTCTTCACCAATGACGTGTTCGCCAAAAGCCGAAATAAAATGCTTGATCCGACCAGTGACCAATAGACGATAAGGTGCTTTCGAAACAAACTTCACCGTATCGCCAATAGAATATCCCCACAGTCCCGCATTGCTATTGATGATCAAAGCATAGTTTTTCCCAAGCTCCACTTCTTCAATCATCAATCGCCGCGCATTCGGTTTACCATATTCTTCGACGGGGATAAACTCAAAAAAGATTCCCTCGTTGAGCAACATCAACAACCCTTCGTGATGTTGCGAATCTTGATATGCAATAAAACCTTCGGAAGCAGGGAATGTTTCGATCGAGTCGACTTTCTTTCCAATGCTGTCGAACAACCTCGCACGATAAGGCTCGAAGTTTACGCCGCCATAGACGAACACCGAAAAATTTGGGAACACGTCTTTGATGAGTTTTCCGGTGCGGGCTTGAATGCGGTCGAAGTACATTTGAACCCATGGCGGAATTCCTGAGATCAATGTCATGTTCTCACGCAGGGTTTCGTCGATGATCTTCTCGAGTTTCTCTTCCCAATCTTCAATACAATTGGTAGTGTAACTGGGCTTTTGATTCGTCCTCAAATAAGTAGGAACTTCGTGATTCGAGATCCCGGATAGGCGCCCAGTTTTAATTCCAGCCTTCATTTCCAACTCCGGACTTCCCGAAAGGAAGATCAGTCCGCCATCTAAAAAAGCACCCTTACCTGTTTCGTGCACATAGCTAAGTACAGCATTGCGCGCACTCCGAAAGTGGTTCGGAAGCGAAGCCTTGGTAATTGGAATATACTTGGTGCCGGATGTAGTGCCGGAAGTCTTGGCGAAGTACTCGGGTTTCCCCGGCCATAGAATATCGGGTTGTCCGTCCACGACCTTCTCGATGTAACTTTTGAGACCTTCGTAGTCGCGCACGGGAACTTGCTTTCGGAAATCGTCCAACGTCCGGATGTCGGCAAAGCCATGGTCCTTCCCGAAGGCCGTGTCGCGTGCTTGTTTGATCAGTCTTTGAAAGGTCTGAAGTTGGTAGTGACCTGGTCTCGACGACCACTTTTGGGTCTGGGAGGCGACCAACGATGCCGCGGGACCGGCGAGGAAAGAACGGATACCCATAGATCGACAAAGGTAAGGAAAGTGTCTCCGAATGTTGCCCAGTAGACCCGTTTCGCAGGAAAGTTTCCGGGCACGGCTCCCAATATTTGAACATCTATTTATTTTGCCCCGTTATTAGAGCAACTTTTGGACTTTACTGACCGACTATGAAACTCTTACAAACCATTGTTGTCGCTTTCCTTGCTGGGTTGGCTGGCGCGTATACGTACAACCGCCTTCAACCAGCTCCTGCCAAAGAAGAATCGGCAGTGTCGTTCAAGAATGTGTTCAACCCCGGTCCAACCGAAACGTACTCTCCCCCCGCGGCTAGCAACCTACCCCCTTCTACGATGGCAGCGGTTGACTTCTCGGATGCCGCCACGAAGACCACTCCAAGCGTAGTCTATATCAACAGCATCGCGCAAAGTGGAATTTCATACACGTATTGGGATATGCTGTTCGGTGGTGGAGGCTCTCACACGCAAGTGAGCAGTGGCTCGGGTGTCATCTTCTCAAGCGACGGGTACATCGTCACAAACAACCACGTCGTCGAGTCGGCAGAAAAAATTCAAGTGTTGTATCGCAAGAATGTATACGATGCGGAGCTGATTGGCACCGATCCTTCGACGGATCTCGCCGTATTGAAGATCAAGGAAACCAACTTGCCCGCTATTACGATCGGGAGTTCGAAAAACCTGGCTGTAGGTGAATGGGTAATCGCCGTCGGCAATCCGTTTTCGTTGGCGTCAACCGTTACGGCTGGAATCGTCAGCGCCAAAGGACGTCGCATCAACATCGTGGAAGACAAGTTTCCTATCGAATCGTTTATACAAACCGACGCGGCTATCAACCCGGGCAACTCGGGTGGGGCATTGGTCAACAAAAATGGTGAACTCGTGGGCATCAATACTGCCATCTTATCGAGGACCGGATCATACACGGGCTATGCATTCGCTGTTCCAATCGACATCGCACGCAAGGTGGTTGATGACCTCATCAAGTATGGCATCTCGCAAAAAGCAATCATCGGCGCTGCCATCGGAGAATACGATTTTCAAAATGCGCGTAAGTTTGGTTTAGATACCAACATCAAGAATTTCCGCGGAGTGCTCGTGGAGAAAGTAGACCAAGAAGGTGCGGCCAGGAACGCTGGCCTGCGGGCGGGTGACGTCATCATTCGAGTAGACGATGAAGACATCGATAGCGAGAGTGCGTTCGAAGAGAAGATCAGCTATCACTCGCCGGGCGACAAAGTTACGGTGACCTATACACGCGAAGGAAAGACCAATTCGACTGTCATCACGTTGCTGAACCGCTTCGGCGATACCAACTTAGTGAAGAGAAAGATCTATGCCGATGGGACGTTAGGAGCTAACCTTGAGGCTGTAGAGTACGGTGTAAAGGTATTCAAGCTGAAAGACGGTCTCCTGCAGAAAATCGGGATACCGGAAAACTACACGATCGTAGCGATCAACCGCCAACGCATTCGCGACCCACAAGAAGTGATTGATTTCTTTACCAAGTACAAGGGCAGAGTCCTCTTGCAAGGTCTCACGAGCTCAAAGGAACAGTTGCCGCTCGAGTTTTACTTACGATAAGACAGGCTCGCGTTAGCTCGCCATCCGCATCTTCAACTTTTTAGTCAGTTCATCGACTGAGTTCTTGAAGTTGGGATCCGTCTTCATCATGTCTTCTACAGACTCGAGTGCGTGGATGACGGTGGAGTGGTCACGTCCCCCGAAGTTTTCACCGATCAGGGCAAGTGTCAACTGCGTGTAGCGCTTGCAAAAGTACATAGCCACTTGGCGTGGGATCACGATCTCGCGTTTCTTCACCTTCCCTTTCATGGCTTCGAGTTCTACCTTGAAATAGTCGGCCACAGTCTTCTGGATATAATCGACACTTACATCCGACTGGATTTCCTTCACGATATTCTTGAGAACTTCCTTGGCGAGTTCTAGGTCGATTTCTTTCTTCAACAACGTGGCATGGAAGATCAACGAGTTTAGAACTCCTTCCATATCACGCAAGTTGGTATCGACACTGTATGCGAGGTATTCTGCCACTTCCCGTGGAATATCAATCCCATCGGATTCCATCTTGTTATGGATGATGGCGAGCTTTGTTTCGAAGTCCGGTTCTTGTAGGTCTGCCGTGAGTCCCCACTTGAAACGCGAGAGAAGGCGCTCTTGGAAGCCCTTCAAATCTCGGGGCGGGCAATCGCTCGTCATGATGATCTGCTTACCCGACTGATGAAGTTGGTTGAAGATGTGGAAAAACATCTCCTGTGTTTTCTCGCGACCGGCGAGGAATTGCACGTCGTCGAGAATGAGCAAGTCTACTTGCAAGTAATAGTTTTGAAACTCTTGAATCTTGTGATTCTGCAGTGCATTCAAGAACTGGCTTGTGAAGTCGTTTTGGTCGACATACAAAACAATCTTGTCCGGCAAGTTCTTCTTGATATCATTGCCAATGGCTTGTACCAAGTGAGTTTTTCCGACACCTACCCCTCCGTACAACATGAGCGGGTTGAACGACGTCACACCAGGTTTTTTCGCCACTGCCAAGCCCGCCGAGCGTGCCAAGCGATTGCAATCCCCTTCTACGAAGTTATCGAAACTGTATGCTGGATTGAGCCTTGAATTAACGGTCTGGGGGTTCAGCGGCTTGAACGAAAACGGTGAATAATCGTCGAGGTTGACGCCGTTTCCAGATTGACGCACACCCATGCGCTTGGTGCCATTACCGCTATTCGGGTAATTCACCATTAACGGGGGATTACTCGTATTGCCACTATCTACGACAACAGAGTATTCCAAGCGACCTGATGGTCCCAATATCGCGTGGATGGCTTTTTTCAATACAGGAACATAATGCTCTTCTAGCCATTCGTAGAAAAATTGCGAAGGAACTTGGATGGTGAGCACGTCTGCTTCGGTCCGCAACGGAACAATCGGTTTGAACCACGTATTGAAACTTTGTTCATCTACCTCTTGCTTAATGACGTCAAGACAATCGTTCCATACGGTACCGTAGTCAACTTCCATATTTAAAAAAGCTTTGAGTCGAAGGAGTTTTTCCTCTTCCCGCTAAGGGTGGGGGGACAAAAGTGTAAAAAAATTGAAGAACAAAAAACAAAAGTACCTTTTGACTTTTGATGATTTTTTCTAGCCACCTCGTTGTGCAAACGCAACCCTTAAAAATTGAAAATCTCAAACAGAAAAAATGAAAAAATCGCACCTGCTATATTTTTCACGCGTACGATCCACGAAAAAAGAATCGACATGAGTTGATAAAAAAAATATTCTTGATCCATTGGGGAGTGCGAGGGAAAATTCGTATTAGAAATTATCATCATGTCTTGTAATTGGGGCCTTCAATCGCCTCCTTTATATTCGAGCATTCGATTGCAGCACTCGTGAATCAACATCGCAACCAAAAATGGGTGAAAGCCGCCACAGATGAACTCAATGGCGCTGATCCTTTTGCCCAACTTTCGTTCTCGGTTGGAAACATCCAGTTGCACCCGTATTACGATCGTCATGATCGTCCAAATCAGCAACTGGCACTAGAATGCGGACAATCGTGGCTGGGCCCAAGAGGCTGGTTCAACACACCGGAAATACCCGTAACGTCGGTAAAGGAGGCGAATCAGCAAGCATTGAATCTTCTCTCCAATGGCGCCGATGCGGTCATGTTCAAACTAACAGAAGCTTCCATCGATGTCACGCAACTTTTGAACGGAATTGAACTCGCCTATTGTGGAGTTTTCTTTTCAGGTCAGATATCAACGCACACTGTCGAATCATTTCACGCATACATCGCTAAAACATCGCAACAACCTGCCGCAGTTGCATTTTTTCCTGCCGATGGCACGATTCATTCAGTCGACAAGATTCGTACGGGTTTCATGTTGCGCCGCACATCTGAAATCACCGATGACATCTTCAAACTTTTCTCTCACATCGTGGAACATTGTAACCGAAGCAGGAATGTTCCACGCGTGTTAAGTCATGTTGCGGTGATGTACGAAGTGGGCCACGACTTCTTTCATGAAATTGCGACGCTGAAAACGATCCGCGCATTGTGGAATGGCGTGTGCAAAGCCTACGGTATCGAGGCGACACACCTGTGGATCCACGCCCGAGTGACGCCATGGAAAAACGAATCGTATGAACCTCACGGTCACATGATCGCATCGACCACTCGCGCCGCCGCCGCAATATTGGGCGGGTGCGATGCCCTGACCGTGGAGCCAGGACGCGCGGGCGATACGTTATCCTTTCGAATTGCCAAAAATGTAGCACTCCTCCTCAGGGAAGAATCGCATCTCCATATCACGGCAGATCCTGTCGCAGGTTCATATTATCTGGATTCGATTGTTCACCAAATGGCGGCGAAGGTGTGGTCGCAGCTGAAATCCGACTTCTCACAAATCACGTTCGATGACATTTGGCCCGCGCCGAGCAAAACGCCAGCCACCACCTCGTGGATGTCGCCCGAAAGGTTTGCGATCCGTACGTGTTATGGCTCCGAAGATGTCAAGGAGTTCACCCATATTGACGACACCGCCGGAGTGCCACCCTATTTACGCGGCCCATACGCAACCATGTACGCAGTTCGACCGTGGACAATCCGCCAATACGCCGGGTTCTCCACGGCACGCGACTCCAACGCGTTCTATCGAAAAAACTTAGCAGCCGGACAAAAAGGATTGTCAGTCGCGTTCGACTTGGCCACTCATCGCGGCTACGACTCGGATCATCCTCGGGTGAAAGGCGACGTGGGTAAAGCCGGTGTCGCCATCGATTCGGTGCTCGACATGAAGATCCTCTTCGATCAAATTCCACTCGATCAAATGAGCGTGTCGATGACCATGAATGGAGCAGTGCTTCCGATCATGGCATTTTACATTGTCGCAGCTGAAGAACAAGGTGTGAGTCCCAAGCAACTCACGGGCACCATTCAAAATGACATCTTGAAGGAGTTCATGGTGCGCAACACCTACATCTACCCTCCTACTCCTTCCATGCGCATTGTGTCGGACATCTTTGCCTACTGCGCGAAGAACATGCCCAAGTTCAACAGCATCAGCATCAGTGGGTATCACATGCACGAAGCTGGAGCGCCAGCGAACATCGAGTTGGCGTATACCCTTGCCGACGGACTCGAATACATCCGCGCAGGTTTGAAAGCAGGCTTGAAAATCGACGACCTGGGTCCACGCCTCAGTTTCTTTTGGGGTATCGGGATGAATTTTTTCATGGAGATCGCCAAGATGCGTGCCGCACGAGTGGTGTGGGCAGAACTTGTTTCGCAATTCCAACCAAAGAACCCTAAGTCGATGGCGCTGCGAACCCATTGCCAAACTTCCGGGTGGAGTTTGACGGAACAGGATCCGTATAACAACGTCGCGCGCACCTGCATCGAAGCATTGGCGGCGGCGCTCGGTGGCACGCAGTCATTGCACACCAACGCGTTGGATGAAGCGATCGCGCTACCAACGGATTACTCTGCACGCATTGCGCGTAACACCCAGATTTACTTACAAAAAGAAACAGGTATCACCCGCGTCGTCGACCCGATGGGTGGCTCCTACTACGTGGAGTGGTTAACTCAGCAGTTGATCAACGACGCACGCAGACTGATCGAAGAAGTGGAATCGCTCGGTGGGATGACGAAGGCCATCGAAAGTGGATTACCTAAAATGCGCATCGAAGAAGCGGCAGCTGCCAAGCAAGCGCGCATCGATCGCGGAACAGATGTAATCGTGGGGGTCAATCGTTACACAGTAGAGGATAAACCTGATTTTCAAATCTTGGAGGTGGACAATACCGCCGTTCGAGAAGAACAGATTGCCCGCCTCGAAGAATTGAAACGCACTCGAAATACAAACGAAGTGGAAGAAGCACTTCGCAAGTTGGAAGAAGGGGCAAAATCGAACTCGAATTTATTGGAGCTTGCAGTCGATGCGGCCCGCAAGCGCGCGACTCTCGGTGAAATTTCGTTGGCACTTGAAAAAGTATTCGGTCGCTACCAAGCAACCATCCGTTCTATTTCTGGTGTATATTCGAGAGAGATGAATCAACACGCCGACGTGCAAGAAGTTCGCAAGCTGGCCGATCAATTCGCTGCCTTAGACGGACGACGTCCACGCATTCTCATTGCGAAGATGGGACAAGACGGCCACGACCGAGGGGCGAAAGTAATTGCGACCGGTTTCGCCGACCTCGGCTTCGACGTCGACATTGGTCCCCTATTCGCGACACCCGAAGAAGTTGCAAAGCAAGCTGCCGAAAACGACGTACACATCGTCGGTGCCTCGAGCCTGGCAGCAGGACACAAGACGCTCGTTCCGGAGTTGATCGACGCCCTTCGCAAGATTGGTCGTCCTGATATCAAAGTGGTTGCCGGGGGAGTTATTCCACAGCAAGACTATGACTTCTTGTACAAAGCGGGCGTTGAAGGCATCTTTGGCCCGGGAACGCCTGTTTCGGAAGCCGCAAAATCGATCTTGAAGAAAATGCTCGGGTAGCCTCTATCGCACCTTTTGTAGAGTTTCCGCAACAACTCGAATCCCTATTTTTTTCTACCAAGTTGTGTAGGCACTTCAATTGAATGAATTGGCAATTCTTGGTTAACTTAGCTTCCAAATACCCTTTTTATGAGGCTAAGAATCTTTTGGTTGCTATTCTGTTTCGCTCCGTTGTTGGGAATAGCCCAGAGCAAGTATGAGAAATTCCTAAAGAAAGCTGAGGCAAGCTACACCACCGGCGACTACGGTAAAGCCTTCAAGTACCTGGAAAAGTTTCGCAAGAAAGTGAACGGGAAACTTGGAACACCCAATCAATACACCCCCGTTTATTATCTCAGTTATGCGAAGTACAACCTCGCGTCGGGGATGATCAATGAGTTTGAGACAAATATTGTCTCCGCCGTTACGTCGATCAACCAAGCCACAGAAAAAAACGAGAAGTCCTACGACCTGATGATCCAAGCGGCAGAGTTGTACAATCAGAATGGTTCATTCCTGTTAGCGCGCAACATGCTTGAAGAAGTTGGCAAGGCGATGGAAGCAGGTGGCTTTATGAAAGAACACCTCGAAGCCAAGTGGGATGTGGCCTATGCGGCTGCACTCTCCGGGCAGGGTTTCTACACGAAGGCCATCGAGATTTTAAAAGAACGGCAAACCTACTTTGCCGGTCGGGTAAACAAACAAGAAACAATTGTCGAAAACGGTGCCCTGAAGAGCCGCCGCTTGAGTGAAGAAGAATACAAAGCGCGGGTTGCCGAGAATGCCCGATTGTTAACACTCTTGGCGCAAACTATTGGAAACAAAGGCGAATACGATCCGGCCGACGACCTCTTTCGTCAGACTACGGGCTGGATTACGAAAACGCTCAATAAGTACTCTATCGAGTATATCACGAACAAATATTACCATGCGCGTTTCTTGGACGAACATGGTTTTACAGGTAGCCTCCAAAATGCCATCGATGATGACTACGGCTCGCTCCTCACCAAACTTAAGGCGAACCACAAGCCAACCCATTGGTTGGCCACCAAGCTATACGAGGCTCAGTTGCGGGAATACCTCGAACAAGGCTCTTCGCGTTATTACAACCTGAAGCTCGAGTATGAGAAACTAATCAACCGCGAATTCAAATCGACGAGCATTTACGCTCCTCGTCTCAAAGCACTCGAGTTCGACTCCAAAGCAAGTCGCGATCGCACCTCTGGATTGGAAAACGCAGCTAACAACTTGATCGCAAATTCCAAAGGGCTTCCCAAAAACAACGAAGTCACCATTCATATCAATGAATTCCTCGCAGATCTCGCGCTGACAGAGAAGAGATTTTCCGTCGTTGAGAGCTACTTGCAATCCGTGATTACCATTAAGAAAGAACTCTACGGCGAGGATGCTCCCGAAACACACCTCTCGCGACTCACTTTTGCAAACTATTTGGTAGACTACACCAATAACATTTCAGAAGCAGACAAGATTTTCACGGAAAGTTTCACGGGCGTCGTGGAAAAAGAAATTTCAGCCGCGCACAAGGATCTCCTCGACATCTTGAACCACATGGCCAGCTTACGCGAAATGACCGATAAGTACGCGGAAGCCAACGAAGCACTGAAGAAAGCACTCGACATCGCTAAACGCCGCTTCGGCGATAGCGACTACCAATACGCGGAAGAATTGACCAACGTAGCCCGCCTCGAAATAAAAATGGGCGAGTATGACAATGCAGAAGGGCACTTGAACACCGCCATGAGGATATTGGAAGAGTTCAAGAAAGACGATGACAAGAAAATATATTTAGTCAACGCCATCGAAACACAGGCGGTGCTTGCCGGTATCAAAGGTCTCTTCGACGATGCAGAGGACGCACTGGATCGTACTGCAACCATGATCAAGAAATCGAAGAACATGGTTGGAATCGACGAACTCGCCACGGCGCGCGAGCTGTCGAGCCTCTTCATCCAGTTAGGTCGCTACTCAGGAACAGAAGAACTCCTGAATAAACTGATCGCCGACTACGAAAAACTCTATGGCAATAATTCCCTGCGTTTGATTGATCCCCTTGTGAACCTCGGCCGGCTCACACTTTTGAACGGAGATTTCACGAGCGCCGACAGGATTGCACGCCGGGCAAACACCATTGCGATGACCATCTACGGCGAGATGTCTACCAAAACGGCTGCGACACAACGCCTCCAAGCCGATATCGACTACTCGATCGGTGACTACGACAAAGCCGAAGCGAATTTGGTCAAAGCCATCAAAAGCCAAGAAAAACAATTCGGCCGCAACCACATCGAAGTAGCAAAAGCCATCTCGCAACTTGCGCTCACCAAGTTTTACAAAGGTGACGACAAAAAAGAAGTGGAGAAGTTGATGCTCGAAGCACGCGACATCATCTCTAAAAAACTAGGAGCCGATAACCCGCAATATGCCGACATCTTGAAGAGTGTAGCCATCCTGTACATTTCAGAAAAACGCTTCGACATCGCCTTCAGCTCTTTAACTCAAGCCGAGCAAATCTGGCGCGCCAAAACGGGGCGCAAACGCAACGTGAACGCCGCAAGTATTTACTCGTTAACTGGCGACGTCTACTATCAACAAAAGAACTACACCAAAGCCGAAGAATTCTACAACAAGGCGAAGGATCTCTACGAACGTTTCTTCAACAAGAATCACCCGGAATACGTCCGTGTTCTTTCGAAGCAGGCGAAAGTCTACTACATGGAAAAAGACTACAAGCGTGCAAAGAGGAACATCGAAGAAGCACTGGACAACTACGAGAAGTTCATCAAGCAGTTTTTCCCGGCTCTGAGCGAACGTCAAAAAGCCCACTACTGGCACACGATGCAACCTGACTTCGAATTTTACAACACACTCGCGTTCAGTAAACTCGAAGACTTCCGCGACCTCTCCGGTAAGGTGTACAACTACCAATTGCTCACCAAAGCACTCCTCCTCAACAACTCGATCAAAACACGCGAGCGAATCTTAAACAGCAAAGATGACGCACTCATCCAGCTGTATAACGATTGGTTACAGAAAAAAGAATTCCTGACCAACGTGCTATCGATGAGTACGCAGCAGCTCACCGACAATGGCATTAACCCCGATGCCCTGAACTCGGAGGTGGAGTCCATCGAACGGCAACTTTCGGAAAAGTCTGAACTTTTTGGCCAGGGTTTCGAAACCAAGCGCGTCACTTACAACAATGTGCAGCAGTCGCTCACCAAATCCGAAGTGGCGATGGAGATCGTTCGCTACCGGCATTTCAATCACACCTTTACGGATTCGATCGTATATGTCGGTCTTTACGTGAAGAACGACAACAATCGACCGAAAGTCGTAAACATGAAAGAAGGGTATCGAATGGAATCGCGCTGGATGCGGTACTACCGAAACGCGATCATCAGTAAAATCCCCGACCAATTTTCTTATGGAGTATTCTGGGAACCGATTGAAAAAGAAGTCGGTACCTACACGACGTTGTATATCTCACCCGACGGCGTATACAACCAAATCAACCTCGAGGCCATTCCCACACCCGATGGAAAGTTCGTCATCGACAACTCGAATATTGTTTTGGTAAGCAACACGAAGGACTTGTTCATTCGTAAACAGAAAGGGAAGGCAACCGGTGTGTCAAGCACAGCCAACTCTGCCACAATGTTTGGGAACCCCAACTTCTATGTATCGAGCTCCGTTGATCGAACAATTTCACAGCTGCCGGGTACCGACAAAGAAGTCCGTGGTCTCGACGAACTCTTTAAGAAAGAGGGTTTGAAAACATCGGTGTATCTCGAAGACGATGCCACCGAAGAACACGTGAAGCAAGTCGATAGTCCCAGTGTGTTACACATCGCGACGCACGGGTTCATCACTCCAGAAATTGATCCCTCTGCACTTGATCAACTGACCGAAAGTGAAGCGCAACTCTCCGAAAACCCGCTGAACAAAACGGGACTGTTGTTGCGCGGCGCTGGCGATGTGTTCGCCAAGACCAAGTTTAACTACAACCTGGAAAGCGGCGTGCTCACGGCAGCGGAAGCCATGAACCTAAGCTTGGACAAAACCGACCTGGTCGTGCTCAGCGCCTGTGAGACAGGTCTGGGAGACGTGCACATGGGTGAAGGCGTTTACGGTTTGCAACGAGCGTTCCTCGTAGCCGGCGCAAAAGTTTTGATCATCAGTATGTTTAAAGTCGACGATGAGGCTACACAAGAACTTGTCGATAACTTCTATCGCAAATGGAGGACAACCAAGAATATGCGCCAAAGCTTCATTGAGGCGAAAAAGGAACTCCGCGTGAAATTCCCTGAACCGATTTATTGGGGTGCGTTCATGATGATTGGCTTGGAAAACTAGCTGTCGCGGAACCTACGATCTCGAAGGGGTTTTGATGGATCAGTCCATCGGAACCCCTTCTTCTTTTTTGCCTTCTCTTGAACAAATGACAGGCGATTTATGCCATTACGGCATATTTTCAGCAAAAAAGGGGTCTTTTAGTGCCATTTTGGCCGAGAAAAAGTGGTTGGCGCAGAATTCTCTAATGGGAGCTCACCAAATGAAAAACTCAAAACATCAATCACTATGAGCATCGTAAAATATAACTCCATGCTGAATGACTTCGTACCGACCTCGTTTAGCAACATGATCGACAAATTCTTTGCAGACAGCGTGGCCAGGACCGGCGGTTCGGTCTACTCGTTTGTACCGCGTGTCGACATCATCGAAGAAGAAAAGGCATTTGAAATCCATCTGGCTGTGCCCGGCATGAACAAAGAGGATTTCAAGATTGACTTGAATGAAAACTATCTCACGATCAGCGGCGAGCGCAAGCAAGTCCGCGAGAAGAAGGAAAACCTCTTCCGTTCGTATGAGACACAGTACGGCTCTTTCTCCCGCTCCTTCAGCCTTCCCGACAATGTCGATGCAGGCAAGATTGGCGCCCAGTACGTGAATGGCATCCTCGTGGTGTCCGTGCCGAAAGACGAGAAAAAAGCCCTCAAGCAAACCATCAAAGTGAGTTAAGTGGGGTTTAGGTTTGGTGGTTGGGGTTGCACGACCGTGCAGCCCCTTTTTTTTGCATGAAAAATCCCCCCGTCTGCCAGGCAACGGCCCGACGGTGTTTTCGGGAATTCCGTATTTTTAAGTAAAACTGAAGGTCATGCGTCGTTGGGTGTTCTATTTATTCATCATCATAGTTGCGTTCGTCGGAGCGGTCGCGGGTTCGCTTCTCACTTTATCGCTCGTGGAGCGCACCGTTCCGTACCAGTCGATTGAAGAACGGCAAAAGCTCCGGTTGGCGAACTACCTTCCCGACTCATCCCACAAAACTTTGGTGCCCCCTGCTCTGAATTTTCAGGCAGCTGCAAAGTTGGTGACGCCTGCGGTCGTTCATATCCGCGCTACTTACGGCGCCGGCGATTTTAGCTTGAATCCATTGGAGCACTACCTCAGCGGCCCAACACACTCGTCTGGGTCTGGTGTGATCATCAGCGACGACGGCTACATCGTGACAAACCACCACGTGATCGAAGATGCGACCAACATCGAAGTGGTGATGAACAATAACCAGCGCTTCTACGCGAAGGTGATCGGGAAAGACCACACCACGGACCTCGCGTTGTTGAAAATTAAATCGCGAGACCTTCCTTTTGTGAAATACGGGGATTCCGATGCCATCACCACCGGCGAATGGGTGCTGGCAGTGGGCAATCCGTTTGATCTGAACTCGACTGTCACGGCGGGGATTGTGAGTGCAAAAGCCCGAAACATCGATATCCTACACGATCGCAATCACCTCGAAGTAGAATCGTTCATTCAGACGGATGCTGCCGTAAATCCTGGTAACAGTGGAGGAGCACTCGTCAACCTGCAAGGCGAGTTGATTGGGATCAATTCCGCGATCGCGACATCAACCGGAAGCTACTCCGGTTATTCATTCGCGATCCCAGTGAGCTTGGTAAAAAAGATCATGGACGACCTGATGTTGTACGGCAAAGTGCAACGTGGCTTGCTCGGAATTCAGATTGACAACGTCAACGCACAATTGGCCGAATCGCATGGATTGAATCGAGTACAAGGTGTGTTCGTGACACGTGTGAATGCTGGAAGCGCTGCCCTTGAATCTGGAATTGAAATTGGGGATGTCATCGTCGCGATCAACGAGCACGATGTGAACAGTGTCAGTGAACTGCAAGAATGGGTTGCTCGCAACCGTCCGGGGGAGACCATTACCGTCGATTTTGTCCGAGACGGTGCCGCTCGAAAAGTAAAGGCCGTTTTGAAGAACTACTCGGGATCAGAAGAAGTCGAAAAACCGGAGATCCTCTGGGAAATGCAAGGTGCCACCTTCGAGGATATCCCTTATCATGCACTTAATCGACTGAACCTAGATGGAGGCGTTCTGATTACGGAAGTGCGGCCGGGGGTTTGGGAAAAAAGTGGAATCAAGAGCCGATTCATCATCACACATATTGACAAAGTGACCATCGACAATGTAGAAGACTTGAACCGGGTGCTGGCCATTAAAGAGGGCGGTATGCTGGTGGAAGGTCTTTATGAAAACGGCGAGCGTGGCGTTTTCGGTGTGAATTGGTAATACCTGTTATGTTTGTAGTCCCGATCACGGGAGAGAAAATCGCATGAAAAGTTTTGGCATCAAAGACGCCCTGAAGGAATTGGGCATTTCCACATCGAATAACGGCGTAAGCACGGGCGGCAAATGGATCCGCACGAAAGGCCCGATCATCGAATCCTTTTCGCCGGTCGATGGTAAGCTGATCGGCAAGGTTCAAGCCGCGGACCCTGCAAGCTTCGAACAAGTGGTCGCCCAGGCAGAGAAAGCATTTATCGAGTGGCGAAAAGTGCCTGCTCCCCGCCGTGGCGACGTGGTCCGTCAAATCGGTGAAGCGTTGCGCAAGGCAAAAGAGCCGCTCGGAAAGCTCGTTTCCTACGAAATGGGCAAGTCATACCAAGAAGGTTTGGGTGAAGTTCAAGAGATGATCGATATCTGCGATTTCGCAGTGGGTTTATCGCGCCAGCTCCACGGCCTCACAATGCACTCCGAACGCCCCAACCACCGCATGTACGAGCAATACCATCCCCTCGGGATCGTGGGCATCATCTCGGCTTTCAACTTTCCAGTGGCCGTTTGGTCGTGGAACTCTATGCTCGCGTGGGTTTGTGGCGACGTGTGTATCTGGAAACCCTCGGAAAAGACACCGCTTTGTAGCATTGCATGCCAAAACATTGTGGCTGAAGTTTTCAAGAAGAATGGAGTGCCCGAGGGTGTGAATGGATTGGTGAATGGCGACTATAAGATTGGGCAACTCATGGCATCGGACGAACGGATCGCGTTGGTGTCGGCTACTGGGTCAGTGCGCATGGGCAAAGCGGTCGCCGCGGCTGTGAGCGCACGCTTGGGCAAGGCACTGCTCGAACTTGGTGGAAACAACGCCATCATCATTAGCGAACACGCGAATCTGGATATGGCGATCAGGGGTGCTGTGTTTGGCGCTGTCGGAACTGCCGGCCAGCGATGCACCACGACCCGACGTTTGATCATCCACGAAAGTGTGTACGAAGAAGTGAAGGAGCGGTTACGGAAGGCATATCAACAATTGAGTATTGGAAATCCGCTCGATCCGGCGAACCATGTGGGACCATTGATTGATCGCCTGGCGGTGAAGTCTTATCGCGATGCGTTGCAGAAAGTGGTGGCACAGGGCGGCAAGATGTTGATCCCAGGTGGCGTTCTGAAGGGCGCGGGCTACGAATCGGGGTGCTATGTCAAGCCTGCCATTGCCGAGGTGAAGAATGACTACGAGATCGTGCAACAGGAAACATTTGCTCCGATCCTCTACTTGATCAAATACAGGAAGCTTGACGAAGCGATCGCCTATCAAAACGGCGTCAAGCAAGGCCTCTCCTCTTCGATCATGACAACGCACATGCAAGAGATGGAGCAGTTCTTGTCGGCTGCCGGATCTGATTGTGGCATCGCGAACGTGAACATCGGAACTTCGGGGGCCGAAATTGGAGGCGCATTTGGCGGCGAAAAAGAGACTGGCGGCGGTCGGGAATCGGGATCAGACTCGTGGAAAGTTTACATGCGCCGTCAAACCAACACGATTAACTTCGGCAGCTCCTTACCCTTGGCCCAGGGCATCAAATTTGAAATCTAAGACTTACTTGGAAAAGTTTAGTCGAAGGTCTATTTTTAGTAAAATTCCCATCCATGTCCGGCAAAAAGTATCGCACAGTCATGTTGATTGATGACAATGAGATCGACAATCTCATCAATCAAAAAATGATCGAAGCGGCTTCTATTACGGAGAACATCTACACGCACACTGGTGCCAAGAGTGCGATCGAGTTCCTCAAAAACATGGAGAAGTTGGATGTGGCTGATAAAGTCCTGCCTGATGTCATTTTCCTAGACATCGATATGCCTTTGATGGATGGGTTTCAATTCTTAGACGAGTTCGAGAAACTCAGCAGCCTTGCCAAGAAAAAGTGCAGCATCGTCATGCTCACGAGTTCGATCAACCCACAGGATTTTAATCGTTCTAAGAAGTACACGAATGTGAAGTTGTACTTGAACAAGCCGCTCTCGCACGAGAGCATCATGAAACTCGACGTTTAATTCAAAAACGTGAGTGCTCCTACTTTTTCCTAGGCTATATCAATTGAGATCAGGTTCTCGACGAATTGGTCGTCCATTCTGATCAAGCTTGTAGGGGCAAAATATGACACGGAGGTGGCCTTGAATTTCGGGATGAGTGCGTGGATCTTCTTTCCCTTCTCCTTCTTTGCCTCACTCACGGCAATCTTTAGAATCTTTATGAATAGCAGCACGTTCTCGCAAGTGTCCTTCCCAAACATTCGGATCTGGCGTTGGATGCTATTCGTCAGTTGGTTAAATAGATCAAAATCTTTCACCAAGCAATACTGCAGGGCAAGCACGGCTTTCACCTCCATTTGAGCCAACGGGTACTTTTTCAAGCTCATGTCGTTGAGCATGTTGTTGATCAATTTTGCTGCTTCTTCATACTTACCAACATAGTAACTCGAAAGGGCGCGGAAGATGACGTATATCAAATGGCGTGGCACGTCGGCGATATCCGCTTCATACTCCATGAACAAGCTTTCGTTTTCAGCGTAAAGCTCCTTTTCGGTCCCAAGCCGAATGCTTCGCTCCAGCTTTGAAATCAGGAACTGTGCGGAAAACGTGTAGTATGGATAGTTGACCAAAAGGTTAGATGCCGCATCGTTCACTTCTTCGAAATACTTCTCGGCCTGCCGGTACACCTTGTAGTGGTTGTAATACTCCAGCTTCAAAAACTCGAACACCAAGTTCAAATGATAGTAAAGCGGGTCCAGGTTGTAGGTTTCAAAGATTCGTTGGACGTGCGCGAAAATATCTTCTATCGATTCACCCTCCTGATTCATGTCGTCGGCTTCGACGAACAGGCGGTGATAGATCAACATGCAGCTTTGATACACGTATAAGCGGTGCGACTCATAAAGCTTGGCCACATTTTGCATCTCCTTCATCAGGAGGGCGAGGCCCATTTTATCCGTCGCATCACCCGACAGCAGGTAGCCGCCATATTTTTTGAAGTACTCCGCCAATAAGTCTTCGGCTTTGTCTACCGCGAGCATATACGCGACATGCCGGTTATAAAGCTGCGAATAGTTAAAGTGATCGGGAGTATTGATGTGCATCTTTTTGAGCGACTTGTACACGACGGTAAGCTCGTTGGCCAGGTCGTAGTCGATCAATTCTTTTTCTAATTTCTTGAGGGTGGTGATCGAGATAGTCTTCTTCTTCGTGAAGAGTACCTCGTTCAGGTTGGCCACTTTCCGAAGGATATCGGTTCGTGGACTCTCCATCTGCTGAAGCAAGTGTTCTTCGATCTTCTGGTTGAGCCGCGACCGGAGCGTGTAGTACGCATTCGCGTTCACTTCCAGCTCCACCATGATCTTGCTATCTGAAAGTTGACGCTCCCGCAATGCCTTCAGGAGGTAGGCCGATTTCTCCGCGTTGCTTTCGATCAATGAATCGTAAATAGATTTAAAGTCTTTTTCTGAAAGCTGCTTGATGATGTTCTTCAGTTTGGCCATCCAAGAAAGCGGGGTTTAGAAAGACAAAAAGTTACGAAATTTCCTTTCGGACTGCAAGAATAGCGCACGTTCCCGACTTTTCGGCACGATCGCACAGTCATTTTTTCCGCTTGTGGGCTTTGGTCACCGGTTTGCTCCTCGACCGCCTCGATTGGCACCTTTCAACCAATCGCCCATCATGATGGATCCATACTCTTCTCTGATCATAAACGCCGTACAAACTGTCAAGAATGCCGTTGTCAAGATCGACGTGTTCAAGACAATCAAGGGTAAACTCCGGCTAGCGGGTTCTGGTTCTGGGTTTGTCTTCTCTTCCGATGGCCTCATTTTTACCAATAGTCACGTGGTCAACGGAGCGGAGAAGATCATGGTCTCGCTGTTGAACGAAAACGAGATCGAAGCGCACCTTGTCGGCATCGACCCTGATACGGACCTGGCCATACTCAAAATCTACACCGACGGGTATAGCCTGGCCAAGTTAGGTGACTCCTCCCAGTTACAAATCGGACAGTTGGTCATCGCCATCGGCAACCCACTAGGCTACCAACACACGGTCACCACCGGTGTGGTCAGCGCACTAGGCCGAACACTCCGATCGCAGTCGGGCATGTTGGTCGACAATGTGATTCAATCGGACGCGGCCCTCAACCCCGGCAATTCGGGTGGACCCATGATCAACACCGAGGGAGAAGTGGTGGGGGTCAATACGGCGATCATTCAAGGGGCGCAAGGCCTCAGTTTTTCCGTTGCCATCAACACAGCCAAGGAGATCGCCAATCAACTCATCACCACCGGAAGGGTCTTCAAGGCCTACCTTGGGTTCGCACTTCAAGAGGTGCCCCTCAACCAAAAAATCGTGCGACATCACCATCTCGTGAACGAACATGGTCTATTTGTGACCAGCGTCGAGCCAAACTCGCCCGGAGCCAGGTCGCAAGTGCAGGAGGGCGACATCATCGTTGGGTTCCATGGAAAACCGGTGCAATCACTCCACGCACTGTTTAAAGAACTTAGCAAGAAGGAGATCCTCACGATGGTCGATATCGACGTGGTGCGCCATACCGAACTTATTCGCACCACGATCTTTCCGGTTCAAAGGTAGCTACCGACCCCGTGTTGAAAGAATCCCGAAATCACATTGAGCCACGCAACAGACAAAATTTATTCGTAAATCGACGGTTCGAATAAACCCCTTTGAACATGCGTCGATTCGTGTTACTGATCGTCTTTCTGCCCCTCCTTACGGCAGGTCAACAGCTGCGTTGGACGAACGAGAATTCTTTCCTCACGATTGCAGGCGGCGAAGTGATCCGGCTCACCCTTCCAAATTTAACGAAGGACGTGGTCGTGAGCCGACAAGACCTAAATGCGGTCGCTCCAGAATCCTATGGCGTGATGCACTTCTCACTATCCAAAGACGGGTCGAAAATCTTACTCTTTGCCAACACAAAAAAAGTGTGGCGCCTGGAAACGAAGGGCGATTACTTCGTGATGGATATCGCATCAAAAAAAATAAGCCGGCTGGGGAAGTCGTTACCTCCATCGTCGCTCATGTTCGCTAAATTCTCGCCAGACCAATCTAAGGTTGCCTACGTGAGCGAGTACAACGTTTACGTGGAAGACTTAGCCTCTGGAACAATAACGGCCCTCACTACCGACGGAAACCGCAAGCACATCAATGGCACGTTCGACTGGGCTTATGAAGAAGAATTCTCGTGCCGCGATGGTATTCAATGGAGCCCGGACAGCAAACGATTGGCCTATTGGCAAATCGACGCAACACGCATCCGAGATTTCTACATGATCAACAACACCGACAGCGTGTATTCTAAGATTGTTCCTGTCGAGTATCCAACCGCAGGCCAGACGCCGTCGCCAGCGCGTGTCGGTGTCGTAGAAATCGCCACAGGAAAGACTGCATGGGTCCCCCTCCCGGGAGATCCCGCTCAACATTACATTCCGCGCATCGAATGGAATACTTCCGGAACGCTGTACTTGCAACAAATGAATCGTAAGCAAAATGAGACGATCATTTACTCATACGTTCCCTCATCGGGCGCCGTTAAGTCGGTGTACACTGATCATGACGACGCATGGATCGACACCTTCACACCTTGGGAAGATGTGTATGCCCTCGATTTTCGCCACGAGTTGCGTTGGATCAACGACGGCAAAGAATTCATTTGGTTCAGCGAACAAGACGGCTGGAGGCATGTATACCGCGTGAGCACAGAAGGCAAATCGACCTTGATCACCAAGGGAAACTACGATGTCATGGACATCAAGCTCATCGATGAAAAAGGGAAATACCTGTATTTTATCGCGTCACCCACCAACGCAACCCAGAAATACTTGTATCGATGCAAACTGGACGGCTCAGGACAAGCCGAGCGCGTTACACCAAAAAATCAGGAAGGCACCCACGAATATCAGCTCGGACCCTCGGCAAAGTTCGCCTTCCATGCGTTCAGCAACATCAGCACTCAGCCACTTTCGGAATGGATCACGCTTCCACAACACAAAGCAATAAACGAAAAGAGTGGTGTGGACGCGCGTTTGGCATCAGCCAAAGTGAAAACAAACGTGCAGTTCTTTAAGGTGAAGACAGCCGATGGTACCGAAATGGATGGTTGGATGGCAAAACCCGCCAACTTCGATAGCACCAAGAGGTACCCGGTTCTCTTCTTAGTTTATACCGAACCTTGGCATGCCAACGTCACCGACGAATTTGGAATCGCCAACAATCACTTGTTTCAAGGCGACCTTGCCGAAGAGGGATATCTTTACATCGCGGTCGACAACCGAGGGACTCCCTCGCCAAAAGGGCGCACGTGGCGCAAGTCCATCTATCGCAACATCGGAACTCTCAATATCCAAGACCAAGCAGCGGCTGCTCGCGAAATTAGGAAGTGGAAGTTCGTCGACCCCACGAGAATTGCCGTGTGGGGTTGGAGCGGTGGGGGGTCCGCAACCCTCAATCTCATGTTCCAATTTCCTGACCTTTACCAAACTGGAATTGCCGTCGCTGCTGTCGCAAATGCACTCACGTACGACAACATCTATCAAGAGAGGTTTATGGGCCTTCCCCAAGAAAACATGGCCGACTACATCAAGGGATCACCCGTTACCTACGCGAAGAACCTGAAAGGAAACCTGCTCTACATCCATGGTACGGGCGACGACAATGTGCACTATGCCAACGCCGAAATGCTCATTAACGAACTGGTGAAACAAGGCAAACAGTTTCAACTCATGATCTACCCGAACAGAACGCACTCCATCTCAGAAGGTGAAGGAACAACAGAACACCTGTCGACGCTTTACACAAGTTTCTTGAGGAAGAATTGCCCGGGGGGAGGCAGATAGAATTAAGAATTAAGAATTGAGAATTAAGAATTTTTGAGTGGAGAATATCGGATTCGAACCGATGACCTCTTCCATGCCATGGAAGCGCTCTAGCCAGCTGAGCTAATCCCCCAAAAAACGCGCGTAAATATAAAAGGAAAATTGATTTGCTGTGGTCAAAAAATTTTGACTCACTGAATCTGGCGGCCCTCGATAAACTCTTTGAACGGTTTCTTGTAAGTGTCGCCAATGGGTATCGACGCCTGCCCTATTTGAATTTTGTCCTTGTGCACCGTCTCGATCGCGTCTAGAGCCACTATAAACGAGTTGTGCACGCGGATAAATTTCTCTGCAGGGAGTTGTTCTTCGAGCACCTTGAGTCGCTGTAAACTAATCACTTTCTGTGTCCGCGTGTGGATCGTGACATAATCCTTAAGCCCTTCGACATACAAGATATCGGTCCAATTGATCTTCACGAGCTTCGTGCCATCCTTCACAAAGATGAATGGCGACGGCGGTGCATCTACTGGCTTCTCCGGAGCGGCGACAACAGGCGCAGTGAGCCGTTGGCTGGCCTTGTCCACGGCTTTCAGAAACCGCTCGAAGGTAATAGGCTTTAGAAGGTAGTCAGTGATGTCCAACTCGTAACCTTCCAGCGCATACTCTGAATAGGCCGTCGTGAGCACGACCAGCGGCTTCTTTTGGAGGCTCTTCAGAAATGAAATACCCGTGAGTTCCGGCATTTGAACGTCTAGGAAGAGCAAATCCACACTCGAAGTTCTTAACACCTCCATCGCCTCGAGTGCCCCGGAACAAGCCTTCACTAGTTGGAGATACGGCACCTTTCGCACGTAGTCGGTGATCAGGTTGCGCGCCAGTGGCTCGTCTTCAACGATGAGGCAAGAGATATTCAATTCAAATTCAATTTTAACTCAACCGAGTAACGGTCGTTCACGTCCTTCACCTGAAGTTCGTATTTGTCGGGGTACGTCAGTTCTAATCTCCGCTTCACATTCTGGAGTCCGATCCCCGATTTTCCCTGCTCCGAATGTACACCGTTTACTTTGCTATTTTCTACCGTGTAGACACATTCCTTTCCGTTGACCCTGATCGAAAGATTGACCCAAGCATTCTTATTGCTCCCGTTGACACCATGCTTAAACGCATTTTCGAGGAACGTAATCAGGATCAGGGGCGCAATCTTAATCCCGCTTGGGTTGCCTTCTACTTTGAAGTCGATCGGGATTTGGTCGTTCAAACGAAGCCGCTCAAGACTAACATAGTTTTGCATGTACTCAATTTCCTTGCTCAACTCGACCTGTTGGTAGTTTGACTCATAGATCATATACCGCATCATCTGCGAAAGCTTGGCGATCACCTCCGTCGTATTATCGGACTTCGTATACGCCAAATAATACAAGTTATTCAACGTGTTGAATAGAAAGTGAGGATTGATTTGCTCTTTCAAAAAACTGAGCTCGGCCGAAAGTTTCTCGTTTTGTAGCTCCTTCTTCTTCGCCTCCAGTTCAAACCAGTCTTGCGCAAAACGCAGCATGCTCACGAAGATCACGATGAACAAGGACGTCGCGCTCATCTGAACGATATAGATCGTGCTGTAGAAATAAAGGTCTGTGTGCGAATATCCATCGACCAGGTAGCGTTGGAAGTGTACGCGGATGGTCGTTAAGAGAATAAACGGGATCAAGAACTCGAGTAAGTATCTACCTACCTTCTTACGTTCCAAGAATCGAGGCAGAAAGATGAAATAATTCATGTAGGCGGCCGCCATGTTGAAGGCCACATGAAACATCGTACGGTAGACAGCTACTTGAACGGGTAAGTCGGGGCGAGAGCTGATCTGATAAAAGAAGAACGACAGGTACACGCACCAAAAAGATACGTGCAGCAACACGACACGCCGTTGGTATACAAACGAAGTCATGACAAATGATGAGGATTTAACACTTTGTTATGAATTGTTCCGGTCGGGTATGCGTCGAAAGGGGTAACGACCAAACCGATGCAAATCCATACAAAATTAGCCCTATTCCGATTGCATTCAGGCCATTCAAGGGTGTTTTCGACCGGTAGTCCAGTTTGATCGATGCGGAGGTTAGTTCATCACTTTTCCGGATCGGTCGATTATTCAGTCTGAGCATCGAAAAACGACTACCGGCCATCTAAAAAGGATTTTTGAGTTAAACCTAAACCAGACATTTGCAGTTTAGTCACCGTGGCTTTTAGTCTGAAATCAACCTTATGAGTTCCTTTTCCTTGAAATCTTCATTTTTTGCACAACACCTTCCGCATTCGCTCAGGCCCCCGCAAAGGGTAACGGCAAAATCTCTGGTATCATCGTCGACGCTACAAGCGGCGACCCAGTCGAATTTGCCACGGTTGCGCTCAACGACCCCGCCACCGGTAAACCAGTCGACGGCGCGGTGTGCGACGACAAAGGCAAATTCACCATCAGCAAAGTCGCAAATGGAAACTATAAAGTAGTGGTCTCCTTTATTGGCTATGAAACGTACTCGCAAGATGTGGTCGTCTCCGATAGAAAAACTTCCATCGACATGGGAACACTAAAACTCGGCGCTTCCGTAACCGAGTTGAACGAAGTTGTGGTGGAAGGGCAA
Organism: Cyclobacteriaceae bacterium; assembly: GCA_044226945.1. Lineage (GTDB taxonomy): Bacteria > Bacteroidota > Bacteroidia > Cytophagales > Cyclobacteriaceae > ELB16-189. The sequence continues at coordinate 16,570 of JBGAGB010000028.1, read as the reverse complement.
CGCACACTTGTCGAAGAAAAAGTAGACAGGATGATCTATAACGCCGAAAACGATGCAACAGCACGTGGTGGCGACGCTTCCGACGTCTTGCGTCGTGTGCCTATGCTTACCGTGGATATGGACGGCAACGTGTCGCTGAGAGGCAATTCAAACATTCGTGTGTTAATCAACAACAAACCTTCGACGATCACGGCTTCGAGTGTCGCGGATGCCCTCAAGCAAATTCCGGCAGACCAAATAAAAAGCGTAGAAGTGATCACGTCGCCCTCTGCAAAATATGACGCGGAAGGGTCTGCCGGTATCATCAACATCATCACCAAGAAAACGACCATGCAAGGCTTTACCTTAAACGTAGACGGTAACGTGGGCCTTCGAGGATCGAACCTCGGCTTGAATGGAAATCTCCGCACCGGAAAAATGGGTTTTTCTTTGGGTGGGTTCGGCCGTGGCAACTATAACGTAACGGGTAGTTATGTGAACGCACAAACTACACAATCCACCAACGGAACAACGACAACTTCGCTCCTCAATCAACAAACAGCCAGTACGCGCAACAATGGCCTCTTTGGAAACTATAATTTTGGATGGGACTACGACATCAACAAGCAGAATTCACTCGTGGCTTCTGTCCGCTTTGGGGCACGCAACGGCCGGAACTACCAAGATAACTTGCTCACCCAGACTTATAGTGACAACAATTTGACGAACACATCCCTTCGCGATGTCGCTGTAAAAGATCTATCAAACAACGTCGATGCGAACTTGACCTACACCCACACTTTCAACCAACCGGGCAAGGAATTTAGTTTGCTAACCTCGTTAAGTCGGAACAATCGAACCAACGACTTCATCAACAATATCTTCGACACCAGCGGCTCATCAATTCTCAGCAGGTTGAAGAACAATAACAATAGCTACAACCAAGAGGCAACTATTCAAGCGGACTACTCTACGCCGATGGGCAAAAACCAGATTCTTGAACTTGGTGGCAAAAACATCTCGCGGATCGTTTCTAGTAAGTACCAATATTTTACTGCCACCGGATCAGATGGCGACTATGTCCTCAACACGAACGCTTCCTTGTCGAATAACCTCGACTATAACCAAAATGTAACTGCCGGTTATCTGTCCTATACTGCAAGCTTGCCAAAAGGCTACTCATTGAAAGCGGGCGGTCGTTACGAGTACACGACCATTAAAGCAAACTTGAAAGACGAACAGAAAATCGATATTCCATCTTACGGAGTATTAGTCCCTAGTGTCAACCTTTCTAAGAAGCTGACGAAGGGGACATTGAAGATCGCGTACAATCGCCGCATTCAACGTCCGTCAATCCAATTCTTGAACCCCAATACGCAAGCGTCGAATAACGTTAGCATTTCTGTGGGTAATCCTCAATTGGCTCCTGAGTACACGAACAACTACGAATTTTCATACAGCACATTCGTCAAGAGCGCATCGATTAATATTTCCACATTCGTGCGGAATACAAACAATGCCATTCAGAGTGTGCGTGACACAGCGACGTTCAATGGTAATCACGTCATCCGGACGACCTATCAAAACATCGGTCAGGAAAATGCTTACGGCGCAAGTATATTCACAAACGTGTCGATATCAGAGAAACTCTCATTAAACGGAGGAACCGATTTCTACTATGCGGTATTGAACAATAACAATCCTAATCCAATTTATGCCGCATCGAATCAAGGCTGGGTGATTAGCGGTCGCATGTTCGGTAGCTACAACTTCAGCAAAACATGGGGTCTTCAATTCTTCGGATTCTACCGTGGCCGTCAAGTGCAACTTCAAGGTACCCAGGGAGGATTTGGAATATACAGCTTGAGCTTGAAAAAGGATTTTGCTAACAAGAAGGGAAGTATCGGTTTCGGTGCAGAGAACTTCTTCAATTTCGACGGGTTCAAGATTCGGAATGAGCTCGTGTCACCCATCTTAGTTCAGAAGAGCACGAATGTGATGAATAACCTTAGCTTCAAAGTGAACTTCAGTTTCCGCTTTGGCAAGATGAGCTTTGAACCTCGTCCTAGCCGCCGTCGCTCCATCAACAACGACGACTTGAAAGAAGGTGAAGGTGGCGGTGGTGGAGGTATGGACGGTGCACAAGGCGGTGGTCAAGGGGGCGGAAACTTCGGTGGCGGCAACTTTGGTGGTAACCGTGGAGGTGGTCAACGTCCAGCTGCGCCGGCAGTCAACACACAAGCTCCAGCGGCTGACCCGAACGCTGTCGTGAACGCAGTGGGCACTTGGACTTACACTGTTGATTCACCTCAAGGTGGAGGTGGCACCATCGTGATCAAGAAAGAAGGAGAAACGTTTAGCGGTACGTTGACCAACAATCGCTTTCCTCGTGAAAATCCCTTGAAAAGCGTAACGGTTGTCGGAAACGAGATCAACTTTAGCTATGAAACGAGCTTTGGAGGCAACACCAACGTGGTGAGTGTGAAAGCTACCATCGCAGGCGACAATATGAATGGCACGATGGCGGTCGGTCAATTCGGATCCTTCCCCATCAATGCGAAGAGAAATCCTTAATACAAGGTTTTGATTTGGATGTTGAGTAAGTAAGTGAGGTTTCAGGAAGTGTGCCGGTGCAATTGCATCGGCACCCTCCTGTACACTAACGTGCCTTCGACAATGCGTTGGTAGCCAACACCCTCATCTTCTTCACACGCTCGGGATCCACTGTCCTGATTGCAAATTCAGAACCTTCGTCGGACCCCATCCCCGCAATTGCCATGTTTTTGTATTCCATCAGGCTCGGTCGTGACGACGTCGCTGAAAAGTGAATTTCTCGCACGCCTGTGGCAGACACAATTTCCTCCACCGTATTTTCATTCACACCAGAGCCCGGCATAATGGCGATTCGGCCATTGGCACGTTTCATCAGCTCGGTTATTAATGCTACTCCTTTCGAGGCCTGCGCCTGCTGACCCGCAGTTAGGATTCGATCAAACCCGACCTCGATGCAATCTTCAAGTGCCTCGAATGGATCGCGTGTCATGTCGAAGGCGCGATGGCAAGTGACCTTCAGTGGCCTGGCTTTGTCGATCAATTCCTTACAACGTTTCTTGTCGATGCGACCGTCGGGTGTCAGAATTCCAAAAACGACACCGTCGACTGATGATTTCTGACACTGCCAGATATCGCGCTTCATGCAATAAAACTCCCAGCTAGTGTAGCAAAAATCTCCACCGCGTGGTCGAATCATTACGAACACGTCGAGACTGACATTCCCTCTCACGATTTCGATTGTACCGAACGAGGGAGTTGTTCCTCCCTCAGCGGGGTTATCGCAAAGCTCAATCCTGTCCGCCCCGCCTTCTTGTGCTTTGAGGGCCGACTCTATGTTATAAACTACAATTTCTAAGGTCATGAAGAATTGTCTACTGGAAGTAGCTCTTAGATTGAATGATGAGGTGTTGTTGGTCGGGAGTCGTGATCGTGTAAGAAAAGTCATTCACGGTGGAGTAAGCTCCGATCTCACCTTCCTTGCTCACTGCCAAGAATGCAACACTCAATTCCTTTGCTCGAGCGTCCCCATTTTTCTTTACGACTCGTTGGATTGCCTCTTCGCAGGCTTGTTGCGGTGTGCGGCCATGTCGCATTAACTCCACGATGGTGTGGCTTCCTGCGATTCGAATCATCTCTTCGCCGACACCGGTGGCGGTGGCTGCTCCCACTTCGCCATCAACGAACAATCCGGCGCCTATAATTGGGGAGTCCCCCACTCGGCCATGCATTTTGAATGCCATGCCACTTGTTGTGCATGCTCCGCTCAATGCGCCGGATCCGTCGAGCGCAATCATGCCAATGGTGTCGTGGTTAAAAACGCTGGTGTCGGGTTTATACTCTGACTTCTTGAGCCATTCCTTGTATTTCTTCTCGGAGTCTTTTGTGAGGAGGTTCTCTTTTTTAAAGCCATTAGCCTGGGCAAATCGTTCAGCACCTTTTCCAACCAGCATGACGTGAGGAGTTTTTTCCATCACCAATCGTGCGATTGAAATTACATGCGTATACCCTTGCACGAAAGCTACCGATCCGCAGTTTCCCTTCTCATCCATGATGCAAGCGTCCAATGTAACGATGCCATCGCGATCAGGAAGACCGCCGAGGCCAACTGAGTTTTCTTTCGGGTTTGCCTCTGGAATCTTGGCGCCGGCTTCTACAGCATCAAGCGCCCTACCATTCTTTGAGAGGATTGCCCATGCCGCCTTGTTGGCCTCGACATTAGGCCACGTGGAGATTACGATTGGCTTCTGGCCGGGCTGATCAAAGCTACTTGCAAACAGTTTCGAAAGAGGCAACGCAGCCGCCAACGAGGTTCCAGCGGCCAAGAATTTTCTTCTTGAGGAATTCATGATCAAATTGGTTTAGGTCTTGACGACGTATGCAATTTAATCAATTATCCTCCTCGCGAAGCGGTAGCGTTTTGCGTAGTAGTCTTGCGACAAGTCAGTTTCAATGACCTCTGTCACAAGTCCAACGTGCGTGATTTCTCTTTTCTTTTTGCCAGTAGCGAAGAATAGGAGGTCACCTGGTCGGAGGTCTTTTTGCTTCACTTTTTCCCCCACGGTAGATTGATCTTCCGCCGACCGTGGCAACGACAGGTTAATGGCGCGGAAAGCATTGGTCGTCAGGCCGGAACAGTCCATCCCGGCACGGGTAGTTCCGCCGTACTTGTATGGAGTTCCCATGAAAGTGCGGGCGATGCTGATCACCTCTCCTATTTTTTGTTCGCGAACGCGGGCCTTTTGTGACGCACACCCAGCCAGTAGAAGGAAAATGAAAAAGGATTGAAGAGAACGGGGTAAGAGGTTTTGCGTAATTTTGTGCTTGGATAATACCATAACCGATTCAAAGTTAGCAATTCAATGGCATTCGTTAAAGAAGTAGACGCGCCCGTGACGATCGGGGCTGACGTGATCGGCAAGTTGCGCGACATTGTCGGGGCTGAGAACCTGATATTGGACGAGGAACAAAAGAATGATTACGCCCACGACAAGACAGAGGACTTCTTTTTTATGCCCGCCGTGGTTGTGAGACCCGCCGCTACCGACGAGGTGAGCGCAATTTTGAAGTTGTGCAACACCCATCGGATACCGGTGACCCCACGAGGCGCTGGCACCGGGCTTGCGGGAGGCGCCATCCCCACGCATCGAGGTGTGGTGCTGTCGATGGAACGATTTAACAAGATTCTAAATATTGACGAGTTGAACCTCCAAGCCACTGTTGAGCCAGGAGTGATCACCGAAGTGTTTCAAAATACTGTGAAGGAAAAAGGGTTGTTCTATCCACCTGATCCAGCAAGTAAAGGTTCGTGCTTTTTGGGTGGCAACTTAGCGAACAATTCAGGTGGCCCGAAGGCCGTGAAGTACGGAGTTACCCGCGACTATGTGATTAACCTTGAGGTCGTACTTCCTTCTGGCGATGTTATTTGGACGGCGGCGAATGTGTTGAAGAATTCGACAGGTTATAACCTTACGCAATTGATGTGTGGGAGTGAAGGAACACTCGGCGTGATTACGAAGATAGTTTTCAAACTACGAGGTTATCCCCAGAAGAACGTTCTGATGATGATCCCATTTGTAACCAACGAAGAAGCGTGTAAAGCGATCGCGGCAATTTTTGTGGCGGGCATCACCCCGTCGGGAGTGGAGTTCTTCGAGAAAGAAGCTGCGGCAAAGACTTACGAATATTGCGAGAAGGTTCTTAACAGCCCTATCACAACTCGACTTACGGACGGAATGGGGTCGTACCTATTGTGCGAACTTGATGGCAACGACGAAGAGGTGCTCATGCGCGACGCGGAACGGGTCATGTCTGTCGTCGAGAAGTTCAACTCGGGCGAGGTGTTATTTGCCGACACTACCGCTCAGAAAGAAGAGCTTTGGAAACTTCGTAAGAATATTTCACCAGCGCTTCATTGGTATTGCCTAAACAAGTCCGACGATGTGGTGGTACCGCGCGCACAAATGCCTAGGCTGATTGCTGGTATTAAGGACATCGGTAAGCGGTACAAGTTCAATACAGTTTGTTTTGGTCACCTCGGCGATGGAAATTTGCACGTGAACATCCTGAAAGAAGGTATCGACGACGAGTATTGGAACACCAAAGTGAACGAAGGCATTGGTGAAATCTTTAAGCTGACGGTAAGCCTTGGAGGTACACTTTCGGGAGAACACGGGATCGGTATCGCGAAGCGTCCCTACATGCCAATCGCACTCGGTCAGATGAACCTTGAGTTAATGCGCGGGATCAAAAAAGTGTTTGACCCCAACGGAATCTTGAATCCAGGAAAGATCTTTTGAATTACGAGTTTAGGTACTCGACAACACCTTCTTTGATTGCCTGAAAAGTCTGAGTGAGGATTGCTTCGTCTTCCTCTAAGAGCGTCACTCGAAAACCACTGAGGTCGGAGCAGAACGACGAGATCGGAACCACGCAGACACCCTTCGCACCGAGTAAGTAATACACAAAACGTTTATCGAGGGGAATATCTTCTTGGGTCCATCCCTCGACCAGTTTTCGAATACTGTCGTTTTTGATCCCTAGCTTCTGCCCTTTTTTGAGGACACCATTGCGAAAAATGATCGTGTTATAAAACGCACCATACGTTTCGTTGAACGTAAGTTGTGGAACGCTCCCGAGTATACCAGACACAATCTTGCTCCTTCGTCCGATGCGCTCGTTGATTTCTTGCCGGTAGGACACGTAACGCGGGTCGCCAAGTATTTCCGGAATAGCCAACTGAGGTAGTTTCGTTGAACACACTTCAATCATTTTTGCGTTGTCAAGGGCCTCGCAGAACCTGTTGAAGTCCGCGTCTTGATGCCGATTGTAGTACTCCATCCAACCGCACCTCGATCCTGGCCATGGCAACTCCTTGGAGATTCCTTTCATCGAAATACCCGGTACATCCTCGATCACCTCTGCAAGCGACCAAGCGCGCGCTCCGTTGTAAGTAATGTTTAGATATATTTCGTCGGCGATCAAGAATAGGCCAAACTCTCGGGCTATCGCTACTATCCTTTTCAAAGTATCGAGCGGGTAGACCATCCCGGTAGGGTTGTCCGGGTTAATGATCAATATCCCGATAATATTGGGATTGTACTTGACCTTCAAATATAGGTCGTCCAAATCCGGAAGCCATTTATTGTTGGGATCGAGTAGATATGTAAGGGGTGCGTTACCAGCATGTGCACCTTCTGCGCTTGAATGCGTGCTGTAGGCAGGCGACGGGCCAATAACCCTGCTCGTGGGCAAGATATATTGATATACTTTAGCAATCGCATCACCGAGTCCGTTGAAAAAGCAAATATCTTCCGCGGTGATTTGAGCACCTCCAAGTGAATTCGTCCGACCTGCCAAAAACTCGCGTGTTCGCACAATGCCCTTAGATGGACAATAGGAGTAAGTGTCGTCTTGACTCACCAACTTAGCCATCACGTCTTTGATCCACGCTGGCATTTTATGGTGCTTCTGAATCGGGTCACCGATGTTCTCCCAAGTTATAGGCAACCCCATCGCCTGAAGTTGGTTTGCCTTCTTAGCGATCTCTCGAATTTCATAACTCAGTTCACTCGCCCCTTCACTTAATAACTTTTGTCGCATGCCTTTTGTGTAAAATCGCGTGATATTGAAGAAATCCTGCGTGTATTGCAATACACACTCCAAAAAATTGAAATCCTTTCATCTCCTTCCTCCGCCCCCCGCACCTCCGCGCCTCCGCATCTCCGCATCCCCGCATCTCCGCATCCCCGCATCCCCTACCACAACCCATTCACTACCCTCCTAATTCCATCTTTAACCCGCGCACAGTTGAAATTGATCAATAACCCCAAGCGATAGCCGCTTATCTTGAGGTAAGTAAAAAGCTGAGCCAAATGTACCGGTGCAATAGCACTTACTGCCTTTAATTCAACGACAACGCATTTATTTACAACCAGATCCATTCGGTACCCTTTCGGCAAACGAATATCGTCATATACTAAAGGCAGTCCCTTCTCTTCAGACACAGAAAGCCCGGCCTTGACAAGTTCGTGCGCGAGGCAAGTTCTGTAGGCAGACTCAAGCAAACCAGGCCCGAAGTGTTTATGAACTGTGATCGCCGCCTTGATGATCTCCGTCGCTACCCTGTTTTCTTCTAATGAAAAGTCTATTGGCATATGTAGAATTTTTTACCGCATTCTACGTTATTAAAAATGCATCCACCCATAAATCCGAGTTCAATCAAAATCATTGTCCGGATTTCCTAACCCCTCCACACCTCCCTCAGCCTCTCCGCGCCTCCGCGCCCCCGCATCCCCGCATCCCCGCGCCTCCGCATCCCCGCGTCCCCGCGTCTCCCCCACATCTCCTCCGCATCAAATTCCTTACATTCGCCCACATGTGTGGTATCACCGGAATCTTCGCGTTCAACTTAGTTGGCAAACTCCACAAAGTAAATGTCACCGCCGCTACGATGAGTATACAAAGTCGTGGACCAGACTTTCAGGATATATACCTTGAAGAGTGGGTGGGGCTAGGTCATCGGCGCCTAAGCATTATCGATACAAGCAGCATCGCAAACCAACCCATGTGGGATGAGTCTAAGCGTTATTGCATAATCTTCAACGGAGAAATCTTCAACTACCGCGAGCTTAAAAAGATACTCGAAAGTCAAGGGGTCTCGTTCTTCTCAGGATCCGACACAGAAGTACTGCTGAAGTTGTACATCCTCCAAAAAGACAAAGCCCTAGCACAACTGAATGGCTTTTTCGCCTTTTGTATCTATGACCGAGAAGAACAGTCAATGTTTATCGCGCGCGATCGATATGGGATCAAACCCCTATTGTATGCATTCGATGAGGACAAGTTCATCTTCGGATCAGAAATGAAAAGCATCCTCGCGTATGGCCTCGAACGCACTCTCGATTACTCCTCTCTATACCACTACCTTCAATTAAATTACATCCCGGGCAATGACTCGATATTTGCCGCCGTGAAGAAACTGCCACCCGGCCACTTCATGATAGTGGAGCGCGGACGTCACACAATCAACTCGTATTACACCATCCCCTACAACCCCGAAAGCTCCGAAAAGAACCCAATCAGTTATGAAGACGCCAAAAACCAACTGCAACACCTACTCGAAGACGCAGTCCAACGGAGACTTGTAGCAGATGTTCCCGTTGGTGCATTTTTAAGTGGGGGCGTCGACTCGTCGATTGTGTGTAGCCTCGCCGCTAAATATAAACCAGACCTCCACACTTTCTCGATCGGATACCGCGACGAGAAATTCTTCGATGAAACCGACTATGCCAACTTAGTCGCCACCAAGATATTCGCCGACTCATCCGCGATCGCTGTCAATATTCTGAGCCGTGAAACTAAGAAACATGCGACTGTTGCTCTATCCGGCGATGGCGCCGATGAACTCCTCGGTGGCTACAACAAGCACGAAGCCCTCTACCGAATGGCGCACCCGGGTACACTCGAAAAACTAGTCGGCCTCGCAGCACCTATTGCCCGAATGCTGCCCCAGTCACGTAACACTAGACTTTCAAACCGCGCCCGCCAAATCGTTCGATTCAAGGAAGCCCAACAACTCTCCATGTCCGATCGCTATTGGAAGCTCGCGTCTCTCGCTAATAAAGATGAGGCTTTAAACCTCTTGCATCCAGACCTCCGCACAAGCTTTTGGCTGAAAGACTCTACCCTACGGAGGAAAGAACTACTCTCAGCACTTCACGACAAATCGTCCATGAACGACGTGCTGTACACCGACATGAAACTGGTCTTGGCTGGCGACATGCTCCCGAAAGTCGATCTCATGAGCATGGCCCATGGTCTGGAAGTCCGGGTTCCTTTCCTAGACTACCGCGTTGTAGACTTCCTCTTCTCGCTCCCCGCAGAATACAAAATCACGAAAGGAATCCGGAAACGGCTGCTACAAGATGCCTTCCGCGAAATCCTGCCACCGGAACTCTACAATCGCCCCAAAAAAGGCTTCGAAGTACCGATGCTGAAATGGCTCCGGCATGACATGAAATCACTCGTCCATGACGACTTGTTGTCGAAAAAGAATATCGAGGAACAGGGAATCTTCCACTATCCTGAAATTGAAAGATTGAAGACCCAGCTTGAATCAAAAAGCCCAGGCGATGCTCATGCACGCACCTGGGCTCTTGTCGTCTTCCAATGGTGGTATCGACGTTACTTCCTTGGTAAAAAGTAACTCATTGCTTCTTCGCCCACATATCACGTAAAGTGACGGTGCGGTTGAAAACAAGTTTCTCTGCAGTCGAATCGGAATCCAAACAGAAGTACCCCAACCTGATAAACTGGTAGCGGTCTTCAATCTTGGCGTCTGCTAAACTCGGTTCCGCATAAGCCTTCAAAACTTGCAATGAATCCGGGTTCAAGTGATCTCTAAACTCCCCCTCCGCTGTATTCATATCCTCCATTTTGAACAATCGGTCATACTGGCGAATCTCAACAGGCAAGGCCTTCGTTGCGTACACCCAATGAAGCGTTCCCTTCACAGAAATCCCCGACGTATCCGACCCACTCCGGCTTTCTGGGATATAAGTGCAGCGCAACTCTTGAATGGAACCATCAGGGTTTTTCACTACTTCCTCGCACTTGATGATGTAGGCACTTTTAAGCCGCACCATTTGTCCCGGTGAAAGCCTGAAGTACTTTTTCGGAGGTACTTCCATAAAGTCGTCTTGCTCGATGAAAACTTCACGACCAAATGGAATATCACGCTCCGTAGAATTCTCATCTTCCGGATTATTCTCACTCTTTAAAACCTCCTCTTTTCCCTCTGGGTAGTTTGTGATCACCACCTTAACTGGATTCACCACCACCATTCTCCGAAGAGAAATTTTATTCAAATGCTCGCGAACGCAAAACTCCAGCAAACTGATATCAATCAAGTTGTCGCGCTTGGCCACTCCGATCTTATCACAAAATTCGCGTATTGCCTCTGCCGTATATCCACGACGACGCACCCCGCTTATCGTGGGCATTCTAGGATCATCCCACCCACTTACGATCTTTTCGTTCACCAACTGCAAAAGCTTGCGCTTACTCATGACCGTATACGTCATGTTGAGACGGGCAAACTCGTACTGCCTCGAAGGATAAATCTCCAACTTTTCGATAAACCAATTGTACAACTCGCGGTGAGGAATAAACTCAAGCGTGCAAATACTGTGGGTCACGTTCTCGATTGAATCGCTTTGGCCATGCGCAAAGTCGTACATCGGATACACACACCATTTATCACCTGTTCGATGATGGTGTGCGTGTTTAATTCGGTATAAGATCGGATCGCGCATGTGCATATTGGTATGCGCCATGTCAATCTTTGCACGAAGCACTTTCTCCCCATCCTTGTACTTGCCCGCGCGCATATCGCCGAACAGTTGCAAGTTGGTGTCTACCGAGCGGCTCCTAAATGGGCTATCTGTTCCCGGTGTCGTGGGGGTTCCCTTCTGCGCCGCAATCTCGTCGCTTGTGCTGTCGTCCACATAGGCAAGGCCCTTCTTAATCAACCTCACAGCAAACTCATAAAGTTGATCGAAGTAGTCCGATGCATACAACTCTGATGCCCACTGGAAACCCAACCAATTCACATCATTCTTAATGCTCTCCACATACTCCGTTTCCTCAGTGGTCGGGTTGGTATCGTCAAATCGCAAATTGGTCTTGCCACCATATTTCAACGCCAACCCAAAATTGAGGCAGATACTCTTCGCGTGCCCCAAATGCAAATATCCATTGGGCTCCGGTGGGAATCGGGTCACAATACTCGCGTACTTCCCAGCTTTCAAATCGCCGTCAATTATCTCCTCGAGGAAGTTAAGTCCTTTTTCTTCGGTCATGATTGCTCTAAAAAGCCTTAAAAATAGGGAATTCTGAACTTCTCTGACCGTTGTCATTGTTTGTTTTGTGGCAGAAAACTGCCTCGCAATATCTTTGCCCCCAATGACGAAAACGCTGTATGTCAAGAACATGGTTTGCGACCGGTGCCGGATGTCGGTAACTGCGGTTCTCGATCGCTTGAAACTGCCTTACCGTCGGGTGGAATTGGGCGAAATAGAACTGATAGCTGAACCCACACAAACACAGGTAAGCACCTTCCGAAAAGAAATCGAAGCCCTCGGTTTTGAACTCATCGAAGACCGCAATTCGAGAACGATCTCTCAAATCAAAGCGGCCGTCATCGATCTAGTCCGAGGGCAGGTGCGCGAACCCCTGTCAAAAATGAAATTGTCGAGCTACCTCGCGGAAGTGACAGGGAAGGACTACCACAGCCTCAGTTCCCTATTCTCGAACGTCGAGGGCATCACCATCGAACAATTCCACATCTTGCAAAAGATCGAGTATGTTAAAGAACTCCTCGCCTACGACGAACTGACACTCAGCGAAATCGCGCACAAACTTCGATACTCGAGCGTTCAACATCTCTCCAACCAATTCAAGAAAATAACAGGCCTTACGCCAAGTCATTTTAAGGCCATTGGGCGCGGCCGCCGACAGGCACTCGACCGGATTTAGATTTCGATAGACTCGCTAGGACAAACAACCCTTGGTTCCGTTCTGATTCGGTCATCCCCTCGACACGCTCAAATGTCAGGCGAATTATGCCTCCGGGTAGTCCCTGAGTCCCACGCCAATCTCAATTAAAAAGGCCTTATAAACGACCAAAAAATATTTCTTGGCCCTCAGCGTCTAGGTATATATTAATATCTTTAGGAGACTATGCAGCCCGAAAATTCGAGTCCCTCGACTCACCCACTCGCGTGGGATATGCCCGTGCAACCAAACTTCCCCCGTGGGAATTTCGGTACTAATTTCACACTGACTGCTTTATACTATCTCGCAGACTAGCATGCAACTGCTGGCGTTCTTGGACTTGTTCAGCCCCGAAGAAATCATCCGATTCGGAGGTCTTACCCTCTTGCTGTTGATCGTATTTTGCGAGACCGGAATATTCTTTGGATTCTTCCTTCCGGGCGACTCACTCCTCTTCACGGCAGGGTTGCTTGCCAACCGTCACATTTTGGATATACCGATCTGGCAGCTCATTCTCTTCGTGATTATTGCCGCAGTTGCCGGGTCCACCGTCGGATACATGAGTGGCCGCTGGGCGCACGGTTACCTCATCAAACGAAAGGAGAACTTCTTCTACAAAAAAGAATACATGGACATCACGCGGGCATTCTACAAGAAGTACGGCGCCATGGCCTTCATTATCGGTCGTTTTTTACCTGTCATCCGAACCTTTGTTACCATCATGTCAGGCATGGTTAGAATCGACTTCAAGATCTTCTTTATTTTTAACGTGATCGGTGTCTCGATCTGGGTCACGACCATGATCCTCACTGGCGCGCTACTCGGCACCATCTTCCCCAACATCCTGGACTACATCGAATATATCGTGATTGCAATGGTGGTACTCACTGCAATCCCAATCATCACCCAAGTGAGGAAACACCGTCGCCAGATGAAATCCTAGAAGGCTACTTCCCGTAGATATCGTTCAGAACACCCGCCAACCGGACGCCAGCCACCAGCAACCGCTCGCGAACAAGGGGCAAGTTCTTGTATGAATATGCATATCCCAAGTTGCCATTCCCAATATCGTAAACTTGCTTGCGATACGTCATGCTTTCATAGGCCCAATCGCGCACCGTACCCGATTGCCATTTTTTGACCGTCGCCACATCGGGAGTGCCCAGCGACTCGGCAAGTTCGGTGTAGCTCAAACGGGTGCCATCAATGATGTCCGAGTCCCACACGCGATGAAGGTTCGAATTGCCTCCAAACCACTTCACTTGCACTTTGTTCCCTCCCGCATCGTCGCAGCAGCCCACATGTAGGGGTTGATGCAAGTCGCCCATCAAATGAATGAGGAACTTGAGTTCCCGTATTTCGGAAACCCGATCAAGCTTCCCAGATTTAAGCTCTGCAACTACCCGTTCAAGCGTCATCACGATGTCTCCATTTTTGTTCTTTTTCGACTGCTCATAGGTCTGACCCGTTTCGATGGTCACCCAGTGAAAATCGGACGCGTAATCGTAAGTTGAGTCGGACCGAATGTCGTCCATCCAAGTGCTGGCAATTGCGAGCGACTCCTGACCAAGAACCTCCTGAAGCCTCTTTTTGGCCTTCTTGTTCAAGTGGTTGTACGCCACTAAGCCCGTTACTCGGTGACCAGTAGCGCCCCAGCCGTGCGACTGAAAAACAAAGCCAACGACGAGGAGTAGTGTGAAAAATCGACGCATAAATCGGAAAAAGGTGTGACCGCAATGTTTCACATAAACCTGCAAAGTCGCAAAGGAAATTACATGTTGTTTTTATTAAGGTCATTCTTAGTATCTTAACATCAATACCCTCAAGATGCCCAAATTCATCGTGGTGGATCAGCCCGACACTTGGAGTTTTACACTCGAAGACGTGGAGATTATTTCACCGGAGGCCTACATCGCGGCGGAGTCGTTCCAAACGGCCAAAAACCTCAAAGTGATCAACCTTTGCAAATCCTATCACTATCAAAGTGAAGGCTATTACGTCTCTCTCCTGGCCGAAGCTCGCGGTCATAAAGTGCTCCCAGGGGTGTCGACCATCCAAGATCTCAGGTTCCCCTCCATCCTAAGAGAGGACTCAATGGACTTCGACAACTTGATCCAGACAACATTTAAAGGAGAGCCGTACGATCGGGTTGAATTCAACATCTATTTTGGAATGACCCGCTCCGAAAACCTGAACAAATTAGGTCAACAGTTGTTCCAAATGGTGCAAGCACCGTCGCTTCGAGCGGTGTTCTCCAAAAAAACAAAGTGGGTGCTCCAAAATATCCGACCAATCAGTATCAATGAAGTGCCCGATAGCGATAAACCGTTGTTGGTCACTTCTCTCGAACGCTACTTGCACCGGAAGCGCGACTACCGAAACGGCAAAAAGAAATACGATCTCGCCATCCTCGTCAATCCAGACGACAAACACCCTCCGTCCGACGATCGCGCATTAAAACGCTTTTACAAAGCAGCAATCGAGGCGGGGTTTAACACCGAATTCATTACCAAGGATGACTTTGATCAATTGATTCAATACGATGCGCTTTTTATCCGCGAAACCACAAACGTCAACCATCATACATTTCGATTTGCGAAAAAAGCACAATCGCTTGGATTAGCCGTGATCGACGATCCAAGTTCGATTCTTAAATGCACAAACAAAGTCTACCTTTTCGAACTACTTCAATCGAACAAGGTGCCCACGCCGCGTTCGTACGTGATTACCGAAGAAAACTGTGAACAGCTGAGCGTTAAGTTACCCTATCCATTCATCCTCAAACAACCCGATGGCGCCTTTTCGGTCGGCGTGCATAAGATCCATAACGACGAAGAGTTCAAACAAAAACGCACAAGCCTCTTCGAAAAGTCCGACTTACTAATAGCCCAGGAGTTTTTACCCACCGACTTTGACTGGCGCGTGGGCATCATCGACGACCAAGTGATGTACGTGTGCAAATACTTCATGGCATCAAAGCACTGGCAGATTGTGAACTGGAACGCCGCCGAAAAAATGCGCGAGGGCGAAGTTGAATGTATCCCTGTCGACCAAGCACCTTCTGGCTTATTGAAAACCGCCCTGAAAGCGACATCCCTCATCGGGTCTGGACTTTACGGCGTGGACATGAAGGAAGTCGATGGAAAATTCTTCGTGATTGAAATCAATGACAACCCCAACATCGACGCCGGTATCGAAGACAAGATCCTGAAAGACAGGCTCTATTCCATGATCATGGAAATCTTCATCGACAAAATCAAGTCTGAGAAATGAATTCACTCAAACTATTTGATGCATACGGCATCGAGCTTGAATACATGATTGTCGACAAAGACACGCTCGACATCAAATCCATTGCCGACGAGTTGATCAAATCACAAGCCGGGCAGTACACGGGCGATTTTGAGAATGGGCTCGTCACTTGGTCCAACGAGTTGGTTCTTCATGTCATCGAACTTAAGTGCACCAAACCAGAAAGCGACCTCGATCAACTCGAAGAGTCATTCCGGGTCAACGTTCGACAAATCAATCGCATTCTCGGCCAGTGGAATGCGATGTTGCTGCCCACCGCGACCCACCCGTGGATGAACCCGCAAGCTCAAACCAAGCTTTGGCCGCACGACAATCACGAAATCTATCACATCTACAATGAAATTTTCGACTGCAAAGGTCATGGGTGGTCTAACCTACAGAGTACACACCTGAATCTGCCCTTTTCAGGAAGTGTCGAGTTTGGCCGGTTGCACGCCGCCATCCGTGTACTCTTACCGATACTTCCCGCACTGTGTGCAAGTTCTCCAATCCTCGATTCAAAAATCACAGGCTTGGCCGACACACGCTTGTCCTTCTATCGGAGCAATCAAAAGGCAATCCCATCCATCACCGGGATGGTCGTTCCCGAAGCGATCTTCACACCCGAGCAATACGAGAAAGAAATCTACAGTCAAATAGCGCACGACATCGCGCACTGGAACGCTGAAGGCAT
>JBGAGB010000027.1:0-62025 GCA_044226945.1 Cyclobacteriaceae bacterium | reverse complement strand
AATCTTTTTGTCGATTATTTGAACCTGCCTACAACTCTTTGACTTGTTCTTCGTGTCTAAGCGAACATGAAGTTCAGGCTCATTCTATTCGTTCTTGCGAGCACCACCCTGGTGAACTGCCACGACAACGCTGAGGTAATTATCCCGGAAACACCTATCCCTGAAGGAAACTTTACTTTCGTTGGACAGCAGTTCGTAAAAGTTCATTCACTCCCAACCGGTTGGATGGCGCTAAAAGAAAAGATTCAGCCGCAATACGCGATTACTGCGCCGTTGAGGACCATCTCGTGGATGGACGTGCGGTTCCAGGAGGAACGAACTTACACCCCGCCGGATGGTTGGTACCTTATCGACGCAGTCGCCCACCCATCGGGTCACGTTTCAGCTGCCATCATCAACGTGGACTTGAAACGAGTTCCCCTGTTGCAAATGAAACTTCTTCGTTTCAACAAAGCAGGGACGCAATTCGAACGTGAACTGTCGCCGTTAGCGCAAGAAGGTGAGAGAATTAGGTTCTATCCGTCTTCGTTGGATCGCATTCGTTTAAATGCGAATGGCGAAGACGTGTATGCCGTTGTTCGCTGGGATCACAACGATGTCACGGCGTCAAAATTCAGCTTTACGAGTGGGCTCTTTCATTCCGAATGGCAAACGCTTGTCGAACCCGATGCCTTTTGCGGTTTCTTTGGGATCATTGGAGGTGGGTACGACAACTTTCATCAGGGCGACCGATATTCATTCGTGTACTCGGATGTCGACAGCGAAGGGAACCTATATGTGGCTGTTCAGAGTCACGAGGATCTTCTCTTGGATCATGATCAAAAATTTGGTGAAAACCTATCCGCTGGTACCGATCCAGCTAATTATGAGTTTGGTGTTGCTATCTTAACCAAGATCAACGGCGAAGGCAATCGAATCTATTCGAAACTGGAAGGTCATTCGCGGCAGGTGCGATTGCTCAATATGAATGTCGATCATGGATCGGTGTATTTCACAGGCCGCGTTAAGATTAACAAGGAACCGAATGGCTGGGATGCATGGATTCTTCATGCAGATCCAACAACAGGAATGGAGCGCTACGACTTGAATGTGGATATTAAAAATGGTGACATGTTTTGGGCGGCTGCTCCCCTTTCAGACGGGAAGGTGATCGCGATTGGTTCCAACGACTACACTCAGAATCCTTCAGGCCTTAGCGTGAGCGACACGCGTGGTGCGATCGCGATATTGCTGGACACACGAGGTCAAGTCATTAAACATCTTGTATTGCCCCAAGGTCCTTCGTCGCGCGGAAGCGAGGCCATCTTTGCGTCGGTCGTTGGTTCGAAACTATTGGTGGCGGGCGCACACAATGCTCCCGGGACACACGCCGAAGTATATTCCGACGGCTTCATCGCGACTCAATCCCTTGAAATGGTAAATCAGTAGTCAACAGATCATTCTGAAGATCATTCGGCGTTAGTTTCTTGGCAGAATTGCAACCCAGTTGCATGGTTTTTCCTTGTATTTTTGATTGGTCATTTGATCATGAAAAAGGAAATCGAGGAACAGTTAAAACGTCGGAAAATTCGGCCCACGGCCATGCGGTTGTTGGTCCTCGATTTCATTGCCAAGCATCAGCACGCCATTAGCCTCAAAGATCTGGAAAGCGGATTGGAGTCAACCGATCGGGTGACTCTATTTCGGACGCTGAAGACATTCGAAGATCATAAGATTATTCATAGCATCGACGACGGCTCGGGGTCCGCCAAATATGCCATGTGTACGGACGCATGTGGTTGCGACTATCCGCAAGACACCCATGTGCATTTTTACTGCAAGGTTTGTCACGAGACACAGTGCCTTCAAAAAGTAAAGATTCCCGCCATTCAACTTCCGGAGACATTTTCAGCACAAGAAGCCAGCGTGGTGGTGAAAGGAATTTGCGAAAAGTGTACCGCTTAACAATTGTCAATCTTGACGAAACGAAAATCACTCTTGAGTAAACAGTGAGATGACAAATCAAATTCAAGAACGTTGGCATGAAAACGACTGGATCCGAGCGGGAGTTAGCTTGGTGTTGCTTCTTGGCGGCCTTGCATTTGACTATTTTATCCAGCCAGTTTGGTTTCAGGGGATAATTCGATTGGTTTATTATTCAATCGCATACATTCCGGTTGGTGTTCCCGTGTGGGGAAAAGGGATTAAGCTAGCGCGCAAAGGCGAGGTGTTTACTGAATTTTCGCTGATGGGCATCGCCACGATTGGAGCATTTTACATCCGCGAATATCCTGAGGGTGTTGCCGTGATGGTGTTCTATGCGATTGGCGAATTATTTCAAGATGCAGCGGTGAATCGCGTTAAGAGAAACATCAAAGCATTGTTAGATGTTCGTCCGTCTGCTGCAAATGTGTTTCGGGGCGACCGTTTCCAAATGATCGATCCTGCCCTCGTTCAAATCGGCGAGGTCATTCTAGTACGCAAGGGCGAACGGGTGGCACTCGATGGAGTGCTCATTCGTAACGGTGGTAGCTTCAACACTTCGGCGTTGACCGGAGAAAGCAAACCGGTCACGATGGAAGCGGGTGAAACTGTGCTCGCCGGCATGATCAACGAAGGCGACTCCATTGAAGTTGAAGTGACAAAGTTATTCAATGATAGTTCGTTGTCACGGATTCTCGCGCTCGTTCAAAATGCTCAAGGGCGGAAAGCTAAGACCGAGCTATTGATTCGACGGTTTGCAAAGGTGTACACTCCAATCGTCGTTCTGTTGGCGGCTCTTCTCACGT
The DNA here is from genome assembly GCA_044226945.1 of Cyclobacteriaceae bacterium. GTDB lineage: Bacteria > Bacteroidota > Bacteroidia > Cytophagales > Cyclobacteriaceae > ELB16-189. The sequence continues at coordinate 59,257 of JBGAGB010000027.1, read as the reverse complement.
TCGTGCCATTTCTCTTTATGAACGAATACATTTTTCAAGAATGGTTGTATCGGGCGCTAATTTTCCTTGTGATCTCGTGCCCTTGTGCGTTGGTCGTCGCTATACCTCTGGGTTACTTTGGTGGGATCGGCGCTGGTTCTCGCAGGGGAATTCTATTCAAGGGTTCGAGTTACCTCGATCGAATGACGCGCGTAACCACCGTTGTATTCGACAAAACTGGAACACTCACGAAGGGAACGTTTCGAGTAACGGAGGTCGATGCGGTCGGAATCGAACGCGAATCGTTGGTTCAAATGGTCGCTGCGTTGGAAGTGCATTCGACGCACCCGTCGGCTAAGGCGATTGTCGAGTTTGCGAAGAACAGCGCCAACCTATTGACTGCAACGGAAGTTGTTGAACAAAAAGGCCACGGAATTTCGGGAAAGGTCGGAGGAGTGTCTGTGGTGGCGGGAAATGCCCGGCTCTTTAGGAAGCTAGACATTGCATTCGATCAGAAACTTGAAACAAGATCAGAAACGGTTGTATTGGTTGCCGTGAAGGGAGTCATTGCCGGCCACATCATCATCTCGGACGAGCTCAAGGAAGATTCCCGGGTAGCGGTAAAGCAACTTTTAGAGCGGGGTGTGCGTGTGGTGATACTCAGTGGCGACAAGCAGGCGGTAGTTGATCGGATTGCGGGCGAGCTCGGTATCTCGGAGGCTTATGGTAACCTGATGCCCGAAGACAAGGTGACGAAGTTTGACGACATCCGTAAAGATTCGGATGGTGCGGTGGCTTTTGTGGGTGATGGAATCAATGACGCGCCCGTCTTGGCGATAAGTGATGTCGGTATTGCAATGGGTGGTCTGGGAAGTGATGCTGCGATCGAGACGGCAGATGTCGTGATTCAGACCGACATGCCGTCTCGAATTGTTACAGCGATAGATCTTGGAAAGGATACGAACAGGGTCGTTTGGCAAAATATCACTTTCGCCTTTGTGGCGAAACTAGTGATCCTTACGCTTGGGGCATTGGGTTTTGCGTCGATGTGGGGCGCTGTCTTTGCCGACGTCGGCGTCGCCCTCATCGCCATCCTGAACTCTATTAAAATAAACTCAACTCCTTAATTCTGAATTCCAACATTCCAAATTCTTAATTCTTAATTCTTAATTCTTTAACCTCTCCCCCCTCCCGTAAACGTGTGGTACTTTTGTTTAAGCTTATCGTCCCAGTCGTTTGCATAGATACTTACGCGATCGAACGTTGCGCGGACTTCACTTTTGTCGAGTCCCTCCAGTTCGCGGATCGCTTTGATGTAGGCCTTCTCACGGAAGATGGTAAACGCCACGCCGTACAGTGTATGGTTGATCTCCAGTAACTCCTTGGTAAACAGTCCCTGGTTATTCACGGGCACGTCGCACACCGACGCGAGGGCTTGGAAGTATCCGTATTGGGTTGAGTTTCCTTGTGCATCTTTGGACTGGAACACGTCGATCCAGATGCTGACAGAACCAAAGGTGAGGTTCCATTGGCCGGGTTGTTGACCGCGGGCGGTAACGGGATCGACTTTATAGTCGGCGATGACGCTCTCGACCAAATCGTAGTAGAACGTAATAGGTTGATTCATATTAAAATAGGTTTTGGTAGTCTGAATAGGGTAATTAGCTGCGACCTCCTATCTGGAAGCCGATGTGGGGTTTGGGAGCATGGTCATCCTTAACCTCAAACTCTTTCACATCGTCGAAGATGACGACCTCCATAATTTCGGGCGTGCGTTCTTCTTTCTTCATACCGGCCAGACGGAGGTGTTGGTTGCGGATAGATTCACCGACGACTTGACGGACCGCACGTGCGTTTCCGAAATGGTGATCCCGGTTTTGATGCAAGAACAAGAAATACTTTTTAAGGTGCTCGGCAGCGGCTTGCTCCAACTTCACGCCTTCCTTTCCGAAAATCGACAATGCGATTGTAAACATGTCGTCGGCAGAGTAATCTTCAAATTGGAAGTACTTATCGAAACGGGATCGCAAGCCGGGGTTAGAACCAATAAATTGTTGCATGTTCTCAGTATACCCCGCCACGATGACGCCGAATTTTCCACGTAAGTCTTCCATGCGTTTGAGGATCACTTGGATCGATTCGCCTCCAAAGTCGTGTTGGGTACCGCTTTCGTTCGCGAGGGAGTAGGCCTCATCGATGAACAGGATACCTCCCATTGCTTCGTTGATTTTCTCGCCTGTCTTGATTGCCGTTTGTCCTACATATCCGGCAACGAGGGTTTGACGGTCGACTTCGACCAAGTGTCCTTTTTCAAGGATGCCTAGCCCTTTGTAGATACGCGCCATGATCCGCGCGACCGTGGTTTTTCCTGTGCCCGGGTTTCCAGTGAACACAGTGTGGAGGGAGAATTTGTTCAGAACATCTTTGCCGGTTTCTTGGTAGAAGCGAACCAACTTTACCATCTCGTTTACTTCCACCTTGATGCTGTCGAGACCGGTGAGGGCGTTCAACTCGGAGAGTGCCTCGAACAATAAATCATCTTGCGATTTATTCGAAGGAGGGTTCGCTGCCTGCGAGGCGACAGGTTTTAATAGTTTATCGGCATCCGTAATGATGGCGACGTTTCCTTCTTCGGCCACGTCGGTTACTTGGAATGGAACGGTGGCAATGAGGTTATCCATGAAGACCACTTCCATTGTGTAGGTATCGTCTTTCCACGTGCCGGCGGTGTCGCTTCCCCAAGCGGGGTACATGGTATAGACTTGTCCAACGGTGTTCGGTTGTATGTACAACAGGCGTGAGCTCTTTCCTTTTGGTTGACCCGCGTCGTTGTAGAAATTGAAAATGACTTCTGCATAGTAGTCGGAGGCTGCCTTGTTTTTGAAGGCGAACTCACCCCACACATAACGGGTGTCTTTAAAGCTGAAGCGACTTAGGAACTTTTTCTCGGGCAATGAGGAGGCCTGGGCGTCGCCTTCGAAGAGCTTAATGTATTCAATGTCGAAATATAGATTTTCACCTGGCTTGGAGGGGCCGACGTCCTCGATATAGAATTTACCTTCGCCTACTTTTAACCCATCGATATACCCTTCCCAAGAGTAGTTGCCTTTTGTCCAATAGGCACCTGGTGTTGGATTTCCCCAGGAGTCGCGGATATAGACGACGTTTTCGTCTTTGAGGATCTTACGTTTTTGGTTGAGGCTGCAGAGTTCGCGGCTGGAACTACCGTTGACGAAGAAACACTTCAGGTCGATGGATGCTTCCCAATCGTCTTCGTCGAAGAGTTTGTTATAAAATGAGAACTCGGCCCTCATGTGGGTCGTTTCGTACCTGTCGTACACCTGTCGGTATTTTTTGGTGCCATCGGCCATCCACTCATCGGAGGCATGCACTTTCAATTCTTTGAATTTGTACCGGGCGGGTCCAGTTTTCGGTTGGATGCCGGGGTTTTCATCGCGGTTTTCGAGCGACATAAAGAGGGGTTACTTAACAGAACAAATTATGAATCGTGGGCCAGATTACAAAAGCGAGAGTGGCCTCATTTTATGACGGAAAAAGGGATGGGACCATTCGACTGCCAAATTGAGATATGACCTGATTCGCCCAGTGATGGCTGCTCTGGCACTCTTGAACTACCAGCGACTGGAGCTAATATCCCTACCTTTTAATTAACTTTGAATCTTTGCCTACCCCTATGTTCATCACCAAAGTCCGGGAGCGGTCCTCGGGATTATTACTCTACGGCATCACCCCACCGAAGGCTTCAACAGCGCCAGAACGCGTTGGAGAGATTGCAGCTAAAACCACGTCGATGCTCGCAGGGCGCGACTTCGATGCGCTGATCGTGTACGACGTGCAAGACGAAGCTGAACGCACGTCCGAAGCCCGCCCCTTCCCGTTCGCAAGTTCCCTCGACCCGAATGAGTACGCGAGTCAACATTTGACTTCACTCACCGTCCCCAAAATCATTTATCGTCCTGCCGGGAAATTTCACCCGAACGAACTATCCCACTGGCTCGACAGCCTGAGCGAGAAAGGACTCTACCCGGTGTTCGTCGGGATGCCATCGCCGGACTATAGTCCCAAGACCACCTTGCGAGAAGCGTACGCACTTTGGAAAAAAGAACATGGCCACGATTCAGTGATAGGAGCCGTCACCATCCCCGAACGACATGCGCAGTTGCACGATGAACCCGTGCGGATGCTCGACAAAATGAGTTGTGGTGTTTCTTACTTCGTGTCTCAATGTATTTTCAATGTCGAGTATGCAAGGCAGATGTTAGTTGATCTCGCCGACGCTTGTCGACAGGCGAACACGCCGCTTCCTACCGTTGTTTTCACGTTGACCATTTGTGGATCGGCTAAAACACTCGAGTTTATGGAGTGGCTCGGAATTCACATCCCGAAAGAAATTCGAGACGGTCTCTTGTCAAGCGCAAGTCCTGTACAAAGTTCCGTGGCTTTGGCTCTGTCCATCGCGCGAGATCTCGCAGCATTCTGCCAGCAACACCAAATTCCCTTCGGTTTCAACATCGAGAGTGTGGCCATTCGCAAAGAAGAGATAGATGCATCGCTCGGTCTCCTTGATTCGATTCGCGACATGCTGGTTGCCATGGGACTTCGAACACGCCAACCCCAGACCATTGGATTTCAATAGGCGCCATTATTGAATTGAAGTTTTGTAGATTGGTCCATGATCTTACAAGGAAAGAACGTGGTGGTCTACGGCGCTGCGGGGTCGATGGGTTCTTCCTTGGCGTGGGCAATGGCCGAAGCAGGCGCTCGTCTTTTCCTATCGGGCCGAACACTCGCTACGGTCGAAGCAGTTGCTACTCGCATTCGATCATCCCATGGGCACGCCTCGGCGCATCAAGTTGACGCGCTTGACGAAGAGCAAGTTTCGAAATTCCTCGATCGTGTTGCTGGCGAGGCCGGGACCATCGATGTGTCTTGCACCTTGATCGACTGGCAAGTGGTACAGAATATACCACTGGTCGATATGAAAGTCGACGATTTCACTAGGCCATCGGCCATCGCGCTTCGATCTCATTTCCTAACGGCAACGAGCGCCGCAAAAATCATGATGCAACAAAGGGCAGGCGTGATCCTGTCGCTTACGGCAACTCCGGGCGGAATTGGCTATCCGTTCACGGCTGGGTTTGCGCCCGCGTGTGCGGCAGTTGAAAGCTTCATGCGGAACTTAGCTGCTGAGGTTGGGCCGGCTGGAGTGCGGGCTGTGAACATCCGTTCAGGCGGATCGCCCGACTCGCGGGTGTTCAAGGAGGCACTAGAACAACAACCCAAAGTTGTGGCGCCGATTTTAGCTGCCATGGAGCGAGACACCATGTTGGGAAAGCTCCCGTCGATGCGCGACATCGCCCAAACTGCCGTATTCCTCGCCTCGTCGCACGCGGCATCCATCACGGGAACCACCATCGACGTAACCGCAGGAACGACAGCCGCTCTCAACTACCGCGCAAAATAAAGTAAGGTTCTAGCTTTCATTTTTTTTGCGATCTTAGGACTTCACCTATACCTAATTGAAGGCTCTTTTTACTTTTTGCCTTGTCGCGTTCTTGGCGTTTTCCACCACGGCGCAATTCAAACCCGATTCTTTTGGGGCAGCCTTCTTTACCACCGAAACAAGTAAGATCGTGGGACTCCGAATCGTATTCCCCGGTGAAATGCTGACAGGAGTCGTTTTCCCTGATAGCCCTCAACTTGCCTTGACATCGGTTCCGTATAGAGGAACCATCACGTTATTCGATGAAAACGGCATCATCACCGAACTCACTGGGCGTCACGATTTCGTGTTGGTAGACTGGTGTGATGGCGATGGGGGTACACAGTATCGACCTGAAATCATCGTTTCTATTCCCAAGAGTCGATTGAAGAGACCCGTTAAGCAACTGAAGGCACAGGGGGGTTTTGTGTGCTTCGCTTCCGCAGAACTTAGTCGCAACCCAGGAAAAGTAAGCCCTGCACGTGAAGATCGAGTGGCGACGGGGGATGTTGATCACGACGGCCAACCAGAGTGTTTGCTGATCAGCTATCCCGATCAATCGCAAAACTGTTCCGGTAGTCGCACCAACCAACTTACGATCGACCTTTGTGTGACCGACCGATGTTACGCTTTGCGCTGCTGCGGGTCATAAAATAGCTTTCAGTTCTTTACCCGTACGTACTTCTCGATATTCAATCGCTCGATACCCGCGTTCTCAATCTTTTCGACACCGCGTTGGATCAATGTGTCTCCTTCTACTCGGACGGTGAAAGAAAAATCGTGCCCCTCCCATTGACGGTCCGAGCAATATTCCAAGTGTTCTGTGTATTGATCGCCGGTCAATGTGTAAGGACCTCCACCAGCGCTGAAAGCGGCGGTACTGTCGGCACCTTTGTTCACATCGTGCAACAAAAAGGCAAAATGACTTTTATTAATGATTTTAATGAAAGACAATGAGCCAGCGTAACGTGTGACGGTCGTATCACCTTTTTCGATCAGCGTTCCAGTGACCAGTTGCCAAGTCCCTTCCACTGGGTTAACGGTCTCGCGCGTCATGCAAGATCCAAGTAGTAATATCACCGCCAGCGTTATTACCGTAAAACTTTTTTGTGCTATCATGGAATTATTTTTTGCAATAAATTGCTGAATACGAAAATACCAGAAATGCCAATTATGCTCTGTGTATTTGCGAGTATAGATTTAAATTTCGTCCAAATCTCTATGTCTCCTTCGGCTAAGGAATGTGTCTATGGAAAAATCCCCCCTTATTTGTCGGTTGACCGCTCCTGAACTGCGCGAACGCAAGAAAACTGTGATTGCACAGCTGAAAGGCTTGCTCAAGCAACGGAACCCGATCGAAAATGGATACGAGTATGTGTTCCCGGGAACGGACGAGGTGCTCGCGTTGGTCGCTGATTTTATCAAGACGGAACGACTCTGCTGTGACTTCTTTACCTTTAGGCTCGAAGTCCCATCGAATAGTCAGACGCTGACGCTTCATCTTTCTGGACCGAGTGGAACTCAAGAGTTCATTGATCTGGAAATAGGTTTTTGACGAAGTTGATGAGTAAAAAGAAAAAACCGCAACTGGGACTTATTTCTCTAGGTGACGCGCGCAAGATCATCTTACACGCCGCGGGCCTAGCCAAGCACGGGCAATTCGGCAAGGGAAAAGAAGGTGTGTATAAGGCGATAGCACACCTTGGCTTTATCCAGATCGACACCAACTATGTCGTGGAACGAGCCCATCACCATGCACTTGCCGCTCGCGTGCGCGATTATCAAAAAGAATGGCCCGACGAATTGATCGACGAGGGTAGGGTCTTTGAATTCTGGACCTTCGCAACAGGTTACATCCCCACGACGGACTTCAGGTTTTCTCTTCCCCGGAAACAGTCTTATGCCGAGCGATGGAAACCCAAGAATGCGAACGAAAGCGCACTAATGCGCAAAGTGCTGGACCGCATCGGACGAGAAGGTCCTCTGATGGCCCGCGATTTTGAAAATGACCGGGTCACGAAAAGTACAGGTTGGTGGGATTGGCGACCGTCGAAGGTGGCCCTCGAACGGCTTTTCATGTCCGGTCAATTAATGATTACACGAAGGAAAGATTTCCAAAAGGTGTACGACCTGGCAGCGAATTTGGCCCCACGAAATGAGGAGCAGTCCATGCCGACGGACGAAGAATTTTGTCGTCATGTCATTCGCCGTGCGCTCGGGACTCTTGGAATAGCGTACTCAAAAGAAATATTCTGGACCGCCCGTTATGTGAAGAGCAACTTAAAAGTAATGCTCGAACAGATGGTCGCCACCGGAGAGGTACGACAAGTGAAAGTAGAAGGCTTGGAACGCGCTCAATTGTATGCACTCCCAGAGACACTTCAAAAGCCGGTCAAGTTGAATGATGATATCTTCATTCTCTCGCCTTTCGACATCTTGAATGTATTTCGACACCGCCTTCGCGACTTCTTTCAGTTTGATTACCAAGTGGAGTGTTTTGTTCCTGAGGCAAAGCGAAAGTATGGCTACTTTGTGTTACCGATCCTCGAGGGAGACCGGTTTATCGCGAGGATGGACTCGAAGGCTGATCGAAAGAATGGAGTGCTTTTAATCTTGAACTTGCACTTCGAACATACTAAGTTTTCGAAAGGCAGTGCGGAAAAGTTCGCGTCGGAGCTGAAGCGGTACATGAAATTCAACGATTGCCAATCAATTGAACTGGTGAAAACCAACGACCGCAAGAAAGCAAAAGAGGTTTGGAACTACTTGCTCAACTAATTGTTGGGGGTTCCCGCTTTGATCCATGCTTGAATCGTCGTTAAATCTGCGGCGGCCACCGTCTGACCTGGGGGCATGCGTCGATAACCTACGGCTCCCGACATCGTTCCCACCAGCGTACCACTTTTAGCGAGGCTACTCACGAATGAGTAGTTCTGGTAACTGGTCCCGTGACAAGAGGTGCATCGATATTTTACCATAATCGGCTTAATGTCGGTTGCGAAGGATGTGGTGGCAGTAGTTGTCGTAGTGCCGGTCGTAGTGCCTGTTGTGGTGGTGCCGGTCGTGCTGCTCGTTGAAGTGCTTGTGGTGGTGGTTGTCGATGATGTTCCTGTGCTGGCTACGATGGTTGAATCCGTTGATGAAGTTGCCCTCGACATTTCCGCTAGGTTGTCGTTGAGGCACGAGCCTGCGAACAACCCGCCTAGGACGATCAAGAGGCAACCAAACTTGCAGATTCCGTTTTTCACGTTGATTCCGTTTTCCAATAGCAGCACGCAGGTTAGAGCGCATAGGTTGGTCGCGGAGGAAAAAAAAGGGGAAAAGGAAGCCTTGGCGCGCAGTCTATCAGATCCAGAACTTATATAATACTGTAAATCAACAAGTTACAAATCAGAACATTGCTAAGCTCGGTTGCCCAATATCCGCCGATGGTAATCAAGTGAATTGTCTCTACTCTTGGAATATTTGAGTCTCCTGTTGACACCTAAGTGGCAAAAGCTGGAAATAGACTATATCCCAAAAAAGGGCACCAAATTCTCAATTTTTCGGATAGCGCCGACCTTCTGAATTCGAGATTTTATCCCACCAGCCTGAAAGCTTATGTATCCACCTTGCGACTTGTTCGGGGCGCTGGCCAATTCCGAGGTAGATTTTTAGCGCTGTGACCAAAGCGAGCATGGCTCCGAGGCAAATTCCGTATCCCCAGTAACGACCAAGCCACATGGCCATGACCAATGCCACGAAGCAGGCGACCACCCAACTCCAAAAGCCCCGGGCGGTGATGGACCAAAAAGCAATGGAGATTGCCATGACAGCGAGGGAGAAGTAAATGAAGTACAAGAATCCAACGGCTGCCCAATTCAGCAGCGTGTCGAACCAAGAGTCGCCCTCGAACGGCAGGTCGTCCACGAAAAAAATTAGTAAACTAAAAATCATGCAAGGCAAGTAAAAAGTTACTAAAACCCAATGAGGGTTCAAAGCGCCCGCGTAGGATGCCTAACCTTTCAGCAGCTTCTGATAGTTGGCTGCGATAAACTTGTCGATAGAATCGTAGAACGCTTCGAGTTCCATTTCATCGAGGTCGATCATGACTTTGGATTGATCGGCGAGTGTCAACTGGAATTTGTGCAGCACTTTGCGACTGTCTTTTACGAGACTGATTTCACGAATGTCGCTTAGCTGGTATTTGCCTGTCTTCTCGTTGTTCTTGTATTCTACAAACTCTGTCGTGAGGTTGAGGAAGTCGTTGTAGTTCTTCAGACCCGAGAATATCTTTCCTACGAGGGGAGCAATAATGCAGATCGTCGCCCAGATGGAGTAACGGATTGGATTCAACTCGTACTCCATGAAGATAAAAATGAAGATTGCCGGGATGGCGAGGTAGATCAGCAGTTGTTTGCGCAACTTGTTGCGATGGTTTCGAAAATTGAGACCTCCGTCGATGGGTTTCACGCGGATGGGGAAAAGGAATTCTTCCCACAGTACCAAGACCATGATCACGACCGCGGAACCGACGAGGAACATTCCGAAAAGGGTTTCGGGTTCGGCTCGATGGACCTTGGCGGCGAATATCTGCGACGACAGAAAGAATGAAACGACGAAAATGAGGAGAAGGAGCCCGATGCTCACCTCCTTGGGATAGGTAGGCCTAATGACCTTCATACGCTGCTTTGCTGGCTAAAAACCAGCGCGATAATAGCGAAAACGGGACTGGAAAGAAAAGCGCTTTGGGCCAGTTGCCGCCAAACGCCCGAAAAGTGCGTCGAACACGTTTTCGGACTGGGGTTGTTGGCGCTGAAATCGGGATTAAAAATACGTTGTCGGAGCATCGGCGCTAACTGTTGGTCTACATGGCGAAATCCAATTGTATTTTTTTGAAGACTCCCGTGTGGGATTTCCAAAACCCGCCAAACAACTTCGTGTTTACTGCTTTTGTGAGGGTGCTGTCGATACGAATCCCTTCAGGAGTTTCCTCCACAAAGTAGATAGGATCATAATATGTTGAGTCTTCCGAATATGGTTCCACGAAATTCGGACGCCCGCCCCATTCCATCTTGCCATCGTTATCGTAGTCGAATGGGCCGATGTCGAAATATGGAAGCCGCTGAGTGCCTAAGAGTGAATCTCCGCGAAAAGCTACCCCCAAAATCCAATCCTTCGACGGTCGATCATTCACATATAATAAAAACTGCACCACCGATGAGTCCGGACTTAGGAATGTTGGCCATCGTGTTTCCTTGAACTCAAATTCAAGCAGTGAGTCAGCCTCATAAATAACCTTGCCCTCAGAATTAGCAATTACGAGAGCGTGCTTATAGGATGGATCACATAAATCGAATCGTGCACGAATTTCATATCGGTCAGTAAACACCAAGAATTCATCTTCCTCGCAATCAGTCGTCTTGGTGCGGCAATTATACATTAAACACGTTATCACTAACCATCCAGCAAGGACGTGCCTTTTCATTTTACCACCACATTCTGTTTCACGTTACTGGATGCAACCGCAGTCAAAATGAGATCTTCGATGAACATATTCATGGTGAAGTCGAGCTTCGCTGCGTAGTCGACCATAGTTCCAACCGAGAAATCGAAATCAGCCGTGCCATTCCCTTGACCTTCTACGCTGATCTTAATTGGTGCTTTTTCCAAATTCAGGGTAACCTTTTGCACGATGTCAAACTTCGCCAAGGATTTTGAAATTTCTCGAAGCTTATAGTTTGTATTGATCTGCATCTCGATCGGTGGCATGCCCGGCACTGGAATGCTCATCGGAATGTTTTGATCGAACGTATCGCCAACCTTCAATGGTTTATTGGGGAACTTGATCATGATTAAAGCCGACTCAATCGTCGCCCTTAGTGCAGCGCGAACTTCTGCATTCACGTTCTCACTGATGATGGTGTCGATCTTAATCTTGTTTTCGCGGGTGAATGTCCCTTGCATCGCGAGTCCTGTGAGCGGATTGTTCTCGCCCTTTTCAGTATCGCCCACTTTTTGCATCGTCCACATCTTGTCGTAAACAATTTTCAACGGCACCGATTTATCCGGCGCCTGCTTACCGGTTGTGGTTGTTAACTTGATATCAGATAGTCCTGAAACCTTCATGGGAAAGGCGCCTCCTTTGGACTTGACGTCATTTACTTTCGTAGGATTTCCGGAAATATCCATCGACATGTCCATCGTCGTGGTGGTCGAAGTGGTGTACACTCGATTGGGCTGGAAAGTCCAGACCAACGCGACTTGATCTTGGCTGCTGGCTGAACCCGCGAGGAGCAGGAACGCAACAAAAAAAAGGATACGCATCGTGAGTAGTTTTGCGCTGGATGGTGAGGTGGCGCAAACACACTCAATATATCGAAGAAACAGGTGGTTTGGTCTTCTGTTTCAAAATTTAGGTGGTAGGCTACTTGGCCGCAAGCTTCTCGAGGTACACCTTTTCCAATTTATCGACCGTGGCGTTATATAACGCGTGGTCGCCGAAAATCTCGGGGCGGTATGGATCTCCGTCTTTCCGAAGTTGGTGCAGGTTGAACTGGCTCGCGTGAGAGGATAACCACAAGTCGAACTTCACAGCTTTGAGCGCGCGAAAAGTGTTGGCGTAATCGGCGGCTATGGTCGGGTACTCTTTCACCTCTTCGAACTTTCGGTCGATCACGATCGACGGCATGTTGACGATAGCCACGCGGTAAGTTTTTGTGCCATCCTTTACATCGAGCGTAAAGCTCGATGATCCTTTGGTATGACCTGCGTGATGATGGAGCGTGAGGGTCGTGTTCCCGAGTTTGATCGGGTCGCCATCGCGCAACAAACGATCGGCTACGACTGGAGCGAAGCTGTATTCTTTGCCTCCGAAGGCGTAGTCGGATCGCCCTCCGTCGGCCAAGACGGGAGCATCCTCTTCGTCGACGAACAATTGCGCGCCAGTCATTTTTTTGATGGCAGCCATGGCTCCCACGTGGTCGTGATGGGCTTGAGTAGTCAGCAGGATCTTGATGTCGGTCATCTTAAAGCCGAGTGCTTGAACATGCTGCTTGATCTGATCGGCTGATGATGCCAACCCGGTATTGATCAAGATGTGTCCCTGGGGTGTAGTGATAAGGTAGCAGGCGAGGTCGTAGGTCCCCACGTAGTAGATGTTTCCGACCACTTGGAATGGTTTATAATCTTGGCTCCATTCGGCAGGGCCTTTCGGTTCGACCACCTGTTGTGCGGAGACCGTACCCACACCCACTATGATCAAAAAGGTTAGGGCTTTTGAAAAGTTGATCATTACTCTGAAAATTATTCTGAAGATAGAGGAAATCCTGGATACAAGGCGCTTGTTAAATCAACTGATTTGGCAACTGCTCAAGTGTGATTGGAAGCGGGTCAGTGATTGTCAGTGGTAGCCACGCCTCCCATAATTTGCGTAAAATCGAGTTTGATCATTTCCCAGTGTTTTCCTCTCAAGCAACGCGGGTCAAAGTCGTTGTCGGCCGACTCAAACTTCACTAGGTTCTTCATAATTGCTGCCGGATCATGACTGAATGGATACATGATTCTATGAAATTCAATCATGTCGAGAATTTCGTATTGATCAATAAGTTCGTGCAAATCCCAAAAGTCCTTTTTTCTGCCTGTTCTTTGTATGACATCTATCTTCATTGCAATGATATCAGGAATTGAAGCCAATCTAACATCTTCTATGGCAACCGGAGGGTAAATAAAACTCTCGGTGTGGTAGACATCTAATTTGACAGACTTGTTAACGGACTGCCCGACGAAATAAGACCGGCCTGGGCCACGAACTCCCGGCAGTGATTCGTCGATATATTCAAAAAGCCGTCGTAGCTCGTGAGTAATCTCATCAAAATCGATTGAGCCATATTCAGCACTTGAAAAGAGGTCGATGTCGTCCGAGATACGGTGCCCCACTTGCAAACTCAAAGCTGTACCCCCTACAACTCGGAACGGTTCAAGCCCCTCAACTAGCATAAGCTTGGAGAGTGCGGCTTTTAATTCTGGTCGGACTGTATTCCAGAGAAGGCTAGTTTTCATATTTTCCGCTTCACGACTTTTTCAACTTCGTCTTTCCCATAAAATCGTACGATCTCATCTTTTTCGACGGCGTTCCCGCGCTCAAAAACACGTTCAATCACGGCACGCTTTTGCTTTAGCCAATCAATCTTTTTGATGTTCGTGTCCCAAAAGAGAACGGTCCGTAGTCGGGAGAGCCGAGGCTGATTTGGTTGCTGAAGTGCTTCTTTCTGAACTTTTATTTCGTGAAACACTTGTAAGATCATAAAATAGCCCTCCTCCAAACCAAGCTCGCGCTCAACTCGCAAGGCAAGGTGTGTGTTCATGGCACGACGTCCTTTGATAATTGCGCTGAGAGTCTGAGGGTATTCATTTATTAATATCGCGAACCGACCCCTAGGTATTTGCTTTTCGTCAAGCTTCCGTGCCAGCACGACCCCAGGGTGAAGCCCCTTCAAAAGGTTTATCTCGGAATTCATAGCACAAAAATAAACAATTTTGTTTACACAAGAATGATAATCCATTTAACCCACATTCCCTGACCCACAGAATACCCTCCCTTCCCTTACCTTGCGGGAGCAAACCCGATTGTTTTTAGAAAATGGCAGACATGTACAATAAACAGTCACTCCAGTGGCTGTCGCGCGCACTCGACCGGTTGTCGGAGGGATTCCAAGATCTCCCCCCTTTCGAAACCCAGGTTCCACCCCGGCTTGAACAGGTGTTGCTGGAAGTTGCAGACCGCATGAAGGACAACTTCCCCTATCACCACCCGATGTATGCAGGTCAGATGCTGAAGCCCCCGCACGAAGTGGCACGGCTTGCCTACATGCTTGCGATGTGGATCAACCCGAACAACCACGCGCTGGATGGAGGTCGCGCGAGTTCCTTCATGGAGAAAGAAGCCGTAGCCCAGATCGCCACGATGTTCGGTTGGAAAAAACACTTGGGCCACCTTACCAGCAGTGGCACCCTTGCCAACTTGGAGGCGCTGTGGATCGCGGGAAACATTCACCCCAAGAAAAAAATAGTCGGCTCCGAGCTCGCGCACTACACACACGAACGCATCTCGCATGTGCTCGGGTTGAGCTTCCAGAGCATCCCCGCCAACGCGCAAGGAGAGATGGACGTCAAGAAGCTGGAATCCCAACTGAAAAAAGGAAATGTCGGGACAGTGGTGGTGACGATGGGGACAACCGGGATCGGTTCGGTAGACCCACTGCCATCGATTCTTGCCTTACAAAAGAAATACAAGTTTCGAATTCATATCGACGCTGCGTATGGCGGCTACTTCAAGTTGGCACAGCACCTTGACGCCGACACCGCAGCGAAATATGCGCGGATGCACGAAGCGGATAGCATCGTCGTCGATCCTCACAAACACGGGCTTCAACCGTATGGATGTGGTTGTGTTCTTTTCAAGGATCCGTCGGTTGGAAAATACTACAAACACGAGTCGCCCTACACCTACTTCAGTAGTGCAGAGCTTCACTTGGGCGAAATATCACTTGAGTGTTCGCGTGCTGGAGCGGCCGCAGTAGGACTTTGGGCCACACAGCGATTGTTTCCGTTAGTCGCGGGCGGTGAATTTTCGAAAAGACTTGATGCCAGTCACCATGCAGCAAATCTTTTGTACGAGAAGGTGAGGCAAGACCCTCGATTTATCGGATTGCAAGAGCCTTCGATCGACATCGTGATTTGGGCGCCGAAAGCCAAATCGGTGAAAGCCATCAGCAAGCTCTCGAAGCATGTGTTCGACCGTGCCGCGAAGAAGAACCTCCATTTGGCATTGTTGAATTACCCGACGCGGTTGCTTCCACCTCATTGGGACGGTATTAAGCGCGACGATGACCACGTGACATGCCTGCGCTCCGTGCTGATGAAACCGGAACACGAGGTCTGGGTGGACGACATTTGGCGCGTGGTGCAAGATAGTCTGTGAGAGAAACCGGATATTTTTTCATGGGCTCAACTCAGAACCTTGCAAAATGGCTACATTCGAAAAAGCTCAACCCTAACCCCTGATGAGAAAACTGTTTTTCCCGATCGCTCTATTTTCCTGTCTGACTGCCATCGCTCAGGTGAACTACCACCGCGAGGTAACGAAAGCAGCCACCAACTTGTACAATTCGTTTTCCAAGAAACAACAGTTTGGTGCACTTCTGTCCTTCAACGACACTGCCCGAGCGAAGTGGAACAATCTTCCCGTGGGGCTGCGACCACGAGCTGGCACCGGCATTGGCAATATGACCAACGAACAGCGGGCGCTTGTTCATCGCCTACTTGCTGCCGTGCTGAGCTCGCAAGGCTACTTGAAGTCGACCAGCATCATGCATCTTGATGAATTGATCAACAGCTACTACGATAGCCTTTACGTCCAGAAAAAATTCAATGATGAGACCCGGAAGTTCCTGGTGAACTTGAAATGGTCGCCCAAGAATTACTTTTTTGCCTTCTTTGGATCGCCGGTCAAAGACAAGCAATGGGGTTTCAAATTGGAGGGTCACCACCTTTCTTTGAACTTCACGATTAGCGGTCAGCAAGTTTCGGTGACACCGTATTTTGTTGGAACAGACCCAGCAGAATATGGGGTGAGCGAATATGCTGGATGGCGTGTGCTCGCTTTCGAGGAAGACGTGGCGATGAAACTTCTGCACTCGATGAATGACGCCCAGAAAAAAGTTGCGGTCCAATCCGTCGATGTTCCGCGCGACATCATCACGGCTGCCGAAAGTGGCAAACGTCTTGTGGACTATTGGGGAATTCAAGGGTCTGCTTTGAGTGCCGAGCAGCAATCCATCCTTCAGCAATTGATTCGTGAATTCGTGTTTAATATTTCTTACGAAAAAGCGATAGTCGAGTATGCTAAGATCGAGAAAGCTGGATTGGGCAAGGTCTATTTCGGCTGGATTGGTTCCGACGAGGAAACGAAACCTCATTATTACATTATCAACGGCCCGACTTTTTTGATCGAATTCGACAACAACGGAGGTCCGAACAACAGTGCGAATCATATCCATGCCATTTGGAGAGAAAAAGGCAACGAATACGGTGAAGACGTCCTAAAGGCTCATTACAAGGAAGAGAAACATTGAGCGATGCCCGAACCCAAGAGTTAGCCTCCGCATAAACTCAGCACGAAACGGATTTTCTAGGGCCTCACGGGGAGTCACATTTGTGTCATAAATTTAAACACAGATGAAAACGCAAGAGAGCATTGACTACACCCGAGTGGCGGAGGCTATCGAATTCATCCAAAGCAACTTCCAAGCGCAGCCCAACTTGGACGAGGTGGCGGAAAAGGTACACCTGAGCCCATCGCGGTTCCAACGGCTGTTCACGGATTGGGCAGGAACAAGCCCCAAGAAGTTTCTTCAGTACATCAGCGTCGAGTATGCGAAAAGAGTTTTGTCGGGCGGTCAGGCCACCTTGTTCGACGCCGCCCACGACACCGGTTTGTCGAGTACAAGCCGCCTGCACGATCTCTTCGTAAAAGTAGAGGGGATGACCCCAGGTGAATACCGAAACGGGGGTCGCGACCTCACGATCCACTATAGTTTTGCCGAAAGTCCTTTCGGGCCGTTGATCGTTGCTTCAACGACGAAGGGCGTTTGCTACATGGCTTTCGAAGACGACGAAGAAAAAGCGTTGGCGGGACTACGAGAGAAGTTCCCGAACGCACAATACGTGAGGAAACTTGACATCATGCAACAAAACGCGCTGTTTATTTTCCAGCACGATTGGAGAAAGCTTCCAGAAATCAAGCTCCACCTGAAAGGCACGGACTTCCAATTGAAAGTGTGGGAGAGCTTGTTAAAAATTCCGATGGGCAAGTTGTCGACGTATGGCTCCATCGCGCAACAGATCGGGAACCGGGATGCATCGCGGGCAGTCGGAACTGCAATCGGGAGCAATCCTGTCGCCTACCTGATCCCCTGCCACCGCGTCATTCAGTCGACGGGTGCTTTCGGAGGCTACATGTGGGGTCCCACGCGTAAAGCCGCCATCATCGGCTGGGAAAGTGCACGCATCAATCCGGGGCAATAGACATGAAAAACATCCTAAACAGAATCCAAGAAATTTCTTGGACCGAAGTTGCCATGTCGTTGCACGAAATGGGATACGCGCGTATCGCCAACATCCTTAGTGATGATGAATGCGAATGGTTGAAGGAGAATTACACTCACGGTGATTATCGTAAGACCGTGGTGATGGAGCGATACAGATTTGGGTTCGGCGAGTACAAGTATTTCAACTACCCGTTACCTCCGATCGTTGAAACGTTGCGAGCAGAGGTATATCCGAAGCTCGTCCCTGTCGCGAACGATTGGCTCACGGCCCTTGGAGAAGAAGGTGCTTACCCAAATTCTCATGCGGAAATGGTTGAGCGCTGTCGTCAAGCAGGTCAGAAGCTGGCGACACCGCTGATTCTCAAATACGGTCAAAGTGGCTTCAACACATTGCACCAAGACATTTACGGCGACGTATATTTCCCCATGCAAATGGTGGTAATGTTGAGTGAACCCGGAAAAGATTTCGAAGGAGGCGAGTTTGTGATGACACAACAAATTCCGAGGGCGCAGTCGAAAGCGATTGTCCAAAGTCCAAAGAAAGGTGATGCCATCATCTTTACGACCCGGGAAAGGCCTCAACGTGGCACGAAAGGATTTTACAGGGTGAACATGAAACACGGGGTGAGTGAAGTGACCAAGGGCGAGCGATTCACCTTAGGTGTGATTTTCCACGATGCAACAAGTTGATATGCTCGAACATCGACACCTGGCTTCCTCCACCATTCGCAGCATGATTCGCGCAGGAGCGATAACCCTTGGCGGGAATCGAAAGCTGCGCATTTACGGAAAGTTGTCGTGCAAATCGGGACGCCGCTTGCACGTCAATAACCGGGTATTCTTCGCGTCGGAACCAGAGGCGAAGGCGGCAGGCTTTCGACCGTGTGCACATTGTATGAATACACAGTATCAAGACTGGAAAGATGGAACTCTTCGAAACAATTGTTGATCGGAACATTAACCGACTCCCGTACGACGGCATTGTAAACTATTATGGCAAGCTTTGGTCGAAGTCACAAGCGGACAGGTACCTCGAACAGTTGCTGACGAACATTGAGTGGAAGCACGACGAGGCGGTGATCTATGGAAAGAAGTTGGTGACGAAACGCAAGGTGGCATGGTACGGTGACCAGTCGTTTTCGTACACCTATTCACGCGTGACCAAGTACGCACTTCCGTGGAACGACACACTCCGAGAATTGAAACAGGCTATTGAAGGGCAATCTGGCGATTCGTACAACTCTTGCCTCCTTAATTTATACCATACCGGTGAAGAAGGCATGGCATGGCACAGCGATGCTGAAATCGACTTGAAGAAAGACGGCGCGATTGCCTCGGTGAGTTTTGGTGCAGAAAGAAAATTCTCATTCAAACACAAAAAGAAAGACGAACGTGTCGACCTGCTTCTCGAACATGGTAGTTTACTCGTGATGAAGGGGACGACGCAAACACATTGGCTACATCGCCTCCCTCCCACCAAGCGCATCTCCGAACCTCGCGTGAACTTGACGTTCCGTACGATCGTTGGACCCTGAGTTGTATGACGAATGCGTTTATTCCCTGAGCTTACGGGTGGGGTTCGCCCGGGCGGCGGTATAGGTCTGACTCGCGGTCACCAACAGGATCACGAGTTCCACCAGCAGGAATGGCACCAACATCATCCATGGCGCAATACCAATTCGGTTGTGGTAAGCTTCCAACCATTTCTCCATGGTGAGATAGGCTACGGGTATCGCGCAGAGGTACGCGAGGGCGGCAATAAAAATGTACTCACGATTCAAGAGGACGAATACTTGCCACACATTGGACCCCAGCACTTTTCTGATGGCTATTTCCTTCGCACGCTGCTGCGCCATGTAGGCGGCCACGCCGAACAAACCCAAGCAGGCTAAGAACAACGCAATCGCTGAAAAGAAGGTAAAGAGCGCCCCAAACTTTTTGTCTTCACCATACTGCCGTTGGAACACCTCGTCGAGGAACTGATACTCAAATGGGAAATCGGGGAAAGTCGCCCGAACATTCCTTTCCACTGCCTGAACCATTGGCGCGATGGCACCTCCACCGAGGTGGACGTTGAGAAAATTCCCACCCAAACCCGGATCGAGCTCAAGCACCATGGGCTCGAACCCCATTTGAAGCCCTGTGAAGTTGAAGTTCTCCACGACGCCGACAACTTTGCTGTGGTTGACACGAACGATCAAGTCGACATCGATGGCCTCGTCTGGATTGGTGAACCCAAGACTCTCGGCAGCCTTTCGGTTGATTAAGCACACACTTGTGTCGCCTGTAAATTCTTCCGAAAAGCCTCGTCCTGCAATTACCTTGACATCAAACACATTCAAGAAATCGTGGTCGATAAATCCCAAGTGCGCGTAAATACTTGCGTCGGGGCGATTGGCGGCACGCGCGGTACCCTGCATGGAGTTTGTGATGCCAGGGACGATGGTCGACACAGAAACTCCTGTGGCGAGCCCAGAACGAATCAGTTCATTCTTGAGTGTCTTGACTTTGGATTCATGCGCCTCACCTCCACCGGGAATGCGGACATTCATGATTTGATCAAGGTCCATCCCCGTATTGCTATCGACCATGAACGAAATCTGGTTTTTCACTACGAACAGGCCACAAAGCATCGCGATGGCAATGAAGAACTGAAAAGCGATCAACCCTTTTCGCAATATCCTTCCCGACGCACTTGACTTCACTTTTCCTTTCAGTGCCGTAATGGGACTAAACGATGTCAAAACAAATGCTGGATAAACCCCGGCCAACAACGAACCGGCGATGAATGTCGTGAAAGCGATCATAAAGGTCTTCCAATTCTGCCCGGCATCGGCGAACACCTGCCTATTTAAAAGATTCTCGATCGACGATTGAAATGAATAAATCAACAACACGGCAACCACGAGCGCTCCCAATCCTAAGATGAGAGACTCGGTCATAAATTGCAGCACCAATTGACTTCGACTACTGCCCAACACTTTTCTTACGCCGACTTCCTTCGCACGGTTCAATGCTCGCGCGATCGCCATGTTGATGTAGTTGATCCAAGCCATGACGATGATCAACCCGGCCACGAGATAAAATACATACAGCCACTTGGAGTCGACAGTCGGGGACACTTCAGTGGAAAAGCCGGGTGTGGTGTGAATTTCGGTGATTGGTTGGGTCACCAATTCATGTTGTTGATTGATCTCCTTGTTCACCTGCGCGCGGTGCGTGTTCCCCATCTCGGTCAGCTTGCGATCTACCAAAGTGATGTCCACGCCGGGGTGAACTTTGATATAAGTGAAGAAACCCATTGCCCTCCACCCCATCGATTCGATGGTGACGCCAGGACCATAGGGGTTTTGATTGGCGACGTATTCATCGAACTTACGCACGGGAATGTAGACATCGCCTCGTAGATGCGAATTCACGGGAAAGTCTTCGAACACTGCCCCCACCGTTGCCACGTAGTTCATCCCGAGCACGCCTTGCAGGTCGATCAATTCGCCGGCAGCTTGAGCCTTTCCAAAGTATTTTTCCGCGACCGATCGTGCGATGGCAATTGAATTTGACTGTTCAATCTGATCGAAGCTTCCGTCGATCAACGTAGGAGAGAAAATGCGAAAGAAGTCAAGGTTGGCCAACGCCACGTTGGTTTCACGAAAGAGTGCATTCTCTTTTTTCATGACGCACGTCGTGAAGATGAAATGTCCGGCGTACTCGACTTCTGGAATTTCATTCTTCACACCAGAAACAGTAGAGTAAAACGAAGAAGCCCTCACGTTCGACGTGGTGGCATTCTTGAAGTGATCGATCACGCGGTAAATACGATCGTATTCATTCCAGCTCCGATCGTAGTTCGTTTCAAAAGAAACGTATTGCAACACGAGTGTCGCAGCAAAGAATCCGACCACCAACCCAACTAGGCTGATGGAAGCATTCATCTTTGATTTGAAAAGACTCCGAAGGGAAGTTTTGACAAAGCTCATGTGACCGGCTACAATGGTGCAACGCCAATGTAGCGGGAAAACTGAGACACCGTTTCAAGACGACGCCTGATTCGACTGAAGTTAACGCAAGCGTGGTGATTGGAATGAGTGCATCGTCGCGTCGATAGTCGATGCACTCATCCAAAAGGGACTAATGCCGACCGCAAGAGCACCCGTAAGTCTCCGACTCCTCGTGCCAAGGGAAGCTTGCGTTATAGCCTGCCATTTCCCACCAAAACTTCGTGCGTGGCTTGTTGTAGTTTCCAATCTCGTTCATCGTGTTCGCATCGTAAAGCCTGCCGTTCACCATCGTCATCGCGACGGAATTGGTATTCTTTATATCGTCGAGCGGATTCTTATCCAGCACCACGAGGTCGGCAAGCTTACCCACTTTCAATGAGCCAATCTGGTGGCTCATGCCGAGGTATGATGCGCCGTTCATCGTGGCGGAACGCAACACCTCTAACGGGTTCATGCCGCCTTGCGCGAGCATCCACATTTCCCAGTGGAGGCCGATGCCTTGAATTTGGCCGTGGGCACCCGTGTTCACTTTTACACCTGCTTGGCTGAGTTCGTTGCACACCTTAGATGTCGCGATGTGCCCGGCTTCATACTCCTTCTCCGGCACCATCACCCGGTGTCGACTCCGTTCGTCGATCACTCCACGAGGTGTAAACGTCAGCAAGCGCTCATTCTCCCATACGTTGGTGTGTTGGTACCAGTAATATTCACCCGACATCCCGGCGTAGTTCACGATCAAGGTTGGCGTGTATCCACTTTGGCTGTTGCTCCAGAGGGTCACGACATCTTTGTACACGGGGGACACCGGAATGTTGTGCTCCACGCCGGTATGCCCGTCCATGATCATGGTCATATTGTGATAGAACGTAGCACCACCTTCAGGCACCACTTCGATGTTCAACTCACGCGATGCCTGGATAATTTGCTGGCGTTGTTCGCGCCGCGGTTGGTTGTAGCTCTTCACTGAAAATGCACCGAACGCTTTTGTCCGGCGAATCGCACTGCGGGCATCGTCTAGACTATTCACGACCGTACGTGCGTCCCCTTCTGCGCCATACAGAATCGTCCCAGTGGAGAAAATCCTCGGTCCGACCATAGCGCCCGACTTCACCATCTCGCTTTGTGAGAAGATCATTTCAGAATTTGAAGAGGGATCGTGCGACGAGGTTACCCCATACGCAACGTTGACATAGTATTGCCATTGCTTTTGAGGACTCAACCCCGCGCGGAAGTTGCCGATATGCGCATGAGCGTCGACTAACCCTGGGATAATGGTCTTCCCTTCGGCGTTGATCACCTTGACGTTTGCGGGAATCACCACGTCGCCAGATTTGCCCAACGCTTCGATCTTGTTCTTGTTAATGATCAACACTCCATTCTCGATTACCTCAGCACCTTCCATGGTAATGATCCGAGCGCCGACAAACGCAATGCGCCCATCGGGGACATCGGACTTGATCTTCAACCCAACCTTGAGTCCCACGGAATCCGTCTTAGGCACGCTTGTAGGCGATCCGTCCAAGAACACGAAACGGTTCTTAATCTCGTTGACGAAATATTGGTCGCCCAAGTTCCACATCACTTTCTTGCTATCGGGAGACCAGTGGAGGTTGTAGCCCGCGTCGCGCGCGAGTTGACTGATCGGGTAGTCGGTAGTTTTGGCATCGACATCAATCGAACGACCAATTGGTGGCATCGCGGCGATGTATGCCTTGTACGATTCGACAAACGCCAGCCAATTTTCGTCCGGGCTCACGACAAACTTGGTAACCCCTTTCGATGATGCGTGGGTACGTTCGTCGCTGCCGTCGAGTTTGCAACTGCGCAACGTGCGCGAGCTCCCACGCATCATAAAATAGACCCGTGAACCATCCTTGTTAAAAACTGGATCGGAACCGTTGCCTCTCACACGGCTAGTCGCACCACCATTCGCGGGCATCCAATAAATGCCAGGTTCCTTTGTGAAGGCGTTGCCCTGATGATCATTGCCGCCTTCTTTAATGTACACGATTTTAGACCCATCGGGAGAAAACGCCGGTTGGCGATAGATTCCCTTTTGTATCGTGATCTTAACAGGCTTTGCTCCTTTAACCTTGAGGTTCAATTTCTGAATTGATCCCAGCGCCTCATCGTTCCAAGTGACGTACACCACTTCGTTGCCATTGTTTGAGAACCTGCCTTCAAATTCTAGATCTGTTCCGTTGGTGAGTCGTTGCGGTATGCCATCTGGAAGGTCCTTCTTCCAAAGGTATCCTGCGGCATTGAACAAAAGCGTCTTGCCATCTGGCGAGGTGGTCACGTGTCGAATCGCGACGGAGGTAAATTCATCTTGGAAAGCCTCGTTTTTGAAATGAAGAGCGTCGGCAATCTTCAGCGTGGTGTTGACTTGAAACGGAATTTCCACCGCTTGCGAAGTGCGCACGTCGACACGATGAATCTTTCCCTTGGCCCACACAACGATCGATGCGTCGTCGGGGGTCCAAGCAAAACCCGTGTACGCCCCGAAGATGGCCCACGATTCTTGCTGGTCCTTATGGAGTTCCGAATAGATCGGTTTCTCTTCGCCGGTCGCAAGGTCATGTACATACAACACGCTCTGCTCGCGAACACGCTTCACAAAAGCGAGCTTTTTCCCGTCGCGGGACACCTGCGGACGACATGCGCCGCCAGGGCCCCCTGTCACATACTCGATCTCTCCCGTTTCGAAACTGTATCGGAAGATCGCGTAGATCTCTTGGTTCGGATCTTTGTTGTATTGAAAGAAACCTCCTGGGTAAATGTCCTCGCTGTAGTACAAATATTTTCCATCGGGTGAAACTGACGGTTCGTTCACATCTTGTTGATCGTTCTTTCTTTTGGTGATCTGCAAGCCGTTGCCCCCTGTGCGATGGTACATCCACATTTCGCCAGCGCCAAGCGAGCGAGTAGAAGTAAAATGCTTTCGCGCGATCAAGTAGTTTCCGTCGGCAGACCACACTGCGTTATTGAGCAGCCGGAAGTCTTCCTTCGTCACTTGCTTGGCGTCGGAGCCGTCGCGTTTCATGATCCAGATATTGTCGCCACCACCTGCATCACTGGTAAAAGAAATCCACTGACCATTGGGGCTAAAGCGCGGTTGGATTTCGAAAGGAACACCACCACGAAGAATTTTGGCATCGCCGCCTGTGATCGGCATGATCAAGATGTCGCCCATAAGGTCAAAAACAACTTCCTTTCCGTCAGGGCTCACATCGAGGTTCATCCACGTTCCTTCGTTGGTCGAAAGTGGGACTTCCTTGAACGCCCAGCCAGATGGGTTGGCGACATCCCACTTTGGTTTCTGTGCAAAAGTCGAAAGTGATAAGGTCGCTAACGCGAGAAGTAGGAATTTTTTCATGTGAGGAGCTCCGTTGGAGAATTTGTATTCCGACGAAAGTAGCGATTCGCCCGTACTCGGGAAAATGAAGAGTGACCAGCGAGATCAACCTCATCGCAATAGAACAGCAACGTCCCCACTGAGCAATGAAAATGTGGGTTATTCATCCCTTGCAAGTATCTGTCTTTTAGGCCATCTTGAAGGATACTTTTCAAACTTCTATGCAACAGATTGTACTCGACGATATCCAACAAGAGCCGGACTATTCCAAAATTGAATACGGCAATTTCTGGCAAAGGCTTGGTGCCCTGTTTGTCGACGGGATCATCTTGGCGCCGGTCTCGTTGGGGCTCACTTATCTCAACGTCACCGAATGGAAGAGTGGCATTCTGATGACGCTCATCGCCATTGCGACGACAGCTTACAAGCCGTACATGGAATTTACCTACGGCGCTACCCTCGGTAAAATGGTGCTCAAACTCCGAGTCACCAATCTGCAGTTTAAGAACGCCGACCTCGGTACCATTCTTTACAGGAACATCTTCAACCTCGTACCACAGGCGATTACGATTTTAATGACGTTCGGTATGTACGCCGACCCAACGTTTCAGGATGTCAAGTCTTTTGGTGACTTCACTCAATATTCGTCTGCATACTCATCGACTAACTTCGTGGATTATGCCACTTGGATCATATTGATTGTAGAGGCAATCATGCTTGGAAGCGACAAGTGGAGTCGATCATTACACGATCGCATGGCTGGCACATTCGTGATTGTAAAACCGAATTAGAAGTAGTTATTCGAAGTCTTCGTACGACTTCATTACGTTCTTCTTGAACTCCGCCTGCAAGCGTTGGTATAAACCATCCTCGCGCATGTAACCAGAAACGCGGACGTTCTCCTTGTTCGATTCCCGGTTGGTGATCGGTGGGGTGGTGCAGCTCACGTTCATGCCCGAGCGTTGCATGGCATAGACCTCGTTTGTAAACGCGTTCGTATTGTTCGATTGACCGCAAACTTCAAATGTTCGCTTCGTGTCGTCTTTGATTACTTGCCACGTCCGGGTATACATGGGGCGAAGTTACGCACAAATTGGTTGTTAGTTGGTGGTAAAAAAGAGAATGGGGAGTTGAGGGTGGATTTTCCGATATTCGGAGGTCAACGCACACACCTATGACCTTTACCCTTACTTTCAAGTTGACACGATCATTTCTAACGGCGGTCGTGTTGTTCGTTTTCGCCTCCACTTTTGTTTACGCTCAAGGTCCCTCGTTCGACGTTGTGATTCGAAACGGTCGTGTGGTCGATGGGACGGGCGCGCCGTGGTTTGTTGCCGACGTTGGAATCAAAGATGGAAAGATCGTGGCCATCGGGAGGCTCGACAACGTGTCAGCAAAGCAAGTAATCGATGCCACAGGCAAAGTGGTGGCACCTGGGTTCATCGATATGATGGGACAGACGGCGGCTCCGTTTTTGCGCGACCCCAATCTCGCTTTCAACTTACTATCACAGGGAATTACTACGATCAACGCCGGTGAAGGTGAGTCCGATGCGCCGCTCGCTGATGCCGACGCCAAAGCCCGTGGGTGGCAAACCATGCGCGAGTTTCTCAATAAGCTCGATGCGACGGGAATGCCCATGAACATGGTCCAGACAGTTGGGCATACGCAGTTGCGGGCCATTGTCGTGGGTGATAAAGATCGCCCCGCCACGGACACCGAAATGGAACGCATGCGTGGAATGGTACGAGAAGCCATGGAGGCTGGCGCGATCGGAGTCTCCACTTCGTTGATTTATCCTCCGGCCATCTACGGTTCCGAACAAGAAATTACCGAGCTCACGAAAATCGCGGGTCAATACGGTGGGCGTTACTTTACACACATGCGCAACGAAGGTGATCGTTTGCTCGAAGCCATCGATGAAGCCCTTCGCATTGGGGCCGCCGCACACACGCCTGTTCACATATTCCACCTTAAGACGGCGGGCCAAGGAAACTGGGGCAAGATGGATTTGGCGCTGGCTCGGATCAAAGCAGCACGTGTCGCAGGTCAGGAAGTTGCCGTTGATATTTACCCTTACGTCAATAACGGGCTTGGCATACGGGCGCTTTTGCATCCGAAGTATGCGGCAGATGGTCAAGCTGCCTTGCTTGCGAAGCTGAAAGACCCAGCCGTGAAGGCCGAGATGCGAAAAGATATGGAATCAGTTGGGGGCTGGGAAAACTGGTTTGCCCATGCGGGAAAGGATTGGAACAACATTGTGGTTGCGAACTTAGGGTCGACTCCGTATGCGTCTTACAACGGGAAGAGCGTGGGCGCCATTGCGACGGCCACGGGTAAGTCGCCCTGGGATGTATTTTTCGATTTGTGTTTATACGAAGTGTTTGCCGGGCCGCAAAGCATGTCCGAAGCCAACAAAATCAAAGTGATGCGGGAAGAGTTCACATCGTTCGACACCGATGCGGGCCCGACCCGTGCCGAAGATGCCAACCACCCTCGGGCATACGGGGCCTTTCCTCGCGTGCTTGCGCGATATGTGAAAGGACTTGGCGTACTGACGTTAGAAGGTGCAATTCACAGGATGACCTCGGTGGCGGCAAATGAGATCATGGCGTACGACCGTGGCAAGCTTGCACCCGGCTTGGTGGCGGATGTTGTTGTGATCGACTACGCGAAGGTAACCGACCATGCGACATTCGAGACACCGGCTGCGGCCTCGCAAGGAATTGAGTGGGTGTTGGTGAATGGCGTGGTGGTTTTCAAGGATGGAAAATATACAGGTGCAAAACCTGGAAAGGTTATTCGCGGTCCGGGGTATAAGAAATAGCCGGGCATACAACTAAATACAGACAATTGTCGTATATTTTTAGACAATTGACCTTCGATGACGGCACAGACTGGATATTCACAAAAGCTTGATCAAGAAATTGCATCGCTGCTCAGGCGAATGCATGTCGGGAAAAATCCGCCCACGAAAATTGGCCGGATTACGTTTTCGGGCTTTCTTTCAAATAAACCTTTAATGATCTTAGTCATCCGGAATGGTGTTCCATATTCTTTGTTTAGTCTCATCCAAAATGTCAGTCCATTTAGCGAAGAGAATTGGGCAGAAATACTAGATATTTCAACGAAGTCGTTGCAACGCTACAAGGTCACCGCCCGTAGTTTCAAGCCTATTCATTCGGAAAAGATTATTGAAATGGCAGAGGTGACTCAAATGGGCCTCGATACGTTTCGAACCATGGACAAATTCAAACTATGGCTTGAAACACCCAACTTCGCACTTGGCAATGTTAAACCTTTCGATTTATTAAAAGATTCGTATGGAAAAGAGCTTGTGCTTGCAGAACTCTCGCACGTAAATCATGGAATCTTTGTGTAAATGGAAGTTTTCAGGTTAGTCCGTAAGGAGTACGCTCAAAGCCTTTCGGGCCTTGGCGCCGCGTTAAAAGGTGCCCGTTGGAATTCGATGGGGGTGGAAATGGTTTACACCGCCACGAACCGCTCATTAGCAATGGCCGAAGTAGCGGTCCACTTTACCCTTGCGACGCTTCCCAGCGATTACATGATGGTTACCATACATATACCGAATCACACCTCGCTAAAGGCGCTCACCATCGAAGAACTCCCAAAAGATTGGAATTCATTCCCCCACCTACTTTCTACGCAATCGATAGGCGATAGGTTCGTGAGCGAGGGCAAATACTGCTTATTGAAAATTCCGTCGGTTGTAACTCGTGGCGATTTCAACCTTCTCATCAACCCGCGGCATAAAGAATTCTCAAAAACCAAGATCGTTTCGATAGAACCATTTGGCTTCGACAACCGAATCTTCAAATAGTTTCTTGCCTCTTGTCTCGATAGCCACTCTCAAGAAAACTGTACAACTCTTGGTAGTCTTCAGGGTATTCGCTGTTATCAAGCGTCACTTTTGTTTCTGCGTTGAAGAAAAGCAGCAGGGTGCGGCGTTGTTGTCCACGGACGGTGAATGCCAATTCGCGCCAAGCAACCAATTTACTCAGTTCGTATGCGCTAGCCCTTTGACCGAAGTTCTCCAACACCAGCAGGTCTCCTACCACTTTAAATCGAAAGTGTGAGAGCACGACTTGGATGATGCCGTAATACGAAAGCAACGCGCCACCACCAAGCACCCAGGGAGTGCTCCCGAAAGACCACTCGATCACGGCGGCCAGTGTGAGGAACAAGGCCACGGGAACAAGTATCAAGAGCTTGGTGACCATCTTAGCTTTGATTGAATGCGGGCAACGACACGAAGAATGTGGTTCCTTCATCTCGGCTACTTTCCACCCACACCTTCCCATTCATTTTTTCGATGAAGTCTTTCACCACTTGGAGACCCAATCCAACTCCTCGCTCACCACCTGTTCCTAAGGTTTGTTTCTTGTCCGCAGAGAACAAGTTTTTTAGTTGAATCTCATCCATGCCGACACCTGAATCGCGGATCTCGATCTGCAAGACTTGGTCTAGCCTTTTACACGAAAGATGGATGGTGCCACCTGGCTTTGTAAACTTGATGGCGTTTGATATCAGGTTCCTGAACACTGCGCGGAGGAGGTTCAGATCCGCCAGCACCAAATTATTGTCGGAGATGGTCGATTGAACCGAGATGCCCTTTTTCTCTGCGATTGGTCCATAGAGTTCCATCATTTCCTTTGTCACGCGGGCGACGTCGACCGAATTCAGTTGAAGGCTTTCCATCTCCATTTGGCCGTACGCCCAGCCAAGCAGGTTCTCCATGGCGCCAGATATAACCTCCACACGCCCACCGATCTCGTTCTTCATTCTCTCTAAATCGGCCGATGTTAGGATCGACGGATCGATGATTGTAAGCAAAGACTTCAACGATCCGAGCGGGCTCTTCAGGTCATGGGCGATGATCGAGAACAACTTGCTTTTTTGCAGGTTGGCCTTCTGAAGGGCTTCGGCTTGTTCTTGCAACGCCATTCGTTGGCGGTTTACTTCGGCAGTGCGCGCTGCAACTTGCGCTTCGAGCAACTTATTCTGCCGACGAATGAACGCTACCCGGAGGCGGATAAAGCCGACCACCAACGCGAGTCCTGAACCGTAAAATATTACCATGGCCCACCACGTCTTCCACCAAGGTGGTGTGATGGTGATGGCAAGCGCGGTAAATTGATCATCGAAGTTTCCAAAGGCGTCGGAGGCACGCACTTTCAATGTATAGTTGCCGGGCGGAACGTTGGTGTACACCGCCTTCCGGTCGTTGGATGTGGTGAAAATCCAATTCGGGTCGAAGCCTTCTAAACGGTACGCATATTTGATCTTCGCCGGGACTTGAAACTCCAATCCTGCAAACTCAAGCGCAAAGATGTAGTCGGTGTGACTCAAGACTACGCGGTCGGCAGTCCTAATGTCCTGCCTTAGCAACGAAGAGTCGTTTACGGGAACCACCCGGTTGAGGACTGACAAATTCGTAAACACCACACGCGGTTTTATGGTCGTTGCACTGGCAACCGAGTTCGGGTCAAAGGCTGTCACACCACCTGTTCCACCGAAATACAACAAACCCGATCGTGATTTGAAACAAGATTTTGCCTCGGTATCGTCGGCACTCAATCCCATCGATTCATCGAAGTGCGTGAAGGATGCATCGGCGGGGTTGTATCGATCGATGCCGAGGTTCGTCCCAAGCCACAAGTATCCGTCGCGATCTACCAATACCGAGTTCACATGATCGGCATTCAAACCTTGTGCTTCACCGACAAGGGTGCTCGTTTCTGATGCAGGGTCAAAAATGATCAGTCCACGGTCGCTGCCAATGTAGAGTTCACCCTTTGCTCCTTCGTTCAAGTGAAAAATTGAAACTTCGAGCAAGTAACGTCTGAACTTCTTCGAGTTTCGGTCGAACAAGTTGAGTCCGTCGTCGCTCCCCACCCACAAACGTTGCTGCCGGTCAATGAACACGTCGTTGATATTGTCTGTTGAAATCGAGTTTGGATCGGAAGGGTCGTGCATGAACTTTTCGACGATACCCGAAGCAATGTCAACGCGATTCAACCCACCGTAGTAAATTCCAACCCAGAGATTTCCCTGTTGATCGTCGAGTACACGCAAGACATTATTACCCGATAGTTTTTTCGGGAGTAACTCGTCATTGTCATAGTCGATCCATTGGATGGCTCCGGTTGTGGGATTTAGGTTGCCCACGCCGCGACTAGTCCCCAACCACAGGTGATGATCGACGCTTTCGCTGATAGACCAGAT
This sequence comes from Cyclobacteriaceae bacterium, assembly GCA_044226945.1. Lineage (GTDB taxonomy): Bacteria > Bacteroidota > Bacteroidia > Cytophagales > Cyclobacteriaceae > ELB16-189. The sequence continues at coordinate 28,087 of JBGAGB010000027.1, read as the reverse complement.
CGACCCTCTCGCGAGCGACTCCCTCGACTCGTCGGGTTCCAAGTACACTGTATATTTTTCCGTGGAGGGATTATATCGATTCAATCCACCTTGGTTGGTCCCAAACCAAATGTCACCACTTGAATCTTCGCAGATGGCGCGCACATAAGGATTAGTCAGCGTGCTTTCCTTCTGGTTGTCGTGTCGGTATCGAATAAACCTTTGTTCGCGCGGCGTGATCCTCGACAAGCCGCTCGCGCTGGACCCAATCCAAATGTCGCCGTTACTCGCTTCGAATAATGTGGTAATCGAGTTGCTCACAATCGAATAAGGATTCCCGGGATCGTTCTTGAAATACTGCCCGTTCCATTCCGTTGTATTGATAAGGTTGAGTCCATTGGCCCAAGTGCCAATCCAGAGTTGCTGTTTTGAATCTACCAACACGGCAAAAGCGGCGGTACTAGACAGCGATTTCGGATCGGTCGGGATATGGTTGTGTCGCTCGAAGCGCTCGGTTTTTGGATTGAACACGTTGTATCCCGCGTCGGCAGTGCCCAATACAAGTCGGCCATCCGCCAGAAGTTCGAGCTGTCGCATCACATCCGAGGAAAGCGATGCAGGGTTGCTTTCATCATGTCTGTAGTTGGTCAATTGATTCGATGAAACATCCAACTTGAAGAAGCCCTTTCGAGAGGTGGTAATCCAAAGGATGGCATTTGAGTCCAATACCAGATCAAAGATCCCGGTATTGACGAGTGGCTCGCCATTTTTGAAATGAGGTTTGGGTTGATGCCCCACGCTGTCGAGATGGTAGAGCCCGGTACTCGACCCAATCCAGAAACCGCCGCGCGTGTCGGGCACAATCTGGGAGATATACGAGGGCGGAAGGGAATCCCAATAAGGAGAGAACACCAGACGTCGGTGATCGAACAAGTGTAGGCCTGCGGTCGTGCCCACTAGTAAGTCGCCGTTGCTCAGTGCAAGCAAAGTGGTGACGTCATTACTGAGGAGTTGTGTCGGTTGGCCCGGAAGATTGCGGTAGACCTTAAACTCGTAGCCGTTGAATGATGCGAGACCGTTGCTTGTGGCGACCCAAATGAGCCCCGTCGGATCTTCTACGACATCGCGAATGCCAGGTGAAGGCAGGCCGTGGGTGAGTCCATAGTTATGAAATCGAACGTCGGGTTGCGCAAGGCATGTAAAAGCGCCGAAAATTAAGACGAACGTGAGGGAGCGAAACACGGGGCACAAGCTTGCGATAAGAAATATAGGGCAGGGAACTCGCAGCTGGAAAGTTGTTGGCTAAAAAATTACAGGTCAGTCCTGACCTGGGTGTGGCAACACAAACTCGATCCCCTTCAAAATTCCCGGGACCGCGGCGTCGAGGTGATCGAAATTCGTGTATTCAACGGCTTTTATTGTGAATCCCGAAAGGTGCTGCCTTTGAACGGTCGCCTCCCAGTCATTCAAAATCCCCATAGACAATGAATCGGACATGTCGCCACTCCCCATACTAACATACAATTTCATGACGTTGGCGGGAGTTACCTGTCCTATTCGTTTCATCCAATCAAAAAGGAAACGGTTATTGTAATGCAGACTCGGGCTCGCCGCTACGAATCCAGAAATGGGTGATCGTCCATCTTCCAATGATTGCAGGGCATAGAATAAAACGAAATAGCCGCCAAGGGAATGACCGCAAAGAACAACTCGATTTGGATCGACGGCCATCCCCTTTTGAAGGCTTGGCAACAGTTCCGAATCGATGAATGATTTCATTTTCTTTGCTCCACCACTAAGGGTCATTTCATACTCCATCATCGCCTCGGGATAAGTATAGTCTCGCGAGCGGAGCGAATCCATGGTGTATAAATCATTGTACCCAATACCCACGACAATGGCGTTCGGAACAACTCCAACAAATGAGTTGAATTTCATCTCGGTAACGACCGACTCAAAAAACGCATTGCCGTCGAGTAGTAAAATCAATGGGTAGCGTCTCGCTGAATCTGGATGGTAGCCACGCGGAACCGCCTTAAATATTTTGAATGTGTCACCCACTTGTTGCGATCCGAATTTCTCAGTTGGCAGGTAGCGGTACTGCGAAGAGAATTCAGTCAATCCGGAATCGTTGACTTCATTTTTGGAATCCGGTTGTGGTGCACATGAGTACAAAAACGACGATATAACAAGCAAAGAATTGAAGAGAGGTTTCATGAAACGCGATTGGTGAAAGGATCCAAGTTCAACCGAGACACTTCGAACACACCTTTGGTCACGCCCCTCCACATGCGGGCAAAAGCCTCGACCTCGCTAATAAACTTCCGAAGTTCATTTTTATTGTTGTTACTCGGAGCAATCGTCATCTGTGGAGAATTTTTTTAAAGAGAAAAGGCGAAAGACGCTAGCATCACCGGACGGCTAAAAACCAAGTGATCCGTCCTAAAATCAAATTAGCAATTCGTTAACCTTTCCCCGGCAAAAAGCCCTAGTACTTCTCGAATTTTTTCATCAAACTTATCCCACCATTTCATTTCCAATACCTTGAACAAGCGCACTTTCCTCCAGCACTCGCTCGCCTTGGGCGTCGCAGGCATCATACCGAAAATCAGCACCTCCGAATGGCTCGATCGCCACGCGCACGTTTCACCCGAAAATCTTGCCGCCGACGAAGAGTTCTGGGCTGGAATCCGTGCCGGATATAAACTCAAACCCGACTATATCAACCTGGAAAACGGGTACTACTGTTTCCTTCCCCAAGAAACGCTCGACAAATACCTCGACCATATCCGCGAGGTAAACTTGCAGGGATCGTATTATATGAGGACCGTGCAAGCCGACAACAAAAAGAAAGTGATCTCGCGCTTAGCAGAACTTGCGGGTTGCAGCCCCACGGAATTGGCCCTCACGCGCAACACCACCGAATCCCTCGACACGGTCATCAACGGGTTTCATTGGAACGCAGGCGACGAAGCCATCATGGCCGAACAAGACTATGGCTCAATCGTCAACCAGTTCAAGTTGATGGAAAAAAGATATGGCATCGTAGCGAAAGTATTGTCTGTCCCCAATCACCCACAGTCGGATCAAGAAACCGTCGACCTCTATCGAAGCGCCATCACGCCACGAACCAAGTTGATGTTGGTGAGCCACATGGTCAACATCACAGGACAAATCCTACCGATCAAGAAGATTTGCGACATGGCTCACAGCCTCAACGTAGCGGTGGCAGTCGACGGTGCCCATACGTTCGCGCACCTCGACTTCAAGATTCCCGACCTGGGCTGCGACTTCTATGCGGCAAGCTTGCATAAGTGGTTGAGTGTTCCACTCGGCGCCGGGATCTTGTACGTGAAAGATGGCAAAGCGCCAGGACTCTGGTCGCTCATGGCCGACTGGGGGATGAAGGACGATATCACGCACCTTGCGCACACCGGCACACACCCGGTGGCGACAGATCTCACGGTCCTTGACGCGATTGATTTCTATACCAAGTTGGGCGCAGCTCGCAAAGAAGCACGTCTTCGCTTTATCCAGAACTATTGGACATCGCGTGTGCGTGGCGTGAAAAACATCGTGCTCAACACACCTGCCGACCCGACAAGATCATGCGGCATCGCCAACGTCGGGATCGCGACAATGAAACCGGCCGACATGGCAAAGACGTTATTGGATAAGTACAAGGTTTGGACTGTCGCCATCGACGGACAAGGAGTGCAAGGTTGCCGCATCACTCCAAATGTGTACACGACCACGGCGGAGTTGGATGTGTTTGTGAAGGCGTTGAGGGAAATGGCGGGGTGAGTGGGGGGTTAGTTAGTTGGTAGTTGGTAGTTGGTAGTTGGTGGTGGTTAGTATTGGGTATTGGGTATTGGGTATTGGGTATTGGGTATTGGGTATTGGGTATTGGGTATTGGGTATTGGGTATTGGGTATTGGGTATTGAAAAAAATAACGCAATCCGTCAATAATTCTCAATAATATCCAATGACCAATGACCAATACCCAATGACCAAGGTTTCAACTGAAATATTGGTTTTTGATGTTGCTTTTTGCCGACGCAGCTAAGGTCCATTCATTAGATATTTTGATATTGGTTCTTGAATATTTTCCAAATGCGTACGGAATACAAAAGAACCAATTATCAATTCCATAATGTACAACTGGCGGGAACTGGCGACAAGACCACGTCCAACCAGAAATCTTATTGTCAGTCACGGATACGTGTGTTCCCCGTTAATTTAATGACATGGAATGACCAATGACCAATACCCAATGACCAAAGTTTCAACCCGACTGTTGGTTTTTGAGGGGCTTTTGCAGGATTGCAACTTTTCCAAAGATGCTACGCCGAATCGAAGCACGCGTTCTTCGAGGTCGAATTTAATTAGGTATCAAATCCAAAAATACCCAACAACCAATCAATGTCGTTGAATTAAAGCGCGTTCATTAGATATTTTGACATTGGTTCTTGGATATTTTCAGGCCTCGAAAGGAATAGCAAGAACCAATTATCAATTTCATAATGCTCAACTGGCGGAAACCAGCGACAACACCACGGTAAATCAGAAATCTTAGACACTAAAAATTCCAGTCGCCATTCCCTCACTTAAGCCTTTCTTGTGTAGACCTCATTTCCATTTCACAGGTTTTTGCCGTAACATTCTTGCGAGTTGAACGTCTTATACTTTTGCACATTCCGTATTCCATGCAAGCAGACAAGAAAACCGCCCGAATCGCCGGCCTTCTCTATCTAATCGTTGTTCTAACAGGAATTTTCTCCCTCGCTTACGTCCCGTCGAAACTGATCGTCTGGAACGACGCGACCACTACTGTCGCCAACTTACAATCATCAGAAATGCTCTTCCGCTTGAGCATCGTGGCGGGCATCGTGTGTTATACCGCCTTCTTGCTCCTACCACTGGTTTTGTATCAACTCCTCCAACACGTGGGCAAGATCCCCGCCGTAGCCATGGTCGCTTTGTCGGTGGTCAGTGTGCCCTTCTCTTTATTCAACCTCGTCAATAAAGTGAATGTGCTCACATTGCTAGGTGATGCCAGCTATTTGAATGCAGCAGAACCGGGCCAGCTCGCGGCCGAAGTGATGACCAACTTGGCCTCCTATGATAATGGTATCCGGGTGGTATCGGTTTTCTGGGGTCTTTGGCTCTTCCCCTTCGGTTACCTCGTGTATCGATCCGGGTTCCTCCCAAAAGTGTTGGGAATCCTACTCATGGCAGGATGTTTCGGATACCTCACCAACTTCCTCGGCAACTTTTTATTCGGCAGCTACCGCGAACTTGGAATCGGAACCTATGTCGCGCTCCCGGCTACATTGGGCGAAATAGGAATCTGCCTTTGGTTGGTGACTGTCGGCATACGAGCAAAAAAGCCGACTTCAATCTAGATTGCTTGACTTGGAAAAATATTATCGCGAGTTTCGATCGTGATACTTTCTCCACTCGTCGCGCGTCTCCTTGCCTACAATACCTGGGCAAACGATCGCTTAGGTCAATGGCTCCTCACCATCGACACACACGCGCTCTATCATCCCACGGGCTCAAGTTTCGGCACGGTCGACCGCACGCTCCAACATATATGGTCCGGGCAAGAATACTGGTTCGAGGTGTTGATCAACAAGCGTGTCGTTGAATTCAATCAACCTTTGCGCGATCAGGCGGTCGAGCAAGTGATCGAAGACCTTCGCACCAGTTCACGAAAGCTGCAAGCACATTTAACGCACTTCACCGACGAGCAACTCCTCGAACACATTCAGGTATCCGACAGCAAGCAAAGTCGCTACGAATACATTCTCCACGTGGTGAACCACGGCACCTATCACCGTGGTCAAGTCGTGTCAATGTGTCGTTCTGTCGGCGTCGTGGGCGAAATTCCGGTCACGGACTACGACGCTTACCTGTGGTGGATTGAGAACATGGAAAGCTAATGTCGCTGTTACTTTGGGTTCACCGTCACGATCACTCTTTTATAACTCACCAGCGCGGGGGTGCCTTTGTCTTTCACTTGCAAGATGAAGTGAATCGTCTCAGGCTTGCTCACGACCGGAGCCGTGACTGGCAAGTCGTAAAGGTTCGAAGCGAACGGTCGAAAACTTACATCACCTTTGTAGGTGCCTGCCTCTTTGTATTGGAACCAGAGAAAGCTCATCGAATCGCCATCGGGATCGAAAGAACCATCGGCATTTAAGTGAAACAGATCGCCCGATTGAACGGTGAACTTGTCAGGGTGCGCGAGTTTTGCGACCGGCGCATGGTTCACTTCCGCAAATGGTTTAGTGCACCATTGGATCCTCGCAGCAAAATCATTCTGGATGGCTTCGCGCCAACGCCAAATGGTTGCTTGATTCGAAACATGCGACTGGTTGTCGATGGCAGAAAAAACCGAATCGTTCGCATTGGTCCAGATCGCACGTTTTTCTGGCTGATCTTGTGGCCAGTTCTCACGCTTAAAGCGCCCCGCATTGGAGTCGCGGAACTCGGGCAAGTACAATTCATAACGACCGCCCCAACCACCAAAGTTGGGATGCTCGGGGTCACTCAATCCATTGCCGATCAGGTTCAAGAACGAAGGGGTGTCACCTTCCATTCCATACGCTACGTCGGGATAGGCTGCCCCAAGTGGACCGTGCCCTTGTTGGATGTTCTTCGCTAACCAGTCGGCAGAGACAACTTCTTTGTTTGATCCGGGCACGGGGAACGGCAGCCCGATCCACGTGGCATACGAATAGTTGTAGCCGGGTGTCACGACGAAAAAAACGTTTGGGAACGTATTTCGGATCCATGGTCCTGAATCATCTTGGTCGGAGATAGTATACACCCTCATTTTACTGTAGATCTTTTCGGCCTCAGTCGCCGCGGTGGTTGACTGAATTTTCCAAAGTGCTTGGGCCATGACATTGGGTCCACCCCACACGCAAAACCAAATCGGGCGAGGGTCTGGCTTGTTCAACAGTTGTACGATCCAGTCGGAGCCCGGCGAGTCTTTGCCCGCCCCTACGCCTTCTAGTCCATATACTGCCAACCCGCTCTTCACTTTCGATTTCAGTTGCTCGTACGTCGGGTAGCCCTTTTCATGTTTCAATAAATTCGACTGTATTTGCTGATAGGCTTTCAACACCTTGTCTATGCTCTCGGGCGCGACTCTCGATTTTTGATGGATGGAAGTCGTGGCGATGATCCCTTCGACGTCCCATTGGTTGGAATACAAGAGGAAGCGGACGAGTGACTGTGTATCATCGGGATCGGCCTCGATGTCGGTGAGTACTACCACTCGCAGTTTGGTTGAGGGCTGGGCGATGGCATGTGTGGTGGTAACCGCAGCAAGGAAAACAAAAACGAACGTGGCGAGTGCTCTCATGGGATGGTGACGTTATGGTGGTCTAGTTAAATCGTTAATCGTTATTCGTTTGGCGCGGGTTGGCAACGAATGCTGGTATTAAGAATTAAGAATTGAGAATTGAGAATTGGGAATTGGGAATTGGGAATTGGGAATTGGGAATTGGGAATTGGGAATTGGGAAATATACCGCAATCCACCAATAATTCTCAATAATATCCATTTTTCCAATTACCACTTTTCCAAACCAATTAACCTCACATTACCCTTTCCCCATCGTGCCAATCGCGCCCGATCTTAACCCCCACCAACTACCAACTATCTACTACCAACTAACTTTCCACTACGGTACTTCCCGTATTTTCATCACCACACCGCCGGAATCTCCAGGTTTCGTCAACCACACGTAGGCCCCATCGTACTACATCCTTGTCGGTGAATAACACTACCGACGAAAGAAGTGATGAAACTAAACAGCTTATTAATCATCGCCGTGGCAAGCTTGTCCGCTGCGTGCAACGACGACAACCAAACTCCTGTGACTGGAACACCCATCTCGATTGGGTTCGAGCAAACTGCGATGACATTTGCCGAAAATTCCGGTACGACAACAATCAACTTAGCTCTCGGTCGACCCGCGCCTGCAAACGGATACGTGGTGATAGAAGTCAACAATCCCAATGTGAACGCCATCACCACCGATCCAGTGATCAACGATCAGAAACTTACACTTCCGATTTTATCAGGATCTAGTTCGACATCGTTTGCGATTACGCCGGTCAACAACCAAATTCTCGATGGCACGAAGACGCTCACGTTTACGATCAAGAGTGTTTCCGCTGGACTGTCGATCGGTACTGGGAGATCGATCACGATTACGATCACCGACGACGAACAGGCGGTGCGCGTTGATTTCCTCACGACCGAAAGCATTATTCGTGAGGACGGCTCTTCTGACGGTCGCATCACGATCGCGTTGTCGGCACCGGCCACAGCAACGGGGCAGTTGGCGATCTCACTGCAGTCGGAAGATGCTGTGTACGGTGAAGACTACACCTCCAGTCCTCCTGCCATCAAGGGCATCGTGACGTTAGCGGTAACACCGGGGACAGAACGAATGGAGCTGCACATTGTTCCTATCGACAACGGACGCATCGGTGGCACGAAGCACGTCGCGGCCATCATGACCGAAGGGACAGGTGTGGTGACACTCGGAGCAAAAACCGGTCATGGAGTCACCATCAAAGACGACGAACTGGACGGCGTATCGAAGAGTTATGCAACGGGTGGAGGTCAATGGGGACAACGCAAGTACTTCGTGTACGATGCACAGGGACGGATTGCGAAAGTTCTTTGGGAACAGTATACCCCCGCGTATACTGGGGGCTCGTACACCTATCAATACGATGGTGCACAACTTAGTAAGATGATCAGCTCCGATGGTTCGGAAACAATCTACACCACGGTGAGTGGGCAGATTGAGAAGTCTGAGAAGTTTAAAGATGGCATTCTGAAACAAACGAAAGTATATGGTTACGATCCTGCTGGAAACATTGGCGAAATGGCCGTTTTTGATCGACAGCCGTCGGGTGAGATGGCGATGAGCTTGATATTCGTGTACTTGTATTTTACCGACGGAAACTTATACAAGCAACTCACTTACAATCCGAATGGTGAAGACGAACCTGTGTTGATCTCCACGCGCACGTACGAACACTACCTGCCGCAGGAAAACCCTTTCACCATGGTGGACATCCTACCAAACGTCACCAGCCAACGGAATCTACCCGGCACGTACCGTGTGGAGGAAAACGGGTTCGATATTACTTATATTATGAACTACGAATTCGATTCCAACGGAAGGGTGCGCAAAAGAACGGCGGCGTCTTCGGCGGGGACGGATGTGACGGTGTATAATTTTTATTAAAGCGTTGGGGCGTTGGGGCGTTAGATCGTTAGGGCGTTATTCGTTTGGCGCGGGTTGGCGACCGAGTATTGGTCTATGGGTATAGGGTATTGGGTATTGGGTATAGGGTATTGGGTATTGGGTATTGGGTATTGGGTATTGAAAAAATAAAAAGCATTCCGTCAATAATTCTCAATAATATCCAATTTCCAATGACCAATACCCAATGACCAAGGCTTCAAATGAAATGTTGGTTCTTGATAATTGCTTTTGTCGGGTTACACCATTTCTAGAGTAACGACATGGATTAAGTATTGGGCATTCGAGTCGTTGACTTATGGTCCATTAACTAGCTCAGATATTGGCTGTTGAATATTTTCTAAATGCCGACGCAATACAAATGAACAAATCATCAATTTCATAATGTACAACTGGCCGGAACTGGCGACAAGACCACGACCAACCAGAAGTCTTATTGCTAATCAAGGATCGTGTGTTCCCACTTAACTTAATGACATGGATTGGGTAACGGGAATCTTAGAATTGAAATTTCCAACGACCATTTTTCAATGACCAATTTGGGTGAAGTTGAATTGAGTCGTTTTAAAACCGATCCTCTAGTCGAGAACGTGGCTTCCCTCCGCGTGTTGGTCGACAAATCTATACAGCACACCCAACACCAATAATGAAATCCATGTAAGAAAACTGACGACGAATAAGCTCGTGTGCCACACCGGTGCAGAAACACCCTCGTGATCCAAAAACAATTTTAAATAGAAGCATGCCGCTGAATTCGCAGCAAGAGTGGGCCAGTAACTCAAGGATGTCAAGCGACTACTTCGCACATGGATCGCGTACAACTGGGCAAGAGACAAAAAGCAAACGAGCAGTATCCCAACTCGTAACATCCAATCTGACGAACCAGCGGGAAAGATGGTCCAAACCGTCAAAAGTACTTCCAAGAACAGGAAGCTAGCAATGACCGAATACAGGAGCGTAGAGGTTTTTTTCATGGTGCGTCCTCGTCCGCGAAAAAAGTGCCAATTTATTAACCGAAGTTAGCAACAAGAATTCGAAGATTTGCCGGAGCCCAAAGTTCAAAATCGTACAAACTGATGTTCGGAATTTGGCTAGACGCATCTATTCTCAAAATTTGGTATAGATAAACGTCTTTGGCCCTGTCTTCACAGAATAGTCCTGCAGGTCGACTCTGAACCGGTCGTTGTTGTCCCAACTGAGCTTAATATATTCTTGGAGGTGGTTTGCCGGGTTCAGATTATTATACGGACGAATACAATGGCGCCATCCGATAATAGGACCAGTATCAATTCCAGCATCAGGGTCGAAAATGATAATGTCTTGCAAGTAGCCTAACCATAACCTTCCATCATCTGCCACATACTGAATCCATCGAGCATCTGTGTATATCGGTTTCCCCGCGGGGTAACTGAGGTCATAAATGTTCCAGTATCCGACGTATCCATCGATGCCCCCGTCATTCGTCTTTCTTACTTCTACGGTCGCCTTCCTTTGTGCTTGAAATATCTCTGGGCCCCGCTCTTCCCAGTGCGTATACTCCAAAAAATCAACCTTAAATGATTGCTGCCGCCCCGACTTTGACTTCCTCATTCTGAGTTTAAATTTCTCTTTACACGAAATCCAATTGAAAAAAATCGACTTCCGGGACACACGTTAAAATGAGAAAATTGGCATACCCAACTTCCAAAATTAACAAGTTGAACTAAGTCTTAGCTAATCGACTTTCTTGATTGTTTGAATTCAACTCGAACTCCGACCCCAACCATAAAGCGAGCATCTTATTGGTCGCGTCGGTTCCACATCACTCAACCACGGTCAATACATGATTAGTTAAAATTATGGATTCTGTAAAACCCGTCGAAGCGAGATGGCCTTCGCAAGAGCTTTCTTATACGTCGAAATCCCGTCATTTAACTGTTCACGTGCAATCAACAGGCTGTTTCTCGTTCTAGGGTCCTTTTCCACCGCAGCATTTACTACACTCTTTGTAGAATAATCGACGTAAGGGCTAAACTGCAAATTGAAATCGTTAAGTAAAAACGCGGTGTACACCGATTCAAACCGGTCAATTGATTTATAACATTTGTAATACTCAGATATTAACGTTCGATTATTCTTGCTACTGATCACACTTAAACCGTGACTGTTCATCAGCGTACTGTAAGTATTGTCGTTTCTGTCGCTAAATGTTGGAAACGAAAGAACGCTTACAACTGCTCTTCCCAAGGTGTCTAATGATGTTTTGACGCCAAAGTTTCCGGAAAGATAGTTGCTGGTCGAAGAGCTGTCAGATCGAAGCTCATCTAAGATATAATTGATGTTATTAATGTCTTTTTCGATGTCACCACCTAAATTATCGAGATAGAATTGCTCGAGGGACTCTTGATCAGATTCTTGCTTTAGATTATTTAGCTGAAAAGCTATCGTTACACCGCAAATGACAATGAAAAGATCAAACAACTTATTTAACAGCAAGCTTTTCCAGCTTGAAGACAGTTTGAATTTGCTCATGGCGATTCAGTTAATCTATTTGGATTGCTGAGCAGGATTGCTTGCAACCTTTTTCATATTGTTGACAATAACCAATGACGCGAAACACCGACATTTCCACGTTGCTATCTGCCCCACAATCGGAAACACGCTCGCATTCAATTTCAGGCTCGCAATGAAAGTAGGAATATTTGTAAAATCGGCAAAGTCGACAGAGAAAAAAGGAGCATTCGTTGATCCAATGTAGAAGAGTCGGCCGCAAAAATCTGGCTATCTTTTTCTTCCCGTCTCCCTGTACAAAACTTCTACGGTCGACTCGCGGTCCAATTCTTTGAAATAAACAACCTCGAACACAATTAACGCTGGACCCCTCTCTGATCAGAGATCCTCAGTATTAGAAATTCAAATCGAAAACGGCACATCACCCCAACAATCTTTACGCATCCTATTCGAAGTATCGCCACACTCTACTCACAAAAGCGTCAATCAGCTTCATCTGTTCGGCGTCACATTTCAAGCAGCCAGCAACCATCGCAGTACGAAGCTTCTCTACTTCCATTGCTTCACGACCCTCAGCGGAAATCTGAATCTCTCCCGCTACTAACTTAGCCCACTCGTCGAAGTCACCGCTCGTCAACATTTTCTCGCTTTTGAAAAAACTGACAAAGGCGTGAGCACTCGATTCAACAAACTTCCTTCCTGCGACTCCCAACGCCTCCGAATATGCGCCATCAGCGGCACCCATCGTTCGCGTAAGCGTCAAGAAGTAAAAAGGCTGAGTGTTCACGTTAGACGTAAAGAGACTGTCCACTACTGAAAGTACATCTGCATCATCGGATGGAGCTCTAGCGCCGACAAACAAGTCCTTGCAAACTTGCGATATCAGGGGGTGCTCAAGATAAAACGCTATCTGATGCCCGTGAAAAGTAAGATTACCAACAGCATCATCAACGTGCAACGAAGTCCCACTATCGCGTCGTTGACAACCGAAGAGGGCCGCGTTTAAAAAGAACACAAACAATGCGATTCTCCTCGCTTTCATTCCACTGAAATCACGTATTGCGCCATCAACTCCCTTAATTTTCCATCATCGGTCTGACTGTAGGAATACTTGACCTCAGTCTTGTCCTTTAGAACAATCTTCGAGTTCGAGAACGGCGACGGCTCGATCACGAACTTCTCAATTTTATTCAACTCAATAATTCTTGTCTTAAATACACTCACATTAATCACCAGCTTATCGCCAGCAATTTCAAAATAGGCAGTCCTTAAAATCTTAAACACTAGAGAAACGCCGCCAGCTGCTGCCGCTACCCAAAACATCCAAGCCCAAATATCCGATGTGCTTTTCAACGCCCAATAAATCACCATGGCAATCCAAAGTACTTCAAACAAGTACACTTGCATTGGTCGTCTAATTCCCTTTGTCATGGTTTTACCAAGCGCTTCCTTAATTTATCTAAAGTTCTCGAAAGCAAATTTACCAATCAAATTCTCACAACTCCCGGGACTCACTCGACACTTTCGTGATTCGTCCAGAGCTCCCAATCTTAAACGTTGCCACCGTTACGCGAACTCCATCTGCTTTACGTCCTTCGGCGACGTTCCCCTCAACAAAAGATTTAGCCGTGTCGGAATTCACGATCACCCAACGGTCATCAACGATTGCAAAACTTGACACTTCTAAAAACTCATCTTCGCTACAGGGGCCGTTGAGCGCGATGGAATCGATTACGCCCCCTGCTCTATCATAAGTGTATAGAAATCCGTATACGATGTCTCCGGTTGCACTATACAAAATCGACACAGTGCTGTCATTCTCGAACACTCGACCCTGCACCTGATCCATCCCTCTTGGGAGAAATCTATGGAACAGGCTCGAGTCCATACCTTTCGGAGGCTCTTTAAAACCAGTTGGCTCCAAGTAATTGCCGTATACCTTAGCGGGAAAAATCCCGCCGCATGAAGCTCGAATCGGGACTTCGAATACCGGGAGCTGAGAGTAGAATGCCTCAAAATCATTTACGGCACGCTCGGAAGGCGCACAGGCAAAAACGGAAATAGCGAAAAAAATTAGTGACCGTGTCGCTTTCATTTAACCTCTATACATTCCACTTAATGGTACAACTCTAAACCTAGGTTACCGGCTACTCAGATCATCTTATTTCGACAAGATCTTCTCCCCTGACCAGAAACGCAACACCATCTACACTCGTTCCTACACAATTCACTGACGAGCTGTTACTGTAAGTTTTAACCCTTCCCTGGATCGCTTTGCTATCGAACAGCATGATCTGTCTCCTCGAAACCATTTTCCACTTTCCTTCCGAAAAGGAACCTATCCCACAGCGATCCACCTTATATTGAAAAGTTGAATCATTGTACAACACCAGGAAAGTTGTAGAACTGCAACAGTTGCGGACAAACGTCGTGCATTGAAGTGTATCACGCTGCCATCCTTCCGGCTTCGAGTGTCTATATATTCCCTTTACACAATCACCAAATATTCCCTGCCCCAAAGCGGAAACACCAATGGTCAGAAACACAACAAGAAAGACCAGTGTACTTCTTTTCATATTCATCCATTTCACTACCACAATTCGCACCTATTTGGTGACCTCCCTTTTGCCAACGCACTACTTTAACGTCAAGGTCCGACCGCTCTGCTTCCCCACACGATCACCAAGCTATTCGCTATCGCGCGCTCCCGACTATTTTTCGCTTTCAGCTTCCAATTGGCCTTGCCCCACGGTAAAGAATATCCTCATCATTCTACTGCTATAAATGGCAATGATGATTGATGCCAATCCCCCAATAACCAAAAAACCGGTTAACACGATCATTGCATGATTCACTCCGAGGTCATCACCATCGCTCAGCCAACCACGATAAAAACTAAACACTTCAAGGAATGCTAAAAACGGCAACAGCCTAATCAACAACTTTCTCGATCGATCGTTTCTCTTTATCATACCATAAGCGACTACTATTACGACCATAGCTAAGACGGAGTGCAAAAGGTAAAAGATAAAATGAAGTTGCCCAGGGACCAACCCTACGTCAACACTGAATATTCCTTTCGCCCTCTCAAAATTACGTATCCACGATGCCAGAATCCGGAACGACCCTGTGTAGCTAACGATAAGCGTGGCAAGGCAAATAGCGTGGAAAACCTTCGCTCTTACGTTTCTGCCTTCGTCTCTCTTATAGTCGTTGACTAAGCCCACCACAAGAATTGCAAGTCCGAACAATGGTAAATAATTCATCTTCCGTATATTTTTCGAGAAAAATGTTCAAGATCTCGACTTCGCTATCCTGCCCAAGGTTTTCAAAATTCAATTTTGGTGGAACACCAAAATACAAAAGTTAAGCATCGACCGTGCCGTCATGACTTATGGCTTTTATTGGGCGTTCGTTTTGTTCACTTGAATCTGTCTGCGTCAGCATTTACGTGATGCGGAAATTCATCACGGTAAAATGGATATAGAATTCCTTCAATTGTCAATTCAAATGCGTCGGATTCTTTTCCTGAAATTTGGTTTCCAAGTCCTACGATTTCTTGTCCTTTGTCGTTGGTTACTTTCAAAGCTGGAATTGTCCGTGTAGAAATTACTTTGATGTCCGGGTAGTCGTCAAAGTCTATCTTGTTTTTCTTACAATAAGTCGTAATAAAGTCGTAAGGCGTCTCGATGTCGAGAAACCTAATTCGTCCGAAGACAACGCCCATTGAAAAGTCTGCCTTCTCAAACGCAGTCGTCCCGATTAGTCTATCGTTCAGTAATATATTGTAAACTTTGTCCATACAAAATGACACACAACGGTTGTATATGCGCCGTACCGGGTGCTTGGGTGCGCGTGTTAAAGCCGCTGGAACAAGGCTGACGAGCGCACCGCGCTGAAAACTTTCCCACGACCTAACGCATGCTAATGAAGATAACTATTTATTTGAACAGCGAATCACCGATATGGCGCATACACTGTGTTGACGGCTCGCATTTTATTAATCAATTTGACAGTGAGCCAAAATCGCTGAAAGTATCTGAAGCAATGCTCCCAAGAAAATCATCGCTATCCAGATTTTAGCTTTGTTATGTGCTTGTTCATTCAACGCGTTGGCATGCTTTATCGAGTCATTGATTGTGGCAATAGCATGTTTGTACAAATCAAAAGCTGTGTGTGATTGGTTAGTCACTTCGGTTAGCATTGGCACTGGCTTAAGACCCGTAATCTGGCTGAAAAGCATCACTGCCGCCAGAAGCTCAACAAAGATCCCGATTATACCCAGAATTAATGAAGTCATTTTATGTATAGTTCATCGAATGCAATACAAAATGCCGAACCCGGCAAATTGAATATGTACAGTGTTGTGGCCTGTGCGCTTCACTCTATTTCCATTTCCCTCCAAATCTTCTTTGAGTCAATTTCATTTAGTGTCTGTCCGTTAACTTTAATATCTCTTCTGTTCATTTTTGGCAGGTCCTTTATTTGATATCTAAAGTCGAACATGCAATTACAGTCTGCTACCTCGATAATCTCTGTTTTCTTCCCTTTTTTGTCAATCACAACCGTCGGCTTGGTCCAGAATCTAAGATTTAAACTTTTGTCGGATATTTCCAGTCCACCGAGTAAATTTCCATTACACGGAGCGTAAGTTTTTAGATTTATAATTGTTAGTCGTCCGCTCTTTCTCATGTCGACTATTTTTGAGCTGTCGTTAACACAATTTTTTAGACAGTCCGAATAGTCAAACTTTGTTAATGATTGTCCAAGAAGTCGGCTACCGATTACTACAATCAATATCGTCAATGTCGTTCGTGTCATCGATTGGTTTTGCGCATTGGCCACTACGACCCGCGCTTAT
Organism: Cyclobacteriaceae bacterium; assembly: GCA_044226945.1. Lineage (GTDB taxonomy): Bacteria > Bacteroidota > Bacteroidia > Cytophagales > Cyclobacteriaceae > ELB16-189. The sequence goes on along the minus strand of JBGAGB010000027.1, from coordinate 11,458 downwards.
AACGGCTGCGGTTTTCTTTACCGCGCCTTCTCCCACGAGCCGAACGAAATTAATAAAACAAAACTGGATAACAACATATCACCCGCAGATGGCATAAGCGCTATGTTGTGTGCAGTTTTATTTATCGGCTTTACTTTTATACAATGAGTAATTTAGTTTAACGTCACTCATCCAAAACTCAATTTTGTCCCGGATCTCATGTCGGTCTTTACTTTTGAATTTCTCAATATCAATCATCTCGTCATCACCACACCAGCTAAGTGTCGCATGGTATTGTCCATTTATGTTGCTGTCAGGTAGCCAACTTATGTCAATGCTAAAATGATTCTGTTTTGGGATTTCATATTGTCCACTCTCGCTAATTGAAGATTCTTGTATCCACAGAACATCCTCAACAAAACCCTCGTCCCAATTCGGGTTTGAACTATTGTCTCCTTCAGTCAATGGTTCTGTGTCGTACAATTTGTTGTCCAGTACCACCCATCCCTTTGGAATTCTTAAACGAAGTAATTCTGACATTTGTCGGTTAGGTTTTCCTGTCCAATAAAATTGCACACAACGTAAGTGCATGCGCCATAGCGGGGTTTAGGAAGACCTAGCAATGGAGCGAAGCGAAATGCTAAGGTCGACCTGCTGCGACTTGTCCCACGTGAGTAAACTAAATTAAGAAACAAAAACTACAATGCAACGCCGAACCCCGCTATGGCACGTGCACAGTGTTGGTGGCCGTTTGTTTTGGGAGTACACTAATTTTATACTTCTTTATTAGTCCGTTTATTTCGTTCGTCTGCTCATTTGTTAAGAGTCCGTCCACCGTTTCATATCTCAGGATTTCCAATAAGCAATACTCTGGAAGTTGGTAGTTGTATCTAAAGCAGCCTTCTTGATATGCAACATATTCTCCAGTGTCCCGAAGCATTGGTACTAAATTTTCAAACCAGTCTTTCTCCCGCTTTACAAAAAGTCCTTTGAGTCCAATTGCCTTAATAAATGCATTGTCCGACCTCGTCAACTGTTTTAATTCTTCACTGTCGGCGGTCTTTATTATCCAGCTTACTCTTCTGTATTCAGGAGTCTCCAGTCCCCCGTCACCGACTCTTGAACTATTCAGTATGGAATCCCTGACAACCTGTCGGAGTAACTCTTTAATAGAGTCACTTACATTTAATTTGTCAAACGTTATTTTGGAGTCCTTGTCAGTCGCGCAACCAACTAGTCCTAGGAAAGAGAATGCAACAATGAAAAATCTCACTTGTTATTCTTTGTTCTGAGAATTCAAGTCTTTGTCGTAAGTCACAAATTTCTCGGTTGGGTCCAAACAAATGGTCACCGACGTCTTATTTCGGAAACCCAACCTCTCTTATCCGCCTCCGCCCCCAACAAAAAAAGCCCTCCAACGAACACTCTCGCATTCATTTTCAGGCTCGCAATGAAAGTAGCACTATTTATAAAATCGACAAAGACAACACGCGAAAAAAGGGTTAAGAAGGTGGTCTATCCTTAATTCCCAATTCTTAATTCTCAATTCCTCATTCCGAATTCTTCATTCATTAGTCTCCTCGGAGGACAACTGTCGGGTTCGTCCGCGCTGCCTTCCAAGTCTGAGACCCAATCAGCACAAACGCCACCAACGACACCGCTAGAAATCCAGCGATGAGTTCAATAAGGTGGACCGGGGTGTGGTACGGGAAGCGGGTCAAGATCACACGTTCGAAAAAGAGGTACGTGACCGGCAACGCCACCAACGCCGAAATCGAGATGAGGACCAGGAACCCGCGGCTCAATAAAAACACGAGGTTGCCGGAAGTCGCACCCATCACCTTCCGAATCCCAATCTCTTTTAAGCGGGTCTCCGTCGTGAACACCACCATGCCAAACAACCCAAGCGATGAAATCGAAATCGCCAGCAACGACAAGAAGCCAATCACCTTGATCATCGCCGAGAACTCGCTGTACGCTTCTTCGATCGACTCCGTGAAGAACTCAGCCACAAACGGATGCACAGGGTCCACGCCTTTCCACGCCGCTTCAATCTTGGCCATCGTCGTCGCCATGTCAGAACTCTGAATCTTCACATTCACGATGGCACGGTCGCCCGGCGTCCAAAATAAAAATGCCGTGGGCTCAATGAGGTTGTCCACTTTGCCATAGTGAAAATCTTGGATCACACCCACGATCGTGAGGCGTTGGTCGTGCACCTTGAAGTTGCTGAACGTGACCTCCTCCCCGATCGCCTTCTCAGGATCTTCAGGCGAAATCGCAAAGCGTTTCAGAAACTGTTGGTTCACGATCAACTCCGTCGCCGCTTGCGAAGTCGTAGGCCGCGATCGAAAATTGCCACCCGCCACCATCTTGTGCTCGTGCAACGCGAGGTAGTTCTCATCTACGTGGTTCGTCAACACCAACGCCGAGTCGCGTCGATCACGGTATTTCATAAATCCTCCCCACGCATTGCCCACGCCATTCACAATCAAGGAGCGCGACAACGCTGTTACTTCCGGCATCTCCGTCAGGGCTTTCATCAACGCGTCGGGTTTGTTGCCCTGCATGTTGATATTCAAAATGTTTTCAGTCTCGAAACCCAAGTCAAAAGCTAGAATGTCTTTGTACTGCACGTAGCCAATCGACGTCGTCGTCATGAAGATGAGCGCCAAGGTGTATTGAACCACGATCAAGGAGCGTCGAAGCGAGAGATTCTTGAACACGCGTACTGTTGCTTGGCTGCGAAGCGCCTGGATGGTGCTCACACGCGAAAAGAAAACCGAAGGCATGAATCCAGCCAGTACGCCGACCGTCACCGAAAAACACACAAACGCGACCACGAGCGTGGGCGTCAACTCAAGTTTTACGAGGCGTTGCATCTCGGGCGCAATGTGGATCAACTCCGGTCGCAGCACGAGGAACATCAAGTATGACAGCACGAGTGCCCCCAACGCAATCAGGATCGATTCAGTCAAAAACTGGAACTGCACCTGCGCACGTCCTGCACCGATCGACTTCCGAAGTCCGATCTCTTTGAACCGTCGTGTTGCCCGCGCGATGGAGAGGTTGGTGTAATTGAAACATGCCGATAACACGACGACGAGGGCAAGCGCTCCCAAGATCCAAAGCATCGTCGGCGACATGTGCGGACTCCCACCACGCGCACCTTCCGTCCGGTGTAAGTTCTCCCCCACCACGATGTCGTACAAGGGCAACAACTCGAGTCGGATCTTCGTCGGGTCGGAGGGAATGTTCTCCCCTTGCGCGAGCGCGTCGAGTTGTGCTTGCACGGAGTTGGGCGTGCTCTTTCCATCCACGAGCACGTACACGTAATTCAAACCCATGTTATTCCACGCGTCGAACTTGGGATCATGTCGATTTTCAGCTTCGAGCGTGGCAAACGATACCAGCGCCTCAAAGTTGATGTGTGAAAAGAATGGAACATCCTTCATCACACCAGTGACTTGGTAGTCGCGGTCGTCGAAGCGAACGGCTTTGCCCACCGGTGGTTCATCGCCGAACAACTTCCGCGCGGCAGTCTCAGTGAGCACCACAGAGTACGGTTCTTTCAGTGCGACGTCGGTGTTGCCCGACACCAACGGAAAAGAGAACATTTTCAAGAACGACGGTTCCGCCCAGTATCCTTTCACAGGAATGACCTGATCGCCGATGCGCGCATCCTTCGAGAAGTCGTTTCGGACAATGGCCACGTCTTCGACACCCGTAACCTTTTCACGAATCAACCGGCCAGCTTTGATCGATGTCGATGCGTACTTCGTACCCGATCCATTCTTACCAGTCGTGAGGACGTTCGTGATGCGGTAGATCCTATCTCCGTTCCGATGGAACCGGTCGTAAGATCGGAGGTCGAGCAAGAATGCGATGAGGAGCAATCCCACCGACATGCTGACGGCCAGTCCCACGATATTGAGTGTTGAAAAGAGTTTGTTGCGCGTCAAGTTGCGCGCCGAAGTTTTGATGTAGCTTCCGATCATGATCCAATTGATGATGGTGTGAATAAACGTTGGCCTTCGCACGGTATAACTCCGAATGAACTTGAACGCATCGACGACGTACACGCACTTCGCGCGAAAGCGTCCGATCGTTCGCACATTGCGTTCGAAGTATTCGTTGAGGTCGCCGATTAGGTCGTCGGCCAACCCTGGTTTACAATACCATTGTATGAAGCGTTGCGCCCAAGCCGGCGGTTGAGGTGGTCGCTTTTCCTTCATGACCAAGTGAATGACGGAATTCGGTTCCACAGTTGGTCACGAGTCGACTTGGCGCGAACCAATGCCGACTTTCCGGAAGCGGTGAGTTGGTAAAACCGCTTTGGTTTTCCACCGCGCGTTTGGGTAGCCTCTCCAAGTGCGCTCTTCAGGAGACCCTTCTCTTCCAGCCGCGACAGCACTGAGTGCACGACGCCGAGCTTCACGGCGCGTCCGGTGTGGTGGGTGAGTTCGTCGCACACGGCCACACTGTAGGCGTGGTCGGTCAAAGCAGCCACGGTCAGCAACACCAGTTCCTCGAATTCTCCGATGTGGGTTCCTTTCATATATTATATAGTGTCAACTACGTAAATGTATGTAAAATAGTTATTATACATACAAGATAGTATATAAACGGTGGTGAAAATATTTTCATGGCACCGGAGCAGAACGCCGCGGTGCTCGATCGCTTCAGTACCACACCGGAGCAGAACATAGCTGCGCTCGATCGCTTCAGTATGGCACCTAAGCAGACCTTCGCTGCGCTCGGTCGCTTCAGCACGACACCGAAGCAAACCTTCGCTGCGCTCGGTCGCTTCAGTACGACACCGAAGCAAACCTTCGCTGCGCTCCATCGCTTCAGTACGACACAGAAGCAGATCTTCGCGGTGCTCGATCGCTTCAGTATGGCACCTAAGCAGACCTTCGCGGTGCTCGATCGCTTCAGTATGGCACCTAAGCAGACCTTCGCTGCGCTCGGTCGCTTCAGTACGACACCCAAGCAGATCTTCGCTGCGCTCGATCGCTTCAGTATGACACCTAAGCAGACCTTCGCTGCGCTCGGTCGCTTCAGTATGGCACCGGAGCAGAACGCCGCGGTGCTCGGTCGCTTCAGCACAACACCGGAGCAGAACGTCGCGGTGCTCCATCGCTTCAGTACGACACCGAAGCAAACCTTCGCTGCGCTCGGTCGCCTCAGTACGATGAAGCGACGCGAAGCAGATCGAAGATCGCTTCGAGTCTGCTTCATCGTAGTCCCGACAGGAATCGAACCTGTATCAAAAGTTTAGGAAACTTCTATTCTATCCATTGAACTACGGGACCAAACCATCGATCAGGCCTTAAAAAGGCCCCAAATGGCATGAATAGGCCGCAAATATAGGGAAAAAACAAAGTCTTCGATGGGACGTTTTAACGTCGCAAACACGCAATTTCCAGCCCAAAGCCAACAACCTCCACGTGGTTCCCCTCCCGAACATACTCTTCGCGCGACGCGAGTATTGATGCCTCTGCTTTGTCAGGTTCTTGTGACTCCGAACCCGTAGTCATACGACGCCACTCGCTGGTTGTTCTGCGATCAAACTTTTGAGGACATTGCCGAATGAAACCGCGTCTGGTGCCGCCGGAGAGATACGATCCCTTTTACTCAATGCTCTGAGTAATTTTACTCAGTATATTGAGTAAATCTTAAAAAGTATGCCAACGGCCTGTCTTTCAGTTGCTTAGAAGCTGATTGTTTCAAGCCTCGAAAGTTCATTGAGGTCCAATTTGGAACAGACTTCGATAACTAGGAACTCTCGCTACTTGCTTGCCGTACAGTAAGTACCCTTTCCCCTACCTAAACAACAGCGGCGCTAGCTCATATAAACTCCGTCGCCAGGTGAGAAACTCGTGGGCAGTCCCTTCCGAAATGTAAGCCGTCGCGTTGATGCCTCCTTCTTTGAGCGCCGCCACTGCCGACTTCACGCCGTCGGGGCGCTCCTTGCTTCCACAACTGAGAAAAACCAATTTCACTTTCTTGTCTTTGATGTCCTCAGGTTTATACACACCGCCACTCAACAACCCATAATATGAAAACACCCCCGGTTTGTTTATCGTGATCAACCTGGTCTCCATCCCCCCCATCGACAAGCCAGCCATCGCGCGGTGGTCTTGATCGGCAATGGTCTGAAAATGAGAATCTATATACGGGATCAACTCATCCACCATCACCGTTTGAAATGGGGTAATGTCGAATTCACGAAGGCCACCGAACTTGATATGGTTGGTCATACCATAGGTCATCACGATAATGAATGGTTTGATCTTACCACTCGCGATCAAGTTGTCCATGATCAAATTGGCGTGCCCTTGGTTGCTCCACGCCGTTTCGTCCTCGCCCCACCCATGTTGAAGATACAAGACGGGATACTTCGCTTTGGCGTTCTTCTCATAACCCGGCGGCGTGTAGACAAACGCACGGCGTGAAGTGTTCGTACTCTTCGAAGGAAACAACACTTGTTGCACATTGCCGTGCGGCACATCCTTGAGGGCGTAAAAGTCGCGGTCGTGCGCCGGTATCTCGATGCCACTCTCCCAACGCACAGAGCCGTAAAAATTCAGCGCACCGGGATCGTTAAACTTTCCCCCGTCGATCTTCACATTATAATAGTGAAACCCCTCATCAAGCGGGCCCGCAGTCGTTCCCGTCCAATACCCATCTTCGCCCTTCGCGAGCTTGGTGCCGCCTTTTCCACCCAGACCGAGGCTCACGCGAACACAATCCGCCGCCGGCGCCAAGATCTTGAAGCGCGCATAACCTTGCGAGTTGACTTGCGGAAAATCCTGACCCGGCTGGTTCAGCTCCGATGGTACGAAATCTTCCTTCACAGGATCTTGCGCGTAACAGTTCATCCCTATCAAACACGCAAATATGAACGTGATCATGGTCTTCATAGTCCTTTTCTTTTGAGTTGATTCATTTTAGATGGTCTCGATGTGTTCGTATGGCAATGCTGGCTGAATAATAATTCAACGTTTCACTTTCCGTCCTTAAAGATCTGCTGCAACGACGTCGCAAGAAAGAGTTTACAATTCATCCAGGTGTGCCCACCAGACACGATAAACGGTTCAACTCTTATCTTCTTCTCTTGAAACATCGCGATGTTTTGCTTCACGCTTTCGTACAAGAAATCCTCTGTACCTACGCTGATTGTAAACAACTTCAATTGCTTGTTCATCAGTTTCGCATCAGGGTTATAGTTTGCAAAGTTCTTCTTGAACTCATCCGTTGCCGTGAATGGTGCGTAAGAACAGACGTAGGCAAACATGTCCGTGTGTGTGAGTCCAATGTTCAGCGTTTGCCCACCTCCCACCGAGAAACCAGCGATTGCACGTCCACTGCTTTCTTTCAAGACTGGAAAATTAGCCTCTACGAAAGGAACTACGTCACGCACAATATCATCGGTAAAGTCCGCCATCGGTTTGGGACGCACGTTTCCGTAAGGCATCACGATCAACATCGGTTTCGCCTTCCCTTGCGCGATCAAATTGTCGGCAATGAAATTAGCGCGACCGACTTTCGTCCAAGTTTCTTCCGTATCGGAACCTCCATGGATCAAGTATAAAACTGGGTACTTCTTTTTCTGTGAGGCATCAAAGCCCGGAGGTGTGTACACGAGCAATTGCCTTGTAACGCCCAAGGTCGTCGATTGGTAGTAGCAATACGTCACTTTTCCATGGGGAACATTTTGCATCGCATGCAGCAAAGGCGGATCTCCCGGAACATCCACCAAACTCCGCTTGAACCGTTCATTTGCAAACACGTAAGAGTTGTTGGGATCAGCCATCTGGACACTATCGACCCAAAAGCTATAAGGGTAAATATCCGGCGACACTGGTGGCACGCGCAACGACCACACACCCGATGTGTCGCGTTGCATGGCCACAGGTGCCTTTAAAAACTCGCCACTGACATAAACCCGTTTCGCATTCCGATTGTAATACTTGAAAGTGATCGAATGGTCTGGTCCCACCTCGGGCGAGCTGATCGCCGGTGGCCGCGGCGGTTGGGCGTTCAATGCATGTGCGATCGTCATTACCACGACCGAGACTCCAATTATATTCTTAAGAACCTTCATGACTATTTAAAGAGTAAGGGTAACGTAGATGCCAAGTAAGTTTTCACGTTCATCCATGTATGACCGCCGGGCGTGATCAAACTCTTGTGTTGCACATTTTTGGACTTGAGATACGCGATGAACTCTGCCGTAGACTGGTACAGGAAATCTTCACTCCCGACGCTGACCCAGAGTAGTTTCAATTGCTGATTTGTCATATCGGGATTGCCCGCGATCTGAGGAAATGATTTCTCCATCTCGGCTGTAGATAAGTATGCACTATAACAACATACCCATGAAAATTTGTCCATGTTGCCAAAAGCTGTTCTCAATGTCTGACCACCTCCTCGGGAAAACCCACCTATTGCGCGGCTATCTTTATTGGGAATAGCGCGATAGTTTTTCTCTACGTACGGAATGACGTATTGAATTAAGTCTGTCTCAAATAACTTAGCTCGTTTCATGGCTTCCTCGCTGTCGCGGCCAATCGGATCTGCAGGCTTGGATTTACCTTGTTGTTCGTTCACGCGGGCGAGTGGATTTCCGTAAGGCATCACGACGATCATAGGAGTGGCCTTTCCTTCCGCGATCAAGTTGTCGAGAATGAAATTGGTGCGTCCCACCTTGAAGAAGGTCTCTTCGGTATCTGTCGTACCACTGATCAAGTAAAAAACCGGGTACTTCTGCGCGCTATTCTTATTGTATCCGGGGGGAGTATACACGACCAACGACCCGGTGCTACCCTCAATGGATGGATAATATTCGTACGTGACGGTTCCGTGCGGCACATTTTTGATTGCGTGAATCAACGGCGGATCGCCGGGTACATCGACTAAGCTCGCCTTGAACCGTTCGTTCGGAAAATAGGCGACGTTGGCAGGGTCCATCACGGTGATGCCGTCAACTTGAAAAGAGTATGGGTACATGTCGGGAGGAATGGGGCCAACGGTGGTGCTCCAAATTCCGATCGAGTCGCGGGTCATTGCGGCAGGTTCTTTTAAGAACTGGCCACTCAACTTGACCATGTTGGCCCTTGGTGCGAGGTACCGAAAGGTGACGGTGCGGTCGGCATTGACTTGCGGCGACACCACGAGCGGTCCCCGTGGGGGTTGGCCGGCAGACGAGAGTGCACTGAAAATGAAGGCTAGGCAAAAAGCGAGTCTCATGGCGGTTTAAGGTGATCTATTATAGACAGGCGAGAGGGAGAAATCTCATCGATTTTGAAGAAAAAAGTGTCATAATTTTTTACGCTGTGCGGTCTGGCCTTCAGGACCTCCGGCTCATCGACTGGTAGAAGGGTTTGGGTTATTTGCATCAACCCACACACGCGTGTTAAGATACCTAAGCAGGACAAATGTGATCGCCGTTGCAGGAACGAGAAGAATCCAACTCAACCAACTTGTACTAGCGGATTCGAGTATATGAGGGTCGATTAAGAACGCGGTCAGTAAACCAAACAAATTATTCGTGACGTGACCAATTATTGGATACCAGAGATTCCCGGATCTAAAGGACAAATACCCTAGAAGGATCCCAAGAACCAGACGTGGCACGAAACCATAAAACTGCAGATGGAAAAAACTAAACAACACGGCGCTCAACAAAATCGCATGTTGCGGCTTGGTAAATGCTCGTTGCAACTGACCTTGTAAGATTCCTCTGAAAAACACCTCCTCAGTAATTCCCGGCACTACGGCAGTCACGAAGATGGTTATCAATAGGTTTGTTCCTCCGTTAAAGTCCAACACGATGGAAGTCAGGTGCCGTGCCCGAGCCTCACTCGTTCTCAAGTAGTTATCAACGTTACTCATCCAACTAGGAACGGTGACCACTGCATTCAATTCAATCAATACGGAAATAATTGGGAGTGCCGAAAGGAATACCATGACCACAAGCATCGCAGCCTTGGCATCAAAACGACGGGATGGATGCAGGTTCTGAATACTCGATCTATCCGTGAGCCAGAGATAGCCGCATGGAACGATCACGAATCGGAGGAGAGAAGACAACGAAGCCAGAGTAACGAATAATTCCCGATGAACTTCCTTAGGGTCGCTCAAGGATATGATCAGTTCCGTGTAAGTCTTGTTAAAAATTAATGCTGTCACATAAGTTGCCAAGACTTCACCAATAGCGAGGCAAAAAATAACGAGCATTAATACTTGAAAAAACTTCGCCGTGTGGGATGTGGACTTGACCGGGTCGGATGATTCTCTGCTCACGGAACAAAAGTGTCCATTTTGGCCGAAAACTAAGCGAATACTCTAAATTTCAGTCAGGTTTTCCTGCTTCACCTCCCCCTTGTTTGCCGTATTTTCGCCGCATGGAACAAGTCCCATTTGAGTTTACCGACCGGATGCGCACCGCGCTACAATTCGTCAATAGCACGGCACGTCACATTTTCCTTACGGGAAAGGCAGGCACGGGTAAGACCACCTTCTTGAAGAACCTAACCCTAAAAACCCATAAGCAGTTTGCCATCGTGGCCCCCACGGGAATCGCCGCATTGAATGCGGGCGGCACAACCATTCATTCCATGTTTCTCCTACCCTTTGGAATGTTTATTCCCGACGCAAACTACTCCGATGGGAATGAAAACTTCACCGGCAACTGGTATACAGAGTCCACCCTCGCTCGTCGGCACCCTTTGAATAGCATGCGCAAACAGGTGTTGCGGTCCATCGACCTTCTGATCATCGATGAAGTCAGCATGCTTCGCGCAGACCTTCTCGATGCGATCGACTATCGCCTTCGCTCGGTGCGCAACAACTTCCGTCAGAGCTTCGGAGGTGTACAGGTGTTGATGATTGGTGATCTATACCAACTTCCACCTGTAGTCAAACGCGAAGAGGAAAGTCGGCTCGCTCAGTTTTACAAGAGTCCTTGGTTCTTCGAATCACACGCAATTCGTCGGGATGGGTTTGTCTATATCGAACTTGATCGCATCTTCCGGCAGAGCGACAACGAATTCATTCGGGTGTTGAACAACCTACGAGTCAACCGCCCCACACGCGAGGACTTAGACTTTCTCAACCAGTACTATCGCACCGAAGATGAAATCAAAGACTTGCGCGAAGTCATTACCCTCACGACCCACAATCGAAAGGCTGATGAACTGAACTTGAAGGCGTTGAATGAACTCGACGCCCCGTCACATTTCTTCGAGGCGACCATCAAAGACGAGTTCCCCGACACCATGTACCCGGTTCAGCCTCGATTAGAACTGAAGGTCGGCGCCCAAATAATGTTCACCCGAAACGACAGTGAGGAGAGTGTGTACTATAACGGAAAACTCGCAACTGTAACAGATATTGAAGGCGACGACATCACGGTGCAGTTGGCCGGAGGGAAAGAATACACGCTCCGGAAATCGGTTTGGGAAAACAAGAA
>JBGAGB010000026.1:0-63790 GCA_044226945.1 Cyclobacteriaceae bacterium | reverse complement strand
ATTCAAGGTGGAGGCCGTGCATGTGAATTTCAAGTTGCGAGGTGATGAATCGGACCGGGATGAAGAATTTGTTCGCCAGCATGCGGCGCGACTTGGAGTCCCTTTTCAAACACGCGCCGTCTCGACCAACAACTATGCCACAGGGGAAAAGGTCTCCATCCAAATGGCAGCACGCGACCTAAGAAGGCAGTGGTTTTTCGAATTGCTCGCGTCTAAACCTGGGTCGGTGCTGGCTACGGCACATCATGCCAACGATTCGGGCGAAACGATGGTCATGAATTTGATCCGTGGCACGGGCATCGATGGGCTTACGGGTATCCCAACCGAAAACGAAGGAATCATTCGACCGTTGTCCTTTGCGACGCGCGCCGAAATCGAAGCGTATGCCACCGAAAGAGGAATCGTATGGCGCGAAGATGCCTCCAACGCCGAAGACCATTACCGTCGGAACTTCATTCGGCATCGGGTGTTGGGGGTCATGAAAGAATTGAACCCTTCGCTAGACGAGACACTGCAGCGAAACACTGCACGCTTAGGCGGAGAGCGAGAACTCTTGCAGCGCTCGACCGATGATTGGAAGAAGACTTTCATCGTGGAGGAGGGCAATCAGGTGATGATCCGAAAGGCTGGGCTCGACGGGTTTATTCATCAAGCAGGCGTCCTTCTACGGATGATTGAAGACTTTGGATTTAACTTCGCGCAGGCTGAAGGGATTGTGGCTGCGATGAAGGGGCAGGTGGGCAAAATATTTCTATCGCCGACACATCGGTTGACCGTAGATCGAGAGGCTTTGGTGATTGAAAGGAGCGAAGTAGGCGATACGAATGTGTTGGTGTTAGGTCTCAACAACATCACGAGGCTTAATGATCAAGAATTGGAGGTCCACGAGTTACCAGATATCTTCATTTCGAAGGACCAACTTCGGCCGACGGTTGATGCTGAGTTGCTCCAGTTTCCGCTCGAGTGGCGTGTGTGGCGCGAAGGCGACTGGTTTCAACCGCTCGGTATGCTTGGGCGTAAGAAAATAAGCGACTTCCTCACTGACGAAAAGGTGTCGGCCGCTGCAAAGCCTCGGGCAACTGTGTTGGTGAGTGGTGGCGAAGTGGTGTGGGTATGTGGTCTCCGTTTGGACGACCGTTTCAAGATTGGGCCTTCTACCCGTCGTGCTGCGCAACTGATCCTGAAGACGAAGTAAACCTGTTAGCTTGACCTTTGCACAAGAAAATGGCCCCATCGAATGGGTATTCGATGGGGCCATTTCCTAGTTCCTAGTGAATGTTATCTCATTCTATCGCGACCAGCCTCGAGGATCGCGTAGTCTTTCCAAGTTTTGAAAGTGGCTTCGTCGAGTTTGTCGGAGGCGGCGCCTGCTTCTTCTGGACTAAATGTGCCTTCACTTTCCCACCATTTTTTGGCGTTCTCTTTAGCTTTTGCCTTATCGACGTCGAAAAAGTTGATGATCGAGTCGGAGATGAGCCAAGGCTTGCTAACGGTGGCGTACTTGTCAAAAATCATCGAGCGCATTTGAGTGCCGCTCGCTTGGTTCTTAAAGTGGTTGACTGTGTAGGAGAGGGTTTCTGGTTCGGTCATGATCATATCCCAGTATTTTTTGCTGGTGATGATCTGCGCTGTGGTGAGCATGTAACCAAACCCCCGTTCAATCGGCTCCTTGGTGATTTTGCACGACGCCTTCAGTTCTTTCTTCTTCTTGCCGAATAATGTATCAAAAATTGCCATGGAGGTTGAGGTTTTACCTTCTTAGATACTCCTATAGCAGTAAATAGTTGCATGGGAGACCCTTTTTTTTGATCGAATTGTCAAAAAAGGGCCATGACCGGCATAAATCTAGGTTCCCTTATTACCGTTAGGCTTGGCCTTCATCATTTGTTCATACCTCTCAAAGAATTCGGCAAGCTGTTCGATCGGTAATTTCTTGGCGATCACTTTGTGTTTGGAATCGATTACATACATCGTCGGTGTCGTATCTGCATAGTAGAATTTACTCCAATGACCAACGTACGTGCGAGGACCGTTCACCGTCGTCCAGGGTGTTTTCATCTCTTTGATGAACGTTTTCATTTTCACCATAGAGGTGTCGATGCTGACGGCATATACCTCGAAATCATATTTTGTGCGGCTCTTGTTGTAAAATTCCACAAGTTTGGGAGTCTCCTCTTTGCAGTGACCACAGTCTGGATCGAAGAACCAGATAATCGTGTACTTGTTCTTGATATCGTACATCGACTTAGGTTTGAAATTCTGATCCTGCATGATCAAGTTTGCGGCGGTGTTGCCGATCAGGTTGAGCCTGAGTTTATCGACATACTCCTTGATACTTTGTTTCGCTTTTGCATCGAGCCAGAAATCCATTTCTCCGGTAGCCACAAACTTGTCGAAGATGTTGACATACACACGATCCAAGCCCATGATCTTAGGTTGTTGGTAGTGCGTGAAGCAAGTCCATACAAAGTATTTATAAGCTTCCTGGTTCTTCTTCACTCGGGCGGACAAGCGAACGATCTCTTTGGTGAGCGTGTCTGGATCTTGTAGAAAGAGGCGATCGAGATAGTCCTTGATCTTTTCTTGATACACAGGTTTGGGCAAACGGTATAACGCGTCGTCGGCCAAATCGAAATTGTCGAAGTAGTGCTGCCGGTAGTAACGGAATTGCCAAGTACTGTCGATCGTCCCGTCGGCCTTTTTTGGTGGAGCCGGAACTTCGATTTCGTGAGTAGATTTTACTAAGCGAGCCGTAAACGTAGTTGGATGTTTGGCGATCAACTCGTTTTGATAATTCTGCACGTCGCGGGTAAACTTCGTGTATTCTTCGCGGGCTTCTTTCTTTGAATCCTCTTTCAACGTGCTGTCGCGCAGGATCTTGATTAAGGGTTCGGCTTGTTTGAACTTGCTCGCCAGGTAGTTGGCGTGTTCAAAGAAGAGCTTGTTGTCTTCGTCGCCCGTTACCACCATTCGGGCATTGTAATCTTCCGTCGATGTCTCTAATGCGAATTTTTGGCTCTGGCCGATAATAAACTGGAACAGGGGAGTCTTATCGAGTACAACCATGAACACACCTTGTTGCAGCGGTTTGTTTCCCTCGAACGTGAAGGCGCCCTTGCTGTCAACTTTTGCGGTGTCTTTAAGGTAGGTTTGTTCACCGTTATAGTAGGCGAGCAATGCTGTTGTATCCTTGATGCCTTTGATCTTGAAGTCGATCTTATATCCAGTCTGCGCAAGCGCCGATGTGGAAGCCAAGACCAGGGCAACGAGTATCAGACGGAATGACATATTCAACGGCTTTATGAATGCGAATTTCAGAATTTCGTCGTTGTTCACAACGCAATTAATCGCTTGACTGCGAAATTGGTAAACGTTTAACAGAAAATTAAGCATTTCGGAGGCCTGCCGTGCGTCATGGTGGGCGCCGTACTTTTAGTTACCTTGCGCCGTTTTTTATGTCGATCACGGTTCGCCACCTTTCAAAAGTATACGGCTCGCGTCCCGCGGTGAACGACATTTCTTTTTCTGTCGCACCCGGTGAGATCGTCGGTTTCCTTGGCCCAAACGGAGCTGGGAAGTCGACCACTATGAAGGTCATGACTGGCTACCTTCCCCCTTCTTCAGGCTCGGTGCTGGTGTGTGATCAGGAGGTATCTCAAAATCCCGCGGTCCGTCGCCATATCGGATACCTGCCCGAACATAACCCTCTCTACTTAGATATGTACGTGCACGAGTTCCTGCGCTTCGTGGGAAAGGTGTATGGACTGCGAGGTGCCCAGCTTACCCAACGCGTCGCCGAAATGGTTGAACGCTGCGGTCTAACCGTGGAGCAGAATAAAAAGATCGAGTCGCTTTCGAAAGGCTACCGACAACGGGTGGGTTTGGCTCAAGCCATGTTACACGATCCGCAAGTACTGATCTTGGACGAGCCCACCACTGGGTTGGACCCAAACCAGCTTGTCGAGATACGACAGTTGATAAAGTCTATCAGCGCCGACAAAACTGTATTGTTTTCGACCCATATCATGCAAGAGGTCCACGCTTTGTGCGATCGAGCGGTGGTAATCAATCAAGGGAAAATAGTCGCAGACGATCAGATCAAGAATTTGCTCGCAGGCCAAGAAGGGGTGGCCACTTTCGTTGCCGAGTTCGACGTGGAAGTTCCCATTGATGAACTTGCGGCGATCGAAGGTGTGAACACAGTCGCTTTGGTATCGGCTCGTGTATATCGCTTGGTCTCAAGTCAAGGTATGGACTTAAGGCCCGCCATCTTCCGTTTTGCCGCCGATCGAAAGCTTTCGTTACTCGGCCTCCGACAGGAAGAGAACACTTTGGAGTCAGTCTTCCGTGAACTCACTCAACGAACTTCCGAATGATTCGAATATTCACCAAGGAAGTAGCCGGTTTTCTGAATTCATTGATCGCGTACATCGTGGTGGGCGTGTTCCTTACCGCCATTGGATTGTTGATGTGGGTGTTTCGCGATACATCGGTATTGGAAAATGGATTCGCCGATCTGGAAACCTTGTTCACACTTGGACCTTACGTGCTGGTATTCCTTATTCCAGCTATCACGATGAAGAGCTTTGCCGAAGAGCGCAAACTAGGCACAATGGAGTTGCTCCTGACCAAACCACTTTCTGACTGGGATATTCTGCTCGGTAAATTCTTTGCGTCCGTCGTGCTCGTTGGTTGTGCGCTCGCTCCAACCATAGTCTATTATTATACGGTGTACCAATTGGGAAATCCGGTTGGAAACGTCGATTCATCTGGGACTGCGGGTTCGTATGTAGGCCTGTTCCTATTGGGCGCGGTGTTCTGTTCCATCGGCATGTTGGCGTCGTCGCTCACGAACAACCAGATTGTCGCTTTTTTGATGGCGGCGTTTCTCTGTTTCTTATTCTATTCTGGATTCGACTCGTTTGCCGGACTCGTGATGGCAGGCGACCAGGGGCTCTTCATTCGCCAGCTTGGCATTGTTTACCACTACGAGTCGCTCAGTCGAGGTCTCATCGACAGCCGTGACGTCATCTATTTCGTGAGCGTGTGTACTGTGTTCTTAGTGTCAACCAAAACAGTGTTGGGGTCTAGGTCATGGTAAACTGGAGTAGCAGAAAACTCGGAGACCTCTTGACGCTGACCAACAGCCTCTTGATTGTGGTCGTAATCAACTTACTCGCGTCTCTGTATTTTTTTCGATGGGACCTTACTGAAGAAAGGAAGTTCTCCATCAAGCCAGCCACCCAACAAATGCTTCAGCAGCTTGACGAACCGGTGTACGTCGAGGTTTATTTGGATGGTGATTTGAACGCTGAGTTCAAGAGACTGCGCAATGCCATCCGAGAAACGTTGGAGGAGTTTCGAATCTATTCGGGTAACAAAGTTCAATACAAGTTCACTAACCCGATGACCGCCGTGAGCCAGCAGGCGCAAGGAGAGTTTTTGCAACAACTTGCTTCTAAAGGCATTCAGGTTTTGCCCGTGATCGAGAATAAAGATGGCGAACGTCTCGAAAAGTTAGTCGTCCCCGGCGCGCTCGTGTCGTACGGTGGCGATGAACAAGGCGTCATGTTGTTCAAACAGAATATTGCCGAACGCTCTCAAGAAGTTGTGAATCAAAGTATCGAAGGACTTGAATACGAGTTGGCCAGTACAATCGTGAGTTTGAATGCCGAAGATCGAAAAGTAGTGACCTTCGCGACGGGACATGGTGAACTCGATAGCTTGTCCACTGCGAGCCTTCGAGCGGCGTTGCGAACCCAGTACGATGTTGCCAACATCGATCTAAGTTTGTCGGATTCGATCTCTGGCGATGTCTTAGTCATTGCCAGGCCAACCCGTAAGTTCACGGAGCTCGAAAAGCTCAAGTTGGATCAATATATCATGCGAGGAGGCAAGCTCATGTTGTTCCTCGACCAAATGCATGCGTCGATAGACAGCGCTTCGTTCGACAATAACTTTGCGTTCCCTTACGAGACTGGGCTTCAAGATCAGCTATTTAAATATGGAGTTCGCGTCAATCCTGACCTCATCCAGGACCGATTCTCGGCGTCGTATCCCGTGGTGGTATCGGAAACGGGAGGGCAACCGCAAATCATGCAGATGGAATGGCCGTTCTTCCCATTGATCTATCAGCATGCGAATCATCCCATTTCTCGCAACATGGACGCCGCTTTGACTCGATTTATCAGTTCGGTTGATAGCGTCGGGGCCATCGGTGTGAAGAAAACGCCACTGCTTTTTTCCTCTCAGTATTCGCGTAGACTCACGGCGCCGGTGAAGGTGAGTGTCAACGATCTTCGAAAGAATGTGGACCCGGCGTCGTTTGGCGAAGGGCCTATTCCGGTGGCGTGGTTGCTTGAAGGAACGTTCACTTCTTTATACAAGAATCGTTTCTTACCAGAGGGTGCCCCAAAAGACAAGGTTCTGACTTCGGGAGAATCTAAAATGATCGTGGTGGGCGACGGCGATTTTGTCCGCAACGACATCAACCCGAGGAATGGCATGCCTCAGCAACTTGGTATGGACCCTATTTCGAAGCGTGTGTTTGCCAACGAGCGCATCGTGTTAAATATGGTCGCGTACCTGACCGATCAAGACGGATTGATCACCGCCCGCAACAAGGAGATATTGGCGCGCCCATTGGATAAGGAAAAAGTGAAGCAAGAGAAATCGTATTGGCAGTTCGTGAATCTCGTATTGCCGATATTCATCATCGTGTTCATTGGGATTGTTCAATCGTGGTGGCGCCGTCGGACGTATGCAAAGTTTTGATCATGCAGGAACGTAAGAATAAGATATCTGCAGTCGTGTTGGTGGGTTTGATCCTTGCCATCGTTGGCCTGTGGTTCTTTGCCTTCCGTGAAAGCGAGATCGAAGTGAATGCCAATGAGTTTGCGGTTGACGACATGGCCAACATCGATCGTGTGGAAATGCTCTCGAGCCGTGACACTGTCGTTTTACGATACGACGGCACGAAGTGGATGGTGAACGACCAATACCCAGCCGATCGTCGCACGATCCAAGTGCTCTTTGGAACCATCGAACATGTTCGACCCCGCCGGCCGGTGAGCGAGAAAAAGAAAACCGAGGTGATGAGCGCGCTCGCAAATTCGGGCACAACTGTCAGGTTTTTCGTACACGACCAGATGGTTAAAAGTTACAGAGTGGGTGGGAACGCCCAGAAACCCGAGGCAATTTTCCAAGTAGAAGGACACGACCCGCTCGTGGTAAATATCCCCGGCTATCGAGTGTATGCATCAGGTGTGTTTGAACAAACCGTGGACGACTGGCGGGACAAGCGCGTGTTTGCGTTTAGCTGGCGCAACTTCAAGTCGTTGACCACGACGTTTACCAAAGACCCTACCGAAACTTTCACCATTTCGTTGAAAGACCGTGCCTTTTCCGTGGATGGCATGGCAGCGGCCGATACTGCCAAGGTGAACACCTACCTGGACGACGTGTCACTCTTGGTAGGAGAGGGCTTCTATCGGCCGGGTCAAACACCAAGAATTGATAGTTTGCTTGCCGGCCCGACTTCGTTTAAGGTCGTGGTCACGGATATTGGCAACCAGCTGTATGAGTTGGAGGTCTATCCGCCACTTCGGGATCAATCGCAGGTATACGGCCGCGTCCGTGGAGAGATCATGACCTTCAAAAGGCCCGAAATGGCCCGAATTGCAAAGAAAAAGACGTGGTTCCGCCCAATCCCGGAATAGCCATTTTTTTCTATCTTTACCCCCCGTTCAACCACAAGACAAATGAAGTTTATCGTAAACCTCGAGAATTTTCTCTTCGAGATCGATAAAGCCAATCTGACTGTTACAGCTTCAGATTTGCAAACGTCGATGATTACGGTGCTCAACGTGGAGTCGAAAGAAAAGGGCAGCATTGCTGTTCCGGCCCGCATCCTGTTGGATACACTCAAGAACTTGCCCGACCAACCCGTTACCTTCTCGATCGATGAGTCGACATACAGCATCGAGATCAGTTCGGACAACGGTCGTTACAAATTATCCGGTGAAAACGCCACTGACTTCCCGAAAGTGCCGTCCGTTTCTCAGGACTTTTCTGCCAACATCTCTTCGGAAGTCCTTGGAAGAGCCATCAACAACACGATTTTCGCGACCAGTAGCGACGAGCTTCGCCCCGCGATGACCGGTGTCTATGTTAACCTCGGCGAGAAGAATACCACTTTTGTTGCGACTGACGGCCACCGCCTCGTACGCTACCGCCGCACCGATGTGAAGTCGGAAAATGGGAACGCGATCATCATCCCTCGCAAGGCGTTAAACTTGCTCAAGGCAACGTTACCCACTGAAAACAGCGATGTAAGCATCGACTTCAACATGTCGAATGCTTTCTTCAAGTTTGGCAACATCAAGATGATCTGCCGCCTGATCGACGAACGGTTCCCTGACTTCGACAACGTGATCCCATCTTCGAGCTCGATCAAGATGACGATCAATCGCGTCGATTTCCTCGGGTCGCTCAAGCGTATTTCAATCTACGCCAACAAGACAACACACCAAGTGCGCCTGAAGATTACGGGCAGCGAGTTGCAGGTGTCTGCCGAAGACTTAGATTTTTCGAATGAAGCGAACGAACGCCTCTCATGCGAACACGAAGGGGAGGACATCGAGATCGGCTTCAACGCCAAGTTCCTCATCGAAATGTTGAGCAACATCGGCACCGAGCAGATTAAGCTTAACATGAACGCATCGAATAAGGCTGGTGTGATCCTTCCTGCCGAAAAAGATAAAAATGAAGATATGTTGATGTTGGTCATGCCCGTCATGCTCAACCAATACGTCTAACAGGTTCGGAAAACCTTACACGCTACGAAAGAAGCCCGGTTCAGTTGATGAACTGGGCTTTTTTATTTGTTTGGAGTCAAAATATTGATTATCAGATACTTCCAAATGCACCCTCGAAAATGAGGGTTACATTGAACGTTGTGGTTTTATGAATTTCAAACTAAATTCAAACATCCCTTATAAGCATGGAATCACTGTCTGAATGGTGGGCTACGCTAACCCTCACACTCAAGGTTTTCTGGGCACTCGCAGTGCCTTTTACCGTTGTTTTCGTCTTGCAGGTCATCCTTTCGTTCTTGGGAGGTGACATGACCGATGACACGCCGGACGTGGAAGTAGAACACGACCACGGCGTCGGGTTCCAGTTCTTCACTCTGAAGAACATGATTGGCTTCTTTACCATTTTTGGTTGGGTCGGCATCGCCATGATTGAATCTGGCGCAAGTGACGGGGTGGCCATCGCAGTCGCCGCTGTCGGAGGAGCCTTGATGATGACCCTGATGGCGGGTATGTTTTACCTTTTAATGAAGGCGCAGTACGACGGTACGATGAAGATCGAGAAAGCGATTGGACAAACTGGCGAGGTGTACCTCACAATTCAATCGAAACGTGGCGGTCTTGGAAAAGTGCAAGTAAAAGTGATGGGCGCTTTAAGGACGTTGGATGCGTTGACAGACGAAGAATCGGATATCGAGACGGGTAAAATGGTGCGCGTATCGAACGTGCTTAACGACAACACATTGATTGTAACACCCCTTAAGTAGGGAACTCAAAATAGATTCGAACAAAGCTTTAATCAATTCAATACACTATGTTTTCAATTCCTATTATCACGGGGGTCGTACTCTTTGCCTTCATCATGTTCGTGAGTGCACTGCGCCGCTACAAGCGTTGTCCTTCCGATCGTGTTTTGGTCGTGTTTGGTAAGGTGGGTGGTGGTGGTTCAGCCAAGTGTATCCACGGTGGTGCCGCTTTTATCTGGCCGGTTTTTCAGGACTATGCGTTTATGGACCTCACGCCGATTTCGATCGAAGTGAACTTAACTAACGCGCTTAGTAAGCAAAATATCCGTGTCGACGTCCCTTCGAAATTTACGGTAGGTATTTCTACGGAAGGCGGCGTAATGGAAAATGCGGCTGAGCGCTTGCTCGGGCTTCAGCGCCCCGACGTGCACGCACTTGCCCATGATATCATTGTAGGTCAGATGCGTTTGGTGGTGGCGATGATGGACATCGAAGAAATCAACACCAACCGCGACAAGTTTTTGCAAAATGTTGCCCACAACGTGGAAGTCGAGCTCAAGAAGATCGGTCTTAAGCTGATCAACGTCAACATCACAGACATCAAGGACGAAAGCGGGTATATCGCGGCTCTTGGTAAGGAAGCTGCAGCGAAAGCGATCAACGAAGCAAAGATTCGCGTGGCGGACCAAGAACGAATTGGAGATATCGGTAAGACGGAAGCGGAGAAAGAGCGAGATATTAAAGTGGCTGAAATGGTTCGCGACCGCGATACGCAAGTGGCGATCGCCGTCAAGGATAAGGAGGTCTTAATTGCTGGTGCGAAGCGTGACGAGCAAATCGGTCGCGTGGAGGCCGAACGTGATACCCGTATCAAGTCCGCGGAAGCGAACGCCTTGGCCGTCAAGGGTGAGAACTTGTCGAAGATTAACGTGGCGAATTCTGATGCAGAACGCCGTGAAAGAGAAGCAGAAGCGTTGAAGCGTGCGATCGCGGCTGAAAAAGTCCAGTCTGCGAAAGCCTTGGAGGAAGCGTATCTCGCCGAACAGAAAGCGGAAGAAGCCCGGGCGATTCGCGAACGTGCATCACAAAACGCGAACATTGTTGTAGCGGCTGAGATTCAAAAACAAAAGGCAATCATTGAAGCACAAGCCGACGCTGAAAAACTGCGTGAGAGAGCCAAGGGTGAGGCGGACGCCATCTACGCGAAGTTGGAAGCAGAAGCGCGAGGTATGTTTGAGATCTTGACAAAGCAAGCGCAAGGTCTGCAGCAGATCGTGAAGGCTTCTGGCGACAATGCACGCGATGCGGTGTTGCTCTTGATCGTTGATAAACTTCCCGAATTGGTGAAGCTCCAAACCGAAGCGATTAAGAACATTAAGATTGATAAGCTTACCGTTTGGGATAGCGGCGCCGGTGTGGGCGGCGATGGCAAGGGCTCAACTGCGAACTTTATTTCAGGTTTGTATAAGTCCGTTCCTCCGCTCCAAGAGATTTTTAACATGGCTGGAATGGAACTTCCTGAATATCTCAAGGGAAAGACCGCTGCTGAAATTCAGAAAATGGCTGACGAAGCGAAAGCACGCGTTACGCCTAAGGAGGAAACTCCTAAGAAATAGCGGTCGGTTTACCCAAACGAATCAGTTAGACAAAAGCTCCGTCCGTATGGTCGGGGCTTTTTTATTGTGATCATCGGCTATATTATTCGAATGCTTTTCTGCGTTGGATTTTAGGCTGGCCTTAACGGTTGAAATGAATCGATTTTACACGCTTCTATTTGTAGTTATCACCCTTTTTGTGGGAGGTGAAGCGATGGCGACGCACTTGCGCGCAGGTGAAATCACTGCCACCCGTGTAAGTTGCTTGGACAGAACCTATCGCATCACGGTGACGGTGTACATTGATACTGGATCGGGCGTGCACTTCGGCGGACCCGGCGAAATCCTGTTCTTTGGCGATAGTACTTGGGTGGAAGTTCCTGACACCCCGACGACACCACGTCCAGACCTAGGGACGAACATGGGGATGGCCACGTTCACCGTTTTGCACACATACGCTGGACCCGGGAGATTTCTTATTCGCTATGCCGAACCCTATAGAAATGGAGGTGTGGTGAACATTGCCAGTCCACTCTCAACCCTCTTTTACATAGAGACATCGATCGAGATCAACCCGTTTGTGGGCTGCGACAATTCACCTAGACTGTTGGTGCCTCCCATCGACAAAGCCTGTGTTGGTTCGGCTTGGTACCATAATCCCGGAGCGTACGATATCGATGGCGATAGCCTTTCATACGAGTTGATCGTCCCGAAAATGGGCCTCGGGCAAAACGTCGTAAACTATCGTGCGCCGAACTCGCGCGAATTCTACCTAGCAAGTCAGTACCCAATTGGCAACGAAGACCAATCGCATCCTCCCGATTTCTCGATCAATCCGGTCACCGGCACTATCATCTGGGATGCGCCGGGCATGCAGGGTGAATACAACATCGCATTCCTTATCAAAGAGTGGCGGAAGGTGAACGGACGTTACGAGTTGCTCGGATACGTGGAACGCGACATGCAAATATTGGTTGAAGACTGCGACAATCAGCGACCTGAACTGGCCGTGCCACAAGACATTTGCGTGGAGGCGGGCACTAAGATCACTGAGGATATTTTTGGTTTCGATCCCGATTCGGATAGTGTGATGATCGAGACGTTCTCGCAGGCACTGATCATTAGCCCTTCGCCCGCGCAGGTGACCCCGGCGCCACGATGGATGGCATCGAGCCCGTCGGCACCAGCGCGAGTCACGTTCTCCTGGCAAACTGATTGTCAGCATGTGAGACGTGAGCCATACCAAGTCACTTTTAAGATAACCGATCGGCCACGGACTGGCGGGGTTCGATTGACACAATTTAAAACTTGGAGGATCACCGTGGTAGGACCCGCGCCTCGTTGGCAGGCGGCGACGGTCAATCCGGGTACGCGGCAATCTTCATTGACTTGGGATTCGTACGCTTGTGAGAATGCGACGAGCATGCAGGTTTGGCGCCGTGTGGATCAATTCCCTTTTACGCCGCCTGAATGTGTTACCGGTATTCCGGAGTTCTTAGGTTATTCGTTGATCGCAGAATTGCCGATCGCTCAGACGTCGTATGTCGATAGCAACTCAGGCAAGGGGCTCGCGCCGGGTGCAAGTTATTGTTATCGCCTGCTCGCGATCTACCCACAACCAAACGGTGGTGAGAGTTATGTTTCGCAAGAAATTTGTGTCGACCCCATCTTGGCAGACCGTCCGGTGATCACGAACGTAACTGTCGATGAAACGGATAGCTCGAACGGCGCAATTACGGTGAAATGGACCCAGCCTTTCGATGCGGACGTCAACCAGTTTCCACCGCCGTACACGTACGAAGTATATCGAGCACAAGGAATCAGTGGTAGGATTGGAATGGTGAAACCCCACCCGGGTCGTTTGACGAATCTAAGCTACCAAGATCGTGCAATCAATACGGATCAGCAGATGTACAACTACCGAGTGGTAGCTTTTGACGCGAACAATCAAAGGATAGATACTTCATTTGTGGCGTCAAATGTAAGGTTGGAGTTGCAACCTCGCGTCGACAAAATTGAAATGACGTGGGTGGCCGACGTTCCGTGGACGAACAGAACAGACAAGTTCCCCATTCACTCAGTATTCCGTACCGATGCCGGACAGCCTGATTCGGAAATGCAGTTGATTGGAGAGGTGGATGTAAATGTGAATGGCTTCCGCTTCGTTGACAATACGGTTGTAAAAGACAAAGAGTACTGTTATCGGGTGCTAACGCGGGGCGCTTACGGGAATCCAAAGATCGATGAGCCGCTGCTGAATTACTCGCAACGAATTTGTGCGAGTTTGAACGATGAGACGCCGCCCTGTCCACCAGTGATGGGGCTCGACTTGATTGCGAGCGCGTGCGACGATCCCACGAAAGCAGGGTGTGGCGCAAGAGTCTATTCCAATGTATTGAGGTGGAACAGACCCTCCACTGCGAGTTGCGGCAACGACGTGGCGAGCTATTCAATTTTTGTTGCCGACCAATCTGGTGGTGATTTTACCGAGTACGCTACCAACGTGAGGGATACTTTTTTTGTGGACCGCAATGAGAATCTAAAGTCCTTTGCACGGTGCTACAAAGTGATGGCGATTGATCGTTCGGGCAACAAGAGTGACCTGAGCGATGCTTTCTGCTTCGACAATTGCCCGCACTACGAGTTGCCCAATGTTTTTACGCCTAATGATGATGGTTGCAACGATGTGTTTGCTGCGTATGGAGATCCGGATCAACCTTCATTGTGCGAACGCAACGACGACCCGACAAAGTGCGCTCGATTTGTACTGCATGTCGATTTTGTAGTGTATGATCGCTGGGGTAAGAAAATCTACGAACTTACTAACAGCAAAGAGCGAAGCATTTATATCCGTTGGAACGGTCGAGATAATAATGGTCGAGAAGTGCCATCTGGTGTATACTTCTACCGAGCCGACGTGCAGTTTTTAACCTCGGATCCCGATCAAGAATTTCAAGAGATCAAAGGATGGGTTCACTTGGTGAGAGGGAAACCGGTAGACTAGTCTTAAAGCTTCGGCGCCAGCCATAAGAAACCGGCCGCACACACAAAGAGTATGAAAAGAATGATTGTTGGGATTTGCCGATTGTGAACTGGCATCGGTGCGCGTTCGTGCCATTCGGTCGATGCAAGGCGTGCGGTGCTAGTCCTTGTCTCTTCGGCGCGCAAAGTCGGCCATGTACTCGAGGTGGACACGTAAAACCAATGAGAAGTTGAGTCGGTCTTTAATTCATGCCATCCGGGCTCACCTGCCCACAGCGTTCCTTGATAGACGTCATCGACGCGCAAGTCTTCGGCGACCGGGACCAGCGTGCCGTCGACCTTTACTGAAGGGACGGTTCCTGAAGACAGGATTTCGAATTTAATTGGTTCATCGACATACCTGGGAAATGGCGACTTGATCTTAATCTGAAAGTCTTCGAACCCAGTGCGAGCACACTTCTCGATGAGAGGTGTCCAAAGCGACGCATAGTCTTCTGATCTTGATTGTAATCCGAGCTGATATGATTCGCGAATCAGCGTGAAGCCAAGTTTCCCCGATCCAACTGTCTTGAATCCTGTTAGGCCTTTTCCGTGATTCGATTCGAGGACTGTTTCGACCTGTTCTGTAGGGCGTAACGGCAACACCGGAAGTTGAACAGACTTGGCGTGTGGCAGGTTGATTGTCGAGGTATCGGCATCGTTGGTTGTCGCAAATGACAACAAGGCCGCTCCTTTTTTTACCGAAGGGTCGGGAAGGAGGATGACGCCCAATCCGGCGTTGATCGCTGTACGAACCGTTCTCTGTTCGTTCGCCGGCATGGTTTCGAACGTTCGTGCGTCCAACACCAAAAGGTCTGTTTCGGACAATAGCTTGGTCGTGAGTTGCTTGAATTCGGATGGGGTATGGTTGCTGAATTCAAATTTGAACTTCTCTTTCGAGACCTTAGTTCGCACGACGATCCGATGTCCACTGCTTGCTAGGAAGTTTTTCAGAAACCGACTCTCGAAGGTCGGGTAGTCATTCATGATCACGATTTCTAACAAACGCTCCGGTAAGATGTGGACGGGGAGTGACTCGACACCTTCTGGTGTTTCTACATCGTATGTGAAGCGTCCCGGTGATTTCGCAAAAAATTCCAAGCGGAACTTTGAGTCTCCTGCGTCTACTCGGACGGAGTCATCAATTCCTGCTGGACCACGCAGACGAATCCAAGTTGGCTCGATGGCATGGTAGAGGCCCTCGACAGCGTTCCATCGGTTTGCAAACTGCAGTTGATCGGCATTGATTCTTGTCAGGCCACGGCTTTCACTGGAAAGGAAGTTGTAATCCGGCTGGTGAAGCATCTCGAGCGCCCAACCGGGAAGGCCATCGCCAACGACTGCCGAGATTCTTGTTCCTTGCGCGGCAAGGTCGTGGTAATCTGCAAACGTGCTCGCACCGGGAAATGCCGCCGCCCCGGGGGAAAGTTTGATTTGTAGGGTTGGATGTTCCTGAAGCACAGTGGCGACTTGCGCTTTATCGTACCCGGGCGTGAGTAGGAGGAGGCCGTTTTGGGGTTGATTGCTTCGCCATGACGGTCGAAGCACCAAGCAGGTAAGAGAAACCATGAATAGAGCCTGTGCGATGATCCGCGGTGTGCGGAATTTCATCTTCCTTCGATACTCCAGGACCACGAGCACGACGAGCATGACGACCCCAAAGGCCACGACAATCGAAATTGGGAAGACAGGGTCCCATTGAATCCTTGGGTCAGTCATTCGCTTTTGATTTCAGCTCGTCCATTAATCTGGAGTCCAGTTTGTGGCCACTTGACCCCAGTCGCGTGGGGGTTGAAGCTTCTCGGGGAAGCACACTCCAAAACGCTTGTTGAATAGACCGAAGGGAACTTCGATCTTTTGTGAGGTCGCCCTCACTTTCGATGACGGCCCGGATCTGCGAAAGTTGCGAGAGGTAGTTTCCCGGTGTCTTCAATGCCACCCCTGCCAACTCATCTCCTGCCAGTTGCAACTGCGCTCGTTGTTCACTTGATATCGTCATTTGATCCTCTTGTAAGAGTGTCGCGACAATGGCGAGCGCTCGGCGGATGGCGGGATACTGCTGTGAGGTGGAACGATCTTCTACGGTACGGATTGGGTTTACTTCCTCCAACGATCCGGTAAGCCGTCGTTCTTCTTTCAAGGGTGGTGGGTCGAAGCCCATTCGATGTACATACACACGAGAGTCCTGGCTAATTTCTTTCAACAGTTTTAGAATCTGGTATTGGTAGGGGAGGGACTCTTTCGGTTTGAACATCCTGAGTTGTAGTTCCGAATCCCACATCAAAGTAAGTGCTGCTCGAAGTTTGGCCTTGATCGACTGTGTGAAAAACGTTGCTTCTTCTTCGCTGTCGTGGTCATGCCGGTACGCAGCCATTGGATCGTCCTTGTCTTTTTCGTCATTGTGTTGATGGCCCGATTCAGGGGTCTTCTTGTCGGCAACCAGGTTGTGTTCATTTTCGGTGTCGTGTTGATGGCCGTACTTTTTCATGATGTCTTCGTCCTTCTCGTTCTCTTCCTCTTGTTCGTTCACGGCAGATTCCCCAATGGATGTCTCGAACTCTTCGCCGAGGAACTGTCCGTACCGGAGACGAAGGACTTTTTGGTCATAACCCAATTCATTGCTCGTGCTGTTGAATTGCTTAGTGCTAATTTTTTTCTGTTCCGCAAGTAATTTTTCGGTATCGATAATCAGTTGCCGCTGGCTTCGGAAGTAGTCCGGCATCAAATCGACGCCTAACCCTTCGTCCATGACGATCTCTTGTTGCGCGGTGTCTTGAAGTGCAATAAAATATGTATCGGTCCTGTTCCTTTGAGGTGTGGGCTGCTTGTTGTCGAAAGCCTCCACATAGAAGTAAACTTCATCACCGGGTTCCATCCCTAGTTTCTGGAAGTCGAGGGTGAGCCTTCCCACGGACTGTTTCCCTGAGACGGGGGATGTGAATGGAATCTGCTCCTCTCGAAACTTGACAGACTCGCCGCTGCCCTTGCTCACGGTAGCAATCAGGTGACCAGATGTGAGACCGTAGTCATCTTGCATGGTTGAGGTAACTGCGATGGAAGGTTTTTCACCCCATTTCAGCTTCGTGAACTGCGGGAGATCGTTCACTACGACGTATGGAATTTGGTCCGGGCGAACATCGATTTTAAAATAATCGGACGCATGCCAGATCGAGTTAATCTTCCACTGAACTCGGTAGATCGCGGTGGACTGCACTACGGTTTGGAAAACTACTTTTTCGGCGGATGGGTTCACCACGATTGAGTCGCCAGTTGTCATCACGATCTTGGCCGACTCAACAGGATGATGAAACTCAAGTGTCCACAACACGGCACTTCCCTCAGGTGCTTGGAATGACAGTTGGCTGCTCTTCGTGGCGGCAAGCCCAGTGTAGGTAGGAGGGGTGATTGTTACGGCGGTCGATTTTATCCGAGGATCGACAACAGGTGGAGTCGCCGTTTCAGTTTGCTGCGATTGGTTTTCGCTGCCTACCCGCCCGGCGTCGCCAAGGGACGAAGCTGGACGCCAGATCAATGACGTCGTGAACAACAATGCGGAGATCAGCAAAGTAACGAGTGCTAGTGAAATGCGGTTTGGGAGTTGAATCGATGGGAGTAACTCGGTCAGCGTTCGATCGATCCTTTGAAGCTGGATTTCTTCAAGCGACGAAAGCTGACTGGTGTCTTTTACTAGCAAATCACTACTTTCCAGGAGGTGTGGATAAAAACGATTCAAATAAAACGCGATCCGCAGATTATCAACCTTCGATAGCGACAGCGCATACACGCGTTGAGCCACCACGACAGCACCGAACCCCAGCGCCACTGCCGTCATTGTGTGGATTGACAGGTTGAATAACCAAGCAAGGGAGGCTGCAAGAAATGCCGCCGCGAAACCAAAGATGATCACTTCGATCCAACGAGCCCGAAGGTAACTCGTTCTGATTTTCGATATCGTCGATCGGCCCGTCATTGATTTCGTTTCAACGCAAGCCAACGTTCGGCCGCGAGTGTTAGTAGAAACATCGCTACTAGCGCACTCGCAAGATCTAGCTTGGAGCTCACTACTTGGGTTGAAGTAAACGGTTCAGTGAATGCCATCGCTTCGGGTATTGCCCGAACATCTTTCGAAAGCACTTTTTCTGAGTAAGGGTACATCATTCGATACATTTCTAATACTAGATTTTGCGCGACCGCATCGCTCCGGTTCGAGATCCCTTGAATTGCCCATACGTTAGGGCTTTTCTGATCGAATAATGGGCCTTGTCCATCTAGATCTAACATGGCTACGTGACCCGTGCCGGCCAACTTGGGGCGCGCCTCGCTCAGCCAAAAAGTCCAATCGGCCGTTGAACCCTCGGTTGTCTCTCTGAGAGGAAGTCGAAGCTCTTTTTGAAGCACGGTGATCGCGCTTAAGAAAACTTGTTTTAAGTCTTGATGTTGATTGTCGGCAAAAACATAAACACTTTTTGTTGTGGGCCTGTCGATTGCGATGGAGTCGCTCCAGAAATTGAGATGTGAGTCGGCTTCGAGATTTGAGCTGTATAGTGTCCCTGTGGAGGATGAGCGAGCGGTCCTCGTGATCAGACTATCGCCCGCTTGTTGCGCGTAGGCAGCGTACGTTACTTCGGGATGCTCAACGGGTATCCAACGCGTGTTTGGAGGCAACGGCGTCATCGGACCGCGGAAGTTTTCAATTTTCGACCATGACAGAACTATTACCTCCACGGGCATCGTCCCAAGTTGGTTTGCCAAACCGCGGTAGTCGAGCTCCGTGTCCCTGGTAGGTCGCTCCGTCGGAAAACCAACCGCTAAGTAGTGACGCTCGTATCCAGCGGTCATCAGGCTATCGATCGTGTTCTGATAGGTCGAGATTGATTCGACGCCAGGTTCAAGAACAATCCATCGCTGGGATGTTGAATTTGTGCTAGAGCATTGGGCGCCGGCTAGGAATAGGACGACAACAGAGAACATGAGCGCGCGTAAAGCAAACAGGAGAATTTCATTCGGTCGGATGGACTTGAATTGACTCGTGTTCGATTCCTCCACGTGTCTCAAGGACCCAACCCGAATCACGCGTCCCTCTTTACGACTCAGCAAATGAATCGCGACTGGTATGGCTAGGGCGGAGAGGGCCCACAGATATACAGGGTTCGTGAACGTCACCGCATTAATCGTTTGCGACTGTTGAGGAATTTGGCGATCACTGATTCGACGGGTTGATTGAGCTTCACAAGAAGGTAGTCAATCTGCTTTTCAAGCATCCACGCCTTCGATTGTTGAATCCAGTCGTCGACCCTATTTTTATATGCTTTTTGTTGAGCGACCGTGTCGACTTTCAGGCGTACACCTGTTTCCAGGTCTTCGAACGTGAAAACGCCGTCTGTTTCGAGGTTCAGTTCGTCGTAACCCATGATTTGGAAGACGATCACCTCGTTCCTACTCGTTTTGAGGTTGGTGATAAACTGGTGCAGGTCCTTTTCTTGATCGTATAGATCCGTGAAAAAGACGATGACTTCCTTTCCTACATGGTGATGGAGGGCCTCAATGTCCTTTCCGTTGCTCCAAGTCCCTTCGCCTTTGGTGGCGATGAGCTCGTTCAAGAATCTCATGAACTGTTGTTGTTCGAAGCGGGGTTCGACAATTTTCAATCCAAGTTCGTTGACGATGTACAAGCCAAAGGTGTCGCTCTGTTTTCGCGCCAAGTAGGCGAGGGCAGCGGCCATCACTTTGGCATACTGAAGTTTGCTGATGCCCTTCTCCTTGTACTCCATCGACTTGCTGGCGTCGAGTATGAATTTAACCGTGATGTTGGTCTCGATTTCGGATTGCTTGATGTAGTATCGTTCCGAGCGGCCATACATTTTCCAGTCCAACAACCGGAGATCGTCGCCGGGCTCATAACTTCGGTATTGACTGAACTCATAACCCACCCCGATCGACTGGCTTCGATTACTACCGCTCATGAATCCTTCAACGATGATGCGGGCCACGAGCTCAAGACCATTCACGGTATTGAGGAGTTCGGGCTTGAGCAGATCGTTGATGTCCTGTTTCATGACGGTTAGATCGACTTGTGGAGGGCGAGTGTGTGGTCGAGTATCGACTTCGTGATATCGTCCGATTTTACTCCTTCTGCTTCGGCGCGGAAATTCATGAGGATGCGATGGCGTAAAACCGGATAGGCAACCTTTGCGATGTCTTCGCGCGTGACAGCAAGGTTTCCGTTCTGTAAAGCACGCGCTTTTGCCGTGAGGATCATGGCTTGTCCTGCGCGAGGACCTGCACCCCATCTTACCCACTCTTTGACTTTGGCAACAGGTGTTTGGTCGGGTCGAGTGGCGCGAACAGTTTCAGAAACGACTTGGACTAACTCTGAACTGATATGAACTTCACGTACAAGTTTCTGCGCGTCGATGATCTGTTGCCCTGTGATAACTTTTTCAATTTGGACTGAGCGTTTGCCCGTCGTGTTTTCCAGAATCGAACGTTCTTCTTCAGCGGTCGGATAGCCGATCCTTATATACAAAAGGAAGCGATCGAGTTGAGCTTCGGGTAGAGGGAACGTTCCGGCTTGCTCAATCGGGTTTTGAGTGGCGAGGATGAAGAAGGGGCGCTCGAGCGGATAGGTTACACCGCCGTATGTCACTTCAAATTCTTGCATGGCCTCGAGAAGCGCCGATTGCGTTTTGGGAGATGTCCTATTGATTTCGTCCGCGAGGATAATGTTGGCAAACAAAGGCCCTTTATTGAATTTAAAGATTCGTTTGCCCGTCGTGTGATCTTCTTCCAATATTTCAGTGCCGATGATGTCGGAGGGCATGAGGTCTGGCGTAAACTGGATTCGACGGAACTTCAAATGTACCGCTTCGGACAACGTGCGGATCATGAGTGTTTTCGCAAGACCTGGGACACCTTCAAGGAGCGCATGACCGCCTGCGAGAAATGTAATCAGGAGTTGGTCGACAGTGTCCTCTTGTCCTACAATCACTTTTCGGATTTCTCGTTTCAAGTTCTGCAAAGCCTCGATGAGTTCGTTGACTTTCAGTTCTGTCGCTTGGGTTGGAGCATTCATATCTTGTTCTCTATGCGGTGAGTGCGTACATGATAATGTTCACACTAAAACGCGTGTTGTCTATTTTATAAAAACGTTTGTTTCGAAAGTCATAATCCCATTCGCATCCATAGTCTTTGTTACTATAGAGTACACCGATCTTGCCGTTCACTTCTATCGCCTTCAGGTAGTCGTGGACGATATCGTCGCCCCATCCGTTCAGTTCTTGCGAGGTGGCTGGTGGGCCGTCGAACTTGAAGAATGAAGAGTAGATCTCATGGGTTTTAGGAATCTTCTTGAGTGCGCCATTGCCAAAGATCTTCTCCATTTGCGATTCGAATGATTTCGCAAAAAGGCCGTCGATGTCATGGTTGCAGTCGTCTACGAAAAGGAAGCCTCCATGCTTGATGTACTTTTCCAGGTTGTCGCGTTCGGTGGAGGTAAACTCGACCAGTTTATGGCCACTCAGGTAGCAAAACGGGCAGCGAAAAATGGCGTCGCTGCTCAGTGCCACGATGTTCTCTTGTGTGTCGACAGGGAGGGTGGTGTACTCGATCAAGGAGTTGAGTATGTTCGAAGGCATGCGTTGGTCCACATCCCAATCTCCAGATTCGTATTGGAGCCGGGTGAAGAAAAACGGGCTATTGAAACGTACCGAATTCAAGGCTAAAAATTAATGACTCAACGAGGAATCGTCTCTCTCGCGACTCCAGCGAGAATCAAATCGCATGATCGCTATTTTTTAACTGACAGGTTCTGAATTTATTCAGGCGGCAGCTTTGCCTTATGGCATTTTAGACACAACCGATTGCTGAATTTTCAGTTGATTAAACGGCGTCGGAGAGGCTGGTGAACGTAAAATCTCGCACTTTCATATTCGGGACAAGGAAAGTACCCCCAACGAATTGTCCGAACCCGCTCCCCAGTCGGTTTTGCTTACCAAGTGTCTCTAGATTGTTCAACATGATTACGGGACTTTCGTTGAATCTGAAATTTTTCACTGGGTGTTTGATCTTGCCGTTCTCGATATAAAATACTCCGTCCCGGGTTAACCCCGTGTACAGCTGCGTTTGTGGATCAACAGAACGGATATACCAAAGTCGAGTCACGAGTACGCCTCGCTTCGTGTCTTTAATCATGTCTTCGAGTGAAGCGTTGCCGCCTTCCATGATCAGATTCGCAGGCTGAGGTACAGGTGCCACATTCTTTTGGGACGCCCAGTATCGGTCGTAGAAGAGATTCGAAACCACACCTTTCTTGATCACATCCATTTTCTTGATAGGCACACCATCCTGCGACCACGTGGCTGAAGGAGCGTCCGGATGGAATGGATCTGTGTAAATGTTCACGCGCTCGTCCACGATTTTTTCCCCAAGTTTTGTCCCACCGCCTTTTTTCGACAAGAAACTTCTTCCTTCGTCCGCGCTTCTTGCATCCATACTAAAAAACATCGTTTGGATCAGGTCGCCCGCTGCTTGCGATTCGAGTATGACCGTGTACTTACCAGGCTCAATCGCTTTTGCGTTGCGAGATTGGAGCGCTTTGTCGATTGCAATCTTGGAAGCCTCGGCGATATTTATTTTTGAAATGTCGTTGTGATCGCGTTGCACCCATCCGGAACCCGTACCATCGTTGCTCCTCATGGTGACGGTGAAGTTCGCGCCGGTGGCGGCATTATATGCATACAGACCTTTGCTGTTCATCATAGCGGTCACGGCTGCGCCGTCTTCTAGATAGCCGGCTGCGGTGACGTCAACTTTGGATGCGGGTGTAATGCTGTCGTATGCAGCTTGTGCCCGGAACTCAGCAGAAATTTTCGCCGTCGTGTCGAAGTATGCCTTGGACTCGGCGTAGTTCTGTGGACCGAGTGGTTCCATGAACTCAGGGTTTTCAGGAGCGAGTCGCGCGAGTTCTTCCGAAGCACGAACACCACGTTCTAACGATGCGTCATCGAACTCATTCACGGTAGCTACGCCGGCACGTTTGCCGAAATATGAAGTGATGTTGATGGATGTATCAGTGCTCTTTCCTGCTGTGGTGACAGTGTTGCGGGCATAACGAATGTTGCCGACCACTTGTTCCGTGATCGTTGCCTCACAGCCGTTGGCTTTGCTGAATGCGATTGTCTTTTGAAGAATATTCCGGGCTTCGTCTTTCGATAGCATGGGTATAATGGGTTCTTGGTTCTTGAGATAGATTTAGAGTTCGCGTGCTGTGTTGATCACGTTGACGCCGTTGAATCGTGCGGTCGCAGATCCATGCGACACAGAGTTAGACTGGACTGGTTGCCCCTTCCCGTCGAAGAATGTTCCGTTAAGGCGATAGTCGCGTTCGTCGCAAACTTGTACACATGAGTTCCAAAATTCTTGCGTGTTCGCTTGATAGGCGACGTCCTTTAGCATTCCGACAATCTTTCCGCCTTTAATTTCAAAAAATAGGACGCCACTGAACTGGAAGTTATATCTCTGTTGGTCGATTGAATACGAACTGTCTTTCACAATGTAAATTCCTTTGTCAACCCCTGAAATCATTTGGGCGGGGGTCAGAGGTTCCTTGCCCGGTGCGAGAGATACATTTGCCATTCTTTGGAATTGGACATTGTTCCAACTCTGAGCGTAAGAACAGCCTTGTGATTCTTTTTCGTTTAGCAATCCAACTTGATCGCGGATCGCTTGGAAATTGACGAGAATACCATCCTTCACAAGATCCCAACGTTTCGATTTCACACCTTCGTCGTCGTAACCCACGGCGCCAAGCGAATACTGTTGGTTCTTGTCTGCAAAGAAATTGACGGCTTTGCTGCCGTAGTTGAATTTCCCTGATTTAAGTTTTTCCATCGACGCGAAGCTCGTTCCTGCTAAGTTGGCCTCGTATCCCAACACTCGGTCAAGTTCGAGAGGGTGGCCTACTGACTCGTGAATCGTGAGCCATGTATGCGACGGCTCCAACACGAGGTCGTATTTACCTGGTTCAACCGACTTAGCCGACAAGATTTGACGCGCTTGTTCCGGAGCAAGCATGGCGTCTTCAATCATGTCGTAAGAATTATTGTACAGAATCACGTCACCAGGTCCTTTGATTTTGTCTTTTGCGAGGCCATCGAGGTATTCGTAGCCCATACCGACCGGAGCACTGAACGAGTCGCGTGTTTTGAAACCACCGCTCGTTTTGTCGACCACTGTGACCGTGAAATAGGGCCACGTGCGATGGAAGTCCTGATCGATGTACGAGCCGTCGGTAGAGGCAAAGTACTTTTGCTCGTTCACCAGAAAGAGTGTGTTGTTGATGAATGAGGCACCTTTTTCGAGTGCCTTGGCGTTGGCTTGCAATAGCAAGTCTGCCTTGTCTTTCAGGGGTACTGCAAATGCATTTTTTGTGATAGGCGTCTTCCAGGTTACCTCTCCGTGAGCTGGCACCGGGGCAAGCACGACTGGTTCTTTTTGGAACTTGGAGTTTGCCTTGGCGATGGCGATGGCTTCTCGTGTGGCGGCGGCAATCGAATCCGCGTCAACTTTATTGGTCGATGCAAACCCCCACGTTCCATTAGCGATTACCCGAACGCCGACGCCGAAAGATTCGGTATTGATCACGTTTTGAACTTGGTTTTCGCGTGTGATGATGAACTGATTGAGGATTCGTGCAATTCGTGCATCGGCGTAAGTGGCGCCGCTAGATTTCGCGGTATTCAATGCGATATCGGCGAGGCGTTTCTTCGTAGCGACATCGAGTCCTGCCGTCAAAAAACGGGAGGGATCTACAAGTTTGGCATGGGAGGGCAGTGAAAGCATCACTGCGCCCGCGCTTAGGCCGGACAAACGAACAAAATCCCTGCGATTCATGGGGTAAGGTTTAGGTTGCTCTAGGGTGTAAGGTAAGGGATCGGCACCGACCCTTCAATAAAAAAGTGCCCGGGAGAGTCGAAATCGATTCCCCCGGACATGGATGGTTTTAAACTGCGTCGGAGAGGCTGGAGAAAGTAAAGTCGCGCACCTTGAGCGGTGGTAATAAATAGTTCAAGTTCGACTCCACACTCACCGTTCTTTCCTGGCGCCCCAACTCTTCCAGATTGTTCAACATGATGATCGGGCTTTCGTTGAAACGGAAGTTTTTCACGGGATACTTGATCTCACCATTTTCGATGTAGAAAGTTCCATCACGTGTCAATCCAGTAAGCAACAACGTCTGGGGATCAACACTCCGGATGTACCATAGGCGCGTGACTAGCACACCTTTTTTGGTCCCGCGAATCAGTTCATCGAGGGATTTGGTACCGCCCTCCATAATCGCGGCATCTGGCGAGGGAACTGCTTTCACGCCTTTCTTCTCAGCCCAATACCGACTCCAAGTGAAGTTCTTGATCACGCCTTTTTCAATCCACGACACCTTTTCTTGAGGGCGACCATCGCCGGCCCAGGGGCTGGTTGGAAGCTCCGGATTTTGAGGATCCGAGTAGATGTTGACTCGTTCATCCACCATTTTCTCGCCGAGTTTGGTTTGCCCACCGGGTTTGCTCAAGAAGCTTCGACCTTCGTCGGCCTGTCGCGCATCCATGTTGAAGAAGATGTTTTCAAGCAACACCGCCACCGCAGCGGGTTCCAAAATGACGGTATACTTACCGGGTTCGATCGCCTTGGCAGTTGCAGACTTGAGCGCTTTCTCAGTCGCAATTTGCGTGGCCGTCTTCGTATCAAGCTTGTTGATGTCGTTGTATCCGCGTGTCGCATAACCAGAGCCTTTTCCATCTTGGGTCCGAACGGTGACAGAGAAGTTGGTATTCGTCGACGTGTTGTAGGCAAACAAGCCTTTGGAGTTTGCCATGGCGGCATATCCATTGTTGTCTTCCAAGAATCCAGCGGCCACTGCGTTGCTCGATTTTGCGACATTCAAACTTTCTTCTACTAGTGTCGAGCGTTGCTTTGGAGTAATGGAAGCGGTCGACTGCACGAAGGATTTCGAATCCGTATATTTTTGAGGACCAAGAACGCTCACGTATTCCGGGTTCTCAGGTGCCAGTTGGGCGAGTTCCTCCGAGCGGCGCACCACTTTTTCAAGCGAGGCGTCGTCGAATTCGTTGATGGTCGCCGTCCCGAGTTTTTTTCCGAACGCTGATTGAACCACCAATTGGCTCTGGCTTACAATGCCACTGGTGCTCACTGCATTCCGGGCATACCGTACGTTTCCTCCGTCGGTTCCTGTGAGATTTACTTCACATTCGTCGGCTTTTGAGTAGCTCAGCACTTTCTTCAGTAAGGCCTGGGCTTGTTCTTTAGTGAGTATTGCCATAGGTATGATCAGATTTGACGTGCAGTATTAATGACGTTGACACTGTTGAAGCGGGCAGTGGAAGAACCATGCGACACCGAGTTGCTTTGGGGCGGTTGGCCCTTGCCGTCGCCAAACGCACCGCCTAAGCGATAGTCGCTCTCATCGGCGATTGCGGTACAGGAATTCCAGAACTCTTGACTGTTTGCTTGGTAGGCGACATCTTTCAACATACCAGCGATCTTGCCATTCTTGATCTCATAGAACAACTGACCTCCAAATTGGAAGTTGTAGCGTTGTTGGTCAATCGAGAACGAGCCGTCACCAATAATGTAAATGCCCTTTTCTACACCCTTGATGATGTCGTCAACAGATTTCTTTTCTTTGCCGGGTTGCAACGACACGTTGGGCATCCGCTGGAACTGGACACTGCTCCAGTTGTCGGCGTAGCAACATCCTTGCGATTCTTTCAAACCTAGGATGTGAGCTTGGTCGCGGATGACCTGGTAGTTCACCAGGATTCCGTCTTTAATAAGGTCCCACTTTCCGCATTTCACGCCTTCATCGTCGTAGCCAACTGCACCGAGTGAACCAACTTGCGTTTTATCGGCTGAAAAGTTGACTAGTTTGCTTCCGAAATTGAATTTCTTGGACTCCCACTTATCGAGTGTCAAGAATGAGGTACCTGCAAAGTTAGCCTCGTACCCAAGCACACGATCAAGTTCGGTCGGGTGCCCCACCGACTCATGAATTGTGAGCCAGAGGTGCGAAGGATCTAAGACCAAGTCATATTTTCCGGGTTCGACCGATTTGGCTTTCAGCTTTTCAACGGCTTGCGCGCCACCTGCTTTGGCGTCCTCGAGCATGTCGTAACGACCCTTGTACAGGGTTGTTACGCTTTTGATTTTATCTTGTGGACGAACATCCAAGTATTCGTATCCCATCCCCATGGGGGCGCTCAGGGAGTTGCGTGTTTCAAACTTGCCCGTCGTGGGATCGATAGATGTGGCAAAGAATGCCGGCCAGATCCTGTGTACATCTTGATCGATATAAGATCCGTCCGTGCTCGCGAAATACTTCTGCTCGTTGATTAGGAATAGGAGCGAGGTGATGTAGTTAGCACCTGCCTTCATCGCGACATCGTTCACGTTGAGAAGCAGATCGACTTTGTCTTTGATGGGGACTTCGAATGCATTTTTTTCAATCGGCGTTTTCCAACTCACTTCGCCATGGCCCTTCACAGGGGCGAGCTGAACTTTCTCGGTCAGTAACCTCGAGTTCTCTTTGGCGATTGAAACCGCGAGTTCTGCGGCCTTTGCAATGCTGTCGTTGTCGAGTTTATCGATGGCTGAGAATCCCCAGCCTCCATTGGCAACCACGCGGATACCCATTCCATAGGATTCGGTATTGACAATGTTTTGGACTTTGTCCTCGCGGGTGACCACGAACTGGTTCAGGTACCGACCGATGCGCACATCGGCATAGGTTGCCCCTTTCGATTTGGCGGCGTTCAGGGCAACATCTGCCATCCTCTTTTTCAAAGCAGTGTCCACCGGTGTCAACGCTTCTTGTAAAGTGATGGGTCGACCGTTCGCCATGCCCGGTAACACGGCAGCACCTGCTGCGCCCATACCGGTCAGGTAAATAAAATCTCGTCGTTTCATATTTGGTTGGGAATCGTGAGTTTCTCGAAATAAAATCCTCTACCCATCGAGTAGAGAAAAGTAACAAAATGTTACAAGCTAATTAGCATTTTCCAAGTCGTGGGTCAAGTAACTCCACGTCCGAATCTGGACAAAGTGAAAGATTCTCGTTCCTCACGCTTGCGGGATTTACACGAGAGGTCCGAGTTTTCGGTTTGCTGCCTGAATTCTGAGCTAAACAAAAGGGCTGTCATTTTGAGACAGCCCTTGATTCGTCGAGTATTTTCGTCATGCAGCTTACACTGCGTCGGAAAGGCTCGTGAACGTGAAGTCGCGGATCTTCATGTATGGGATCAGCAAATTGATGCCGCCGAAAGGACCACCTTCGCTCGTCACAGCCCGCACTTGTTTGCCGAGCGCTTCGAGATTGTTCAGCATGATGATCGGACTTTCGTTGAACCGGAAGTTCTTGATCGGGTGTTTCAACTTGCCATTCTCGATGTAGAAAGTTCCATCGCGGGTAAGTCCAGTAAACAGCAATGTTTGCGGATCGACTGGGCGGATATACCAGAAGCGAGTCACCAACACGCCGCGTTTGGTGTCTTTGATCATGTCTTCCACCGATACGTTTCCTCCATCCATAATAGCATTTCCCGGGAAGGGAATCGGCGCCACGTTCTTCTGTTGTGCCCAATAGCGATCGTAAATCAAGTTGGAGACAACGCCGCCTTTGATCAAATCCATTTTTTGACGCGCGAGTCCGTCGAATGCCCAGTTTGAAGAGGGGACCTCTTCATGCCAAGGATCGGTGTAGATGTTCACGCGTTCGTCGACGAGTTTCTCGCCGAGTTTCGTTCCGCCGCCTTTCTTGGAAAGGAAGCTCCGTCCTTCATCTGCTTGACGTGCATTCATGTTCAACATGAGGCGCACCAAATCGGCAGCAGCGGCAGGTTCGAGGATCACTGTATATTTCCCAGGTTCGATCGCCTTTGGTTCCCGCGATTGGAGTGCCTTATCGATCGCGACCTTGGAGGTTGCTCCGGCATTGAGCTTGCTCACGTCGTTCAAATCTTGAGCCGCCCAGCCCGAACCTGTGCCATCGTCGGTCCTCATCGTCACTGTGAAGTCGACGCTAGTGGATCTGTTATAT
The DNA here is from genome assembly GCA_044226945.1 of Cyclobacteriaceae bacterium. Lineage (GTDB taxonomy): Bacteria > Bacteroidota > Bacteroidia > Cytophagales > Cyclobacteriaceae > ELB16-189. The sequence continues at coordinate 34,509 of JBGAGB010000026.1, read as the reverse complement.
GCGTACAAGCCTTTGTTGTTCATGATGGAGGTGAAACCACGGCTGTCCTGCAGGTAGCCCGCTGCGGTTACTTTCTTGGCAGCAGCAGGGTTGATGCTATCGGCCGCAGCCTGCGCACGCAGGTCAGGGGTGATCTTGGCGGTGGCTTCGGAGAAAGTTTTTGCCTCTGCGCCATAAGTCTGTTGGGGCAAGGGCTCCACGAACTCTGGGTTTTCAGGTGCAAGTTTCGCGAGTTCCTCGGCGCGCCTCACCACTTTTTCAATCGATGCGTCGTCGAATTCATTAATGGTCGCCGACCCTGATTTTTTTCCGTAGAACGATGTGACTCCAAGGCTCATATTTGAGTCTTCGCCCGAGGTGGTCACACTATTGCGAGCATAACGGATGTTACCTCTGTCAGCACCCGAAAGATTGGCGGCGATCCCGTCGGCCTTCGAAAAGCCTACCGCTTTTTCGAGAATCTTCTTTGCTTCTTCTTTACTTAACAATGACATATCCCTGTAATTAAGATTTTGAATTCCTTTTAAATCGTTCTGCCGGTGTTGATCACGTTCACTCCATTGAATCGAGCAGTGGCCGACCCGTGAGACACGGCGTTCGACTGGCTTGGCTGTCCTTTACCGTCGTTGAATGCACCTCCCAACCGATAGTCGCGCGAGTCGCAAATGGCAGAGCACGAGTTCCAAAACTCTTGCGTGTTGGCTTGGTACGCTACATCTTTCAACATGCCAACGATTTTGCCTCCCTTAATTTCGAAGAAGAGCACTCCACCGAATTGGAAGTTATATCGTTGTTGGTCAATGGAGAAGGATGCGTCCTTCACAATGTAAATGCCTCGATCGATACCCGAAATCAGTTGCTCGGGTGTGAGAGACTCTTTACCCGGTTGAAGCGATACGTTTGCCATGCGTTGGAATTGAACGTCGGCCCAACTTTGGGAATAGCAGCATCCATGCGATTCTTTTTCTCCCAGGATGCTCACTTGGTCGCGGATGGCTTGGTAGTTGACCAACACCCCGTCTTTAATAAGGTCCCACGACTTGCACTTCACGCCTTCGTCGTCGTAGCCGACTGCACCGAGAGAACCAGGTTGTGTTTTGTCGGCCACAAAGTTCACAAGCGGGCTCCCGAATCGGAACTTCTTGGTTTGCCACTTGTCCAACGTGAGGAAACTTGTACCCGCGTAGTTGGCTTCGTAACCGAGGACGCGATCGAGTTCTGTGGGGTGACCCACCGATTCGTGGATTGTCAACCACATGTGCGAAGGTTCCAACGCGAGATCGTATTTGCCTGGTTCCACAGATTTGGCCGCGATCATTTGCTTCACTTGGTCGCCCGCCATCGATGCATCTTCCAGAATGTCGTACGATTTGTTGTAAAGGATAATATCCCCAGGCGACTTGATCTTGTCTTCCGCACGCCCATCGAGATATTCGTATCCCATTCCAACAGGCGAACTGAACGATGTCCGATTTTTGAAGGTGTTGGTCTGCCTATCGACGCCGGTCACCGTGAAGGTAGGGTAGATCCTGTGCACATCTTGATCGATATAAGAGCCTTCGGAAGAGGCGAAGTACTTCTGCTCGTTTACCAGCAAGATGGCGCTATTCACAAATGCAGCACCTTTCTCCATCGCTTTTGAATTGGCGTTGAGCAACAGGTCGACTTTATCCTTGATCGGAACTTCAAAACCATTCTTCACGATGGGTGTTTTCCACGATACCTCACCGTAGGACGGGGTCGAGGCGAGCTTCACTGGTTCCTTTTGGAACTTGGAGTTTGCTTTTGCGATGATGACGGCTCGTTCCGCAGCTTTCTTGATGCCTTCAGGTGTCACGTCGTTGCTGGCGGCGAACCCCCAAGTACCATTCGCAATCACGCGAATGCCGACGCCGAATGATTCGGTGTTCACCACTCCTTGCACTTTTCGTTCACGCGTCGACACCACCTGGTTGAGGTAGCGACCAATGCGGACGTCGGTATACGTTGCACCCAATTGCCGAGTCGTGTTCAAGGCAATGTCGGCGAGCTTTTTCTTTTGTGATGCGTCAATAAAATTATCCAGCAGCCGAGCCTCGTCGACCGCCGTGAAACCTGGAAGCGGCAGCATCATCGCGCCCGCTCCAAGTCCCGCTAGTTGGATGAAATCCCTTCTTTTCATAGTTGGTGGGTAGGATCTTTTATTTTCGTTAGTCGTCAGATGGTTCGACCCGTGTTGATCACGTTGATATTATCAAAACGCGCAGTCGAGCTACCGTGAGATACAGCGCTAACTTGTGAAGGCTGTCCCTTTCCGTCGAAGAAAGAGCCAAACATCCGGTAATCTGACTGATCGCACACTTTCGAGCAGCTATTCCAGAACTCTTGTGTGTTCGCCTGGTAGGCAACGTCGTTCAACATGTTGGTAATCTGTCCCCCTTTGATTTCGAAGAACACGGTTCCGCCAAACTGAAAATTGTACCGTTGCTGGTCGATGGAATAGGAACCTCGTCCCGCGATGAAGATTCCCTTATCAACATCCCGGATCATCTGGTTCACACTGTAAGGTTCTTTACCCGGGGCGAGCGATACGTTCGGCATGCGTTGGAATTGGACATCATTCCAGCTTTGTGCGTAGCAGCAGCCGTGCGACTCCTTTTGTCCAAGGATGTGCACCTGATCGCGGATGGCTTGCAAGTTCACCAGCACGCCGTCTTTGATAAGGTCCCATTGCTTGGTTTTCACGCCTTCATCGTCGTAGCCAACAGCTCCAAGCGAACCTACTTGTGTCTTGTCTGCGAAAATGGTGACTTGCTTGCTGCCGTAGTTGAAGTTCCCAGACTTCAGCTTGTCTAGCGTGGCAAAGCTTGTTCCCGCGTAGTTGGCTTCGTAGCCCAGAATTCGATCGAGTTCCAAGGGGTGACCAACGGATTCGTGGATCGTCAAACCCAAGTGGTTAGGCTCAAGGACCATGTCGTATTTGCCAGGCTCGACCGATTTCGCGGAGAGCATCTCTTTCGCTTGCCTTGCAGCGATGGTGGCGTCTTCAATGATATCATAGCTATCCTTGTAGAAGATCATTCCACCCGGGCCTTCTACCTTGTCTTCCTTCTTGGGGATCAAGTATTCGTAGCCCGAACCACGAGGCGCGGCCATTTCTGATCGGGTCTTAAACTTGTTGGCGGCCCGATCCACCGCAGTCACTTGAAAGTTGGGCCAAATCCTGTGTATGTCTTGGTCGATGTAAGATCCATCGGTCGACGCGAAGTACTTCTGCTCGTTGACCTGGAAGAGATTGGAGTTGACGAATGCTGCTCCGTTCTTTTGTGCGGCGGCATTGGCTGCGAGTAGGAGGTCGGCTTTTTCCGACACGGGTACTTCGAGCGGATTTTTTTGGATCGGCGTGTTCCACACTACCTCACCGACGCCCGCTGTAGGCGCAAGTTTGACTGGTTCCTTCTGGAATTTCGAGTTTGCCTTCGCGATAGCCACTGCAGACTGTGTGCATGACTTCACGCCGTCGGCGGTTGCTAGGTTGGTTGAAGCAAAACCCCATGTACCGTTCACGATGACGCGCACACCGACACCATACGATTCTGTGCTGGTGATGCCTTGCACCTTGTTTTCACGCGTGTTGATGAACTGGTTGAGATACCGGCCGATGCGCACGTCGGCGTAGGTGGCACCGAGCGATTTGGCCGTATTGAGCGCGACGTCAGCAAGTTGTTTCTTTTGAGCCCGGTCGATGGGCGATTCAAGCAGGGCCTCAACCGGAACCGGATTGCCTAACGCAGACAGGGGGATGGCCAAGGATCCAAGACCGAGCCCGGCGAGCTGTACAAAATCTCTTCTTTTCATTTTCGGATAGACTATTTCAAAGTCCCCTGAATGTAGGGGATTGAATGCAATAGTATCCAAAGATTCTTTCTTCGGCCCTGAAAGATTATTTGAATGGCATGCCCCTTTGACCCTGTGGAGATCGGTGACATTGGGGCGTCCCGTAAATGTGTGGGGGACTAATTGGATGGAACTGGGCGAATGTGATTTCCAACTTGGAGCAGATGCCCCAATCCCCACAAAATTCCGGTCAACGACCCGGTCAGGGCTTTCACTATCCTACGGTCGCGCGGATTCTTGCTTTGAAGGAGGTAGATGAAGTCTCGAAGGGAGACCACCCCTTTTTTTGAGAGGATTGATGGAAGCAGATCTGGATGGCCCGCATTGACGAGGTGATGTTGGATAATCTCAAGGTCTTCGACAGTTACAATTTCTATCTCGACTTTGCGAGTGAGTTCTCCAATTAACTCGTGGCTAAGGGGAGGGAAAGTTGATATCATATATACCAAGTGTTTTTCAAGATTCGTCTTTCGAAGTCACCCGGAACCCCCCTTTGATTTCATCAGCGATGCGTTCGCACTCATCTTGGATTTCTTGAAGTCGTATTTTGTACGAATCTAAGTTTTCGCTGAAATGAGTTTCGATTTCCTGTTTGGCTCTCAGAAATATCCCCACATTGATAGTTAAAAGCAGTGTGATGACAATCCCCTCGAACAAATAGAAGTCACTAATTCGCTGGTGGATCGAATTAATTCTCTCCTCCATTAACGCGCCGCCTTCATCTTTCAAGCCCAGGGCGATTTCCGATGTGCCCAAATCTTTATGATATATAACCTGGTGCGCCGCCAACACACACGCTGATCCAAGTAGAGCGCCGAACGTTGCTGAAAGTAAGTATTGCTTATTCATGGCCAGACAAAAGAAAACCCCAGCCTTGAGGCCGGGGTTCAAATGTATAGACGATCTTTGTTGATACTTAATTTATCTATTAAGAGGAGGTCATTTCTCCCAAGGGTCTATAGTTAAAAGGCCGGTAACTTGCTCAAAATCCTTGGCATTGCGCGTCACCAGCGTGAGTTGATAGACCAGTGCTGTTCCAGCTATTATTGCATCTGGGAGTTTAAGCTTAGGGTAATGCTTTCGAATTTCAGCAGTTCGTATTTTAATAACTTGCTCAAGCTCGATAACTAGCGCATCGTTGATAAAACTGTTCAGGACCGTTAGATCTGCTTCGGTGGCAGTTTTCCAGCAGAGCAGCTCAATCTCAGTAATCGCAGATATGCATGGCCGTGCCTCGACAACTAAACCATCTACAAACTTTTCCGCAGAAGGAGAAAACTGCTGTTGCAGATAATAGATTACAGTATTGGTGTCCCACAAGTATTTTACTCCCATGAATTACGCAGCCCGTTAAGCTGGCTATCGATTTCGATCTTGGATTGCTTTGTCATCGCACCCTTATACTGCGCGGCCCCATTAGTGGATTTGCCATGGGTCGTTTCGTTGCGCACACGAATGAGCTGAAGGAGCTCTAAGTCTTTAAGAAGCTGCAGCGCTTTCTCGTTGATAATATCGATGGTGATTGTCCGTATCATGGCAACCGAGCTTTTTAGGATTTCAACCAGCAAAGTTATGAAAAATAGATTAATACGAGAAGGGCTGGAAGTGGCCATCCGGCACTCGAAGGGCGCGCTATTACCAGAGCCAACTATGCAGACCCTGCAGCAATATGCTACAGGGCCAATGCCTACGAGTCAGTTAGATAGACCTCGTCCGCCACACGTACGGAAAACCTTACGACTTCAATTTCGAGAAGTCGAATGAGGTTTCGAGGAACTTCGTTGTGAACTTACCCGAACGGAATGTTGCGTTATCCATCAACGCCAAGTGGAAAGGGATCGTCGTTTTTACTCCTTCGATCACGAACTCACTCAAAGCACGTTTCATTCGCGTGATGACTTCCTCGCGTGACTGACCGCTGACGATCAGCTTTGCAATCATCGAGTCGTAGTTTGGAGGAATTGTGTAGCCAGCATATACGTGGCTATCGATGCGCACGCCGTGACCTCCCGGTAAGTGCAAGTTCAGAATCTTACCCGGCGAAGGGCGGAACCCGTTCGCGGGATCTTCTGCGTTGATGCGGCACTCCATTGCGAACAAGTTGGGGAAGTAGTTGCGACCGGAGATTGGAACACCGGCGGCTACCTTGATTTGTTCTTTGATCAGGTCGTAGTCTGTCACTTCTTCCGTGATCGGGTGTTCTACCTGGATCCGTGTGTTCATCTCCATGAAATAGAAATCACCATGCTTGTCGACCAAGAATTCGATGGTACCAACGCCCTCGTAGTTGATGGCTTTTGCGCCTTTGATGGCGGCTTCGCCCATTCGCTCGCGCAATTCCTGGCTGACAATCGGGGAAGGCGTCTCTTCTACGAGTTTTTGGTGCCTGCGTTGAATGGAGCAATCGCGTTCTGACAAGTGGCAAGCCTTTCCGTACTGGTCGCCGACCAACTGTATCTCGATATGGCGTGGCTCTTCGACAAATTTCTCCAAGTATAGACCATCATTTCCGAAAGCAGCGCCTGCTTCGCGCTTGGCATCGTCCCATGCTTTCTTGAACTCGGATTCTTCGTTGATGATGCGCATCCCTTTTCCACCACCGCCCGCCGTAGCTTTGACGATGACAGGATATTTGATTTCGCGTGCGAGGCGAATACCCTCTTCCATCGACGAGAGAAGACCATCTGAACCGGGGATTACTGGAACTCCGGCCTTGCGCATTGTATCCTTAGCCGTTGCTTTGTCACCCATCGCTTCGATCATCGCAGGCGATGGCCCGATAAACTTAATGCCGTATTCGTGACAAATGGCAGAGAATTCGGCGCGCTCCGACAAGAAACCATAGCCTGGATGGATCGCGTCGGCGTTGGTGATTTCCGCAGCGGAAATGAGGCGAGGAATGTTGAGGTACGATTCCTTGCTAGGTGCATCACCGATACAAACCGCTTCGTCGGCAAAACGTACGTGCAGACTTTCGCGGTCTGCAGTTGAATAAACGGCCACCGTTTTGATGTCCATCTCCTTACAAGTGCGGATGACGCGCAACGCAATCTCACCGCGATTGGCAATCAATATTTTCTTAAACATAATTAAGTCAAATCAAGTTTTGGATGGACTTGAGTCCATCTGTCCATCTAATTCCGAAACCAAAAATCTACTAGTCGGGTTCTACCACGAAGAGTACCTGATCGTACTCCACAGGTGATGCGTTCTCGACCATGACTTTGACGATCGTACCCGAAATTTCGGATTCGATCTCGTTGAACAGTTTCATTGCCTCGATGATGGCTACCGTTTGTCCCTTGGAGATCTTGTCGCCAACCGACGCGAAAGGAGGCGAGTCTGGGTTCGACGAGCGGTAAAACGTGCCGATCATGGGAGATTTGATTTCAAGCGTTGCTTTGCCGGTCGCCGCAGGCTTCTCAACTTTTGCAGCTGGGGTAGCGACGGCTGGTGCAGCTGCTACCGCGGGCATTGCGACAGGTGCAGCCACTACGGGAGCGGCGCCTTTCAAAACTTTCTGATCCGGTTCACGCTTCACATGAAGCTTGATTTCCTTCGTTTCAATGTCCACTTCATTCAATCCAGATTGAGCGATGAAGTCGATGAGGTCTCTTATTTCCGAAGTTTTCATGTCAGAACTGTTTTGGTTTTTTTCGTTGCGGACATCGTCTGCCTTAGACGCTGCTTTCACGGTGGTTGATTTCTTTGCCATGGTCTGTTGTTACTTCACGCGTTCGACGTATTCGCCAGTAGCGGTTTTCACCTTGATGTTATCGCCTGTGTTGATGAACAGCGGCACGCGTACTTCGGCGCCAGTTTCCACGGTCGCTGGCTTTAATGTACGAGTGGCGGTATCACCTGCAACGCCGGGTTCGGTATACGTCACATTCAGCACGACGTGTGCTGGAGCTTCCGCCGTAATCGGGTTGCTTCCGTTCTCGAAAGCGACCATCAATTCCACACCTTCTTTAATATAGTTGACAGAGTCGCCAAGCAATGCTTTGTCGATGTAGATCTGTTCGTAGGTGCCATTGTCCATGATCACCAAACTGTCACCATCGGCATACAAGTACTGATAGTTCTTGGTTTCTACTCTCAAGATGTCGATCGAATCACCAGGACGGAAACGGTTCTCTGCGAGCTTTCCGTTCTTGAGGTTGCGCATCTTCAACTGGTAGAAAGCACGCAAGTTGCCAGGCGTGCGATGTTGCATTTCCTCAACTTGCATCACTTCACCGTTGTAACGTACGTAGTTGCCTTTCGCCAGGTCAGAAATTGTAGCCATAGATCAAATTATTCTGTAAAACGAGTTTTAAGTTACAAATCAAAAGTCTTTTCACAAGCCTGCCATGGAACCGTCGTAGGCCCATTTGACCCACGTGGCGCCCCAGGTAAAGCCGCCGCCAAAGGCAGCCAGCAGCAAGTTGTCACCTTTCTTTAATTGCTTTTCATAGTCCCACAAGAGGAGCGGAATAGTGCCTGCGGTCGTATTGCCGTAGCGCTCAATGTTCATCATCACCTTGCCTTCGTCAATTCCTACTCGCGAAGCCGTTGCATCGATAATGCGCTTGTTCGCTTGGTGCGGTACCAACCATGTGATGGTATCAGCATTGAGATGGTTGCGTTCAGCAAGTTCCGCAGTCACATCAGCCATGTTGGTCACAGCGAACTTGAAGACGGCCGAACCTTCTTGATACACGTAGTGCATCCGCTTATCTACAGTATCGTGCGATGCGGGCATGCGACTTCCACCCGCTTTCATGTGAAGGTGTTTTTCGCCTGAGCCATCACTGCGCATAATCGTATCCATCACACCTACTTCTTCGGTAGTAGGTTCCAACAACACGCAACCGGCCCCATCGCCGAAAATGATGCAAGTTGTTCGGTCCGAATAGTCGAGGATCGACGACATTTTATCGCCGCCGACAACGATTACTTTCTTGAACATTCCCGACTGAATGTAGCTTGCGCCGGTGGCAAGCGCATACACAAAACCAGAGCATGCAGCGCCCAAGTCGAAACTAAATGCTTTCGTTGCGCCCACTGCAGTGGCTACAATGTTCGCCGTTGCGGGAAAGGTCATGTCGGCAGTCACGGTCGCAAAGATGACAAGATCAACATCCTTTGGATCCGTCTTTGTCTTCCGGAGCATGTCTTCAATGGCCTTGATGCCCATGTATGACACGCCGAGGTTTTCACCTTTCAAGATCCGACGTTCTTTGATACCTGTCCTCGAAGTGATCCACTCGTCGGTGGTGTCGACCATCGTCTCCAGTTCCTTGTTGGTTAGGATGTAGTCGGGAACATAACCACCCACGCCTGTGATCGCCGCTCTGATTTTACTCATTGTGATATTCAACTCTTTAAAAAAACAAAACCCGGCCGAAGCTAATCAACCGGGTATGCAAGGTCATAGTGCTATTACCGTGACCATTACGGAATGTTTCTTACTAATAAGATTACACTTGGAATGAAGCACAACAGCGAGCAGGTTAAGCCGCAGTTCCGCGTTCCATTACCACTTGGCCTTTGAAGTAAAGCTTGTCTTCATGCCAATAGGCGCGGTGGGGAAGGTGGTGTTCACCTGTTGCTGCGTCGAATGAAAAATGTTTCGCCGTGGCCTTGTAGTGTGTCCTTCTCTTGTCTCTCCGGGTCTTCGAGGTTTTTCGTTTGGGATTTGGCATAGTACTTAACTTTTTATGACTAACTGGTTATTTTAACTTTTTCAACTTTTCCCAGCGTGGGTCGATTACATCGTTGTTCTCGTCGCCCGAGCTGTATATTATATTACCTTCTCCACCTTGCTCGGCTTCGTTCCGAAACCTCGGGTGAAGCCTTTTGATAGGGATTTCGAGCCCTATAAACTCGTACATCAATTGGCCCAATTCAAGCGTTGCCGTGTCGCGCGGTATGACCACGATCTCGTCGGTCAAATCCCCTGCCTCTTCGCCGTACTTGAACATCACCCTCCGGTGAAGGCTCACAGGCTCGTCGAATGGTTCCAGCGAGCGATCGCAGGTCAACCGGGCTACTCCCGAAATGCTGAAATCGGCGTCGATGAACGTGTCATGCTTATCCAACACCACTTTTGCCTCAAAATCACCCCCTTGCAGCAATTCGGTCCCGTATTTCTCAAAAAACTCGTTGCCGAACTGGTAGTCGAAGGTGTGAGCTTTTGCACTCAAACCAATGATGTTTACGCTATACTTCTCCACCGCCCGTGTTTTTGAAATAAGCGGGCAAATTTACACGAATAGTTTGATTTAGCTGGTGGCTGAGCGGCTTTTTTAGCCATTAAAAAGGCCCTGTTGGGCCTGTAAAATGCAGATTTTCAGGTGTTTACGTGAGCATAAACTCGCCGAGCACCTTTTTTTTAAGCTCCTCCCGGGTCATCGCAGCGTAGTTTTTCGATAGGAAGTCGACCACAGTCTTCATAAATCCGAGCTTGATGGCGATGCTCTTACAGAAAATGATCTCGCTCTCGAACACTTTCTGGTCTATAAACATCAGGTATATGCAATCGATGAGGTAGTCGAATTTCTGGTCGTTCGAGAGGGCCCCAAGCGTGCCGATCGGTTCCGGGTTGCGAATGATCTCGTTGACTGTTTCCTCTGGGAAATTGCGCTCCTTGGCAATCCGAAACACCATTTCGCGTTCCACTTTGGCAAAATGCTTATCAGCCTCCGCCAACTGGATGAGGATGTTCAGCTGCTTTTTGGTGACTATATCCATTGCTACCGCTCCCATTCAAATCTAATGATTAATTCCACGGCTATTTAAGGAGTCGGCATGTCATCCGGCGGCAAAAACGACCGAATATGTTACATCCGTGAGATTACACTCTCAATGCTGGGATTGGCGGTGGCGAATAACCTCGGCCGCCAGGAAAATTGCCTCACGCATGGAGCTGCAATCGGCTTGATTCTTACCCGCAATCGAGTACGCTGTACCATGGTCTGGTGAAGTCCTCACGACAGGTAGACCAGCTGTGAAATTCACGCCGTTTTCAAAGGCGAGGGTTTTGAATGGGATCAGCCCTTGATCGTGGTACATGGCCATAATCCCATCGTACTTGGAATAGGTGCCCGCACCGAAAAAACCATCTGCCGGGAATGGACCAAATACCAACTTGTTTGCGCTTCGCAAATCATTGATCACAGGTTTGATAATAGTGTTCTCTTCTTGGCCAATGAGACCTTCGTCACCTGCGTGCGGGTTTAGCCCCAATACGGCAATCCTAGGCTTTTGAATATTAAAATCCTTTTTGAGCGACAACTCCATCAATCGGATCTTCAACTCGACCCGTTCGCGTGTCAGGTAGGTCGGGATGTCGCGTATCGGGATGTGCTCGGTGACCAACCCTACTTTTAAGTTGCCACCTACCATCAGCATCAATGTTTCCGTGGCCTGAAATACTTGGGTGAGGTACTCGGTGTGTCCTCGAAATGGAAACTGCTCGCTATGAATCGTGTATTTGTCAATGGGACCGGTGACGAATCCATCGATCAATCCCTCACGCGACTCTTCGATTGCTTTCTCTAGTGCGACGCGCGCTGCGTTCCCACTTTCTTTTGAAGCTTTCCCTGGGGAGATTTCCAAGTTGTCGTCCCAACAATTTACGACGTTGATTGTCTTCGGAATGTACTGCCCACGTTGCTTGACTTGCCCATAGTTGAAGTCTTCCAAGTTCATCAACTTCTTATAGTGCGACACGGCACGTGTTGAACCATAGACCACGGGTGTGATCATGCTTAAAATGCGACTATCGGCCAATGCGCCAATGACGACTTCCGGTCCAATTCCGTTCACGTCGCCCATCGTGATCCCGATGCGGGGCTTTTCATTCGGTCTCTGCTGACTCATGTGGGCGAATTTAGGTCTTTTCTCCATTCCCCACCCATCATCTCCCGTCTCTCGTCTCCTTTCATCCCTCACTCTTTCTCGCCAACTTGCACCGTTATCTCGCAGCTATGGTTCGTCCGAAAAAATTTCTAGGTCAACATTTCTTGAAGGACAAAAACATTGCATCGCGGATCGTGGAGGCGTTGCAAACTGCCGATAAGCCAGTACTTGAGATAGGTCCCGGCACCGGGGTCCTTACGGGATTCTTAATCAAACGTGAATTGGATCTTTGGCTGATCGAGATTGACAGGGAGTCGATCGCTTTCCTTCGGCAGGAATATCCTCAATTGAATGACAGGATTATCGAGGGCGACTTTCTTGAGTTTAAGCTAAGCGAGCGCTTCGCCGGTAAAATGGCCATCATCGGCAACTTTCCATATAATATTTCATCGCAGATCTTTTTTCGAGTGCTGGATGCGCGTGATCAAGTCGAAGAGGTTGTTTGCATGTTACAGAAAGAAGTGGCCGATCGTTTGGCGGCGAAGCATGGCAACAAAACTTATGGCATCTTGAGTGTGTTGCTGCAAGCCTGGTATCGGATCGACTACTTATTCAAAGTTCCACCGGGTGTGTTTCACCCGCCCCCAAAGGTGAACTCGGCCGTCATACGTTTGGTTCGAAACGAAGTGACCTCGTTGGGGTGTGATGAGAAACTTTTTGTGAAGGTGGTGAAGCAAGGATTTCAAAACCGACGCAAAACATTGCGCAACGCGCTGAAAAATCTAAATTTGCCCGCAGCAATTGATGCGCTTGAAGTAATGGATAAACGTGCCGAGCAATTGAGTGTAGACGATTTCGTTTTGCTCACGCAGGCAATCGAAAAAGAAGGTGAAAGAGCTGGTACCATTTGAGCTAACCAAAGAATTCCGCGATCGATTTCAGGAAGCACTGAACGACCGCGACGACCAGTTTATCCGCCAATCCCTCGAAGAAGTTAACGCCGCAGATATTACCTCGCTCCTATACGAGTTTACCAGCGAGGAGTCAAAATACGTCTTGGAATTGTTGCCGCTTCCGGTGCGCGCGGAGATCATTCGCGACTTAGAACCCGACACGCGCCAGCAATTCCTCAAAGTGTATGAGCCAAAGGATATCGCGCAGTTTATCAACCATCTTGATTCCGACGACGCGGCCGACATCCTGAATGAACTTCCTATCAAGGAAAGCGAGGAGATCATCGCGTTGATCGACCCGGAAGTTCGCCAGCAAGTGGTGGAACTGTTGCGCTACGACGAAAATGTAGCCGGCGGTTTGATGGCCAAGGAATTGATCAAGGCCCGGGCCAATTGGACCGTCGTGCAATGCATCGACGAAAGCTACTCGGGCGCGTAGCACTTCAAAAACTGATCCTAAGCCTAACCGACCCCAAAACGCAGGTTGGCGAGCTGATCGAGGAAGACCTAGTTGCGGTCGAAACGTATTTGCCCGACACGGAAGTGGCCGACATCATGAAGAAGTACGACTTGGAATCGGTACCAGTCGTTAACGTACAGGGCCAATTGGTGGGTCGCATTACGATCGATGATATCGTGGACGTGATCACCGAGCAAGCCGAGGAAGACCGTCAATTGATGTCCGGTATCTCGGAAGACATCGAAGAGGACGATAGCGTGTGGCGCAACACCCGCGCGCGCTTACCCTGGTTGGTGATCGGGATCATGGGCGGCCTCTTGAGTGCACGCCTGATGGGTGTCTTCGAGATGGAAATCCAACGCATCGCAGCGATCGCGTTTTTTATCCCCTTGATTCAAGCAACGGGCGGCAATGTAGGCATTCAATCCTCGTCTATAGTTGTCCAGAGTTTGGTTGCACCCGGAATTGTAGACGAGGGACTCATGACACGACTGTACAAGGTGCTCATGGTGGCGCTGTTGAACGGATTGGTTCTTTCCTTGTTGGTGTTTGGCGCTACGGCTGTGGTATTTGGATACGACCGCCTGACGTTGGTGGTTTCGATTGCATTGTTTGGCGTGGTCATTTTTTCATCGTTCATCGGCACGGTTACGCCGCTATTGTTGAACAAATTTGGCTTCAATCCCGCACTTGCATCGGGGCCGTTTATCACCACACTCAACGATTTGCTCGGGCTTGGAATCTATTTTCTCACGATTCAGGTCTTGCTTTGATCCGGTTTTTTTATCCAGAAGTGGCAACGCAAGCAAGTTTCGCGTAAATCTTACACGATACCACTTCGTACTCCAGTTTTTTGTAATTTCCATTTCGAACTGTCTTCGTCCATGTCACTCCTCCCGAAACTCCGCAGCAAGTTGCGTGACCGATTCCACTACGTGGTGGAGCGTCCGCTGCTTACCAGCTCGTTGCTGTTGTTGGTGTTGGCATTGGTGGTGATGACTTTGAGCTTTCGGTATTATTTACTCGACTTTGATGGATACTGGGGGCAGGTTTTGGTGGAGGCCCACGGGATGATTTTCGACATCGCCGTGCTTGGTATCCTGCTTGTATGGTTGAATGAAAATGGGGCCACGCGGCAACGAATCAGAACTTACAAAGACGAGATTGATGACTTTCGTTTGTGGGAATCGGAAGAAGCGGCCTTTCGTACGGTTGGTAATATCAAACGCCTCAATCGACATAATATCTATGAGATCAATTTGGTGAATTGCTACCTGGCGCGCACGAATTTGAACTATGTAAACTTGAAAGGATCCAATTTGAATTCGGCGAACTTATCGAACTCGAGTTTGATAGAAACAAACTTGGAAAACACGCGTTTCAATCAGACGAACTTAGAAAACTCGAATTTGAACCAAGCCAATCTGCACGGAGCCTATGCGAGCGGCGCAAATTTTAAAGATGCATTTTTGATCAAGACCCAGTTTGAGGGAGCCTTCCTGATTAAGACGAATTTTAGAAATGCATTTTTGATGGAAGCAAATCTGCAGAATAGCTATTTGATGGGGGCCGACTTCGAAAATGCCAGTCTATATAAGGCAGATTTGCGTGGTGCGAAAGGACTCACGTTAGAACAACTATCTAAAGCTAAAACGCTTTATTTAGCCAAGTTCGACGACGAATTATTAGAACAAGTGAAGACACAGATACCTGAATTGGTCGGTAGCTAACCGTTCTGAAATTTGCTTTAACAGGATAAACGACTACTTTTGTATTCAACAACGGTTTCGGCAACGAAGCCGTTGTTCTTTTTTTAACGACCTCATAGGAAAGTCTTAAAATGAGCCGTTCTCTCAGAGAAAGTCGTCGAACTTGCGGGAAAGCAAAACAGAGTTGGACGAGGCATCATGTAAGAGGATTCCTCTGAGCTAAATGAAACGATTATGAGCAAGAAATTATCATACTACACGAAAGAGGGGCTCGAGAAGTTGAAGAATGAACTCAATGAGCTGAAGGGAAAGGGACGCGCGGATATCGCCAAACAAATTGCGGAAGCCCGAGACAAGGGCGACTTGAGCGAGAACGCGGAATACGATGCCGCCAAAGATGCACAAGGGCATCTCGAAGCAAAGATTGCCCAATTGGAAAATCTGCTAGCGAACGCACGATTGCTAGATGAATCTAACGTCGATATTTCTAAAGTGTCGATCTTGTCGCGCGTTACTATTAAGAATCGCAAGAACGGCGCGTCGTTCACGTACGTATTGGTGGCTGAAGAAGAAGCCGACTTAAAGGCTGGAAAGATTAGTACTACTTCGCCCATTGGGAAAGGTCTGTTGGGTAAGAAGAAGGGCGAAAACGCACTGATCAAAACTCCTGCGGGAGAAATTGAATTCGAAGTGATTGAGATTTCTTTATAAGCGATAGCGCGATGGCTTCTATTTTTACCAAGATTATCAATCGTGAGATCCCGGCTCAGGTTGTTGCTGAGGACGATCGTTTTATCGCCTTCCTCGATATCATGCCACTCGTCGTGGGTCACACGCTTGTGGTACCGAAGAAAGAGGTAGACTATATTTTTGATATCGAGGACGGCGACTTGCAGGCCATGCAGTTGTTCGCGAAGAAGGTTGCCGCCGCCGTTCGCCAAGCCGTTCCTTGCAAGCGCATCGGTGTCGCCGTGATCGGCTTGGAGGTGCCACATGCTCACGTGCATCTGGTTCCCATGAACACGGCGGACGATTTGAATTTCACGCGACCAAAACTCAAGCCCTCTGCCGACGAGTTGAAGGCTGTCGCTGAAAAAATCCGGAAGTTTCTTTAAGAAGGGTTAAATAAAGTCAATGTCGACGTTGAGAGGATATCGCATCAAGTACTGGATCGCGTTCTCCACCGTCATACCTTCGAACAGTACTTTATACAAGATATCAGTAATCAACGCCCTCACACCGTAGGCTTCTGCACATTTCTTAGCAATCCGAATCGTGTTTACACCTTCGGCTACTTCGTCCATGGAAGCAAGGATGTCCGGTAGCTTTTCTCCCTTTGCCAGTCGGAAGCCGACGGTAAAGTTGCGACTCATAGGGCTGTTGCAGGTTGTGACCAGGTCTCCGATACCGGCTACCCCAAGAAACGCTTTCGTGTTGCCACCGAGTGCGCGGCCGAGGTACACCATCTCCACAGCGCCGCGGCTAATCAGGAGGCCTTTCGCATTTTCGCCGTAGCCTAAACCACTCAGTGTTCCCGACGCAATGGCGATAATGTTCTTCAGGACTCCCGCTAGTTCTACGCCGACCAAGTCATTGTTCTCATACACTTGGAACAGGTCATTGCGAAGTAGGCGCTTCCCGGTTTGAAATACTTCTTGAAATGGACTGGCGACTACCGTTGCGCCCGGTTGACGCAAGGCCAATTCTTTCGCCAAGTTCGGGCCCGCCAAGCAACCCACGCGCACCACTACACTTTCTTCTCGTATCACCTCGCTCATCGTCTTCACCTGGCTGCGGTCGAGCGTCTTCACGGTCTCCAAAGTTTCGCCTGGTGGAAGTTTTATGTCGAAACCTTTGGTTCCATGAATTAGGATGTGGTAGGGGTGAAGGTATGGTGACAGGTCCTTCATCATCGATCGAAACCGTGACGAGGGGACGATCGGGAAAATTACGTCGCACTCGGCAGCGATTCGCTTTAAATCGTTCGTGGGTTCCACGTTGGGGTGCATCGTGGTGCCACGGTTGATCCCCGTATCGAGAATGGATTCTACCACGCGCTCATCGCGGGCAAACAAAAGCACCTTTCGATTGGCAGCGATAATATTTGCGATAGCCGATCCGAAATTTCCTGCCCCAATAACGCCGACAGGTTTGTCAGATGAACTTTTCAAGATCGTAGCCCAACAGGCGGTTGTGATAATAGTATAACAGCGTGAGTTGCTGTGTCACAATCTTCCCTTTCTTGTTTCGTAACAATGGACGATTCAAATGAAAAATACCCACGTTGTCGAGACCACGTTGGATCACGATATCGACTGGACCTTTGAGGTGGGAGGCATGATTGATCTTGCCTTGGTCTTTCATTAAGTACACCGCCTTGCGCACGCGTTTGAACGTTTGCCGAAACTCTTCATACTCAATCTCGAGTTCGTCTTCTGGCAATCTCAGGAAGCTAAACAAGTCTAGCTTGTTGTACTTCTTTTGCAGCATTTGAAAGCCAACAAAGGCAACTAGGTGACTGGCGAACACGCGATTGATCGCATGGTATTCTTTCACCACGCGCTGGCTCAACATCCTCGTGTACACATCTTCGCGTTGGTGATCCTCCGTTACCTCGCCGTTGGTTTTGAAATAATCGGCGGTGTCAACGATCCGGCCGTGCTCGTCGAGGCTCTGACCCTCTTCGTTTACGTTGTTTCCCATCACATCAAGTCCGGGGCCAATCGATACAGAAATGCTCGATCCCTTTGTGAAGAACTTGAACATGAAACGAATCAACTGGAAGCTGCCGTACTTGTCTTGTTCCGGGAAGTACCGGTCTTGCCCCTTCACTTGAAGATAATCTTCGATGAGTTCGGGCGCCTCCAACACGAAGTGATAATTCAATGTGACAGGCACCACGAAAATCTTACGTGAGTCGTTGGGGTTTTCTTGGTAGATATTGCGTTGTGCTTCGATTGCGGTGCTCAGCAATCCAAGCTTGAGTTGTTTTTCAATCATTCCCGACCGTGAGCGGGTGCCACCCGGAAAGAACAAACTGTGCGCCCCTTTCTGGAGTGCTATGTTCGAATACATCTTCAGTGTCTCCAAGTAGGGGAGGTTCTTTTTCCTTCGGTCAACCTTGTATGCCCCTAGGCTATTCATGAAGTACGCGAATATCTTGATGTTGAAAAGATTCAACCCGGCGCCATAGATGAATGCAGGGAGACCGAGCGAATGGATCACCCAGCCAATCAGGATCGAATCGAGGTTGCTGAAGTGGGTGGGAACCATGACCACCGTCCCGCGCTTCGCAAGTCTGCGCAGCATTTTCACTTTGCCTACGATGTGAATCTTATCTCGCAGTGTAAATTCATTACGAAAGAACGCGCCGAATTTCTTTACGCGGGCACCATTCAATAGCCGCGAAAACCAAAATTTCGTAACGTTTCGCGCGAAGCGATACTTACTTGGTTTAAAGTTGCCAGCAATTTCGTTCGCGTACCGGTGAACGATCTTGTAGAGGATCTCCTCTTCTTTCTTACTGTTTTCGTCTGTGCTCTTGCTGAGTTCGACAAGTTCGTTCTTGATGTCGTGCCAAAACTTGGTCTCGTCTTTTGGATCTACACGCCAACGGTTCCGCTTCATGCGGTTTTGTTCGCGGTATACGGTTGACTCCAACTCATCGATCAGTTGCTTGCGGGTAGGGCGTAGAATTCGAACCCGCTCAATTGCCTTTTGTGCAACTTCTTCGATGAATTCTTTTCGAGACTTACTAAGTTGATAAACTGGCCAATCGGGGATGTCCTCCAGGATAGGCTTGTACTCTCGGTTCTTATTCTTTTTTTCTTCGATTTCCATTGATTGTGGCGACTTCTCGAAACGCACTTTCCAAAAAATTAAGAAGTTCTTAATGTCGTTAAATTTCGTCTGTTGCTTCGGCTAGGCTTCGCGACATGTCGGAGAAGCGAGCGATGGCTTGTCCGATGAATTCTTCACTTAGTATTTTAGTTAAATCTGACTCTGAAGCGATATCAAACTCATTGATTTTAAAGGTTTGTTCGAAGGGACCGGCTTCCATCTTGATGAGATAGCGGTTGTTCCAGTGGAAGATTGTGATCTTGCACTCAGGATGAGGTATTTCGCCAACGACACGCATAGCAATTCAAAACCAGACCTAAACCGGGTCGGGGGAAGGGCAAGTTCCGCCTTTCCGCGTGTCAAAACAAACTCTCGCCCTTTCGGCACCTCATTTTTCTCCAAAAGATCGTTTTTAGGTGTATATTTTCGAGTTCTATTCGATTAAATTGGACTTTCGTCCAGGCCGTCAGAACCATGAAGAATTGTGCTGTATTGACTTCCAGGAAGCGTAAGTTCTGGTCCATTGCCGGGCTGCTGCTGCTTTTCATAATTACCCCATACCTCACCTTCGCCACGCACCTTCGCGCAGGAGAAATTACGGTGGAGCGAATCAACTGCGGGGCCCTCACTTTCAAAATCACCATCACGGTATATACCAACACCGGTTCCGACATCAAGTTTGGGGACGGTCTACTCGACTTCGGCGATGGAACCACGATGACCACGCCTTCGAAAGATAACGGGACCCTGCCAGGGCTTCCAAAGGAAGTAGGATATGTAACTTATTCCGTCAACCATACCTATTCCGGACCCGGGCGTTACGTGATCAGTTACCTCGAACCAAACCGCAACGGAGGTATTTTGAACATGTTCAACTCGGTGGAGACTCGCTTCTATATAGAGACGGTGATCAACATTGACCCATTCTTGGGTTGTAACAACACACCCAAGTTGCTTGTACCTCCGATCGACAAAGCCTGCACAGGTTCAGCGTGGTATCACAACCCAGGCGCTTACGACCCAGATGGAGACAGCATCTCTTTCGAGATGACAGTTCCTAAAAAAGAGAAGGGCCAAGTGGTTGCCAACTACCGCGACCCCAACGCAAAAGAGTTTTACGACCGTGTGAACCTGAACTACGGGACTGCCAACGAAGCCGGTCTGGGCCCACCTACTTTTAAGATCGACGCGATCACGGGCACTATCCTGTGGGATGCGCCCGGTGCTGCCGGCGAATACAACATCGCTTTCTTGATAAAAGAATGGCGAAAACTAAACGGTGTTTGGATTCAGCTGGGTTATGTGGAGCGCGATATGCAGATCATCGTGGAGGACTGCAAGAACACGCGTCCCGAGTTGCAAGTGCCGCAGGACATTTGCGTCGAAGCCGGAACAATTATCGATCAAAGTATCTTTGGTTTTGACCCTGATTCGGACGACGTCCTGATCGAAGCCTATTCTCAGGTTTTTGGCATTCAACCTTCGAGCGCGAAGATCACGTTCCCTAACCCCAACGGATACCAGAAGTCGAGTCCAGCCAACCCAGCTCGCATTATCTTCCATTGGGAAACAAAGTGTGAACATATTAAAGAGCAGCCCTATCAGGTAGTGTTCAAAATCACCGACAATCCAGCGGTGAAGCCTGCACTCATCCAGTTCAAAACTTGGAATATTACCGTCGTGGGTCCAGCGCCCACTTGGAAAGACGCTCAAACCATTCCTGGTAAACGAAGCGCGAACCTTGTCTGGGATCCATATAAATGTTCGAACGCAACCACCATGCAAGTGTGGAGGCGCATCGATGAGTTCCCATTCACCCCACCTGAATGTGTCACCGGCATGCCCGACTTCCTTGGGTACACGAAGATCGCAGAAGTTCCCATCGCCCAATCAAACTACGTAGACAGCAACAGCGGTAAGGGTCTTGCCATAGGAGCGAAGTACTGCTATCGTTTGGTGGCGGTATTCCCGACACCTGGCGGAGGACAGAGTTATCTGTCGAAGGACACGTGCTTGGCTCCGATCAAAGCCGATGCGCCAATTATTACCAACGTGAGCGTGACAAAAACCGGCCTCACCGATGGGGTCATTCAAGTTCGATGGCGGACTGCCTACGAGCTAGATCAAGTTCAATTTCCACCGCCATATTCCTACGAAGTCTATCGTGCAGAAGGTATCACCGGGAACATCAAGATCACGAAACCTCATCCAGGTCGTTTGACGGACACCACATTTGTGGATACAGGCATCGATACCGAAGAGCTTATGTATAACTACCGAGTGGTGTTGTACGATGGCGGAAACAATAAGGTCGATACATCGTACGCCGCGTCGAGTGTGCGATTAGAAGCCAAGCCCCTTTTACAAAAGATTGAATTGAACTGGGTGGCCGACGTTCCATGGAGTAATCGATCGGAGAAATTTCCTTTGCATTTGATTTATCGCGGCCCTGCCAATGCCACCGAAGCTCAACTGGTTCTGATCGACCAGGTGGATGTGAATGCGAACGGCTTCAAGTACACAGACGAGGGAAAATTCAATAACCAACCATTAAAGGAAACGGATACCTACTGTTACCGTGTGTTGACGCGGGGAACCTATGGAAACCCACGAATTGTTGAACCCCTTGAAAACTATTCTCAAAAGGTTTGTGCACAACCGAGTGACAATACCCCTCCCTGTCAACCTGTTCTAGCGGTAAAGGGCCAGAGTTGCGATGATATCATCAAGACCACTGGGTGCGGCAGTAATGTGTTTAGTAATACGCTCACCTGGAATCGACCGAAAGATGCTGCGTGCCGGGCAGACGTGAGAAGTTACAATATTTACATTGCCGACCACGTGGGGGAGGAGTTTCGTCTCTATTTCGAGAATGTGAGAGACACCTTCTTCGTCGATGTAAACGAAAACCTGAAGTCTTATGCTCGTTGTTACAAGATACAGGCAGTCGACAGATCTGGGAACAAGAGTGACTTAAGTGAATCTTACTGTTTTGACAACTGCCCCCACTATGAGCTGCCGAACGTGTTTACACCTGGCGACGACGGATGCAATCCGAAGTTCAGCGCTTTTAGCGACCGCGTCAAGATTGACGAATCGGGGAACGGACCTTGTGGTCCCGTGAACCTGGAGGAACTTCGGGCGCGTTGTGCACGTTTTGTACTCGCCGTGAACCTCAAGGTTTACAACCGATGGGGCAAAGAAGTGTATACCTATGAATCTGGTGGCGAGAGAACAATTTACATTGACTGGGATGGACGTGATACGCAGGGTGCAGAACTTGCCGCTGGCGTCTATTATTATGTGGCCGAGGTCACTTATGACGTCGTCGATTTATCTCAATCCACTCAATACCTAAAGGGATGGGTGCAGATCGTTCGCTAACCCATCCTACCATTCTTTTCGACGGTGTCTGCAACCTGTGCAATGGTTCCGTTCAATTTGTAATCAGGCACGATCCGGGTGGAAAGTTTCGTTTTGCCGCTCTCCAATCTGAATTTGGACAAGAACAGTTAACGAAGCATGGGATTGATCCGAGTCAACTCTTAAGTATCGTATTCTTGATCAATGGTCGCATGTTCGATCGAAGCCGAGCTGCTTTGGAGATCGCGCGTCGCTTGAATGGCTTGTGGCCCTTGCTTTACATCTTCGTCATCGTGCCACCCTTCATCCGCAATGCGGTGTACAATTGGATCGCGCGAAACCGTTACCGCTGGTTCGGCAAACAAGACGCATGCATGATCCCCACGCCGGAATTGAAGTCGAGATTCTTGGGTTAGAAATATTTTCTATTTTTACCCGCTATGAGCAAAGCATACGTTTTTCCGGGACAAGGTGCCCAATTCGTCGGCATGGGAAAAGATCTTTATGAAAACAATCCCAAGTCGAAAGAACTATTTGAACAAGCCAACCAGATCTTGGGCTTCCGGATCACCGACATCATGTTCGGGGGAACGATGGAACAATTGACGCAGACCAAAGTGACGCAACCAGCCGTGTTCATCCACTCGGTGGCCATTGCATTAGCGTCTGAAAACTTCGCACCGGATATGGTGGCCGGCCATTCGCTCGGCGAATTCTCATCGTTGGTCGCCAACAAGACCTTGTCATTTGAGGATGCACTAAAATTGGTATCGAAGCGGGCATTGGCGATGCAACGTGCGTGTGAAATAAACCCGTCTACAATGGCGGTGGTGTTGGGAATGGACGATGCGAAAATCGAGGAGATCTGTGCATCAATCAAAGACGAAGTAGTAGTGCCGGCCAACTACAATTCACCTGGCCAGTTGGTAATATCGGGAAGCTTGAAAGGTATTGAAATTGCTAGTGCCAAAATCAAGGAAGCTGGTGCGAAGAGAGTCATGACCCTGCAAGTGGGTGGAGCATTCCACTCCCCATTGATGGAACCTGCACGCGAAGAACTCGCACGAGCTATCGAAACGACCTCATTCCATCAACCGGTCTGCCCAGTATATCAAAATGTGAATGCGCTACCGTCGACAGATGTAACTGCCATTCGCAAGAACTTGATTGATCAGTTAACAGCGCCGGTCAGGTGGACCCAGTCGGTTCAAAAGATGGTTGCTGATGGCGCCACTCATTTCGTAGAATGTGGCCCTGGAAAAGTGTTGCAAGGACTTGTGAAGAAAATTGCTCCCAGCGTCGATGCCGTGAGTGCCTAATCTGGTTGAACTTTCAAAACTTTCAAAGGATCAGGACTATTTCGCTTTAATTCAAAAATAGTCTGTTTCCGTACCGGGTGGATCACGCTTGCCGCGATTTCATTCAAAGGTTCTAGTGCGAAGTTCCTGTTCTGGATTTCTGGATGTGGGATAGTCAGTGTCGATGTTTGCCAGACAATATCGCGGTATAATAACAAGTCAATGTCGATCGTGCGAGGCCCCCATTTTTCCTCGCGCGTGCGTCCAAGTTTTTGTTCGATGCTCAAGATTTTGGAAAGCAACGATTTGGGATCGAGTGATGTGTCGATCTCAAGCGCTTGATTGAGGAACTCCGGTTGATCATTTTTACCCCATGCTTCGGTAGCATACAACGAAGACCGTTGAACAATCGTAGCGAAAGAACCAATTTCAATGATAGCGCTTTCCAGCAACTGGCGACGTGGTCCCACGTTGGATCCCAAAAGAAGGAAAATACCACCTATCATATTGGAAAGATAAGAGCCCGCTCGATCTATTGCTGACACGTGGAAGAATAATTAATTGACTTTGATTAACTAATTTTGAAGCTCCCCGGAAGATTCCCTCCGGGTATTCTTATGAAGACATTCCTTATTTCAGTGTTCGGGACTTTTGTCGGAATTATCCTTGTCACGATTGCAGGCCTCGCTCTCTTGATTGGGATTGGATCGAAGGCCGCCCCCAAAGTCGAGGACCACAGCGTGCTGTTTCTCAAATTAAATCATAGGATCACCGAGTTGGAGGTTGACCCCGGCATCGGTGAACTGATCCCCGGTTCTGAAGAAACGACCATAGGACTCGCCCAACTTCGCAATGTGATGCGACGCGCCAAGGACGACGACCAGATAGAGGGTGTTTACTTACATGCCTCGTCGATCGGGGCGGGATTTGCCACCCTCGACGAACTGAGGAAGATCGTTCAGGACTTTAAGGCTTCTGGCAAATGGGTGATCGCATACTCCGACGCGTATAGTGAAGGAGCGTATTACGTGGCGTCTTCTGCCGACCGTGTTTATATGAATCCCACAGGTCAAGTTGAACTGAATGGCTTGGCGCTAGAAGTGATGTATTACAAAGAGCTATTTGATAAGTTAGACATCAAGCCCGAGGTATTTCGCGTGGGGGATTTCAAAAGTGCCGTGGAACCATTCATGAGAAACGACATGAGTGAAGAGAATCGCCTTCAGTTGACCGAATTGGTAAACAACGTGTACGGCAACATGCTAGCCAATTTATCGCAATCGAGAAATATTCCAGTAGAACGGTTGAAGGAGTTATCAAACAAGATGCTGGTAAGAAACGCAAAGCAAGCAGTAGAAGCTGGGTTGCTCGACTCGTTGGTCTACGACGATCAACTAAAAGATATCATACGCGAAAAAATGGGACTAGCGAAGGATGCTTCTATTCCATTTGTGAAGTACTTTGACTACCAGCGTGCGAAGCCTGAGCTGAAGCTTACACCTGAAAACGAAATCGCGGTAATTGTGGCCGATGGTGAAATTCTTCCCGGTAGCGCCCGTCAAGATGTGGTGGGTTCAACCACCATTCGTGAGCAAATCAGACGCGCCCGTACGAACGACCGAGTGAAGGCTATTGTCATTCGTGTCAATAGTCCCGGCGGGTCATTCACAGCTTCCGACGAGATGTGGCGTGAGGTTCTGCTGGCCAGCCAATCGAAGCCGGTGATCGGATCGATGGGCGACTACGCAGCATCGGGTGGTTACTATTTATCGATGGCTTGTGACACGATCGTGGCTCAACCAAATACTATTACTGGCTCCATTGGGGTGTTCAGTGTGTTGTTCGACCTGAGCGGATTCCTTGGCAACAAGTTGGGCGTCCGCACCGAG
Source organism: Cyclobacteriaceae bacterium (assembly GCA_044226945.1). GTDB lineage: Bacteria > Bacteroidota > Bacteroidia > Cytophagales > Cyclobacteriaceae > ELB16-189. The sequence goes on along the minus strand of JBGAGB010000026.1, from coordinate 9,276 downwards.
CAAGTTCAAACAGGTGAGGTTGGAGACTTAGTAACCGTGACCCGCCCATTGACGCCCTTTGAGAAAGACATTTGGCAAACACAAACGAATGAGGTTTACGAAATTTTCACCAAGAACGCTGCCGATGGACGTGGGATGACCCAAGATGACATCAAGAAAGTTGCGTCTGGCCGCGTGTGGACGGGACAACAAGCGCTGGAACGCGGACTCGTTGACAAACTGGGTTCCTTCGACGACGCGGTCGAGATTGCGGCAGCGGCTGCAGGCGTGAGCGAGAAGTATACCGTTCGGTTCTATCCGGAGCCTAAGCCCTTTTTAGAACAATTGTTCAGCAACTACCAAGACGATGTGCGCGCGTCGACACTTCAAAAGGAAGCGGGCGAATATTACTTCTGGTTTCGCCAATGGGAGCGCCTCCGCAACTATGAGGGTACCCAAGCGCGTATGCCTGTCGAATTCAAAATTCAATAATACATAACCAATATTTTACATGAGTATCCGCAACGATTGGACAGTAGGGGAGATTGAGGCGATTTATCAAATGCCGGTGCTTGATCTTATGTATCGGGCCGCTACGGTACATCGGACCCATCATGATCCCAACGAGGTGCAAGTGTGTACGCTCCTCTCGGTGAAAACTGGGGGATGTCCAGAGGACTGCGCATACTGTCCGCAAGCCGCACGGTATCACACACACGTGAAGGCTCATAAGCTTCTTTCGGTGACGGAAGTGTTGGAAAAGGCAATGGAAGCAAAAGAATCCGGAAGTTCCAGATTTTGCATGGGAGCCGCGTGGCGTGAAGTGCGCGACAACCGGGACTTCGACCAGGTACTCGAGATGGTCAAAGGCGTGAGTCAACTCGGCTTGGAAGTTTGCTGCACCTTAGGAATGCTGACGTCCTCGCAAGCGCAGAAATTGAAAGACGCCGGGCTCTACGCATACAACCACAACCTCGACACGAGCGAGGAATTCTACAGCGATATCATCACGACGCGCAACTATGGCGATCGCTTGGATACACTTGAAAGTGTTCGCAATGCCAAAATTTCGGTTTGCTCCGGCGGAATCATAGGCATGGGCGAAAAGGAGTTAGACAGGATCGGGATGTTGCACACGCTTGCAACTTTACCAGAGCACCCGGAGTCAGTTCCCGTGAATGCCCTGGTGCCCGTAGAAGGGACGCCACTCGAAGATCAACCTCGTGTGTCGGTGTGGGAAATGGTTCGCATGATTGCCACGGCACGGATCATCATGCCCAAAGCCATGGTTCGCTTGTCCGCAGGACGCGTTCGCATGACACTCGAAGAACAGGCGCTATGTTTCATGGCCGGGGCCAATAGTATATTTGCTGGCGATAAACTGCTCACCACTCCGAATCCCGGCGTGGTACAAGATCAAGAGATGTTTCAGGTCCTGAACTTGAAACCTCGCGCTTCAAAAGTCGAAGTGGAATCGTAGAGGCACCAGTCGTTTGTAAAGTTCTGGCCGTCTTTGATTTTCCTAAATGATTACTGACCGACGGTCGCTTTATTCCTGAATTGCGACGGCGTCATTCCCTTTATTTTTCGGAATGCCTTGTAAAACGCCGAGAGTGTGTTGAAGCCGCTCTCGAAAGCAATGGCCTCCACGGTCAGATTCTTTTGTGAGTCCGACGTGAGTAGCGACTCGGATTTTCGAATCCGGAATTCGACCACATATTCGGAAAAGGTCTTGTTGAAATTCTGGTTCACCGCTCGCGACACCATGTAAGGCGGGACTTTCAATCGTGCTGCGAGCGTGCTTACATTTAAGTCGGGCTGGATGTAGATCTCTTCATTTTGAAAGAGTGCGGCAATTCGTTCGCCCAACTCAGCATACAGCTGTGTGTCACTAACTTTTCGCTGCGGTTCTGCGATGAAAAGCCGTGACCGTGGAATCGCGTACCACGAAAGCGAGTAAAAGATGACGGCGGCACTCACCACGATCGTGAGGTAGACAAGTGGCTCATAGAAATTAATTTGGCAGACAAACGTAATCCAAAGAAAAGCGACTCCACCGACGATGAACTGAACCCACTTCCACTTCATGTCGTCCGACCGGAACGCCTCACGGTTTTGATAGAGGTAGCCCACCACGACACCTAGGTAGATCAGTTGGCCCCAAGTGATAATGAAATAGGTGAGGTTGAGGTTGGCCCAGTCTGGGAAGAAGGCCAATACGGACAAGAGCGCCATGGGGACGAAGTGCAACCACTCCGCCCGCCCAGGACGATAGTCGCTGTTGAACAGGCTTTTGGCGAAGAGGAGAAGCGTGGGGCCAATGCCGGCCATCGAGATCACCCCAATTGTGGCAAAATAATACACATAGTCTCTGGGCGTCAGCATGCCAATGACCGATTTCCCCACCCGGAGGGAGATCAAGATGAGGAGGATCGCCAGCAGTCGGTTCGACCAACGTTGATTCATGCCAATCAAGACTACCGCCCAGAAAAGGGCGTGACTGACGGCAGCAACACAAATGACGAGTAATACGGTCATATTCAGTTTTTCCCGCGCGAATCAGCCAATAATTTCAGGATTGTGGCCTACTCTTTTATAAATGAGGAGAAAATAAATCTCGCAACTGGCGATCCTTGCCAAAAAAACATCATGAAAAACCAAAACAGGAGACACTTTCTTCGCACTGCCACACTTGGGCTAGTAGCAGCACCTTTGATCACTTCGGCACAAACCGAACGACCACCGGCATTGGCTCCGGAGCTCGTCAAAGATTTCGTCATCGCCGGTCACGGAAATCTGGCTAAAGTAAAAGATATGCTTGCCGTGAATCCATCTTTATTGAATGCTTGTTGGGACTGGGGTGGTGGCGATTTCGAAACCGCGTTGGAGGGAGCAGGCCACGTAGGAAGTCGGGATGTGGCTGAGTTTCTGATCGCAAACGGCGCACGCATGAACATTTTCGTGGCTGCCATGCTCGGCAGGATCGAGATAGTTCGGTCAACCCTTACCGCTTTCCCTATCTTGAAGCAATCGAAGGGACCGCATGGATTGGACCTTTTGCACCATGCGCGAAAAGGCGGCGACCAGGCAAAAGCTGTTTTGGACTTCCTTTTATTGGAAACGAAAGGTTAAAATTTGAACCGGAAGCATTGAGTCCAACTAGATCAACCTGCATGTACCACGCTCGACTTAACCCGAGCGAAATTCTCAATTCCGAACTCTAAGTTCTCAATTAAAAATCCGTTTCGACGAGCGCATGCGGCACTTGATGGACGATCGTGGCGGGAATGGCTTCGGTGGCGGGCGACTGCATGACGGTATCGATGATCGCCTTCTTCTTTGCACCGTTCGCCATCACGATGGGGAGTTTGCTTTCAGCGAAATGTCTCAGCCCAAGAGTTATACCCTTAGAAAGTTGGGTCGGTCGCTGAAAGTATTTTTGACCTGTTGTGATTGTCTCTTGCGCGAGTTGACTGATGTGTGCGTAAGTACCGAACGGCGTACCGGGTTCATTCATGCCGATGTGGCCATTGGTGCCAATCCCGACGAGCATCGCATCGAGGCCGCCGTGTTGGGCGATCAGTAGATTGATGCGGGCGCACTCTTTCTCTAGGTCGGGCGCCTGTGTGTTGAACATCAGGATTTGTTCGTGGCGCAACTTGACGTGGTCAAAAAAGTCGTGACGCAGCATGGCGATGCACGAGCCTGGATCTTCGGGATCAACACCGATCCATTCATCCAAACTCACGAACACGGTCTGCGATACATCGAGTTGTCCAGCGTTGATTTGCTGGGCGAGGATTTTGAACACTCCAACTGGAGTATGCCCGGATGCAATGCACACCCACGCGTCCGGCCGCGCGCGGACAACGCTTGCAATTTTCTCTGCTACCGCCTTCGATAATTCCTCATTGTCTCGATGCCGCACCCACTGCATAAGTCTCCTTAATTCTTAATTCTTAATTCTTAATTTAACAATCTCTTCTCTCGCATTCACGAACGCCTCCAGCCAAGGTCCCACTTCGTCATTTTTTCTTGGCTTTGGATAGTGCGCCCAGTTCCAAGGGAAAAGAGTTCTTTCGATATGGGGCATGATCGCAAGATGACGCCCGTCGTTGGAGCAAAGGGCTGCCACGGAGAAATCGGAATCGTTGGGGTTTCCTGGGTATTGACCATGAGTGAAGGTAGCGGCTACTTGGTAGTTCGCTTGATCCTTCAATTGGAAACGTCCTTCGCCATGGGCCAACCACACACCCAACTGGGCACCTTCGTAAGATGCCAGCATCACCGAGTTGTTTTTCGGAATGGTGATGCTTACAAAAGATGACTCAAATTTACCGGAGCCGTTGTGGTGCATTTTCGGATGCTGGGCCATTGGCATGTCGCGGTACACAAGTCCGAGTTCCATCATCAACTGGCAACCGTTGCATACGCCGAGGCTTAATGTGTCTTTCCTTTCGTAGAAGGCGTCGAGTGCAGCTTTCGCTTTAGGGTTGTAGAGGAACGCCCCGGCCCAACCTTTGGCAGAACCGAGTACGTCTGAATTTGAAAAACCGCCCACGAACACAATCATGTTCACGCCCGATAGATCTTCGCGTCCAGACACAAGATCTGTCATGTGCACATCTTTTACATCGAAGCCTGCTAGATACAGGGCGTAAGCCATTTCGCGATCACCGTTCACGCCTTTCTCACGTATGATGGCAGCCTTAATCCCTGTGCGTTCTCGGCGATAAGGATTAACCCCATAGGTTGCGTACTTTCCATCGAAACGCTTGGGCCATTGGTACGACAGAGGTTGGTTGAAGATGTGATCTCTTCTGAGTTCAGCGTGGCCTTTTGGACGTTGAATGCGGTCGAGCAAATACGAAGTCTTGAACCACGTATTGCGAAGTTGGTCGATGTCTAAGTTAAACTGATGCGAGGGCCCAGCGATCGCCAATGTGCGTTCGAGTGTCACCCGGCCAAGAATTTCATATTCGACCCCAAACTGTTCCAACACGGCTATCGCCGATTCGGTTTTTGCCACTTGGATCACGATGCCTGGTCGCTCACTGAAAAGAGTGGGAATAAGGTCTTCTGAGTCTTTCAATGAGATGTTCATGCCGACGCCAGGTACAGGGAAACACATCTCGAGTAAAGTTGTCGCCAGACCACCAGATGAAATGTCGTGTCCCGCAAGCACAATGCCTTGCGTGATTAAGCTTTGAACGGCATTGAAAGCATCGGCAAAGTACTGTGCATCGACCACTTTGGGAGCGCGCGTGCCCAGTTGGTTCAGCACTTGCGCGAAACTGCTACCACCCAATTCAGGGGTATCTTTCGAGAAGTCGACATAAATGAGCGATGAACCTTCGACTATTTCCAACGCTGGAGAAACTGACAGTCGAATATCTGCGCATTCGGCTGCGGCCGAAATGATCACCGTACCAGGCGAATACACCACCGAACCGTCGGGATATTTTTGCGTCATCGATAAAGAGTCCTTTCCAGTCGGAATATTGATTCCCAGCTGGCACGCAAACTCGCTGACGGCTTCGACGGCGGCGTAGAGGCGTGCGTTTTCACCGGCGTTTTTCGCGGGCCACATCCAGTTGGCGCTCAACGACACACCTTTCAATCCATGGGTGAGAGGTGTCCACACTATATTCAACAGCGCCTCGGCAATCGCGAGCGTGCTTCCAGCCACGGGATCGACGAGCGCTGCACCCGGAGCGTGCCCAATGGCCGTGGCGATACCTTTGTTGCTCGTGAAGTCCAAAGCCATCACCGCCACATTGTTCAAGGGAAGTTGGATAGGTCCACAAGTGGGTTGCATGGCTACGCGACCGGTCACTGAGCGATCGACTTTGTTGGTCAACCAATCTTTGCACGCAACTGCTTCGAGTTGAAGCACTTGTTCGAGATAGAACTCGAGTTGGCTTGCATGGTAGTGGACATCCCCGAACCCGCTTGGTTGTGTAGTGTCGGTCAAAATCGTCTTCGGAGAGCTTCCGAAAAGATGTTTGATCTCAAGCGCGACAGGTGTTGTATTCTTTTTCTGATCGGCGAAAGTGAAGCGCTGATCGCCCGTCGCGATGCCGGCCACGTACATCGGAGCGCGTTCTCGCTCTGCCACACGCTTCAATTCTTCTACATGTTTTGAATCGATCGCAAGACCCATTCGTTCTTGCGATTCGTTGCTGATGATCTCTTTATCGGATAGGGTAGGATCTCCGACCGGAAGCTGGTCAATAAAAATCGTACCGCCCGTTTCTTCCAATAGTTCCGAGAAGCAGTTGAGGTGACCACCCGCACCGTGGTCGTGAATGGAGATGATAGGATTGCTGCTCGACTCTACCATGGCGCGAATCGCATTCATGACGCGCTTCTGCATTTCGGGATTCGAGCGTTGCACGGCGTTCAATTCAATCGCATTGGCGAACTCGCCTGTGGCCACAGAAGATACTGCGCCACCACCCATACCGATGCGATAGTTGTCCCCACCCAACAGCACAATTTGATCGCCTTTCTTAAGGTGTTGCTTTTGACTGTCTTTTTCCTTTCCATAACCCACGCCACCCGCTAGCATGATCACCTTGTCGAAACCGAACTTCTTGCCCCCTTCGAGGTGCTCGAACGTCAGTACGCTGCCGCAAATCAGCGGCTGGCCAAACTTATTACCAAAATCACTCGCCCCATCCGATGCCTTGATCAGGATTTCTGCAGGTGTTTGATACAACCACGGGCGAGCTTCAAAGTTTTTCTCCCATGGACGACCTCCGTCAAGACGAGGATAAGATGTGATGTATACCGCTGTTCCCGCCAAGGGTAAAGATCCTTGTCCACCTGCGAGGCGGTCACGGATCTCGCCACCCGAACCGGTAGCCGCCCCGTTGAATGGTTCAACGGTAGTCGGGAAGTTGTGTGTCTCTGCTTTCAGTGAGATCACTGAATCGATCTCTTCGATTTGGAAGAAGTCGGGTACATCTTGTCGGGTTGGTGCAAACTGTTCAATGCGAGGACCTTTGATAAAAGCCACATTGTCTTTGTACGCCGAGACCAAGAAGTTTGGATTCTCTTTCGAAGTCTTCTTAATCAGTTGAAATAAGGTCGATTCTTTTTGCTCACCATCAATGATGAAGGTGCCATTGAAGATCTTGTGGCGGCAGTGTTCCGAGTTCACCTGCGAAAAACCAAATACTTCGCTGTCGGTCAATTTTCGGTTGAGCTGCTGGCTTACTGAATTCAGGTAATCAATTTCCTCTTTGCTCAGTGCAAGCCCTTCTCGTTGGGAGTAATCAGCAATGTCATCAATCTCGCGAATAGGTTCGGGTTGATGATGGATGGTAAACACGTCTTGGTCGAGGCCCTTGTACACATGTTGAAGCATCCGGTCGAAGTGTAGACTTATTTCATCCACCAGCGTGAACTCCTCGATGCGTTCAATGCCAGCGATCCCCATGGTCTGGGTGATTTCCACCGCATTGGTACTCCACGGTGTGATCATTTCCTTTCTCGGTCCCACAAAAGTGCCAGCCAGTGTGCTCGATTCTACAGCGTGTGCGCCTCCAAACAACCATGTCAACTTTTCAAGATCAGTTTTGGAAAAAGGCTGCGCATGCCCGACCACGTAGTGTAGCGGGGAATTGCCTCTAAAGAATAAAATCATTGGAGTGAAACCGCGTTTAAGAAGCGGCAAAGGTAGCGACTGCAGGGGTCAATTCGAACCAATTCTGGATAAGATTTGTGTGCATGGAACTCATTAATAACCTGCCGATTGCGTAAAATAGCAGCTTATTCTAAGGAGAAGAATGTCCCTTTCCAATTTACCCATCGATGCTTCGCGCGACGAAGCTTTCGCCAGCGTCCAACGCTTCGTCGATGAGCAAGGCTTCAAAGCGGTCGCAAACGATTTCAACCGTCCCTGGGGCGGTTTTTTTGTGATCGATGAATCGCAGGCAGCCAAATTCGCCGCCCGGTTCTTCCCGGAGGTGAAACTCGACGAGATCAACATCGCAGGAAAATTGAGCCCCAAATTTTTGGTGGTTCAAGGGCCGAACCGGCTATCATGGCAATACCACCATCGCAGGGCCGAAATTTGGAAACTGATCGGTGGACAAGCTGGCGTGGTGATCAGCGCTTCTGACGAACAGACGCCATTGAAGACACTCACTATCGGAGAAATCGTCCGACTTCCACAAGGCATGCGACATCGATTGGTGGGAACCACGGGATGGGGAATCGTTGCCGAAATTTGGCAGCATGTCGATGCGAAGAACCCCTCCGACGAGAACGACATCGTGCGGCTGCAAGACGACTTCGGAAGGTAACGGCCAGTGAGTTACTTGGTGCGCATGGATTCAAACGCCATCGCCATCACGCCGTTGTGCCCCGTGTGAAGCACTTCGAGTTTCGCCCGTGGCACGAGGCGTGTAAAACGAGACACCGTCGCTTCGGTAATGAGCTTATCATGTTTGCCCACCCAGGCCCGGACCTTCACATCGTGTTCTTGTGCCAGCCTCGCCAGTGTCTTGAGGTCGAACTCCAAATGCCGAAATACGACCCAAGAGTAATACACGCGCGATCTTTGTTCGCCGGTATTCATTTGTGTTTCTACAAATCGGAGCACGCCTCGGTCTACCAGTCGCAGCGCTTGCGCCACGCGAATCAAGTGAATGAAACGTTCATGATGATCGATCATGCTTTTGAAGATCTTACGCGTGAGCCACGGAAAAGTAGCAAGCCGATACCAAGGGTTTAGCCGAACGCCGTCGGGTGCGATAAGAAACAGTTCCGATACTTGTTCCGCAAACATCTCGAAGGTGGCGAGCGCGAACTTACCGCCCATGCTAAAGCCCAATACCGAAAAAGAGTCGATTTTCATCTCTGTCAACCAATTGCTCAGGAGCAGTTTCCATTGCTGTTTCTCGAGGGGCGTGTCGCCAAAGGGCCACACGCTCTTGCCATGAAAGAAAAGATCGAAACTATAGAAGCGATACTCTTTTTCAAGGTTTGAAAGGTGGCGTTCGAAAACGGTGCGATCTTGACCATAGCCATGAAACAGCAGCATGGCCCGGGGGCCCGACCCGTATTCGCTATGGTGGAGAACCGCTTGCAAGCCTGTAAAATGCACAATTTCGGCGATTCTGCAGTATTTCAGGCCGACAGTCGGACAACAGCAAGAAATCACGGACTTTCGTAAAATATTCCGAATCACGTTGCCGTCTATGCTGTTGTATGGAACGAGTAGCGACGATGAGTTTGACCATGCAAGAGGTAATAAAACAAAACACTTTCCTGAAGGAGAAAGACAAG
>JBGAGB010000025.1:0-71192 GCA_044226945.1 Cyclobacteriaceae bacterium | reverse complement strand
AAAATCAAATACTTGCGGTTCGTTTTCAAATGAACTGTCGATCACGGATCGGTAACATCCTGGTAATATCCTTTTCGGTACCTTTGGGACACGTCTATGGGTAAAGCCAAAAAGCGAGATGTCGACCTGGTGATCATTTCAGATGTTCACCTCGGCACCTACGGCTGCCGCTCTGAAGAACTCCTGAAATACCTGAAGTCGATTCGTCCAAAGCGCCTCATCCTGAACGGTGACATCATCGACATGTGGCAATTCAGCAAACGCTATTGGCCACAGTCGCACATGCAAGTAGTTAAACACATCACGGGACTGTTGTCGAAGGGTGTGCGTGTCACCTACCTCACGGGTAATCACGACGAGATGCTCCGCAAGTTTGCGGGATTCCGACTTGGAAACTTTCAGATTGCGAACAAGCAAGTATTGCAGTTGAGCGGGAAGGCCGCGTGGATATTTCACGGCGACGTTTTCGATGTAACGATGCAATATTCCAAATGGTTGGCACGACTGGGTGCCGTCGGTTACGACCTGTTGATCCACTTAAATACATTCGTCAACTTTATTCTTCGACTCTTGGGTCGGGGCAAGATTTCGTTGTCAAAGAAAATCAAGGATAGCGTTAAGCAGGCGGTCTCCTTCATCAACGACTTTGAGAAAACCGCCGCTGGCATCGCGATCGAGAACGGGTTCCAGTATGTCGTATGCGGTCATATCCACCATCCTGAAATGAAGACCATTGCCAACGAAAAAGGGGAAGTAACTTATCTCAACTCAGGTGACTGGGTCGAAAACTTGACGGCACTTGAGTACGACAAGGGAACTTGGAGGATTTATCGATACCATGAAGATCGTTTGGCACAATCGATCAAGATTAACAAACGATTCAGGAACGAGTTGGATAATGACGAGATATTTAAGGATCTTGTCAATGAGTTCATGACACTCAAAAAATGAAAATACTTTACGCCATTCAAGGTACAGGAAACGGGCATCTAAGCCGTGCGGTGGACATCGTTCCCGAGCTAAAGAAATATGGCAAACTTGACTTATTCGTAAGCGGAGCTCAAGCCGAGATTTCACTTCCTTACCCCGTGAAATACACCTCCAAAGGATTGAGTTTCTACTTTGGCAAAAGCGGTGGTATCAATTTCTACAAGACATTTCTGAAGAATAGCTCGAAGGATGTCATGAAAGAGATCAAGAACTTTCCCGTAGAAGACTACGATTTGATCGTGAACGATTTTGAACCCATCACCGCGTGGGCATGCAAGAAGAAGGAGGTTCCATGCATGGGGTTGAGCCATCAATCTGCCTTACTCTCGAAGAAGTGATCGACCCGTTTGGAGAATGGATTCTCCATAACTATGCACCGGTGGATAAGTACGTGGGATTCCATTTCGAAGAATACGACAAGAACATCTATACCCCGGTAATCCGACGTGCCATCCGAGAAGCACGTGTCAGTAATCATGGACATTATACGGTCTACCTTCCTGCGTACGACGATAAAAAGCTCGTGAAGCTCTTCCTTCGCTTCCCAAAAGTGAAATGGCAGATTTTTTCCAAACACGCAAAGTCACCCTATCACGTGGGGCGGATCTCAGTGTTCCCGGTAAGTGGGAGCGACTTCATTGACAGTGTTGTCTCTTCGACGGGAGTGCTGTGCGGTGCCGGTTTTGAAACCCCCGCTGAAGTGTTGCACTTGAACAAGAAGTTGTTGGTTGTTCCAATGAAGAGCCAATACGAACAACACTGCAATGCCGCTGCTTTGAAGAAGCTTGGTGTTCCTGTGCTGAAGAAAGTCAAAAAGAAGTCACTCGACAAGATCGAGGCCTGGCTCGACGACAGGAAGACGCTTGAGGTTTCCTTTCCGGATATCGCCGGCAAGGCCGTTGAAAAGCTCATAGCCAAAGCAACGAAATAATCGTCACTCTTCGAGCTGCTCGAGCACGTCGGCAACTAAGCCATAATCCTGGATCCCGGGCTTTTCTTCCTTGCTTCCCAAAAGGGAAATTCCTTCGTTCTGCATTTGTGACACTTGGCTGAGTTGGTCCAATGATCCAACTTGGATGATGGTCGGAAAGTGTGCCGAGATTGCTCGGATGGTGGCCACGTCGGAGGCCGACGCACCCACAACCTCCACGAATCGGATATTGGTGCGTCCCATCACCTCTCCATAAATACTCACCCAATCCGAGGGTTTTAACACCAGCACAAATTGCAAATTCGGCTTTGCGAGCCAATCGATCTGAGTTGGCCCGATGGAAATATAATGCCCGGGATAGTGTTCCGTTATATCGTCTAAATCGAGTGTATGCGATTGGTGAACTTCCAACACGAATTCAGGCCCGGTAACCCACTCAATCAATTGTCGATAGGCTTCTGGCGTCAGGCCATTCTCCCCAACAGGAAATCCCAGCCAATCTACACCCATCCCGGCACAATACCGCGCCTCGCTCAAGTTGGTGATGTGACCCACCTTCACCTTCGTTTTTAAAGACATGCGCCAAATATCAAAAAGAAAAAATAACTTTGCTATTCGGATGCAAGCGCGGTTTACGAGGTTTGGGTTGGTTATAGCAGTCCTTCTCTGGATAGCCGTTGCGTGTGAGTCCGTGGATGAGAAGCCCGCCGAGTTTCAAGGGCCCGAATACTTTCCACTCGTCGTGGGACAATTCAAAGTGTACGACATCGACTCCGTACGAATCATCCAAAATGTCGAGACTTCTTTTCAATACCAGGTAAGGCTGTCAGTCATTGACTCATTTATCAACGGTGAGGGAAATTTCACGTACGTGTTGAAACGAGAGCGGCGCGCAAATGCCGCCTCCAGTTGGGCAGCAGCCGGCACCTGGACGGCATGGAAATCTAACAGGCAAGCAGTCGTGACGGAAGGAAATCAGAGTTTCGTGAAACTACAGTTCCCGCTTTCGGTAGGAATACAATGGAATGGGAACTCACTTAACTCATTAGGCGGTGACAACCAATGCAATGGGTCGAAATGTGACACATACGAAGTGACTGGCGTGGATCCGGATGTGGTGGTCACTCAGGAAAATGAATTGGACGCCGTTGTTAAATATGATGTGCGCCTGGAAAAGTATTCAAAAGGAGTGGGGCTCGTATATAAAGAGAGCACCGTACTTGAATATTGTACGGAAGGAGATTGCTTAGGCAAACGGTTTGTAAAAAATGGGATTCGGTTCCAACAAACACTCACGGATGCGGGGAAGCTGTAGCGCTTTTGTTCTAATAGTATTATCGCTGGCAACCGTCTCGGTCTCAGCGCAAGATCGCTATGTCGTTCACTTCAAAGACAAATCAGGCAGCAGCTATTCCGCTACCGATCCTCAGAAATTCCTTTCTCCACGGGCGATTGCGCGAAGAGTGAAACAGGAAATTCCAGTCACGGATTTCGACTTCCCAGTCAACTCATCCTATGTCCAACAAGTATCTGGCACGGGCGCGAAAGTTTATTTTACCTCACGTTGGAAAAATTGCGCACTCGTTCAAGCCGACGGAGCAACGATCAATCAAGTCAAGAGCCTGCCGTTCGTGACGTTGGTCGAGTATGTAGCACCTGGACCCCGCTTGAACAACCGGACCAGTGCGGTGCGAAAGAAAAATCAAACTGCGTCGGCCGAGGCTACGAGGACTCAACTTCAGATGGTTGGGATCAATTCGATGCAAGCCGAGGATCTTTTGGGGCAAGATGTGCACGTGGCTATTCTCGACAGTGGCTTCGATGGTGTGGACCAAACCGAACCGTTCAAGCATCTCTTTGTCGACGGGCAAATCTTATCTACGCGCGACTTCGTAACCAATTCAACCGACGTTTACAGATTCGACGATCATGGGACCGAGGTCTTGTCGGTCATAGCAGCAAATTCAAGTGCCTATACAGGCGGCGCGTATGAGGCATCGTTTCATCTGTTTGTGACAGAAGATGTGTTGAGCGAATACCGAATTGAAGAGTACAACTGGCTGTTCGCAGCAGAAAAAGCGGATAGCGCGGGCGTGGATGTCATCAGTTCATCATTGGGATACAACACCTTCGACGACGGAAAAATGGACTACAACAAGGCCACCGACCTCGATGGTAAAACGGCCGTGATTTCTTTCGCCGCTGCCTCGGCGATTCAACGAGGAATTGCGGTAGTTTGCAGCGCCGGCAACGAAGGCAACTTGATTTGGGGACTGGTCACACCACCAGCCGACGTGGATGGAATCGTGTCGGTGGGAGCAGTATCCAGCGCCGGAACACGGAGTGGTTTCAGCTCGAAAGGCCCCACGTCCGATGGTCGAATAAAACCAGAACTGATGGCACTGGGTAGTCCTGCCTCGGTCATTCGCGCGAACGGCAGTGGCGGTTTCACCAGTGGAACTTCGGTGGCCGCTCCAATTGTAACAAGCTTAATAGTAGGGTTAATTCAACGCTTCCCGGACGTGGCTCCTCAAACCATCATCAAGGCAGTTTTGGCCACAGCTAGCCAAGGTGATGCACCCGACAACTTGATGGGTTATGGCATCCCAAGCTTCACACGCGCTAAATCGCAACTGGAGGGATTACTGCCCATCGACGACATTTCGATTTACCCGAATCCAACCGACACGGGTACATTCTCTGTTCGATTCAAGAACACGGGCTTGGAAGCCAAGATTACCGTCTACGATCTCTCCGGGCGCGCGCTCAGTCAGCACTCGGTGAATGTGACCTTGGCAAACAATCCAGTTGTAATCGACATGTCGGAGCTACCGGCGACCACCTATTTGGTTAAGGTGGAGACAACTGATAATTTTAAGACTTTCAGGCTTATTAAACTTTGATTTGACTGTGAACCTTCCCATCGTAGCGCCATCGATCCTTGCCGCAGACTTTGCAAACCTTCAGAAGGAGATCACGATGATCAACGACAGCAGTGCGGATTGGATCCACGTTGATATTATGGATGGCGTCTTCGTGCCAAACATCAGCATGGGCTTGCCAGTGGTACAGGCGGTGAAGAAACATGCCCGCAAACCACTCGACGTTCATTTGATGATTGTTCAGCCGGAACGTTACCTGGAAGATTTTAGGAAAGCGGGGGCGGACGTGCTCACCGTTCACATCGAAGCGTCTACACACTTACATCGCACCATCCAACACATCAAGTCCCTCGGCGCAAAGGCTGGAGTTGCGCTGAACCCGCACACGCCCGTGTCGTCACTATCGGAAGTTCTCGAGGATATCGATTTGGTCTGCTTGATGTCGGTGAACCCGGGTTTTGGCGGGCAGAAGTTCATTCCAAACACCTACCAGAAGATCCGAGAATTGTCGAAGATGATCGCTGCGAAAAACGCTCAGGTATCGATTGAGATTGACGGTGGGGTAAACATGGAGAATGCACAGCCGCTGCTCGACGCCGGCGCCACCGTTCTCGTGGCCGGCAATTTCGTGTTCTCGTCGGTCGACCCAAAAGGCACCATTGCCCAACTCAAGAAGGTAAAACCCGTATAATCGGGTAATTGTGTTTCCTTACCTTTACTGACATGTCGCGATTCTTAGCCTTGGCTTTTGCAGCAACCATCCTGGTGTCATGTGCACGAACAGTTACACGGGTGGATCCATCAACGGAGATCAATTTGAGCGGCAGGTGGAACGATTCCGATTCGCGCATGGTCGCCGATAAGATGATCGCTGACCTAACCTCGAGCGAACGCTTTAAGGAATACGTCAAGAAGAAGGGTTCCAAGCCAGCCATTATCATTGGCTATGTAAAGAACAAAACCAGCGAACATATCGATGCCGATAATTACATCAAGAAGCTGGAAGCTGCTATTTTCAACGCCAACATCGCTAACCTAGTAGAGTCCGACGACTTTCGCGATAAACTGAGAGTTGAACGCGCACAGCAGCAAGAATTTGCCGACCCGGCGACCGTGAAACAATGGGGAAAAGAAACCGGTGCCGATCTCATCCTCTTTGGTGAAATGACGTCCGAAACGGATTTGTACCAAAAGCAACGCGTGGTTAATTATGTGACAACGCTGTTCCTAACAGATATGGAAACCAACCAACGTGTTTGGTACGGCCAGCAAGAGATCAAGAAATACGTGAAGAACTGACCATGAGCCGTCATTTCCACCCCAGACCTGCCTGGCTCATCGTGGTGGCGTGCATGCTCACTGCTTGTGGCGGCCCTACATACTATCAATCGAACCTTTCATTCAATCAAGAATTTGAGACCGGCGACCTAGAAGGGGCGCTGAAAACACTTCGTGACCATTCTTCCGAGGGGTCTGGCAAGAGGGCCTTCTTGTACGATGTCAACAACGGGCTAGTCCTGTCCATGTTGGGTAGGTACGAAGAGAGCAACGAATACCTAGAAAAGGCGTACTTGTTCGGCGAAGATTATCGAACCAACTACCTCTACGAAGCAGCCTCTTATTTGTCTAATCCCGCGCTCACTCCATATCGGGGCGAAGACCACGAACACTTGATGGTGCTGTACTACAAGGCGCTAAACTATGTAAAGGAAAACAACTTCGAAGATGCATTGGTGGAATGTCGCCGGTTGAATATCCGACTCCAGCAGTTGAGCGATCGATACAACTCCGAGAACAAGTATCGCGAAGATGCTTTCATCCACTTGCTGATGGGAATCATTTACGATGCAGGTAAAGAGTACAATAACGCGTTCATCGCTTATCGAAACGCGTACAATATTTACAACGGTTCTTTCCAAGATCTCTTTAAACTTGGACCACCTGAACAGTTGAAACAAGACTTGCTTCGAACCGCGTCTCTCGCCGGGCTCACACAAGAACTTGAGAACTACAAGCAAGAGTTTGACGCCCCCGATTACAAGTACGAGGCGACAAGCAATCCTGAGCTCGTTTTTTTTTGGCATAATGGTTTAAGTCCGATTAAAGCAGAGTGGGGGATCAATTTTATTATTAACCGCCGCGACGATTGGATCTACTTTCAGAACAATGATATGCAGATGGCCTTCCCCTTCAGTCTGCGCGACTACAGCGACAACGACAAGCGTAGTCTCAGCAAGATTGAGGTGGTACGCGTGGCGTTTCCGAAATATGTGGAACGCCCGGTCTTTTACGATGGGGCCACCCTGGCTATTAACAACCAGCAATACCAGTTGCAAAGGGCAGAGGATGTAAATGGAATTGCGTTCAAATGTCTTCAAGAACGGATGACCTTGGAACTAAGCAAGGCGCTCATCCGTGTGGCACTTAAAAAAGCCATGGAGTATGAGGTACGCCAGAAGAATCAATCGATGGGCGCCATGATCGGAGTGCTCAACGCGCTGACGGAAAAGGCCGACACACGAAATTGGCAGACGCTCCCGCATGAAATATTCTATGCTCGTGTTCCGTTAAAGAAGGGTGCGAACAAAGTGACGCTCAATGTTGGCACAGCGGGCAACCCCTCCGGTGGGCAGTTCAGTTTTGAATATCAAGCGAAAGATGGCCAGACCCTTTTCCACACATTTACTTCCCTGGAGCACAAGTATCCGACGTATGGATACTAGGGTCAAAAATGCGTAGCTTTACCTTTTTGGTCCTGAAACCCGCACCTTCCATAGCATTCCTTTTCGCGCTGGTTCTTTTGTCGCCGGCGATTTCGTTCGCCCAAGACGAAAAGGACCAACCGACCTTTCCACTTGAGACGATCTACGCTGAACGCAAACCCTGGGGCATGCGAAAGCTCCTCAAAAACTTCAAGTTTAGTGCAAGTACCGGTTACGGTCATACATTCTTCAGCCACAAGTTGAGTGGTTATGGTGTCGTACAACCCAACGGGTTTCAGCCTCGGATTTATCCGTTGGCGAGCCCGGCAAATCGCTACATGAATTGGGTAAATGCTGCCGTCCCCGACACGCTTTCGACGGCGTTCGATGGTTTCAAAGTTCAATCGGATACCGCGAAATTGGGATTCAAGGGAGGGGCGTGGAATATCCCCATCCAGGCAACAGTGCATTATGAGTTTCTCGGTCGATATCGCCTTGGAGGTGGGTATTCCTACGAGTATATGCGGATCGGGCCACTGTCGCCAATCACGTTTAAGGACAAGATTACAGACTTCCAGCCCACGCCTCGGGGAGGGTTCATGCAGAAGTACTTTGGCTTGTTGGGTATCTCCTTTTATCGCCTCGACAACTTCCTTTTCACTGGCGATGTGCAAATAGGAGGGTACAAACCTGGGCGCAACTTCGCCAAGTCAGAGATCAAGAAAGGCGTGTATGTCAACTTCGGCGTCACGGTTGAGCACGAGTTTTCGGAATACATCAAGGCATTTATTCGCCCCTCGTTCGAGATTAAGAACTACACTCTGAACGTCCCTTATGCCACCGCGGGTCTTCCGCATTATATCAACGCCTTTTATGTCAATGTGGGGTTAAGCTACAGCGTCCCCGAACTCCCCAGGTGTTTTCAAGCCGACTGCCGGGCGCAGATGAACCATACACACGGGAACCGAGAATACCGGAGTCGCATGCATCGGTTATGGAAAAAGCAGAATCCGATGTACGGTGAGAACAATCCAAAGCTGTTGAAATACGAGGGCCGGAACAAACGGAAAATGAACCCGTATTAGGCCTTCAAAAAGCGCCATTTTTTAGCCGGAAAACGCCGTTTTTCCCTTCTCTTTTGTACCGTCTTTCAGGCATTTTTTCCTACCTTGCCCTGTCATTTTCAGAGGCACAAATACCGCTGAAATTGCGATGCAAGATCCGACAGTTCCCAACCCTCAAAACACCCAAATCTAAGTGGCTGATAATCCAGAAAGGCAGAGCATAATCCCGATCAATATTGAAGATGAAATGCGTGGCGCATACATCGACTATTCGATGTCGGTCATCATTTCACGAGCGTTGCCAGATGTGCGCGATGGCCTCAAGCCAGTGCACAGACGCGTACTCTTTGGGATGCAAGAGTTGGGAGTGAACTACAACAAGCCTTACAAGAAATCCGCGAGGATCGTCGGGGAAGTCCTTGGTAAGTATCACCCACACGGCGATGGCTCGGTTTACGATACCATGGTTCGCATGGCTCAACCCTGGTCGCTCCGGTACACACTCGTGGATGGACAAGGGAACTTCGGTTCCGTCGACGGCGACGGCCCTGCGGCGATGCGTTATACGGAAGCGCGCTTGCGGCGAATTGCCGAAGAGCTCCTCTCGGACATCAACAAGGAAACGGTCGACTTCCAGCCAAACTTCGACGACTCGCTGCAAGAACCTACGGTACTTCCTGGGAAGGTGCCAAACCTCCTGATCAACGGATCGTCAGGCATCGCGGTCGGGATGGCCACCAACATGGCGCCACACAACCTTACCGAGGTCGTGGATGGCATCATCGCCTACATCGACAACAAGGACATATCCATCCCTGAGTTGATGAAGTTTATTTCGGCGCCGGACTTTCCGACCGGAGGGATCATCTATGGATATTCAGGCGTTCAACAGGCATATCTCACGGGTCGTGGCAAAGTGGTGATCCGTTCAAAGGCGGAAATTGTGACCACTCCTAACGGCAAAGACCAAATCATCATCACCGAGATTCCCTACATGGTGAACAAATCGATGATGATCGAAAAGATCGCCGCGCTCATCAACGAAAAGAAAATCGAGGGCATCTCTGAAGTCCGAGACGAATCCGACAGCGAAGTGAGGATCGTGTTTGAACTCAAACGCGACGCGATCCCAAACATCGTGCTCAACAATCTTTATAAATACTCACAACTGCAGTCTTCATTCGGCGTCAATAATGTGGCGCTTGTAAAGGGCCGCCCCGAGACGTTGAATCTCAAGCAGTTGATCATTCACTTTGTGGACCACCGTCATGAAGTGGTCGTGCGAAGGACCAAGTTCGACTTGGCAGAAGCCGAGAAGCGTGCCCATATTTTGGAAGGGTATTTAATCGCACTCGACCACCTCGACGAGGTGATTGCGTTGATCCGCAGTTCGGCCGATCCAGACATTGCCAAGAATGGCTTGATGGAGAAGTTTGCACTTTCCGAAATCCAAGCGAAAGCGATCCTTGAGATGCGCCTCCAACGCTTGACAGGACTCGAGCGCGACAAAATCATCAATGAATACAAAGAGGTGAAAGAACTGATCGCGCGCCTCAACGAGATTTTGGCCAGTGAACCCATTCGAATGGGGATCATCAAAGATGAACTGAACGAAATGCGTGAACGATACGGCGACGCACGTCGTACCGAAGTTGTTCACAGCGACGACGACATCACCGTGGAAGATATGATCCCCAATGAAGAAATGGTGATCACAATCTCCAACCAAGGATACGTGAAAAGGACGTCCCTCTCCGAATATCGAACTCAAGGGCGTGGTGGTGTTGGTTCCAAAGGTGCTGCCACTAAGGAAGACGACTTTACCGAGCAACTCTTCATCGCGAAAGCTCATAATTACCTACTGATCTTCACCGACAAGGGGCAATGCTTTTGGATGAAGGCCTATGAAATTCCCGAGGGCACGAAAACTTCGAAAGGCCGGGCCATTCAAAACTTGATCAATATTCAGCCTGGCGATGCGGTTCGTGCTGTGTTGAATGTGCAAGGACTCGAGGAAGAAGAATACATCAACAACAACTTTGTGATTCTGTGTACTGAGCAAGGCGTGATTAAGAAGACTTCGCTCGAAGCCTACTCTCGACCACGCGCCAATGGGATCACGGCGATCACCGTGCATGAAGGCGATCGGTTGTTGGAGGTGGCGTTGACTAATGGCAATAACCACATTGTCATCGCGAAAAGCGAAGGTAAAGCTGTTCACTTCCATGAAGGCGACGTTCGCCCGATGGGAAGGACAGCAGCCGGCGTTCGGGGGGTCACCCTCGAGTCAGATCAGGACAAGGTCATCGGGATGGTTTGTATTAAATCGCCCGAGACAAACTTGCTAGTGGTGTCGGAAAAAGGCTACGGCAAACGATCGGACATGGGCGACTATCGCATCACCCGCCGCGGGGGGAAAGGGGTGAAGACGATCAATGTAACCGAAAAAACTGGCAAGCTTGTTGCCATCAAGGAGGTCACTGACAAGGACGACCTCATGATCATTAATAAATCGGGCATCAGCATCCGGATCAACGTATCAGAACTTCGAATCATGGGCCGAGCCACCCAAGGTGTGCGCCTGATCAAGTTAAACGAAGACGATTCCATTTCATCTGTCGCCAAAATTGAAAAGATGGCGGACGCCGAACCTTCGAGTGAAGAATAAACCCTATTTTTGCGCTGATTACTATAAACTCTAACCTAAAATGAAACGATTACTAGTACTGCTGTTGATTCTCGGGCCCCTTGCGGTGATGGCCCAGAAAGACGTCAAACCAAGCGTACAAAAAGCAGAGAAAGCGTTGAAGGAACGCAAGCTTGACGAGGCCAAAGCAATCATCGATGCCACCGTGGAAAGCCAAGAATTCATGGTGAACAAGAAAGGCGAACCCTCCAAACAAGCCGCTAAAGCTTGGTTCTTGAAAGGCGTGATCTACGCAGCAATCGATACAACCAAAATCGAAAAGTGGAAAGCTCTCGATGCAGATCCATTTCCCAAGGCTAAAGAAGCATTCGATAAATCCGCCGAAATCGACAAAGGAGAATCAAAAGGATTTATCCTCAATGAACTCGGGCTGCCGATGCCAAACGAAGATATCAAAAGAGCGATCGCACAACAGTATATCAACAAGTCAATCTCTGCCTACCAAGACGAGAAAGATCCTAAGAAAGCACTGAAGTACGCCGAAGAGACCCTGTACTTTATCCCCGGCGACACATCCATCTTGTTGTATGCCGGTGCCTACTTCGCACCTCCTGCAGAAGAAAATGAAAAAGCGCTTTCCTTGATGAAGCAGTACGTAGAACACGGTGGCAAATCACCCGACGCGTACATCATGATGTTCGGTATTTACCGGGATAAGATGAAAGATATGGACGCAGCTTTGAAAGTTGCCCAGGATGCGATGAAGCGTTTCCCCAACAATACTGAGTTCCCGAAATATGAGTTGGACGTTTACATCAAAACCAACCGTTTACCTGAAGCAAAAATCGCGATGGAGAAGCAAGCCCTTGCAGATCCCAGCGACAAGGAATCACGATACTATTTGGGCGTCATCTCCTACGAATTGAAACAGTATGGCGAGTCACGCAAGTGGTACGATGAAGCCTTGAAGATCGACCCTAAGTACTTCGATGCGCACCTGGCTGTTGCGGAATTGGTATACCTTGATGCCAAGCAAGTGAAGCAGCAAATGAACCAGCTGGGCATCACGAAAGAGGATCAAAAGAAACGCCTCGAACTCGACAAAGTGTATGTCGATAAATTGAAATTGGCACTTCCTTATTTCGAAAACTGCGAAAAAATGAGCCCTGACGAAGCGAAAGTGCTCGATAACTTGCTCGCGATCTATACCGACCTTGGTGTGGATGCACAAATCGCACGAATCGAAAAGAAAATGAAAGCCCTGGGATTGCTCGACTAATCCCCACAAAGGAATCTCTCTCGGAAGCCGTCCTGTACCATCAGGACGGCTTTCCTTTTTACTGAAGGACCAATCGACTTTTCCACTAATTTCGACACCATGAAATCATGGATCACCATCGGCGCTCTGACCTTGCTGGTAGCTTGTCAGTCCAAACCACATTTCCAAAAACTAAACGACGGTGCCATCGTCCACACAAAGACAAACGGAACCGACCGAGTACGTCTCCAGGTGGTCGACGAGAATATCATTCGGGTGGTCGCGCTGCCGGTAGGAGCAAACGATTCACTTGCAACTACAAGTTTGATGGTCGTTCCCCGGTCACTTAACACACCCTTCGAGGTGGTGGAGACCGCCGACGGGCTGAGCGTCAATACCAGCGAACTAAATGCCCTCGTCTCATACGAAGACGGACACGTAACCTTTACGGACAAGTCGGGACAGGTAGTCCTAGGAGAAACGCCTCACGGCAGAACCGTTGAGCCCTTCACCCTGGAGGGTTCGAAAGCATTCCATATCCGCCAAGTTTTCGACTCACCCGATGACGAGGCTTTCTACGGACTTGGTGGGCACCAAAATGGGCAGGTGAACTACAAAGGTGAAGATGTCGAGATGGCTCAACATAATATCGTGGATGTCGTCCCTTTCCTTTATTCGAGCAAGAACTATGGCATCCTGTGGGATAACTATTCGATCAGTAAGTTTGGCGACCCGCGTGACTACCAACCGCTCTCTTCCTTGAAGCTCTTCTCACGCGATGGCAAGGAGGGAGGGCTCACAGCAGACTACTACGTGGAAGACAAGGTTGTGGTATCAAAACTACAAGATGATATAGGGATTGAGTTCCTGGAGACACCAGCATACGATACATTTCCCCAAGACGTGTCTAGGAAAGGAAAGGTGATCTGGGAAGGATCTTTTGCATCAGAGAAAAAAGGACTGCACAAGTTCTTAGTCTATTCGTCGAATTATTTCAAAGTCTGGATTGATGGGAAATTGATCTTGGACAAGTGGCGACAAAACTGGAACCCCTGGACGAACAAGTTCAAGGTCGATGTCAACCCAGGCGAAAAGCATTCAATCAAGATTGAATGGATACCCGACGGTGGATACATGGCGGTGAAACACTTGGATCCCTTGGAGCCCAGAGAACAACAACAGCTCTCACTTTGGTCCGAAGTTGGTGATCAGATCGACTATTACTTTATCAAAGGGAACAATGCCGACGAGGTCATCGCTGGCTATCGACATTTGACCGGTAAGGCTCCCATCCCTCCGAAGTGGGCGTTCGGCTTTTGGCAAAGTCGCGAACGGTACCGAAATCAAAAGGATCTACTCGACGTCGTGAAAGAGTACCGGAAACGCAAGATACCAATCGATAATATCGTGTTGGATTGGCAGTATTGGAAAGATCCTGATTGGGGCACCCATACTTTCGACCCGGACCGATTCCCGAACCCGAAAGGCATCGTGGAAGAACTCCATCAAAAACTCCACGCCAATATCATGATCTCGGTGTGGCCAAAGTTCAACCTCGGTACAGCTGCTTACGACGAGATGAATGCCAAGGGCTACTTGTTCAAGCGCAACATCGAGAAAGGAAGAAAGGACTGGGTTGGGGTTGGCTACCAGAACACTTTTTACGATCCGTTTAATCCCGGCGCGGGAAAACTCTTTTGGCAGAGGATCGACGAGCGGTTAAATTCCATCGGGATCGACGGATGGTGGTTGGACGCCACCGAACCGGACATGCATTCAAATCTCTCTATCGATGAAAGGAAACTGAATATGACGCCCACCGCCATTGGACCAGGCGCTAAGTACTTTAACGCGTATTCGCTCGCGAACTCCAAGAACCTTTATGAAGGTCAACGTCAATCAAATCCAGACAAGCGCGTGTTCATCCTGACTCGTTCTGCTTATGCAGGCCAACAACGATATGGCGCCGTCACATGGAGCGGCGATATCGTGTCAAGGTGGAGCGATTTTAAGGACCAACTTGCAACCGGGATCAACTTCTGTTTGTCTGGAATACCCTACTGGACAATGGATATCGGAGGCTTCGCTGTGGAACGACGGTACGAAAAAGCGACAGGGGAGACCCTCGACGAATGGCGCGAATTGAACACTCGTTGGTTCCAGTATGGTGCCTTTTGTCCCATATTCAGATCGCATGGTCAATATCCCTTCAGAGAAATCTACAACATCGCCGAAGCCGGAAGTCCACACTACAACTCGATGTTGTACTACGACAAATTGCGATACTCTCTGATGCCGTACATCTACACGTTAGCCGGGAAATCATATCTAGACGACTATACCATCATGCGTGGGCTTGTGATGGACTTCAATGCGGATCCAAAGGTCCACGACATTGCCGATCAGTACATGTTCGGACCCGCATTCCTCGTAAATCCCGTGTACGAATACAAGGCACGCGAACGTGCGGTCTATCTCCCAAGTGGCAGCAACTGGTACGATTGGTACGACAACAAGATGTTCGAAGGTGGTCAAACACTTCAAGTTCAGGCTCCGTTGGAGAGGATGCCGCTGTTTGTGAAAAGTGGTTCGTTGGTCCCTACCGGTCCCGACATTCAGTATAGTAACGAGCGAGTTGACCCAATCACGATCAGGGTGTACGAAGGTGCGAACGGAACTTTTAACCTGTACGAGGATGAAGGCACCAATTACAATTATGAAAGCAACGCCTTCGCGATTATCCCTTTGTCGTACAATGATGGCATTAAGACACTTACCCTAGATCGGCGCTTCGGCGCGTTCGAAGGGATGAAGGAGTCTCGGACTTTCTTGGTGACGTGGATTTCTGCGGACGGCGTAACAGTCGACTCGAAACCTTATGCGTACTCAGGTGAGCCCCTAACTATTTCAAAACCAACAAAGTAGCGCAGGATTACAACCCTCAGGGGTCCACTAACGAGCATTAGCTTGTAATTTGTTAAAATCCACTATTTCGATAGATTAAATTGGTTTTTATCCACTTGCAGTCCTATCTTTACCCCATGTTATTGAACAAGTTCATGAACTGTTGTATCCGCGCAGCGACACGCTGAGTGGCACCTGGCTTCATGAACATTTATAGCCTCGTTGCCACCCCGCAGTGAGGCTTTTTGATTTTATAAACAGCTCAAACCCCGTAGACATGGAAAGCTTTAGAACTGAGCTCGAAAACATTGAAAACCCGATCGTCGCGCAAGACATCATTGACCTCGAGCGGAAGATTCGACTGTTCCGAGAAGGAAAAATTGATGATGATAAGTTCCGGAGCCTACGCCTGGCACGTGGTATTTATGGTCAGCGTCAAGCCGGTGTACAAATGATCCGGATCAAGCTTCCGTTTGGGCGAATCACCACACAGCAAGTTCGTCGCATCGCGGATATTTCCGATGAGTATGCGAGCAGCAACTTACATGCGACGACACGACAGGACATTCAGATTCACTTCGTGAGTCTCGACAAGACTCCTGAGCTTTGGGCGAAGCTCGAACAAGACGATATCACCACGCGTGAAGCATGTGGGAACACCGTACGAAACATCACTGCGTCAGCCACTGCGGGAATCGATCCGAATGAACTTTTCGATGTGTCTCCTTACGCTTATGAGATGTTCGCGTATTTCCTGCGCAATCCTATTTGCCAGGAGATGGGGCGAAAGATAAAAATCGCCTTCTCGAACAACGAAGCAGACACTGCCTATACTTTCATTCACGATCTTGGCTTTATCCCGAAGATCATCGATGGCAAGCGAGGTTTCAAAGTCCTTGTAGGTGGCGGCCTCGGTGCTACGCCATTCCTTGCTCACGTGGCATACGAATTCCTCGAAGAAGATCAGATCATTCCATTCTCGGAGAGTGTACTTCGAGTATTTGACCGTTATGGCGAAAGAACGCGTCGCATGAAGGCACGCCTGAAGTTCTTGATTGACGAAATCGGGTTCCAGAAATTCATGGAACTAGTAGAGGAAGAAAAACTCGCGATCAAGAATAAAGTCTACAAGGTCAATGAGGACATCCTACCTGATCCCGAGTTACCTGAATACATCCCGACGCACGAACTTGCCCTTCCCAATGAAACGAAGTACGTCCGTTGGCACAAAAGCAACGTGATGGAACAAAAGCAGGAGGGATTCTTTGCCGTTTTTGTCAAACTTCCACTGGGTAATTTATCATCAGACCTTGCTAGGAAGTTTGCCGATATCGTCGACACCTATGCAAGTCGCGAACTCAGGATTACCATTAACCAAGGCTACCTCATACGATTCGTCCGCCCCGAGGCGTTGAGGCACCTCTTTCATGCGTTGGATCAAATCGGATTGGCAGAACCTGGGTTCGATAGCGTTGCCGACGTAACAGCTTGTCCTGGCACCGAGTCGTGCAACCTGGGTATTTCCTCGAGTACGGGCATCGCACTGGCGTTGGAAAGAGTACTCGAAGATGAATACCCGGATTTGATTTACAATTCGGACATCAAGATCAAGATCAGCGGCTGTCCCAATTCTTGCGGTCAACACGGATTGGCGAGCATCGGCTATTATGGAAGCACCATCAAGGACAAGGCTGGAAATATCCTCCCAGCGCTCGTCGTCCTTCTTGGTGGGGCTCGGCTACGCGACGGTTCTGGCCTCATTTCAGATAAACTGATCAAGATCCCAAGCAAACGCGGCCCCGACTCATTGCGCATCCTTTTGAACGACTACGAAGCGAATGCGGCCGAAGGAGAATACTATCACGACTACTTTCAACGCATGGGTCGAAACCACTTCTATGCGTTGTTGAAACCCCTCGCAGAACTCAGTACGCTTTCTCAAGAAGATTACTTGGATTGGGGTGAAGAACACAAATTTTCATTGAAGACTGCCGTGGGCGAGTGTGCTGGTGTGATCATCGATTTGGTGGCTACATTATTCCACGAATCGCAGGAAAAACTTGAGTGGAGTCAACGTGCCTTGTCCACCCACTTATATGCCGACTCCATCTATCACAGCTATAGTGCTTTTATCAATACGGCCAAGGCACTCCTGCTTACGCAAGACGTGAAACCTTCTACCCAGCACCAAGTGATGGTGGAGTTTCAAAAGCATTTCATCGAGACAAAGTTGATCGACGGCATCACTAATTTCAGAGAGCACGTCCTTCGAATCAACAAAAATGAGCCGACACTCGAGTTTGCTAGCACGTTCCAGTCAGACTCCAGCGATTTCCTGGCAAAGGCATTTGAATGGAGAAAAGTCAACAAGGTTGCTGTTCCGCTATGACCGAGACCAACCATACTGTCACTCGAGATGCTCGAACGCCTGTCTTGACGTTGGTGGGTGCTGGTCCTGGCGATCCAGACCTGCTGACGATCAAGGCTTTCAAAGCAATTCAAGCGGCCGACGTCGTCCTTTACGATGCACTCGTGTCTGATGAAATCCTCGACCTAATCCCGAAGGGTATTTTGGCGCTGAGCGTTGGAAAGCGAGCTGGCGCGCATTCAATTCCTCAAGAAGACATTAACACAATCATTGTTGAAAAAGCTTTTCAACATGGACATGTCGTACGCCTGAAAGGAGGGGACCCGTTTGTCTTTGGCCGTGGATACGAGGAGATGATCTTTGCCGCCGAAGCTGGAATTAAGGTGCACGTCATACCTGGCATTTCAAGTTCGATCGGTGTACCCGCCACTTCCCACATTCCGATTACTGCGCGAGGCTACTCCGAAAGTTTCTTCGTTGTAACAGGAACGACACAAGCCGGAACCATTTCGGAAGACTTGGCGCTTGCCGCTCAATCGACGGCTACCGTCGTGGTATTGATGGGTCTGGGCCATCTGGAGGCAATTATGGAAATCTTCGCCACTCATGGTAAATCCGATTTGCCAGTCGCGATTATCGAGAACGGGACGACGCATCAATCGCGCATGCACACAGGAACAGTTGGCACGATTGCTACTACGGCTCGTGACGCCAACCTCAAACCTCCCGCCGTCATTGTGATTGGGCAAGTGGTTGAATGTGCGGAGAACCTTCGGCGGCTCAGCCAACAACACATCGCTCGTGTTTCGTGAATACCCTTTTTCCGATATTTCTAAAACTTGACGCCATTCGAACCCTGATTGTCGGTGGCGGAAATGTAGGTTTGGAAAAACTTTCTTCCATTCTCCGAAATTGCCCCGATGCGCGCGTAACTGTTGTGGCGCGCACGCTGCATCCCGAGTTAAGGTCGCTCGCCGCAAATCATCCACAGGTGATATTGGAAGAACGGAATTTCCGGATGTGGGACTTGTGGTCAACCGACCTGTTGCTGCTCGCTTGGTGAACGTAGCCGACACGCCAGACCGCTGCGATTTCTACCTTGGATCCGTGGTCACAAAAGGTGATCTCAAGATTGGGATATCTACCAACGGAAAGTCTCCAACGTTTGCCAAGCGTTTCCGCGAGTTTCTCGAAGACATGCTGCCCGAAGATGCACAGCAAGTCCTCGACAACATGAATGGCATTCGTGATCGGGTCAAGGGCGACTTTCAAGAGAAAGTACGGGTCCTCAACGAAGTGACTTCGTCGTGGCTGAAGCCGCGCAATTAGTTCTAATGCGACACGATTTCAACATCGCCACCGGACACGAGCGACTTGACAAACGTTCTCCCCACAATCAATATCCCATAAGCGACAATTGCACAAATGAGCATTGTTAAAGTCATCGGCATACTTGTAGTTGAAGTTGCTACGCTGACTGCAAAACTTGCCAAGGCCCCGAAACCAAGTTGAAGGGCGCCCATGAGTGAAGACGCTGTGCCTGCATTGCTCGAAAACGGCGCCAGCACCAACGCCGACGAGTTGGGCAAAATAATGCCGACCGTGGTGAGGTAGAAGAATAACGGAACCGTTTGAGAGTAGAAGGACTGCCAGCCCGTGGTTTCAACGATGGTTAATACGACACTTAGAACCAACTGAGCGAGAATAGCCCAGCCAACAAGCTTTTCGCTCGAAAAATGTCGCAGGAGTAGGCGATTGGTTTGACTGGTCGCGATCATACCGCCGACTAAAATGGCGAACAGAATGCTGTACTCCTTCTCGCTCATTCCATAGATCTTCATATAGAGGAACGGTGAAGTTGACACAAAGACGAAAAGCCCACTGAACGCAACACCCCCGGATAAAGCATAGGTAAAGAACTGCGGATTGCGCATCACCTCGACGAAGCTCTTGATAATGTCTTTAGGAGCAAGCGAGAAACTTGGATCGCCATTATGGCTTTCTGGGAGAGCGAAAAATACGAGCGCTAGAATCAGGATCGTGACAATGATGAGGATGACAAAGACGGACTGCCAACCCCACGCGATGCTCGCGAATCCACCCACGGACGGGGCAATGACGGGGGATGCACTGATCACCAGCATGAGAGATGAGAATACCTTCGCGGTGTCCTTCACAGGGAAAAGATCGCGCACCATTGCAAAAGCGGCGACACTCGCAGCGCAGCCACCGACCGCTTGAATAAAGCGATATCCGATCAACTCGTTGATGCTGGATGAAAGAATGCATGCGACGCTAGCAACCAGGTAAACGACAAGCCCAACGTACAAAGGCTTTTTTCTTCCGTAGCGATCGAGTAGTGGGCCATACAACAACTGACCGGCCGCCATCCCGATGAAGTAGCTTGCCATCGACAGTGCGACCTCGGAGATCGTTGTCCCGAACTCGTTTGCAATGATTTGAAAGGCCGGCAAATACATGTCGATTGAGAACGGTCCGACGGCAACCATCAGCCCAAGGATCACGACTAAGAATGTATTCTGGCGCTTGTTCATGGCCGGCAAAAATAGATGAATATTTATCAAATCCGATTGCCAGTTGCCGAACGTTCCCCGTCTACACAATCGCGCCCCGAGTCTATACACCAGTTCGTTCGACCGTTGAGTACAGGCGATGAAGCTAACTTTCGCGTTTCCAAGTAAAATGATACCCCGATGGAACGAAAAGAGTTTTTCAAAAAGCTTGGCTTCTCGATGATTGTAGCTCCCATGTTATCGGCTTGCTCCGAAGACGGAGATCCCACAACAAACACAACCAGTACCACCACCGATAACACCGCTACTTGTACCACCACATCTTCCGAAACAGAGGGTCCATTCCCAACCAAGACGCCTTCATCGTTGGTCATGACAGACATTCGTTCCGACCGCGCAGGTGTACCCATGACGATCACGATTAACATCCAAAGCAAGGCGGCATCTTGCGCAGCTTTGGCCGGGGCGTTGGTCGATATCTGGCATTGCGACAAAGAAGGTGCTTACTCCGAATATGGCGGAACAGGGATGCAGGCCACAAACTATACTTCGGTTCACTTTTTACGCGGCCGTCAGAGCACCAATTCCAACGGACAAGTTGGGTTTATGAGCATCTTTCCTGGGTGGTACTCTGGACGGGCGCCACATATCCATGTGCACATCTACGACTCCACGGGTAAGTCACTTTTGGTGACCCAGATCGCCATCCCTAAAACTGTTTGCGATACTGTCTATACGACGTCGGCCCTGTACTCTTCTCGCGGCAAGCAAGACACAACCAATGAGACTGATAACGTGTTCTCCGATGGCTTTGCGACCGAGCTTGCTACTGTCGAAGGAAGTGTGAGTAACGGTTATGCGTTGACACACACCATTGTGGTCTGAGGTCGTTAGACGTTAGTCGTTATGCGTTATCCGTTTCACCGGATTCAAGTTTCGACTGATTTCCTGCTAACGAAAAACGAATAACGAATTAACGAATTAACGGATAGGAAAGGAATTGCTTACCTTGAGGCATGCGATTTGTCAAAATCCTCACCCTCACGACGCTGGTTCTTTCGTCACTCTGTGCGTGGTCCCAAGCACCGAAAGGTAAGTTGTTCATCATCGGCGGTGGATCTAGACCTGACGCCATGATCCAGAGGTTGATTCAAGAATCAGGAATGGATAAGGGTGGATTTGGGATCGTGTTGCCGATGTCTAGTGCCGAACAGGATTCATCTGTCTATTACGCTACTCGTCCATTCATTCAACTAGGGATAAAATCTTTGCGTGGCATTTACTTCACTGCTCCGAATCAAGCAACGCAATCAATGGCCGACTCCATTCGCAAGGCTAAGTTGATTTACATCACAGGGGGCGATCAAACGAGATTCATGAATATCGTGGGGGGTACTGTAGTTGAGCAAGCTATTCAGGATGCCTACCGAGCTGGAGCTACAATTGCAGGAACAAGTGCAGGCGCGGCAGTCATGAGTAAGAAAATGATTACTGGAAACCAATTAAAGTATCCTGAGTACGCATCCACCTTTTCTTCAATTGAAGAGAATAACCTCGAGATCACGAAAGGCCTAGGACTGATTGAGCAAGTGATTGTCGATCAACATTTTTTAATTCGCAGTAGACACAATCGGCTTATCACCGCTGTCATCGAGAACAGTGACTATACAGGCATTGGTATCGATGAGTCCACTGCTATTTTGGTAATTGGCAAGGGGATAGAAGTGGTGGGTATTTCACAAGTACTGGTGCTCAGAAATTCAACCAAGTCGAAGCGTACGTGGCGCGGAAAGCTAGCTGCCTCAGAGCTGTCATTAAACATCTATTTGCCCGGTGACAAGTTCACACTTTAGGTAAAAGCTAATAAAATTAGTATTTGCTAAATAATTTAGCTTTGATATCTTTGAAACCTCACGAGTTTCATGATTCAGGCTAAGGAACAGATAATCAGCGATTTAAGGCGAGGCATACTCCAGCTTCAAGGCTACGAGCCCTCTGGTAATCTAGCTTTGGATAAGGCGATGGGGCCCATCGTGGGTGCATTTCCGAACGGCTCGTTCCCATTGGGCACAGTCCATGAGTTCATCACTCATTCCGTCGAATCGATAGCTGCCACCACTGGATTTGTATCTGCTATTCTCTCCAAGGCCTTGGCGCCAAGTGTTACTTGTATCTGGATTACTAGAAAGCAAGTGTTCCCACCTGCACTGCTCGCGTATGGGCTTCGACCAGAACGATTCATTTTCATTAAGACTAAAAATGATCAAGACACTTTATGGTCACTAGACGAAGCACTGCGATGCCCTTCGATACCTGCTGTAATTGCCGAAGTTCCACAACTGGATTTTCAATCATCAAGACGTCTGCAACTTGCTGTGGAGGGCAGCAAAGCTACGGGCTTCGTGATCCGACATATGAAGGGTTCACCTAACACGACTGCGTCATTTGCGCGATGGATGGTCACAGCCGCTTCAAGCGATTCCATTGATGATATGCCTGGTATCGGCTGGCCCAAATGGAAAGTTGAGCTCTTGCGTGTGAGAAATGGAAAGCCGGGAAGATGGGTGGTTCAGTGGAATCACCAACAGTTCTTGTATCCATCCGAACAGGATACCCAACAATGGCAACAACGAAAAGCGGGGTAGATGCATGGGGCGATTTCTTTCGATATGGTTCCGCTACTTGGCTACGGATTGGTTCTCGCTTCGATCGCCGTCCTTGAAGCGTGTTCCTTTTGTATTGCGAACCTCCATACATGGAAAGATGATCGTGACCTCGGCCAATGCATGTGCATTGTCGCAAGGTGTTATCGTGGGCATGCCGCTGGCAGATGCACGGGCCATCGTACCAGGTATACAGGTTCAAGATGACCCAATCGATTTGCCTGCAAAACTCCTTAGAAAGTTGGCAGAATGGTCCATACGTTTTTCACCCATCGTATCGATTGATTTACCTAGTGGTTTGCTGATCGATGCTACAGGTTGTTCCCATCTTTGGGGCGGTGATGAAAACTACGTCCAATTCATTGCTAAGAAACTTCAAGGTAGGGGCTATGACATACGAGTATCCATAGCTGATACCATCGGTACTGCGTGGGCCACTGCCCGGTATGGCAGTGCAGGTGTGGTGCTGCCTGGGCACGACTTAGAATCACTGTTGCCGTTGCCACCGGAATCACTTCGGGTGGATTCAGAAGTGGCTGGCCGGCTGCACAAACTGGGCCTTCACAAGTTGCGTGACATAGTTTCAATGCCAAGGCAATCGCTTCGTCGGAGATTTGGCGCCCCATTTATCGAACGCCTTGAACAAGCTTTAGGTCAACAAATAGAAGTGCTCGATCCAGTCTTCCCACCGGAACCTTTTGAGGCGAGGTTGCCAAGCATGGAACCGATCGTTCATGCCACTGGTATCAAAATCGCGCTGGAAGAATTAGTGCAAGCGATTTGTACATCTCTCGAGAAGTCTCAAGTGGGTCTACGTAAAGCAGTATTCAAGTGCTATCGGGTAGATGGAAAAGTTCAAGAGCTGTCGATCGGGACCAGTCGCCCGACACATCACGCAAAACACATTCTTAAGTTGTTTGAGTCGAAACTTGAACTGGTTGAACCAGGGCTAGGGTTGGATTTATTTGTATTGGCTGCCCCAGTGGTAGAAGAACATATTCCACAACAAGAGGCGATGTGGGATGGCGAGCAGCATTTGGATGAGGTGGGTATTGCAGAATTGATAGACCGCTTGGCTTCACGACTTGGCACAGGAGCGATTCACAAGTACTTACCGGCTGAACACTACTGGCCTGAACGTTCTTACAAATTGGCGTCATCGATCCATGATGTTCCAACGGTTGAATGGAAGGCAAAGTCAAGGCCGTTGTATTTATTTAAAGACCCCGAGCCGATAGAGGTGACGGCCCCGATCCCTGACTATCCACCCATGTTGTTTAGATATCGAAATCAAATTCACAAGATCGCCAAAGCGGATGGACCGGAGCGGATTGAACAAGAATGGTGGCTTCAGCAAGGTCAACACCGTGATTATTACCAGGTAGAAGATGAAGACGGCCAGCGATACTGGCTCTTTCGTAGAGGGCACTATCATGACAAGAGTTATCAATGGTTTTTGCATGGAGTATTTGGTTAAGAGGAGATGCTGTATTCAGAGTTACACACCACGACCAACTTCAGCTTCTTGAGAGGCGCTTCTCATCCAGAGGAATTTGTTGAAGAAGCGGCCAGGTTAGGATACCCGAGTATTGGTATTACCGATAGAAATACCTTTGCGGGTGTCGTGCGGGCACATGCAGCGGCCAAGAAAGCGGGGATCAAAATTCTACCAGGATGCAGACTTGACCTCATCGATGGCCCGTCGCTATTGGCGTATCCAACTAACCTTCGTGGATATGGAAGGCTATCGGCCCTAGTCACGTTGGGTAACTTGCGAACGGAAAAAGGTTCATGCCATCTCTACAAGAAGGATGTCTATGAACACTCGGATGATTCACTTTTCATCGCGTTGCCACCGGACGAGTTGAGTGACAATTTCGACTTCGATTTCACCTTCAAGAGCCACCTCTCCGAATACCGCGAAGGCTTGGGCGCCAAGCTTTCGCTGGCGATGAGCCGCCTTTACCAGGGTGATGATGGAAAGCGACTTTTCAGGATCTCACGGCTTGCAAAACACTTTGGGATGCCCGTGGTGGCGACCAATGACGTTCATTACCATCACTTTGACCGTCGTGAACTTCAAGATATCGTGACCTGTGCGCGTGAGAAGTGCACCATCTTCAATGCTGGTTACAAGCTTCATGCAAATGCTGAACGGTACTTGAAGCCTGCGGACGAAATGATTCGATTATTTCGGCAGTATCCGGCCGCTGTCGAACAGACTCAACTTATTTCGGATGCTTGCCAATTTTCGCTTAGTCAACTTAAATATCAATACCCTAAGGAGATTACATCAGAAGGAAGAACACCACAAGAAGAATTGATATTCCTCTCCTGGCAAGGAGCCAACAATATGTACCAGGGAAAAGTCCCTGACAAGGTGAAAAAGACAATCGAGTATGAGTTGAAGTTCATACATGAAATGAACTATGCAGAGTATTTTTTAACTGTGTACGACATCGTCAAGTTTGCCAGGTCTCGTGGGATACTCTGCCAGGGGCGAGGATCGGCAGCGAACTCTACGGTATGCTATTGTTTGGGGATCACATCGGTGGACCCCTCGAAGTTCGATTTACTCTTTGAACGATTCATCTCGTCGGCAAGAAATGAGCCACCGGATATAGACGTGGACTTTGAACACGAACGGCGCGAGGAGGTGATGCAGTACATCTTTCAAAAATATGGAAGAGACAGAGCAGCGATTGTGGCAACTGTCACACAACTACATCACAAGGGAGCCATTAGGGATGTTGGCAAAGCGATGGGACTTTCGGTGGACACCATCTCGCGCCTATCTGGATTGATCTGGCATTTTGCCGATGACGGCTTTGACCGTGAGCGGATCATTGGACAGGGATTGAACCCAGACGATCCCACCATTGCGAAAGTACTCGACCTGACACATCAGTTCATGGGGTTCCCTCGACAACTGGGTCAACATACGGGAGGGTTTGTAATCACACAGGACAAGCTCACCGATCTATGTCCAATCTTGAATGCGAGGATGGTCGATCGAACTTGTATTGAGTGGAACAAAGATGACATCGATGCACTGGGGTTTATGAAAATCGATGTGCTTGCGCTTGGCATGTTGACCTGCATTCGAAAGGCGTTTACCCTTGCGAAAGAGAAATATGGATTGGATCTCACGCTGGCGAACATTCCACAAGACGATCCAGCAGTGTACGACATGGTTAGTCACGCGGATACGATTGGAGTGTTCCAGATCGAAAGCCGGGCGCAACAGTCGATGCTTCCACGGCTGCGTCCGAATTGCTTTTACGACTTGGTGATCGAGGTAGCGATTGTAC
Organism: Cyclobacteriaceae bacterium; assembly: GCA_044226945.1. GTDB lineage: Bacteria > Bacteroidota > Bacteroidia > Cytophagales > Cyclobacteriaceae > ELB16-189. Next base: position 44,938 of record JBGAGB010000025.1, on the reverse strand, counting down.
GGCCGGGTCCTATCCAAGGCGACATGGTGCACCCTTATCTTCGCAGGCGCAATGGGGAGGAGCCCATTAGTTATCCATCGAAAGAGTTGGAGGAGATACTAGGGCGCACCCTGGGAGTACCACTTTTCCAAGAGCAGGCTATGAAAATCGCCATCGTTGCAGCAGGTTTTACGCCTGCCGAAGCCGATGAATTGAGAAGGAGTATGGCCACATTCAAAGCCAAGGGTTTGATCTCTCATTTTCAGAGCAAGTTGATCAACGGCATGCTTAAGAACGGGTATACACTTGAATATGCACAAAGGGTATTTCGACAACTTGAAGGTTTTGGAAGCTATGGTTTCCCCGAAAGCCATGCTGTAAGTTTCGCACTGCTTGTGTACGTCTCATGTTGGTTGAAGTGTTACTATCCGGAAGTGTTTGCGTGTGCGTTGCTCAATAGTTTGCCGATGGGGTTTTATCAACCTGCCCAAATTGTGATCGATGCGCGCAATCATGGAGTTGACGTTCGTCCGGTAGATGTAAACTTATCGGAGTGGGACAATATGCTAGAGGAGATATCAGGTAAGTATTTTGCAATCCGTTTAGGATTTCGCCACGTGAAGGGATTGAGGCAAGAAGATATGGCGATCTTAACTCAGCATCGCAAGAATGGGTATCAACTGGTTGATCAGTTGCGTGACGTGGGTGTACCCGAGGCTGCGCTTGAGAAACTCGCAGATGCAGATGCATTTCGCAGCCTGGCTTTAGATAGAAGAAAAGCGCTTTGGGAGGTTTCGACAAAAGATCACGAGAAGGCACTGTTTCAAGGACAGCCAAAAAATCTGGGTGAGGAGAAAATTCAACTGCCCGAAATGCAACTATCGGAACATGTTGTGCACGACTATCTTTCCACATCGCTGTCGTTGAAAGCACATCCTGTTAGCTTTCTTAGAGATCAACTGGAGCAACTGAGAGTTGTTACGGCTACACAGCTTCAGTCGTTGCCGGATGGAAGTAAGGTTAAAGTGGCTGGACTTATTCTCGTGCGGCAGCGTCCTGGTACTGCGAGTGGCGTGTGCTTCATCACCCTAGAAGATGAGACGGGCACCTCTAACTTGGTAGTATGGGGAAAGTTGTTCGATCACTACAGGAAGGAGATCATACAATCAAGGCTTTTGATGGTGGAGGGTAAGCTTCAAAAAGAAGGGGAGGTGATCCACGTCATTGTCGAAAAGTGTTTTGACATCACGAGGCTTTTGCGTCGTCTTACAACGGGGTCCGATCAAAAGGATAGTAAGCTAACTGCGATGTCTCGCTCGGATGAAACCACATCGCCACCGCCAGATCCGCGTGCTCCAGGACTCCAGGGAAATATCTTTGCTGGAGGTCGGAACTTTCATTGATTCATTCTGATCGAAGGCTTTTAACTGGATCTGCAATCGCTGCCTTCCAGGATTCATACGTAACAGTTAGGAAACTAATGACAAGGGCGATGCTGCCAGCGATTGGCACGAGCCACCAATTGAATTGAGTTCGGTAGGCAAAACCGTCTAGCCATTGGTTCATCGCATACCAGGCAGCAGGGGAGGCGATCACGAGTGAAATGATGACTGGCACTAGAAATTTCTTGTTGAGAAGCGCAATGATGTGTTGAATGTTAGCCCCCATGGCTTTACGAATTCCAATCTCGCGAGTGCGTTGCTCTGCTACGAAAGCAGAGAGGCCATAAAGTCCTAAACATGATATTAGGACAGCTAGAGATGCAAAAAGAGTGAAGAGTTTTCCAACTTGCTGCTCGCTCTTATATAGATTTGCCAAATCCTGATCCACAAATCCGTAGGTGAATTGGAATCCTGGTGATAACTCTTTCCACGCGGTCTCTAAGATTTGAATTGTCTCACTAGCTTCTGAGGGCTTCGTCTTCACAGAGATTATCCCTCCCCAAGTATTGCAGCTCAAGATCATAGGTTCAATGGCTTGCTGAAGAGGTTTAAAGTTGAAATCTTGCACGACCCCAATGATTTTGCCTTGATAATCGCTCCTGTTTATGATTTGGCCGATGGCCGTTTCGGGAGTAAATCCCATAAGAGCTAACGCTGTTTCATTCACAATAAAGTTGGTTGAATCCCCAATCATTCGATGATTGAAATTGCGTCCTGCTAACAAGGTCATTTGATATGTCGGGATGAATTTCTCGTCAACTCGAAGCTCGGCGAAGATCACTTGCTTGTTGGGGTCTTTGCCTTGCCAGGAGACATCATTTTCGCCAGACGACAAGTTCGTTGGCAGTCCGCTGGAGATAGTCGCTGTGGAGGTTTCAGGGTGGGCATCCAGAAGCGTCCTCCAACGATCGATATTCTCTTCCACACCGCCTCGAATCTGAAGATGGACTACATTGTCTTTGTTATACCCTAGGTTCTTACTTCGAATATATCCAAGTTGGCTGGACACGACCCCGGTACCGATCAGCAGTACGATGGCGATTGTAAACTGTGTTACCACGAGGGCGTTCCGAAATGCTGATCCGCTGGCCCCTCGAACGATTTCCTTCTTTAATACTTTCGATGGTGAGAAGCCGGAGAGGACAATGGCAGGGTAAACCCCTGAGAGAACGCCTGTGGTCAATAAGGTAATCCCGATCCAAGACGCAGTAGTGGGATCAGACCAATTAAATTGAAGCTCGCTTCCTATAAGGGAACTAACATAGGGGAGTCCAATCCAAACGAGGATCAACGCGACAAAAAATGATGTGAGAGTAACGAGAACAGATTCTCCGATGAATTGAGTCATTAATTGGGTACGTGCTGCTCCGACGACTTTTCGAAGTCCAACTTCACGAGCTCGACGTGCGGAGCGCGCAGTTGATAGGTTCATGAAATTGATGCATGCAATTGCCAATACGAAAATGGCCACTACCAGAAAAATCGTGACGTATTGTGCGTTCCCATGCCCACCTACATCAGCCATGTAGTTAGAGTGAAGATGAATGTCACGCAGCGGTTGTAGTATGAAAGAGACTTGAAGTTCTTGGTTGTGTTCCTTATAGAAACTCTGAAGCTTTTTTTCAAAATCAGACCGAGATTGGCCTTCAAGTGGTTGGCTAAATTGTAGGTAACTGAAAATAGTAAAGTTATTCCAAGAGTTTCGCCGCAGCGCCCAATCGCGTGGTGCTATATATGACCACGGAAGTAAGACGTCGAATTGGAGATGGGAGTGCCCTGGAGTTGGCTCCAAAACACCGGTGACTGTGAAGTCATCCGAATTATCTTTTCTAATTGTTTTGCCGAGCACGTCGACGGTTCCGAAGTACTTGATGGCTGCTGCTCTTGATAACACAATTCCGTTCGGTTCCTTCAAAGCTGTTTTGGCATCTCCGCGTGTAAGCCTATAGTTGAAAACGTCGAAAATGGAGGGCTCTGCGTAGAAGGCCTTATCTTCCTCGAAACGGGCCTCTGCGTGTTGGAGTGTGATTCCGGCTGCATTCATCACGCGTACATATCCGACAACTTCAGGAAAAGTTTCTTGGGTGGCGGGAGCAAGTGCACCAGGCGTCACGGCCACTTGAAGGTCGCCTGCGTCGCCAATAATTCGATAGATACGATCTGAATGCTCGTTGAATGCATCATAACTACGTTCATCCTGCACCCATAGGAAAATGATGATACTGCAGGCGAGACCGGTCGCCAAACCAGCGACATTGAGGATGGAGAATATCTTTTGGGAAATAAAGTGACGGATAGCGAGTTTCAGGTAGTTGCGAATCATAGGAAGGATTTTCTAGTAGACGCCAAAAGGTCGTGATCGGTTTCACCGCACACTGGATAATTTTAGATGTAACAGTACCGATCAATGGGTGAAAATTGCCATTTGTCAATTGTATTCGTTCCCACCGATGCTCTGGGGGTCGTACATTCGGCGATGACCCGATCGAAGTGGTTGCTATTGATCTTATGCCTCGTCCTCGTGTCGATGGTGCGTATGCAAGGGCGTGGGCCGAGTGCCCGGCAACTTGTGCGAATGACAGATGTAGAGAACATAGCTCCTCATTGGATAGGTTCAGATAAAATTCTGTTCGAATCAAATCGGGATGGCCACTGGCAATTGCACACAGCCAATAGCGAGGGGCGCGATCAAGTCAATATTTCGAATAATGCTTTCAATGATTACCAGGTCTCAGTTTCCGGAGATCTCACATCGTTTTGTTTTGTCTCGGACCGAGAGGGTAATCCTGAAGTATACGTGAAGCAATCTGATGGACAGATCAGAAGGTTGACCAATCACCCGGGGGATGATTTGTTTCCAGTTTTCATCGGCAAGAATCAGATCGCGTTTGTGTCGGCGCGAGATACCCTGAATGGACGCGATGTATACCTGGTAGATGTCGATGGCACCAACTTGAGAAGGTTAGTGAAGACGCCTGAAGACGAATCGTTCATCCGTATTTCTCCTAACAGCAAGATGATTGTCGCACTTCAATCGATGAAGGGTAAATATGCCGAGGATGTGGTGGTGATCGAGATCAAAACAGGGAAGGTGACGAACCTGACCAATTCACTTTCTACAGAAGGATGGCCATCATGGTCGCACGATGGGAGGTACATCTACTTTGCGTCCGACCGATCGGCGGGAACCTTCAACCTATTCAAGATCAAACCTGACGGTTCTGACCTGCAGCAAGTAACCTACATTTCTCCGCCATTTATGGATACTCATCCTGAAGTTTCGCCGGACGGAAAGAAGCTGTTGTATAATCGGGAGGTTGTTGGAAAAAACGGTCGAAACACCGCGGCAATTTACCTCATGGAGGTCCGCTAGCCAGAAGTGGAAGAAATACCTAAAAATGGCCTTTTTTATTACACAAAAAGTACATCGAGATTGCCTTTTTGGCTGAATTAGGTAGTAAATTTCGAAAATTTAGGTGCCTTAAAATTCATGAGAGTGTTGATTTCGCGTCGCCTGCTGACGCTTGTGTTCTTTTTTGCAGCCCACATTGCTTTCGGGCAGCGTTTTTGGGTAGCTGCCGGCCCTTCAAACTGGAATAATACAGCGAATTGGTCAACCACGTCGGGTGGCGCAGGCGGAGCCTCGGTTCCTGGACCTGCGGATTTGGTCACATTTAATGCTTCCGGTGCAGGAAACTGTACTCTTGACGTTTCGACCACCGTGGGCGGGATCACCATGAACGGGTACACTGGTGCGCTCAACTTGAACGGATTCACGATTAACACGACAGGGACGAATACACTTACAACTGGAACGATCAATAATAGCGGAGGCACAGGTTCATTCAACTTAAATACGACAGGGACCACTACATTTAACGGGACCACATTTGGGGCAAATGTCACTGGCATATCAGGGCGACTTCTTTTCAACGGGTCGACATTTAACGGGACAGTGAACGTGACGAAGACAGATGCTAACAATGACGCGGGGTCAGGAGGCAATGTCTTTAATGGCGCCACCATCATCACGAATCAGGGCGACGGGTATTTGCTGTTCGGCAACGTAAACAGGGATCAGTTCAACGGTGCAACCACGTTCAACAATACTGGGACCTATCGCATCTATCTTGCACACAACCACGGGGGGCAAACGACAACCTTCGGGAGCAGCCTTACACTCAATGCAAATAAATCGGGAGGAGCTGACAGTTGGAGTTATTTGATAGGCGAGGGCACGAATGCCAGTTTCTCGGTCACCGGAACATTCACAATTAATGTATCGGGCGCGACACGAGGTGATGTCCGATTCTTGAACGGTAGTGGGAATGCAACATTCGCAGGCGATGTGAGTGTGATTAACTCGAATACAGACCCTTCGTCTACGATTAGTTTGAACTCGAACGGGAATACGTCTTACAACGGGAATATTAGTTTGACTCAGACTGGTGGTGGGGCATCGGCAGCTGTAAACTTCAATACTGGTGGAGCCTCGTCGTCGACGATGGCAGCGGGCAAGACCATTTCAATTGTTGGAGGCTTCACTTCAGGGCAAGTTTCGATCGCTCGCTTCACTCAGAATGGAACACAACCAGTGACCCTTAACCTAACTGGGACTGCCTTCCTCAGGGTTGGACCGGCGACTGTTTTCGGAGGCAATGTTGATTTTCGTTCTCCCAGAATCCAGGTAGGCAACACCGTGTTAAATGGAACCACATATATCGAAAAGACGGGTGGTTCGAATGATGACAGTGCTGGATTGAACACATTTGCCTCCAACGTCACCTTCGTCAATTCAGGCAGTGGTTATTTAAGATCGAATGGTGGAAACATCTTTAATGGACCCGTGTCCATTACCAATAGCTCGGGGTCGGATGTTTTGTTGGAGTTGACAACAGGGAGTACCTACAATTCAAGTTTGACTGTATTCAACACGGGAACAAGTACGGTGAGGATTGGGTACACCGGAACGAATTTGTTCAACGACAACATTGTAGTGAATTCGACGGGAGGAAACGGAGTTCTGTTCTCAGAGAACGCAGCAGGTACTTCGACACTTGCTGTGGGCAAAACCATATCCATTGGGGGAGCAGGGTTTACCAGCGGGACATTGGCGCTGAACAGGTTTACACAGCTGGGCGCAACGAGTCAGTCGCTCACCGGGCTTATCGGCACTACCTCAATTACTGCGAATGGCAGCACGTTTAATGGCAATCTCACATTGCGTGCTCCACAGTTATCGATCAGCAACTCTACCTTCAATGGTACAACGAACTTCGAGAAAACTGGAGCGACGGACAACTTCAGTGCAGGCGGAAATGTGTTCCAATTGAACAGCACATTGACCAACTCTGGCTCGGCTGAATTTGTGATGGGTAATGGCACTGGCGATACTTTTAACGGGGACCTCACGATCAATAATCAAGGAAGTTATCGGGTGAGATTGGCATACAGTCACGCTGGTTTGACAACTTCCGTTGCGGGCAACTTAGTGGTGAACACCAATAAAACAGGGGGAACGGATCAGTGGTCGTTCTTGGCGGCCGATGGGGCAAATACAATGCTGGATATCACCGGCAATGTGACGTTTAATTGCGCGGGTACACTCAGGAGCGATCATCGGTTGGGGCAGGGGAATGGATCGTCAATCAACATAGGAGGTAACGTAACGGTCAACAATACCAACTCGGATCCAAACACAACGATCACTCTCGGGGTGAATGGAACAACCACCTACAATGGCAACATTCTTTTGACGAACACGGGTGGTGGGTTTATCACGTTCAACACTGGTGCTGCATCTGCTGCGACTTTGGCGGCAGGAAAATCAATTTCAATTGTAGGAGGCTATACGGGAGGAGGCCTCACGATTGCACGGTTGACGCAAGCGGGGACTGCTGCCACAAGTCTCGTTACGACTGGCTCGGCATATCTTCGAGTGGGCCCCAGTACAACTCTTGGAGGAGATGTGATCTTGCGTTCGCCACGGATCTTCCTTGATGGGGTTACCGTTGGAGGGACTGCGACTGTTGAAAAAACTGGTGCATCAGACGATAACAGTGCAGGTGGAAACGTGTTCAACGGGGTCACCAACATCACCAATTCCGGCTCGGGCCATCTGCTATTCGGCAATGTGAATGCGGATACATTTAACGCGGCTACCACTTTCAACAACACGGGAAGCTATCGTATCTATTTCGCGCATAATCATCCGGGCCAAACAACAAGTTTTGCCAGTGATGTGACGCTTAACACTAACAAGAGCGGCGGCACAGATGGATGGTCTTACCTCATTGCTGAAAATGGTACATCGGCGATGTCCGTGGGCGGTAATTTTACGATCAATAACGCGGGATCACTACAAAGCAATATTCGAATGTTGCTCGGGGCGGGGTCTTCCGCAACCTACAACGGAACATTCACTGTCAACTTGACCAATACGAATGTGAGTACTTCTGTTTCAATAGGGGAAAATGGGACTACGACATACAACGGCAATATTCTAGTAACGAATTCTGGCGGTGCAGCGGGGATTACATTCAATCTAAATGCTAGTGCTTCCTCCATCTTGACAGGTGCAATTTCGGTTGGTACGTACAATGCAGGCGCGTTGAACCTGTACCGGTTCACCCAAGTAGGAGCTGTGCCCGAGAACATTACTCTTACTGGCACGAGCTTATTGAGAGTCGGTCCTGCTTCTTCATTTGATGGATCGGTTTCATTTATATCACCGCGGTTGCTGCTAAATGGGGCGACTTACAATGGAGTTACGTATTTGGAAAAGAATGGTGCGACTAATGACGATGGGGCGGGGGGTAACGTATTCAATGGAGCGGCGACCATTGTAAACTCCGGCTCAAACTACCTACTGACGGCTAACACATCTCCCGACATCTTCAACTCATCATTGAAGGTGATCAACACAAGTACAAATTGGGTTTTCCTTGCTCACAATGTGGCGGGTAACCAATTCAATAACAATGTGGAAGTGAATAACACCGGTACCGCGCTAGGCATAATTTTTTCAAATACCACTACTGGATTTTCAACTCTTTCGGGCGGGACGATCACCATTGGTCCTTCAGGCTTCTCAACTGGCGAGCTTCGAATTCGCAGGATGACGCAAGTGGGTGCCGCACCAATTACATTGAATCTCGGAGGTGCCGCGACCATTTTTAGGGCCGGCCCCGGCGATACGTTCAATGGCAACTTGGATTTCCGTGCGCCAAGGATGTTTGTGGAAGGGGTAACTTCTAATGGAACCGCATATATTGAAAAAACTGCAGCCACGAACGACGACGGCAATGGGGGTAACGTATTCAACAACACCACAACCATCGTGAACAGCGGGTCAGGTCAGCTTCTCACGGCTAACGCGCTGCCTGATATCTTTAACGGCGACTTGAATGTGGTGAACTCCGGAAGCAACTGGATATTTCTAGCGCACAATGTGGCTGGCAACCAGTTCAATGGCAACATCACTTTAGCAAATACTGGTAGTGCACTCGGTATCATTTTTTCAAATAATACGACAGGGGCTTCAACCTTCAGTGGCACGTCTATTACGCTTGGGGCTGGTGGTTTTGTAACCGGACAGTTGCGCTTCAGAAGATTCACCCAAACGAGTTCATCGCCGCTCGGGCTTACACTTACTGGTTCTGCGCTCTTGATGATTGGGCCTGCATCCTCATTTAATGGAGATGTGACATTCGTTGCGCCTCAATTGCTCCTTCATGGAGCCACTTATAACGGGGTGACCTATTTAGAAAAGAACAGCGTGGGCGGAAACGGAGGGGATGGTGGTAACGTCTTCAACCAACTCACATCTATTGTTAACTCGGGGAATGCGAGCCTTTCATCTGGAAACGTATCACCTGACACATTCAATGCAGATCTTATTATCACAAACTCCGGATCATCAACCGTGCAACTGTCCGAAAACTCGGCCGGTAATAGCTTTAACGGCAACATCCAATTGAATTCGACTTCGGGAGGAGGAATATACTTTGGTAATAGTGCTGGAGGTACTTCAACGCTAGCCGCAACCAAAACGATAGGGGTGGGCACAACCGGGGTCATCAGTGGCGACATTCGCTTGATTCGGTTCACGCAAGTTGGCCCTACGGCACAAGCGTTTGACCTTTCCGGCATCGCCATTCTGACGCTTGGGCCTTCGTCGGCATTCGGTGGCAACGTCACGTTTAAAGCACCGCGATTGATCTTGAACGGTACTACTTATTCCGGAACTGCATATCTAGAGAAAACCGGTGCGAACACAGACAGTGGGAACGGTGGAAACATCTTTAACAGCTCCTCTTCAATTGTCAATTCCGGGACGGGCGATCTATTGACTGGGAATGCAACTCCGGACATATTCAATGGAGACTTAACCGTTTCCAACACTGGGTCCGCACAAATACGCATGTCGGAAGCTTCAGCTGGCAACCAACTGAATGGAAACCTGATATTGAACAGCACTTTTGGGAACGGGATCATCTTTGGTAACAATGCACTGGGTACCACGACACTCGCGGCTGGCAGGACAATTTCCGTGGGCGCTTTGGGTGTCACAACTGGCAACATTCGACTGCTGCGGTTCACCCAACTCGGTGCTACCGCACAGTCTTTGACCTTCACCGGCGCTGCAGTTCTCACACTTGGTCCGGCTACGAGTTTTGCCGCAGACGTTGATTTTCGATCGCCACGGATGTTCTTGAATGGAACAACGTTTGGCGGAACCGCTTACATCGAGAAAACTGGTGCGACGAATGACGCGAGTACCGGCGGAAACACATTCAACGGGACTACAAGTCTAGTTGATTCCGGAAGTGGATACCTGCTCACAGGCAACGTTTCTGCTGATGTATTCAATGGTCCCCTCACTGTGACAAATACAGGATCGAATATCATCTTCCTCGCGTATAATTCCCCAGGCAACCAGTTCAACGGAAATATCTCGTTCAACTCAACACTTGGAAGCGGGGGTATCTATTTTGGAGATGCAGCAGCCGGCACGGCAACGTTTGCCAATGGCACTTCGTTGTTGGTCGGAGGACTTGGTTTCAGTAGTGGTGAACTCCGCTTTAAGCGCCTTACACAAATTGGAAATGCGCCTCAGACCTTACTCCTCACGGGAACTGCTCTGCTCAGGATTGGGCCGTCAACGACTTTTAATGGCGTGTTGGATTTCCGTTCACCTCAAATAGCTCTTGATGGTGGCATCTATAATGGGAATAGCTACCTGGAAAAGACAGGAGCGACCACAAACAATAGCGCAGGAAATAATATTTTTAACGGCACCACAACAATCGTCAACTCTGGAAGTGGAGCGTGGCGTTTCGCCGTCAATGCGTTAGACACCTTCAACGGCGACCTCATTCTGACCAACACGGGTTCTTCAGCCATTCAAATGTCTGATGTGATCGCGGGTTCAGTTTTCAATGGTAACATCCAAGTCAACTCCACATTTGGAAGTGGGATCTATTTTGGTGAGAACAACGGAACATCAACCCTCGCCACCGGCAAAACGATCAGCGTAGGTGCAACAGGGTTTTCAATCGGTCAACTCAGGATTCGAAGGTTTACTCAAAATGGTGCGACACCACAAAACTTGGCCCTTACAGGAACCGCAATGCTTCTCCTTGGACCAAGCGCAAACTGGAACGGCAACTGTGATTTCAGAGCACCTCAGTTGCAACTGGAAGGTGGTACGTTCAATGCCACAGCATTCCTTGAAAAGAACGGGGCAACCAACAACACGGGAACAGGGAACACCACGTTTAATGGAACAACCACTATCCAGGTTACGGGATCCGGTTTCCTCCGTACTCAGGGCGGCAATACATTTAACAGTACGACGAATTTGGTCAATGCAAGTTCGAACGATTTGCTGCTCGAACTTTCCGTTGCAGACACGTATAACGGTGACCTTAATATCCTCAACAGTGGAAGTTCGTATGTTCGGATGGCGTTTGCAGGAGTCAACAACTTCAATGGTAATGTTGTGGTCAACAGCACGGGAGGGACAGGGATTTGGTTTTGCGAAGGAACGGGAACGGCCATCCTCGCGACTGGTAAGACGATATCGACGGGCGTTGTCGGATTTTCGACAGGCGAACTGAGACTCCAACGTTTCACGCAAGTTGGTGGGACGGCCCAATCGATCACGTTGACTGGGACTGCGACATTTAGGTCAGGCCCTACCACAACCTGGAACGGTGGCATCACCGCGTCATCACCTAACGTCTTTTTGGATGGGACAACTTTCAATAATTCTGTGACAATATCCAAAACGGGAGCCGGCACCGATTCAAGCGTCGGTGGTAACACTTTCAATGGCAGCAGCACCTTTGTCAACAGCGGTTCAGGTGTGTTCAGATTTGCCAATACAACGGCAGATGACTTCGTTGGAAACGTGGTATTCAACCAAGCGTCAGGAACAATTCAGCCTGCCTATAATCTTGCTAGCACGTTTAGAGGGAACGTGTCGGTGGACGGAGCTACTTCGGTTTCATTTGGCGCGAACAACGGTGGAATTACCTTTACAGGAACCGCAGCTCAACAAGTCAACCGTTTGGGAACAGCTAATCCTGACTTCCGTCGCTTGACAATGAATAAAGCCTCAGGATCGGTGACCATGAACACGCCTGCCACGATTTCTGTGAGCGCGACGTTCACTTCCGGAGTGCTGAACACAACCGCCGCGAACCTGATCAACTTCGCCGACAATGCGACTGTGAGTGGGGGATCGAACGCGAGTCACATCGATGGCCCCGTCAGAAAAACTGGTAATGATGCCTTCAGTTTCCCGACTGGGGACAACGGGATTTATCGTACCATTTCTATCAGCGCTCCATCCAACGTTGCGCATTTCTTCACGGCGGAACTATTCCGACAAGCGCAGGCATTTGGCGGGGTGTCCACCTATGGCCCTGGCATTTTGACTCTTACGCCGTGTGAATACTGGATACTAGACCGTGGTGCGGGAGGATCGAACGTCAGCGTCACACTGAGTTGGTTAACATCGGATTGCAGTGGTCCTTACATTTCAAATCCGTCCACACTCCTCGTCGCTCGTTGGAATGGAACAAATTGGGTTAGCCAAGGGAATGGCGGAACAACTGGAACTGCGGCTGCCGGCACCGTCACATCACTAGGCGCTGTGACATCCTTTAGTCCTTTCGCACTCGCTTCTTCGACATTGTCGAATCCTCTTCCAATTGAATTGGTCAAGTTTGACGCACAGTCCGAAGGAGAAATGGTGCGACTCGATTGGGCGACTGCATCAGAACGCAACAACGATTACTTCGAGGTGCAACGCTCGGCCGATGGTGGAGAGTTCTCGACGATCGCTCACGTGAAAGGAGCGGGCACGAAGCTGACATCATCCTCCTACCAGGTATGGGACGAATATCCTTTGAGCGGCCTGAGCTATTATCGATTGAAGCAGGTCGACTTTGATGGCACTTCAACATTCTCAAATGTTGTTTCGGTTCGGATGAACCTGGAAGCTGAGTTCTCGATGTGGCCTAAAGGAGGGACTGTCACATTCAGCAAGAAGGGTGGGTACGCGCTGTTCAATTCGCTTGGAATCAAGTTGCAGGAGACTGAATCGGTCGAACAACTAGACACCTCCGGGTTAACCGCGGGCGTGTATTTTGTTCGGTACCAAAGTGGTGCAACCAAGCGACTAGTGGTTCGTTAGTAGCTCGTCAATTCAACTTAGCAAACTTGATTTTCTGGCCATCCGGGAATTGGAAGTAGCTGTATGTTACTTTTCCAGCGGGAGTCCGATGAAAGACCGTCTGGCCGCTAAATCCTTCTCCAAAAAAAGTAGAATCATTGATCGGGACCAGTTCGCTAGAAGGAGCGAGGTAAAGATGGCCATCTATCAGTTTCACGGTGTCGGGCAACTCAGTTGCGCTCTCGTAAACGCCTACGAGCTGGGCTAACTTTGCTGGCTCAACTTGCACACGCGGCTCGTAATGGAGTGGCATAGGAGCAAAGCTCACGTAGGCCATCTTCCATTCACCAGCCCTTCTCACAAACACTTTTGTTGAGCGATTATTAAAGTAAATTGTGTCCCGATTAAACCTTTTGAACGACTTATAAATAGCGGTGGTGATAACTGCATTCTGGTAAAAATGATAGGTGCGGTCGTGTGGCCATTCAATGAATCCATCGGCCAGATCATGGGCATAGAACTGGGCGCTGGTCACCATTCCGCCGTCATCGCCACCAATGAAGACTAGGCTGTCGACACACGTCGCTGCCATCCTTTGATGCGCATTCTCCGAATTTTCGTGATAAGCCTGATCTTGGATATGAAGTATCGAATCGATTTCTTTTTTAACTGTTTCCTGGTCGAGTGATCGCTGTTGGGAACACGCCAGAAGACAGATAGAGATCAAGGTAACAATGAAATAACGCATTCTTTAAGTTACAAAAATGGTGACACAAAATACCGACTTTCCACAGGCCGGTTGCGGCATTCCGGTATTGTCATAGTGAATTGATCGGTGCTAGCTTTCCGCACCTTTCAAACACCTTACTCACAATGAATCTCAAACATGTCTTAGCGACGAGTGTCATGATATGCGTCGTCGGTGCAACATTCCTATCTTGTGGCAAAGATCCTGAACCTGTTCCAGTTAAGGGCGACTTCAAGGCAAGTTGGACCGAGAATGGCAACGGCACTACCTATACCTGCACCGGTTCCCTTTTCTCAATCAAGAACAGGATCCTTACTCTTTACGCCGTTCCGGGAGTAGGAGCAACCCGAAATCTCAGCCTTTACCTGGCAGATACCGTGAAGAATTCCTATCCCATTGGGGCAAGTGGTTCCGGGAAAACATTTGCTTTAATAATTGGCCTCAACGGCCCCGAAGGCACCATGTTTTTCAATTCTACATCAGGTAGCCTCACGATCACCCAAAAACAACCCACATGGATCTCTGGAACTTTTGAGGTGAATGGTAACGCTACGGCTGGATCGCTCCAGTCTTTGAAGGGCTCGTTCGAATACGTAAATATTTCACGATGAGCCGTAAGAATCTCGGCCGTTGGTGCTGGTATTCATTACTGGCGCTTGGCGTCTTTGCATGCACGAAAGATGGAGAAGATCCATCCGCAACGGGAGGAGACAACACGCCTGATGTCGTGGTGAACTCAAGCGCCTCCACGATCGTGGGACGAATGAAAGTAGATCCCAATTCCAACGATAGCTTCCTCAAGTCGGTGGAAATTACTCAGGCTGCGAACGGGAAGGTGTACTTTCGTTCCTGGGTGCAGCAACAAACGGGCGGTATTATCGCACGCGAATTTGAGTTCTCGATCTCTGATAAAACCATCGGTGCGCACAGCTACGTAGGGGTGCCCGGAAAAGCCGTAGATAGCTACTACTTCCTAGAAGGCGAGCCCAACAATGAGTACGAAGCGCTTGACAAGAACGCTAAAGCGATGTATAAAAACGGTGCTTACTGGGGACCAATAGAGGAAAGGCTCTATCCGTATTACAGCGCCGGAGGTTATGACTTATTGAGTGACTGGCTTTTTGACCCAACACAGAAGGTAATGGTTCAGCTCAATCCGTACAGCGAGTTGGTGGTCTACAATTTGAGTACTAGGAGTGTCAACTACTATGCACCCAAACCTTTTTCGCCACCAGCGCCAATTGGCATTACTTTCAGATCTGACGTTGTGTACGATGGCGCATTTGCATTGGCAAACCCGGGGCACCATCGCGTCATTGCTGCAACTTGGGCGTATCGCGCGGACATCATTGGAAGTACAGTCAAGCCCTCAAAGGCAGGTGACTTGATGCTGATGATGACTGAAGCGAGTGATACGATTAAACAGAAGGTCAACTACAACGCGCTGGTAAATGCTACTCGGCTGCAAATCGGAGACTCAATTGTCACTCAGAAATACGACGGCCATGCAATTGACTATTCCAGCGAACGTGGTTTCGTACGTGCTTGTCAAGATGATAACACCGTATACGTGGTATTTTTTAACACTGCGCCCACTTTATCAATTTTTCAATACAACAAGAAGACCAAGAAGTTGAGTCCAATGTTGCAGCAGAATGCGGCCCTCTACAAAACGATCCCTTTCTCCACACAGCTTGAATTCCAAAAGATATCCGGAAAGAATCAGTTATCCGGGCTAGCCGACGGTGGTCGTGTTTTTCGAGTGGACATAGACAACGCCACCTTCACCGATCTAAGCCCGAAGGGAACCAACGTCGGTGGGTATAACAGCACTATGAGCACGCCTGTTTATTACAATGGAAAGTACTATGTCGTGGCAGCGGTCGCAGCAGACATCAAGGGGAATCAACAGTTAACCTATTATTACAACATGGTCGAAGTAACAGCAAATTAAGGACACGTACTCTTCTTTGTTCTGCGCTTTTTTGTTCCACCGTTTGGCCGGCAAGTATCTGATATTCAAATTATTACTGAGGAGACACTAAATTTAATAACAGCTCCCTTATTTTAGGGGTAGGGGCAATAAACAAACACCCGATCTGGAATGAAAAAGGTCATATCCATAGTTCTATCGTTGTCGATTGTAGGCTGCACGCCTCGATCATCCGAAGAAGTTTCTGCACCCGCAGCAGATAAAAAATGGTGGAAGGAAGCGATCGTATACCAAATTTATCCACGGAGTTTCAAGGACTCCAACGGCGATGGAGTTGGTGATCTGAGAGGAATCATCGAGAAGTTGGACTACATAGAAGAGTTGGGTGTGACGGCCGTTTGGCTCAACCCAATTTATTCGTCTCCTAACGCTGACAACGGATACGACGTAAGCGATTACCAAAATATTATGACCGAGTTTGGTACGATGGCCGATTTTGACGAATTGTTGAATGGGTTACACGAACGAAAGATCAAGCTGGTAATGGATATCGTCGTCAACCACAGCAGCGATCAACACGAATGGTTTAAGCAATCGAGGAGTTCGCGCGACAATCCTTACCGCGATTACTATCACTGGTGGCCAGCTGAGAAGGGCAAACCCAACTATCGGTACAGCCTATTCGATGAGAACGGGGATGCTTGGAAGTATGACGCGACCACCGATGCATATTATCTGCACTATTTTTCGGCGCAGCAACCAGATTTAAACTGGGAGAATCCGAAACTTCGTCAAGAGATCTATTCGATGATGCGATTTTGGGCAGACAAAGGTGTGGATGGCTTTCGACTAGATGCATTCCAGTTTGCCGCGAAGGATACAACTTTCCCGAAGTTTCCAGACGGTTTCGAAAAAGACTTCATGAAATACTACGCGATGCAGGGAAATTTGAATGAATACCTTCAAGAGATGAACAGGGAAGTGTTTAGCAAGTACGACGTGATGAGCGTGGCCGAAGGGGCGGGCAACACGATGGAAGATGCTCACCACCTAGTTGACGAAGACCGGCACGAACTTAACATGGCGTATGCTTTTGAGGGAGTTGATATAGCTAAGTCGACCGGTTATGACCTAGTGCACTTCAAAAATGTATTTACAAAATGGGATAGCACCTTTGCCGAAAAGGGATGGCTCTCGATCTTTCTCGCCAACCATGATCAGGCGCGGATGGTGACAAGGTTCGGCGATGCCCGTCCAGAATACCGGGAAGCATCTGCAAAAATGTTGAACACATTCATCTTGAGTATGCGCGGGACTCCATATTGCTACTATGGGGATGAAATTGCGATGGCGAACCCTGTGTTCGAAACGATTGAAGAATACCGCGATATCCAAGCACTCAATGGTTACAAGAAGGTTAAGAATAGCGGCGGCGACCTAAACGCCTTCATGCATGAACTCAAGTTCAGTTCGCGCGACAACGGGAGGACTCCGATGCAGTGGGATGGGACCGTGAACGGAGGCTTCACCACCGGCACACCTTGGTTAGCTTTGAACACCGATTTTGGCAAGTTCAACGTGGAAGCGGAGGGAGGGTACGCCTCCGTGTTCAGCCACTTCAAAAAAATGACTGCATTAAGAAAGGCGAGTGACATTTTGATATATGGAAGTTACAAAGTGCTCTTGCGCGACCATCCTCAAGTGTACGCCTACACGCGCACACTTGGCACACAACGTGTGTTAGTGCTTTTGAACTTTCTGGAAACTGAAGTGCAGGTTTCGTTAGACGAACTGTCGACACTAGGAGAGACCCTCATCAACAACTACGATGATTTAAAAGTCGATGGGAATGCGGTCACTTTGCTGCCTTACCAGGCGGTAATCGTGAAACTCTAGTCTGTCGTTGACTAGGGCTAATTGCGTGCACGCAATTGCTTTCCAAAAAGCTCCCAGTCGTAACCGGTTTCTACCCGGTGGTGCCGTAGTGTTGGGATTTGGGTTGTCACCACGAGTTTGGTGTCGCTCAGGTCCGTGAAATGATATTGTGGCAGTTGTAACTTGGTAGCCTTTGAGAGGACAAACTGCGTTGCGGGAAACGAAATCGATATTGAAGCCTTGAGCGAGTTAATATTCGACATCCCATACATGAGCACCAGTTTTGGTTTTCTTGCCTTCACCATTTGAAGGATTGTCTCGATGCGCGATTGGTAGACGTGGTCTTGATACTCTTGCCGGCTTCGGAGGTAGGGCATCTGCGGCATATCGAGCCATGAATAATACCACGCGTGGTTGTGGGGGCTAGGTAAGGGGTACAGCTGGATTAAGTTTTCGCGCTTCAGGTTAGGCGCCAGAAATGAAGCTTTTTGATACTTGATTAGATCGGGTGTTGGCTTGCCTAGGTACGCGTGCACGAAGGCGATGAGATTCTTCCATGAGCCGTGCTGGACGGCATTTTTGCCAAAGCGGTAATCGTGAAGTGTTTGGAATTGGCTTGCACGCGGTCCGTCGATCGTCACTGTGACATGTTGGTACAGTGCGCGGATGTCACAGAGTGTTGGTGAACTCGCGGGGTGATTTTTTTGAAAGTACTCGATCTTCTCTTGGACTTCTAGTGGTAAGTCGCCGCCACCTTCTTCAAACGCTACGAACCAGACGGGAGCTTCCCACGATCCATATCCGTAGAAGTTTTGCATCCAGTGATTGAGGTGGGGGAACGTGATTGGCATCTGGTGGATTCTGGAGACGGATGTGGCACAAAGTGCTAAAATAACCTCAAAAGGTCATAAATATTACTTAACATAATATAAATTATAAGGTACAAACTAACTTTTGAAGTCTGCACGATTTACCTCACCAGCACCCAAAACCAGGCCCGTTTTCACAGCTCAATTCTTTACCGCAATGATGATCATGTTGGTAATTGGGAACTCCATTTTTTCCAGCGAGTCATTTCGATTGTCGATATAATTGCACCTTTCCCAAGAATCTGTTTTTTACAATCCAATCATTAGTGTAGGATTTTGAGTTCTCTGAAACGGTAAAGCCGACACGCTCGAGCTGCAACTTCCATTCACCAAAATCCCAAAAGCAAAAGGTCTCATGCATTTCGCTTTCCCAATTGTCCACGTAGTCCTTGCGGCTCATGAACTCGCATGCATCCTTTAAGCTTAAAATGAAGTATTCCCCGTCCGGCGTGTTCCTGATCTCGTACTTTAAATCGTATCCTTCCTTAGTCCTGAAATCTTTCGCAAAACGAAGGAAACGGCCATAAGTGGACAATCCTTTTAAGTAATCAGCCAATGATTCGCGCGTGTCGAATGACCTTGCGAAATCGTCGTTGCGCCCGTCAATCTTGTTAAGTTGCATCCAAATCTGTTCGTCTTTGTTATTTGGCCCAACTACATCGCGATTCACCCAAACACCTCCCGGTGCCAACTCATCAAGTCTATTTTTGATAAATGAAAGCAGATCCTCGCGACTACCATAGGATTCTATTTCGTGTGTCAGTGATGAAGTATGAATGGTATTCATCGAATTCCTCTCGAATACCAAACCAGTCACCGCATTCCGCTGCGAAAAGAAAACAAACGGATTCTTAAACTCCCCATTGTGTTTTCGCTGCTGGCAAATGTCATAGAGATGCCGAGCCACCTCTATCCCATAGAAATCTGATTCACGCAGCCGCTCATCGGCGCATGCCAACTTTATCCAGGAACCTACTGCACACCCGATATCCCCTACTCTACCCGCCAACACGAAAGACGACGTTTCTTGATACTTGAGCAACGCAATTTCGTCCATCTGTCGGACATAGGTGTTGTAATCGCGTGTCGTGGTGATGTCCCCGTCATCGCTGATCATTTTGTCGCGGAAAAGCATTTGAACTTTGGCGTCTAGCCGATACCGCTTCCAAACATTCAAGGAAGATGAGTGAATAGACTCAAGCACATTTTTGTCTTCCAACCGGTTTGGTGCCTGAGCAATCCTTTCAACGATGTCCCAAGGCAAATGAGTTTTGTGTTTCCATGTATTTCGATCTACAAGCTCGGCGGGAATGATTTTGAACCCCTCTTTCTCATACATTTCCAATACTGGCGTGGAACAAAGTACCAACGTGTTATCGGGCCTTATGTCAAACATTCCTTCGCTGTCGTGTTTAATTCGTTTGATTGTATAGCCCGAAAAATTCCTAACGCTCCCCACATCGTCAATCCCGTAGATAAAACAAGGAATTGGGAATGATTTGCCAAATTCCTCCAGTGTTATTGCTCGAATGTAGAACGGCAATGGATTTCTTCGTGTGTTGCTGTGGTTGGCGGATGTAACAGCAAAAATAATCTCCGTGATCCTCGCGTTAGCGGGCAATGGTTCACCATTCACATCCTTCACTTCGCTCAGGTCACCAGCTACTAGCCTTGAAATGTAATCGTGTTGAAATTGCGTGAGTAAATGGTGACGGCCTGGGACAAGGAGATACATCGATCTTCAGCTTTTTGCCAAGATCAGGAGAACCGAGCGCTTTTGAAAGCCATTTCGACTATTCCCAGGTTCAAAAGGATCCAACCCTTTTCTGTTTCACCAAACAACCGAGCTCCCGAAGGTTAGCTATTCCGTGACTACCAGTCTAGTGCTGTTCAAGAATTTCTTTGATCGCATGCCAATCGGTATCCCCGTCGAAGCCAGCTTTATCGTCCATGAGCACATTGAAATAGAATTTGTTTTGATAATACCCATAGCCCCCATCAGCCACTTCGGGGTTTTGATTGATGTAATCGAAATGGATGTTGTGCTTCTCAAATAGCTCGACGTACTGTTCAATTTCGTTAGGGTAAGAACAGGTATAAAGAATCTTGACGATGTCTTTTCGTTTACCGAGCACCTGCATTACCTCGATCGCTCCTGGGTAGAATTCTGTAGAAATCTCATCACGTCTAAAATTTGACTTTAAGATGGTGCCGTGGATGTCAAATGCCCAATACGTTTTGGTCCAATTCCTCTCTGTTGCGTTCTTCAAACAAGTCTTGATGGCACGTGTAATCATGTTTTGACTTAGGTTTTAATTCGAATTTTGGACGGGCTACACCGAAGTCCGCAAGATATGGTTTTGTTCGATTGGCAATCTCCTTAAGTGCGTTTGCGTCAAGCGGGAATAGCGTGACTCATTCCCGCTCGTTCACGGATCGATTCAAAGGTATGATTCACTAAAATCTCACCGTTTTCAAATACAGTTTGCATCACATCTTCTCCGGGTTCGCTTTTTCTCACGGTTTTCAATTCACCATTTACTTCAATAAGTTTGAGCCGTCCCGACTTGGAGGCTTTAAAAGACTTGATCATTTCACCGCGTTCGTTCATTTCCATCGGCGATTTTTGAACATCGACTCCCTTACCGTCGACTTCCGCGTACGAGCATTTGAGGGCAAACTTCTGCGTATCGCGATTAAGTTTCTGAAGCAATGCTCCGCCCATCCCGAGTATCAAGTTCTCTGCAGAGATTTTCCTCGCGCTAACTGCCTTGTAAATGCGCTGAATAGAGTCGTAGTCAATTCCGTCACCCTGAATCACACGCACTTGCGGCGGCAATACTCGGTACCCTTTCGAATTGACTGTAAACCCGAAACGCTCGAATAATAACTCATATAAAATGAGGAGCGTATTCACTGGGTCGCCTGAATCCGGGCGAATCACCAAGGTTCCGTTGCGCTGCAGGATCCTGTCCTTGAATTCTCTCCCCCATCGCTCGCCCACCGCATGAAAAATATTGTAAGAATCGCTTACGCAGGCGAGTGTTCCATCGGGATATGCGTTCAAAACGTGATCAAAAATTGCACGTTCACCCTTTTCTCCTAGCAAAGTCATGATCGAATGCTCTGTGGCTGGAACAGAAAGGCCATGAATGGTTTTCGTATTGTAGTATTTCTTCAAGAATGCAGAGGCGTATACGGTGTCGCTGCCAAGGAAGTTTATTAGGTGAGCCGAACCGCCCAATCCCGCACTCTCTACCGAACTCACACCGCGAAACCCAAAGTCATTGAGAACGAAGTCAATTGCCGGTTTTGCTTCATCGTCTGCAGTAAGTTCAAAATAGTGTTCAACAGTTCTCCTTGTTGCGTGCGAAAGCGTAGCCACAGTGCTCGGGTACCAAACCTGCATCAACAATGATTCAAGAAAGTTGGTGAGCCAAAAACACTTCGGATCTGTATTCTCAATCGTCATCAAGACATTTTTGACTGGCACTGCTTTCCCTTCAGGTACTGCTTTGATCTTCACGGGTAAGCGGCCTCCATGTTGCGTAAGAATATAATCAAAGTTGCTTCTATCAAATACGCCTGCTCTTCCGAAAACGCCGTTCAAGATTTCTTCCGCTTCATCGACGTTCTCCCTCGTAAAAGCCATACCCTCCAAGTACTCTTTCAAAAAATATTGAAGTCCATAGAAAACGGTCTCTTCGAACATCCCTCCCCTACTCTCTAGGTAAGAGTAAATTTTGCTTGTTCCCGGGTAATAGAGCTTGTAGTGAGAGTACTTGTAGGCATCGGCGAGCAGGAGGATGTTTTGCTTTTTCATAAGGCTCTATTTTGAATATTTCTTGACTAAATGGGTCAGATGAGGAATGTGTTCTTGGGCGGCTTTCATTTCACTCATTAGAAGCGCAACATCAGCCAGCTTGAACCATCGTACTTCAGCGATGTCATCGCTGCCCGAAGGCGTGCCTGAAATGAAATCGGTCGAGAACAGTGAGGTAATGATTTTGTCATTCTCAGAGCGGTAACGCCAGTCGTTTACCCTTAATGACATTTCATAATGCATGTCGGAAATTTCAATTGCCCCGCACTCTTCCCTAAGTTCCCGTGCCGCCGCCGCTTCAAAACTATCGTCTGTGGGATCGCTAAACCCACCGAGTAATCTCCATTTGTTATCAACGCTCTTTCTACCCAGTAAAAGTTCTGCCTTATTGTTTTTAAAGACCGCGATGTCAACTGTCGCATAAACCTTTAGGTAAGTGTTGGAGCACGCATAAATGATCCCTATTCTAAATTCCTCCGAGTCAAGAACCTTATCGCTTATTTGGTCGCGGATGATAGTCGCACTGTGGGAGCCTGACTCAGCCAGTTGCACCACTTCGAACTTCCCTGAGTAATAAGGAATGAAACTTTTCCGGCTGCCGTACAGAATAAACGATGAACCTGGAAACGAATTCCTTAACAGGGTATCAAGGTTTTCGGACCATTGGGTATCGATCGGGTGGTCAGGCAGGGGCAGTACGACGATGTCGGGATAGTCCTTTTTGATCATCCGCTCGCGTGTGTGAAAATCGAGCGGGTTCCTACGACTTCCCAGTACCGGGGAAACGCCAAGCACTATAACCACCTTGTTGTGTTTCTCTTTTGCCTGTAGGATGAGTGCCTTGTGCCCATCGTGTAGGTACGGGGATTGAAATCGCGCGATAATGACCCCAATACTTTTTGTACTCATATTTGTGTATTATATACGCAAATATAGGGGCAAAGATTTGGGTCCCGACTATTTTATTTTGTGTATTTTGTACACGAATTTGTAACTGGTTGATTATCAGAGAAACAGATCGAAGTTATAACCTTTCTCTTTTAACTCGAAGTACTTCCTTTTATTGAACTGGAACAACTTCGCTGGCCGCCCAACGCTTCGCTGCATGCTTTCTTCAAGTTCCTCAAGAAACCCATAACTCACAATTCGCTTCTTAAAATTGCGCCTGTCGAGTTCCTTTCCTAAAAGGGTTTGATAAAGCTTTTCAAGGTCGGAGAATGGAAATTTCTTGTCAAGAAGTTCGAAACCGACTGGTTCGTACGCCAGCTTTCCTCTCAAGCGCTTGATCGCCACATCCACGATTTGTTTATGGTCGAAAGCGAGTTTCGGAAGTTTGTTGATGTTAAACCAGGCCACGTCCTCTGCATCCGTTTGAGCAGAGAGCTGATAGTCCTTCGGTCTAACCAATCCGTAATAAGTAATTGATACTACCCTATTGCGAGGATCGCGGTCAGGCTTTCCAAAAGAATAGAGTTGCTCCAGATAGCTCACATCAACTCCCGACTCCTCTCTGAGTTCCCTCCTAACTGCGTCCTCCAACGATTCGTCCTCTTTCACCAAACCTCCCGGCAATGCCCATGACATTTGAAAGGGTTCAAACTTTCGCTTGATTAAAAGCACGGAAACACCTTCTTCTGCATCGTATCCGAAGACAACAGCATCTACGGCAACTTTGATTGATTGAGGCATGGTCAAACTAATTTACCGTCGTCAAAAAACTCAAGCTTATCCTCGGCCGCCGTCCTCATATTTCCGGTGGAGCGGTCAACCCACTGCTTAATCTTTAACTCGGTTGCAATATTCATCTGATTTGTCACTGGTGAAAAGTATTCAAGATGGATTCTATTTTTTTACCCGGCTAATTGGTGCCACAAGTACCACCTGAACTATTATTTGTGTATTCACGACACAAATATAACGCTTTAAAGGCTTTAGTTATTTCATCGTGCTGTTCAGAAAGTAAACTCCTTGCATGCCCTTCAATCGCTATGGTCGAATCAACCGGTTTCGTTCTGTCATTTCATCAATGCATTCCCCGCATGCTGTAGGAAGTCCTTCAAATTCAAGTCAAAAAAAGTTTATCTTTATCATTGTGATTCCAATAGATTCAAAATCATAATTACATAAAAATTACAAGCTCCTCTGACGTTGTTCAAGCTCACCGAAAAAGACTTCCAACCCATCAACCTCCAGCACTGGCTCTCGGATAAGCCAGGCGAACTTCAGCCGATTGCCGTGCGATGGATGAACGAAATTGCCAACCGTGGTAGCGATGTCCAACAAGTTTTCCATGACAACTGCCCCACGTACTGCGTCTTTAACGTACCGTTCGCATACGTGAACGTTTTCGCGAAACATATCAACGTGGGTTTCTTCTATGGTGCTCACCTGCACGACCCTGCACATGTCCTTCTGGGTACCGGTAAGAACATGCGACACGTCAAAGTTGGCGGCGATTCTAACCCCCACGAAGCCGCCCTGAGAAAACTCATCCAAGCGGCGTACGACGACCTTAAAGTCAGGCTTCTATCCTACTGAACCTGCGATCCCAAACCTGGACACCCTCCTAGTGAGCTACAGTTTCTTTAACACCGAAATCAGTTTCTCCACATCGCGAACATCATTGTAAAAAGATGGCGACACTCGGATCATGTGGTCGTACACAGAGATATTGACGTCGGCCTCCTTCAAAAGCGGAGCAAGCTTTTTACTAGCACCCTCTAAAGCAAAACAAACGATCGGCGATGGCGACGACGGGGTCAATGCTAAAAAACCAAGCCTCGGCAATTCCGCCTGCAGCATGTCAATCATCGGCTGCCTGTACTGTTGGATTCGTTCGACCCCTACCCTACGTAAGAAGTCGAGAGAATATCGAAGGGCACAAATTCCTTCGTTCGCAAACGTTCCGACCTCGAAGTGGCCACTCATGTCTTCCTTTTGTGTGGATTCAAAAGCCGAAGTTGCCGGCAATTCAAAAGGAAGCACATGAGAATCAAATGTGTCCATTTGCCTGTACCCGATCACCATTCGTTTCATGGCGGCGAGGTGTTCCTTCTTGACGTACAGAAATCCAATACCGAAGTCGCCCATTAACCATTTGTAGGTGGCCGTTGCGCAAAAGTCCACACCCGTGGCGCGCACATCAATCGGCACGGCTCCAGCGGCTTGGATGATATCTGCATACACCAATGCACCTCGAGAATGTGCAAGGTCGCAAACAGCCTTTAAGTCGTGCATGAATCCCGTTGTAGCCGACACAAGCGAGATGGCAACGAGTTTCGTCCCAGGTGTAATAGCTTTGTCCAAATCGTCGATGAGAATACGATTCTCGCGTGGCTTCACCACCGCAAGGTCCAATCCCTGTTTTTGCAATTGGTTGTATAGATGAAGAGATCCATGGAAGTGTAATGCGTCAGTTACTACGCGATGGCGTGAACCGGGCAGCTCTAGTCCCGCGAGCACCATATTTTCGCCGTACATGGTGCTCGGTATAAACGCAATCTCCTCCGGCGAAGCTTGGATGAGTTGTGCAAACTGTTCTCTCACAAATTGACGATCGTATGCATCGTATCCGGTCGGATTTTTCCGGTTCACCAGTCGATCGTTCAGGAATTTCAGTGCCTCAGCATAGCTCCCTTTGCTCATGGGATGTGTGTACGCCGCATTGAGGTATGTTCCCTTTATTTCAAACTCGCCCTTAGCAGGAAACTGCTGAGCACCGGACGTTGGGTTCGCCCATGCTGGCGCCGCCATCGCTAGGGGAACCGAACCGATGGAAGCTACAAACGCGCGACGTGATATCGTGTTGCTCATTTTCGTTCACCGTTTTTCCTTCCCGTATACTGGCAATCCAGGGAATACACCGGTGACAGTCTTTCCATTCTTCAGCGTCAAGACTCCATTGACCAGTACGTATTCAATTCCCTTCGAAAAGGCCAATCCTTTTTCAAATGTGGCCTGATCCTGGACGGTGGAAGGATTGAAGATCGTGATGTCAGCGTCGGCGCCAACCTGGAGGCGTCCTTTAAAGCGCATGGACGGAGCGATGCGTTCAAGTCGTTGCGCTGGAAGCAAAGTCATCTTGGCTATAGCTGATACGAGGTCGATCGTTTTCTCATCGCGTACGTAATGCCCAAGTACGCGTGAATACGTGCCAGCGGTTCTTGGATGGGCCAAAGGTGAGTAAGGCATTCCGTCAGATGCCACCAATGTCTTAGGGTCCGAAAGCGCTACCTTGATCCACTCGGGTTTCATCATGTGCAGGATTACAGCACCGCCGCTCTTCCTGTAAGAGTTGAAAGTTTCTTGCGTCAATCGTTCCCCTGTTTGCACCCATTGCAGATCGGAGTAGCTCATGCCAAGTTTCTGTTGCCACCCTTCGTCGAACACGGCACTTTGCAGAAGTGTGGAGGCGGCGGTATACGGATAGAGTTCCGTCGTGATATTGAAGCCCTTCGCACGTGCGGCATTCACCATATCCAACGCGACCTGCACATTCCCGAGAGCCATGCTGTTGATGTGCACGATGTGCAACGAAGATCCCGTGAGCACCGCATCCGCGATGGCCTCTTGAATTGCACCCACATTTGGTTCTCGCACGTGCGAAAATATCGTGCTGTTGAGCCGACCCGCCAGTTGGAAGACGGAAAACATCTCCTTTGGGTTCGTGTTCTTCAAGTAACCAATAGGAACACCAATTCCCACGGCACCTTCTTGAAGTGACTTCTCGATATTCGCCAGCGTTTTGTCCATCTGTTCGTTTGAAGGATTCAAGCTATAAGAGGACCCAATCGTGTTGAAGAGTCCCTCGAGCGTCGCTTCTCCTCTCCTACTGATCTCTCGCATACGCACGACATCAGATTGGAACTGGTCAAATGATTTGAATCGCTCATATGGCCAGCACACACTCGCGCCATAGTTGATCAACGCCTTTCCTTGACGCGAGGCGTGCCACTCTTTCATGTTCTCTATACCCCACTCCAGTTCGAGAGTGGTTGTCAATCCATCGTGAAGCTGGAACTCTTGTTCTTGGTTGGTACGCCCGTGTACGTGTAAGTCGATAAAACCCGGAGCCACAACTAAGCCACGTGCGTCAATCATCACCTTTCCTTTCAATGGCAACTTCGATATCTGTGCAATGCGCTGACCGACGATTCCAACGTACCGGATGGTATCAAGATTTGTTTCTGGATCGATGACGCGGCCCCCGGAGATCACGATGTCGTATTCGACGACTCCTTGGGCAGATGCCGCTGACAACAGGAACGCAAGGGAATAAAAAAGGAGATACTTCATTGGAGGTTTTAGGGGTATATCAAATATAAGGGAAAGATCGGACCGCTTAGGCCGAGTAATGTCGTGGATCTCGATAGGTCAGTTAATAGATTTTGTCTATTAAAGTATAAAAACAATCGATTTGATTTATTATGTAGAAGGGTCGTAATCTTGAATTTATGCGTGCATGCAACGGGGTTGTGTGCCCGCGACTGACAAAAATCATAAATCACGATACACATGGGAAATCACGAACACATGAATGGAAATGGAGAAGCGAAATGCCCTTTCACAGGCGGGTCGCTCAAGCAAGCCGCCGGCGGGGGCACACGCAACCGCGATTGGTGGCCCAACCAACTCCCCCTCAACATCTTACGTCAGCATTCGTATTTGTCCAACCCGATGGACGAGGGCTTTCACTACGCCAAAGAGTTTAAGAAGCTCGATTTGGCAACCGTGAAAAAAGACATCTATAAACTGATGACTACCTCACAAGAATGGTGGCCCGCCGACTACGGTCACTACGGCCCTTTCTTCATCCGGATGGCTTGGCATAGTGCCGGTACGTACCGGATTTCCGACGGCCGCGGCGGTGCGGGCGCTGGTCAACAACGATTTGCACCACTGAACAGTTGGCCAGACAACGCCAACCTCGATAAAGCGAGACTGCTCCTTTGGCCCATCAAAAAGAAATACGGCAACAAGCTTTCTTGGGCGGATTTACTAGTACTTGCTGGGAACTGCGCACTAGAGTCGATGGGCTTTAAGACGTTTGGCTTCGGTGGTGGTCGCGAAGATACATGGGAACCCCAAGAGGACGTTTACTGGGGATCGGAAACAACCTGGCTCGGCGACAAACGCTATTCCGGTAAACGCGACCTGGAGAATCCACTTGCCGCTGTGCAGATGGGATTGATCTACGTGAACCCGGAAGGACCTAACGGAAAACCAGACCCTGTAGCAGCAGCGATCGATATCCGCGAAACATTCGGTCGGATGGCCATGAACGACGAGGAAACTGTGGCGCTGATCGCAGGTGGTCACACCTTTGGCAAAACACACGGTGCAGCCGACCCGAGTAAATATGTGAGCCGGGAACCTGCCGCTGCCACGATCGAAGAACAGAGCCTCGGTTGGAAGAACACTTATGGAAGCGGGCACGGCGTCCATACCATCACCAGTGGGCTCGAAGGCGCTTGGACCACCACTCCTACCAAGTGGAGCAACAACTTCTTCGAGAACCTTTTCGGGTTTGAATGGGAACTCACCAAAAGCCCCGCGGGTGCCCACCAGTGGAAGCCCAAGGGGGGTGCTGGCGCCGGAACAGTTCCAGATGCACATGATCAATCGTTGCGCCATGCGCCTACCATGCTCACAACCGATTTGGCCTTGCGCTTTGACCCTATTTACGAGAAGATCTCGCGTCGTTTCTATGAACACCCTGAAGAGTTTGCCGATGCGTTTGCGCGCGCTTGGTTCAAACTCACCCACCGAGATATGGGACCACGCGCCCGTTATCTGGGACCAGAAGTGCCATCGGAGGTTCTTCTGTGGCAAGACCCGATCCCTGCTGTGAACCACGTCCTCGTTGACGAGAAGGATACGGCTGCGCTAAAAGCAAAGGTGCTCGCCTCAGGCCTCACAGTGTCACAACTCGTCTCCACTGCTTGGGCTTCGGCTTCCACTTTCCGTGGTTCAGACAAGCGTGGCGGTGCCAACGGTGCGCGTGTTCGTTTAGCTCCTCAAAAAGATTGGGTGGTGAACCAACCTGCACAGCTTGCTCAAGTTCTGGCGTCGCTAGAAACTATTCAAAAAGAGTTTAACGCGTCACAAAAAGGTGGCAAGCAAATTTCATTGGCAGACCTTATCGTGTTAGCGGGAAATGCTGGAGTAGAACAAGCTGCGAAGAACGCGGGTGTCGATGTGAAAGTACCCTTCTCTGCCGGTCGCGCCGACGCCACGCAAGAGCAAACTGATGTGGAGTCGTTTGCCGTGTTGGAACCCGTAGCAGATGGTTTCAGGAACTACCTGAACCCGAAACACCAGGCTTCGGCAGAGGAACTGCTGGTCGATAAGTCGCAACTACTCACGCTCACGGCTCCTGAAATGACAGTACTTGTCGGTGGTATGCGTGTGTTGAACACGAACTTCGATCAGTCGAAACACGGCGTGTTTACAAACCGTGCGGGCGCATTGACGAATGACTATTTCGTCAACTTGCTCGATCTAGGTACCACATGGAAGGCGACCTCTGATAGCCAAGAGTTATTCGAGGGTCGCGACCGCCATACCGGTCAGGTAAAATGGACAGGCACGCGCGTCGATTTAATCTTCGGATCAAACTCGGAATTGCGCGCACTTGCCGAAGTTTATGGCGTAGAAGGTGCTCATGCGAAGTTCGTAAAAGACTTCGTAGCAGCCTGGACAAAAGTCATGAACCTCGATCGGTTCGACTTACGATAGTCGGAACTACAATTCATCCGAAATGGTGACGGGCACAGTTCGTCACCATTTTTTTTTGCATGGCTACGATTTATTAGCTTGGTCATGCTTAATTTAAAAATCCTTGGCTGCACCGAGATCTGCAAGGACCCTAAAATTGATTTTCTTTCAGTCGACCCTCCTAACGTGGTTCGACCAATATGCCCGCGACTTTATGTGGAGGCAGAAGTCTGCCAAGCCTTACGTTCGCATCGTTTCCGAAGTCTTGTTACAACGAACAAAAGCCGACACAGTCGACAAATACTTCCCTTCGTTTCTTAAGAGGTATCCTTCTTGGCAGGCCCTCTCAGAAGCATCCGAGGGAGAATTGGTGGATGCACTCAAACCTATTGGACTTCATCGACAGCGTGGGAGGCGGCTATATTTGCTTGCGCAGGAACTCGTGCGTCGAGGTGGTTTTCCGGCGCGCCGATCTGACGTGGAGGACCTCCCGCAAATGGGTCAATACATCACCAATGCATACGAGCTATTTGTGCTTCGGAAAGCTTCACCCCTGTTAGATGTAAATATGGCTCGCGTCCTCGAACGATTTTTTGGTGGACGAAAGCTGAAGGATATTCGACACGATCGACGACTTCAACAACTAGCAAAGAAGGTTGTTTCGATGGACACTCCGGTCGAAATGAACTGGGCAGTTCTCGATTTCGCCGCTTTGGTCTGCAGGGCAAGGAACCCAAGATGCCATGATTGTCCATTGGCAGAAGACTGTAAATTTGTTAAAAAGAAGAAAACCTCGTGAGATGACAGATGCCGACATCGTACTCAACAAAGTCTACTATGACCTAGGCATCTTACACGAGTCCTTCGCGTCAAAGTACAGCAAAATAGACGCAGTGGTTGAAGCCTTGCACCGAGTTAACAGCCAAGAGGCAATTAACCCAAAGACAACTGGAACGATCTCAGAACGATTGTGTGAACTTGCCTTGATGTCGACCGTTCCGGAGTCTTATCGAAAAATCTCCGATGAATGGAACTGGATGGCCGACTTCTCCATTTTCGGTCAGCCATTCAATTTATTGATCTCGGTAAAAAGTTTCAAGGCAAAGGAACGTCTGTTGGTGAGTGGCAGTGGCAACAATCTATCCCCCACGGTGGGATGGGGACTATTTGACGATCCAGCAGAATGGACTTTCGACCGATCGAGGATCTACCTCTATCGAAGTTTCATCGCTATTTACATGCCGACGCGTTTATACGATGCCATTCCGGAAGCGACGAGATCGATCACTAATGTCAACGGTAATCCCTTCGTTCGGAAGATCAACGATTTTATTCCTCATCTACGCCGGGCGCTCGACGGCAACGCGATCGATATCGCGAGGTTTTGACTATTGTATCGATTTAAGTATTTCAATCGCCACGGCACGCGCCATCAGCGGAGGGACTGCGTTGCCGACGAGGGTGTATTGGGGCACCTCCAACTTCCGCTTGTTCCCTCCTGTTGAACGCTTGCCTTGAAAAACAAATGAGTCGTCAAAAGATTGCAGCCTCGCCATCTCTCGAACCGTGAGGGCCCGCGGACTAGAGTAATGAATGTAGTCGTCAGGCATGGTGAGAACAGTTGGGCTTTGAGCGTCGGCTTTTAAAACGTTATAGTTTCTTTTCTCTGAATCGAGGCCAACCTTGGCGAGCTGTTTCTTGGCTCGTTCGTAGTCGCCAGACTTTTGAATTACTTCGAGCCTCTTAAGGACATCCTCGTTCTGCTTGCTCGTTTTGTGATTGTGAAGGGGGGCAGCATACGCGATATTCTCGTGGAGTTCTTCAAAGTTTCGCACATAGAATGGTTCCTTCGCATGAGCGAATCTCTCGTTTAGGCGTCCAGCCCGCGACCACTCGGCGAAAGTCATTCCCGACTTCTCGTCAACTTGACCATCCAATCGACGTCTCTTGAGCAGGGCCACCATCTTAGAATGCGACCCGTTATACTTGGCTTTCAGGTCGACCTTCTGGTAATGATTTTTCTCCTCGTCATTACCAATAAAATCCAAATCATACAACGCCTCGAAGACGGTCACTTTTTCTTTTTCACCCACCGTAGGCGGAACCTCGCGAATGAGCTTTTGGTCCTTGCGGCATCCAATAAACAACACCCGCTCGCGATTCTGCGGAACTCCGTAGTCTGAGGCTAATGCAACGAAAGGAGCGTCCAAGTTGTACAGCCGAATGAGCGTCAGCACCTCGTTGAATTCCTTTTCCAACTTGGCTTCTTTAGCAAACACTCTGAGCCCCTTCACACATTCATCAAACGAGTAGGTATAAATTTCCAGGGCGTTCATGATTTCCGAGACATCGGATGCATGCGCCTTTCCTGGTCGTAGGTTTTTGAATGCCGTGTGAATTTTCTCAACAATCGCATTGGAGCTGATTGCCTCGAGGAACTGGTCAAATTCCTCAACGAATAAGTCCTCGTCTACATCGCTGTACGCTTTTTCATGAATGATCTTCTTACGGATGAGCTCCAATTCTTGCGTCCGCTTCAGGAGGTTCAAACCATGTCTGATAGTAAGGATATTTCTATCGGTTTTACTCGTCTTATAGTCAACGATCTTCGGAGTCAACACACGAAACGAATTCTCGATGTTTTGTAGGTACCGGTTGCGCCATTGTTCCAAGGCCTTGTCCGTTGCGCATTCAAATTGGAGTCGAAGATGGTAACACTCGAGAACGAATGGATTTCCAAGCGCCTTCTTCAAGCGTTCAACAAGAGTAAGCAAGTGATGGAACTCGATCGGATCGACAATAGACCTGATCTCTTGGGCAATCATCTCTTGTATCTTTCCATTCTCCTTCGTTAGGATTCCCTTCACATTTTCCATGACGAAGTATTTGGGACGTAGCTGACGGATCACTTTCAAATAGTGTGCAAACAAATCGTCCTTCTTATCAAACTTCTTGCGTTTTCCTGCGAGGCTGAAGCTCTGGCAAGGCGGGCCCCCACAAACGACGTCAACAGCCTTGCCATTAAGTTTTTTCAAGAGATTGTCAAGGAAGTCGGGCTCGGTGATGTCCTGTCGCAAAAACTCGGCATCCATACCTAGTTGGTAGTTGTATCGAGTCACGTGTGTGAGTTCGCAGTTCTCGTTGATGTCGCTCGCGAGCAGAAAGTCATATAACTTCTTCCCATGCTCAGCTTGTAAAAAGCCTTCACTAAACCCGCCGGCTCCGGCAAATAGATCCACAAAAGTAACGGGTTCTCTACCTGCCATATATTCCCTTTGGTCCGGTTGGATGCCCGCCGAGTTGTTGCTCTTTCGCGCGTCGACGAGCTGCTGCAACTCCGACTTCAGTTTTGCACCGATCACTTGCTTGGCTGGACTCGCTGCCATGTGGCGTTCAACCACTTGGCGGAGGGTGGCGAGAAAATGATTGATCGATTTATGACGCGGTGCAGACTCTTTGACCGACTGTGTCTCATTGTCCCAGTGTTCACGTTGGACCTTCTCCCCCGTCGAAACCTTCACCTGGCGGTTCTTGTCGCGCAGTACGAAATGGATGGAGTATTGGTCTGTGCGGTCGGGACTATCAAGGTAGAACTTCACATTCAGCATGTTGGCGGGCATTTTTACGGACACGGACAAATTTACGGACAAATTATGCCCTTGCAACAAGTACCAACCCGGTGTGACAGTCGTTGTCAAAATCTCGACGGTTGCGAGATTTGGAGGTCACGCGGAAAGTGATACCTTTGCTGTCGATGCCCACAATGCAACCATATCAGCCAAGCATTGCATAAGTAGACCGGTCCTGGTCTTAGATCCTCTCTTTTTCTAGTTTTTGTTTTTTTAACTCTCGGCTCGCAATGCGAACTGAATAAACCATTTCACATGGAATCAAATTCCAATTTCCTAACATCCTTTGGCTGGGATGAATCTTATGAATCATTGAACACGCCACCGCCGCCGGGCGCCCGTGTTGGACGAGTAGCCTCAATTCAAGGCTTCAAGTATCACCTCGTCACGGAAACGGGCGAGACTGTGGCAGAGTTGGCTGGGCGTCTATTGTATGGAACTGAACCGTCCGACCTACCAAAGACTGGCGACTTCGTTTATTTTCTTGACTACGGTACTGAAGGCTATATCGTGTCCGTGATACCGCGCAGGAATGCACTCACACGCAAGAATCCGGGTGAAAAGTCAGAGCGCCAAGTGCTGGTCGCGAATATTGACCGCGCGTTCGTGGTGCAGGCTCTAGACCGTGACTTTAACTTGGCACGGTTGGACCGATACCTCTCGCAGATCGCGGGATGCCAGATCGCCGCGACAGTGGTGCTCAATAAAGTCGATCTTGTGGGCGATCCCAACCCCGCTATCGCAGAAGTCGAAGCACTCGGTCACCGGGTGCCTGTGATTGCTTGCAGTTCGGTGACTGGGATCGGCATGGACCAGCTGGCGACCCAAATGAGCTCACGCAGGACCTACGTTTTCGTCGGGTCGTCGGGAGTAGGCAAAAGTTCGCTGACCAATGCTTTGCTTCAATCGGACATGCAAAGAACCCAAGGGCTAATCGCTTGGAACGGCAAGGGACGGCATACCACGACAGTGAGAGATCTCTTCCAACTTCCGAATGGAGCATTGTTGATCGATACACCGGGCATGCGCGAATTCGGGATGACGGTCGAGTCGCGCGACACTGGCGTCTCTTTCCCGAAAATTTCCGAGTTCGCAACTCAATGCAGATACGCCGACTGCACCCACCTGCAAGAACAAGGATGCGCCGTGTTGTCTGCCCTGCAAAATGGAACGCTTGAACTGGAAGCGTATGAACGTTATGTCAAACTGTTTAAAGAACAACAACGATTCTTAATCAGGGCTGAGGACAAAAAGAGGATGAATCGACAGTTTGGAAAGCTTACGAAAGAAGCGAAGGCGTATCGAAAAAAGAACAAATACTAATTGGCGCGGCTTTGGCCAGATGGAAGATGGCCGGCGGTACTGAGTGCACCAGGGGGCTCACGTGCGTGGGACTCTCACCCACTCTCCGCCGGCCTTTTCCAAACACCATTGCAAATACACGCAAAGCATTTGGATTTGGGTAATGTGTAGCGCTGTCAGTGTACGGTTTTCCAGACAAACTCTCTAAATCGTCGGAATGAAAGAGCTTGGCGCACCGGTGTGGGTCAGCGTGAGGCGATGCATAGCCCGAGTGCAAGCTATGTACAGCAAGCTCCGGTCGACTTCATTTGAATAGTTTCGATCCGTCACAAATGGAATGATCACATCGTCAAATTCAAGTCCTTTCGACATGTGGACTGTGGTGATGCAGATACCTTGAACAAACGAGGTTGTATCGGGTGTCAGCAAGTGCAAATCGGAAATGCGAAGGCGGTCGAATAAAGAATTGGCCTGTCGCTCCGTCTTGCAAATTATCCCCATTGACTGTCCACCGGTGCCTCGGAAGCTTGCGATTATCTGGCGAACTCGCTCGACTTCCTCGTCTTGAGAATGGACTGCGACCACTTCTGGCCGTTCGCCGTGACGCTCCATGGGCTCCATTTCCGGATTTGGTCGGATCGCCAGCGCAAATTGAGCAATCTCCCAGGTTGAGCGGTAGCTTCGCAGCAACTTCACGAGCTCTCCTTGTGGAAAGACATCCTCAATCGTGGCAGCCGACGATGAGCTATATGGATTCACCGTTTGTGTCACGTCACCCAAGATCGTTTTACGACAAAGGAATACCCGCGACAACACCGCGTAGTGAATAGGTGTATAGTCTTGCATCTCGTCGACCAATAGGTGTTTAATGTGGTCGTATCCCGGAGGTCCTTCAACTCGAACTTTACAATAGATCAGCGGAAACACGTCTGCATATTCGAGCCTCTCGCCGTCCATGAATCTGAGCATTTCAGGCTTTCCAAGCCAGCGGTAAAAGTCCTTATATAACTCGAAGGCATTCGCGAACTTGAACATCCTGGGAATTTCTTCCATCACCTTGGTTCGGTCCCTATTCGAAAGTTTGCGTGTCGAGGAGTTTCGCACGTATTGCAATATATCGGCGATCATGTCCGGGAATCGCTTCATGATCGGCATCCGGTGGTAAGCCTTAAAGCGTTCCAAGATATATGGATGTGGTACAACTGTGCCTGCTACTCGGATCTCCACAGGATCGAAATAGTTGTTCTCCACGTGGATCATGTACTGATTCAACTTCGATAGGAACTCAAAGGAAGCTTTGAACTTGATTCGCTCTACAAAACCTGGGTGTGGGTTTTCCAGCAATGAATACACCTGCTGAAAGAAATTCTGGAAGCGAAACTGCCGACCTAACAGTTCGTCGGCCAATTCATCCATCCCCACTTCAGGGATATGCTCTTCCCCAAGTTCGGGTAATACGTTGGAAATATAGTCCGCGAACACTTTGTTTGGAGAAATGATCAAGATATCCTTCGATCGAATCGACTCACGGAAACGGTAAAGTAAGAATGCAACTCTGTGCAAAGCGATTGAGGTCTTACCGGAACCTGCCACTCCTTGAATAATCATCACCGATGCCGACTCATTCCGGATAACGGCATTTTGGTCGCGCTGGATCGTCGCGACAATGTTCTTCATCTTCTCATCCGAAGACTTGCTCAACTCTTTTTGGAGTACTTCATCGTGGATGTTTAGGGAGTTCTCGATCATGTACTCCATCCTACCCTCGCGGATGCGGTACTGTCGCTTGAGGCTGATTTTACCTTTTACGATCCCAGAAGGAGTTTGGTATTCAGCGTCCCCTAATTCAAAGTCGTAGAACATGGACGAGATCGGAGCACGCCAATCGAATATCAACCCTTTTCGAGATGCCTCATCGGTAAAAGAATGAATACCAATGTAGATCGGAAGTGCTTTCCGACCACTTGCACCGAAATCAATGCGCCCAAAGTATGGTGATCCAAGCAGCTTCTGAATTTTACGCTTTACATAAACCGCATTTTCGCCGGTAAAGGCAATTCGATCGATTGACTGACCGGCCGCCACCATGTCCGCCTCATCCATTCCCGATTGGTGCTCATGCATGTACTGTTTATTAAGCCGAAGCTCTTCGGAATACATCCTCACCCGTTCGTCTACACGCCTGAGGCTGAGCGTCAATTTCTCTTTCACCTCCTCCAAGTACTCTCTTTCCTCTTGTTCGGCTCCTGTCATTCTATCTTCTTTATTTACTAAATTCTTTCTTTCGCTTTAACTCCTATTTGGCGGTACCTGTTCTCACCAACTCATCAAAAAGTGCATCTAACTTAACCCTTGCATCTTCACACAGCCCTGGATGCACGCGAGATGTTTGTACAACGGTGCTTCGAGCGGCCGTAAGCCAGCGAAACCGCTCAGGCATTGAAAGGGCTCCAATCGCTCCCGCTTGTTTCCCACCTGCGCAAATCTTTTCGAAAGCCATGAGGTTATCTTCGAGCTCATGCCGGTCCACTGGGCAATAAAAAGTCGAAAGCCGCGCTTCGTTGATCTCATAGCGCATTCCTAGGAACTTTTGATCCTTGCAATACAAGATCACCCCCGCGTTCAGGAACTCCTCCCGTTCGACTCGCGGAACGATTCGAATTACCGCGTATTCAAATAAGTCTTGCCGCTTGTCTTGCATCTTCAATGAATTTTCCAGACTGCTGAAGGCGGGCCATCAAAAAATGGATATAAGCCTTCTTGTGATTTTCGATTGAATCAAAGCCAGCATCTTGCAACCATTCCTCTGGTATTAGGTTGACGATGCTTGCGATCTTTTCGGCGTTCAGCAAACCGTGACAAAGTTCCTCTGCCTCCACCAATTTCGTAGCGAAAGGCAACAACACATGTTTCGCAAGTTGCGGATATGACTTATACTCATGTTCGCGGCCACGAATCTCGTCCCAGTTGTGATGGAAATACAAAGCGGCGCCATGGTCGATAAGCCAAAGTTCTTTCTTCCACCAAAGCATATTGGTATTCCTCGTGGTCCGGTCGACATTCAAGAGTAATAAGTCCAGCCACAGAATCTTCGACGCCAGCAACGGGTCAATCGCTGTCACCACCGGATCATACGTGATCGCACCTGTCAGGTAGTGGACACCCAAGTTTAATCCCGTGCTGGCTTTCAACAAGTCTTGAATCTCTTCGTCACCTTCGATTCGACCGAAGGATTCGTCGAGGTGCACAAATACGAGTTCCGGAACACGGAGTCCCAGCAGACGCGCAATTTCGCCGCCAATCAACTCCGCGACAAGCGCACGTGCGCCCTGTCCCGCACCTCGAAATTTTACCAC
Organism: Cyclobacteriaceae bacterium; assembly: GCA_044226945.1. Lineage (GTDB taxonomy): Bacteria > Bacteroidota > Bacteroidia > Cytophagales > Cyclobacteriaceae > ELB16-189. The sequence continues at coordinate 6,583 of JBGAGB010000025.1, read as the reverse complement.
GTAGAGAAACCCGTCGTCGGCCTCCATGATGGCCGGCAGCGAACCCCCTTCGCGCAAGGGTGTGACATAACGAGTTGCTGTTACTTTCCGTAGCATAACAATCACGCAAGTTACGACAAATAAAGATCGTGATCGCGACAAAAAAGTCTTTTTCCAGGATCGATGACGACTGATCCAGCGCTCGAACAAGTTGAAAAAAATAAATAGTCGCTTAATCAACCACACCGTTCAGTTCGCCCTTATCTTTATTACAAGCGCCGCAGCGTTCGTCTGCAACCTTCCTCAAAAAAAATCTTATAACACCGTTCCTGGACCCGGATGCGGTGAAGTGCCGGATCGTTCATCTCAACGACTAAATATCCTCAGTACTTCGTTCGAGCTTAGGCGTTGACCGGTTGCGCAAATAATACCTTCACATTCACAAAAAATAAGAAGGGGGCAAGAGATTACTCTTGCCCCCCGTCCTAATTATCAAACAGCCTCAACTAAATGGGGCCCATAGTCAAAAACCGAGATAGCTACCCACGATACGGCCCGCTACTCCCACTTACTCGGGATGTAGTTAAGTTAATATCTTTTCACGCAAAGTGGGTTAGAATTAAAGCACAAAATTTACGAAACCGCTCCGAAATCGAGTTCGGAGGGTGGTTTTCAACCTTGAGATTCCAAATAACGATTGGCTTGCATCGTGTAGAGATCGGCGTATTTGCCTTCCAGTGCCATCAATTCGCGGTGAGTGCCCTGTTCGATAATCCTTCCATGCTCCATCATCAGAATCTTGTCCGCATTCTTAACCGTACTGAATCGATGGGTGATCAATATCACCGACTTTCCTTGTGTGTGTTGTTCCAACGAGCGAAAGATCTTTTCCTCTGTCACCGCATCGATCGATGCCGTCGGCTCATCCAGGATTGTCAAGGCCGCATCGCGATAGAACATGCGAGCCACTGCCAACCTTTGGTGTTGCCCTTTCGATAAATCAATACCATCTCGAAATTCCTTCCAGATTAATTGCTCATAGTTACCCTGAATAAACTCATCTGCTCCGGAAAAGCGTGCAGCACGCTCCAAGGCATCCGGCGCAGGCTCATGGTCGATCCGACCAACCCCGATCGATTCCCGGATGGTTAGGTTGTAGACTGGAAAATCCTGAAACAATATTCCAATAGCGTTCTGCCAATCGTCTAGCCGGAGGTTCCGAAGATCGATCCCATTGATCAGAATTTCACCTTCGGTAGGATCGTAAATCCGACACAATAGTTTGATTAGTGTTGTCTTCCCAGCGCCATTGACACCCACAATTGCCACTTTCTCGCCGGGTTGGATGACGAACGATAAGTCTTGCAACACAAATGGATTTTCTACTTCCTCTTTTGGATATCGAAAAGACACATTCTTAAATTCAATTATTGGTGGCTTCGTAAAGTCGAAGGCAACCGCATCTGGTTTAGAAACGATCTTAGGCTTCACATCGAAAAGTTCAAACCATCGTGCCGCGTAGCGCGACGCTTCCTCCGTCCACGAGATAGACTCCACATACCCATTCACCGTTTGATAAAAGCGTGTGTACGTATTAAACGCCAAGACCATTGCCCCCACTTGAATGGCGCCCTCTAGCGCGTAAAAAGTCATTAGGCCAATCGCGGCAAACAGGAACAACAAATACCAAAGGCTCAATAAGCTGTACGAAATTGCCTTCCGACGCTCAGCGCCTGCAATGCGGTCGTTGTATTCACGCATCCTGCTCCCGACTTGTCCCTTCAACCAACCTTGAAGCTTCAGCAAGATCACATCAACGGCCTTCTGCAACTGTTCAAAATGTGAAATCCTATTACTGATAATTCGGTGGTCATCGATCGAAAAGTACCGGATGCGATACACCTCCATGCTGTATTTCTTGTAAAAAGAGTACACTGGCGCCGCAGCCAATAGCGCGAACAACACCAACCAACCGCTCAGAGACCAAAGAATAATCATCGAAGTCACAATACCTGCAAAACTGGTTGCCGAGGTGAGTATAAAATCTTGCAGGCTAAGCATACTTCCAGAACCCCACTCCTGCGCACTTCTCAGCAGCGTCTGATAAGAATTGCTTTCAATCGTTCCGATATCCAGCGCACCTTGCTTGTCAATCTTGTACAAATCGAGCCGAAGGTCAAGATCCAACCGGAACTTCGCGCGATAGAAGGTGACTATGTTTGAGGCCACTGTCGGGATCAAAAACGCAAATGCCAACTGGACCACATGAGGGACCATCGCATGCCACGTCGACGTCCCTTGTTTGATACGAATCGTTTCATCAACGATGGCAGAAAAGCTCGTGAACTGGGCGTACACAACTGCACCTAAGAATACATTCAAGAGTATCAGGATGCTGAACACGCGCTTGTTCGTCTCCCACGCAAATCGAAAAGACTTTAGCGCGACCGAGAAGATAGTCCTACCAGATTTTCCAGGCTGTTCCATAAGAGGTTGCCTCAAGATAACACTCCCCTCTCAATCCGGAACAGATCGAGCGAGATTTTTCGACAAATACGAAAAAACTACTTCGGAAGACTTGGCCGTACTTCTACCTTACTCGGCAATGTGCGCGGATTCATCTTCAAGAGATCTACCACAATCTGCCCCAGATCTTCAATCTGAATCTTCCAAGCGTCTTCGGGACCGGGCTTATGGTCATTGAATTCCGTTGCAACTGAACCCGGCATGATCGTCGAGACCTTGATTCCATATTTGCGCAAATCGAGCATCACCGCCTGGGTGAATCCAGTTAACCCGAACTTACTCGCATTGTATGCAGAGGCATTCGCAAAAAAATTGGTTCCGGCAAGGCTAGAGATCGTGATGATGTAGCCCTTCGACTTTTTGAGGGCCTCCAAAGATGCTTTAATGCTATAGAACACACCCGTCAGGTTCGTGTCAATCGTTTCATTCCAAAGCTCTGGAGTCAAGTCTTCTATCGATGCGAAATGCCCGACACCTGCGTTCGCAATCAAGACGTCTATGTTGCCAAAACGTTCCAAAGTTTTGCTCACGGCTTCCTGTTGAGAGGCTAAACTCCGAACGTCTGCTCGGACGAACAGCACTCTCCCCTTTCCAATCGAATCTAACTTGGCAACTGCCTTGGCACCATCACCTCGCCCAGTAATTGCCACTTGATAGCCCTCTTTGACGAGCGCTTCCGCAATTCCAAAACCAATGCCTTTCGTTCCTCCAGTAATCAATGCTGTTTTCATGTTCATGCCGATCTAATTTTTTTCTAACTCTACTTCGTGAACTGTTTCCAATCGCCTGTTTTTACCGTTGCCTTCAAATCGTGAAGAATGTTGTACAGTCCGAAGTACGTGCGATTAATGTACACGGCGTCTCTCACACCGCGTGCTTTCTTCGACTGGCGAAGCTCTTTCATGTTGGTCAGTTGCTCACCAAATCCATAAAGTGTTTCGAAGTATTCCTTTTGCGAGAAATCAAACTCAGGTGTACGGAAGGGTCTGCCAAGCAACTCAACTAGTTGGATAAATAACTCACGAAAGAATTTTTTATCCTTGGCCGAATCATCTGGGTAGATAAACCTCAGTTGCTGGAAGACTTGGTCGATCAACTTATCATCATCAAGAAACCCTGGTGCCATCAGCTGAAAATAGATTTTATGAAATGCCTCTGGAATCACCTTTACACAACCAAAGTCGATTATTCCCAACTTTGCCTCAGGTGTAATGATAAAATTACCAGGGTGCGGATCAGCGTGAACGGCTTTCAAGACATGCATCTGGTAATGATAGAAATCCCACATCGCCTGCCCAATCTTTGTTCCCGAACCTTTTGGAAGCTCGGCGACGTCGGTATCACCCAGTGGCTTCCCGTCAATCCAATCCATTGTCAATATCCTGTCTGAAGAATACTTTGGATAGTAGGTCGGAAACACCAAGTTTGGAATATGTTGGCATTTCGTAGAAAGTTCAGTCGAGCGTTGGAGTTCAAGGCGATAGTCGGTCTCTTCGGTCATTCTCTGTTCCACTTCGCCGATGAACTCATCGTATTCGACTGGATTCAAGTTGAACATGCTCAACGCGATGGGTTTCACCATGGCAAGGTCGCTCTTCACGCTGTCCCCCACACCGGGATACTGTATCTTCACTGCGAGTTTCTTCTTTCCTATCGTTGCTTGGTGCACTTGCCCCATCGATGCCGCGTTCACAGCCTTGGTAGTAAATGTGTCGAACAGGTCCTCCGGGGATTTCCCAAACGACTTTTGAAATGTCTTGATGACCAAAGGATATGACAGCGGTGGCGCACTGTACTGCGCCATGGCAAATTTTTGTTGGTACGCAGTGGGAAGCAGGTTTTTATCCATGCTTAGCATCTGCGCCACTTTCAGTGCGCTCCCCTTCAACTCACTTAAAGACGCATAAATATCACGCGCGTTGTCTTCGTGCAATTCGGCCCGAGAGGTGTCTTGCTGAATGAGCTTCTTGCTATAGTGTTTAAGATAGTTGGTTCCGATGCGTGCACCTGTTGCGATAAACTTTGATGCACGCTGGATCTTGGTGACGGGAATCTTATCGAACTCCTTCGTTTCTTTTTTCACTTCTGGCTTTGATATAAAAATTTCGCAAAATCGAGTGCGCTGTCGATCGCACCCTTCCCAATAAGATCAAACGCTAGGTTAACTGACTTTTCGATCGCCGCATCTGTCTTCTCGAAGCCCGCGGACTCATCGCGCGACCAGAAAAGCAATGTAAATCCAAAGTGCATCCAGAAGAGTTGCGGATATAGGCGATCCAAATAAGGACGCGACGGAATTTCGCCGTTAACTTTTCCAGCTGCGATTAATGATCCAATAAACTCGTCGAATTCTTGCTTGAAACTTTTTAGGAAGCCTGGTGTGACTTCGGGGCGCCGAAATGACTTGAGTTGATGGAGTGCAAAGCTTCTTTTGCTTTTAAGCCCTTCAAACAATGCGAAATAGAAACTTAGAATCTTTTCGCGGCTAGAAAACGAGGCGAACGTTTTGTCAGCTTTCAACTTGGTCACCGGGTGTTGAATGACCTCGAGCCAAACAGCTCGCTCAATCGCTTCAAACGATCCAAAAAAGGAATAGAACGCTTCTTCCTTGAGACCTAAATCGACGCAGAACTGATACACGGAGGCTGGTTGTTTACCATTTGCAAGCACGTACTCGACATAAGCAGTGCTGATTTTGACCGCCGAAGCTCCTTGCCCGGCAGCCTTCGATTTTTTTGTAGTCACCATATTGTAACTTTAACAAAAACCCTGTGTCGAAGTTTCGTTTTTGGAATTTTTTTGTAGTCACCATATTGTAACTTTAACAAAAACCCTGTGTCGAAGTTTCGTTTTTGGAAGATTTTATCGGCTTTTTTCGTGGCCACAGGACTGTTCCAAGGTCATGGAATGGGACAACCCGAAAAACAGCGCTCAGCGGCTTATTACTACCGGACCGGGGAAGTACACCTAGAAAAACACCGGTGGACAGATGCGCTTCATGCGTTTGACCAATGTCTGCGGCAGGACCCCGCATACGCCGACGCCTATTACTCTCGGGCAATCGTCCTGGAGCGTTTCGACAGCCTCAACCGGGCCCTGACCGATTACAACATCTACCTTGAATTCAGGCCTGAACACCACGAAGCACTCTTCGCACGGGCACAGCTGCGCCTCCGACTCGGCCAGTACCGCCTAGCCCAGAGTGACCTCCAACGGCTGCTGCGCCTTCCCCCCGGAGCGACCACCACCGTGACCTTTCGGACGAATACCTACACTGGGACGGCCGACCAGGTTTTCACGGCCCGCAGCACCAGCCAGTCCTACATCTTAGGTGCTCTCGGTGAGGTGGCGCTGGCCATGCACTTGCCGGACTCGGCAGCTTATTATTTCGGCGAGGCATTGAAACTCGCGCCCGATGATCCCGATCTGCTCCTAAATCGAGGTTTGGCGCGTCTACAGTCAGCGGACACACTAAGGGCGGTTGGCGACTTTCGAGCCGCGCTCACGATCAATCCGCAGCACGCCCTCGCAAAACACAACTTAGGAGCGTTAAGGAAAAGCGCAGGAATCGATGAAAAACGCATGCTCGACGAAGCGATTGAAGACAACCCCAAGCTTCCTTTCGCGCTGGCGGAACGAGCGTGGCAGCGATATCAATCCAAAGATTTCGTCGGAGCAAACGCGGACTATACTCGTGCAATCGCCCTTGAACCCAGCCAGCCCGAATACTTAATGAATCGAGGTTTGGTTCGAGAAAAACTAAATGACCCTTCCGGCGCTTTCACCGACTACACGGCTGCGTTAAAGTTGCGAAATGACTTTGATAAAGCCTGGTTGAATCGTGGCAATCTCCTCGCACGGCTGGGCAAATTGCAAGAAGCTATTGCCGACTACAATGTTGCCATCGCCAACCGACCTGACTATGCGGCTGCGTTTTTTAATCGAGCCATGGCCTACCATCGGCTAAAGCAAAAAGATCTGGCATGTCAAGACTTGAAGACAGCTGAAAAACTCGGAATTTCGATCGAGTCCAAGATGTGGAAGAGCATCTGTGGCTTATAGTTTATCCGGACGGCGG
>JBGAGB010000024.1:0-74436 GCA_044226945.1 Cyclobacteriaceae bacterium | reverse complement strand
CTCGAATAGTGTCGAATTCCGAAAAGTTTGTAAGTTTGCGCTCCCAATCGGTCTGACTAGACGGCGCGGTAGCTCAGTTGGTGAGAGCGCAGGATTCATAACCCTGAGGTCGGGAGTTCAAATCTCCCTCGCGCTACTTTCTCCTCTCCCCCATTTTATTCTAATTCATCGCTGCAAAGCGTCGTGATCACCTCCCAAAGGCATCATTTGGATGAGCACTTGGTTGTTTGATCGATTCGATGGCCAAAAGTTGAGATCTCTGCGCGGATCATCTTGCAAGTCTAATTGGAGACAACCGAAAAATGGCATATCTTAAAATTTCAACGACCGGGCCCATGGCAAACGTGTCAAAAACTACCGACAAAAAACTGTTCACAGCCGACTTCGAGATGCATGCGTCGGTGAAGATGTTGTACCCGTACATTCAAACAGCGGGCGGTCTATCCGAGTGGTTCGCGAATAATGTGACGATCAGCCCCGAAAAAGTTTTCACGTTCGTATGGGAAACGGAAACTCGCCGAGCGAAGATGGCTGGTTACCGACTCAATCACTTCTGCAAGTTCGAGTTTGTTCCTGAGACAGACCGCGACTCCAACGATCCCTCTTGGTTCGAACTGCGTCTTGAAACCAACGAGCTCACTCAAACCACTTTTCTAAAAGTTTTCGATTACTCGGACTTCGAAGACCTTGATGAACTTCAAGATCTCTGGGAGGGTCTCGTCGAGAATCTGAAGAAGGTAGTGGGTGGATGAGGGGACGACGGCCAACGGCAAAGGCTCTCGCTGTCGTGGAACGATTGGATGATGCACGTGAGGAAAAATCCTATTTTAGTGCGCCCAAATCTAATCATGAATGAACTTCCCTAGCACGAAGCCAGTCGACACAGCGGCATGGCGCTCATTAACAGCCCACTATCTTGACATGCAAGCAACATCGTTGCTTGAACTATTTGAATCGGATCCAGAACGTTTCAACCGCTACCACCTCAAGTTCAACGATATCTTAGTTGATTTCTCTAAGAACCATTTGAATGACGACACCCTGAAATTCTTGGTGCGCCTTGCCGAGGAATGTGAGCTTCCTACTGCAATTGAGGCGATGTTCAGCGGTGAGCGAATCAATCAAACCGAGCGGCGACCTGTGCTGCATGTCGCACTACGAAACCGGACCAACACGCCTATTGTTGTCGACGGTGCCGACGTGATGCCGGAGGTCAACCAGGTGCTCGATCAAATGAAACGCTTCTCCCAAAATTTAATCAACGGGACTTGGAAGGGATTTAGTGGTAAGTCGATCAAATCGATTGTCAATATAGGGATCGGAGGGTCAGACCTTGGCCCTCTGATGGTGACTGAAGCGCTCAAACCGTATCACCAAGGAATCAAACCTTACTTTGTTTCGAACGTGGACGGGACACACCTGGCTGAAGTTCTTAAAGGTATTGATCCAGAGACAACTTTATTCATCATTGCATCGAAAACATTCACGACGCAAGAAACGATGACCAACGCTGAGTCGGCAAAGGCATGGTTCCTTGAACAAACACAAGGGAAGGGCGACGTGGCTAAGCACTTTGTTGCCGTGTCGACCAACACCAAGGCAGTTGCCCAATTTGGCATTGCTACCGAAAACATGTTCGTGTTCTGGGATTGGGTGGGAGGTCGTTATTCGCTTTGGTCTTCTATCGGCTTAAGCATCGCCTGTACGATTGGCTTCGACAATTTCGTGCAGTTGCTCGAAGGTGCACATGCGATGGATCAACACTTTCGTCACGAGCCACTCGAAAAGAATATTCCGGTGATGTTGGCGTTGATCGGTATCTGGTATGTTAATTTTTTCGATGCTCACACGGAAGCGATCCTCCCCTACGATCAATATCTACATCGCTTCGCGGCATACTTTCAACAAGGCAACATGGAAAGCAACGGCAAGTCGACCGATCGTTCGGGTGACCGAGTGTTGTATCAAACCGGGCCGGTCATTTGGGGTGAGCCCGGCACGAATGGACAACACGCGTTTTACCAGTTGATCCATCAAGGCACGCGCGTGATCCCATGCGACTTTATCGCGCCGGCAATTAGCCACAATCCAATCGGTGATCATCATCAAAAGTTGCTCTCGAATTACTTCGCACAAACGGAGGCTCTAATGATTGGCAAAACGGAAGAAGCTGTCGAATCGGAGCTGAAAGCCGCTGGTATGTCGGAAGAAGAGATCGAGTTTCAGAAACCGTTCCGCATCTTCGACGGCAACAAGCCAACGAATTCTATCCTTTTCCGTGAGTTGGATCCTAAAACTTTGGGTTCCCTTGTCGCGATGTACGAGCACAAAATCTTCGTTCAAGGTGTGATCTGGAATATCTTCAGTTTTGACCAGTGGGGTGTCGAACTTGGGAAGGTGTTGGCCAAGAAAATCCTTCCAGAATTGGCGAGCGTAGAGCCTGTTACGACACACGACTCATCGACGAATGGCTTAATCAACTATTTCAAACGTTTGAAAAGCCAAGCATCTTAAGGCTCTTGGAATCTATCGTTGAAGCCTTAATTTTGACAGCCATTTAGAATGAACGAGAAAATATCCAAGATTGGTGTATTCACCTCGGGCGGTGATGCTCCGGGTATGAATGCAGCCCTTCGCGCCGTTGTCCGCGCATCTATATACTACAACAAGGACGTGTTCGGGATCATGCAAGGATATGAAGGCATGATCGACGGCGATATCGTTAAACTGGGCGCTCGTTCGGTTGGAAATATCATCCAGCGCGGCGGTACTATTCTCAAGTCGGCGCGCAGCCAAGAGTTCCGTACCCCTGAAGGGCGCGCAAAAGCATATCAAAACTTAAAGAAACAAGGTATTGATGGGTTGATCGCCATCGGCGGCGATGGGACATTTACCGGATTGCATAAATTCTTTCAAGAATTTAATGTTCCGTCGGTGTGTATTCCTGGCACGATCGATAACGACTTAGCTGGCACGGACTATACGATCGGCTACGACACGGCAACGAATACCGCTGTAGAAGCCATTGACAAGATTCGCGATACGGCACTGTCGCACGACCGACTTTTCTTCGTGGAAGTGATGGGACGCAACTCTGGCTATATCGCATTGAACGCAGGGATCGCCGGTGGTGCCGTTGCAACGATTATCCCCGAGGAGAATACAAGTTTTGACGAACTCTACAATGTACTCGTGCAGGGTGGTAAGACTAATCGCAAGTCGAGCTTGGTGGTTGTGGCCGAAGGTTCGAAGATCGGCGGTGCCAACGAACTTGCACGGAAAGTGGCAGAGCGTTCAGACTACTTTGACATTAAGGTAACGATCCTTGGTCATTTGCAGCGTGGGGGCTCCCCTACATACTTCGATCGCGTGCTTGCATCTCGGATGGGGGTAGCCGCTGTTGAAGGATTGCTCAACGGGCAGAACGATGTGATGGTTGGTGTCCGGAACAACAAGATCGTTTACAATAGCTTTGACTCCATCATGAGTCATCATCGATATCGGCGGCACGAACACAAAGTTCGGTATCGTTGACCGCGACGGCAACGTTCACTACCAAGGAAGCATTGCCACGACTGATTACGAAGACTTCAAAGACTTTTTTGATGCGATGGCGGACGCGATTCGCGAAAGCATTCACCACGCCGGCAGCAATCTCAAAGTTGTGGGAATTGGTGTGGGTGCTGCCAACGGCAACTACTACACTGGCACCATCGACAAAGCGACGAATTTAAAGTGGAAGGATGAACTGCCACTCGCAAAGATGTTCACCGATGAGTTCGGAATTCCGTGCGTGCTCACCAACGATGCCAACGCCGCCGCCGTGGGTGAAATGATTTACGGTAATGCGAAGGGTATGAAGGACTTCGTCGTTATCACGTTGGGCACGGGTTTGGGTAGTGGCTTCGTTTGCAACGGGGTACTCTTAAATGGAAAGCATGGTATCGCTGGAGAGGTAGGCCACACTTCGGTGAATCCCACGGGTCGCTATTGCAACTGTGGCAAACGTGGTTGTCTCGAAACCTATGTGTCAGCAACAGGTATCAAACGCACTGTTTACAAACTTCTGGCCGATCACCTCGAACCGAGTGAACTTCGCGGCATCAGTTTCGATAACCTAAATACGAAGATGATTACCGAGGCTGCGATGCGTGGAGACGTAGTGGCAAAAGCAGCTTTCGAATACACTGGCCGCATTCTAGGGATGAAGCTCTCAGAAACGGTCGTTCATACAGATCCGGAAGCAATCTTCCTTTTCGGTGGTTTGTCCCAGGCTGGTGACTTGATTTTCAAACCGACCATCAAGCACATGGAGGCCAACCTAATGCCGCTGTTCCGTGGTAAGATCAAGGTGTTGCCTTCAGCGTTGCAAAACCAGGCTGCACCGATCCTTGGAGCGAGCAGTCTCGTGTGGGATTATCTAGACAAGAAACTTCATCTCAAACTAGAGACAGCCGAATAGCGGCAGACCACGCCGGGCTTTTTACTCGCGCAGCGAACTGGCGAATCCCAGAACTTTTGCGATATCGGCGCGGTCGTAAAAAGAGATCGTATTCGCGGACAGATAAGCCTCAATCTGCTTTCTATTCCTTGGAAAAAATGCGAGCAAGGATCTAGCCGTTGCGGGCAGGATCTTATCGCCTTTCAAGTAATAATACTGCGTTTCTATTTGAATCAATTTCCGATCGACGCTTACAAGGGATTGTTCTACGACTCTCTTCCTCATCGCCAGCGCAACCTTACCTTGAATGAGGATCTCGATCCACCCCAGCGATTCGTTGTGCAGAAAAGTAATACCATCCAACACAACATACGATATTGGTCCCTCCCGTTGACCAACTGATGTTGTATCGCCCGAGGAGTTAATCCACTGAAGCAAGCCATCCTTTTGATTGAAGTTTATCGGGTATTTCGGCGTTACCCGTTTCCCGTCTTTGAAAACAAGTGTTGCTTCGTCCGAAAATTCTGGCAACCTGAAGATGCTGTCCCGAAATATCGTCTCCTGCACCCCGGTATGGATTGGTACGTCCAACCTGGCACCTTCACTGCGCTTTGGGATGCTGGCGCTTTTCTCGTTGCAATACCGAACAAGTTCCAGCAGGTCGCCTCTCTTTCTAAAATCAACTTGATGAACTTTAATGTAATCTTTGAGCTCACTGCTAATTGTCGGGAACAATTTTGGAAGTGCTTGCGGGCTCGGTCTGAGAATTAAATTGTTGGACACAAAAAAATACTGGGCACTTGGCCAATAGTGGCGCGTGGATCGGTTGGTGGCGGTTCGGTTGTCCATACCAATGATCGGTGCGCTTTGCTCATTGCTGTTCTCGATTACACCGAACATAAAGTATTTGACGCCCAGTGCAACATTTCCACTTTCAACTAACTCGAGGTATCCGAACTGTCGATCATTCAAAAACTTGTGATCCCCAATCCAAATGGCTCTAACTTCATTGAGTTTCTTCATTGGCGATATCTCGCCGTTCTCGGTTAAGACATCGATGGTTTCGAAGAAACTGTTGTAGTTCAGTCTTAGCCTCGTGTCTGGTATGAACCCTGTACTGAACTCGAGTTTGCCAACTTGAAACTCCGAAAACCTATAGACTTTATCTCGCCACGGCTGGTTGCCCCAAGAGTCGTTCGCGGGAAGAGTAAAGTGCACCGTGTCTTTGTTCACATCGGCCGTCAAGCTTCCGTGAAATCCCGCCGGTCCATACCCATGCTGTGCGAAGCATGCAAAGGGCAGCAACATGAAGAAAATGAAAGCGCGCATTCGTGATAGATTAAGACGCAGGGCCATTTATGGCAAACGCGCGCTTTCCTGGTTGCAATACTCGAGAATCTTTAAAAGGTCTTCTTTGTTTCGAAAATTGATTGCTTCGCGCTCGGCGTAGGCATTGATCTGGTTTGCAAGCGATGGCAGGAGTCGGGGGAGCGCCTGGGGACTAGCCCTGAGAATCTCGTCGTTGGGTCCGATAAAGAAGTAGCGCTCGCTTGCCCAGTAATAACGAGTACCGCGTACGGTCGCATCCCGGTTTTCAAGCCCCATGATCGGTGTCTTAAAGCCATTGCTGTCTTCCAGCAAGCCGTAGATAAAATACTGAACGCCGAGCGCGACGGTTCCCTGATCGACGATTTCAACGTATCCATGGCGTCGGTCGTGTTGAAATTTGTGGTCGCCAATCCAGACGAACTTTATATCGTAGGTGGTCTTAAGTGGCGCCCAACTTCCGTCTTCGGTCCACATGTCGACCGTTTCGAAAAACCGGTTAAAGTTCAGCTTTATATCTGTTTGAGGGACAAGACCATCGGCGTACTGTACGTGTCCGGGTTGGAACTCGTCGAAAGCGTAAAGCGGGTGCCGCGAAGGCTGATTCGACCATGATTGGTATGGAGGGATCGTAAAGTGGATGGAATCGGTGTTCGGCTTGGGGAGCACGTTTCCGTGAAACCCTAACGGACCATAGCTCGGCCCGAAACTAGGTTGTGCCCATGCAACCACCGGAAGCAACAGGCATAAAATTGACCATTTCGCTGATTTCATGGTATGAATCTGCCACTATCCAAACTAAACAAAAAATAGTGGCCAAACTGCCGTTAGCCCACCTTCACGCCGAGGTTGTCCCCGAGCAGAGAAAACTGCTCACGCCACTCACGATCGTCGTCCGACGCGCCTACAGCTTTTATTTCGACTGAAATTTGGAAGTAGACGTTTTGCGATTGGTGAATATTCGGAGTAAGCTTGAACTTATTCAACAGCGGGAAGAGTCGGTTCAACCGGGTGATCCTTCTCACGTTTGAGCGCTCTTCGCCTACGCGCTTGATCTCTCGGAGGATAGCGTTGCCAGCCAATCTAGCGACGTTGTCAGGATCTTCGATTCCCATCCCCCACTTCTCCAACTCTCCTAGGATGCGTTCCAGTGATTTCACATTGATCTTTTCACTTTGAAAGGCATCTACCAAATCCGCATTGAGGATGTACTCGAACGTGGTTCGGTATGCATTCGGAATCGGGATCTCGTTGTTGGCCAACGCGTTGACGAGGGGATAGTCCCGATTATACGTTCGTCGTAGCGACTGTTCGAGTTCTTCGAGACTCTTACGTGCGATCAGGTCTAAGATTTTGCGTTTCTCATCCTTGAACAGTTGCCAGATAGTGTACTTGTCCGGTCCGAAATATGTCTGCATGATCCCGATCACGTCGCCAAGTCGTCCCTCGTCGAAGGCATGCGTGGCGCGGTATTGCATGCTGGCAAACTTATCGGGCTCCATATCAAGCGAAATGTTACCGATAATATTATGAACACCGATACAGACCACGGCGAACGCGAATCGCTTTTCTGATCGGGTAACCAAAGACTTGACCTTGGTGATTCCCAACACTAGCTTTTGTTCGCCGGCTTCCTTTTTCAAGAAGAAATCGTTCGTCGCCGTGTAATTGAACAACGGCAATGACTCGGGTTCTTCTTCGAAGATTGAAGACACGGCGTAGTGCATACCCACACGCTGCAAGTTGGTCTTAGAAGGAAGCACATACTTGCGGTACACATTTCCGGCGTTTTCCAGGGAAGGGACGTTACTGGGGGCCCCTTCCAGACGCAGCTGGAACTCGGTTTCCAACTCGATGTCGCCATTCTGGTTCGCCAACTGAATCACTCGACAGGCGTACTGCATGACTTGGGTCGTCTCGATGCCCGACACCTCGTCGAAAAACCAACCGCAACTGGTGTACATGAGCATAGCATGACGCTGCATCTCAAGTAAACGAAACACCTTGCTAGCGTCCACATCGGCGAGGACATGGTCTTTGAAGAATCGCTTGACAGTTCGATCGCTGCGGTTCAGGATCACGCTGATGTACTCGTTACGCGCTTCCCACGGGTCCTTTAGAAACTTGGAACCTTCACGTTCAAACAATTCGGCGGTTTTGTCTCGGAGCCAATCCAATGAATCCCGCAAAGGGCCCCGCCATGCTTGATGCCAACCGGGGTGCGCACCGGAGTTGCATCCACAATTAGCCTTCCACCGCTCGACACCATGCACGCAGCTCCATGAACTATTCTCGATGATTTGAGCCTCAAACACTGGAGGGCACTTGTCGACATACTCGGCGTAGTTCGTCAGCTTGGCATCGCTAAACTCTTCAATATGGTTCAGACAAAATGCTAGGGCCATGTCTCCGTGGCGGTGGTGGTGTCCGTAGGTTTCGCCGTCGGTAGCCACATGAACCAGCTGTGTCGCATCTGAATCGATAAACGAGTCCAACAGGCTCTGTGCAAAACGTCGGCCGTCGTTCAGCAGTCCTGAAAAAGCGATGGCTTGCGACACGTTGCCGTTGTAAAAGAACACGACGATACTCTTCCCAGAAGGAAGAATACATTTGTATGCATTTCGAGTATCGATCGAGCCTTCGTCGACTGATCGCCATTCGGTGGTACCAATCTTGCGTATCGCTTTCGCTTGACGCGGTGCGAGGATCGTAAATTTGATTTCGTGTTCAGCAAGAATTTCAAGCGACTCTGTGTCCACTGCTGTTTCCGCCAGCCACATTCCTTCGGGCTTCCTGTTGAACCGCTTTTCGAAATCGCGGATGCCCCAAATCACTTGGGTCTCTTTATCGCGGCGGTTCGCGAGCGGCAGAATAATGTGGTTGTAAACCTGTGCGATGGCTGAGCCGTGCCCGGAGAAATGATGCATGCTCTCCTTATCGGCCTCTAAGATCGCGGCATAGGTCTGGGGATCGTTCGTCTCCATCCACGACATGAGTGTGGGGCCAAAATTGAAACTGATCCTTGAATAGTTGTTGACGATATTTGTAATGACACCCTTCTCGTCGAGAATTCGTGATGAGCCGTTTGGCGCGTAGCACTCTGCACTGATGCGTTCGTTCCAATCGTGATAAGGGTGGGCTGAATCTTGAACTTCAATTACTTCCAGCCAAGCATTTTCGCGCGGGGGCTGGTAAAAGTGTCCATGGATGCAAATGAATTTTGTCTTCTCAGTCATGCGTTAGTCAAGAACCGATGTGGAACCCGGCTTCCTCCTCGTTCAATTTTAAGACGATGATCGCCAATGGCGGCAACGTCACGGTGAAAGAATAATCCTTGCCGTGGTACTTCACGGGTTTCGTTGTCAGTAAGCCTTGGTTGAGGACTCCAGAGCCACTGTATCGCAAGTTATCAGAATTAAATATTTCTTTCCAAGTACCTTTTATCGGAGCGCCAATCCTGTAGTCATGACGCGACGTCGGCGTGAAGTTGCACGCAATAATCAATGTATCCTCGTTCTTCCATCCTTTGCGCAAGAACAACATGACACTGTTGTCTCGGTCAGAATAGTCAAGCCACTCGAAACCTTTCGCCTCGAAGCCAAACTCATAGAGGGCCGGTTCCGTCTTGTACAAATGATTCAAGTCCTTCATGAGGCGATGGACGCCTTGGTGGTAATTGAAATCCAACAAATGCCAATCAAGGCTGCGATCGTGATTCCACTCGGCAGATTGCCCAAACTCACCACCCATGAACACCAACTTGGTACCTGGGTGGGTGAACATGTAGGTAAAAAGTGTGCGCAAGTTGGCAAATCGATTCCATTCATCTCCCGGCATCCTCCCCAGCAGTGATCCTTTTCCGTGTACGACTTCATCATGCGAGAGCGGCAGCATAAAGTTTTCCGTGAACGCGTACATGATGCTGAAGGTGATGTCGTTCTGGTGGTATTTTCGATGGACGGGATCTTTCTTGAAATACTCCAGAGTGTCGTGCATCCACCCCATCATCCATTTTTGGCCGAAGCCGAGGCCACCAAGATAGGTCGGTCGCGACACGCCGGGCCAAGCCGTTGACTCCTCGGCAATGGTCACCACCTCTGGGAAGTTCCCATACACTACTTCATTGAATTCTTTTAAGAATACGATCGACTCGAGGTTTTCGCGTCCGCCATACTCATTGGGGATCCATTCTCCATGTTTCCGAGAGTAGTCGAGATAAAGCATGGAGGCAACAGCATCCACGCGCAATCCGTCGATGTGGTACCGCTCGACCCAAAACATCGCGTTGCTGATCAGGAACGACCTCACTTCATTGCGGCCGTAATTGAAGATATAGCTGCTCCAGTCCGGATGAAATCCCTTTCGAGGGTCGGCATGCTCATACAAGTGGGTGCCATCGAAACGGAACAAGCCGTGCGCGTCGCCCGGGAAGTGCGAAGGAACCCAATCTAAGATTACCCCGATACCCGCAGCATGGAATGCGTCCACGAGCTCCATCATTTCTTCAGGCGAACCGTATCGGCTCGTGGGTGCGAAATAGCCCGTCAACTGGTAACCCCAAGAGCCATAAAATGGGTGTTCCATGATCGGCAAGAACTCCACGTGAGTAAAACCTAAGTCCTTTACATAGGCGACCAGCTCCTTGCTCATTTCGGCATACGTGAGGGATCGGTTATCTTCTTCCACTTTCCGACGCCAGCTGCCGAAGTGGACTTCGTATACGGAATAAGGTTTGGGTTGTCCCACTTCATTCCGTTGCTTGGTTTGCCAAGCTTCGTCTTTCCAAGTATGTGACGGTTCCCAAATGATGGAGGCTGTT
The DNA here is from genome assembly GCA_044226945.1 of Cyclobacteriaceae bacterium. Lineage (GTDB taxonomy): Bacteria > Bacteroidota > Bacteroidia > Cytophagales > Cyclobacteriaceae > ELB16-189. The sequence goes on along the minus strand of JBGAGB010000024.1, from coordinate 63,850 downwards.
TTCGGTGGAACTTCGGCGTAGAAAGCGAACGGGTCGGCTTTCTCGAGTACCTCTCCCGATTGTGCGATGATGGCGTATTTATATGCTTCGCCTTTTTGAACGTCTGGAAAGAATCCTTCCCAAATTCCCGATTCATCCCAGCGCGGCGACAACTTGTGATGTCCACGCTGCCAGTGGTTGAAGTTCCCAATCACCGACACCTCTTTCGCATTGGGTGCCCAGACGGCGAAGTAAGTTCCTTGCTTACCTTGGTGCGACACCGGATGAGCCCCAAGTTTTTCAAATAACTTAAAATGCTTGCCCGTTCTAAAAAGGTGAATATCAAAGTCGGTGAGCAGCGAGAAATTAGTCGGCTGTTCTTCGTTCTTGTTTGCCTTCTTCGCCATAGGATTAGTTTTTCTTTTTACGCTCTTCCTTTTCTTGGAAGTACCGGTTCACCAAATAGTAAATGCCACGCAATGGAATAATCACCCAGTCAGGTCGGCCGTTCAATTCATAACCAAGTTCATAGATCGCTTTCTCGATCAAATATGTTCGGATCAGAATATCGTCTTCATGCGAGAGTTTCTGTCCATGTCCCATTCTTTCCAGGTACGCACCGAGGAAAAACCGGCTGATGTAGTGTTGCCATTGTTCGGCCCATTGTTCGAGAAACTCCAGATCTTGCTGACGGTAGTTCTCGTTGAGTAAGATTTTTCCGAATGCTGCGTAGTGGAATGAACGCATCATCCCGGCCACATCCTTGTATGGGTTCTTCTTCAGACGCCTTTCGCTGAAGCTAAATCCCGGTTCGCCTTCGAAATCGATGATGATAAAATCCTTTCCGGTGAAGAGTACCTGACCCAGGTGATAATCACCATGAATTCGAGTCCGCAATGCATCGATCTTATGTTGATAGATCTCTGCGAACGAGTCGAGAATCGTGTCCTCGAGTGCCAAAACTTTCTTGGCGAACTCGCGTGTGTCGTTCGTCAACTTGGGGAGCGATTGTTCAAGAAGCTTGAAGCGATCGCGCAACAATTTCCGAAGTCCAGAGTAAAGGGAGCGCTGGTAATTCGAGCTAAACACTTCTGGTGCGAAAGCAGGGTTCGACTTGTCGGACGCGAGGGCGATGTGCATCTCTGCTGTCCTCTGCCCTAGCCGCACCACACGCTCATAGAATCCCCTTCCGATGAATTCTTGGATCATCTCGGGGGATTCCTCAAAGGTGAGGACGTTGCGGTTGATCAGTTTAGGAACCTTTTCCTTCTTGGCCTTTGCCATCACGCGCTCGTAGAAGCGACCCACGCTGTCGGTCGTCATCACCCATGCGTCGCCCTGGTTTTCCACCTTCTCCTGCAGCAAGCCGAGGATGAACGAAGTATCGTCTGTGTCTACCAACGCAATGCTTCCTGCATAGCGAGGAGCGTTTCTAAAGCTTGTTGCCTCAGAAAGGTAGCGCACAATTTCAAGGTCGGGATTGATCTCTTTCTCAAGTTTGCGGTAGAACTTGAAGAAGTACTGATCATTGTAAATAATGGAAGTATTGCTTTGCTCGGCTTTGAGGATCTTCGACTCCACGTTCTCAGGATCGAGCTTCGTGTATACGCTCGAGTTAAACTCTAACGTGCCATCGTCTTCACGAATCCTTTGATTGCGGGCCATACTAGAGAACAGGTAGTCGCGGAACGATCGGTCGTAGCTGCTGTCGATGATGAAGCCTGTCTGTCCTTGAATCTCTGCTCGGCACACGACGCTCTGTACATTGTATTCCACCCGGTCGAACACGTTGTCGGCTGGCACGAATACCATTGGCAAAAAGTACAACTCAGGTAAACGTTGCACGTAGTGCACCTCGATGATACACAGGTAGTGGGTATTCCCCTCCACCTTTAGAGGGAAGGATTTCTTGATCGCCAATTTGCTAATAGCCCGCGCTTTGCCCCCAAACCAGCGGCATTTTTTCATGAACGGGGGAAGTACCTTCCGTTCGAGTGCTCGAATCTCGTTGTAGTGATTAAACAACTTCTCCCACGATGAACTAGTTTTCACCAATGGCAGTTCGCCGCTTCCTCCAATCGATTCTTTCTTATCATTGTCGTCGACCTGAAACCAGAAATACCCGTACGGTCCGATGGTGATTGGGTATTCGCTTCCTTCCACGGCACGGAACCGGTTCTGACTAAAAACTTCGGTTACGTCACAGTCTCGGAATTCGGAGAGATCGAGTGTCGTAGCTTGACTGAACTGCGAAAGATTCGCGACCACTACGATCTTTTGCTCCTCATCGTGTCGGACAAAAGCGAGGACCTTCGCATTCGAACTCTCGATGAACTTCATTTCTCCATGCCCAAATACGGTCAGTCGCCGGCGCATGGCGATGATGTTCTTGAACCACCACATCAACGATGACGGGTTCTCTTCTTGAGTGGTAACGTTGACAGACTCGTACCGATAAACGGGGTCGCTAATCACTGGGAGGTATAACATCTGCGGGTTCGCTTGAGAGAACCCTGCATTGATGTTCATGTTCCATTGCATCGGTGTGCGAACGCCGAAGCGATCGCCCAGGTATATATTATCACCCATGCCAATCTCATCGCCGTAATACAAGACTGGAGACCCGGGCAACGAGAATAGAATGGTGTTCAAAAGCTCAATCTTTCTCCGATCGTTGTTGAGCAAGGGTGCCAAACGCCGTCTAATCCCGAGGTTGTGCTTGGTATTCGGATCGTTGGCATAGGCTTTGAAAAGATAATCCTTTTCCTCTTCCGTGACCATTTCAAGCCCAATCTCGTCGTGGTTCCTGAGAAACAACGCCCACTGGGTTTCTTTCGGCGACGGCGGCGTTTGGTCGATGATGTCAATAATCGGGTAGCTGTCTTCGGTCCGTAGTCCGAGGAACAAGCGTGGCATCAACGGGTAGTTGAAGTTCATGTGACACTCGTCGCCATCGCCAAAATACGCAGCAGCATCTTCGGGCCACAAGTTGGCCTCCGCGATCAATATCCGATCTTTATAGTTCTTGTCGATGTGACCGCGAAGCTTCTTGACAAACGCATGTGTTTGAGGCAAATTTTCGCAGGCGGTTCCGTCCTCTTCATATAAGAACGGAACTGCCGACAAACGGAAGCCATCGACACCGAGTTTCAGCCAGAAATCCACAATCCGGATAATTTCCATTTGAACCTCTGGGTTCTCGAAATTCAGGTCGGGTTGGTGCCTGTAGTAACGATGCCAGTAATATGCTTTGGCCTCGTTGTCCCAAGACCAGTTCGTAGACTCATCGTCGGCAATAATGATACGTGCTTCTTGGTATTTTTCGGCTGTATTGCTCCACACATAATAATCCTTGTAGCGAGAACCGGCACGTGCCTTTCGCGACTTTTGAAACCAGGGGTGCTGGTCGGATGTATGGTTAAGGATCAATTCCGTGACGACGCGCAACCCCCTCCGATGTGCTTCCTTGAGAAACAACTTGAAATCGGCGAGTGTACCGTAGTCAGGATGAATATCGCAATACTCAGTGACGTCATATCCATCATCTTTGAGTGGTGAGGGATAAAATGGCAGGAGCCAAATCGTGTTGATGCCGAGATCTTCAATGTAGTCGAGCTTTTGGATGAGACCTTGGAAGTCCCCTATCCCATCGCCGTTGCTGTCGTAAAAGGCGCGAACACTCAGTTCGTAGATGATTGCATCTTTGAACCAGAGGGGGTCGTTGTTCTTGATGGGTACTGCCATGTTACATGTTTGAATCGTGAATCGAAACTTGGAATAAATGGAACGGCATCTTGTGCGGGTTTAGCGACACAAAGTTCCACTCCTGGGTCCACGTATATTGCTCGTCGGTCATCAGATCCTTCAATTTCAAATTGATCTTCTCTCCTAGTTTCAGTGCATGCTTTGGGACTTGGACATAACCCGTTTGTACGGCATGAGGATCTAGCGTGACGACCACCAAGACGATATTCGATAGGTCGTCGGTCGCCTTCACGTAGGCAATCAATTGACTATTCTCCAGATGACAGAAGACGGTGTTCCATGTTGTTTGCAATGCCGAATTCTCTTTCCGGAATCGATTCACCATGGTGATAATGTCAGTCATCCGGTTCGTTTTCTTCCAATCATGCACCTTGATCTCATACTTCTCCGAATTGAAATACTCTTCTTTACCTTCCATCGGTACGTTGTCATAAAACTCATAGGCAGGTCCATACATGCCATAGTTCGACGACAATGTTGCCGCAAGGGCGTAACGAATGATGAAAATGTTCTCACCTTGGTGCTGAAGTTGCCAAGGCAAAATATCCGGTGTGTTGGGCCAGAAGTTTGGTCGGAAGTAGTTTCTCGAGGCTGTGTATAAGAGCTCGTTCACGTAGTCCATGATCTCCTGCTTGCTGGTCCGCCACGTGAAATAGGTGTATGACTGATTGAAGCCGATCTTTCCGAGCGAGGCCATGATCTTCGGTCTTGTGAATGCTTCGGCCAAGAAGATCGTGTCGGGATAAGTTTTATGGACTTCGGCGATGGCCCACTCCCAAAAGGGAATAGGCTTAGTGTGCGGATTATCGACACGGAAAATAGTAACCCCTTGCTCAATCCAGTAAATGATCACTGACTTCAGTTCTTCCCACAGCTCTTTCCAGTTGTCTGTTTCGAAGTTGAACGGGTAAATATCTTGGTACTTCTTAGGAGGATTCTCGGCATACTGAATGGTCCCATCGGGGCGCTGCTTAAACCATTCGGGGTGCTCTTTGACGTAAGGATGATCGGGTGCGCACTGAAATGCGATGTCAAGGGCGATGTCAATTCCCAACTTAGATGCTTCCGCGATGAGTGCCTTATAGTCGGTCAGTGTTCCCAATTCAGGATGGATGGCTTTATGTCCACCCTCGTCACTGCCGATTGCCCAAGGCGAGCCTGGTTCACCTGCAGCCGCACGCACGTTATTATTCTTTCCTTTGCGGTTCACTTTCCCGATGGGGTGAATGGGTGGTAAATACAACACATCGAAACCCATGGCGGCAATGCGCGGCAGCAACTTGATGCAATCCTGGAATGTGCCATGGCGACCCTTTTGCAGGGAAGCCGACCTCGGAAAGAGTTCATACCAAGTACTGTAGAGCACTTTGCGATACTCAACCTTGATCGAGAATTCGCCGGTTTCAGTAGAATACTCGATTACTGGATGGTGATGTACCACATTGGCAAATTCGGGCGACAGAACCGCCGAAACGGCTGCCCCATAGTTAGATCGGTCGCCTAGGGTGGCAACGAAAGGTGCAACTTTTGGATCGGATGAAAACTTCCGCAGGAAATTAACTCCCTCCATCAGCTCGGTCGTCACATCCACCTTCGCTTCGGCCTTTTTCTTGAATCCGTCGAACCATGTATCGAAATGGTCGATCCACGCTTCAACTTTGAAACTGTATTGTCCTTTCAGCGGCACATAAAACGACGCCATCCATTCGTCGTTAAAAGTGCTTTTCATTTCGACAGAAGTCCATGATGAGTCATGGGCATGACGATACAGCACTCGCGCCCTAATGTGATCGTGTCCGTCGGCAAAAATATTGGCTGTCACATCCACGCGCTCACCCACGGCGCGACGGGCTTGGTATCTCCCGCCATCGACGACGGGTTGGATGTGCTCGATAATAACTCTGCTTTGTCCTTTCATTTAGTCCTTGAAAATAGCTGTGGAATGTGCGGGCATTACGACCTCTGTGTCACGCACCTCAATTCTTGGGTTGGTCGAAAAATCCAGGCGATACAACTCGTCTAGGTCGATTGGCACGGTGACCTCGACATCGCTGACATTGTGGATCACAAAGAGCTTTTCATCGTCCTTGATTCTATAGAAAGAAACAATCTCGCTAAGTTGAATCGGCGAGAGTTCAATCGTTCCATAGGTCAATGCTTGGCTGTCGTTTCGATATTCGATTAAATCACGATAGAAATTGTATACGGAATTCGGGTCACCTTTTTGAACTTCGAACGGCACGACAGTTTTGGGTGTTGAGTAGCGCGGCTCTTCCCAACGGGTTTGCTGCGGATAGGTGCCGGTTTTGCCCCAAACAAATGGCTCTCGAATGTATTCATCTGGTTTCAAGCCTTTCATCCCGATTTCTTCACCATAGTACACGTAGGGTGTACCAGGGAGCGTCATCAAGATGGCGGCAGCAACCCGTGCCTTGGCTTCATCGTCGTGGAGTTCACTTAAGATCCTGTTCTGGTCGTGATTTTTTAAAAACGTCGCGTCGATGTAATCCGAGGACGATGCGTTATAGAAATCGACGATCTTCTTGTACTGGGTGATGAGTCCTGCGGTATCCTGCCCCGCGTTGACAGCAGAGGTGATGGCGTAGCCCAAATCGAAGTTGAAAAGAGCGGGCAACCCCTTGAGATATGGGGCCACATCTTCCGCGCGAGACCACACCTCACCTACCAAGTACACGTCTGGCTTAATCTTCGTCATCTCTTCGCGGAACCAAACCCAAAATGCATGGTTGTCGGTTGCGCGGTCGGTGGGAAAAATATGCTTCGCGGCATCTAAGCGGAAGCCATCTACTTGCATATCATTCAACCAGAACTTTCCAATGTCGACGAACTCGGCGCGCACATCGGGATTATCAAAATTGAGGTCGGGCATTCCTCCCCAGAAGAAGCCATAATAATGTTCAGAAAGAGTATCTCCATTGGCGGGATGCCATTGCGTGATATTATCTGAATCAAACGATGTCTGTTTTTTTGCTATCTGATCCCGGATTGAATCCTTCTTAGCCCAGACATAATAGTTTCGGTACTTGCTATTCTTGTCGCGAATGGCTTCTTGAAACCACGGGTGATCGCTCCCGGTGTGATTGAGGATCAGGTCGACCAACACTTTGATATTGCGCTTGTGCGCTTCGTTCACAAATGCCTTAAAGTCGTCGACGGTGCCATAGTCGGGATGGATCGACTTGTAGTCGGTGACATCGTACTTATGGTACGTGGGCGAGTTCATGATGGGCATGAGCCAAATTCCACCTACGCCAAGATCGCTGAAGTAGTCTATCTTCTGAGTGAGGCCCTTGAAGTCGCCCTTGCCATCGCCGTCGCCATCGGCAAACGAGAGCACGAACACTTCGTAGTTAACACCGTAAGGCCAGTGGTTGACCGGTTTGGGAGTACAGCTTACCACCCAAATGGCTAACACTGCGAACCCGGAGATAAACTTACTTTTCACGTTACTTGAACTTTAGAATGAGTACTGAGTATGGAGACACATCAACCTCAAATTGGTACTGATCATCTAACCCCACATCCGTGCCACTCCGCAGCAAATCGCGCCCAACATATTGACCTCCTGTTTGAAGTCCCATCTTTTGAATCACCTCGGGGGTCAACTTCACTTTGATCCGCTCGGTCTTGCTTGCAAACCCAGCAATGATCACCAGGTTTTCGGTGCCGTCGGTGCGAGAAAAAATCACAAACCGATCACTGCAATTCTTCATCATCACGTTCGATTGCGTGAGATCGAAATAGTCGCCGTGGACGATAGCTGCATTCGTTCCCGCGAAGGACAATAAGTCGCCGTAGAACTGGCGAAGTTGACGCTGCTCATCGGAGAGTTGACCTCCATCGTAAAGCTTATTGTTTACCCACTTTTGATGTTCGGTGACGCCCCAATAATCAAAAACGGTGGTGCGGCCATCGTCGCCACTGAATCCCTCGTTGGCACCTCCTGGTTCGCCTACCTCCTGGCCGAAGTAGATCATCACGGGCGCTTTGTCGATTAATGCGCTTACCGCCATTGCGGGTACTCCCTTCCAGGCATCTCCAGCAAAAAACCTGGACGCGATACGTTGCTCGTCATGGTTCTCTAGAAAATGCAACATTCGATCGTTGATACCCGCAAGGCTCTGCTGAATGGCTGGAACATCGGTCGAAGATGCATGTTGGTTTACGAGCAACCTGAGGGTATCGTACAGTTGGACTTTATCGTACAGGTAGTCGAATTTTCCATCGTCGATGTACGTCCTGTACGCACCCGGATTGTAGATCTCGGCAATAAAGATGACCGCCGGATTGGCGGCTTTCACTTGCGGAATGGCCCATTGCCAAAATTCAACGGGGACCATTTCGGCCATGTCGCAACGGAAACCATCGACACCTTTGCTTGCCCAGAAGTTCAAGATATCGAGCATCTTCTTCCAAGTGTTGGGTACTGCGTCGGGACGCTCGGCGGTACCTTGGAAGAACTTCTGATTACCGTGTTGTACATCGACACCATAGTTGAGTTTGACAGCCTCGAACCAGTCGTCGACACTCGGGGTTGCCGAGAATACATTGTTACCCGTTGCTTTTGCGGGAATCTCTTCAAATTTCCCGTCGAGGTTTGGTAGTTCTTGCCCACCCAATGGTGAGTAATTCTTTGGTGGCCGGAATTCCTGACCTACGAGGTAATAGAAGTTGTTGTCACGGGCGAAGGCTACCGACTTATCATCGGATGCTCCGAAGTCTTCTACGCCTTGTGGCTTTGCATCCGATTCATAATGGCGGGCAACGTGGTTGGGTACAAAGTCGATGATGACCTTGAGTCCGTTCTTATGCGACCGCTCGACGAGCAACTCGAATTCTTTCATTCGGTTGGGCACATCGATTGCGAGGTCGGGGTCGACATCGTAATAGTCTTTGATTGAATACGGTGAACCTGCACGTCCCTTGATGACATCTGGGTCGTCGGCGTGGATTCCTTGCGCTGAGTAGTCGGTCATCGTTGCATGTTCGATGATCCCAGTATACCAAACGTGCGTGATGCCGAGTTGCTTGATGCTTTGTAAGGCTGCATCATTGATGTCATTAAACTTGCCGACGCCGTTCTCTTGGAGTGTGCCGAATCGCTTGTTCGTTGTATTGGTGTTCCCGAACAACCGGGTCATCATCTGGTAGATAACAATTCGGTTGGTGGAAGAGGCAGAGGCGGGCATTTGATCGGGAATTCTTTCTTTTGGACTCGAGCAAGAGCCCAAGACAGCTGCGATAAATGTTAGTACGAGAAAACGGTTTTTCATTGATCCTAAAGATAATTAAGAATTAAGATTTCCGAACTCACGTCCGGGAAAGGATCTCTCAACAAAACCGTGCAGGAGGTCAACCCTCCGAGTGACGATGATGCTTTTTCCAATCGAGGAAAAAGTAAAGCACCAGAGCGACGATGTTGATGAGCAGACCCATGAACTCACGTGCTTCCTCTATGTAGAGGTGGTCCATCTTTGCAATATCGTCGAAGAGCAAGCTTCGGTCGGCCGAGCCAAGCCACTCAGCAAAACCATCGAAATACTGGATGGATAGGACCAGGTATCCTGACGCCATCACAATCATAATTCCGGTCGGGTAGCGTTGGAAGATGGTCATAATCGACACGACCATCATAGCGCCATAGACGATAATCCAAAGAATGGGATCGGGGTCATTGATCTGCCACACCGCAAAGGCGAGGAACATCAACGAAAGAACAATCTTAACAACTCTCATTTGTTAGGTCCCCACCGGGAGACGCCTCCCGTGGGTGTTCCAAAGATCGCAAAACAAGTCGCAAATTGACTTTTTCGGCTTAAAATATTGCACCAGCAATTGTCCCGGTCATCATCGTGGCGAGGAAGGCGGCCAACATGGCTTTCATGCCTAAGTTGGACAGGTCGGCCTGTCGGTTGGGTGCCATCCCTCCGATGCCACCGATCTGGATGGCAATGGAGCTAAAGTTGGCAAAACCACAGAGGGCATAAGTTGAGATGATCACTGATTTCTCGCTCAAGAAGCCACCGACCTTGTAGGCGGTTAGGTCGCTATAGGCGAGGAACTCGTTCAAAACCATCTTCTTACCAAGAAGGCTCCCGACTTGCAAAGATTCCGACCAGTCGACGCCCATGGCAAAGGCAAAGAACCGGAAGACTTGCCCGAGAAGGTACTCGAGGCTCAGACCGGTGTAGGCGTTGTCGGTGCTCGTCCGGATCCATTCGTTGGCGCCGATCAGGTCACCAATCCCAGAGAGCCCCCAGTTGAGTGCGAGGATGATGGCGATGAAGGCGAGCAGCATCCCCCCGATGTTGAGGGCGAGTTTGAGACCGTCGGCGGCACCAGTGGCCAAGGCATCGACGATGTTTGATCCAATCGCTTCTTTGTTGACTTTTAAACTCGAGTCAATTTTTTCAGGCTCTGTTTCGGGGAAAATTATCTTCGACATCACGATCGCGGCGGGTGCGTTCATGATAGAGGCGCACAGCAAGTAGGTGGCAAAGGTGGCACGACTTTGCTCGTCGCCGCCGCCAAGCATTCCAACATACACGGCTAGCACGCTTCCGGCAATTGTCGCCATCCCTCCTGTCATGAGGCAGAACAACTCCGAGCGCGTCATATTCTTGATGAAAGGCTTCACCAGGAGGGGTGCTTCGGTTTGTCCCATGAAAATGTTGGCGGCTGCCGATAAGCTTTCCGCACCAGACAGCCTCATCGTGCGCGTCATGACCCACGCGAACACGTACACGATCTTTTGAAGGATTCCCAAGTAGTAGAGCCCGGTGGTGACTGCTGAAAAGAAGATGACGGTGGGCAAAGCTTGGAATGCGAACAAGAAGCCGAGGCTATGGTGGGCCGTTGAGTCCTTGGTGCTGTCCTTCGCTAAGTCACCAAAAAGGAACATGGCACCTTGCCGTGCGAAGTCGAGAAACGCGACAAATTTCTCTGAGACCCACGCAAAACCATCGTGAACGAATCCCACTTTAAAGATGGCGACTCCGAAAATGATTTGCAGGGTGATCCCAATAGCGATGGTCGACCATCGAATCGACTTGCGGTTGGCTGAGAGTAGGTATGCAACTGCGGTGAGGAAGGCAAGGCCAATGAATCCACGTAGGATGTCCATCAAAAGTTCAGGTTAAGAGCTCGTTCAATTCCGTTTTCCCAACTCATCTCGAATCTTTGCGGCCTTCTCGTAGTCCTCCTTTTCAATTGCGTCCTTCAGCAACTCGTTGAGTTTTTCAACGGAATAGTTCTTATAGTCTTCAGACTTCTTAGAAGAAACTTCCTTTTTGACTTTCGCCTTGGGTTCTTTCGTTTCGGATTTCTCGCGTTCGTCTTCCTCCTCTTCGTCGGTTAGTACGATACCGGCCTCGGCCAAGATATTCTCGTACGTATAGATGGGTGAGTCGAATCGAAGTCCAATGGCGATTGCATCAGATGGTCGCGCGTCAATCTCTGTCTTCTTCAGCCCATCGGTACAAACAATCTTGGCAAAGAAAACACCCTCTTTGAGGTCTGAGATTACAATCTCCTCGACATGAAAATGGAATGTGCTGGCGAATGACTTGAAAAGGTCGTGGGTCATTGGCCTGTTTGGGATGATTTTCTCGATCTCGATCGCGATGGCTTGCGCTTCGAACATACCGATGATGATGGGAAGCCGCCGATTGCCTTCCGTTTCACCCAACACCAGTGCAAATGATCCGGTAGTGGACTGGCTAGACGAGAGACCTAGTATTTCAAGCTTAATCTTTCTTTGTGCCACGCGCTAAAATCCCCTTCTGTGAATACGATATTAGAAAAAAACGGTCTTTGGCCGATTAATCTTATAATAAATTATTTCGCTGCCTTGATCGCAGCAGTTAGTTTCGGAACTACATCGAATGCATCACCGACGATTCCGTAGTCAGCGGCCTTGAAGAATGGAGCTTCCGGGTCTTTGTTAATGACCACGATGCACTTCGATGAGTTGACGCCTGCCAAGTGTTGAATGGCACCGGAAATCCCGATCGCTATGTATAGTTGCGGGGCAACCTTGACACCGGTTTGACCAACGTGCTCGTGATGAGGACGCCAGTTCATGTCCGATACGGGTTTGCTACAGCCAGTCGCGGCGTGAAGTTCCTTGGCCAATTCTTCCAAGATGCCCCAATGTTCGGGCCCTTTCATGCCACGTCCTCCTGACACCACGATGTTGGCTTCTGGTAACGAAATTTCGCCGGATGCTTTCTCAGTCGACGTGATCTTTGCGTTGAAGTCGCTATCGGCAACCTTCGCGTGGTATGCCGTCACAGTTACTACTGCGCCGATCTCCTTCAACTCGGCGGCGTTCTTCTTAAGAGTAATCACCTTTTTGGGTGACGACAATTCAACGGTCGCAAAGGCCTTCCCAGTATAAATGCTCCTCTTGACGGTAAAACCCGAGCTAGTGTCCGGCAGCTCGACGACGTTGGTTGCAAGGGCGGCACCGGTACGGACAGCTACTTTGGCAGCCACAGGTGTGCCTAACGACGAGTTGGCCAACACCAATACATCCGCGCTCTCATCTGCCATTGCTTGAGCGATCACCGCCGCGTACACTTGCACGAGTGGCTGGTCAAACTTGGCGTCGGTGGCGTGCAATACTTTGGATGCGCCGAATTTACCCAACGATTGTAAGCTTGCACCGTCGGCCGTTCCCAATACGATTGCAACGACTGGCGCGCCCAGGGCGTGAGCGTATGCAACGGCCTCTAGCGATGTTGACTTAACTTTTCCCTCTGCTATTTCTGCAAACACTAACGTGCTCATCTTGATTCAATTTTGATGGATGTCGATTACAATACTTTGGCCTCGTTCTTAAGCAACTTGACCAACTCCGACACATTGTCGGCAGGAATCATTTTGACTGCTCCTTTTGGCGCGGGCAAGTCGAACTTCTTCAACTTCACGGTGGGCGCGACGGTCTTCGGGTCGACCACCTTGAGGGGCTTGGTCTTTGCGCTCATGATACCGCGCATGTTCGGGATCTTCCATTCGGCAATTGGTTCCTGGCATCCGGCCACGAGCGGCAACTTGGCTTCGAGGTATTCCTTTCCACCTTCAATCTCGCGGGCCATCTTAACATGATCTCCTTCGATGTCAAGTTTCATCACTGGTGAAAATGATGGGAGGCCAAGGAGCTCACCCACTAAAGCGTGGACGACTCCCCCATTGAAATCGATGGACTCGCGTCCCATCAATACCAAGTCGTAACCTTTTGCGTGTTCGGCGATTTGGTTGGCAACGAACACGGAATCAGTGGGCTCTGCGTTGACACGAATCGCATCGTCGGCACCAATTGCGAGTGCCTTGCGGATGCTCGGTTCGGTGTCGGCCAATCCCACGTTCAACACAGTGACAGTAGAACCCGTTGCTTCCTTCAACTCGACTGCGCGGGCCAACGCGTAGTCATCGTAAGGGCCGATGATGAACTGTACGCCGTTCGCATCGAAGCGCGTGCCGTTGTCGACGAACGAAATCTTCGACGTGGTGTCCGGAACGACTGAAATACAAACCAATATCTTCATAGTAGAAATGTACTTTTAAGGGATCGCAAGATACATTTAAAAATTTGAATTCCAGGTCATTGACCAACGGATCTGAAGCACAAGTATATGGCACCGTCGGTGAGGAAACTCACTCAAGATTGAATTTAAAATCTGCCAGAGCGTTGTTCAACTCGCGCGACGTTTTTGCATCGCGCGCTTCACGTGCTACCTCGATCCCTTGTGCAAAAATCTGTTCGGCGCGGCCGTACTCTTGCCGGTCGATCAGCAGGTGTGCGAAGGGATAATAAGTTGGCAGATAGGTTGGGTGCAACGCCAGTAAGTGTTCAAATAACTCGTAGGCCCTTTGTGGTTCCACCTTCAAATACTCAAGCGCCAACGCATACCAATTGAATGGATCGTTGGGGTCCTCTTGAACAAATGCTTCGAGTTGACGAATGCGGTCCGACATGTGCCGCCCACTCAAGGGTTTACCATGAAAACGATCTTACCCACCTTATTAGGGCGAGTGATGTCGGAAAATGATTCAACGATCTTGGCAAACGGGCGAATTGAATCGACCATTGGGCGTATCTGGTGGCGGCTCACGAACTCAAGCATCTCGGTAAACTCATGGTCGTTACCCATGGTCGTTCCCTGCAACGTGAGGTGATGCCAAAACATCCGATAGAGGTCCACCTTTGAGGGGTTGCCATTGGTGGCCCCGTAGAACACAATCCTTCCGTTGGGACGGAGCACCTTGATGAAGTTGTTGATCTGATCCCCACCGGCACTGTCGACCACCAGGTCGAACCCCCCTTTGGTCTTCCACAGGTCGGTGTAGTTGTTTTGCTTCTTATAGTTGTACGCGCCCTTCGCTCCCATCTTGATTGCTTTCTCCACTTTTTCGTCGCTACCAGAGGTGACATATACATTTGCACCAGCGGCTTGGGCGAAGAGAAATGCAAATTGCGCGACGCCACCACCGAAGCCAGAGATGAGGACGTTATTGCCTGGTTTCAGGTTGCCGCGGCGAAAAAGCGCTCGAAAAGCTGTCAGCCCTCCGAGTGGAAGTGTCGCTGCTTGCAAGAAATCTAGGTGAAAGGGTTTGTGTTGAAGTCGGTCCGTGTTCACCAACGCATACTCCGCAAAAGTGCCATCGACAGGCATCCCTAAAATGGTGTACTTAATTGATTGGACCTCCGGATCCGGACCCCAATCGATATTGGGATTGATGACTACCGCTTTTCCCAACCATTCGTGGTCTTTCTCATCGCCGACTTTCTCGACAATACCGGCACCGTCGCTGCCCAGCGTGCCGCCAAAACGAATGTTGGGATACTTGCCTTCGCGTATCCATTCGTCGCGGCGATTGAGCGATGCCGCTTTTATCTTCACAAGGGCTTTTCCGGGGGTGACCAAGGGCACAGGTACTTCTTTCAATTCAATGGTACCCGGTCCGGTTAGTACTAATGCTTTCATTCTTCGATCGCAACTTCAGTCCTATTGAAAGGTACGAAGCTTTTTAGAATTAAGAATTTAGAATTGGGAATTTAGAATTTAGTGGGAGTCACGAGGCAGGTTTGACCAACAACTTTAACCATCGGAAGATTCGAAGCTTAAATTGTTAACGCTAATCTTCTAATTAAACAACCACATGTCAACTTTGATTAATGAGTGTGAGTCGTGATGCAGGTTCGACCCACAACATAAACCATCAGCCAATTCGAAGCCCAAATTCTAAATTCCTCATTCTCAATTCTCAATTCCTAACCTTTCCTCCTTTTCTACTATCAACTCCAATCGAATACTTCCCACCACCTGACACGATCCAGCGAACTGTCACCGATGCCATTCCGGGAATGTTGTCGACCTCTAGCGTCGAAGGATTGTTCTTTTGCTCGGTCGTCAAGTTCAAGTCTTTATTGTCAACGATCATCCCGGCGATGACTTTAGTTCCTGAAATCGAAATGTAGTCAGGGCGCTCGATCTTGTACTTCAGGTCTTGGCTGGCGTGCGTAGGAATCATGCGCGTGTTCGTGACAGTGACGGTAACTTCCGTCAAACCACCTCCTAATGATTTTTCGGCAACATTGCTAATCTCCAACTTGGGCGTACTCCAGGCGTGGTAAAGGCAGAACGCCATGTTGCGGTGTGCATCGCTTTCCAACAAAAAGCCAGGGTTTGCGCGCGTGAAGTTTTTCTTCGGCCCTCCTATTTCGATCTTACCGAACTGTGGATGATTGAATTCTTTCCACTCGACTACCGCATCGCCGAACAAGAGCTCCTTGTTGAAATCAAAAGCTTCACCCGAAGCAAAGTCGTCATCATCGCGTGTCTTGTGATAATACTGATATGAGTTGAAAAGCTCGTTTGAAAATGTGTAGACACCGCGGCTGCCGTAAAACCAGTCAAGTTCGCCACCCCAAACGGTATAGAGATCACGGTACACCACCATGTATTTGTACCCTGGGATCAGGGTCTCCCCCTTTTTCCCGATAGCATCGTAGATGCGAGAATCTTCGGCATTGTAGGTGGCAGCGTCTTCTTCAGCACCGGGCCCACGAAGGATCATGCCACCCGAGTTATGAAAACTTTGAGCGCCTGCGATGTTTGGATGAGCCATCACGAAATCACGGATGTTCCTATTCTCAGGGAGGCTGAACGGATACTTATATGCCCCATTTTGGATGTAGTTAGGTTGCCACTTCCAACCCCAATCGCGGTTTGGATCGTAATAGCCAGTCCCATCTTCGTTCACACGACCATCACCGTCGTTGTCGATACCTTCATTTCCGAGTAGGTCATAGTCACCCACTTCATCAGGTTTTACCGGCACCAGCTTGCGTGGATCCGTAGGATCTTTCTTATAGCGACCGTGCGGGTTCTTGCGAATCATGTTGGTGATGTTGCCGTCTCCATCCAAGTCGTTGAGACCGTCCTCGTTGATTAACCCATCTCGATCGTTATCGACTTGAATCATCCCAGAACGCGGGCTATGAGGGGTGTTCGGTTCCTTCATGAAGTTGTCGCGCGCATCGGGGTTGATTGTCGGTACAATGTAGAAGGTCTTGTCTCCCAACAACTCTCGGATGTAAGCGACATCCTTGAAACTTTCCGCAAGGTACCAAGCCGTGTAAAGGGCAAACTCTGCGCCTTGGATTTCATTCGAGTGGATGTTGCCATCGATGTAAAGAGCAGGCTTATCCTCCGCTTTACCCTTTTTGAAATCGGTGATGGTTAACACCCACATGTCGCGACCTTGATAGCTTTTGCCCATCGACGATAATTGCACCAAGTCGGGATGCGCAGCCGCCAGTTTTTTCACGATGTCGGTAATTCCCGCGTGGTTGTTATAGTGGTTCCATGAAACTTGCACTTTAGGGTTCTCTGGCGACCCGGCTGCGCGAAATACGCCCTCCGGTCCTTGTCCTTGAACGGCCGTCACGGTCATCAGCGCAAGCCCGAAGACAAGCGATTTGCACCAGTTGGAGGTGAGTGTCGAATATTGATTGAACTTTTTCATTGCTGTCGTTACCTTTTAGAGATTGACACTTACTTGCTTTGTACCTGTTTGGGGACACCCGGCATCGATTGTCACCTTTCCTTTTCCCTTGATTAACCAACTCACTTCTTTCGATTCTCCAGCATCGATATTGGGGAACAAGGTGATCTTCCGCCCGCCCACAAGGGTCTGATCGCCGCTCACCGTCAAGGTCAACTTCGGCAGCTTCACCCAGTTGTTGTTCTTCGCAATGTCAGCGACCGCAGGAAAGGATCCAGTATTTTGAATAGTGACCGTGACACGGGTCACACCACCGTCGAGTGCTTCCGTTTTCAGATTCACCAAGTCAACATGTGGTGCTTTCTTCGCGAGCGACACCAAGAACTTCGCATGCTCCGTTGCCAACTTGTCGACGTAAGCAAATGGCGGATTGGTCTTCACGAAGGGTTTGAATCCGCCCACCTCTGCATTCTTACCCGGAAAATCCGGATGTGATACTTTCTGCCAGCTTGAAAAGACATCTAGTTTTTCTTTATCAGCCCATCGGACGAAATCCACATCCGTGTTCTTGTCTTCGTTCGCCTTAAACTTCTTGGCTGCGGCGGTGTCCTTCGGTATCTCGAATTTCGGCGCCCACCAGCCAGGAGTACTGAAGCTGTGGCGGCCATAGTGGAAGTATGCCCATTGCGACACATCTCCCTTCATCGGACCCGCCCCTGACGCATCCTTCAACGACACATTCTTCTTGTAAAGCTCACCCGCCAACCGCGCCTGTTTCGAGTCGGCATCGGTAATCCCGGCGGGAATGCGGGTACTATTCTTCGACTTATCAAACTTCCAAGGTTCTGACAGGTTGTTGGTCGGGCCAAACGTAACGACGGCAAACACATTGAAGCGTTCATACAAATAGTCGAGCACTGCACGATTCTCTAACTCAGAAACAGGGTGTTCACCGGCGCCGGGCGCAAAGTAGGGATGATCGAAGGTGAGGTTCTTGTTGAAGTGCACACCACCTTCACCGTCCTCGTTGAACTTTCCGTCCTTGTCGTTGTCGATTCCCTCGCTGATCAGGATGTACTTTCCGGTTTCGCCTTTGTCCACGTTTGCCTCGACCATTACTCTGGTATCGGCTGGATGAGTCTTCCATTTGCCCGTTGGATCTTCGATGCGTACCCATGTTACCTGACCGTCGCCGTTTAGGTCTTCAAATGGGTCTTCGTTCATCCGACCATCTCGGTCATCATCTGTGGCGGTCGCATTTCCGCTGCGTGCATATTTCAATTTCGCAAAGTATTGTTCGGTTGCATCGGGGCTTACGTTGGGCAACACGTAAAACGTGGTGGTGGCAAGAAGGCTTTTCACGCTGTCGGTCGCGATACCGGCAAGCAGCTTCTCGGCAAACCCCAGAGCAAGTTCCGAACCCAGGAGATGTGAACCGTCCACGCCTCCGAATACGACCACCGCTGGATGTGCAGCGCGGTCGCCGGTACCAATTTCGAGCAACCAGATGTCCTTACCTCCTGCCGTTTTCGCCAACGAGGTAACTTTGGATGCTTGGGCGTTCGCACTCTCCAGCGCTTTCAGTCGCTGTGTGAGTTTGGCGTGGTCGCTGTAGGTCTGAGCAAAGGCACTGAATGTCCCCAGCCAGGCCATGAGGGTAAAGAATTTCCGAATCAAGGATGTTGAGTTTTAGATTTAGATTCTAGTGTTCGCGTCAAGCCCTGAGGGTAACACGACGCCTCAATTCTAGATTCTTAAATCCACATTCCCAATTCCTAGAATGGAGTTTCGTCGTCTGGAGGGATGGGCGGCAGTGGCGGTGGCCCGTCGTTGAAACTATTGAGGCGGCTTTCCTTGGTGATCATCCCCGAGAACGGGTTTTCGTTCGCAACCGGACCGTCGAAATCCGCGAACTTGGTGTACTTGCCAATAAACTTCAGCTTTACATTCTCGAGCGAGCCGTTCCTGTGTTTGGCAATGATTACTTCAGCGAGCCCTTGAGTAGGCATACCGTCTTCATCGACTGTGATCTTGTAATACTCTGGGCGGTACAAGAACATCACGATGTCGGCATCCTGTTCGATGGAACCCGATTCGCGAAGGTCGGACAACTGGGGTCTCTTATCACCTCCACGCGTTTCAACACCCCGGCTCAACTGCGACAAGGCAATGACGGGGATATTAAGTTCTTTCGCCACTCCTTTTAAAGCACGTGAAATCGACGCGATCTCTTGTTCGCGGTTTCCGCCCGCCTCACCCTTCATCAGCTGCAGGTAGTCAATCACCACCATCTGAATATTGTGTTCGGCCTTCAAGCGGCGACATTTCGCGCGCAACTCCAAAATAGAAAGTGCAGGGGTATCGTCGATAAATATAGGTGCGCTAGACAGGCGCGTGGTCTTATGGACCAATTGCTGCCATTCGAATTCTGCTAAGTTACCCTTCTTGATCTTGTCGGACTCCAATTCCGCTTCCGCTGAAATGAGGCGATTCACTAATTGAAGCGACGACATTTCCAATGAGAAGATCGCAACAGGATAGTTGAAATCGACTGCTGCATTGCGAAGCGCCGATACGATGAACGCGGTTTTACCCATACCAGGACGCGCCGCGATAATGCAAAGGTCCGAACGCTGCCACCCTGATGTAACACGGTCCAGTTTCGAGAATCCACTGGGAATTCCCGTGAGGCCATCCTTATGATTTTTCTTCTCTTGCAATTCCTGAATAGCCTGAAACATCAACGACTTCATCGTGTCGTAGTTTTTCCGCAGGTTGGTATCAGATATTTGAAAGATCCCTTGTTCAGTTTTGTCGAGGAGCTCAAACACATCGGTGGTGTCCTCGTAAGCATCGTGGTGAATCTGCGATGCGATCTCGATCAAATTTCGTTTGATCGCCATCTCGATCACGATGCGGGCATGGTACTCGATATTGGCCGCAGAACTCACCTTCGAGGTCAGCTCGGCGATTTTGTATGCGCCCTCGACAAGTTCGAGTTTACCATTCTTGCGGAGTTGGTTGACCACCGTCCGCATATCGACTGGCTCTGAGTTCTTGAATAAGTCGACTATCGCTTCGTAAATGAGCTTGTGCGCCTCCGAGTAAAAATGCTCAGGCCTCAAAAACTCGATCACGGCTGTGAGCGCGTTCTTTTCGAGCATCAGCGCACCCAACACAGCTTCTTCCAGATCGAGCGCCTGAGGTGGTAACTTACCCAAGCTCTCCGAGATATCTCTCGCCAAAAGCTTGGTTCGGTTTCCCGCACCTGCACCAGCAGCTGCCCTCAGTGACGTCGATCTTTGCTCCATACTTCGTGGTTGTTGTACGAGTTTTTTAGGGGAGACAAACGTAAGTCGCACAGCGGTTACGGAATCCCCAAAAAACCAAACTTGTCAACAATCAATAAACATCACAATTTGTGTATAAGTTGTCATGTTCGTTTGTTATTGCACCAAAAAATATTGCGCCGCGCGAACAGTCATCGCTTCGCGCAGCGGTAAGTTGTTGAGTCTTACCTTTTTTAAAAACGGAACAAATTGCTTTACTTTAACCTGCAATTTTTGCCGTGAATCAAAAAAAGAAATTTCACTTCATCGCGATCGGAAGCAGCGCTACCTACCACCTAGCTGAAGCGCTCCGCAACTTAGGGCACACGATCACCACGTCAGACGACCACATTCCTGCTGAAATTCATGGGAAACTTGCAGAACTGAAGCTGCTGCCGGAATCCGACGGTTGGCACCCCGAAAAGATGGACAAATCTCTCGACGCGGTGATCATCGGCATCCAAACGAATCGGAACAATCCAGAATTACTAAAGGCACAACAGCTTGGTTTAAAGATATATACGGGTCCAGAGTTCATTTATGAGTTCGCACGCAACAAGCAACGGTTGGTAATTGTTGGCACCAGCGGGCGCACCGAAATCGCCTCGATCATCGTGCACGTGTTGCAGCAAATGAAACGCGAGGTCGACTACGTGTTCAACGACGACCGACCCGGTTCGACACGACTGAGCGAAGCGCCGCTCGTCGTCATCGTGGGTAGCTCAAGACGTTCGTCGGCTGTGTACCACACGCCACAGTTCATCAAGTATAAACACCACATCGGTATCCTCGCCGAAGTTGAATTCGATCCCAAAGGGTCTTTATCGGAGAACGATTTCATCCGCCAATTCGATCTTTTCGCCGACGCCACTCCCAAAGCCGGCATACTGATTTACTGGGAACTTGATAAGATCGCATCCGTCATTTCGAATAAGGAACGTGCCGATGTACTATACGTTCCCTATAAGGCCCATCCCGGCTCGATCGAAAATGGCAAGGCTTATCTCTTGAATCACAAAAAGGAACGGCTCCCCATGCCGTTCACAGACAGTAAGTCGTTCCTCCATGTGAGCGCCGCATTCGAGGCATTGAAAAAGATCGGAGTCACACCCGAACAATTTTACAATGCGATCGCCTCGTTCAACGGAACGATTTGATCGTCAGACTCTAAATCTCGCATCCTTTGCATGAAACTTAATCTCAAGATACCCGTCTGTTTTTTTGACCTGGAAACAACCGGAACCAACATTCAACAAGATCGGATCATCGAGATCGCAGTAACGAAAATGATGCCCTCCGGTGAACTGATTCGGAAGGCGAATTTGATTAACCCTACCATCCCCATCCCAGCCGAGTCCACTCAGTTTCATGGGATTACCGATGAAGACGTCAAGGACAAACCTACTTTCAAAGAGGTCGCACGAGACTACGCAAAATTGTTCGAAGGCAGCGATCTGTCTGGTTTTAACATCATGAAGTTCGACGTGCCCGTATTGGTCGAGGAATTCCTGCGAGCAGGTGTGGAATTCGACTACGGCCGCAAACGGATTATCGATTCTCAAAAGATCTTCCACTTGATGGAAAAGCGCACGTTGAAGGCCGCCTACCAATTCTATTGTCAAAAAAACCTCGAGAACTCTCATTCCGCCGAGGCAGATACCGACGCCAGCATGGAAGTCCTCCTCGCGCAAATCCAACGCTACGAAAATCAAGAAGTGACAGATTCGAACGGGAATAAAATTGGTGACATCCGCAATGATATGGATACACTAGCCAAATTGACGTCGCAAGGGCTCGTGGACTTGGCCGGGCGCATGATCTTATCCCCAAAGAACGAAGTGATCCTCAATTTTGGAAAACATAAGGGTAAGGAAGTGACATCTGTGCTGCGCGACGAGCCTGCTTTCTACGACTGGGTCATGAACGGCGATTTCTCCCTCGATACCAAGCGCAAGCTGACGGAGATTAAGCTCAGCATGCTCAAGAAAAAGTAAGCGATGAATGATTGGCCAAGATCAGCCAATGCTTTAAATCCAATCGATTGCAGCCATTTTCCCCTTTTACCTAGTATTTCGATGGGAATTGAGTATTTTTGCGGTCTTGGTTCTGTGAAGGACAGATGAATACGCTCGAAGATGTGAAAAAGGCCCTCGAAGGATTGGGGCCGGAACAAGGGCTCCGCTGGATAGCCGATCGGTTTGGAAATACTGCCCGTTTTTCAACCTCAACGCTTCAACTGCCTATCGAAGTCTTTAGTCTCGACACCGGTCGTCTCTTTCAAGAGACATACGACGTCCTTCAACTCACGCGTTCCAAATATAAATTGCCAGTAAAGGTTTATTACCCGGAGGCGTCGGCGGTCGAAAAAATGGTTCTCGAAAAAGGACCAAATAGTTTTTACGATTCGGTCGAAAATCGGAAAGAGTGTTGTGGTATTAGAAAAGTACAGCCATTGAAGCGTGCGCTCACCGGCGCGAAGGTTTGGGTCACAGGCATCCGGGCAGATCAATCGTTGAACCGGCAATCTATGGCGCTCGTGGAATGGGATGACGCGCACCAGTTGATCAAGTACAACCCGATCCTGCACTGGTCGTTTACCGAGGTGGAGCATTTCATTGAATCTAAGAAGATCCCCATCAACGCCCTGCACAAAAAGGGGTTCCCGAGTATTGGATGCGCACCGTGCACACGGGCAATTGCCGCTGGGGAGGACATCCGCGCCGGTCGGTGGTGGTGGGAATCGTCCGCCAAGGAATGCGGGCTACATGAGACGGAGAAGAAGCAGAGCACAAATTAGAATATGGCGATCGATAGAAAGAAGTTTCCTGAAGATCTGGAGTATGAAGCCATCAGCATCATGCGTGAGGCTGCCGCACAATTCGAACGGCCGGCAATCTTGTTTTCAGGTGGTAAAGACTCTATCACACTGGTGAGACTTGCGGAGAAAGCTTTTTATCCGGGAAAGATTCCATTTCCGCTGATCCACATCGACACGGGGCACAACTTCCCGGAGACTATTGAATTTCGTGATTGGCTCGTGAAAAAGATCAATATCGATCTGATCGTCGGCTATGTTCAAGATGATATCGATGCAGGCCGCGCGATTGAAGAGAAAGGCAAGTATGCGAGCCGCAATTCTCTACAAACAACTACGCTCCTACGCATCATCGAAGAGAATAAGTTGGATGCGTGTCTCGGTGGCGCACGACGTGATGAAGAAAAAGCCCGAGCAAAGGAAAGGATCTTCTCGGTGAGAGATGAATTTGGCCAATGGGACGCGAAGAACCAACGCCCCGAGCTATTCGACTACCTCAATGGTCGAATCAAACCCGGCGAAAACGTACGCGTGTTCCCCATTTCGAACTGGACCGAGCTTGATGTTTGGAATTATATCCGCGAGGAGGAGTTGGCGATCCCATCCATCTACTTCGCCCATGAGCGGGAGGTGATCGAACGAGACAGCGTACTGTGGCCCGTATCGGATTTCATTTACCGCGAGCCTCAAGAACTGGTGGTTCGTCGAAAGGTTCGTTTCCGCACCGTCGGCGACATGTCGTGTACTGCAGCGCTCCCTTCCGAAGCCGATAACTTAAATACCATTATCGATGAGATCATCAGCTCGGTTGTATCTGAACGTGGAACTCGACTCGATGACAAGCGTGCCGAGGCGGCGATGGAACTACGAAAAGTGAGCGGCTATTTCTAAACGAAGACCCATGGAAGTACTCAGGATATCGACAGCAGGCAGTGTAGACGATGGCAAAAGCACGTTGATCGGCCGGCTCCTGTATGAAACAAACTCGATTACCGTCGACAAGTTGGAAGCGATTGAACGCGCTAGCCAACGCAAAGGAATCTCGTTTCTGGATTTATCTTTGCTCACGGATGGGTTGATTGCCGAAAGAGAACAAGGTATCACGATCGACGTTGCGCACATTTACTTTCACACGAACAAGCGGAAATTTATCATCACCGACGCACCTGGTCACGTTGAATACACGCGGAATATGATCACGGGTGCCAGCAAGGCCGACGTCTCGATCATCTTGGTTGATGCAAGGAAAGGAATTCTAGAACAAACACATCGGCACTATTATATCTCGAACCTGCTCCGGATCAGTAAAGTGATTGTGTGCGTCAATAAGATGGACCTCGTTGGATTTGATGAAGCTCCATTCCGTGCGATCGAAAAGTCGTTTCTCGAGTTCGCACAACAGATTCAAGTGCCCGGTCAGGAAATTACCGTGATGCCTGTCAGTTCGTTGCTCGGCGACAACATTACTCAAGCGTCAACTTCGATGCCCTGGTTCAAAGGCGAACCATTGTTGGATATACTTGAATCGATACAAGTTAACACCGATTTGGATCAGCGTCCAGCACGTTTTCCAGTTCAGTATGTGATCCGTCCACGAAACGAATCGCACCACGACTTTCGTGGGTACGCGGGCCGGTTGCTGAGCGGCACCTTACGCGTGGGTGAAGATGTCACCGTTCAACCCTCGGGACGCAAGAGCAAGATCAGTCGAATCAGTTTCTACGACCAGGAGCTAGAGGTCGCATCCGCCCGTCAGTCGGTTGTGGTCGAACTGGCAGACAATGTTGACGTGAGTCGTGGCGATTGGCTGGTGCCCGATTCCGAGTCCCCCTTGCTCAAGACCGAGTTGGAGGCATCGCTCTGCTGGCTCAATGCCGAGCCTTTCAATCCTGGCAAAACCTACCTCCTACAACATGGCGCTTCGAGCACGAAAGCAAAAGTGATGCAGGTCAATTACGTGCAGGTTCCTTCAACTTTAGAGAAGAACACAACCACTACGCTGAAGATGAACGACATCGCAAGCGTTCGAGTGAAGGTTGCACGACCCCTCTTGATCGACTCGTACGATCAAAACAAGTCAAACGGGGCTTTCATCCTGGTCGATGAGCATTCCAACGGCACTGTAGCGGTGGGCGTCGCCAACGTCTAATCGTTTTAATTCCGACTTAAGGCGGGCGCTGCGATGGGTGTTGCGTTTACCTCGTTTACACGAGGAGTTAACCAACACAAACTATGAAAACCTACCACATCCTACCGGGTGTCGCGCTCCTTTTGTTCATGAGTTCGTGCGCAATCGTCAGGCCCGGACAGGTCGGCATCAAGCAAACACTGGGAAAGATCCGTCGTGAACACATGGATCCTGGGGCGTACGTCTACAATCCATTCGTGACAACGGTCAAGAAGATCAACACCCGAACAGTGGAGGCGCTGAATGACTTGGATGTCCCAACAAAAGAAGGGCTTACCGTGCGTTCTGAGATCGCGCTACTTTACCACGTAAAACCAGAAGCAGCCAAAGAGGTTTACACTCGGTATGGTATGAACTACCAAGAGGTGATCGTGGAGAGCAACTTCAGGGCCATTGCACGACACATTTTCGCCACCTATTACGCGAAGGAATTGTTTGCCATCGACCGCAAAAAGATCGAGATAGAGATTTACAACGAACTCGTAGCGGGGATCAGCGACAAAGGATTCATGGTCGATGCTGTCCTTCTCAAGTCGATCACCATGCCACCACAGATATTCCAAGCGGTTGAGAACAAGCTCAAGAGCGAACAGGAAGCGCTTCAAATGGATTTCATTATCGCCAAACAAAAGAAAGAGGCAGAACGGATGCAGATCGAAGCCGATGCGATTAAAAAGTACAATCAAACCGTGGGCGAAAGTCTAACAGACGCCCTCATTCGATGGAACGGCGTCAAAACGCTACAACAGCTCGTGACGTCGAACAACGCAAAAGTGATTGTGACCGATGGCAAGACACCGATCATCAATCAACCCTGATTAAATTGAGAATGAAGAATTAGGAATGAAGAATTAGGAATGAAGAGTTAGGAATGAAGAGTTATGGAGTCCGGTCGAAGGGGAAGCTTCGACCGGACTGCCATTAGGTATACGGCGGATATTAATTAGGCTTGTAGTACTGCATGGCTTCGGGAATCCATCCTTCGAGGTCCTTCACGCGGGTTTCATGCGAAGGGTGGGTTGAAAGAAATTCCGGAGGTTGTTGTCCGCCCGACATCGACGACATGCGCTCCCAAAACTTTGGAGCCTCCTTGGGGTCGTAACCGGCCATCGACATGAAGATCAGGCCAATATGATCGGCTTCGGATTCGTGCTCACGTGAAAATTTCAACATGCCAACATTGGCTCCAACACCTAGAGACTTGAGCAGCAACTGTTGCGTCAATGTTGGGTTTTGTCCCATCGCGGCGCCAAGTGTCCCGAGTAATCCATTCGCCACCATTGCCTCACTCATTCGCTCGCGTCCATGATTCGCGATTGCGTGAGCTACCTCGTGTCCCATGACAATGGCAATTCCGGTCTCGTCTTTACAAATCGGGAGGATTCCGGTATAGAAAGCAACTTTTCCGCCAGGCATACACCAAGCGTTCACGGTCTTGTCGTCTTGTATGAGGTTAAACTCCCACTTGAAACCCACCAGTTGATCGGAAAGTCCTTTCTGCGCCATATATGCATCGACTGCTTTTTGAATGCGCGCTCCTACTCGACGGATCGTTTCCACTTGCTGCTGGTCAGTCGATAGCTTACCTCCAGTCAATACCTTTTGATACTCAACGGCAGATTGCGAGATGATCTCGTCATTCGACACAAGGTTGAGTTGGCGGCGTCCGGTGACTGGGACCGTGGCACACGCGTAGAGGACTAGGGCAGCCAGACAAACGGATAAAATTCTCTTCACCATAGATAGGGTCATGTTTAAGACCCAAAGGTATACACCACCATCCAAAATTTTCGCAAAAAAAGGAGTGAAAATGGGCCTGGCCCCCATCGAATGTTCCTAACTTTGGCGTCGCAAAAACACGTGTTGTTATGAGAATTTTCGCCATCGGCCGCAACTACGCCGAACACATCAAGGAATTGAATAACGAACGCCCGGAAGAGCCCGTGATCTTTACTAAGCCCGACACGGCGATCATCAAGAACAATGCTCCGTTTTATTACCCGGACTTCAGTAAAGACATCCACCACGAGGTCGAACTCGTTTTGAGGATTTCGAAGGAAGGCAAGAACATCGATCCGAAGTTCGCAGCTAGTTACTTCGACGCCATCGGCGTAGGGATCGACTTCACGGCGCGCGACTTGCAACAGAAAGCAAAAGAGAAAGGACTGCCTTGGGACATAGCGAAGGGCTTCAACGGCTCCGCTCCGATCTCTGACAAGTTTTTACCAATTTCATCGTTCAAGGATTTGAAGAACATCAACTTCAAGTTAGAAGTAGATGGTCAGATGAAACAACAGGGCAACACAAGTCTCATGTTGTTCCCTTTCGAAGTCATCATCAGCTACTTGTCGAAGTTCTTCACATTGCGCACGGGCGACCTCATTTTCACGGGTACACCAAAAGGCGTAGGTCCCGTGCAGGTCGGCAACAAACTATCCGCATATATTGAAGATGAGAAGCTGCTGGAGTTCGAAGTTAAGTAGGGTTAGTCTCACCAGTTTACTTCTTTTAAGCCAGTTGGCTTTCGGTCAGGCCCCGTCCGCTCCATCGACGTCTGGCTATTTCTTTCCTCTTGACGTGGGCCGTCGGGCGATGTTGACAGGAACGATGGGCGAATTGCGGGCCACACACTTTCATGCTGGACTCGACATCAACACACCCACCGTTGGGCAACCTGTCTTTGCTGCGAACGATGGCTATATCTATCGCGTCACCATCACAACGGGTGGGTATGGGACTGTACTCTACATTCGCCACTCGGATGGTAAGGGTACGCTCTACGCTCACTTGAATGAATTGAAAGGACCCATTGCCCAATTCGTACTATCGGAAAGGTACCGCAGGAAACAGTCTGAAATTGATTTGAACTTCAGTCCCAACCAATTTCCTGTACACAAAGGAGATCTCATTGCACGTTCGGGCAACACTGGAGGCTCTGGTGGCCCGCACCTGCACTTCGAACTTCGCAGCGAACAAGAAGAGGCGCTCAACCCCATGACCCTCGGCTATTCAGAAATTCAGGACGACACTCCACCCCTACCTCAACGCATCGCCTTTCGCACAATGAATTCCGACTCGCGCGTGAACCAACAGTTCGGTCGTTTCGAATATCACCTTCAGAAAAAAGGTAAAGACTTCTTCGTCAATCAACCGATCGAAGCAAAAGGGCTGATCGGTGTGGAGATTCTCGCGCACGACAAACAAAGCAACTCTACTTTCCGATTTGGTATCAGCCACATCGAAATGTTTGCAAATGGAGAGCGAGTCTTCAATCAAAAGATAGAACGAATCAATTTTAACGAGAGCCGCAACATTCTTGCGTTGCTCGACTATCGAACCATGGAGGCACGGGGCGTTCGATTCAATAAACTATACATTGACGACGGCAACCGACTTAATTTTTACGAAGGCACCACCGCGAAAAAGGGAATACGAGTCGAGCAATCCGATATCCGGTTGGAAGTAAAACTTACCGACTACCATGGAAATTCGAGCTCGGTGTTCGCAACACTCAAGGCTACTCCAATTGAACGTGAGGCAATTGCCGAAGCCGGTGCACGCCCAATTGTGACAGATGTGACAGGGAGCGTGCTCACCTTGAACGTCGGGCATTGCCAGCCTGCTGATGAAGCCTCGGCCAATGAAACCGTGCGGCTCTACGAACGAGGTGCTGTGTCCGAGCTGACACCCGCTTATTCCGGTGGTGGTCGTTACGTTTACTTAATTGACTTGCGGCGCTCACTCCCGGACTCAATTGTCACTTGCAGTGGCTCTTGGGTCTCCAACTTCAAGGATCGAATCCCCCCTGGGGTGAACTACAAGTATTATGGCGAGTGGGCAGATCTCGAGTTTCAGCCTCTTTCCCTGTACGATACGTTACACCTCACGACCAGCTACGACTCGACAGTCTATGAAACCTTCACTGTTGGGAACCGGATGATACCGCTGCAGCAATCCATCCGTATACAACTCAAGCCATTTCGGAACTACACCGCAACCAAGTCGCTCGGCGTCTATCGGACGGATGGTGGTGGCCGCACGTACATGGGTAACAACTGGAAAAATGGCAAGGTGACCTTCCAATCCCTCTCACTCGGTCAGTTTGCGATCATGTATGACTCAGTCGCCCCAACGGTACGCCCAATTTCAATAAATCGAGAAGTGGCACGATTGAGAATACGTGATGAACTCTCGGGAATTTCGTACTTTGAGGCGAGCATCAACGGTCAATGGCTTTTGATGACTTATGACTACAAGTCAGGGATTGTATACTCCGAAAAACTCGATAACACATTGCCGCTAAAAGGCGACTTTGAACTTAAAGTCGTTGACAATGCAGGCAATGAAAAAGTTTACAAACAACGAATACCTTAACTCATGACCTTACAAGTAGGAGACGTTGCCCCCGCGTTTACAAGCAAAGACCAAGACGGAAATTCCGTGAGCCTGTCGGACTTCAAGGGAAAGAAATTGGTTCTTTACTTCTATCCCAACGACATGACCCCAGGATGTACGCTTGAAGCTTGCAGTCTGCGCGACAACTACAAGCTCCTTCTAAAGCAAGGTTTTTCGGTGTTGGGCGTCAGCACGAACGACGAGAAAAGTCATCGCAAGTTCATCCAAAAAGAAAAATTGCCATTTAGCTTATTAGCAGATACCGATAAGAGCGTGCATCAATTGTACGGCACGTGGGGCGAGAAATCGATGTACGGACGGAAATACATGGGCACCCTTCGAATGACCTTCGTCATTGATGAGTCCGGCAAAATCGCCGAAATCATCGAAAAGGTTGACACCCGAAACCATGCTCAACAACTTCTTGGGGCACCAAAGAAACAACCCACTCCGAAAAAGAAGATCGTGGTCAAGAAACGCTCCGACCCAAGGCAACCGATCCGGAAGGCAGCCAAGAAGAAGAAGTAGTCACCACCCAGTTTTGCAACTTTCAACGCGTTGCATTCAATTCAACCAGTCGCTGCACCAACGCACCGCTTGGTTTGCTATATTCGCAGCACAAAAGTTCATCCCAAATGGCCGAGCAACCCGATATTACACAACTCAAGAAAATAGCTTCTCAAGTTCGACGCGACATTGTGCGCATGGTGCACGCATGCCAATCGGGTCACCCAGGCGGCTCTCTGGGCTGCACCGATTACTTTGTCGCCTTGTACTTTAAGATTCTCAGGCATAACAACCGGTTCAACTTCGATGGCGTAGGCGAAGACCTGTTCTTCCTTTCGAATGGACACATTTCCCCGGTTTGGTACTCCACCCTCGCGCGTTCGGGGTACTTTGATGTGAAGGAACTCGCCACTTTCCGGATGCTCAACACACGCCTGCAAGGACACCCTGCCACACATGAACACCTTCCCGGCATCCGGGTCGCCTCCGGTTCGCTTGGGCAAGGACTTTCTGTTGCGATCGGCGCTGCCCTCGCCAAGAAACTGAATCAAGACGATAAACTCGTGTTTGTCCTCATGGGTGATGGCGAACAACAAGAAGGGCAGATCTGGGAAGCATCGATGTACGCTGCCCACAACAAAGTTGATAACCTCATCGCCACCATCGACTACAACGGTCAGCAAATCGACGGCCCCGTGAAAGATATCCTTGATCTCAAGGACCTGAAGGCGAAGTGGGAAGCTTTTGGCTGGGACGTAATCACCACCAATGGCAATAAGATGGAAGACATGGTTGCCGCCTTCGAAAAAGCGAAGTCGATGACCGGGAAAGGCAAACCCGTGCTGATTTTGATGACCACAGCGATGGGTTTCGGTGTCGATTTCATGATGGGTTCACACAAGTGGCACGGTGTCGCTCCCAACGATGAAGAATTGCAAAAAGCTCTGGGCCAACTTGAAGAAACACTCGGCGACTATTAATCCACACTCCAAGGTATTCATATGACTAAGTTTACATTCACCGAAAAGAAGGATACACGTTCAGGTTTCGGAGTTGGACTCCACGAACTCGGGAAGTCGAATCCCAACGTGGTAGCGCTCTGCGCAGACTTGACCGGCTCGTTAAAAATGGATTCGTTCAAGAAAGAATTCCCGAATCGTTTTTTCCAAACCGGGATTGCGGAAGCAAACATGATCGGCATTGCAGCCGGGATGACCATTGGCGGCAAAATTCCGTTCACTGGCACGTTCGCCAACTTTAGCACAGGGCGCGTCTATGATCAAATCCGGCAATCGGTCGCCTATTCCAGTAAGAATGTAAAAATATGCGCGTCGCACGCTGGATTAACCCTAGGTGAAGACGGTGCCACACACCAAATTCTCGAGGACATCGGGATGATGAAAATGTTACCCGGTATGACCGTCATCGTTCCGGCAGACCACGCACAAACCCGTGCCGCCACGATTGCACTCGGAGAACACGTTGGACCTACCTATCTCCGCTTTGGAAGACCTAACTGGCCCATCTTTACAGCTGGTCGCCCTTTCGTGATTGGGAAAGCAGATAAGATGATCGACGGAACTGATGTCACAATCATTGCATGCGGTCACATGGTATGGCAAGCGATCGAAGCCGAAGAAAGACTCGCCGAGAAAGGCATCAGCGTTGAAGTCATCAACATGCACACGATCAAACCGCTCGACGTGGAAGCAATCCTCACTTCAGTTGGGAAGACCGGTTGCGTGGTCACCTGCGAAGAGCACCAAATCAATGGTGGGCTCGGCGATAGTGTGGCTCAGGTGCTCGGCCGCTTCAACCCAGCCCCCATCGAGATGGTCGCCGTCAATGACTCGTTCGGTGAAAGCGGAACACCCACGCAACTTCTCAAGAAATACGGCCTTAGCCCCGAAAATATCGTGGCTGCCGCCGAGAAAGCCATTCAACGCAAGCGTCGTTAAATCATGATCTGATACCTATGGGCTTCGTCGACATCAATCAAATCCCAGCCAAGGAGACCTTCCCAGGTTTTAAAGGTCAGTTTTTTCACACCGCGTCGATGACCATCGCGCATTGGCACATCCAGGCCTCGGCCGCCGCACCCATCCATACACACGTGCACGAGCAAACCGTGTCCGTCATCGAAGGCCAACTCGAACTGACGATTAACGGCGAAACCCGTATCCTCGGACCAGGCCAAGGCGCCGCCATCCCATCGATGGTCCCTCATGGGGCGAAGGCCATCACCGATTGCTATGTGATCGACACGTTTTCACCCGTCCGTGAGGACTACAAGTAGCCTCAATTCGCTCGACGGTCACGAAAAAAAACCACACGAATAAGGGATCGTGTCGCAGTCAGGGGATTAGGTTGCTTTCGCTATCTTTCTCCCCAAACCTAACCCACATGCGCGCACGCTTGCTCCTGCTGGTAGCCTTAGCAACTTCCGTTGCTTTTGCCCAGAACAAAACACTCACTGGTTTTTCCAAAGAAAAATCCGAAGCCGAAATCCAAGCTGAACAGAAGTTTGACAGCTACCTGAAAGCGTCCAATCTCAACGACTGGATGAAGAAACTCACGGCACGTCCCCACGCATTGGGGTCGCCAATGTCTAAACAGTATGCTGAATTTATCCGCGACCAGTTTAAAAGTTGGGGATATGAAGCACAAATCGAAACTTACAAGGTGCTGTTCCCAACTCCGAAAGTGCGCTTGTTGGAACTAACTGGCCCGACAAAGTTCAAGGCATCGCTCAGTGAGCCTACGTTGAAAGAGGACGCGACGTCCGGCCAAGTGTCTGAACAGCTGCCTGTATACAATGCTTGGTCGGCAGACGGCGATGTGACCGGCGACCTCGTGTTTGTGAATTACGGAGTGCCTGCAGACTATGAAGAACTCGAGCGCCTGGGTATTGATGTGAAAGGCAAAATTGTGATTGCCAAGTACGGCGGCTCGTGGCGTGGTATCAAACCGAAGGTCGCCCAAGAACACGGAGCGGTGGGCTGCATTATCTATTCAGACCCTATGCAAGACGGCTATTTCCAAGGCGACGTGTACCCGAAAGGCCCTTTCCGTAACGAGTTCGGTGCGCAGCGAGGCTCGGTCTTAGATATGCCGATCTATCCCGGCGATCCGCTGACTCCAAATATCGGAGCAACAGAAGACGCCAAACGGTTGGAACGGGCCGATGCAAAGAACTTAATCAAAATTCCAGTACTACCCATTTCATATCGAGATGCTGAGCCGTTGTTGCGCGCGTTGAGTGGACCTGTGGCGCCTGAACGTTGGCGCGGCGCGCTCCCCTTCACGTATCACGTTGGCCCCGGTCCCGCCAAGGTGCACCTTAAACTGGAATTCGATTGGAAGTTGGTCGACTGTCACAACGTGATCGCAAAAATCCGTGGCAGCGAACTACCCGACGAATGGGTGGTGCGCGGAAATCACCACGACGCATGGGTCAACGGCGCCGCAGACCCTATCAGTGGAATGGTCGTCGTCATGGAAGAAGCGCGTGCGCTGAGCGAACTGATGAAGACAGGTTGGAAACCAAAGCGCACAATTATCTATTGCGGTTGGGATGGTGAAGAACCAGGTCTTATTGGTTCGACAGAATGGGCCGAACACCACGCGACAGAACTACAGCAAAAGGCTGTGGCCTATATTAACTCCGACGGCAACGGACGCGGCTTCTTCGACGCCGGTGGTTCCCATTCTTTGGAACTGCTCGTGAACGAAGCGGCGAAGGATGTAATCGATCCTCAAACAGGTGTCAACGTACTCGAACGTAGAAAGTCTGCCGAAGCGGCCGGCGCCTCCTCCACGAAGGCCAAAAAGGAAATTCTGGATCGCGCTAGCCTGCCCATCGACGCACTGGGATCGGGCTCGGACTTTACTCCCTTCATTCAACACCTAGGCATCCCCTCGCTCAACATCGGTTTCGGTGGGGAAGACAGTGGTGGCGAGTATCACTCGATCTACGACTCGTATGACCTCTACACCCGTTTCAAGGACCCGACCTTTGAATACGGTGTGGCCCTCGCGAAAACTGCTGGTCGCATCACCATGCGGCTTGCAAATGCCGACGTCCTTCCCTACGATTTCAAACCGTTTTTCAAAACGGTCTCAGGCTATACCGACGAAGTGATCCATTTGCTCGACAACATGCGTGAATCAACAGAAGTTGAAAACCGTATGATTGATGAAAAGCGCTATCAGACGGCAGCCGATCCAAAGAAAAAGTATATCGCACCAACGAAGAAAGAACCTGTCCCCTACTTGAACTTCGCAAGCCTACAGAACTCGATCAGTGCACTGGAAAAAGCCACCAACCAATATGCAGAGTTGGCCGCTGCCAATCCATTGCCCAACACGAATGTGGCAAACCTGAATAAGCTGCTCGCCCAGGCCGAACAAAAGCTGCTCATCGAACAAGGGCTGCCGAACCGACCGTGGTTCAAGCACTCCATTTACGCACCGGGGTTCTATACCGGTTATGGTGTAAAAACGCTCCCGGGTATTCGTGAGGCGATCGAGCAGCGTGATTGGAAGCAAGCACAAGATCAAATCGAGTTGGCTTCAAAGGCACTCAACGCTTACGCTGAACAGATCAACGCCGCGAGTAAGTTGCTGATGCTTCGATGAGACGGATTCAAATTCTACCTTGCCTGTAGATTTTGTAAGACACGCAACCGAAGACTACATTTACGGCTTCATTTTCATGCATGAAGCCGAATAAGTTCTTCGTAATCGATTTCGATAGCACTTTTACACAGGTTGAGGCCTTCGATGTGTTGGCCGAGATCTCGCTTGAAAGCCACCCCGACCGCGAGGAGCTCAAGCAGAAGATCAAAGACATCACCAACCAGGGCATGGATGGTAGCTTGTCTTTTCGTGAATCGCTGGAGCAACGGCTTAAGATCTTGGCGCCCAACAAGCGCCATTTGCAACAACTGGTGTCCGCTCTCAAAGGCAGGGTGTCTTCCTCTTTTGTACGGAACAAAGACTTCTTTAAAGACTACAGCGGCCAAATCTTTATCATCTCGAACGGGTTTCACAGCTTCATTGAACCGATCGTGACCGAATACGGCATACGTGCGGAAAACATCTTTGCCAACCAATTCGTGTTCGACGACCAGGGCAATGTGGTGGGCTTTGACAAAAATAATCCCCTATCCTCCAACAACGGCAAGGTTGAACAATTGAAGAAACTTAACCTTCCCGGCGACGTGTACGTCATCGGCGATGGTTACACCGATTACGAAATTAAGAAGTCAGGACTTGCTAACAAGTTTTACGCGTTCACAGAAAACGTGGAACGGGAAAGCGTACTGGCGAACGCCGATCACGTCGCACCGAGTCTTGATGAATTCCTTTACCTCAACAAAATGAATACTGCCATTTCTTATCCCAAGAATCGGATCAACGTGTTGCTGTTGGAAAACGTGCATCCGGTAGCTGTGGAAGTCTTGCGTGCGGAAGGTTTCAATGTCGAAACGTACGCAGCCGCCATGACCGAGGACGAACTGTGTGAGAAAATCAAGAACGTGTCGGTTTTAGGTATTCGTTCGAAGACACAAGTCACCGCGAAAGTTCTTGAAAACGCCAACAGGCTCATGGTGATCGGAGCATTTTGCATCGGCACCAACCAGATTGACCTGAAGACTGCCACACAAAAAGGTGTCGCTGTTTTCAACGCGCCCTTCAGCAATACACGCTCGGTGGTCGAACTCGCCATTGCCGAAATGATTATGTTGATTAGAGGCATTCCCGACAAGTCCAACAAGATGCATAAAGGGCAATGGGACAAATCGGCAAAGGGAAGCTTTGAAATTCGCGGCAAGAAACTGGGCTTGATTGGCTATGGCAACATCGGCACTCAATTGTCAGTGATTGCCGAATCGCTTGGCATGACCGTTCTGTATTACGACGCAGAAGAAAAACTTTCACTTGGAAATGCCATCAAGTGCAAGTCGATGAAAGAAGTACTGGAGAACGCGGACGTGATCTCTCTGCACATCGACGGACGTGAATCGAATACCAACTTGATTGGTGAACGTGAATTCGCGCTCATGAAGAAGGGAGTCATTTTTATCAACCTGAGCCGCGGTCACGTGGTTGATATTCAAGCCCTGAAGGCAAGTATCCTCAATGGAAAAGTAGCTGGATGCGCAATCGACGTATTCCCGTATGAGCCTGTGAGTAACAATGAGGAGTTCGTCTCTGAACTGCGTGGACTTCCAAATACCATCCTCACCCCTCACATCGGTGGCAGCACCGCCGAAGCGCAGGAGAACATTGGCAATTTCGTATCGGGCAAGTTCCTCGATTACATCAATACCGGAAGCACGTCCAACAGCGTCAACTTCCCGAACTTGACACTCCCGATTTTGAAGAATGCCCATCGCTTGATTCACATCCACAAGAACGTGCCAGGTATCTTGGCCAAGATCAACCAAACGCTCGCCGAAGGTGGTATCAACATCGTGGGGCAATACCTCAAAACCAATGAGGAAATTGGCTACGTCATCACGGACATCAACAAGGAATACGACAAAGAATCAATTGCCAAGTTGAAGGCGATTGACAATACCATCAAGTTCCGGGTCTTGTATTAGCGAATTCTGGGGAGTGTTCGGGTGGGCTCGTAAAAAAAGAAAAAACCCACCAGACCTGGAGAGGTGCTGAACCCCTAAAAGACAAGTTTTGGGCCGCCTTCAGCCGCAACCTTCCACCGTTAACCTGCTTTTTGGGCGAGGACCCGAACGAGTCGGGGTGAGGCCTGGTTTTGTCCGTTGACTTAACCCGGTATTGGTTTTATTGTTCGGTTCAGCGAACATGTCCCAGATCCGAGTGGGAATTTCTACATCAAACGTACACAAATCTTCCAACGTTGTCCATCTTGATTTCTTTATCTTTTTTTATTACTTGCCTCGATTAAAACGCACGGCAATCAGCGTTTTACATTCGTTTGCATCGATCAACTCTTACTTGTGAAAATCAACTTTACTCCCGGGCCCTCGCAACTGTACGTGACCACCGAATCACACGTGAAGACTGCTCTTCGCGACGGCATTGCTTCAATCTCACATCGCAGTAAAGAATTCGAGCGAATCTACTCGCAAGTAGTTGAGGGCCTCACGTCGTTGCTGAACATCCCAAAAGGGTTTCACATAGTCTTTACGGGATCTGCCACCGAAATTTGGGAACGGTCGCTCCAATCCTTGGTGCAAAGCCGTTCGCTTCACCTAGTGAATGGCGCGTTCTCCAAAAAGTATTATGAAACTGCCCTTCAATTGGGCAAGTCCCCTACCCTCATCGAAGTCGCCGATGGACAGGCCTTTGAGGATGTAAACATTCCTGGTGACCAACCCGAGCTCGTGGCACTCACTCACAATGAAACGAGCACTGGAGTCTCCTTGCCTTTAGATTTCATCCATTCGTTTCGGAAGCGTTATCCCGATGCCCTCATTGCAGTCGACGCTGTATCGTCTTTGCCCCACCCAAAATTTGACCTCGAAGCGATTGACATGTTGTTCTTCTCGGTGCAGAAGGCGTTCGGATTACCGGCGGGACTCGGCGTTTGGATTGTAAACGAGCGTTGCTTGGAGAAAGCCAACACCCTGCAAGCGTCAGGTGTCTCGATTGGATCCTACCACGCGCTTCCGTCCCTCGTTTCAATGGCCGCGAAGAACCAAACTCCTGAGACCCCCAACGTGCTGGGTATTTACCTGCTCGCACAGGTCACCGACGACTTTCTGAGACGGGGATTACAAGTGATTCGCCAGGAAACGGCTTACAAATCGGCTCTTTTATACCAAACCCTGGAGCACCTCTCGTTCGCGTCGCCTTTTGTCAAAAACTCGGCAAGCCGCTCCCAAACAGTGATCGTGGCCGAAACAGGTTCTAAAACGGGCGACATCGTCAAGGCGCTGCAGCCCAAGGGATTGTATCCTGGCGACGGGTACGGCAAGGCCAAGGCCTCCCAACTCCGGTTTGCCAACTTTCCCACCCATTCCAAAGAGCAGTACGAGTTGCTCGTCGACACCTTACAATCTTTATCCCTGTAAACTTTTTTCAACTGGGTGTTTAAACTTCCAGCCAAGCCAAATGTCTAAATTGGGTCACCTAACCGGCGCCGCTTGGAAGACCGAGAGCTGTTAAGCAAAATCCGAAACCCGGATACGAGGAATTACGGCATTAACCTGCTTGTGCGTGCATACCAGCAACGCGTTTACTGGCATGTGCGGAAGATGGTCATCGATCACGACGATGCGGACGACCTCACCCAAGAGGTTTTTATCAAGGTCAATCAAGCAATCGATCGGTTCCGAGAAGATTCGCAGCTGTTCACTTGGATCTACCGGATCGCCACGAACGAATGCCTCAACTTTCTCAACAAGAAGCGCCGAAGGTTCTTCCTGCCTGTGGAAGACATCAGCCACGAGTTAGAGGCTAAAATCGACTCTTCCCCCGATATAGATGGAGACGAAATCCAGCGAAAGTTGCAAAAGGCACTCTTGAAACTACCTGATAAACAGCGACTTGTGTTTAACATGAAGTATTTCGACGACCTACCTTACGAGCAGATTTCGGAGATTACAAACACGAGCGTGGGGGCCCTTAAAGCGAGCTATCACCATGCAGTCAAAAAGATCGAAGATTTTATTAATGATTAGATTAAACCATTCACCCGACGCGATGTCTAACTAGCTAGTTGCCAAATGAAGAAACTCGACGACATACCGAAGAAGAACGTCTTCACGACACCTGACGGGTACTTTGACAGACTCCCCACCGTCATTCAAAGTCGAATGACGGCAGATTCGAAAAAGGCGCCGTCGCGAGTATTCGCACTTAACCTTCTTCGAATTGGTGTGCCCGTCGCAGCACTCGCGGTATTGGCAATCGTCTGGTTCAGGCCCGCACCATGTATTGAATGCCAAGTCGGCGAAGTTGATGCGGACCAAATCGCTCTCTTCTTAGAGCAAGCAGACTGGTCTTCCGACGACCATGTAGACGTTGAAGAATTCACCACTGGGGAATTGGATGCAATAGAGGACGAAGTGTATTCGAACTTCGACTCAAACGAATTAAATGATCAACTTCTGGATGAACTCGATCCAGACAATTTATAATAGTATGAAAAGACTTTTGATAACCCTCACCCTCTTCGTCATGGCCTTCTGTGCCTTTGCACAGGAAGATCCGGAGCCCCAACTAGACCCGAAGGCGCAAGAGAAAATCAACAACTTACGGATTGCATACCTCACCGAAAAGTTGGGTTTGACCTCCGAGCAAGCCGAGAAGTTTTGGCCTCTTTACCGCCAATTCTCGCACGAGCGTAAAGAAATTCGACAAGAGTTGGTGCGCAAGCAGCAGGAGATCGATCCCCAAAATCCAGACCCCAAGAAGCAACAAGAATTGGTTGACCTCTCGCTTAAGGTAAAGCAACGCCTGCTCGATCTGGAAAAGGATTACTCGG
This sequence comes from Cyclobacteriaceae bacterium, assembly GCA_044226945.1. Taxonomy (GTDB): domain Bacteria; phylum Bacteroidota; class Bacteroidia; order Cytophagales; family Cyclobacteriaceae; genus ELB16-189. The sequence goes on along the minus strand of JBGAGB010000024.1, from coordinate 24,362 downwards.
GGCGGATGATGAAAGTGATCACAGCACAGCAACTGATCAACCTGCGACAGGCAGAGGCGGACTTCCGAGACATTTTAAGAAATCAATTGCAACAACGCAGGGCGAACCAGCAGCGAAGGGAGAATTTTAGAGAACGAAACCAACGCCTGCAACAACGGAACTGACCCTTGAAAACTGTTTACTTCTGCTTCATGCTGACAGCCTGTACTTGGATGTCGGCGATGGGGCAGTCACTCGACTCGACGGTAATCAGAAATGATCGCGAGTTGGCCGAACTCGACTCGCTCTTGAACTCGGCCGACTCGCTTTCTATTTTAGACCTCATCGACAGTGTGATCTTGGCCACACCCGTTCCGCTCAGCTCACAGTTGGCGGTTCGCGTGGGGTACAACAACAACGTCGTATCTAGCAGTACACCAGGTATCAATCAATTTGGATTCAATGGAGGGCTCTCCTATTACCATAAGTCTGGTGCTTACTTAGACGCCTCGACCTATTATAGCAACCAATACGACCCGGCATGGTACCTCACCGTGGCAGCAGCGGGCTACCTCGCGACGATCAATCGATATTGGTCCATTCTTGCCGAGTATGATCACTATTTCTACACACCCGCGCCCGCAGGCACCGAAGTTTATACCCCGTATACCAACAATGTCTATCTCTCCAACTACTTCAAGGTGAAGAAGTTTGTGTTTCGGATGGATTACAACCTGTTCTTCGGTGATTTGGTCTCACATCGGTTCGCACCGGCCGCAGGGCTGAATTTCACTTTCAAGAAATGGCTTGGGATCGATCGAATCACCATTCTACCAACCGCGTCGATGTGGTATGGCAGTGACACCGTAACTGACTATGTCGCCAACTTCTCCACACTTTTGCAGCGGAGGTTGCTGATCCTGCAGGGCAAACCGCTCTTCACCGAAAGAAACACAACTGTTTGGGGTATTTTGAACTACACCGTAGCCTTGCCCGTGTCGGTTAGTCACAAGAATTGGTCGCTGATGGTGAGCTATAACCTAAACTTCCTAAAAGGACTTCCGGGAGAAAGTGTCGAATCTTCGCGTACCGGCTATCTAGGGGTGAACCTAACACGCTATTTCAATCTATAGCCCCCAAATCTTTTTCAATTTGAAACCTATTTGAGTTTTGATAATTTCCAACGTCAAAACGGTGGACGTGTGTCGAGAGTTGATGATCCAATTGATTTGGTCTTGAGCCCGTAGCTCGAGTTTGCAAGCAACATTAAACCTGACGCATCGAACCCCAGACACTCTAACAAGTCCCTCATGAAGATTTCCTTTGCATTGGCCCTTTCCTTGATCACGAGTTTAACGATTGCCCAAGACTACCGCTGGCAGCAACGAGCCGAGTACACGATGAACGTTTCCCTGGACGACAAAACTCACATTTTGACCGGCAGTCAAAAACTCGTGTACTACAACAACTCGAACGACACATTGAATAAAGTGTATTATCACCTTTACTTCAATGCGTTTCAACCCGGGAGCATGATGGATGTTCGATCCAGCACGATTGCCGACCCCGACAAAAGAATTGGCACCCGCATTTCAAAACTTAAACCTGACGAAATCGGATACCAAAAGGTCAACAACCTAAAACAGGACGGGAAGCCAACAATTACTCGTGTGAATGGAACCATCTTAGAGGTAGAGCTTGCCAAACCAATCCTGCCCAAGGGGAAAACCGTTCTGGAGTTGCAATTCGAAGCACAGGTTCCTATCCAAATCCGGCGCAGTGGGCGCAACAATTCAGAAGGGATTGCTTATTCCATGACCCAATGGTATCCCAAACTTGCCGAGTACGACTTTCAAGGATGGCACGCGTATCAATATGTCGCACGTGAATTCCACGGGGTGTGGGGCGATTTCGATGTCACAATCTCCATGGATTCTTCTTTCGTGGTGGCCGGGAGCGGCGTGCTTCAAGATGCAGACAAGGTAGGACACGGCTATGGGAAACCAGGGAGGGTGCCCCAGAGGAAGGACAAGAACATCAAATGGCGTTTTGTAGCGAAGAACGTAATTGACTTCGCTTGGGCGGCCGATCCAGATTATGCACACGACCGCGTAGAAGTACCCGGGGGCCCCGTTGTTCATTTCTTTTATCAGCCCAACGACAAAACGCGCAACACGTGGAAGGCCATTCAGCCGATCGTGGTTGAAACCTTTCGATATTTCAATGAACATTTTGGCAAATACCCATTCGACACATACTCCGTGATACAGGGTGGTGATGGCGGCATGGAATACCCCATGTGCACGCTCGTGGTCGGTGAAGGCAAACTCGAAGGCCTTGCAAGCACCGTGGTCCACGAGATCGCACACAGTTGGTACCAAATGGCACTCGCGTCCAACGAGTCGTTACACGCCTGGATGGATGAAGGCTTCGCCGATTTTGCGTGCGACGAGTTCTTGGCGCATTATACGAACACGGCCAACGATCACGCAGCCAGCTATAAGTCCTATTTTTCAGTGGTCAATGCGGGTGCGTACGAAATACCCGATATGCACTCAGATCATTTCATCACGAACAAGGGCTACCGGACAGGATCTTATGTGGCAGGAGCACTCTTTGCACACCAGATGAAGTACGTGATTGGTGAGAAAAACTTCTACGCGGGTTTCAAACGCTATTACGACACCTGGAAGTTTAGGCACCCAGAACCCAACGATTTTATCCGAGTGATGGAAAAGACTTCTGGCCTGCAACTCCATTGGTTCTTGAGATACTGGACACAGACGACAAAGAAAATCGATTATGAGATCGATGACGTGCTCGAATCGGGCGACTCAACCAAGGTAATTCTTCGTCGAAGCGGTGAGATCCCGATGCCGATCGATTTACTCGTACGCTACAAAGACGGCTCAACCGAGTGGCGTTACATCCCCCTGAACGAAATGATGGGCGCAAAACCTGCGGAAGATGCCATTACACGTGTGGTAGAACCCGACTGGCATTGGACTAACCCCACTTACACGATCGTCCTGCCGAAGAGGATTTCGGTAATTCAATCCCTCGAGATCGATCCATCCAAACGAATGGCTGACGTGAGTCCAGCAAACAATATTTGGCGGGGTACAGACATCACGATCACGAACCCAGAGGAAGGCAAGAACTAATCCTGTAGCGAACAACTTAAGACAAACAACTCCACGGTCATCGTGTCAAAGTTGCTTGCCTGCCTTATCGAGCGTGATCAATTTACTGTCACCTGCGGGGCTGGTGATCTTGACAGTAAGGTCCCCGGTATCGGGAGAAACCACTAATTCTGAAGGGAGGAACTCGAACTTGTAGGACATGTTCCAAACCATCCCTTCTGGCTTGTTCACCCGGGTGATGTTCACCGGAAACTTATCGCCAACTTTGGTCTCACTATAGATGACGGTGTAAAAGACAGTACCTCCCTCGTTCGAGACAGACAAGCTCTTAGATAGCGGCAAATTTTTCTTAGCAAAAATCACCTTATCGACTGGAAATGAGGCCTTTAGGTCAGGTTTCCGGCTGGGTGTGATGGTATAGAAAAAACCGGTCGCCACGGAGTCGGCTCCAAATTTAAGACCCGACATGAAACGTTCCGGATAAATGGCCAACGGAAAATGGTTGGGCTTACGCTGCTTGACTTGGCCGATCGCGACGGAATCCACATCGACGACTAGCCAATTCAATGAATTGCTCAAGCGTTGAATCACGTCTTCCCGTCTGTGTTTTTCATGCTCTGAGAATTCCTTCGTTGCTGAGATTAGGCTCTTCAACATCTTCGTACTTCCATAGGCATTGGTTACAAAATGTTGGTAGTTCTCAGTTTCCTTGTCGATGTCTTTCGCGACCAAGATTCCTGCGATGCTATCCAAACGGGTTAGAGAGACTAACTCAGACTTAATCGTCTGCATTTTGACGTTGATATTGGTACTATCGCGAAGTTTCCGATTGTCGATATGGAACGAGGTGAACTTCAATTCTTCGAGTTTCATCTTGAATACCATCAGAGGCATCGGCGATGCGTCGAATCGGGCCACCGGATTGACCTTTATTTTCTCTTCAACTGTCGGAATAAGGTTTGTAACTGACGAGGAATCTTTCCGAATGCGATCGAAAAGCTTGTTTATTTCTACGTCGTATGAAACCAGCTTATCGCGAAACGGGATTACCTCCCGCTGGATTTCCTGGATGTGCGCCAAAGCCCAGTCGCCGTAGTTCCACCCTTTCACATCATCGGCAAAGAAATCAGGAGTGCCTTGGCCGTCGTCTTTGAATTTTTCGATTCGACGCGCGTTAAAGTTCTGGGCATAACCAGGCTTGTTCACTTGCTCGAGTGCTGAGCGGTACGACTTGTATTCGCTCTGGCACGAATCGAAAGCTTGGATCACTTCCGACAACTTCGCGATCGAGTTCTCGTCGGATTGCAACAAGAACTCTTTTTCACCTGGGTAAGCCCCTTGCAGCGACTTGAATAAATTGGCGCTGCGTTGATAGAGACGCGCCCATTCATCGAAATGGTTCTTCAACATGCTAACCTTCTGTTTGCGCGTTTTCAGCGCAGCAACTCGATCGTCGATGTCGATCTGAACATCGGATAAAGCGATGCCGAATTCACCTGTCCGTTGATTGCGGCGGCTGTACGATTGATAATACTCGTCGTTGCGTTTGATTTCCTTTTCGGTGATTCCCTTCTTTGCCAGTTCGAGGTAAAGCACCGCCGAATCGGCCAGGTACAGAACTGCAGGCGTTTCCTTTAGGACATCGGCTTTCTGACATTTCTCCTGAAGGAGAAAGCCCATGAAGAGGTGTGCGTTGGGGTTATCGGTGTTATCCTTGATGTACTTGCGCAAAAATGGCTCAGCGTCGGTGAACCGACGGGAATCCAGCAACACGAATAGGTCCTTGTATTTTACCTTTTGAGCGAATGTCCCTGTGGCGAGGAGTAACAGGATAAAAAGCGAAACGTAACGTTTCATCATTACTTTTAGTTGCCCGAATTTATCAATTTACGGACATTTGGTAAAACTATCCAAAACCGGGCCAGCCCGCTTGTCATGTTTGCGAAGGTGTTTAATTGGTTCAAACCGCTTATCGCGGCTTTCATACTGTTGGCATTCCTACAGGTAACTGGGTTGCTCAGCAGCGTGTCGTATTACTCTCAATCGGCGTTGCTTGCGACGGGCCTCCGGGATGCCTCTACTTCGGCATTGAAAAAGACCGAACCATTCGACTTCAATTTCACCATCAAGGATCTCAAGGGCGAGCGCGTCTCGTTTGAGCAGTACAAGGGCAAGGTGGTGTTCCTCAACGTGTGGGCAACCTGGTGCGGCCCTTGCCGAGTGGAGATGCCTTCGATTCAAAAGCTCTATGAGAAAATGGACACGACCGGAGTGGCGTTCGTGATGCTCTCAATCGATCGTGACTCAGACAAAGCGAAGATCGACGCGTACGTAGCAAAGTACAAATACACCTTTCCCGTGTTCCAACCTTCCGGTGAACTGACCTCTCAGCTCGATCTCCCCTCGATCCCAACTACATTCGTCATCAATAAAGAAGGTCACATTGTTGTCAAGGAAGTCGGGACCACCAACTTCGACACGGCAAAGTTTCGAAAGTTCCTTCATGGGCTAAATGCCCAATAAAATCACCATTCGGAAAGTAATTTTTGCTTGAGCATCTCCATTCCGACGCTCGCTTTCTCTGTAATAAACTCAAGGTTGGGGCCGCCATCGATACTTGGCTTATGGGGGTCGACGATGTATTTCTTCACCTCGTGTTTCGCGTACTCGATGAGCCCTGCCGCGGGATACACGACCATGGAAGTCCCCGCCACGACAAACACGTCAGCGACCGACGCCACCCGGGCCGCGGGTTCAATCATTGGAACCTGTTCGCCAAACCACACGATATTGGGGCGAAGTTGGGAGCCTCGTTCGCAAAGGTCGCCGATATTCAACTCCCATCCGTCGATCGGATACACAAGCGATTCATCTTTCGTGCTCCGGGATTCAAACAAGCTACCGTGTAAGTGAATCACCTTCGTTGACCCTGCCCTTTCATGTAGGTTGTCGACGTTCTGAGTGATCACGGTCACATCGAAGTACTCCTCCAACTCCTTCAAGACGTCGTGTCCACGATTGGGCATTACTTCCAGAGCACGTTTTCGTCTTTGGTTGTAGAAATCGAGCACGAGCGATGGGTTCCGCGCCCAGCCCTCCGGCGTTGCCACGTCTTCGACGCGATGTCCCTCCCACAGTCCTCCAGAGTCGCGAAATGTAGGGATCCCACTTTCGGCACTGATCCCCGCACCCGTCAACGCGACCAATTTTGGTTTCATTTTGCAACCTTCAATTGGCGATCAAAAAAGTCCTTCGCTGCATCGAAAGCGTTCGACCAAGTTTCATAGCGAAGGAATCCGTGCACTTCATCGGGGAACACCAGTACCTCTACGTGGACTTTCTTATCGCGGAGCCGTTCCGCTAAATCAGTCGTTTCTTGGAAGGCCACATTGCGGTCGTCGTCGCCATGGATCATGAGCACGGGTCCTACCCACTTCGACAGGTCGGATACTGGCGAGGACTTGTACGCGATATCCATCTCGTTGGGACCGATGCCCCACCATCCGCCCGGAGCAAAATCCTTCGCGCGATAAGCCCAGTCATGGACGCCGTGAACGTCCACGCCCACTTTGAACAGTTCAGGATTGCGGGCAAGGCCCATTGCTGTGAGGTACCCTCCGTACGAGCCTCCCCACAGGCCGATCTTCGCTGGATCCACTTCAGCAAGTCCTTGCAAGAACTTTCCACCAGCCACGATGTCCTGGTATTCTTCTGCTCCACGGGGTCCTTGTTTCGCGATCCTTCGAAAGTTGCGACCATATCCAGTTCCGCATCGATAATTCACAGCTAAGACAGCGTAACCTTGGCTCGCCATGTATTGATTGAAGGCGTAGCAATTCGCATAATACTCGCTGTAGTGAAACCCAAGGAGCATTTGTCGAATGGGACCTCCATGCATGAACACGAGGCCTGGTCGCTTCCCGGCGATGGTCCTGTTCACGAAGAGTTGTCCATGTATCACTGTTCCATCGGCCGCTTTAAACGTGACGGGTTCTGGCTTGACAAAAGCCGTCGTTTGAAAAACTGGAAGTTTCTGGGGGAATACTTGGGCGGTGACCTTCGACGTCTCCTCTACACGCACCAGTGTCCTACCCCAAGTCGCTGTTGACCTGAAGCAGAACAACAGAGGTCCCCCGAAGGCGGGTGAGGTCTCAATACCGTCGCCGGTCGTGACTGCCACGGGCATACCCTTCGTGACATCCGACTTCCAAATGTGCCGACGATTAATGTCTTCACGGTTGCCATCGAAATAGATGTTCGTCCCCGACGGATCAACAACGATGTTTTCCACTTCGCCGTCACCAGGGGTTATGTCCTTCAGGTCGGTGCCGGTTGGGGTGATTGAGAAAACATGATTCCAACCTGTGTGCTCTGAGAAGAAGATGATCCTGCCTGCCTTTGTCCAGGCGAGCGGAGTGTTCACGTAAGACTGCGAGAAACCACCATCATCGGTGGGTGATTGCCAGATCACATTGGCTTTTCCTGTTTTTGGATCGCCGACCAAGATCGAGAACTTGGTACCTCCCGTTACGTTCATGAGCTCGCCTTCTTTAGTGCCAGGCGTCCGGATGAACGCAATCTGGTCTCCTGCGGGCGACCATACGGGTGTGGCATCGTTGCTCACATCGGGTGAAATCCATTTTATCAGCTTTGTATCCAGGTTGTAGGCACCGACGAAAGAGTGGTCGCCACGATCGCTTGTAAACAATACTGTTCGGCCATCGGGAGAAAATACAGGTCCAAAGTTGGCGCCCCGCGCTGTGAACAGAGGCTTCGGGTTGGCATTGATATCGAGTGGCGATTCGAATATTTGACCATCGCGGCTGAAAAGAAACTTAATGCCATCCTTAAAGAAGACTGGATCACTTCCTTTCGTAATGCGGGCAGGCAAACTTTTGGATGTGACGTCTTTAAAATAGATCGCTTGTTCGGCCCCTTCGGCGAGACTAGCAGGATTTGGAGATTGCCCTTGACGATTCCCACCTCCACCGCGTACAAAAAGCAGGATTGTCCCATTGGGGCTAAAGACCAGCTGCGAAATCTCCTGACCGTCGTCTTGTGTGTAGTTGGTGAGCGGTCGTGGGATGTCGTTGCCCATCTTCACGACGATGTTTCTTTTCCCGTGGTCATTGATCACCCAGGCGAGGTTCTTACCGTCTGCGGACGCGGCAAATCCCGATTCGAATGGGTGGCTGATGAATCGCTCCAACTCGGGCGATTGGGCTCGAGTTGGTAACGCAATAATGACGAGGGCGACAATGGCAATGTTGACTTTCATCGTGGTAAGGATTTTAGGTCGGCACCGCCAACTACCTGCATACGCATGGTTTCGATTGGCAGTCGAGACTAAATATACAACGACGAATGGGCCCACCGAAAGTGGCGGGGCTCAAAGTTGTCAGGAAATCCGTCTAGGAAGCTTTTTTCTTGAAGAACCGTCCCTTGCGTTCGGGTGCTTTCTCGGCGAGTTCGACGCACTCTGCGAGTGTGAGTTCAGCAGGCACCTTTCCTTTCGGGATCTTGACGTTCTTCTTACCAGCTTTGATGTATGGTCCAAAGCGTCCGTTCAAGATTTGGATGTCGGGATTCTCTTCGAAGAGCTTAATCGTTTTGTTTGCGTCTGCGATCCGTTTCTCTTTGATGAGTTCGACTGCACGCTCGGGCGTGATCGTGTATGGGTCTTCTTCTTTCGGAATGGAGACAAACTTCTTGTCATGCATCACGTAAGGGCCGAAGCGACCGATATTGACAACGACAGGCTTCTCTTCAAATTCGCCCATGTCGCGTGGCATTTTAAATAGCTCGAGCGCATCCTCTACCGTAATATTTTCCAGAAACTGTCCAGGGCGAAGGCTCGCGAACTTAGGTTTACCTTCTTTGCCGTCTTCGGGGTTCTCGCCCAATTGCACGTAGGCACCGAACTTGCCAAGTTTCGCGTAGATTTTCAATCCTGACTTAGGATGAACGCCCAACTCACGGACCTTATTTGCAACCGAGGACCGCTCCACTTTTTCGGTCTTCGAAACAACTTTATGGAATGGTTTGTAAAATTGGTCGATCATCCGATGCCACTCCAGCTTGCCGCTCGCGATTTCATCGAACTCTTGTTCAATCTCGGCGGTAAATGAATAGTTGGTGATATCAGGGAAATGCTCAACGAGGAAATCATTGACGATCATCGCCATGTTCGTTGGGAACAACTTGTTCTTTTCCGCACCGGTGATTTCGCTTTCTGAGCGTGAAGTCACTTGATCGGACTTCAGTTGAATGACTTTGTAAGGGCGTTCTTTCCCGTCGCGACTTTCCTTGAGAATATATCCGCGCTTTTGCACGGTTGAAATGGTAGGCGCATAGGTGGAAGGTCGACCAATGCCGAGTTCTTCCAGTTTCTTCACCAGACTTGCTTCAGTATATCTCGGTGGATGACGTGAAAAGGTCTCGGTTGCCGTGAGCTCATTCAAGCTAAGGTCTTGGCCTACCTTTAGGGGAGGAAGCACCTTGCCGCCTTGTTCCTCGTCGTCATCTTCGTCTTGCGACTCCATGTACACCTTCAAGAAACCATCGAATTTGATGACCTCGCCGGTGGCTTGAAGTTGACGCGGGCTTGTAGATATATTAATAGTGGCGGTCGTCTTCTCCAATTCGGCGTCGGCCATTTGGGAGGCGATTGCTCGTTTCCAAATCAAGTCATACAGCCGGAGCCCATTGCGGTCCATCCCTGGGTCGGTCACAGAAAAATCGGTGGGACGAATAGCTTCGTGGGCTTCTTGCGCGCCGCTCGACTTTGTTTTGAACCTGCGGTTGAATACGTACTCTTTGCCGTAAGCTGATTCGATCTGCCGAGACGCGCCTGCGATTGCCTCTTCCGACAAGTTCACAGAGTCGGTACGCATATAGCTAATCTTACCTGCTTCGTATAGCTTTTGCGCCACCACCATGGTTTGCGACACCGAGAAGCCAAGCTTTCGACCCGCTTCTTGTTGCAACGTCGACGTGGTGAAAGGAGGCGCTGGTGATTTTTTACCCGGCTTCTTCTGCAGGTCGCCGATTGTAAACTTTGCACCCACACAAGAGTTCAGGAACTCCAGCGCTTCTGCTTCGGATTCAAACTTGCTTGGCAACTCAGCGACGAGTTGCTTGCCTTTACCTAAATCGAAAATAGCGACAACACGAAATGAGGACTTCGCTTCGAACTTGTCGATTTCGCGTTCGCGTTCAACGACGAGTCGAACGGCGACGGACTGCACGCGACCGGCGGATAAACCGGTCTTGATCTTTTTCCAAAGAATGGGTGACAGTTCGAAGCCCACTAGCCTATCGAGGATTCGACGAGCTTGCTGTGCGTTCACCAGATCCAAATCGATTCCCCTTGGTGACTTCAACGCGTTTTGAATCGCATTCTTCGTGATCTCGGTGAATACAATCCTGCGTGTGTTCTGGTCGTTGAGATCCAAGACTTCCTTTAAGTGCCATGCGATGGCTTCACCTTCACGGTCATCGTCGGATGCTAGGTAAACCATTTCGGCATCTGCACTCAACTTCTTCAACTTCGAAATGACTTCCTTTTTATCGGCACTCACTTCGTACGTTGGTTCATAGTTTTTTTCGATGTTGATCGAGTTGTTTCCTTTCGGCAAGTCGCGCACGTGTCCCATGCTAGAGGTCACGGTAAAATCCTTACCGAGATAACCTTCAATAGTTTTCGCTTTAGCCGGAGACTCAACAATAACGAGATTCTTAGACATGCTCAGAATTTTGGAATAAGGGCTTCAAATATCCGATTTTTTTTACAATCACAAATTCAGGCTCCATTCACGACGTGTTTCAAACGCATTTCAAATCAACTTTTAACCGCTATCAGTGTTATGATAGTCAACGAGTTACTACAATAATCGAGGCATCAAATGATCAACTCGTACATTTATCCTCACAGTATGAAGCAACTCATCCTTATTCGTCATGCGGAAAGCGCTGAAAAAGTAACCGGTCAGACGGATAAAGAGCGGGAATTAACCACTTCGGGTATGCGGCAAGCAGCATCCGTTGGACAATTTCTTTCAACATTGCCGGTCCCAATCGAATGGCTCTTGGTGAGCTCTGCGACACGCACCGTACAAACGGCGAATCTCATCGCTGAACAATTGGGTCTCGAACAATTCGAACAACGAATGTCAATCGAAGAAGAACTCTATCAAGCTTCGGTCCGAACTATGTTAGATCTACTGCACCAGACTCAACCTTGCAGCTCCATCGCGATCATTGCGCACAACCCTACGATCAGTTATTTCGCTGAATTCGTTTGCAATGGCGAAGTGGAAGACCTTGCCCCTGCTCATACGATTGTTCTCAAGTTGCCAATTGGAAGTTGGCGCGAAGTCGAAAAAGGTTCAGCATCAATCGTCGAGAGGTTCGAACCGTAGGGACACCGCCGCGTGATTCTATTGCACTTCAAAAGTATTTCACTTTCTTTGGAAATACATAACCGTCGTACATGGCTGAAACATCCTTCCTCGCTGGCTTAAGTGAAATGATTTCGAAAACAGCAGAACATGTATGGATTGTCATACTGTTTCTCCTGATTTTCGGAGGGATTTTTTTCTTAATCTACTCGCGATTCATTCATTACAGGTATTTCAGCCACGCGATTGCGATCTTACGCGGCAAATTCCACAACCCAAACGACCCCGGCCAGATTAGTCCATACGAAGCCCTATCTACCGCACTCGCCTCAACAGTTGGCATGGGAAATATTGCCGGCGTAGCAGCAGCAATTTCGATTGGTGGTCCCGGCGCACTTTTTTGGATGTGGGTGACTGCGTTCGTGGGCATGTCTACGAATTTCTTCACCAGCACCGCCTCCGTGATGTTCCGGGGAAAAGATTCAGCCGGTGCAGTTCAGGGTGGACCGATGTATGTCATCCGAGAAGCGTTTCCAAAACTCAAGCCTCTGGCAATCTTGTTTAGCGTTTGTTGTTTGATTGGCTGCCTCCCAATCTTTCAAGCGAATCAATTAACGCAGGTCATCATCGATATTGGAATTCGGTCGGAATCGCTTCGAGCGCAAGCATTCACCATCGGCGGCGTCGAGATCAATCTATTAAAGTTAATTATCGGCACCACGCTCATGATCATTTCAGGCTTTGTCATCATCGGTGGGATTCAACGCATTGGTCAATGGGCTGGCAAGATGGTTCCCCTGATGATCGTGGTCTATTTCGGGTTGGTCTTAGTGATCCTCCTCATGCATATCACCGAAGTTCCGGGCTATTTATGGATGGTGGTCACCGATGCGTTCAGCGCCAGCAACTACCATGGTCAACCGGCGCTAGGTGGAATTGTGGGAGGATTGATTGTTACCGGCGTCCGTCGTGCATCGTTCTCTAACGAAGCGGGAATTGGAACGGCACCGATGGCTCTGGCAGCGTCACAAACAGCAGAACCTGTGCGAGAAGGTCTCGTGTCGATGTTGAGTCCAGCAATTGACACGTTGCTTGTATGTACACTCACTGCCGTGGCGATCCTGGTAACCGGTGTTTGGGAAACTTCTGGGGCCAGCGGCGTGACGCTCACCGTGATGGCCTTCGAAAGCTCGCTCGGCGAGGTCGGGAAATTCTTGTTGCTCGTGTCGGCGTTCTTCTTCGCCATCACGTCATTGTTTTCATACAGCTACTACGGCAACAAAGCAATATCGTTCATGTTTGGAGTGAAAGCCGGTAGGTGGTACGATTACTTCTACCTCGCTACCATTGTGCTGGGTGCGATTGCTTCTATGGCAGATGTGATGAACTTGATCGATATCGCGTATGCGCTGATGGCGATTCCGACTATGATTACCGGGTTCCTGCTGGCGCCACGTGTGATGTCGGAAGCGAAAGACTATTTCGCCCGGATGAAGAAAGCCAAGTTGCTGTAGGCTTAACCTTTGACGGTCTCGGCGTGGTAGTCGAACAGGTTGTGGTCCTTGATTGCTTCTTGCACTTTTCGAGGAACGAACTTCTCCCAGCCATCGTCACCCTTCTTGATCATTGCAAGCACGTTGTCGGAAATGATGTGAAGGTTGTTCACGTTGGCATCCTTGATGTCCTCCACTTTGTTGTTCTCCACTAAGTAGCGGAACAGACTGCGTAGATTGACCGGTAAGGTTTGTTCGAAGTCCTTCAACGTGAACAGATCACGCGAGTCGCGCTTCCATGCAGGGTAAATATAGAGCTTGACATTGGTGCCGAATAGAGTCCCAAAGCTCTCAAGGATTCCCCCTTTAAGGTTTCCGTAAGTTTTCTCCTCAAAGATTTTTTGAAGGGCATAAATCCCGAGGATGATTCCAATCTTTTTGCCTTTGGTGATCTTCGACAGGTAATCGACCAGGCGGTAGTATTCGAAGTAGTTAGACACCAACACTGTTTGTCCGAGTGAACAAATGATGTCGGCGCGATGCAAGAAGTCTTTCTCGTCGATTTTGCCGTCTGCACTCAAATCGGTCAGAGTGAGTTCAGTAAGGACGACCATCTTCGACTTATCAACATCAGGTTCATTCTTGAAATGACGGCGTGAAGTCAGCAGCATGTCGACATTGACGTGTGTCACCGGCCTGAACCGACCGCGAAGGACGAGCACGTTTTTCTTGTACAGTACCTCCGACGGCTGCATCACAGTGCCATCAGGACCAAACATCGCCGCTTTTGTCAATCCATTCTTGACAAGTTTTAAGGCCATCAACCGGTTATCGACTGCTTTGAAATCGGGGCCCGAAAGTCGGAAGGTATCGATCTCGATCCGGCGTGTCGTCAAACCATCGAGCAACGACATCATGATCGCCTCGGGTTCGGACACAAACATGCAACCGTAGATCATGTTCACCCCGACGATACCAAGGGCAAATTGTTGTTGGAGTGGGTCCGTGTCATGCATTTTCACATGCACCACGCAGTCATTGGGTTCTTGCTCTGGATGCAATTGAAATCTTAAGCCAATCCAACCGTGCCCTTGGTTGGTGCGCTCATAGTTAAGCGCTTCCACCGTATCCGCGAAAGCGAAAAATTGGGTGCGACTGACCCGTTCGGGAAGGCGTTCAGGAAGGAGTGCATACTCCTTGTCGAGCATCGACTGGAGTCGGTCCTCGCAAACGTAGCGATCACAAATGCCGTAGATGGCATCGGAAAACTTCATGTCGTAGGCCGAAATGGTTTTGGCCACCGTTCCAGATGCCCCTCCCACTTTGAAAAAGTTCGCTGCGACTTCCTGCCCTGCTCCGATCTCGGCAAAGGACCCGTAAACTGCTTTCGAAAGGTTAATCCTGAGTGCTTTTTCCTGCGTCGAAAGTTTCTTGGTATCCTCCATAAAAGTCCTCCCTGTTAATCCTGATCTTAAATTTCACACAAATTTCGCGAAGTGGCGTGCAATCGCTGAATAATTAATACCGTGTTAACGCAAACGGTCCTCATCCGACAGAAGTTGCTCGACTCTATTATAATCCTAACAGCAGTTGTGTAACCCGGTTTTGACAATTTTAGTTTAGGACCTATTTTGCCGGCGCATCGCATGCAAAAACGTTTGGGATGAAACGTAAACCCCGACTAATCATTATGGCCGACAACAGAGGTAATTTTTCCGGACGTATAGGTTTCATCCTCGCTGCTGCCGGCTCGGCCGTGGGCCTCGGTAACATCTGGAAATTCCCCTACCTGGCGGGACAAAACGGAGGTGCGATCTTCTTACTCGTCTACCTGTGTTGCATCTTCCTACTCTGTTACCCAGTGATGGTCGGCGAAATCGCCATCGGTCGCGCAGCTGCCTCCGATGCGTATGGCTCATATTCAAAACTTGGCGGTCGACGGTGGGGAGCCCTCGGTACCTTTGGAATCCTAGCAGGGATCTTCATCCTTTCATTCTATAATGTCGTCGCCGGCTGGGCGTTCGGCTACTTCCTTCACATCTCGTTCGGTGACTTACTGAGCCAGTCCGATTTCGGCGGTTTCTTTGGAGCGTTCGTAAACGACATCATCAACGTGGGCAGTGTGAATGGTTTCGCCAACTCGAACTTGATCTTTTCAGCCGCATTTATGGTAATCACCGCCGTGATCGTGTCGAAGGGAATTCAAGGTGGTATCGAAGCTGCGAACCGCATCATGATGCCAGCCCTCTACGTCATCTTGATAGGTCTCATCGCATACAGCCTCACGCTTCCGAATGCCATGTCAGGTGTGAAGTTCTACCTGGTGCCTGACTTCTCGGAGCTTAGAATCCAAACTGTATTCGACGGCTTGAAACAAGCATTCTTTTCGCTCTCACTTGGTATGGGGTGCCTCATTACTTATGGATCGTATTTGAAGAAAACAGATAATATTACGCGTTCTGCGGCCGTCATCTCGATTGCCGATACATCTGTCGCATTCCTAGCAGGATTAATGGTATTCCCGCTCGTCCACTTCTTGCAGTACAAGTTGAACATCGACAACGTGGGAACGCAAGGACCTCCCTTGATCTTTATCGTACTTCCACAAATCTTCAGCGAGATGGGCCCGATCCTAGGCCGTATTATCGGTGGATCCTTCTTCTTATTGGTCTGTTTCGCGGCGTTGACGTCTACGATATCATTACTCGAAGTGCCGGTGGCATATTTTGTCGATACCCACAAGAAGAACCGCACCACAATGGTGTGGGTGTTGGCAATCGGGATCTTCATCCTGGGACTGCCGAGCATGATGAGCCAAGGGATGGTGCAGTGGTTGAACAAACTTCCCTTCTACCCGTTCATCGGTGCGCAGAAAGGCGACTTCCTCTCGTTCGTCGCCGACATGTGCGACATCAGCTTGGTTGTTGGAGGTTGCTTGATGTGCATCTTCATTGCACGCCGATGGAAGATCGAAAACATGCATAAAGAAATTGAAGTGAGCGACTTCGGTTACAGCACATCGTTCTTGAAGAAGTACCTCACCTTCACGATCACCTACATCGCACCGGTGTTACTCGGAATCCTTTCAATCCTCGTGATCCTCGAGAAGTTTTTCGGGTTGGCGAACTTGTTCTGAAACGGTTGCGGTTAGTCAACCCAATCTGCTACGAACAGGTTGGTGTCTCGCGTTCCGTTATTATTCCGGTTCGAAGAGAAGATGATCTTCTTCCCATCGGGTGAGAACATCGGGAACGAATCGAAAACTTTGTCGTACGTGATCTGCTCTAGACCTGTTCCATCCTCGTTGATCATGAACAAGTTGAATTCAAAGCCACGCGTTCCTTTGTGGTTGGAGCTGAAGATGATCTTTTTACCGGCTGGATGATAGAACGGCGCCCAGTTTGCCTTTCCTAAGTTCGTGATTTGTTTCAAGTTCGATCCGTCAAGGTTACAAGTAAAAATCTCCATCGCCGTAGGGGCGACAAGACCTTGTTTCAGATATTCGAGATATTCAGCTTTCTCTTGTTCGGTTTTCGGGCGCGAGGCACGAAACACTAGTTTCTTTCCATCGGGTGAAAAAAAAGCGCCACCGTCGTAGCCGAGTTCTTTCGTGACCTGCGTGACTTTCTTCGATTTCACATCCATCAAGTAAAGGTCTAGGTCGCCATTCCGCATCGACGTGAACACGATCTTATCTCCTTTCGGTGATACGGTTGCTTCAGCATCGTACCCGGGTGTATTGGTCAATTGTTCGATGATTTTGCCATCGAGACCGGCGATGAAAATATCGTAAGAGTCGTAGATGGGCCACAGGTATTTTCCGCCGGGCGTGCGTGCTGGTTCTGGGGGGCACTCTTTACCACCCAAGTGCGTGGATGCATAGAGGATGGTCTTGTTCCCCTTCAAGAAAAAAGAGCAAGTCGTGCGTCCTTCGCCGGTGGAAATCAAATGCGGGCGATGTCCATCGCTCAAGTCCTCACCGGAAATCGGCATGTAGAATATTTGGTCGCACCCAACGCCCCATTTCTTATTGTTCGATTGAAATGTCACCATCTTGCTGTCGAAACTCCAATACGCCTCTGCATTATCGGCGGCGAACGTCAGTTGCTTCAAGTTCTTAAGGTGCTTCTCTTCAGGATATCGAAGATCTTGAGCTTGAGAATACTGAGCGACGGCCGTCAGCAGGACGAGCGAAGCAAAAAGGCTTTTGCGTTTCATGAACTGATCAAATATTTCGATTCGAGGCGCGAAATTAGATGAAAGCATTCCGCGCTCATAACTCTAACAGTATAATTTATGCCGCCTTCGATTTGCCCGCGGCCTCCTCTTCCTTCAGTACACGGCGGATAATTTTACCGACGTTCGACTTGGGAAGTTCGTTCCTAAACACGACATACTTGGGCACCTTGTAGTTCGTCATGTTCTTGTGGCAGTATGCGATCAGTTCTTCTTCGGTGAGGGTCGGGTCGCGTTTCACAATGAAGACCTTAATCACCTCGCCGGATTTAGCATCCGGAACGCCGATCGCAGCGACTTCTAGGACCTTTGGATTGCTCGCCACCACGTTTTCAATTTCGTTCGGGAATACGTTGAAGCCCGACACTTTAATCATGTCTTTCTTGCGGTCAACAATCTTGAAGAAGCCACGGTCATCCATCACACCGATGTCTCCGGTTCGGAACCAATCGCCATGGAAGAATACGCCCGTGTTGTCCTTCTCCCAGTACCCACTCATCACCTGTGGACCTTTGGCGCATATCTCTCCAGATTCACCCACCGGAACCGGGTTTCCGTTGTCATCGAAGAGTGCGACTTCCGTGCTCGGCATTGGCAACCCGATCGTTCCAAGGCGGTGTGTGCCGTCGAGTGGGTTGCAACAGAGCACCGGAGATGTCTCGCTCAATCCATAACCTTCCACCAAAGGTTTTCCTGTCACCTGTTCCCATTTCTTAGCCACGGCATCTTGCACGGCCATACCTCCTCCCACCGCACCGGCCATCGACGAGAAGTCGAGCTTCGCAAACTCAGGGTTATTCAAGAGACCGTTGAAAAGCGTATTCACCCCTGTGATGATTGTGAACTTGTGCTTCGATAGCTCCTTGCAAAATCCGGGGATGTCGCGTGGATTGGTAATGAGCACGTTTTTCACGCCGGAACTGTACATGAGCGTACCGTTCACGCTGAGCGCGAAGATGTGATACATTGGAATTGCCGTAATGATCAAGTCCTTGCCATCGGGGCGCATGTAAGGCTTAAACCATTCGAATATCATCTGATTATGGGAGATCAGGTTTCGGTGCGACAGCTGAGCACCTTTCGAAATCCCAGTCGTGCCACCTGTGTATTGCAGCACGGCAACATCTTCCGACTCAATCTTGGGGATGTCGAGTGTCAATCCACGACCTTTTGACAAAGCATCTTTGAATGACAATGCGTCCGGGATGTGATACGCCGGTACCATCTTCTTCACGTTCTTCACGACGAAGTTGACGAGAGCACCCTTGAGGGTACCCAGCAGGTCGCCCATTTGGGTCACGATGATGTGCTTGAGTCCGGGTAGTTTCCCGGTGATCTCTTCCAAGTTCTTTGCGAAATTCGAAACGATGACGATGGCTGTTGCACCTGAATCGCGGAACTGGTGCTCCATTTCGCGTGGTGTGTACAATGGGTTGGTATTGACGACAATGAGACCTGCTTTCAGGGCACCGATGAAGCAAACTGGAAATTGTAACAGGTTGGGCATCTGGATGGCAATCCGTTCACCCTTTTTCATACCAAGGCTTTTTTGCAGGTAAGCTCCGAATGCGGTGGACAGTTCGTCGACTTCACGGAATGTCAGTTGGACCCCCATGTTCTCATAGGCGACTCGGTCGGCGTATTTTTTCGAGGCGCTATTAAACAGCTCGACGAGGGAAGAATACGGCAGTGGGCCAATCTCTTTAGCAACGACAGTCGGATACGAACTCAGCCACGGGTACTCTTTCATAACTTCGGGTTTATTGGAATAAGACTTACAATTACCCGAAAAAAGGCCGTTTTAGCAATCGTTTGTTTGGGTCTCGGCGGGAAGAAACGGTGGTGGCGCCTGTTTTTAACGCGACCCTAATCTTAGCTAGGTTATAAAACGAAAGAAGCCCGTCCTTTGCAGGAGCAGGCCTTCTTTCAAAGCTGTAGAGGGAGGGCTCGAACCTCCACGAGGCAGTTAGCTACAGGGCACAAGAAAACTTTTTAGTGGTCAACCCATTACCCTGCGTTTATCCCGTTTATCCTCACCCCCGAGACAGGAGGGCTTGTCTGCCAATTTCAACACCCTACAATGTGTGCGACAACGGGTACAAAGCAATACCAAATCGACATTTCATTCAATAAAACAATTCAAATTATGTAGTATTTATAAAATAATATTGTCAGTTTTATAATTCAATTAACATAATAGGCTCGCGATGGCAAAAAATTATGAAATCGATAATACGGACCTCAAGATCCTCGAAATCTTGACCC
The DNA here is from genome assembly GCA_044226945.1 of Cyclobacteriaceae bacterium. Lineage (GTDB taxonomy): Bacteria > Bacteroidota > Bacteroidia > Cytophagales > Cyclobacteriaceae > ELB16-189. The sequence continues at coordinate 4,847 of JBGAGB010000024.1, read as the reverse complement.
AGGATGCGAAGAAACCTTACACGGAAGTGGCAAAGAAGGTGTATGTGTCGCAGGGCACCGTGCATGTTCGGATGAACAAGATGGAGGAAGCAGGGATCGTTGAACGCACCACACTGAGGCTAAACTACTCAAAGCTTGGCTACGACATTACGGCTTTTATCGGCATATACCTCCAGAAGAGCGCCCTTTATGAGAAGGTCTTAAATGAACTCAAGAAGATCCAGGAAATCACCAACATCCACTATACAACGGGCAACTATTCCATGTTTGTCAAAATCCATTGCCGCGATACGAACCATTTGAAAGAGGTTCTCCACGACAAAATGCAGCAGGTGGAGGGCATTGAGCGTACGGAAACCATGATCTCCCTCGAAGAAAGCCTGGATCGAAACCTGAAGCTATCGGATTGAAATCGTTGCCAATATTTATTGGCAAATCAAGAACCTTAAAAGCCGATTTTTGTTAGTATTTTTGGGGTTATTATTTAAAATCAGTCTAAATAGGTCGAATGAGCAAGGACAACCAGGTTTTGGAAGAGTTCACCTCGCGGGAGTACGAGCACGGCTGGGCGGTCAACTTTGAGACAGACACTGCTCCCAAGGGTTTGAACGAGCAAATTGTCCGTTTCATTTCGACAAAGAAGGGCGAACCTGAGTGGCTCCTCAACTGGCGCCTAGAAGCTTTCAGAAAATGGGAAAAAATGACGGAGCCCCGGTGGGCAAACGTGCACTACCCTCCCATCAACTACCAGGACATCATTTACTATTCGGCGCCCAAGCAGAGCGCGGCCAAAAAACGCCTTGAAGACGTGGACCCCGAGCTGCTGCGCACATTTGAAAAATTGGGGATATCCCTCACTGAACAAAAGCGACTCACAGGCGTCGCCGTGGATGCGGTGATAGATAGCGTATCGGTTGCGACCACGTTCAAGGAGAAACTCGGCGAACTCGGAATCATCTTCTGCTCCTTCAGCGATGCGGTGAAAGAACATCCCGACTTAGTGAAGAAATACCTCGGCAGTGTGGTTCCCATGAACGACAACTACTTCGCAGCCCTTAACTCTGCCGTGTTTTCCGACGGATCATTCTGTTACATTCCAAAAGGAGTACGATGCCCGATGGAACTCTCTACGTACTTCCGGATCAATGCGGCCAACACCGGGCAATTCGAGCGCACACTCATCATCGCCGATGAAGGTTCATATGTAAGCTACTTGGAGGGTTGTACCGCTCCCATGCGCGACGAAAACCAACTGCACGCTGCCGTGGTGGAGCTCTATGCCATGAAGGACGCAGAGATCAAGTACTCAACCGTTCAAAACTGGTATCCCGGCGACAAGCAAGGCAAAGGTGGCATCTACAACTTCGTGACCAAGCGTGGGCTTTGCGCAGGCGACCATTCGAAGATCTCTTGGACACAGGTAGAAACAGGATCGGCGATCACCTGGAAATACCCTTCATGCATTTTGAAAGGCGACTACTCTTCCGGTGAATTCTACTCAGTAGCCGTTACCAATAACTACCAACAAGCCGATACCGGTACCAAGATGGTCCATATCGGGAAGAACACACGCTCTCGCATTGTCTCGAAAGGTATTTCCGCGGGTAAGTCGCAGAACAGCTATCGTGGTCAAGTGCACATCATGAAGCGTGCTCAGAATGCGCGCAACTTCTCGCAGTGCGATTCACTGCTGATGGGCGACCAATGCGGTGCGCACACGTTCCCATACATCGACGTCGAAAACAACACGGCGCGCATCGAACACGAGGCGACCACTTCGAAGATTGGTGAAGACCAGATCTTCTACTGCCTCCAACGTGGTATCGACGAAGAAGCAGCGGTAGCGTTGATCGTGAATGGCTACGCGAAGGAAGTACTCAACCAACTTCCCATGGAGTTTGCCGTGGAAGCGCAGAAACTGTTGGCGTTGACATTGGAAGGATCGGTAGGATAACAGAATTAAGAATGTAGAATTGGGAATTAAGAATTAAGGCATGTTACGAATAGAGAATTTACAAGCGCGGGTAGCGGAGAAGCAAATCCTAAATGGGATCAATTTAGAAGTGAAAGCCGGCGAGGTCCATGCGATCATGGGACCTAATGGTTCGGGAAAAAGCACGCTCGCTTCGGTGTTGTCGGGACGTGAGGACTATGAAGTAACAGGTGGTGCTGTCTCATTCTTAGGTAAAGACTTGCTCGCGATGGCGCCCGAGGAACGTGCCCGTGAAGGAGTGTTCATGGCATTTCAATACCCAGTCGAAATTCCAGGTGTGAGCACCATCAACTTCATGAAGACCGCCTTGAATCAAATTCGCGAACATCGCGGTCAACCGACGCTAGACGCTGTCTCTTTCTTAAACTTGATGAAGGAGAAGATGAAGCTCGTTGAAATCGATCAGTCCCTTCTCAACCGTTCTCTCAACGAAGGTTTTTCAGGGGGCGAGAAGAAACGCAACGAGATCTTTCAGATGGCCATGCTTGAACCGAAGCTTGCCATCCTCGACGAAACCGATTCTGGACTCGACATCGACGCGCTTCGCATCGTATCAAACGGTGTCAATAAACTTCGCTCGAAAAACAACGCTGTGATTGTTGTTACCCATTACCAACGACTTCTGGACTACATCGTTCCCGACTTCGTACACGTGCTGTACAAGGGGCGCATCGTAAAATCCGGTACCAAAGAATTGGCGCTCGAACTCGAAGCAAAAGGCTACGACTGGATTAAGAACGAAATGGCTTCGGTGTGATGACGAATACCGCAACTGAAAAAAGAGATCTGGTCGCCGAAATAGGTGCACTTCAGCAACCATCAATCGACCTATCAGGTGTATCGCTTCCTTCGAGCAAATCGGAAGAATATCGTTTCACTCCCATCGTCCGCGCGATCGAGAAAGCATTCCCATTAGGGCTTCAACTTGGATCTGACAAAATTGTAGAATCGATTAAGGAATTCTTGATCCCGGGGATCGAGACATCTACCCTAGTGTTGGTTGATGGTAAGTTCAACAAAGAGTTATCCGCAGCCGCCGGACTGATTGCTGCAGATGTTTTCAAGCTGCGGACCGAACGTTTTGACAGTGGCTTGCAAGACCCATTTGCAAAGTTAACTGAAGCGCTTAGCCAGGAGTCGATTCATCTGCAGGTTGCTCAAACCATCGAGAAGCCGATCCTGCTTTTGCACATCCTAACCGGGCGCGTACCTGCAGTACAAAGCACTTTCTCTGTCGCCATTGCCGATCGCGCATCGTGCAAGCTCATCGATCGAACCGTGTGCGTAGGCGATCACCCTGTCTTCGTCACAAAACTGGAGAAGATTCATGTGGGGCACCATGCTCGAGTCGACTTCTGCAAGATTCAGAACGCCCCGAACATCATCGAAGTCTGCAACAGCGACATACAACAAATGGCCTCGAGCCATGTGAATACCTTCACATTACTTTTGGAAGGTATTCTAGTGCGCAACAACCTTACGATTTCCATCGATGGTCAAAACTGTGAATCTCACTTTCACGGGCTAAGCCTGTTGCGTGGAGAAACAATAGGAGATCATCACACTGTGGTCGATCACCGCGAACCCAATTCGTTCAGCAATGAGCTTTATAAGGGTGTGATGGATGATCGTTCCAAAGGCATCTTCAATGGGAAGATCTATGTTCGCCCTCACGCCCAAAAGACGAATGCGTTCCAGTCGAACAGGAACATACTATTGACCGAACAAGCGACAATCAACACGAAGCCACAACTCGAAATTTGGGCCGACGACGTAAAATGTTCACACGGCTGCACGACAGGCCAACTCGATGACGAAGCGATGTTTTACCTCCAGTCGCGAGGCATTGCGAAAGACGATGCTCGCGCGATGCTCCTTTACGCGTTCGCCTCTGAGACAACAGAACTAATCTCGATTCCCGAGTTGAAAGCATACATCGATTCATTGATCACAGCCCGTTTACACGGATCCATAAAATGAGTTCGGTAGCCTCCATAAAGCCGCTCGACTTGCTGAAGATTCGTGAGGAATTCCCGATCCTTCATCAAAAGATCAATGGACGCGACTTGGTATACCTCGACAATGCGGCGACCACCCAAAAACCTCGGCAGGTGATCCAAGGTTTGGTCGACTACTACCAAGGATATAATGCCAACATCCATCGCGGGATCCATACGCTTGCCGAACGTGCGACACGCGCTTTCGAGGATACGCGTGAGGCTGCCCGCGCTTTCGTGAATGCCAAGTCGACAGATGAAATCATTTTCCTTTCCAGGGGTGTGACCGAGGGCGTGAACCTCGTTGCTCATTCGTATGGTCGGACTTTTATTGGTGCGGGAGACGAAATCATCGTGTCGGCGATCGAGCACCACTCGAACATTGTGCCTTGGCAGATGGTGTGCGAAGAAAAGAATGCCAAGCTGCGAGTAATCCCAGTCTCTGATCAAGGTGAACTGGTGTTGGAAGAATACTACAAGTTATTGTCGTCGAAAACCAAGATGGTGGTATTGAACCACGTCTCGAATAGCTTGGGTACCATCAATCCGATAGAAGAAATTATAGTTGCGGCGCACGAGGCTGGGGCCGTCGTGCTCGTCGACGGTGCACAAGCTGCTTCACACCTGACCATCAATGTCCAAGCGTTGGACGTAGACTTCTATTGCATCTCCGCCCACAAAATGTATGGCCCTACTGGTGCCGGGATCTTGTACGGTAAGAGGGAGTTGCTTGAAAAAATGCCTCCCTTCTTCGGTGGCGGTGAGATGATCAAGCAGGTCACATTCGAAAAGACAACGTACAATGACCTGCCGTATAAGTTTGAAGCGGGCACGCCCAACATTGCGGATACAGTGGC
>JBGAGB010000023.1:0-78552 GCA_044226945.1 Cyclobacteriaceae bacterium | reverse complement strand
TTTGCAAGGGAAGCGACTCGAGATTCTGTGATTTTAGTTGAAGGTCGGGAGAGCCCTATGTCGAACACTTCCACGCCATGAAGAGCACCGAGGAAGATCTCATTTCCCGCAATGGCCATCGCCGTCGGCCTTTTGCGCGCCTCGAGTTTTTCGAGTAGTTCTCCCCCGGTGGAAATCCTGAACACACCCGTAGAGTTGTACCCGTACACGAACCCACCTATCGTGGTCAATCCTCGGAACCCTGACGAGAGGTTATTCCTCCCTTCCACTCGTTTCAGCCCAGGAAGAATGTAAGTCCCCGAGGCGTCAGATACCCACGTGGACTCGCCGAGTGTGAATAAGTTGCTGATGGGAGCAATGCCTTCATGAACCTTTGTGAATTTTCCCGAGGACTCCATTTTGAAAACATCCCCATCATAACTTCCAAGCAATAAGTGTGTGCCTGTGCTCGCGATCGCACTAACTCTCGTATTGTTTGGTGGTTGAAAATTTTGAACTGCTAGGTTGGGGAAATAAAATACACCTTGGTCCAACGTGCTAGTCCAGATGCCCCCTTCATTATCTTCCAACACACTACTCACCGACAATTCTTCTAACGTACTCAAGGTTCGAGGATCTTGGAATGAAGTGTCATCGAAAATCTGCACGCCATTATTAAAATACCCAGCCCACAATCGATCTTCGTGATCGACATACAAACAAATGAAAGGGGTTTGTGACGTGAAGACTTTCTTGACGCTCCGGCCGTCGTACACAAACAAGTTCTTATGTAGTGAGAAATAATAACGATCGCGCCACTTCACACATGCAATGAGCGAATTACTTTGGCGCTCTGGGTCATCGAGGGCTATTTCATACTTCTGGTCGTTTATCCGCACATAGTGAATGTTTTTGGGTATTCCGGAACTTCCCAACAACATTTTTCCATCAAGGAATCGGATAAAGTTCCATTCATCGTTCGGGCGGGTGATCTGTGTAACATGGCCAGCAGAGTCGATGTGAGACGCCATCGCATGAAGCGTCGTGCTGAAATACAGATCATCTGTACTATCGGGGTACATCGTGACGATGATCGACGCGTTGATCAGAGATTTGAGTGTGCTATTGAAACGATAAGGTTTAATGGTATCATTCTGATAATAAGACAACAGCCCATTATAAGTTCGAAACCAGATCCGACCTGCGTTGTCCTCCTGAAATCCGAAGACGGTATTGTCGGTAAGTCCATTCGTATTGTTGTAGGTCACGAACTCGTGCCCATCGAATTTCACGACGCCGTTGTCGGTCCCGATCCAGATGAATCCCTTGCTGTCTTGGAACACCAAATAGCTTTCAGAACTGGGCAGGCCCGATCCCTCTTTGTAGTTGATCGATTGGTAGTACTGGCCTTTGGTTGGAAGAGCCCACAGAACTGCCACCACCAGGAATGAAATCGCTACACGATTCATAGTCTGAAAATACGCATTTGATGCGCTCCAGTCCACAGGTCGTTAAAACGACTCGACAATCAAATTATGATTCGTATAAATGCAGATGTCTGCTGCGATGGTCAAACTTTCGCGGACAATGTCGGCGGCGGTTAAATGAGGTGCGTGCTTTTTCAAGGCAAGCGCGGCGGATTGGGCATACATGGCACCCGAGCCTATGGCGGCGACGGCGTGATCGGGTTCAAGCACATCGCCTGTACCTGAAATCACAAGGAGCTCCTCGCGGTTGGCTGCTATGAGCATGGCCTCTAAACGGCGGAGAAACCGGTCAGTACGCCAGTCTTTGGCCAGTTCGATCGCTGCGCGCTTCATATTTCCCCCGTATGAATTCAGTTTCTCATCAAATCGATCGAGCAGGGTAAAGGCATCGGCGGTGGAACCGGCAAAACCTGTGAGGACTTTCCCATCTTGGAGTTTGCGGATCTTGCGAACGTTACTCTTGGCAATGGTATTGCCCATCGTCGCTTGTCCGTCGCCCCCAATGGCCACGTGCCCGTTGTGAGAAACTGCCAGAATGGTTGTTGAGTGAATCGCTTCCATGCTTCTTCTTTGGAGGGCGTTGGTCAGTAAATACTATGCCGGGTCGCATTTTATGGGCGACCTCGGCAATTTTGACAGCCTTTGACGGCTAGATAAGAATGCGAACCGGGTCTTCGAGGAGTCCCTTCAGGGTCTTCAGGAAGGCTGCCCCAACGGCTCCGTCTACTGCACGGTGGTCGCAAGAAAGCGTGACCTTCATGACGTTTCCAGGTACAAGCTGTCCGTTCTTCACGATAGCTGTTTCCTTGATCCCGCCTACTGCCAAGATACATGCGTCTGGCGTGTTGATGATCGCCGTAAATTCTTCAACTCCAAACATGCCGAGGTTTGAAATTGTGAACGTGCTGCCTTCCCAATCGGAAGGTTGAAGTTTCTTGTCGTGCGCTTTTTGAGCAAGGTCTTTTACTTCGGCAGCGATGTGGGCCAGCGAGTTGAAGTTTCTTGTCGTGCGCTTTTTGAGCAAGGTCTTTTACTTCGGCAGCGATGTGGGCCAGCGACTTGTTGTCGGCAAAGCGAACCACAGGAACGAGCAGACCATCCTTCACTGCCACTGCCACCCCGATATGAATGTGTTGATTGCGACGGATTTTATCGCCCATCCAACTTACATTGACATCCGGGTTTTGACGAAGGGCAGAAGCAACCGCCTTCAACACGATGTCGTTGAAAGAGATTTTTACAGGTGAAATCTCGTTGATGCTCTTACGTGCTTCGATCGCCTTGTCCATGTTTATTTCCATGGTGACGTAGAAGTGCGGTGCGGTGAACTTGCTTTCCGACAGGCGCCGAGCGATAGTTTTGCGCATCTGCGACACTGTCACATCCTCGAAGCTTTCCTTGCCCACGACCTGAGGGAGGGATACCACTGGAGCAGCGCCTCCTTTCGAAGCAGCCTTTGCGCCTTCCGAAGGTGCTGCTGAAGGCTTGTACGCTTCAATGTCGTGCTTGGTGATGCGTCCACCATCGCCACTACCACTTATTTTAGTTAGATCGTAGCCAAGATCTTTCGCCATCTTCTTAGCCAATGGCGACGCTTTTACACGGCCGTTGGTCGATTCATGACTCGCGCCGTTGACGGCTGTCTCCACTTTTGGCGCTTCTTGCTTGGTCTCGGGTGTTGCAGCCGCGGCGCCCGACCCTTTCGCCTGATGTGCTTTGAGCAAGGTCTGCCAGTCGGCATCCTTGTCTCCTATGATCGCCAGCACTCCATTCACAGGTACTGACTCTTTTGCTTTTGCGCCAATGTAGAGGAGCGTTCCGGCTTGGTACGATTCGTATTCCATCGTCGCCTTGTCGGTCTCGATCTCGGCAAGGAGTTCGTTCGCTTTCACCGCGTCGCCTACCTTCTTATGCCATGCGGCGATCACGCCTTCGCTCATGGTATCGCTCATCTTGGGCATGAGCACAATTTCTGCTTTAATTCCTGTGGTGTCGATGGCTGGAGCTGCTACGGCTGTTTGCGTGGCTGTCGTCGCCGTGGTGCCGCCCGCTGCCGCGACTGCGGGAGTAGTAGCTGCGCCTGCACCTGCCAACAATGGTGCGTAGTCCTCACCTTTTTTCCCGACGATCGCCAGCACGTCGTTTATTTTAACGGCCTCCCCTTCTTTCGCGCCCAAGTAAAGAACCGTGCCTTCGTTGAATGATTCATAGTCCATCGTAGCCTTATCGGTCTCGATTTCGGCCATGAGCTCACCCGACTTTACCGTGTCTCCAACTTTCTTGTGCCATTTAGCAATCACGCCTTCGGTCATCGTGTCGCTCATCTTGGGCATTCGTACGATCTCTGCCATAGTTTTTGTCTCTGTCTGTATTTTCCCGCAAGACGGGTCAGGGGTCCAAAATTAGCCTATAAATAGGGATTTACAAGTCCAAAAACACAACATCCAGGGCAGGCCAAATCGGGATGGATTCGGCGGGTAACTTCAGTTAGCCAGAAATTGCCAGTGTAGACTAGAGGTTCAAAGTCCCCAGCACGAACTCGACGACCAAGTTGTTTTTGTTAAAACCGCCGACGTTTAGATAAGTAGTCCGAACACCTAGGTCGAGTTGGGGCAGTAATCGCATCACGTTTACATCGACGGTCATCTCCACCCCAAAAGAATTGTAGGAACGGTCGCTCGTCGAATAATACACCCTATTCTTGGGTCCATAGAAGTAATTTTTCCCGATCGCTTGCCCGTAGTCCGCGAAAGCGTTGGCACGCAAGCGTTGCACGTTCACCAAGGGACCAATTGCGATGTCGGGATACCAAAGAGGCAGTGCGTAGTTGAACGAGACGGATTGAAACTGGGAATCCTTGGGATAGCTAAAACCGCGAGGGCGGAATACTCGGTTCCTAAATGAATAACGATTTAATTCAAATCCGGACGTTCCTTCTTGATAGCCGCCTCTCACCACGATGGAGTGGTGCTTCGCAAAACCAGGAAAGTAGAGGGCCGACCGCACGGCAAACAAACGCCCTTGGAAATCGCCTCCATACGGGGTGTTGTAGTACTCCACGTCGAGCAACTGCGCCCACCGAGGGTTGAAGTCGCGGCGACTTTGCTTCAGGAAACGCGAAAGTGAAAAGGCGAACTGATTAAAAAACAGTTTGCCGTTGCCCACTTGGTTGTCGAAAACATATACCAGCGTATCGTTCGCATTCACAAAGCGCTCCGTGCCAGTCGACAGGAGTTGGTTATTCTTCGTGACCTGGTTGCGGAGGTTGCTCACTTGGGTCACCCCCACGATGTTTTTTACTGTCAGATTGACGTTGTACTTGGATTTCGTGAGAATGAGCGGGATGCGAACTCCGCCGTTGACTGTCGTCTCATCCCAAGTGAACTTGACCGACCGATCGAAAACAGATGTCTTGTTTTGGCGGCTTCCCCCGAGGAAGTTGAAATCCAAAATTGGAAAAAGTCCTTGATAGCTAAGACCTGCGTGATAGCTCCCCGTGCGCTCGTTGATATCGAACAGGTAGCCCGCGTTGATGTTGGTGGTCCCTAACAAATTTCGAGAGGAAAGCCCGATGTCGGCTTGGGTGACGTCGCTGCTGAAGAAGGGGCCCCAGCTATGCACGTTGACCATCGACCCAAGTCGGTTGTATTTCTTTGAAGGATATTGGTTGCTCGGGATATCCTTCATTATGTTTGGATGATGTTCTTGTTCCACCAATTTGTCGTAGAAATGCTCCTTTGGAACAGCTACCGATTCGATCGGTGTAAACAACGTGGCGTCGAACGGAGCTTGGACGATGTCCATGCCATCGCGAGTTTGATCGTTGTAGACGATCCATTCGCCGTCCGCTGAAATGGCAGGATTGTAAGCGCCATACTTTGAGGACGTGACTTGATACCGGCGACCCGTGGGGAGATGCAAGGCATAGATGTTGTCAATGCCGCTATACGGTGAGTTGTAGAAGAGATAATCGTCGTGGAGAACGGGATGTCCTACGTTTTCCTGTCCTGCCTTTAAGATGACGTGTGTTGTTTGGGTCGTCGCATTGAGTTGCGAGATTGTCTTCCCTTCGCGCGTGAGCCCAATAAACACGATCGATTTGCCATCGTTGCTCCACCGAGGCATGGAAATCATTTGATAGGTGGTGTCGCGGAAGGAAGACTTCACTTCGCCTTTGGCGTAGTCGATTACTTTTAGTTCGATCGAGTAGTCCTTTCCGGCCTCGACAGTTGCCACGAGCTGACCATCAGGAGAAAGCGCAGCAGAGCCCGTTCGACTTTGATGTGTAACCGTCTGTCGCTTTCGAACACCAAAGTCATAACCCTGCACGACGGAGTAGGTACGCATCCGCCAGCGTGGATCATAACGGTATTCGTTCCATACGGCTTTGTTGCCGACGGCCGAGAGCATCCCCGATTCGTTGAACGGACCGGTTTGAAACTCTTGATCGATTTGGCCATTTTTCAACCGCACTACGGTCGTGATGTTCCCGATGCCTGTCACCAATGCGACGATGCTTCCATCCTCTTGGGGTTGTGGATACAAAAAGTCAGTATAGGTTCCGCCGGTCCGCTGATTGACTCTTTTGAACTTGGTCAGTTTCAACTCATCAATCTCTTGTTGCCATTCTCCACGAAGACTATCGGCCATGTTCCGGTACAACGACATCACATTCATGCCCGTTTCCTTTCGAATTGAGCGTGAGAAGGCAAATGGGATGAAAGGATAAGACCACGACCGAGTTGCGACCTTGTCCCAGATATCGCCATCACCCGTGCGGTTGCGCAGGTAGGTAATCATGTGGTACCCCAACACGTAATGGTCCGGAATGTTATTCTTGTACGAACGCAGGTATTGCTTGTGATAATTGAAAGTCCGACCCTCGAGGAGGTTGGTTCGAAACACGAGGTTGAAGTATGGGATGCGACCACGTCCGCTGTTGGTGAATGCCGTTTCTGTGGCAACCGCGTCTCCTTCCCAAAACCATTGGGGCGCCGCGGCGAAGGCAGTCAACGACAACGCTTGTTGCCCGAAGACATAATACACTAGCTTATTAAAACCAACGATGCTCCTTTGATATTGGACCACGTGACGGTACTCGTGCGATGCGAGGAGGCTCAACCAATCGTTCGACCCGATGAAGTTGTAGTTTTGAGGTGGCATGGTGAAGAACTCGGATCGCCTCGGTGCCAACGTGACGAAACCATTCGAGATGGATGTCTGGTTCTGCAGAATGATAGTAATGGGCTTGGGCCTGGCACCCATCGTGATCGACTCGGGCTCACGAATATATTCCAACGTATTGAGCACGCGCTGCGCTTGGCGGTCGAAACCGTTCGGGAATAAAACTGAAAAGTGCGTGGTTCGAACCCGGTTCCATCGAAGCGATGGCGGATTGGTGTTTTGTACTGAAATCTCCTGCGCATCAACAGTGAGCACGCACAGGACGGCAGCCAGCAACAGGAAGAGTCTACTTTTCATCGATTCAGTCACCGACTGGTTTAACACTTGCGCAATTTAAGTATAACTTTCTCACGGCGAACACGCGCGCGATGAATCTACCCCTTGTGAAGACGAACTATATCCCGGCTTTGACGGGACTACGGGCCGTCGCTGCATGGATGGTTTTTATCCACCATTTCAATCCTTTCGCGGTGGAACGCACGCCCTTTCTATATCACCTCACCTACGCGATGCACACAGGCGTGTCGATCTTTTTCGTGTTGAGTGGGATGCTCATCTACCATCGGTATCACAGGGCTGGGGGCACGCCCGCGCTGCGCGACTATTTTATGCGTCGGTTTGCAAAAATTTACCCTCTCTTCTTTTTGTTGACGGTCCTCACATTTGCCATTCACCCCCCTTCGTCATTATTCGAGGCGATCGCGAACTTCACGCTTGTCAAAGGCTATTTCGGCGAACTGAAGTTCACTGGGATCTCGCAAGTCTGGTCGCTCTCAGTTGAAGAAACATTTTACTTACTCGCGCCTTTATTGTTTCTAGTCGTCGGACCCCCGTCGAAAAACAGCAATTGGGCATTCGTGTGGAAATGCACGGTCGTTTTCGGCATCTGTTTGGCGATTTGGTGTATCGGCAACCTCCTCGCGGTCGTTTCGGTTGATCACATCCCTTATGGGTTTCTCGAAAGCTGGATCACCTATACTTTTTTTGGCCGTGCTTTCGAATTCGGGGTCGGCATCATGATCGCGATCGCACTCGAAGGCAACGGTAGCCGGCGAAAAGGTCAGGGGCAAACGTGGGCGGGATTTGCCTTCCTACTCATTGTTCTCCTTGCGATGGCGAAATTTTATCGGGCCGAAGTCTTACTAAACAATTTCGTGCTACCCTGCGCTACCGGGTTCCTCCTGCTCGGCTTGTCAAGCGAAAAAACCATGCTCGCCCGTCTTTTAAGTTCTCGCCCGATGCAATGGCTTGGTAAAAGCTCCTATGCTTTCTACCTCATCCACATCGGGGTCATCCAAGTGGCGCTCTCAGAATTCATCTCAACCAACCCAATCGTGTTGTTCATCTTATTAAACATCGTTGCGTTGGGATTATACGTCGCGGTGGAACGCCCGCTGCAACGATGGATCCTCCACCGTTTTCAGGTTCCGATCTTCGACGTGCAACAAAAAGATTCGGTTAGCGAATGATCAACAAACGCCCTGTCGTTCGAACAGGTCCTGTTACCGACGTGACCTCGAGGCGATAATAGTACACGCCATCGGACAGTCTAAGACCCTGCGAGTCGGTTCCCTCCCACAGGAATTGATTCATGCCCACGCGCAACGGAGGTCCGTCACTCTCATTAAAGTTCACTACTTGCCTTCCCGTGCGGTCGATGATCGATAACTTGAACGCAGTTGGAGGCTCATTGCCAGCAGCGGAAAATTCAAAAAAGAACCCCGCAGTCGATGGGTTTGGATACGGTGGTCTAAAAAACACATTGGCATTCTCGTCCACCACAAAGGACACTTGGTAAGGTGCGGCTCCACTTGGGTTCCCGCTCGCATCCGTCCCGTCGACAACAAGCGTATACGTTCCCGCAGGCAGCGACTTCGGTCGGAACTCAAACGTCACCATCCCTTTGTCCACGGACCACTTGACATCGGGGCGGGAGAAATTGATTCGCAGCGCCGTGCATTTCTCGGTAGGACACGGAGTCGCTAGCAAGACATTCAATGTCGTGGTGTCTGAAAACGTGATGTAAGTATTCTCATCACGCAATACAGCTTTGATGAGCGGATTGGCCGAAACATAATCGCCATTTTCAACAAACCGTCCGTCTATTGTTACCTCGAGGATGGGGTTCGTTCTATCTTTAGTCACGACCAAGAAGCCCGGAAGGTCGACCGTATTATTCTGATAGTATTGTTCCGTCACGATGCCGTTGTTCACCGAAACGGCAAAGTCATTCACCCCCACTCGATTCCTTGTCTCCGTTTTAACCGAAATCTGTGTCGAGTCGCCCACCGCGGGGCCATGAATATTAAACTGTTTGCTTTCCCTCAACCCTGAGGTTTGATTGATGACTGCAAAGGAGGTTGCCAACGAGTCGGTGAAATTGACTTGAGAAATGTTCACGAACGACAACTTAGTAGTCACCGTTTCACCCTCCATCACGGTGACGGGTTGAAGAGGATCGATTGGTACGAGTAGTCCATCTGGTGCAGGATCGTACTCAACAATCCAATGTTTGGGGATGGTCGGTGTCAGAGCAACCTCGTCACGCGTTCTGAATACTAAACGCAGGTAGGGATAAGTCGAAGCACTGACAGCCTCCAACGACACAACGCCACTCTCGTCGGTGAGGATGGCCGTCTCTATTCCGTCGCGGCTTACACCATAAATGTCGTACGCCGCTTCGTCCGATGGGTCTGTCAATGTGAACTTCGGTTTTACCGCGTACCAACGAAGCGCAGGGCCAACGAGCACCGACGACATACTTCCGCTGGGTTTGTGCCCTGTCAGCTCGGTTGACAACTGCAACTCCTGTGCATTCGCAGGGGTTTGTGCACTGCGAAGGATCTTCGCTTGTCCTGGGGAAGCACCTTTGCGAGCCAAGATGATCACCGGTTCTCCGGGGGTAAATGCATCTATGTCGTTTGGCTGAATACCTACTTCAGTCAACTTGGTTCGAACGGCGCCAGACCATGCAGCAAAGCCGGCATCTCCCATCGTGAACATCACCAACGAATCACCGACTTTCAGATTGTCAATGTATTGGATGAGGTCGTCGTGGTTGCCCGTGTTGGTCTCCGGTGCGGTGAAGCTGTTGATCAACTGCGGCTCTCGACCACAAGCCCGTCCAAATGCATTTTGAAAAGTGAACGGAACTGCCAGGTATGGAACCACTGAACTCCGATCGAAGGCGACTAGGTTAATAGTGTTGTTGCGGCAATTGAATCCCTGAGGTGAATAAAAATACTCCGCGTTGTCAACCTGGAAAGAGCCGGCAATGCCAGGCGTCGTGTTGGCACTGCCAAAGGTCTTCACGAAAATTGAAACCTGCGTGGGGTCGAACTGGAATCTCTTGTTCGAACTCGGCTGGATATTTAAGAAGGTGTTGTCCGTCAACTGGTCGTACGCTAGCTGGCCCCACCCCGGGTTGCCATCACGTAAGTAGTTGAAGGATGTTTGCTCCCATTGATCTGCAGAGCTTCCTGCTACCTGGGTACGCCAGTAGTAAACAGTTGAATCATTCGAAGGGATTGAAATCTTGGTATGCAAGAGCAACACGTCTGTATCCTGAAACCAAAGGTCGACTTCCTGATTGCTGACGATTCCAAAATTGGCGGGCTGTAAATTGCTCGTGCCGTTATATTGTATGAATCGAGACCAACTTGCAGCATTATTCGTCTCATCAAGTTCATCCACCTTATTCGAGGGATCCAATATTACGTCAATCTTGTTTGCACCAAAGAAGTTTCCCGTTCCACGGCGTATCACCATGCGAAGCGTGTCGGTCGACAGAATACTCGGGAATGAATGGGTGTAGGTCTTGGCTGATCCACTGATCGTGTGGACGATCGATACCGAAAGAGATTGCTTCGTCGCCCTGCCAGGGTTCGCCACCACCACCGATACTTCGAGCGAATCCGACAACGCATGAATACTCTTTCCATCGAAAGAGCGGACCGACACAGCTGCATCGCTGGTGCTAAAATCGGGCTTGGACGACGCAAACAACTTCACCGCTGGATCTCCAAGCAAAACCATTTGTTGAACCTGCGCGGTGAAGATTGATTTCGTATTGCCAAAATCACTTAGGTACTGTCGCGCAGTCTCAACTTGAACATCCCCGATGCCCTTCGTCAAGTTCAGCGAATCGGAAAATGCCGCTTGGTAAAAATAGGTCGTGTAGAGTCGGAGTCCCGAGTCGAAACCGTAAGAACTGTTTGCTATAAATGCGCGAGCTCCCTTCCCGGTGGCCATCATCCAATCCTCGCCAAAGTTGACACCGTTGTTGAAGAATTCTCCAGCATTGCATCCATTGACCAAGAAAGCCGGATACTTGCCATTGTTGTTGTACCCGAAGACTGGCTGCGATACGTAGCCTATGTCAATGTCCGTTGCGTTCGATGCCGAGTGACCAAAGAATGTCACCATGTTCAGACCCGCGTTGATCTCTTTGGAGATGTTGATAAACTCGATCGGTGAAATGCCATGTTTACCCAAAGTGATGACTTCTCCGCCGAGGTAGTCGCCCTTTGCAATAGCTGCAAATCCGTCCATGTACCCACGAAACGATTGAAGTTCATTCACTTGAATGCCGCCGCTCAGATGGAGTATCTTTTTTCTCCACAGTTCCGTGTATGGGAGTGCTTCCGTTTCAATCACCTTGTTTAGATATGCCGCCACTTGTTGTGGATTCGTGGCGGTGAGTCGGCCGGTAGCCACGGCAGGCACAAACGGTTCGCCTTTTAGGCCAGCGGTAAACGCCATATCCGATCCAGGTGTGCCGGCAGTCGGAACCAAGTCTCGCAGCTCCCCTGCGTTGAGAGCACGTCGGTAAAGGCCTGCCGACACTTCACGCCCTTTCCCGATCAGGAAGAGATAATGAGGCTTCCCAACGGAAACCAAGAAATTCATGAACTCGTAGATCGCTGTCGGCGACGTTTCCCCGTAATTGAACTGGTCATACAACTGATCGATGTTTACCGTGAGTGTATCGTACCCGCCACCAGCCGCGCTTGCACGGTACTCGGCAAAGGCACGCACTGGATTCGCGTAGTTCAGGCCGGGTTGCGTCAAGGCGCGATGTGAAATAATGATGTAGTTCGCCTGCGAAGCAAGGTTTCTAAAAGTGACTGGTCTAATTTGGGTAACATCAGGCGTAAGAAACGAAGTAGCTGTGTACAAGTCTCTCGCTTGGTCAGTGTTCGGGATCACGGCAGTGGCTGCCGCACCCAACGGTCGAGTCGCGACCTGCGCCACGTTCGATGGATCAGTGATGTCCCATACCCGGAGCCCAACCGGCGCGTTGTCCAACTCGATGTAAGACTTGCCGCCAGCGCTGGGTTCCAAGTGCAACGTCTTCGTGGTGACACCCGAGAAATTGAAGCCTTGCGGAAATGAAACCTTGATATAGTTCACGCTGAATCGATCGCGCAAGCCACCGACGCCAATCGCCTTCACGCGAACAACCATTTTACCATCAGCTCCCACGTCCGACCATGTAAGCAACGCGTTGATCTTGGGCGTTTGAAAGTTTGTAAAAACTGTCGTGGTCAATAGTCGAAGTGTCGCGGAACTTGCTCCCACATAAATTTCGGCTTGATGCTGAATTGCGTCACGACCGGCAAGTTGAATCTCAAGCACTGGAGGTGATAAGGCGACAACTGTGTTGGTCATCTGGTCGATCGTGAAATCTCGCTGCTCGTTTCCCACGCAATCCGAGTTCTTGGTACAAATCGTAGCACCGGTCCAACCCTCGCCCTCATCGAAATAGCTTTGCGTGATCACATCAGCAAGTACATCACCACCTGAGTATTCCGTCGTGTACACCACAAGCCTTTGCTCTTGGTGGTTGATCTCCTTGGGCAACGAAGTGGAGTTCACTTGGTCTATGGTCCCCATTCGCTTGCCTTGAACAGGCAATGGGTTGACGGTGAGGAAATACACCGAAGTGTCACTGTACAAATTATAGTATGGGTGTGGTTGCGCTGAACTTGGTTGATACAACTTTGTATCACGCGCCCCGTCATTTTGCTGGCCATAAAACTCCAGGTACTCGTCCGAGTCGAAGTTGGCGTCGGCGGGTGACTGACTATGTTTAAAAAAGATCGCTTGTTCAACGCCTCGATGCCACACTTGGATCAAGCGCGGGTCGATCGAGGTGACCGGCACGCCGGCTTGCTGAAGTTGGTTGTATGTGAGTCGGTATACTCCGTTGGCGGCAACCTTGACCTTATAGTAAGTCTGATTGTAGTTGACCCAGTTGTTTGAAAACTGTGCATGGCCGACCGACGCCCCTACCAAAAGAAAAGTCAAAACACCCCAAAGCTTCATGAATGGTCTCAAACGCGCCAGTCCCCAGTTAAATTTTAATGGATTAATCGCCAGTAAATACCAAAGGTAATAGGCCTTGGCGGGTCGATGAAATTCGGGTTATCCGGACGACAGGATATCGGCACCGCCGGTACAAGTGCGCGCCAAAAAAGGGTCTTGACTGGATTTTTTTTCGATTTTTTTTGCCGACGGCTGTACGGTTTTAGTGTTCGCCAGTGGACTCTAGCTCCCGCGAAAATCGATGCGCTAGAGCCCTTCGAAAGCCCATCTGTTCGTATTCGTTCAGCCAAATATGCCTATTTTAGCCCGGATTTCAGGCTTTATTTGAACCTAGTACTTGGCCATACATGGTACTTTCCCGTATATATGTGCATGTATTTTAAAACGAACGGGTTATGAATCTTGAGAACACCCAGGTGCAAATGAGGAAGGGTATCTTAGAATACTGCATCCTCCACATCATATCGCGGGGCGAAGTGTACGCCAGCGATATGCTTGACGAACTGACCAACGCCCGAATGATTGTCGTCGAAGGAACGCTTTATCCTCTCCTCACGAGGCTCAAAAATGCAGGTTTAGTCGAATACAAATGGGTTGAGTCCAAATCGGGCCCGCCGCGCAAGTATTATAAACTGACAGAAGAGGGTTCGCAATTTTTGGCGGGCCTGACCGAAACTTGGAATGAACTGGTCCACTCCGCCGAGTCTATCACGAAAAGATCCCAAACACCTGCTTAACTTATCACCGAATCCCGTCGATTTATGAAAAAGAACATCAGCATCAACATTAGCGGCATCATCTTCCACATCGAGGAAGACGGCTATGAGATCCTGCGCAAGTACCTCGACTCTATCAACCGTTATTTCTCTTCGTTTGAAGACAATAGCGAGATCCTTGCCGACATCGAGAGCCGCATAGCGGAGATTCTACTATCGAAACTGAGCGAGGGAAAGCAGGTTGTCACAGCCGAAGACGTGAACTCGTTGATGGCCACGATGGGAAGTGTCAACGACTTCAAGGCTGCCGAAGACGATTCAACCGCAGGAGCTTCCGCTGCTTCGTCGTCGCGAAACGAACGCCGCGAATCGAAGGCGTCTGGCGAGCCGATCTCCAACAAGAAACTTTTCCGCGATAACCGACGCAAGATCCTCGGCGGCGTGTGTTCGGGTCTCGCCAACTACTTCAGCATCGATCCGGTGTGGCCACGGCTCTTGTTTGCCCTACTCGCGTTCGCTACTTACGGTGGGCTTGTCCTGGGGTACATCGCGTTATGGATCATCGTGCCACCTTCCGATACGCTCGAAGATGAAAGCTCGCTGAAAAAGATGTACCGCGACACCGATAAGCGCATCATCGGTGGGGTTGCATCCGGTGTGGCGGCGTTCCTTGGACTCGACTCCACCGTGGTTCGAGTGATCTTCATAGGCCTCAGCATCTTCGGTGGGATCGGAATCGTGATCTACATCATCATGTGGATCGCCTTGCCCGAAGCGAAGACCATCACTGAAAAGATTGAAATGTCGGGAGAGCGCGTCACGCTGTCTAACATCGAATCTTCGGTTAAGCGTGGATTTGGCGACAAGGACAATGCAAATGAGAGCATCTTTGCAAAGATCATCCTCTTCCCTTTCCGCCTGTTGGCAACCTTGATCGACGCGCTTGGAAAGGTACTGGGCCCAGTGTTCATCCTAATCGTCGACATCTTCCGGATTGCGTTCGGCGTGTGCTTCACGTTGACTGGCGCGAGTTTGATCTTCGCACTGGTGGTGACGCTCGGAATGTTGCTTGGATTCTTCCATATACCCGCACAAGGAATCATGAATTCGTGGTACATCACCACACCGGATTTCCCCGTGGATGCACTTCGACACAGCTTCCCCGTGTGGACCGTGGTGACTGCCTTCGTGGCGGCGTTCATTCCAGCGCTGATGTTGTCGCTGCTGGGCGCTTCGATCATCGCACGTAGAATCGTGTTCAACTCGTACGTAGGTTGGTCAATGTTCGTGATCTTTTTCTTGGCAGTAGGTGCGCTCACATTCACGGTACCGCAAATGATCTATGCCTTTAAAGAAGATGGCGAGTTCAAGGTTGAAAAGACGTTTGCCATCGCCGGCACTCCGGTATTGCGACTCAACGAGACCGGTCTTGACGACTATCATGTAACAGATTTGACGATCCGGCGCTACGAAGGCAACGACATTAAATTGGTCGAGCGTTTCGAAGCCCAGGGTGTGAATAGAAAGGTGGCGAGTGAAAACGCCCAGATGGTGGAGTACAACGTTGCACAAAACGATAGTGTCTTGGTTTTCGACTCCAACATCTCGTTCAAAAAGGATGCGACTTTCCGCGCCCAGCGTCTCGACATGGAATTGTATGTGCCCGTGAACCGACCTTTCATTATCGAAGGTGAAATGTGGCGCCTGATCGACAACCGCGGAGGAAGGTACTATCGCGATAGCCGTGAAGAAACGCGAACATGGAAAGTTAATGAATACGGTGTATTGGAATGTGTCTCTTGCATGAAGGACTTCGAAGGCAAGTCCGATAGATCGGTGCAGGTGAATGACCAGTTTGGATTGCGAGATTTTACCGGTGTCGACATGCAAGGGATTTTCGATGCTACCATCGAGCAAGGAGATGATTTCGCGGTGGAGTTGAAAGGCAATGAAAAAGACAAACGACATTATCGAGTCTATGTGGCCGGTGAAACGCTAATCATCGAGTACGACGAAAACGGCGACTCTTTCTGGAAAAGGAATCGCATCTCGAACCAAGAGGTAGACATCCGGATCACCATGCCGCGACTGGCCGACCTCACCGCGCGAGGCGCCGGAAAACTTCGCTTCCGCGGATTCGATTCCAGCGACATGTACGTCAAGTTGACGGGCGCCATTTCAGCCAACGGTGGCGTAGACGCCGAAACCATGAACGTCGACCTGACTGGTGCATGCTCACTCGACTTGGCGGGCACCGGGCGTTACCTCAGGGCCGACGTCACAGGTGCTTCCAGCATCAGCGCCTACGGGTTCCAAGTGCGGCAGGCCGAAATCGAGGCCCGCGGCGCATCGACTGCAAAAGTCTACGTGACCGACCGCATTGAGTACACAAAGGGCATTGCTAGTTCCGTGAGTTATCGCGGCGATCCAGCAGTTGTAGAAGAAAACTGACGGTTGCCTCCTGTTTCTTGAAGCGCCCGATCCCCAACCTGGATCGGGCGTTTTCGTTATTTTCCCCACCTACCTCCAAATCGGAGGCCCAAAAACTTTCGGGAACCCGTGCAACCCAGCGCACCAGACCCGCATCTTGGGATTGTTAACATTAAATGGTGCACCACATTTACCACGCTGTCGACAACCAACTAATTGAGGGATGCAAGAAAAAAGACCGCCATGCGCAACGGTTTCTTTTCGAGCACTACTCGAGTAGGATGCTCTCGTTGTGCTGCCGTTACCTCAAAGATCGGATGGATGCCGAAGACGTCATGGTCACGGCCTTCGCTAAGATCTTCGAACGGATCGGGCAGTACAAAGGTGAGGGCAGCTTCGAAGGCTGGGTGCGTCGCATCATGGTGAACGAGTCGCTCACCTACCTCCGACGGAACCGGAACATGTACTTAGAGACTGATATCGAGGCGGCTGAGCGCGAGCCCGACTTCGACAAACTCGACAGTACCCTGGAAGCAGAGGACCTGTTGAAACTGATCTCCGAACTACCGACCGGTTACAGGATTGTGTTCAACCTGTACGCCATCGATGGATTCTCGCACCAGGAGATCGCGACTCAGATGGGGATTAGCGAGAACACGTCTAAGTCGCAGCTTAGCCGTGCCCGGGCACTGCTGCAGCGTCGACTACTTGAACTAGAAAATGGTGAGATCACATTAAATGAGAGACATGAGCAACAAGGTGGACAAGTTTTTTAAGGAGAAGCTGGAGGGGCACACCCTCACGCCATCCGCCCAAGCGTGGGAAAAGCTGGAGGGACATCTCTCAAAAAAAAATAGGACGGTGATATGGGTGCGGATTGCGGCTGGCATCGCATTGCTCGCACTCGTGTCGGTGGCAATCGTGGTCTACCTCGGCGGCAGTCACGACTCTCACGAACTCGTGAAAGATGTGACTACTCCTTCGAAAAACGACCAGAAGCCGGAGGTAACGAAGGACGAACCGCAGCCGACCCCGGCGCCTGTGGTCGAATCGACCCCTGCCCTCGCGCAAAAGGTCCAGCCGAAGAAACTGGATGTGCTGACCGTGCAAAAAGGGTCGAATGTACCGAAAGTGGAAGCGCCTCAAATCGAGGAAACGGTTCCATCGATCGAAGAACAACCTGCCCCGAAGCTAGCCCAAGCAAACGCTCCGACGGCAGCTATCGAGAAGTCGATCGTGCTCGTCTACACCCTCCCTGCCCTGAAGAAGCAACCTCAACCGCAACCCGTCGTGGCCGAAGAGACAAAGAAAACTGGTCTTGAACGCGTGTTGGAAATCGCCCGAGAAGTGAAGAATAGCGACAGTCCTCTCGCCGATCTGCGAGATGCGAAAGACGACATCCTCGCGCTCGATTTTAAGAAAGACAAAAAGAACTCTAAGCAAAGCAACATCAACTAGCAATGAATTACCCTAGCAAATATTCCTTCCTTTTTATAGCACTGACGGTAGGCGTGGTGACGCACGCCCAAACCAAGACCGACTCGGTGATCATCAATGTAGGCGAAAAGAGCCGCGTGATCTTCGCCATCGGGGACAAGGCCGACCTGCAGACGCTGAAACAGTATGACTTCCAAGCGGTGGTGAACGACCTTGTCGCCAAATTGGAAAAGCAAGATTCCTCTCACCTCGAAAAACCGGCGGACTCCTATTTGAAGACCACAGAACAACCCGTGGCCAATACGGAACCACAACGGGAGGAAGACTGGGATCGCTCGTGGGATGATCGACGCCGTGAGCGTGAACGAGAACGGCAAGACGACAACCTCGTTTCGGTGACCAAGACTCGCCGTTATTATGGCCGTCGCACCTACCACTCCTTTAACTTTGATATCGGGACCAACAACTTCGTGACACCCAACAACTCGTTTCCGAATCAAAACAACGAGCTTTATTCGGTGCGCCCGTGGGGATCTTGGTATGTGGGCATCAACTCGACCGAAAGGACCCGCTTGGCGCGCAAATTCTTCTTGGAGTGGGGCGTCGGTGTGAGCTGGTACAATTTCAAGTTCGAGAACGACCAAATCCGCATTTCGAAAGACCCTTCGGGAGTGGTCTTCTCGCAGGACACCCGCGATGTGGACTTCGTGAAAAGCAAATTGACAGCCACCTACCTCAACGCATCGATGGTCCCATTGCTCGACTTTGGCGGACGCAACCGCCATGCATTGCTATTCGACAATGACCGGGGCAGCTCGTTCCGGATTGGCGTTGGCCCCTATGCGGGCTACCGGATCGATAGCTACTCGAAACTGGTCTTCAAGGAAAACGGCGACAAGCACCGCGAACGTGACCACGACAGCTACTACCTCAACAACGTACGTTACGGTCTGCGGCTCCAACTTGGATTTGGCGGCACCGACATCTTCGTGAACTACGACATGAACGAGCTGTTCGCGACCGGCAAAGGGCCTAAACTGAACGCTTTTAGCTTTGGGATCACGCTTTGACAGCGTTTGATTCGTTAGGTCGTTAAGCGTTAGGTCGTTCATTCTATGCGAATACCGAATAACGACCTAACGTAAAACGATTTAACGACTGCACGCCTGCACAAGTTCGTCGTACCACGCCTGACCGTACTTCCTGATCAGGGGCTCCTTTAGAAATTCGTAAAGTGGAACTTGGAGTGACTTGCCATACGAGCAAGCGGCGGAGCAAATACTCCACTTGTGATAGTTCACGGCCTCAAAGCCCTTCTTCTTGGTAATCCGGATTGGGTAAAGGTGACAAGAGATTGGCTTTCGAAAGTTCACCTTGCCGTCGAGGTATGCCTGTTCAATCCCGCATTTGAGTACACCTTGTTGGTCGTAGTGGGCGTAGGCGCACTCGCGACCGGCGATCGTCGGAGTAGAATAGTCGCCATCCTCGTCAAGGATATATGGACCTTGAGCTTTGATCGCCGCGCGTCCGTCGGGTGTCAGGTAGGGATCGACTGCAGACTGGATCGCTTTCATCGTTTCAAGCTCGTCCTCTTCGAGCGGTGCGCCCAGATCGCCTTCGACGCAACACGCGCCCTTGCACTTTTCCAGGTGGCACACAAACTCGACGTTTTTAATATCGTCGGACACGAGTACTTCCCCTACTTGAATCATGAGTCGAACAGGTCGAATTGAACATGGTGCGATGCCTCAACGTCGTCTTGGATCGCTTTGGTTGAAACAGTTTTTGAGTACAAGCCCATGTAGTACACGGGTACCTCCATCAGGCCACTGTCAATTTTGTGAACGGAGGTGGCTCCATTGTATCCCAGTGCAAGCAAGTTATTCTGGTACACACGGACAAGGCTTTTGTAAAAACTCAGGTTGTGATCGACACCCTTTTCGATGCGATCGAGTTGGTCGGTACCGAGGTATTTTTTAAGTCGCTCTCGTCCGTCGACGAGGTAGTACTCAAAGTTCAATCGATCGTTTAACGCGAAGGTGAACGGGATCAAAAAAGTAAATTCCTTTTCAGCGAGACGTTGCATGGTAGCAAACGGTAACTCAAGCGAGAAAGGGTCGCACAAACAGAGCACGGACGAACGGTAACTTCCCTTGGTGGTGGGAACATAGAGTTCCAGCCGATCGACTATTTCTTCGGGTCGACCATCGAGGAGGACGACGTTTTTCTTTCGAAAGTACTTGTTGATTCGAATCTTGAGAGTCCCCAACCGGTCGGGGTCATGTTCACAGAACACGTACTTGCTGATCGGCACATCCAGCGACAAAGCCATCAACGACGACCCCGCAAAAAGTTCACGCCTTGCACCGAGCGAGTACATTCCGTTGCCCGCGTAGAGGTCGATAAAAATGATGTCGTCCACCTTTCCGGCTTGCTGTACGGCAAACGCTTGAAGGTACTGCCGAATGATGTTCACCTTCTGGCGTACCCAACTTTCGGCCGCCACCGAAGGCATGCCATCGTCGGGAAAGGCGAGCTCCTTTTTCGATGAGTCTAACACGAATCAAAATTAAGGGAAATAGGTTTTGTTCAGTTCAACTACAGTCGAAACAAGCTCGGTAATTTGCGCTCAGTCGCACCCTCAAGAGTTGAACTATTTCTTTAAGTGGACCCTTAATTAAAGAAACACTTGAGGTTCTTCGGCAAAAAAAACTAAGGTCATAACTAGCTGTAAATCAAATTCTTTTGAAATTCATCGAAACCTTGAAGTAAACTGTAACTTCTTCACATCGGAGCGCGAAAAGTCCTTCAACTAAATCGTCAGGAAAATTGTTGGAAGAATGTCTCGACGGTGAAGGGGACGAGTTAAATTGCGGCGATGATCGATTTTCTACAGGGACTGAATGAGCCTCAACGCGAGGGTGTCATCAACACGGAAGGACCATGCATGTTGATCGCGGGAGCGGGCTCCGGGAAGACACGGGTGCTGACCTTGCGCATTGCTCAACTGATGTACAAGCATGGGGTTGACCCCTTCCAAATCTTGGCATTGACTTTCACCAATAAGGCGGCCAAAGAGATGCGGGAACGGATTGAACACATCGTTGGATCCGACGCGAAGAATCTCTGGATGGGAACCTTTCACTCCGTGTTCGCAAGGCTCCTTCGCGCGGAAGCCGACAAACTTGGTTACCCAAGTAACTTTACCATTTACGATACGGACGACTCTCGCTCCCTGATCAAATCGATTGTGAAGGAGATGGGCCTCGACGAGACCCAGTACAAAGCGAGCACCGTTCACAATCGAATTTCGGCAGCGAAAAACCGGCTGATTTCGTGGCAAGATTACCAACACAACGCCGTGTTGATTGCCGACGACTCATCGAACATGAGACCGGAGATCCACAATATTTATAAGAACTATGCCCAAAGGTGCTTCAAGTCGGGCGCGATGGATTTCGACGACTTGTTGTTCAATACCGATAAATTGTTCCGTGACCATCTGGATGTATTGAACAAGTATCAGCATCGGTTCAGGTATGTGTTGGTCGACGAGTTCCAGGACACCAACCTGTGCCAGTACGAAATCGTGAGGAAACTTGCGGCGGTGAACCGGAACATTTGTGTGGTGGGCGATGACGCACAAAGCATCTATGCGTTCCGTGGTGCCGACATCTCCAACATCCTGAATTTTGAAAAGGATTATTCCGATTTGCGGATCATCAAGTTGGAACAAAACTATCGTTCAACGAAAACGATCGTCGAAGCTGCCAACTCCGTGATCGCCAAAAACAAGGCGCAGTTACCCAAGAATGTTTGGACGGCGAATGAGGATGGACACCTGGTCGAGTTGATCAAGGCCGTCTCGGACAACGAGGAGGGAAAACTAGTTGCCTCGTCCATCTTCGAAGAGAAGATGCAGTCCCAACTCAAGTTTAGTGACTTCGTCGTTCTTTACAGGACTAACAGTCAGTCGCGGGCCATTGAAGAAGCCCTGCGACGGATGAACATTAAGTATAAGGTCGTGGGGGGCCTCTCCTTCTACCAACGAAAAGAAATCAAGGACCTATTGGCCTGGTTGCGGTATTCACTCAACCAACAAGACGAGGCCTCGTTCAGGCGGATCATTAACCTTCCCAAGCGCGGGATCGGTGACTCGACCATCGACAAGATCGTGGTGGCCGCTAACGACCATGCGATTTCGATTTGGGAAGTCTTGGAAAATGCACCCACGTTCCTCGGTGGGCGTGCGGCAGGCCCCATCGAAGACTTTGTGAACAAGATCAAACGCTTCCAGGTCGACCTCCAATCCAAGGACGCTTACGAAGCTGCGGCGGAAATCGCCCGGTCTTCCGGACTTTTGAAAGAATTGTACGAGGATAAGACGGTTGAAGGACTGAGCCGGTATGAGAACGTGCAGGAATTGCTGAACGCTATCAAGGAATTCACGGACGACCGTGAAAGGGAGGATAAAAGCCTCGGTGCGTTCTTGCAGGAAGTGTCGCTGGTGACCAGCACCGATGAGGACAAGGATAAGGACCCAGAAAAGGTGACCCTGATGACCATCCACATGGCGAAGGGGCTAGAATTCAAGTATGTGTACATGGTTGGCATGGAGGAAGACCTCTTTCCCTCTCAGCTCATGTTAAGTTCTAGGGCCGAGTTGGAAGAAGAGCGCCGGTTGTTCTATGTCGCCATTACTAGGGCAAAAAAACGACTGTTCCTCTCCTACGCGCTGACTCGCTACCGGTTTGGGCGCCTGAAGAACTGCGAGCCCAGCCGATTTCTGGACGACGTCGACGCCCGGTATATCAAGGTCTCCACTAAGTTTGCGGCCGACATCGTCGCTCCCAACCCCAACTATGCGAAGTCGTTCGTGACGGGGATCAAGAAAACGATCAGCACCCAACCGGTCGCGAGGCCGACCACCTACAAGGCACCTGTCGACTTCACGCCGAGTGACACGAGCGCCTTGAAGGAGGGGATGAAGGTAGAGCACCCCAAATTCGGGTTCGGAACCGTTGTCAAGCTCGACGAATCTGGCGCCGACCGAAAGGCACGAATCCATTTTGCTGATTTTGGGGAAAAGACATTATTACTTAGCTTTGCCAAACTCAGAATACACGAGAATTGAAAGACCGACGCGACAATTGCTTTTCCGCGTCATCCCGACCGACGATAGTTTTGACGGGAAACATTTAACAAAATCACTAAAAGACAATCAATGGAATACAACACGCTGCGTGGCCCTATCATCTTGAAGGAATATGGCCGCAACGTTCAAAAGTTGGTGGACTACATCCGGACCATTCCGGATCGTAAGAAGCGCACCGACATGGCATACACGTTGATCGAATTGATCAAGCAACTCGCGCCGATCGCGAAAGAAGCCCCGGAGAATCCGCAACGCAGCTGGGACGACCTTTATATTATCGCCGACTTCAACCTTGACCTTGACAGCCCCTTCCCTGTTCCCGATCGTGAAGTCGTGTTCAAGAAACCGATGCGGATGAGCTATCCGCAAACTGAGGTCAAATACAAGCACTACGGTAAGAACGTGGAGCAACTTATCAGGGAAGCCGCCAAAAAGGGGACGGCCGAAGAGCGCGAGGAGTCGATCATTTATCTCGGCAAGTTGATGAAGACGTTTTACTCCAACTGGAACAAGGAGACCCTCGACGACTCGGTGATCGTGAAAGACATCCGCAACATTTCCAACGGCCAGTTGAATGTCAATATCGAGAAGGTTCGTGAGGATAACTTGTTCGAGAAACTCTACCGCGACAAGAAGAAGCAGCGCACCAGCGAAGGCAACGAACGAGGCGAGAGAGGCGAGCGTGGCGAACGTGGTGGTCGCGACAACCGGAACCAGCGCCACGGTAGAAATTTCAAAAATCGAGGTCATAACCAACACCGCAGAAGGGATCAATGAGTTCATTCCGGATCAAGGGCGGTATTCGCCTTAAGGGCGAAATCCACCCCCAGGGTGCCAAAAACGAAGCTCTCCAAGTATTGTGTGTTCCGCTCCTCACCTCGGAGCCCATCACCATTCACAACATTCCTGACATCATCGATGTCAACAAGTTGATCGAGTTGCTGCGCGACTTGGGCTGCCACGTCGAAAAACTTGGACGCGGTTCGTACCGTTTCACCGCCGCCAATATCAACACGGCCTACCTTCAATCGGAAGACTATCGCAAGAAAGCGTCGGCACTTCGGGGATCTGTGATGCTCCTCGGGCCGATCCTCGCGCGTTTTGGTTCGGCGATCATCCCCAAACCGGGCGGTGATAAAATCGGACGGCGTCGCCTCGACACCCACTTCCTTGGCTTCCAAAACCTGGGAGCGAAGTTTCACTACGACGCAGAACAGAATCTCTTCCATATTGATGCTTCGCAACTGGTGGGCAAGTATATGTTGCTCGACGAAGCATCGGTCACTGGCACCGCCAACATCGTGATGGCAGCAGTGCTGGCGAAAGGAACCACCACTATTTTCAATGCAGCTTGCGAACCATATCTACAGCAGCTTTGCGCGATGCTGAATCGAATGGGCGCGAAGATCTCGGGCATCGGATCCAACCTCCTCACCATTGAAGGTGTATCGAAACTGGGTGGGACCGAGCACACGATGCTTCCCGACATGATCGAGATCGGCAGCTTTATCGGTTTAGCTGCGATGACACAATCGGAGATCACCATCAAAAATTGCCGCATCGACATGCTCGGGCTTATCCCCGAGATTTTCCGTCGCTTGGGTGTGAAGATGGAGTTCCGTGGCGACGACATCTATATTCCCGCGCAAGAGCGCTACGAGATCGAGACCTTTATCGATGGCTCGATCCTGACGGTCGCCGATGCTCCTTGGCCTGGGTTTACACCCGACTTGTTGAGTATCGTGCTCGTGGTTGCAACACAAGCGAAGGGAACGGTGCTGATTCACCAAAAGATGTTCGAGAGCCGATTGTTCTTTGTCGACAAGCTGATTGACATGGGCGCGCAGATTATCTTGAACGACCCGCACCGCGCTACTGTTATCGGCTTGGATCGCAAATTCCAACTTCGTGGCATCAAGATGTCTTCACCCGACATTCGTGCGGGTGTCGCATTGCTCATTGCAGCCCTCTCGGCGCAAGGCACAAGCGAAATCTCCAACATCGACCAAATCGATCGCGGTTACCAAGATATTGAAGGAAGGCTGAAGGCTATTGGAGCCAATCTGGAAAGAATTTAGAATTTAGAATTGAGAATTGAGAATTCAGAATTCTAGGGAGGAGTAAACCGAGGTGAGAACCAGGAGACGAACTTACGCTTGTTGGAAGCGCAATTCTAAATTCGCAATTTTCAATTCAGAATTCTAAAGAGGAGTATAACGAAGCGAGAACCAATGGATATACTCAAGTTTGTTCGAAGCACAAATTCTAAATTCCTAATTCTCAGTTCAAAATTCCAAAGAGGAGTAAAACCGTGGTGAGAACCAGGAGACGAACTTACGCTTGTTGGAAGCGCAATTCTAAATTCGCAATTTTCAATTCAGAATTCTAGATGCGCTTGTTGGAAGCGCAATTCTAAATTCCCAATTCTCAATTCTCAATTTTTAAACCTACCGGGCAATGATCTGAGCCCATGTACTGATCGTACACTTCGGCACCTTTCACGTGATCGACCAATTTTTTTGAAACGAGGAAATAATCAATTCGCCAACCCAAGTTCTTTTCGCGAGCGAAGGTGACATAGTTCCAGTAGGTGTACTTCACTTCCTTCGGTTTCAGCATCCGAAACGTGTCGGAGAAGCCGGAGTCGAGGAGGCGCTGGAAGCCGTCGATCTCTCGTTGCGTGTACCCCGCCGATTTATTGTAGTTCTCCTTCGGACGGGCAATGTCGATGTCATGATGAGCGACGTTCAAGTCACCACACACGATCACAGGTTTTCGTCGCGTTAACCAGTTGACGTAGTTTCTGAAAGCTTCGTCCCATTGTTCGCGATAGTCTAATCGCGCCAACCCGTCGCCCGCGTTTGGGGTGTAGACGGTTACGACAAAGTGTTTCAGGTATTCGGCTGTGATCACGCGGCCTTCTTGGTCGAATTCCTCGAGCCCGATGTCGTACGTCACATTGATTGGGTCTTCTTTGGACAGCAGCGCCGTTCCGGAGTAGCCCTTTCTAGCCTTAGACGAGTTCACATACACGTGATATCCCTTCAATTGTTCGAGGGTCGATGCCACTTCGTCTTCTGCACCTTTGGTTTCCTGCAAGCACAGTACATCGGGGTCGAGTTCCTGGATGTCTTTCAGGAATCCCTTCTTGACGATGGACCGAATGCCGTTTACGTTCCAGTTGACGAGGTGGAGTGCCGCCATCGGTTAATTGAACTTATAGCGGACAAATGCTTCGATTGCTTCGTATTCAGCGAAGCCAAGTTGATTGTATGCTTCGGCCGTGGCGTGATTCCGATCTTCGGCACGCATCCAGAATTCGCGTTTGTCGTTGCCAGGGAACAAAGCACTGTCTTTCTGTGACTGGTGCTTGAAGATTGCTTTGCGTTTGCGCATCAATTCTTCTGGGCTAAGAGGAACCGCCATTTCAATTTGGTCGATGTCCCACTCTTGCCATGCACCGCGGTAGAGCCATACATAGCACTCTTTGATCCAGGGTTCGTTCTTCAGTTGCTCCAGGGCTTGGAAGATGGCGTTTAAGCACACACGGTGTGTACCATGCGGATCCGACAAGTCACCGGCAGCGTATATCTGGTGTGGTTTCACCTCTTTTAAGAGATCGACTATGATCTTGATATCCTCTTCGCTCAAGGGCTTCTTTTTCACTTTGCCAGTCTCGTAAAAAGGCATATCGAGGAAGTGTGCAAACTCATCGGTGATCCCGGCGCTCCGGCAACCAGCTTTTGCTTCGCCACGGCGGATCAAACCTTTGATGGCTAGGACTTCGGCGCTGTCGACCTGACCGGGGGTTTTCTCGCGAAGTTCCTTCACGACACGTTGGTAGAACTTCTCAGCATCGGCTTTATTCAACCCGAATTGGTCGTTGAAATCCTTTACAAAGTCAGCAAAACGAATCGCGTCTTCGTCGAACACCGCAATATTACCGGAGGTTTGGTAAGCAACATGTACTTCATGCCCTTGATCGACCAAACGGATGAACGTCCCTCCCATCGAGATTACATCGTCGTCGGGGTGAGGACTGAAAATGATGACACGTTTGGGGAATGGCTTCGCGCGCTCAGGCCGGTGCGAGTCGTCGGCGTTCGGTTTTCCACCCGGCCACCCGGTGATGGTGTGCTGCAATTCATTGAACACGCGGATGTTGATGTCGTAGGCGGACCCATACTCGGTAATGATGTCGCCCATGCCGTGTTCCATGTAGTCGTTGTTTGTCAACTTCAGGATTGGCTTCTTAATATATTGACACAACCACACGACCGCTCGACGGATCAAGATAGGGTTCCATTCGATGCTATCTACCAACCAAGGTGTTCTGATCTTAGTGAGTTGCGAAGCAGCTGCATTGTCTAATACGATCAGCGAGTCAGCATGATTTTGGAGGAACGTTGCAGGGATTTGGTCGGTCACAGGACCTTCGACGGTTTTTTTGATCACGCCACCCTTGCCTTCACCCCAAGCCATCAGGATAATCTTTTTCGACTTGAGGATGGTTCCCACCCCCATCGTAATGGCCTTCTTGGGAACGTTGGCTTCGCTAAAGAAGTCGCTCGCGGCATCAATCCTCGTCACTTGATCGAGCGTGATCATACGGGTAGGCGACTTTTCCGGTGAGCCGGGTTCGTTGAAACCGATGTGACCGGTGCGGCCGATCCCAAGGATCTGCAGGTCGATGCCTCCAAGTTTATCTATCTTCTCATCGTAGGCTTTGCAGAAATTAGACACTACGGCTTTATCCAGCGTGCCGTCCGGAATATTGATGTTCTCACGAGGAATATCGATGTGATCAAAGAGGTGCTCGTTCATGAAACGCACGTAACTCTGGAGCGAGTCGGGCTGCATGGGATAGTATTCATCCAAGTTGAACGTGATGACGTTCTTGAAGCTCAGACCTTCCTTTTGGTGCATCTTCACCAATTCGGCGTACACCCTTGTGGGCGTTGAGCCTGTGGCGAGACCTAGCACGCAGTTTTTGCCTTCCTTCGCTTTCGCGCGAATGAGGGTGGCGATTTCTTTTGCGACAAACTCGGACGCAGTCTCCGACTTTTCAAAAATCTTGAGGGGAATTTTCTCGGGAGATACCTGTAACATGATTGAAAACTTGAATGTGCACCAAATGGGTGCGGGCCGAAATTAATACGATTACTTTGGAAATGAAATTTTACCCATCGAAACGCTGGGCACCTTTCCGCGCCGCTCGAAGTTGGTGGTCCCACCCGCAAGCGCCTCGTTTGCCAGCACAGCGAACAGCACGGCTTCCTTGGAGTCCCCGGGGATACCCAAAGCATCGGTCGACGAGAAACGACTCGATGGCAATAGTTCCTTGATCCACTTCGTCAGCAATGGATTATGGGCTCCGCCCCCACTCAGGTAGATATTTGACTTGGGAGCGATTTTTTGAATTGCCTCGCCGATCGTTTCGGCGCTGAATCGAGTAAGCGTCGCGAGCACGTCCTCATGGCTAAGATTTTTCATCCCGCTGGCTTGTTGTGCGGAACGCAGATAGCCAAGGTTGAACTGCTCAGGTCCCGTGGTTTTAGGGAATGGCAAACTAAAAAACGAGTTGCTTTTCAAAGCGCCGAGCAATGGCATAGACACAATTCCTTTCGACGCCCAGCCCGCGTCGCGGTCGTACGTATGACCAGGCCAAAATTCCCGCACTGCCTGGTCGAGCATCGTATTACCAGGCCCAGTATCGGTCACAAACACCCGGTCGCTACGCAAATTGCCGGGCAGATAAGTAAAGTTGCCGATGCCGCCGATGTTGAGCATGACACGGTCCTCATTTCTTTTCGAGAAAATGAGATAGTCGCCATATACCGCGAGCGGTGCGCCCTCGCCTCCCGCAGCGATGTGCTTTTGTCTGAAATCACTCAAGGTGATGATTCCAGTTTTCACGGCGAGGTGGTCGCCATCGCCGATCTGGAGCGTTGAATTGACTGATACACCTGGAGTCACGGACATGGGTGCGTGAAACACGGTTTGCCCGTGGGAAGCGATGGCGTCGATCGCAGTTGGCTTTATCCTCCACCGTCGCAGGGAACTCATGATCATTGACGCATGTTGGATCGCCAACCAGGCATTCAACTCGGACAACAGCTTGAATTCGATCGAAGGTTTCGCGAACACTGTTAAGATGCGACGGCGTATTTCATCGTTGTATGGGACGGTAACAAATTTTAGCAGTTGAACCTTTGTTCGCGTACCTGAACCCGAGCAGGCACAAACGGCGATGTCGAGCCCGTCCAACGACGTTCCGGACATCAATCCGATGATGGTGCGCGTCTTCTTCGAGGCTACCTTGTAAAGTTTCCGGATATTCTGGTTCATCACCGATCAAAGTACGAATTTTGTGAGAATACCCTCCACGAATGGATTCATTCAGAACTGAAATAAACGTTGGCGCAAAGACCCCCATCGACCATCGCTCGGTGATTGTAACGGCCGGTTCCTGTTTTTCCGACTCCATCGGCGCCAAGCTCTTGGAAAACAAGTTCGACGTACTCGTCAACCCATTCGGAACATCATACAACCCGCTTTCAATTCACCGCTCGTTGCTCGGCGAGACACCGGAAGCGACCATGTTCAATTCTCGAGAGGGTAGCTGGTTTCATTTCGACTTTCACTCGCAATTCTACGATGACACAAGGGCGGCGCTCGAGGATAAACTCCAAGAAAAAATCACGGAGACGAGTTCTTTCATAGGTCGTCATGACGTACTGCTAATCACATACGGTACTGCCTGGGCTTACCGCCACACGGCAACACAACGGATCGTTTCCAACTGCCATAAACAGCCCGGCAACTTGTTCAAAAAGGAATTGCTCTCGACCCAAGCCATCGTTGAAGACTTCGAATCCTTCGTTCAAAAGATTCGAACGCGACGACCAAACCTGAAGATCATTCTGACGCTGAGCCCTGTGAGACACACGAAAGACACGCTTGAACTCAATCAAGTCAGCAAATCTGTTCTTCGACTAGCGATCCATCAAATCATGGAGCGCAATCAGGTGGTTGAATATTTCCCGGCGTACGAAATCATGCTCGACGACCTTCGCGACTATCGATTTTACGCTACCGACATGATCCATCCATCCGACTTAGCGATCGATTACATTTGGGAAAAGTTCACAGATAGTTACTTCAACAGCGGCACGATGCAACTGTGTGAACGTTGGCAACGAGTCCGGCGCTCCCTCCAACACCGTCCTTTCCATCCAAAAACGGATCAATACCGAACTTTCCTTTCCTCGATTGCGAAGGATTTGGATGAACTAAAAAATTCGCTGAACGTTTCACAGGAGATCGCAGAAGTGAATCGTCAACTTCGTGCGTATGACCTTTCCTAACTTCTGAATTCTGGCCACATGTCGAACCGATTGATCCACGCTACAAGTCCTTACTTGCTGCAACACGCAAACAATCCAGTTGATTGGTACCGGTGGAGCGACGAGGCTCTTGAAAAAGCACGTAAAGAGGACAAGCCAATTTTGGTAAGCATTGGCTACTCGGCCTGCCACTGGTGTCATGTCATGGAGCGCGAGTGTTTTGAAAATGCAGATATCGCAGCCCTGATGAATCGGCTATTCGTATGCATCAAAGTGGATCGGGAAGAAAGACCGGATGTGGACCAAGTGTACATGGAAGCAGTGCAGGCGATGGGGATCAATGGCGGTTGGCCTTTGAATGTGTTCCTCACTCCCGAACAAAAGCCTTTCTACGGAGGCACCTATTTTCCACCGAAAAATTGGGCAGGGCTACTGTCTCAGATTGGGCACTCGTGGCAACAGCGACGTGGCGAGATCGACCGCTCGGCCGACGAATTGACACGGCACCTCAATCGGTCGGACATCCAACGGTTTGCTACGTCTACGGATTCGCAATTGGAGCACAAATGGCTAGAGCAGATGTTCTCGATTCTCACCTCGCGCTTCGACTCTGAGTTTGGTGGACTGGACAAAGCACCGAAGTTTGTGATGCCCACAATTTGGCAATTCTTGCTGCGGTACTTCGCGATCACGAAGGACGAGGCTGCATTGGACATGGTGACCGTTACCGTGCGAGAGATGACACGCGCGGGACTTTACGACCAAATTGGTGGCGGTTTCGCGCGATATTCCGTCGACGGCGAATGGGGTGTGCCACACTTTGAGAAGATGCTCTACGACAACGCGCAGTTGTTGTCGCTGTATGCCGACATGTACCGTGTGACACGCGATGAGTATTATCGTGAAATCGTATACCAGACTTTCGGTTGGATCCAGCGTGAGATGACGCATTCAGACGGAGCCTTTTATTCCGCGCTAGATGCAGACTCCGAAGGTGTGGAGGGCAAATTTTACACATGGACCTACCACGAGGCGAAAGAAGCACTGGGTAACTCTTTCGACGACGCAGCAGCTTTTTTTAACCTTCTTCCCGAAGGAAACTGGGAGCACGGAAGGAACATTCTTTTTCGCGATGTTTCGAAACCCTCCACGGACGAGGTCAAATCCTGGCAACAAACTCTTCTCGCTGCAAGGGGCAACAGAATTCGGCCGGGACTCGATCACAAGATTTTAGCGGGATGGAACGCGATGACAATCAAAGGCCTCACAGATGCTTATCTCGCTTTTGCCGATCGTAATTTTCTTGATGCAGCGATTCGATGCATGGAATTTATCGAACAGAACTTGATGGAAGGTTCCACATTGTATCGAAACAATAAGACGACGGAGGGTTTCCTCGAAGACTATGCGTTCCTGATCCAAGCCTATCTCGGCTTATACCAAGCGACCGGCAACGAGGCGTGGCTTGGGCGTGCGAGGTCCGTTTGTCATCATGTGATCGAACACTTTTCCGACGGCGACGATCCATTCTTTCGGTTTTCCTCTAGGAACGCACCGCCGTTGATTGCGAGCAAAAAAGAAATTTTCGACAATGTCATCCCGGCGTCCAACTCGGTAATGGCTACGAACCTCTTTTGGCTGGGAACGATACTCGACGAATCTTCGTGGCGCGATCGTGCACTCGACATGGTAAGGTCGTTGGCCACCAACATCGCCGGTGAGCCAGCGTACATGTCGAACTGGGGCACCTTACTGGCAACGATCATTCATGGACTTTCTGAGGTGGCCATCGTGGGGCCCGAAAGCGAATTATTCCGCAAACAGTTTACCTTACAATATTTACCTTTCACAATCGTGCAAGCGACAAAAGATGAAAGCGAGTTGCCTCTCTTAAAGGGCAAGACATCTACTACCCAAACCACGGTGTTCGTGTGCCGCGATCGACGGTGCGACCTTCCCGTTACCTCGGTTGAAGAAGCTTTTGCCCAACTGGGATACAGTGGTTATTAAAGTGACTTTCGGCGTCGGGGCGATTAGGTTATCTTGAAAGCGAAATGAGCGAACTGTTCACCAGCGACATTCAAACAAAGTTTGCGGAGGTAATTGTGCCTGTCCCGATCCCAAAGGCTTTTACCTACCGTGTACCAGAGGCGTTGGCGGGAAAAGTTGGTCGCGGTAAGCGCGTAATTGTTCCATTCGGTCCTAAGAAGATTCTGACAGGTATTATTCAGCAGGTGCATGAATCACCGCCAAAAGAGTACGAGGCGAAATATGTGCTCGACGTGCTCGACGAAGTTGAGATCATCAACGACCAGCAATTCAAGTTGTTCGAGTGGATGGCCGAGTACTATATGTGCACCTTGGGCGAAGTCTTTAATGCTGCACTGCCGGCGGGACTCAAGTTATCGAGCGAGTCGATGATCCAACTTCATCCCGCGTTTGATGAGGAAACCACTCCGTTCGACTTCTCCGAAAAGGAACGACTCCTGCTCAGCA
Source organism: Cyclobacteriaceae bacterium (assembly GCA_044226945.1). Taxonomy (GTDB): domain Bacteria; phylum Bacteroidota; class Bacteroidia; order Cytophagales; family Cyclobacteriaceae; genus ELB16-189. The sequence goes on along the minus strand of JBGAGB010000023.1, from coordinate 45,995 downwards.
AACTCAAGGGCGGGACACTGAACTACAGTGAATCGGCCAAACTCTTAGGTGTCAAGACGATTTACAGCTTACTCAAGTCGCTTTCCGCAAAGGAAGCAATCATCATTTTTGAGGAAGTAAAGGATCGATACAAGCCTAAAACGGAGAAACGCATCCGGTTGACCGACGCATATTCGAAGAAAAAGAAACTTGAGAAGCTCTTTGAAGCCCTTTCGGAGAAACCTAAACAAGAAGCGGTACTGCTAAAATACTTGCAAGAGGTTCCGGTGTTCAACCATCCAGAGCTCAACCGAAACGGATTGGCGCGTCACGCGATGCTCGAAGGCGACGTCTCCGAATCATCGCTCGATACCTTGATCAAGAACAAAGTATTGGAGGTATTCGAAGTCGTGGTGCCGCGATTTCAGATCAATTCAGGCGAGAGCACCACGCCAGTGTTGCTCACCGAGCAGCAAGAGAAAACCCGTGCTGCCATCTTAAAAGGATTTGAAGAGCGGGGAACGACTTTGCTTTACGGCGTTACCGGTAGCGGAAAAACAGAGATCTACATCGACCTGATCCGAAAGGCGCTCGAGGGTGGCTCTCAAGTGCTGTACCTATTACCCGAGATCGCGCTCACTACCCAAATCGTGGAACGGTTAAAAAAAGTCTTTGGCAACGACATGGGCATTTACCACTCCCGCTTTTCGGACAACGAGCGCGTCGAAGTTTGGAATGGGGTGTTGCAGGGAAAATTTCGCTTCGTGGTGGGCGTTCGATCGGCGGTGTTCCTCCCCTTCGATGATCTCTCACTCGTAATCGTTGATGAAGAACACGATCCATCTTACAAGCAACAAGAACCCGCGCCTCGCTATCATGCCCGCGATGTGGCGATGATGATGGGTCAGATTCATACCGCGAAGGTGTTGCTCGGAAGCGCAACTCCGTCACTCGAATCATATTACCAAGCAAAACAAGACAAGTACCGTTGGGTGGAACTTCGAGATCGATTCGGAGATTCTCAACTTCCTGAGATCGTGCTTGCAGACATGATCGTAGAGCGAAAACTCAAAACGAACAAAGGATCATTCACCGGCCAGCTTCTCAAAGAAATCGGTGAGCGCGTGGCCAAACATGAGCAAGTTATCTTGTTTCAAAATCGAAGGGGCTACGCTCCGATGGTGCAGTGTGAAGACTGCGATTGGGTCCCGAAGTGTATCAACTGCTCGGTGAGTCTCACCTATCATCAGTTTCGGCACGCGATGGTCTGCCATTACTGTGGCTATCGGGAAGAGCTTCCTAAACAATGCCCGTCATGTTCGTCCAAGCGAATTCTCACCGTGGGTTACGGTACTGAAAAAATAGAGGAAGAAATGTCGATTCACTTTCCAGCTGCTAAAGTCGGAAGGATGGATTTCGATACTACGCGCACCAAGTCTGGCTACGAAAAGATCATCGACGATTTCGAAACAGGAACGACCGATATCTTGGTCGGTACGCAAATGATTACCAAGGGGCTCGACTTCGACCGTGTCACCCTCGTAGGAATTTTCGACGCCGATCGGATGATGCACTTCCCCGACTTTCGCTCCTTTGAACGAGCATTCCAGTTGATCACCCAAGTGAGCGGGCGAGCCGGAAGGCGATCGAAGAAGGGAATGGTCGTAGTCCAAACGCACAATACCCATCATCCTATTTTCGAGTTCGCATTGCGCCACGATTACCTGGGTTTTCTCGAACTCGAACTTCACGACAGGGATACCCATCGCTACCCACCCTTCGCGCGCCTGATCGAAATCACGTTGAAACAAACCGAGAAGTCAACCGTGGTGGCTGCGGCCAACGCATTGACCATGCTGTTGAAGCAGCGTTTGGAAGGTACGCGAATTGTTGGCCCTGGCGAGCCTATGGTCGGTCGTCTGCGCAACGAGTACCTGATGACTGTTCTGATCAAGATTCCACGCAATCAAGGGCGTCTCGCTACGATCAAAAGAACACTGCAAGAAACCGCCGATGAATTGGTGGCACAGAAGGAGTTTAGGAAGGTGCGCGTCGTGTTCGACGTAGATCCGGCGTAGGCTAATTCCCTTCTACTTCGATCAACTTTTCGACATGGATCGGTTTCCCTTCAAAGTTGACACCTTCTATCACGATGCGGTAAGTCCCTCCCAAGTCAGAAGTATAGAATGAGAATTTACCTTCCCCATCGCGTGGAATTTGCACGTTCTTATTCCAATACAACGTAGACCTGAAGTCAGATTGGGTGTGGTCTTCGGCTGTATCGGCATAGTCGGGACCACGAAACTCATCTGGAAGATCGTATCCTTTGATTTGAATCCCTTGGAACTTCGACTTGTCCGGCGGTGCACCTTGTCGCTTGAAAACAGAGACAACGCCATAACCGCCTTGAGAGCCCATGTATGAACTTCCAACCGAGCTTATTTCGATCCGGTCTATCATGCTCAAGTCCATGTAAATCAACCGATCACCAACTGTTTCGCCCGAGCTAATGTTTTGAACGATGTTGTCGATCGCCAACATTGGTTCCGGTGTTCTGTCGACTCGGAAGGTCGGCGTAATTCCTGCTCCATCTCGCTTGTTGTTGTCAGGATCCTGCACCACCAATTGTTCCAACGCCTTTGGAGGTAACGTTGCTTCACCGCGAATATGAATCAACTGGTAGTGCGTACCATCGAACGCCAGACGGAAACCTTTTGCCTTGGCGCGAAGTACCGCTTCCATCGAACCAAACTGCCGCAAGAGGTCACCTTCAATGACCACGTCCCCACGACCGTATAGGTTCCTGGCTATCTTGGGACGGTCTTCAAGCTTCGAAGCCGTCACGGTGACTTCATCCAAAAGGTAAGCGCCTTTTGGAATTTCGTAGGGTGAAATGATTCTTTGGATCGACTGCTTTCTCTCGATGGGGATCGTGAAGTTCGCAGCATTAAAATCGGTAAACGGTATGTCTCTACGCTTTGGGATCACCACGCCATACGGCTTACCCTTTTGAAGCGCCTGAAAGGAGAACAAGACCGAATCATAAATTTCAAGATCAGTCAACACAAAACTTCCATCATCTTCGGTAGTAATCTTGTTGACTTTTTCGAATGCACCTTGAACAATCGTGAGCTCTGTCTTTTGGCGTTTCTTTAGGTCGGGAACGAACTCGCCTGCCCAAGTAATTCCGTATTCGACGCGGTGGTTAAACTTGTTGTCCGGTAACTCAACGTTTGGAGGGATCGACATGCCCGTAACGATATCTTCGCGAACCCAATTGGGAACAGGGACTTGCTTCAAGTCGGTAACAGACACCGAGAAATTTCCCCCTACCGGTTTTTCGGCTTCGTCCGTGAGTGCTAGGGTTGCAGTCACCAGTTCACGAGGGCCATACTTCGGTTTATCGAAGACAACTTCCAATTCGCGTGAACTCCTCACCTTGGCTTCACCCGCCTCCGAAATCTTCTCATACTCGCTCAGAATTGGAATTACCTTCGTGAAGTAAGTCTTACTTCCAAAGTTCCGCATCCAGTTCGTGTACGCAATGATTCCATACTTTCCGGGCCTCAATTTCTCTGGTAACATAAAGTTGCCTGAAGCTATGGTATTCTCTATTCTTAGGTTTCGCGACATGACCACTACTCGATCTTCGTTGATCAAATCGACATGCAATAAGGTACTGAGCGTATCGCGCATTTCCCTGGCGCCGTAGTTCATATACGCTTTCATCCAAATGATTTCACCAGGGTAGTAAAATGGTTTACTTGTTTGGATGTACACCTTTTCGTACATCTTTAGGACTTCGACCTGACGCGCGGATTTAACGCGCACCACTCCTTGCGGCTCATAGTCCAGGGGCAACATGTTCGATACGCGTGCCAGTCCCATATCGCCAGAGAAAATCACTTCCGTCGGATTGAGTGGAATACCCTCGGTTGTTACGCGAACTATTCCTCCCTTCATCTCAAGCCAACTCACCGCATGGGCAATATCGGAGTACGCTTGCCGTTGCGTCGCGTCGTTGATGTAATGCACTTCGATCATCGGCCCGAGTGCCAACCGTTTTTCAAAGTTCGTGCTTCCTGGATTGACGACGCCGTCGAGGCGGAGCGGCGTCATGGTTTGGCCCAGTTCGTTTGCAAAGACTTTCCCGCGTGAGGTAAGTGTGGCTGCACCATGCGACACATACACCCTGAATCCCTCTTCGGATAACTTATTTGTCATGATGGAGCGGAACAGATGACGGGCCGAACCTAAATATGCTTCCTTTCTATTGGTGGTCCACCGCAGTGCGTCCTCACTGTTCTTCGCATCCAATTCTTCGAACCTAGCATTGCCGACAATCGCATAGGTTGCTTCATCGGCTCGAAAACTCTTTAAGTAAAAGCTCACCTTGTATCCAAGCGCATCGTTGAACACCACGATGGGTTCACTCGCCTCTGCAATAAATTTACCGTCCTTGGTTTCCGGAAAATCGATCGAAGCGGGATTGGCGATCTTGCATTGACGTCCAAGGTCGTCGGACCCCAAGAAAATCTTCTCAAAACGCTTCATCTTCTTCTCCCACGACTTATCGCGAGTGCCCTTTACTTGAATCTCATCCAGCTGATTTTTCAGAGGGGTCAGCTTGATGTTCAACCTTGTATCTTCTCCGTCGCGCACGTTCACCCGCAGTTGATATGGTTGATAGCCAATGAAGGAGAACACTATTTCAGGGCTTCCCACGGGCACGTTCTTGATCAAGAATTCACCTTTTTCGGAGGTGGAAGCGCCAAGGGTGGAGTTGTTGACGAAAACATTGGCGAATGGCAGTACCTCGAGCGTCTCGGCATCGATCACGCGACCCGAAACAGTACCAGTTTGAGCGGCGGCAAGAAAGCCGGTCAATAAAAAACTCGCCAGTAAAAGTATCCGGTTCATGGGGCTAGGTTCAGAAATCAAAAATTACGACGACCTGGCCCAAAAACCATGAGATTGACGGGATGAATTTGCGGTGTTTGATCCCGCGAAATGGGTGGTTTGCGGCTTTAGTCGAGGATACTCCACTCTTCGTTCAGGACCGGAATCGTTTGATGCGCGGTCAAGTCGAACTGTACTGGCACCACCGACACATAATTATTCTCAATCGCCCACTCGTCGTTGTCTTCACCACGATCGAAGTTGACGAAGCTACCCGCCATCCAAAAGTAGCGTCGTCCGTTGGGGTCGAATCGTTGATCGAACTCTTCCACCCACTTGGCGTTGGCTTGTCGACAAACCTTGATGCCTTTAATCGGTTGCTCGCGTTTCGGTGGAATGTTCACGTTCAACGCCACTCCTTTCGGAAGCCCTTTCGTCAGCACTTGTTTGGTAATGCGTTTGACGATATCCCGGGTATGGGAGAAGTCTGCTTTGTGACTGTAATCGCACAGTGAAAAACCGATCGCGGGCGTTCCTTCGATGGCACCTTCGATCGCTGCCGACATGGTACCCGAGTACAATACACTGATCGAGGTGTTGCTGCCATGATTGATTCCGCTCACCACGATGTCGGGTTGTCGTTCGCCCTTCAACACAAAGTGACGTGCCATCTTCACACAATCGGCCGGCGTCCCTGAACATTCGAACGCACGCACGCCTTCAAAGATGAAGGTCTCTTCCAAGCGCAACGTGTCTCCCACCGTGATGGCATGTCCCATTCCCGATTGGGGGCTGTCCGGCGCCACCACAATCACATCGCCCAACTCTTTCATGGTTTCCACCAGATTGCGGATTCCGCGTGAGGTGATGCCGTCGTCGTTGGATACGAGAATTAAAGGAGTCATGGGAGTGAAGAATTTAGAATGAAGAATTGAGAATTGGAATGTAGAATGAAGAATGTAGAATTAGGCGAGAGTTAGTTTTTAAAGAGGGAGTTGTAGTACTCGACGATTTTGACGAGGTCTTTGCGCTTATCAAAATTAAGCTTGTTGGCCTTGACGTATTTCTGAACGACAGTTCCTTGGTTGCCCATTTCATAGATCCAGTCGTTCTTTTTGCCTTGGAACTCTCGGATGTCGCCGGAGTCGTGCAATAGATAATAGCGATACACCAGTTCCAGACGTGTGTAATTCCCGTAGTATGAAAAACTTGAGTACGTTCTGTACTCGAGCGTTTCGCGCGACAAAAGAGTCATCTTCCCTTCGGCCAGCAGCTCGAAAAACATTGGTGCCTTGTACGATCCATTATTAGAATACGGGAGCGAAAAAAAACGGCGATACTCGTGGGTGAGTGCGTCAAAGATTTCAAAGAATACCACCTTCCTGGCGGTCAAGGGCTCCACACGACCACCCTTTTGAAACTCCACGATATCAGTCCGCATGTCATATCGGACACTTCCACGCAGCGTGTCATTTCCCTCCAAGATCACCGTGCCGTTGTGCCAATACTCAAATGAAAACGTCTGACCGAAAACGGAGATCGAGCATAGGAACAAAAGAACGGGTAACAACCGTCTCATCATCCAGTGATACCTTTTAAAATCGAGTGACCGAGTTTGTCTCGCTTTGTTCGCAAATACTTTTCATTGTGAGGGTTCGGTGCCACTTCGATCGGAACATTGTCCACAATCTCAAGTCCGTACCCCATCAGCCCTACACGTTTCTTCGGGTTGTTGGTGATCAACCGGATCTTCGACACGCCGAGGTCGTGCAGAATCTGCGCACCGATACCATAGTCGCGGTTGTCCATATCGAAACCAAGTTGCAAGTTGGCCTCGACGGTGTCGTATCCTTCTTGTTGAAGTTTGTATGCTTTCAATTTATTCAGAAGTCCAATCCCTCTCCCCTCTTGCTTCATGTATAGAACGATTCCTTTTCCTTCTTTCTCCACCATCTCCATCGCGTGGTGCAACTGTGGACCGCAATCACATCGGCATGAGCCAAAGATATCGCCGGTGACGCACGACGAATGCACCCTCACGAGAATAGGCTCGCCTTTTTCCCACGTGCCCTTCACGAGCGCGAGGTGCACCTCTTGAGTCGCCAACTCCTCGTACGCCACAAGTTGGAAGTCGCCGTACGCAGTCGGCATGTTTACCTCCACTTGTTTGCGGACCTGCGATTCGGCGCGCATCCGGTAGGCGATCAGGTCTTTAATGGTTACGAGCTTGAGTCCAAATCTATCTGCCACCTGGCGCAAGTCGCCGAGGCGTGCCATCGTGCCGTCCTCGTTCATGATCTCAACCAGTACTCCCGCAGGTCTAAATCCTGCGAGACGCGCGAAATCAATCGCCGCCTCGGTGTGCCCCGTGCGCCGAAGAACGCCTTCGGTCTTCGCCTTCAGCGGGAAAATATGCCCGGGACGTCCCAACTCTTCGGGCTTCGTATCCGGATCAGCCAACGCCTTGATGGTCCGGTAGCGGTCGTGCGCCGAAATTCCCGTCGTACACCCGTGCCCCAACAAGTCCACCGACACGGTAAACGGCGTTTCGTAGGTGGCCGTGTTCTTGCCGACCATTAAATCTAGCCCGAGTTCCTCACACCGGCTCTCGATCAACGGCGCACAGATCAATCCACGCCCGTGGGTTGCCATAAAATTCACGATCTCCGGGGTAATACACTCCGCTGCACAAACAAAGTCTCCTTCATTTTCACGATCCTCGTCATCCACCACAACAATCACTTTTCCGTTGCGGATGTCCTCGATCGCATCCTCAATTCTATCGATTCGAATGCTCATGTTTCTATTATCAGTTTCAGACCCACCTACAAACAACTTTTGAGTCACCTTAGTTTCTATCTCTATTGAAGCATTTGCGAAGAGAGGCGCTGCACGACACGTCCTAGTTGGGCAGACACGTCCTTCTTAGCATTCTGGACATGCACTTGCACTTCCAGCAGGTCGTCGCGGTCCTTGTCGTTACTCGCTTCCTGCATTTGCTTCAGTCCTTCGTCAATCATTCGTTGGATTACTCCCAATTTCAAACGCGCAACGACGACTTGGGCAGAGGATGCTTCGTATTCGTCGCCGACATATATCTTATGTTTCTTCCAACCCTCGCTCGCCGTATAACGCGCCACCGCCAATCCAGCTACGTAGTTCTGAAGGGTTTGAGGGACCACCGACATGAACGATTCGAGCGTAGGAATATCACCCTTCGCCACTTCCGCTTTGTAAAGGTCCATGATCTCTACATGCTCGTTCGAAACGAAGTTGACATCGTCGGTTTCGTAAAACAAGTACTGGTACACATACTCGTCGTCGGATTCCTTTTTATTTCCGACGGTGATCAACACTTTCACAAACTCGCGTTCCAGCGCCTGCAACTCGCGTGTCGAATCATACAAGAACGATTTCGAAAGCTCATGCACATCGGAAAGCGTCATGGGCTGGTCCGCAGCAGGCAGCTCGGGTTGAGATGTGTCTTTCTTTGACCGGCGCTCACGAATCAATATCTTATTGAGTTCCGTGTTCAACACCTGGTGCGAGATCGTGAACATCTTGCTCACCTCTTGCACATAGGTGGTGCGCTTCAAGTAGTCAGGGATCAATGAGATTGACCGGAGAATATCTTGAATCGTCTCCGCTTTTTTGATTGGGTCGTTGCCTGCTTCGCCCAATAATAAGTCGGCTTTGAAGGTGACAAAGTCGCGAGCCTGTTTCGCTAAGAACTCTTGAAAGACAGTGCTGCCGACTTTTCGAGAGTAACTGTCTGGGTCGTCGCCATCGGGAAACAGGACTACACGCACGTTGAGACCGCTCTCGAGCAACATGTCGATCCCTCGAAGGGCAGCCTTGATTCCGGCGGCATCACCATCAAAAAGAACGGTCACGTTTTGCGTGAACCTGCGGATCAACTGAACCTGCGCATTGGTGAGGGCTGTACCGGAAGAGGCCACCACGTTTTGCACGTCACTCTTGTGCATCGAGATCACGTCGGTATACCCCTCCACCAAATAGCAATTGTCCTTTTGCCGAATCACGTTCTTTGCTTGGTAGAGACCGTAGAGCACGTCGCTCTTGTGATAGATATCTGTTTCAGGCGAGTTGATGTACTTCGGTTGGTTCTTGTCCTTACCCAGCATGCGGGCACCGAAAGCCACCACCTTTCCGGACAGGTTGTGAACGGGAAAAATCACTCGACCGCGAAAGCGATCGTAGGAAGACCCATCTTCGCGCTTGACCACGAGCCCGGTCTTCTCCAACAACTCGCGATTGTATCCTTTGGCGATCGCTTCCTTCGAAAAGTTCTCCCAACCCTCTAGCGCGTAACCCAACTCAAATTTTTGAATGTCGCGGTCGTTGAATCCACGCTCGCGGAAATAACTAAGTCCGATCGATTGTCCTTCTTCGTGATGGAGGAGTTTCTCTTTATAATACTCCTTGGCGAAGTTCATCAACACGTAGAGACCCTCGCGTTCACTTTGCTGCGCCAGAATCTCATCGGAGGGCCGTGTCTCGTGGATCTCTACTCCATATTTTTTGGCGAGGTAGCGCATTGCCTCGATGTACGACATCCCTTCGTGCTCCATGACGAAGGTGACGGCGTCGCCGCCCTTGCCACTGGAGAAATCCTTGAAAATCCCCTTTCCCGGGACCACGTAAAATGAGGCCGTCTTTTCGTTAGAGAAAGGGCTGAGCGCCTTGAAGTTAGCACCCGACTTTTTCAACGTCACGAAGTCGCTGATCACATCCACAATGTCGATGCGGTTCTTGATGTCGTCTATCGTATCCTTCGAAATCACGTTCCCTTGGGGCCAAACGGCTCAAAGATACGAGGATAAACACGATTCGGACATCGACCATTCGAACCGTTCGGCACCCTGTGCTGTTACTATCGGAAATTGCACTTTTGAGTCAGACATGCGCACACGAAAGTTTCTCACGTCAAGACTGGTTCGAATTCATAAATTGCGAGGATTTTAACAAGCATGTCCCTTCAACGAAACGATATTATCGCCGCATTATCGACCGTCAACGACCCCGATATTAAGCGCGACCTAGTGAGTTTGAATATGATTCAAGATTTGGTCGTGGCTGACGATCAAATCTCCTTCACGGTGGTGTTGACCACCCCCGCCTGCCCGCTCAAGGAAATGATCCGCCGCGATTGTGAGGCCGCCGTCCGAAAGGTGGCAGGCGACAAAATCCCGGTCAACATCAAGATGACGTCGTCGGTGACCACGTTGCGCGACAACGCGCCCTTGCTCCCCGGTGTAAAGAATATTGTTGCCGTTGCTTCGGGTAAAGGAGGCGTTGGCAAATCGACAGTGACGACGAACTTGGCGGTGGCGTTAGCGATGGCCGGCGCGAAGGTCGGATTGATAGATGCCGACATTTACGGCCCGTCGATCCCGTTGATGTTCAACTGCGAAAAAGAGCAACCCTCGGTCAAAGTTGTCAACGGAAAGAACATTATCGTGCCGTTGGAACAATATGGCGTGAAGTTGATCTCTATTGGGTTCTTGGCTCCCACCGACAGCGCGATTGTGTGGCGCGGTCCGATGGCAAGTTCGGCCCTGAAGCAATTCATTAGCGATGCCGATTGGGGTGAACTCGACTACCTGTTGATTGACCTTCCTCCTGGTACCAGCGACATCCATTTGACACTCGTGCAAACGGTGCCCGTGACGGGCGCCATCATCGTCACGACGCCGCAGAAGGTGGCACTGGCCGACGCCACGAAAGGGGTAGCCATGTTTAGGCAGGCGCAGATCAACGTGCCAGTGTTGGGTGTGGTGGAGAACATGGCCTATTTCACCCCCGAAGAGCTCCCCGAAAACAAGTATTTCATCTTCGGACAGGACGGAGGAAGGAACCTCGCGACAAAATTCGATGTTCCCTTTCTTGGCCAGATTCCGCTTGTGCAAGGAATTCGCGAAAGTGGAGACAGCGGCCTGCCAGCCGTGATGAAAGACGGGCCCGCGGGCGCTTCCTTCCATGCGTTGGCGGAAGAAGTGGCACGACAAATTGCCATCCGAAATGCTAACTTTGTCCCTTCGCGTAAAGTAGAGATTAACGCCTGACATGAATACCGCGACCCCCCTCAAGACCAAAAAGGACGACCTGACACAACGGGTTGAGCAATCGCTCGACAGCATTCGTCCCTATTTGGAAGCCGACGGCGGCAACGTCAAGGTTCTTGAAATCACCGCCGAAAATGTACTGAGACTAGAATTCGTCGGAAACTGCGGCAATTGCGCAATGTCGCACATGACCTTCAAAGCTGGTGTCGAGGATGCGATCAAAAGGGCGGTCCCCGAAATCAGGACAATCGAGGTCACCAATCTCGCGCACTCATAATGTCTATTTTTTGGTGGGAACCAACCCATCGCGCCTCCTTTTCGTCTACTCTTTTGACGAAATTGCTTTCGAGCGCCCAATAAGTTCAACTCCCGCCCGTTGAATGAACTGCGAAACCCAAACTTGTGTGAGCACCTTGAGACGCACCCTGGCACTGGTGGCATTGATCTTTGTCTCCTCCTTGGCGTTCGCCCAACAACGTTGCGGAACCAGCCTCGACGAGCAAAAAATCCTGCAAGCAAATCCCAAGTACCGGACGGAGTTCGAGCAATGGATGCAGTCCAAAATCATTCAGCGCCGCGCCACGAACCAATCGCGCGACAAGACCAACTCTACATACAAAATCCCCGTCGTGGTCCACATCATACACAATGGTGAGGCCGTCGGAACCGGGACCAACCTACCCGACGCACAGGTGCTGTCGCAAATCCGGGTCATGAACGAAGACTACCAACGAGCGAATGCCGACGCATCGCTAACTCCTGCCGAATTCCTCCCCTTCGCATCAAGTGTCAGCCTGGAATTCGTGCTGGCAAAACAAGATCCAGATGGATTGCCAACCACCGGGATCATGCGCGTGAAAGGTCCTAAGTCGGGATACACGAACACCAACGACAACACCTTGATCAAAGGCTTGAGCTACTGGCCAGCCGAAGATTACCTGAACATTTGGGTGGTGAACTTAACGGATGGCTACCTAGGTTATGCCCAATTTCCAACCACGTCCCTTCAAGGCACCATTCCTCCTTACGATCGAACGACCGACGGCGTGGTGATTCATTACCGGGCCTTTGGCTCTACCGCAGATGGCGCGTTCAACCTCATCGCGCAATACAACAAAGGTCGGACAACCACACACGAGGTCGGGCACTTTCTCGGACTGCTCCACACGTTTGGAACCGATTCTGGCTGCGGGGGTAGCACCGACTACGTAGACGACACCCCTACTCAAGGAACACATACACAAACATGTCCCTCGTCTCCCGTGACGCAGTGTGGTCATCACATCATGTTTCAAAACTATTTGGACTATACGGATGACGCCTGCATGAACTTGTTTACTGCGGGTCAAATTGATCGAGTGCTCACGGTGTTGCAGAATAGCCCACGTCGGATAAGTCTACTTTCCTCGCATGGATTAAACGACCCCGTAATCCTAACCTTGGACGCCGAGGCTAGGAGTATCTCGTCACCGCTGACCACTACATGCGGTCAATCCATTGTCCCGAAAGTAGTGGTTCGGAACCGAGGCAACACGGCGGTGTCTTCGGTGCAAGTATCCTTGACGGTTAATGGCGTATTGAAAGAGACCAAGGACTTCAACATCACGTTACAGCAGTACGAAAGTTCGACGCTTTCTTTCACCACCCTCACATTGCCCGAGCCCAGCAGCAGCACGATCCAGTTTAAAATCCTTGCCGTGAATGGTGGGGTTGACAACGACACATCGAACGACACACAGACTATGACGGCGCAAGTGGCTAGTTCTCTCGCGGCGCCGTACCTCGAACCATTTAATTCGCAACCAACAAATTGGACAATCGTCAATCCAGACAACGGAACGACTTGGAGTAACGTCACGGCGCCCAAGTCATCGGGGTCGAACAAGGCGATGTTCATGGACTTCTACAACTATCAAAGCAGCGGGGCCACAGACCAAATGATTTCCCCGTTCTTATCGATTCCCGCGAGCAACGCGGTGCTTCGATTCGACCGGGCGTATGCAATGTTCCCGGGTGTCACCACCGAAAGTCTTCGAATCCTCGTGCTTCCCGGTTGTAGCACCGACCCGAGCCTGGCCATCGAGGTGTACAAAAAGACCGGTTCAACGCTGGCCACGGCCTCGTCGCAGACAACTGCATTTGTACCTGCTAGCGAATCCCAATGGGCGTCCGATGCCGTGTCGCTCGACGTTTATTCGGGACAGACCGTGCGCGTGATCTTCGAAGCAACGAACGCTAACGGCAATAATCTTTACATCGATAATGTGCAACTGAGTGCCGGCGAGTTGTTCGACATGAGTGTAGTCGCCATGTTGTCGCCGGCTCCGGTCTTTTGCAATCCGAGCACAGCACCGCAGGTCCGGTTTCAAAACCTGGGTTCCACCAACGTCACCAGATTGAATGTGACAACGGAAGTGAACGGAACTACAAGTGCGTCTCAAAGTTTCACCAACCTGGCGTTGTCGCCGGGAGGAACGATAGACTTGACACTAGCAGCACTTCGATTGACACAGTCTAACAACACGATCAAGGTCTCCGTCGCTAATCCGGATGCCCTCAACGACGAAACTCCGGCCGACAATTCGCTTTCGCTAAACCGGATTTTTGACAATTCCTCCGACGACATACCGCTCCGACAAAACTTCGATCAGGGCGTCACAGGCTGGACACCATTTGCTACTGCGACGCCAGCGTGGAGCACAGTGACCACGAGTAGCTATCAGCAGGGATTGGCGATGAAATCATTCAGTGCCACAAACTCTGGGACAGAGGCATGGTTTGTGTCACCCGTATTGGACCTTTCACGTGTGAGCCAGGGAAGCCTTTTCTTCAGCACGAGCTATGCGAAGCGGAGCACGGGGAGCGAACGCTTGCGCGTGATGGTGTCGAGCGACTGCGGCGTGTCGTATGACCAAGTGATTTTCGACAGCTCCGGTGATGCACTTGCCAACCAATCGAACGATTCGGAGTGGACGCCGAGTGCACCGGCAGACTGGACGAAGCAGTATTTGTCGATCAACGATTTTGCTGGTCAAAAGAACTTACGGTTCGCATTTGTGGGGACCAATGCCAACGGTAACAATCTTTATCTGGATAATATCGAGTTTTACATTACTGACGATCCAACGCCGCCCGTCGCTACTCAGGCGATCTCTGTGTACAATTCCATCACGAATCCATACGAGTTCTTCATCACCTTCAACATCGAGAAAAAACAAGATGCGCGCTTAGTTGTGTTCAACGCACTCGGGCAGGTTGTCATCGATAGTCAGCTTCCGGAAACGCTGAACCAGACATACACGGTCAACCTGTACGGTCAAAGTTCAGGCGTGTACATCGCTCGACTAGAGACTGGATCGCAGACGGCTACCGCCAAATTGTTCGTCGGCAGGTAGTGTCGCTTCGCCGTTTTGTATTGAATAAACCCTGAAAGGCTGGTATATTTGGTCCCAAACCATTGTGACTAGAATTTTCATTTTTTGGTGTGCAGCCTTGAGGCTGTCTTTGAATCCTGGCATCCTATGACAAAACCGACCGTTGCCATCTTGTTTGGTGGCCGATCCGTTGAACACGGCGTATCGATTAATTCAGCGAAAAACATTTTCGAGTACATCGACCGCGCCCGTTTCAACCCCGTATTGTTTGGCATTTCAACGAAAGGGAGCTGGTATCTCACGGAAGAAGTTTCTAAGGATATCGAAAAAGGTGTACCCCTCACGCTGCAACTCGACGCTTCGAAACCGACTTGGATTGCCGGCGGAAAGGTGATCCAAATCGATGTAGCATTTCCAGTGCTGCATGGCACCGACGGCGAGGACGGTTCTATTCAAGGGCTCTTCAAGGCCATGTCGATTCCGATGGTGGGGACGGGAGTACTTGGTTCTTCGGTATCGATGAATAAACTCACGGCGAAACGACTCCTCGAAAAGGCTGGTATCCCGGTAGCACCTTTTGAAGCGTTCACATTCAACGACAAGGCGAATATGTCGTTCGAGAAAGCCAGCGCCCAATTCGGACTACCCTTCATGGTGAAGGCCGCCACGTTGGGATCGTCAGTGGGGATCTCGAAAGTGAAAAAGAAAGAGGACTTCTTGCCCGCAGTAGAAGAAGCTTTTCGATACGATCATAATGTGCTGATCGAGAAATATATCAAGGGTCGCGAGATCGAGTGTGCCATCCTAGGGAATGATCCTCCTTTGGCCTCCCTTCCTGGGGAAATCGTGATCAGCGACCGTTACGAGTTCTACACCTTCGACGCAAAGTATGTCGATCACACGGCCGTGAGCATCGAAGTACCCGCTAAGTTGGATACCGCCGCTCAAGATCGGATCCGCGATCTATCGGTGAAGGCTTACCAAGCGCTGTCTTGCGAAGACTTCGCCCGCGTCGACCTGTTTCTCACTGCCGATGGTCAAGTGTTCATCAATGAAATCAACACCATCCCGGGCTTTACCAACTCGAGCATGTACCCGATGATGTGGAAAGAAAGAGGCATTTCGTTTACCGACTTGATTTCGAAGTTGGTTGACCTTGCCGTGGCACGCGAAGAAAAACTGAAACGAATAGAACGCGACTTTCAATCATCGTTGAAATTCTAACCCTCCGCATGAAGCGATTCATCGAATACCTGAAGAAAAAGACACTAGGCTCGATGCTGGGTCATGTTGGCCTTGCCATTGCCGTGGTGGTGATCATCGCCGTGGGTTATTTCTACGTGTACCTTCCAGGAGCAACAAACCACGGCCGCTCGCTGACAGTGCCCGATTTGACGGGCAAGCGCTTCGATGAACTTGAACCTTTCCTCACCGAATACAACCTCCGATTCGAGGTCGAAGATTCCGTGTACCACGAAGAGTATCCGCCTCTGACAGTGTTGCGGCAATTTCCAAAACCTGGCGCCATCGTGAAGTCGAATCGGGTTATTTATGTGTCTATCGTCCCCGTGATGCCACCCATGGTACCCGTCCCCGACCTCGCCAACCCAGCCAATACCACCTCGCGCGTGGGGGCAGAAGCAATCCTGAAGAGCGTGGGACTCCGCAAGGGTCGAACGATCCAGAAACCTCACGCCGACCTAAACTTGGTACTGGGGATGATGTACCAAGGAAAACCCATCGATGCCGGCGTCCGCATCCCAAAAGGATCGGTCATTGACCTGCTCGTGGGTGACGGAAACGGTGCGAAGGACTTCGTGCTCGAATCGTTGAAAGGAGACCGCTACAAGGTGGCCCTGTTCAAGCTCCGGGGCTGGAATCTCCGGGTCGGAAAGGTCGAACTGGGTTACGATACTACGGGGAGCAATCCCATCGTTTACCGCACATGGCCCGAAGAAGGAGATTCGGTCCGCGTTGGCGATCAAATTGACTTATTCATCGCACCGCCGGACCACATCCCAGAAGAAGAGCTAGAGACTGATTCGACCGACGTCAACAACCTGTGATCCTGAAGCACACACTTGCGGTACTGCTTTTTCTGCTGGCGACAGTCGGCGCGACGGCGCAAATTGTAGTTGTCCCCATCCCGCAGTCAGTCGAGCCTGCGGCTTCTGACGCACACGCCCGCACCAAGGCATTGACACTTCCATTTTTCGACGACTTCTCTTCAACGAAGACAACGAATGCCGATCCGAAGCGCTGGTTTGCCGGTCGCTCCATCGTGGTGAACGACGGCATGGCCATCCATCCACCCTCCATCAAAGTCGCAACATTCGATGGCGTCGACTCACTCGGACATCCTTACACCACCACCGACATTCTCGCAAAAGGGTTTGCCGATAAGTTAGAGTCGGTGGCGATCGATCTCACCACCGTGCCCATCAGCGGACGCGACAGTGTGTACCTCAGTTATATGTACCAACTGAAAGGCAATGGCGAGTTGCCCGATCAAGGCGATCAACTGTTGGTTTCCTTTCTCGATAAAGACCAAGTGTGGGTTGCGGCCGACACGATCGAGAACGATGGGTCGCAAGCCGTGGACGCGTTCTACACGTCGGTCATCAAAATAGCCGACGCGCGGTTCTTTCATTCAGGGTTTCGGATTCGATTTCAAAACTTCGCACGGCTCTCAGGACCATACGACACGTGGCACGTAGATTATATTTATCTCAACAAGGGAAGAACGGCGAGCGACCTGAGTTTTCCCGACCGTACGTTGTCGGAACAACTCACAAGTTTGCTCGGCGCGTATCGAATGATCCCCATCGACCATTTTCGGAGGAACATCGCTGGATTGTTGACACATCCTTCCGTAACCGCCACTAACATGAAGTCGGGTAACATCCAGCCCACGGCCATATCCACGTACGTGACCTTCACCTACCGCGACAACAAGGCGATCACGAAAATGCCGCGCGTGATCCTCGACGATTCATTGGGAATGACGGACCCGCTCGAAAAGGGCAAGTTCGTGAAGTACACTTCCAGCAAACTTCCTGACTTCTCCCCCATCCCCAATACGGCAGACTCGATTGGAATTGAGTTCATGCTCGGTTTGAACTCCGGTGACAATGCAGCCCCACCACGCAAGACCGACTACGATCCAAAGATCTACGCGCCGATCGACTTCCGGTATAGCGACACCACGCGTGCGAGTTTTCTTCTGTTGAACAAGTATGCGTATGATGACGGCGTGGCAGAATACGGAGCAGGTCTCAACCAACCCGGCGCTCAATTGGCGTACGAATACAATACCGTGGGCGTCGACGATGGGTATGTCACGTATTTGGAAATGTACTTCCCTAGGTTTGGTGATGAAAGTTCGCAGGTCATTGAACTCCGGATTTGGAATAGCCTCGACGAAGATCCGGTGTATCAAGAAGTCACCAGCTTGCAGCGATCAGAATTCAACAACTTTTGGGTGAAGCGCCTCATCCAACCCGTCGCCGTCAAAAAGAAGTTCTACATCGGGTGGAAACAGAATTCGGCGGCCATCATCGCTGCAGGCTTGGACAAGAACAACGACAGCGGCGACAAAATGTACTCGAACACCAATGGGAGTTGGATTGAAAACACGACGGTACATGGAAGCTTGATGTTCAGGCCAATCTTCGGCGTCGGTACCTCCGATCCAACGGGACTCGAGGACGAAGCACCACTCGTCGCGTACCCTAATCCCAACCAAGGGTCATTCTTTCTTGGGGGTCGTGCGGATCGGGTAATTGTGTACGATTTGATGGGACGGTCCATCCCCATTGCGCTCACCTCTAGTCTTGAAGAAACCGCGATCACGCTTGAAGGCGTGGTGCCAGGTATCTACATCGTCAAAGCGTTTTACGAAGGCGTCACCAAGACCACCAAGATCATGGTACGATGATGTGGATGGGCTGAGGTGTCCAACAGATCACGAACACGAACAGCGCGACCCAACCGAGCACACGCCGCTTGGCATCCAAAGGCTCTTCGATCTCGCACACCGGATGCGCGACAGGCATCATCCTCCCGATGATGATGGCGAACAACAACCATCCGGAGTAACCATTTGCGCGGGGCATAAAAAATAACAATACGTATTGGGTGGCGAACAATGCCACTGCCGCCAGCACCGTATCGCGGGGCGACCATCGAAGTGCTTTCATGCACAGGTAATACAGTCCCACCATCACCGGAATGGCAGCGATGTGGGGAAACGTGATGTAGCCGAGCACATCGAGGCTTTGACCGGGTGGCAACATTCCAAGTGTCGCGTAGAACAGAAAGATCAGGAACGTGGCGGCTGCCACTCGGCTCTGCCAACGATGGCCCACCAATCCATAAAGCACATGACCGCCATCCAACTGTCCGATCGGCAGCAGGTTCAACGCGGTGACAACCAAAGCAATGAACGTGGCAAACAAGATTGGATAATGATGCAGCTGATCGTGGGCTGGCACTGCGCCGGGTTCAGCCACAAATGTTTCGAAGAACCAAAATAGAAGGTTATTGCCAACGACCACGTGTACGCCATCAGAAGACGCCGACATCGCGACAGGATCGAACAAAGGGTCCATGGTCGCTTCCGAACCCGGCAGCGATGTGAATCCATAAATCATGAACACCAACGCGACCACGAATCCGGCGAGGGGACCCGCAAGCCCGACATCGAAGTTCTCTTTGAGTGATTGGATGCGACGACGAATGCGCATGTAGGCACCCAAAGTTCCCAGGAAATAAGGCAGTGGTGGAATCGGGAGATAGAAAGGCAACGTGGGTTTGAGACGATAGTGCTCTGCCGCGAAATAATGCCCGAATTCATGGACGGCGAGGATCAACAGGAACGTGGCCGCGTATGGGAGTCCCGTGGCGATCAATGGCCAGTCGACGATCCCCTCGCTCCACAGCGCGTCGAGGGCGTCGGGGCCGTGCACCCACGACACGCCGGCAAGGGTCGTGGTGATGGCCGTGAGTATAAAGAGCCCACCATGGATGAGGACAGTGCGAAGTGAACGACTCATGCAAAAAGCGGGAAGATGTCGTCGGGTGTCGTGACGTGAAACGTCTGGATTCCAATTGAAGCGGCGCCTTTGAGGTTGGGAAGGCTGTCGTCGAGGAAGATTGTCTCCTCCGCCCGCAACCCGTTCTCGTTCAGCACATGTTGGTAAATGGCGGGATCGGGTTTGCGAAGTTTCAGCAGGTGCGAATAGTATGCTTTATGGAAAACGGGGTCTAAAGAAGTGATGCCATGACTGCGATGGACGATCTGTTCGACACGGGCGAGGTGGATCTCGTTGGTATTGCTGAGGAGGTAAGTCTTGTACTGCGACTTAAGGCGTTGGAGCAAGTTCAGACGTTCGACAGGCAGCTCGCCGAGCATGGCATTCCAGCACTCGTCGAGTACTTCGTCGGGTGCGTCGACGTCGAAGATGGTGCGGAGCCCATTGCGAAATTCTTGGCTCGACATGAGGCCGGCTTCATATGTTAAAAACTCGGGGTGTGCCCGGTGGATGTCGCGCACCTGTTCGGGCGACAAGCCGGATAGTGCGGCGAACTGTTGAAGTGTTGTCTCGACGGACAGGTTGAGGATCACACCTCCTAAGTCGAAGATGACGTTTTTAATATTGGGTTCGAGCAAGGCGATTCGAGGTTAGAAAGCCGGGAAGATAAGAGGTTTTCATTTTTCAACCTTCTGAGGGGTGGACTTCGTATACTTCCGGTTAATTTTTAAATTGCGCGTCTGTTTAGCGCATCGCGTTAGGCACGGGCCCATAGCTCAGCTGGTTAGAGCACCTGACTCATAATCAGGGGGTCGCTGGATCATGCCCAGCTGGGCCCACGCACTTCTAAAAATGATTTTCTTGCTTAGAGCAAGTACTGCCTAGTTTGGATTTTGATGTCTCAAGGGGCAAAGGTGACATCCAACTCTTGAAACGCCGCTGCTCGTCAATGATGTACTGAAGATCTAACGGACCCATCAAGGACCACCCACGCTATCGGATATCGTCCGCTCTCGGAAGGATTGAGCTGGAGAAGATCGACCCATACCAACTCGTATAAATTGAACATTCTTGAAGGCGCGCCTTTAACAAGGGTTTGCTAAATTTATTTCCACAAACCGAATCATCTTCTTTTGGATCTTCTCTCCTTTCCAACAACACCTCTCGCATGTCCGACACCGACTCCCCTCAACAAACCGAACCGGCCAAAACCAACAGGCGCAGTTGGAAATTCTTCTTAACCGAGTTCATCATGATCTTCCTCGCGGTGTTCTGCGGTTTCCTTGCTGAGAACCTACGCGAAGATATCGCCGATCGAAAAGAAGAAACTAAATACATGAGACTGCTCGTCGAAGACTTGCAAGCCGACACAGCACTCATTAAAACTAACATTCGCAACATCGATGCAGCAGTCGCCAATATCGACTCGTTACTCGTGTTTCTTCGCCACCATCGAAACCTTGAATTCATCGACACGGTGTTCGATAATCGCAACAGGCTTTCGCTGCCGTATCTCTACTTCAACCCCGCCGACCGGGCCACATCCCAACTAAAAAATGGTGGCCTGAAATTGATCGAGAATGAAAAAATCAGCAAAGAGATCCTGGACTATTGGACGCTGGGGTACGCTACATCCGACACCCAAGAACGCTATAACGCCTACCGATTAAAAGCAAGCGAAATCTACTATGCCATTTTTAGCATCTCCGACGTGTACGTCATGCAAAATGAACCCAGCGAAACCACGAATAAATTTCCAGCCGTCAAAAGTCAATTGTTCAGGTTGAGCGAATATGCCAACTATATGGCCACGTGTGGAACAGTGATCAAGGGGCAGAAGAACAGGCTCCTCCGGCAAAGGGATTCAGCTATTTTACTGATCAACAGTATTAAAGAAGCTTATAGCTTGTGATGTTTGAGGATTTCGCAAGGGTTGAAGACCTCGATAACAACCCGACCTAAACGGAAAGCCTAGCTTACCCATCCAGCGTCGTTCCATCCAAAAAAATCAGTGAGCCACTACTTGTCTTAGCGCACCCCGTCACATTCTCTCCTCCTCCCCCCTCAACCCATACGCCATCAAATGCGTCAGCTCACCGATCAACTCCGGAGCCGTGTGATAGTATTTGAGTAACTCCGGGTTGGTGATCAAACCACCAATCGCCTCGCTGAAGTACATCAAAAGCTCGGGCTTAATTGACTTCGTGAATTGATTGCGCTCCTGCGCCTCACGGATTTGCGCCACAATGTGGACCCACGCGTCGCGCGAAACACCCATCACAAAATCCTTCAGCCCTTCGTCGTTGTCCGCATAGAAGTCTTGAAGAAACTCTTTGCTGATCTCCGACGATCCATCCAACTTCAGTTGCACCAGCATCTTGATCGTCTCGGCAGGATCGTGTTGCCCCTGAAATATCGATTTGAACTTCGCAAGACCCACTTCACTCTCCGCCAGGAAAACCTGCTTCGCCAACTCGATCTTGTTCTGGAAATACTTGTAAAAAGTCATCTTGCTCACACCCGCCGCCGCACACAGCTCATCAACTGAAACTCGCTTGAATCCGTGCTTCCAAAACTGCTGGCGCGCCGCCTCCATGATCGCGCGTTGTTTCTTGCTCCCCATTCTCAAATATTAGAAAATATACTATATCATTCAAATATTACTAAATTAGTATACTTTTGCAATTAAAGTATATCAAAAAATGAAGATTTGCTTGCTTACGCTCGGCACAAGAGGCGATGTTCAGCCATTCGCTGTCTTGGGAAAGGCCTTTCAAGAACGCGGTCACGACGTCCTGCTCTCCACGGGTAAGAACTTCGCTTCACTAGCCGAAAGCTATGGCCTCCGCTTCGTTCCGGCGGAAGCCGATTTCCAAGCGCTCATCACCTCCGACGCCGGCCGCGCGATGATGAAAAATCCATTCCTCGCAAGGAAGTATTTTACCACCATCGTCCAACCAATGATGGTCGACGCGATGAAAATATTCTACCATCTCGCGAAAGAGTCAGACTGCGTACTCTTTCACGTGAAGGCACTGGGAGACTATTTCGCCGATCAATTTCCGGAGAAGATGGTACGAACGAACGTGGTCCCCGCCTTCCAGATCACCCGTGAATTTCCCAACCCGGTTTTTTCCGCGATGCACTTGACTCAAATCTTCAACCGCTTGACCTATAAGCTCACGGATCTAGGCTTAACGATGGTAAAAGGAGCTATTCGAGAATTTCGTACTAGTGAGGGCCTGGGACCAGCGCCCTCGAAGGGCGTTAACCTACCATCGATCTATGGCGTGAGCGAAAGCGTGTTGCCCAAACCAAAAGACTATCCTGCCGACAGCTTCTTCACGGGATTTTGGCATGGACAGTCGTCGCAACACCTGGATGCAAGCTTGAGTGACTTCCTGAATAATGGGCGAAAGTCCGTCCTCCTGACGTTTGGGAGCATGCCTTTTGAAACTACGTTCAACTTAACCGACTCGGTCATCGCGATCTCGCAAGAGCTTGACATCAACTTTGTGATTGTAAAAGGTTGGGGATTTAATAACACGGAGCCTTTTCAAAACATCGAAACGATCAGGGTAATCGACAACGCTCCTTACGACAAAGTCCTTCCCCACGTTCATGCAGCCGTTCACCACGGGGGGATTGGAACCATCGCCGAGTGTTTGCGCGCCGCGACACCCTTCCTTTCATGTCCAGTCATTTACCCCATGGGTGATCAATATTTCTGGGGCGTGCAGGCAAATAAGATTGGTTGTTCCCCAAGACCGATGCCGTTAAAGAAACTTACCCACCTGTCTCTAAAGTCGAGTATCGTAGACTTGTTGTCGAACGAAAGCTTTACGACCAAATTAAAAGCTGTATCTCAGCAACTGCAGACCGAAAACGGTGTCCAAAATGCGGTGCGCATCATCGAGTCCAAATTTTGTTAGGCCAAGAGACTCCATTGAGTGTCCCCACTTGAGCATATACGCAGCGTCCTCACGACGTGAAAGTCGTCATGAGTTTGCTATCACTTGAATTTCTGTGTTGCCGCTGGTTCCCACCAGTTGAACATTATGACAATAAGAGTTGGTTCTTGTGTATTCCGTCTGAGGCTCGAAAACACCCAAGAACCAATGTCAAAATATCCAAGTTTTATTCGCTGTAGCCTTGGCGAAGGAGGTCGTTATGAAGGAAATATCCCTGTGCGGTCGTTAGGCTAGAATTCCTTGGCCTCGAAATTAATCTGTGACAAGTTACCCTCGGTCAAGGGTTTGGACAGGAACCCGACCACGTTGGCAAAGCCCGTCGCCCGGTCGCGGTCCAGCGCGCTGCTGGAACTGGTCAAGATCACAATTTGGGTCGGCGCCTTCACCTGTTGGCCGTACTGCTCCAAAAAGGAAAAGCCATCGATCTCAGGCATGTTCAAATCCAAGAAGATGACATTGGGAACTTCGGCTACTGGATCGGCCGACAAGTAGGCCAACGCCTCCCGCGACGAGCGGAAGGTGACCACCTTGCGCGCAAACCCGCTCAACTCGATGAAACGCCGCTGGACGAACAGGTCAATCTCGCTGTCGTCAATGAGGGCAACAAGGTTCACCGGTTGGTTCATACGTTCGAATCATTCAAGTTAACCAAGTCCCACCAAAGTTCCCTTACCGCCGACCAGATTCCGGTCAAACTTCGAAGAAAATAAGAAACACGGCTTTAAAGGAATTGAAAAATGTAGTAAAATTGAAGGTTAAACCGAAAACCCATGAAATTTACTCGCCTTTTTTGCTTGGTAACTGCTCTATCTGCCAGCGTGATGCTGTGGTCATGCGGCGGATCGTCGAACAAAGATGAGAACGCCAAGGATTTTGAATCTGCCGAGGAGTCGCTCAAGGACCAAATCCAAGACGTTGTCTATAATATTCCCTCCCCTTCGGAAATCCCCTACTTGCTGGAGGCAACCGGCGCGGAGTTCAACCAAGGGCTGATCAACGACCGCAAAAAAGCCGATTCTTATGCTACGAAAAGCGATAAAGCGGCCCTCAACCTGGGTATTTACGCTGCCGACATCGGCTACCTGAGCTCTTATGGCAAGACCCAAGAGGCGATCGACTATCTGAACACCACCAAGAACTTGGCAGACGGTCTCGGAATCGTCGGTCCTTTCGATGTGGAAGTTCTCAAGAAATTCGAGTCGAACATCGCCAACAAGGACTCACTTGCCAACCTTTTGAACCGTGCCGTTCAAAAAACTGACGAGTACCTGAAAGACGACAGCCGCAACAAGCTCGCCGCCCTCATGGTCACTGGCTCGTTCGTGGAAGGCCTGTATATTTCAACTGGCCTGATCAAGTCTTATCCTAAGAACCTTTTGGCTGATGATCAACGCAACTTGGTCCTCACACCCCTCATGCGTGTCATCCTCCAACAAAAAGAATCGGTTGGTGAACTCCTCAAGATGCTCGCTACCGTGGAGAAAAACGAAACAGTCGACTCGATCACTGCCGATCTCACCACTTTGGAGGCGAGCTATCGTGCGTTGAACATCGAAGACCAAATCAAGAATAATAAAGCGAACATGGTGCTTTCGGACAAGAACCTTTCTGACATCACCACAGTCGTTGAAAAAATGAGAAAGTCGATTACCGAATAAAGCCCGGTACTTCTTCTTTGAAAGGGGATTGGCCACACGCCGGTCCCTTTTTTTTTGCCCGGTTTGATTAAATTTGATCGGGGTCGTCCCAACCACCGAACCATGAGTGAACCTATCCTAAACGCCATCATCAAACTCTTCGCGCTGGTTGCGAAGGAAGACCTCGTCAACAAGCAGGAACGCGATCAAATCGAAGCCTTTCTGAACGACCACGTGGGGCAACGGGCTATGGGCGCTCACCTGAGAGTGTTCGACGACTATTGCAAGGCGATCGCCAACCACACGCCCCAACAGGAGGCCGACGACATCCGTGTGATCGCTCAAGAGATCAATCAAGGGGTGGCCCAAAAGCAAAAGAATCTCATCATGGTCGAGTTGATGAGTACCGTGATGGCCGATGGAAACATCTCGACACGGGAAGATCAGATCACTCGCGTTATTGGCCGTGCGCTGAACGTGAATGAGGCCGACCACGAGCTCATCAAATACTACGTGCAAGGGAGCCACCGCGGTGACTTCGAAAATGAATCAATCCTCACCATCGATTCGATCCCGACCTATTCCGGAAAAGGACGACACATCTTCCGTCCCGACCTGGATGGCTTGATCGCGATCCTCTACCTCGCCAGTACCGACAGCTTCTTTTTCAAGTATGTGGGACACACCGACGTGTACCTGAACAGTGTTCCCCAGAAACCGAACAACATTAACGCACTAGCCATCGGTAGTTTGATCCGCTGGGGCCACGCCGATCCGGTGTACTACGGCGACATCTTGGGTGTGTTCAAGAAAATCGATAGTTCTACCCGCACCAGTTTCGAAGCGGTAAATATTTCCTTCCAATTCAAAAATGGACGGCTGGGTTTGCGCGATGTCAACCTCAGTGAAGAATCGGGCAACCTTGTGGCGCTCATGGGTGCCAGTGGCGCCGGTAAGTCCACCCTACTGCACGTGCTGAATGGGACCGAAAAGCCATCGGCTGGTAAGGTGCTGATCAACGGGATCGACATCCACAAAGAACCCAAGAAGATCGAAGGTGTTATTGGATTTGTTCCACAAGACGACCTTCTCATCGAAGACCTGACCGTTTACCAAAACCTTTACTTTGCTGCGAAGTTGTGTTTCAGTCACCTTTCGGAGATGGCCGTCCACAAACTTGTGATGCGGACGCTCGAAGATCTTGGTCTGATGGAAACGAAGGACCTGAAGGTGGGTTCTCCCCTCCGCAAAACGATCAGCGGCGGGCAACGCAAGCGTCTCAACATAGGGCTGGAGCTGCTTCGGGAGCCAGCAGTCTTGTTCTGCGACGAGCCTACCTCTGGCTTGTCGTCCAGAGACTCGGAGAACATCATCGACTTACTCAAGGAACTCTCGTTGAAGGGCAAGTTGGTGTTTACCGTGATCCACCAACCCTCGTCCGACATCTTCAAGATGTTCGACAAGCTCGTGATCTTGGATACTGGTGGATACCAAATCTATTACGGCAACCCAGTCGACGCGGTGTCGTACTTCAAACAGAACATTAACCTGATCAATAGCGAAGAGGGAGAATGCGTGCGGTGCGGAAACGTGAACCCCGAGCAGATCTTCAACATCATTGAAACGAAGGTGATCAACGAGTATGGCAACTTCACCTCCGAACGGAAATTCACTCCCGAACAGTGGAACCAGAACTATCTTCAAAAGATCAAGCCATCGCAGGTGGAACGCTCGAACGAGACCCCACACTCCACGTTGAGCATCCCCACGTGGTTAAAACAAACGAAGCTATTCTCGGCGCGCGACCTCCTGTCGAAGTTGAGCAACCAACAATACATGATCATCAACTTGTTGGAAGCTCCGCTCCTGGCTTTCATCCTAGCCTTCATCGTCCGTTACTACAACATCGACGACCCGTTCAAAGCTGGGTACATTTTCAGCAAGAACCTGAACATGCCGGCGTACTTATTCATGAGTGTGATCGTGGCGTTGTTCATGGGATTGACTGTGAGTGCGGAAGAAATCATTCGTGACCGGAAAATCCTGAAACGGGAAGCGTTTCTACACCTGAGTCGAAGCAGTTATATTATTTCCAAGATCGGCATCCTGTTCATGATCTCGGCGATTCAGACGGGTTTGTTTGTCGCGATTGGCAATTACATCCTTGATATCCACGGGATGTTTTTTACCCATTGGATGATTTTGTTTACTGCCTCGTGTTTTGCCAACTTGCTCGGCCTCAACATTTCGTCGGCGTTCAATTCGGCGGTGACGATCTACATTTTGATTCCAGTCTTATTGATCCCTCAATTAATCTTGAGTGGGGTTGTGGTGAAATTCGATAAGTTGAATCCCGTGATTGGAAACACCGCGACCGTTCCCTTTGTGGGCGACTTGATGGCATCGCGTTGGGCGTTCGAAGCTGCGATGGTTGCTCAATATAAGGACAACAAGTTCGAGCGTCAGTTCTATCATTGGGACAAACAGATGTCGGAATCGGACTACAAAAAGATCTATTACATCCCTGCCCTTGAAACAAAGCTTGGTTTTGTTCACATGAACCTATCCAATGCAGAACCGGGCATTCGATTGCAGGTAGAAAGTGACTTCACGGTCCTCCGCAATGAAATCAGTCGCGAGTTGGCGTCCGTGAAGAAGACGGACTTTAGTTCGCTCGACAAGTTTAGGGTAGACGCCTTCGACTCGAGCGCCTACAAAGAAACGCTTCAGTTTCTAGAGGCGATGAAGAAGTATTACGTAACGAAATACAACAAAGCCGACAAGGAGAAGGAGAAGTACATCGCACGTTTGACCGCAACTGTGGAAAGTGAAAAGGAATTCGAACACCTGCGTCAGTCCTATCAAAACGAAGCGATCTTGGAACTGGTGAAAAACATGGCCGAAACGAATCGCATCATTGAAAAAGACGGCCGCCTGATCCAGAAGTTCTATCCGATTTATAAGGATCCAGACCCCGATCACATGGTCGACTTCGACGCACAATTTTACATGCCGTCGAAACACTTCCTCAATCAAAACATTGATACGCTGTATTTCAACGTGGGTGTGATCTGGTCGATGACACTGGTCCTGGCCATCGCGCTGTATTACGAAGCGTTGAAGAAGGTGATCGACGGGCTCAGCAACATTTCGAACCCGCTACCCAAGCGCATGTAGCATGTTCTTCTTCCTGTCGAAAGTGCTTGCGTTCCTCGCCCAACCGCTGTCGGTGGTTTTCATCCTATTGTTGGCGAGCCGCATCGTACGCTCTGCGACCTGGAGGAAACGACTGCTCATCGCGGGTATTTCTCTACTCGTATTCACTTCGAATTTCTTCATCGCCAATGAGGTGATGCGCGCGTGGGAACTGCCTGTCACACCGTTTTCGTCTTTGGGACAATACGACTATGCCATCATCTTAACGGGTGTGACCAAGACCGAGACAAAGCCGAAAGATCGTGTTTACTTCAGCCAGGGTGCCGACCGTGCTACGCATACACTTCAACTCTACAAAATGGGGTATGTGAAGAAGATCATCGTGTCCGGCGGAAGTGGTCGGCTCGATGGCGGAGGAGTGAAAGAAGCCGACGACCTAGCAGACTTCCTACTGCTGGCGGGTGTGCCGAAAGAAGACATCTTGATCGAGAATGAATCCAAGAACACCCACGAATCGGCGTTGGCCGTAAGTCAAATCGTCGGCCAAATAGAAGGATCTAAAAAATTGCTATTGGTCACCAGTGGCTATCACATGCGACGTGCGCTTGCCTGCTTTCGTAAAGTAAACCTAGACGTCGATCCGTTTTCGGTTCAACCCGTTTCGGACCCACGCCAGTTTGGGCTCGGTTTGATCCTGATCCCGAGAATAGATGCTATCGGGATGTGGCAAACGATGATCCGCGAGTGGGTCGGAATGGCTG
This sequence comes from Cyclobacteriaceae bacterium, assembly GCA_044226945.1. GTDB lineage: Bacteria > Bacteroidota > Bacteroidia > Cytophagales > Cyclobacteriaceae > ELB16-189. Next base: position 17,099 of record JBGAGB010000023.1, on the reverse strand, counting down.
CCTACTGGATCGTCGGATATATCTAGCCTACTCGACGGGCAATCCTTTTTCCTTCCACGTTTTGATTCCGCCCGTAAGCGTAAACACCGATGTGAACCCTTCGGAACGCATCAAGTCCGCCGCTTTGCCGCTCCGAACGCCAGACGCGCAGTAGACCGCGTATTCCTTGTTCTTGTCTAAGATGAGAATGTTGTCTTTGAACGCCGGGTTGTTGAAATCCACGTTGATCGAATTGGTCAGGTGCCCATCCGCATATTCCTCCACCGTTCGAACGTCGATCAATACAGCTCCAGATTCAATTTTGGCCTTGAAAGCCTCTGGGTCGAGTGCATAATTAGTTGTAGACTGACTTTCTTTGGAACCACAGGATGCCAAGAAACCAGCCAACAAGATCATGAGGGATAGTTTTTTCATAGGTCTAGGTATTTAATGCCCGCCGGGAAAGACAGGCCGTTTATTTAAAGATAGTGAGGTTTGACGAAACCCATATTTCACTTCACAAGATGGACCCAACCCTTGCACTGGACTTCACCCACGATCTCGACTTCGTAATAGTAGATTCCACCGTCGACATCGCGTCCATTCCAATCGTCCTTGTAGTCATTGCTCTGGAATACTTGGACGCCCCATCGATTCATGATCTTGACGGCAACGGTTAATCCAGCTTTAGCTTGACTGACCGATGCGTACTGAACACGGAAGGTATCGTTGAGACCATCTTCCTCGGCTGGTGTAATCACGTTGGGCACATTGAGGGTGACAATGCGTGTCTCCTGGCTTGCTTGATAGGTGCAAAACTCCTTCGTTGCTTGGAGGGTGAGGGTGTAGACCCCATCTTGTTGGTAAGTGTGCAACGTGGTGAGTTCGTCGGTAGACGTACCATCGCCAAAGAAGAGTCTTGCCTCCTCTCCTGCTTTCAGCTTTGAAGTGTTTTCAACTTTAATAAATGGGCGACTCGTACAATCGTAGACGCGTTCGAAGTTAAACGCCAGGTCGATCCCAGGCACGACGTCTATTCTGACAGTGTCCTTTCGTGTGCACCCGCCGTCGTCGGTAATAGTCACAAAGTAATCTGTCTTTTGCTGGGGCGCGACCGAGGGGCTTGCTTCTACTGAACTAAAACTTCCATCTGCCGAGCGCCACACGTACTTCGTTCCTCCTGTGGCGGTGAGCCGAGTCGACGAACCAAAACATATTTTCTGGTCTGGTCCTGCGTTCAAGTGGGGATCGAAAACTTCCACGGCTACGAACGTTGAATCAACACCGATGCAAGTACTCTTATCGATCGACTTTAGCTTCACGATATACCGCCCGGGTTTCTTATAATAATGCGGAATCGGGTTCTTCGAAATAACGGTGAGGGCATCGCCGTCACCGAACTGCCATTCGAATATTTCACCACCCACACTCGTATTTTGAAATGAATAACCTTCGGGCATGCACACGCGCGTGATGCCTGGTGAATTCAACTGGATGTTGTTCGTTTGAATACCTGCGCGCAACGATGAAAGATCGAACTTGAACGCAGCATTGTTGCAGTTTGCGCTGCGATTGGTAGCGCGCGCACTCGGCACATGATAAGAAGGGAAGTCTGACGGAAATCCGCCACAACCAGCGCATACAGCATGATAGACGATGCCCCGTTTGTCAAATCTGCTCGTACCGCCATCCACGTGTGTAGGTGAAGAGACGCCACCCAAGAAAGTAGCATACACCATCTGCTGGCCATCGCCGGTGAGTACGATTAAGTAGAAGTCCTGACCGGTCACACTTTTCGACTGCCACGCATCGGATGTAACAGGCAGGTCTTGTGTGTTTCCACCAACATAGTTTCGAATGATGCCGCCCCGTTGAGGTGCGTTGATGATTCCACCCCATCCAGCCATGTAGATGTTGTCGCACGCGTTCACCAAGAATGCAGTGGGCGATATGTCGGGACTCAATCCGCCTTTGCCAAACACAGTTGAAAACACAGTAGTGCTTAATGTCGGCGTGAGGCGATGGAGAAATTGACCCGCACCGGGATTGGAGAACACTTTATCAATGGGCGTGATTGGGTAGTTGCCTTGTGTTTGCCCGTAGCACAGGATGTCGCCGTTGGTAGCAACATCGATAAAATAGACTTGGTCATACGCGGCAGTGCCGATGTAGGTGCCCCGAACAATTGCCTGCCCGTCGGACTGAAACTCCGCGATCCAACCGTCTGTTCCACCCGGTGCCGTGGCATGCAATCCGCCGAACCCGTTGATGTTCGTACTTGTCGTTCCTCCTCCCACCAGCACGTTGCCAGTAGCATTGAACTTGATCGAATACGCTACGTCCGTCCCTGAGCCGCCAATCAATCGACTCCACATAAGATTTAAAGATGGATCTAGTTTGGCGATCAGACCATCATGCGTGCCGCCGTGAAAAAGGGCATCTGGATCTGGATTGTTCACCACGGGGAAATCGCTCGACCTTGTATTCGAGGCGATGAAGACGAAACCGGCGTCGTCGGTGATGATTTCGAGGCGATGAAGACGAAACCGGCGTCGTCGGTGATGATATCGCCCCGCAATTGATCGCCGTAGTTTCGAGCCAACGGACTTTCGACCTTATCATTTGTTCCCATTGAACCGGAAACGAAATTGATTCCATCGTTGGAACTGCCGCCCAGATAGGTGGACGCCAAAAGTTTCGAGCCGTCTTCACTCAAACGTGCGATGAACAAATCGGTGCCGCCATTGTATTGGACGCCATGCAGCGGGTCGACAAAAAAGCCGCCCTTCAACGCTCCTTTGGCACCAGGAAAGTTGTTCGAACTGGTTGCACCCAAAATGAGCAACTCGTTGTTCTTGTTCACCACGAGACTTTGAGGCGTCTCGGCACCGTTTCCTCCCAGGTAAGTGACATACAATACATCGAACCCAACCGAGTCATACTTCAAAATTCCCACATCCCAAGTGCCACCATGATGCACAGTTTGGTATGCACCCGGCGTGGTTGGGTATTGAAGTCCTTGCACTGGTCCCGAAACCATCCCTCCCGAGTACAAGTTGCCGTGGTTATCCGGAGTGGCTGCATTTCCCCAGTTGTCAAGCGTCGAACCCGAATAACTGGAGAAAATCAAAAATGGGTCGATGACAAGTTCGTAGTTGGAATCGTATCCTGAAGGAAAGACGAATTGGACTTCATCGTTATCTATTTCAAATGCGGCGGGCACCGTACGCTGAACTCCGTTGACCACCTGGTAGGCGTATGGCTTGGTCTCTACCACTTCACCAAATGCATTTTCGATCACCAATTCCTCATTTCGGATCGTGACCGTTCGAACACCCTTGTACGAAAATCGGATCTGGCGTGGATCGCCGCATGGGGCTACTACCCAATCATACTTTGGGACGCCATCTTCAGAATAAACTTTTAGATCGATGCCACGGTAAACGTCGTAGTACCATACCTCACCGAATGACCGCGCGGCTTCCGCCCAACGAGATGGATCTTCACCTAAGAAATAATTATAGATCGTCTTTCTTTTGTTGCGAGCTTCCAGCCGGGGTTGCAAGGCTTGGTGAAAGACGAGTTCGAAACTGGTATACGCCGTAGTGCCTGTACCGTGTTGCAGCGTTTCGTCGAACGCAGACGTCGGCAGCTTGTCAATTTTGCTATCGTCAGGAACAGACTGATGTTGAAGGAAGTAGATGCTGGCGTCTTTGAGCATCATCCTCACTTGCGGAAACTCGCCTCCGAAATGGAACTCTTGCGCCCACTGGTTCTTGTTCTCCACGAAGGGAACGGGATTCGTTGCCATCACCCCAGTTGACCCCAGCAATCCAATGACGATTCCCTGCCACCTGCCGATCATAGACAGGTAATTTAGCAATAAAGCCCTTATCCACCTCGACACTACCGCCAGTTTGCCACGTGGCGGGGGATCACGATTCTCGGCGAAGGACCTGCAGCGGAGGTGTGGTAATGACCTCCCGGGAATTCCACCAGCCGATCAGCATCGTCAAGACGGTCACTCCCACCCCAATCATGAGCAACTCGAAATAATTCGCCGAAAAAGAGACATCGAAGAAAAACTTGGTGAGTAAGAAACCGGCAATTGACGACAGCACAATACCCGTGAGCGCCGCAAATAACCCTAGATACGCATACTCGATCAACGTGATCTTCACAATCTGACGCGTCCGGGCGCCAATCGTGCGAAGGAGCGCGTTCTCACGGATGCGCGCAAACTTGCTGTTCAACACAGCACCCGCCAATACGACTAATCCCGTGATGATGCTGAATAATGCCAAGAACCGGATGATCAAACTGACCTTAGTAAACAACTCGTTGATGGTGCTCAACACCAACCGAAGGTCAATCAATGAGACATTGGAATAATTCATCACGAGCTCCTGCTGGAATCGATTGGACACTTGCTGATCATCAATTCGAGTGGTGGCCACCCAAATTTGAGGCGCCGCTTCCAACACCCCTTTCGGGAATACAAAGATGAAGTTGGGAGGATCCTTTGGCCATTCGACTTTTCGGATACCGGAGATGCGAGCTTGAATAGGAACGCCCTGCACGTCGAACACAAGTGAATCGCCGACACCCACCTCCAAAGTTTCTTGCATGCCTTCAGAAATGGTGACCCACACCGAGTCGCGAACGTTCTTGTCGAGGTGGTGGAGCTTGCCCTCCGTCAACTCCTCAGAATGGTGTAAGCTGTCGCGGTATGTCACCCGATATTCGCGGGTTAACGCCCAGTTCGGAATATGATCCGACGTATCGCGTTGCAAGGAGTCAACCGACTTTCCTTTAATCTCCGACAAACGACAAGTGATGATGGGTACAAGTTGTTTCACGGGCAGGTCTTGTCGCTCCATCAATTTCACGACGCTGTCTTTCTGAGAAGGTTGGATATCGAACAAGATCGTATTCGACTGGTTCTCATTTCCTGTAAAGGCCACCTGATCCAAAAAGCTATTCTGAATGATGTTAAGGGTGGCAATGATAAACGCGCCAAGGCCAATGGTCACCAACAAAGCCTGGGTTTGATTGTTCGGTCGAAACAAGTTCGAGAGCGAATGACGCCACACAAAGGACGCACCTGAGGGTAAGAACTTCTTCGCCAGTTGCAGGATTGCCAACGCCACCAATGCCAATAGCCCGAGCGCAGCTACGATACCACCGGCAAAAGCAACACCATATATGACACTTCCCGTTTGCCATCCTGCGGCCAACACAGGAAAAACGACAATGAGCGACATCACGGTCAACCGGGTTCTGGAAAAAATTCTGTTCGCGGAAAAGTCGGCGCGCAAGACGGTGAGCGGCGGAACGAAGCGGACCGAAATCAACGGGAGCGCCGTGAATAAAAGCGACACGACAATTCCCAACACCAGCCCCTCTATTACCGCTTCCCAGGAGATTCCAAACTGCAATTCCACAGGCACAAAATCGGCGAACACAAGGGGTACGATTTGCTGAACCCCCACGCCCAAGGCGGCGCCGACGATACTTCCCAACAAACCGAGCACCGTTACTTGGATAAAGTAGATGTTAAACGCTTGCCATCCAGAAGTGCCAAGGCAGCGCAACACGGCTACCTCCTCGCGTTTCTCACGGGCGTAGATGTGGACAGAACTCGCCACGCCAATACAGCCGAGGATCAATGCAACAAAAGCTAAGAGCGAGAAGAAACGATACACAGATTTGAAATCGCGACCCAGGTCTTCCTTGCGCGAATCGACGGTCTCCAACCAGTGTCCATATTTTCGAAGCATTGGACGTAACTTCTTTTCAGCTTCCGAAGCAGACGCGTCGGTCGGAGTTTTGAAGAAGCGTTTATACGTGATGCGACTTCCATATTGCACCAAGCCAGTCGAGTCGAGTTCACTGTAGGCGATGTACACCGAAGGGGTGAACGTGGAAAGAATACCGTTGCTCCCGGGAAAACGGCGAACGACACCCGACACCCGGAACGTTGAGTTGCCGACCTTGATAGAATCGTCGGTACTCACCTCGTATTGACTCGCGAGAGACTCATCGAGCATCGCCCACTGGCCGGTCTTTACTTTATCGTAGGCATCGGCCGGGAGCGTCTCAATCTTACCATAGAACGGGAAACTCCCTTCGAGCGCCACCAATCGAACCAAACGCGACTGTCGATTATGCATGAACATCACCATCGACGCCATCTCCGACTCGCGCGCTTGTTCAAACTTCGTAGAGTCGAATACTGACGTGACCACAGCTTCGAATTTCTTGTTACCATTCGCAACCATGTCGGCACCCAGCAACTCTTTTGCATTGCGATCAAGATCGTTCTGGAGTGAATAGTTCAGGGAACCGATCGAAACTACGGCGGTAATCCCGGTGATCAACGACGCTGTGAAGAGGAACAACCGCGACACGTTGTGACGGGCATCGCGCCAAGCCATCCGCCACACCCAACGGTCGGCAAAAACGTTGCGCGTCTGGCGCTTGATTTTGATGATGTACTCGATCATGCGCCCGGGAAGAATTCTTCTACGATTTTCCCACCCTTCATGCGAAGCACGCGCTCGGTGCGCTGTGCCAACTCCAAGTTATGGGTCACCAATACCAGCGTCGTTTTTTCTTCACGATTCATCCCGAACAACAACTCGGTCACGTGCTGCGCATTTTCTTCATCCAAATTTCCAGTCGGTTCATCCGCAAACAAGATGCGTGGCGAGGTGATAAAGGCTCGTGCCATCGCTACCCGCTGCTGTTCTCCCCCCGACAGTTGCGATGGGTAATGATGCATGCGCTCCGATAGCCCCACCCGCGCGAGTAGGTCTTTCGCCTTGGTCTCCACTCCCTTTTCGCCGCGAAGCTCCAAGGGCACCATCACGTTTTCCAAAGCGGTAAGGGTGGGTAGTAGTTGAAAGTTTTGAAAGACAAATCCAACAAATTGATTCCGGATGTATGCCCGGTCGTCTTCGCCCATGGCGTTCAGCCGAAATCCCATCAGGGAAATCACTCCCGAAGAAGGCACGTCGAGCCCCGCACACAGGCCTAGCAGCGTGGTCTTCCCACTTCCCGAGGGGCCAATAATAGATAGCGAGGTCCCTTGCTGGGCTTCAAATGAAACCTGGTCCAAAACAGTGAGCGATCGGTCGCCCGAATGGTAAGTCTTGGAGAGGTGGTCGGCTTGGAGAACTGTTTCTGGCATACTTTTGACCCTGAAAACGGGCATCGATCGAACGCTGGAATCAAAGAATTGTTAACAACAAAAATCTAATTTGATCAAATTCACGTTTACCGATTCGATTTTCATCAATTATTTAGAATAGTTTAACGTATGGTCGTCAAAGCCCTCGCCATTATTGCATGTGTCGCATCCTTTGTGATGGTCCCTGCCCCCAAAACCATTCTCTTCTTCGGCGATAGCCTCACGGCCGGTTATGGGCTCTCCCCGGAAGAAGCCTTCCCCGCCCTCGTCGAAAAAGATCTTAACAAAGGCGGCTCACGTGTAAAAGTGATCAATGCCGGGTTGAGTGGTGAAACGTCGGCCGGTGGCCTCAGTCGAATTGATTGGGTGCTCCGCCAACCGGTCGATGTGCTAGTGCTCGAACTCGGCGCCAACGATGGCCTTCGTGGTCTGCCGCTCGATCAAACAAGAAAGAATCTTCAAGCAATCATCGACAAAGTGAAGGCGAAGAATCCAAATGTCAAGCTCGTGCTGGCGGGTATGATGGTTCCTCCCAATCTCGGGAAGGATTACACGAATGACTTTAAAAACATTTATCCAGACCTCGCTAAAAAGAACGGCGCTACGTTGGTTCCATTTCTCCTAGAAGGCGTCGCAGGTGATGAGAAACTTAACCTCCCCGATGGCATCCATCCAAATCCGGAAGGTCATAAAATCGTTGCCAAAACTTTGGTGCGTTATATTGAACCACTTTTGAAGTAGAAACTACTTCTTGAGCGCGGGCACGATGCGTTCAACAAATTTCGAATATGCCTTCCCCGAAGGATGAAGTCCATCACTGGCGACCAAACTCGGATCTTCTAATCCTTTGCGTGTAATATCCGTAATGTAGATGTAACGAATCGCATATCGATCCGCGATCTGACGCGAGATCTCGTTATACGCATCCAACTCCTTTGAAATCTTCTCTTGCTTCGACTGTCCGAACGGCGTGAAGCCATAGTCAGGAATTGAGACAATGAAGACTCGATCGGCGTGACCTTGCGCGAGTTCTATCGCTGTTTTCACGAGTTCTTCAAATTCCTTTTTGAATTGCTCGATTGGTTTGCCTTGATATTGATTGTTCACACCAATCAACAACGAGACGAGCTCATACTCGGGTTGCAGCTTGGCGATTCGGATAGCGTTCTGAAGGTTGTCGGTACGCCAGCCGGTGGTCGCGATGATCCTGGGACTTTCAATGTTCCAACCATTCTTGCGCAATGCGTCGGCGAGTTGCACAGGCCAGCGTTCCTTTTCGGTGACACTTTCGCCAATCGTGTAGGAATCGCCTAGGGCTAGGTAACGGGTAACGGTCTGTGCGTCCATACGTGAAAAGGTTAAGACGAGGCCAAGGAAGAAAGCGTATCTCATGGTCGGGCGGTAGTGAAAAGAACGCGGAGAGAGAGGGATTCGAACCCTCGGTACAGTTGCCCGTACAACGGTTTTCGAGACCGTCCCATTCGACCGCTCTGGCATCTCTCCTGGAATCTCGCGGCTGTTGATTTCTTTCCCCAACTGCCGGTCGTAAAACGGGGCAAATTAACACGATCTCCGCAACGCATGCAACATTCAATTGAAGGCGAGCGACGAAAAAAAAGCTAAAAAAAGGGACCTCAAAATGGCATTCGGTTGCATGCTGAAATTGAGTCCAAAACCCGGAAAACCATCACTAAATATGACTCAGTTTGATTGAAAAAAAACTTGCGAATTCGAATGCTTGTTCAACTAACCCCTTATTCTTCATCGAAGGGCGGATTTTAGGAGTGCAAAGTTTTTAATATTGGCCTGTTTCCTTAATTTGGAAGTTCGATTTAGAGTAGAATCCTGACACCCTATGGATCTCGAGTTGTTCCTCAAAGCCGATACATGGCTTGCCCTTCTTACGTTGTGTTTTCTCGAAATAGTCCTGGGGATCGATAACATCATTTTCATTTCGATTGTCTCCAACAAGTTGCCAGAGGAGCAGCGGGCACGCGCTCGAAATGTGGGACTCGCCCTGGCGATGATCGTCCGAATTTGCTTCCTCCTTGGAATCACTTGGGTCATTGGATTTACCCAACCTCTATTCACCATTCCAAAGAACTTCATCATGACGCATGCGATGTCGTTTAGCGGACGTGACCTGATTCTTGGATTCGGCGGGTTATTCCTCATTGCGAAGAGCACCATGGAGATCAACCACGAAATGGAAGGTGAGGAAGAGGAAGAGGGTCAAACAAAGAAAGGCCCCGGCGTGACGCTTAATGGGACCATTTTACAGATCATCTTGCTCGACATCATTTTCTCGTTCGACTCCATCCTGACGGCAATTGGTATCGTCGATAAAGTCATCATCATGATCATCGCGGTAATCGTCTCGATTTGCGTGATGATGTTCTTCTCCGGTGCCATCAGTCGTTTTATCCAGCAACACCCTTCGATGGAGGTGCTCGCACTTGGATTCTTGATTTTGATTGGATTCATGCTCTTCCTGGAATCATTGCATTACGTGATTCCGAAAGGTTATATCTACTTCGCCGTGGCGTTCTCTCTCCTCATCGAACTCACCAACATCCGGGTGAAAAAGAAACGTGGCGATAAATCTAAGCCGGTTAAACTGAAGAAAGGTTATACCGACGAAGAACTTGAGGAAGCGACCCACGAGAAGAAAGAGTAATCTCTTAACACAACACCAATGGATCCTAGGTACCCGATCGGCAAGTTCCAGCCGCAAGAAAACTATACGTCTGCTGATATCGCGGCATTTATCGCGCGCATCGAATCGCTACCCGCGAAACTCGAAGCTGCCGTCCGTGGGCTCAACGACCAACAACTCGATACTCCTTATCGTGAAGGCGGTTGGACCGTGCGACAAGTTGTCCACCATGTGCCGGAGAGCCACCTCAACTCTTACATCCGGATCAAGTGGACGCTGACAGAAGAAACGCCGCTGATCAAAGCCTACGATGAAAAACGCTGGGCTGAAACAGAGGACGTCAAGTTGCCGATCGACATGTCGGTAAACCTACTGAAGGCACTTCACGTGCGATGGACTGCCATCATGCGCACGTTGACTCCCGAACAACTGAAACGTGAGTTTACACATCCCGAAAGCAAGAAAAACGTGCCGCTCGATCGCCTCATCCATCTATACGCTTGGCATGGCGATCACCACCTAGCACACATCACGTCGCTCAAGGAAAAAATGGGATGGAAGTAGGTCAATACCAGCCGCCCCTCTTTTTCACGAACAAGCATCTCGCCACCATTTACCCTGCCCTCCTTCGAAAGGTGCAAGGCTTACCGTATCGCCGCGAACGAATCGACACCGACGACCATGACTTCCTCGACCTCGATTGGCTTCAAGCAGGAAACCGCCGGCTCGTGATCCTGTGCCATGGTTTGGAAGGGAACAGCGGGCGGCCGTACATCCGTGGAATGGCCCAAGCATTTCACTCTCAAGGTTTCGACGTGGTCGCCTGGAACTATCGTGGCTGCGGCGAAGAAATGAACCGACAACTCCGGTTCTACCACAGTGGCGCTACAGACGACTTAGCGCGGGTGGTGGCGCATGCCCTCCCGAGTTATGATACAATCTTTATCGTCGGATTTAGCCTCGGCGGTAACCTTACTTTAAAATACCTGGGCGAACAAGGCACCCACCTTCCATCGCTGGTACGTGGAGGGGTCGCGATTTCAGTACCTGCTCAACTTCGAACAAGCTGCGAAAAGATCTCGCAGCGTGAAAACTTCCTGTATGCCGACCGGTTCCTGAAAAGCTTGAAGAAAAAAGTCAAAGCGAAGGCAGCACTCATGCCGGGCATCGATGTGACCGGAATTGACTCAATCAAAACGCTCAAGGATTTCGACGATCGATACACGGCACCCATTCACGGGTTCTCCGACGCACATACTTACTACGAAGCCTGCAGTTCCCTTTATTTTCTGGAAGGCATTCGGGTGCCCACCTTGATGCTCAACGCGCAGGATGATCCATTCCTGAGTTCCGATTGCTTCCCGTCGCCCCAGAAGGGTTCGATGCTTCAAGTGGAGTACCCACGGCACGGGGGGCATGTCGGCTTTGCGCTGTTTAATCAAAATGGACTATATTGGTCCGAACTGCGTGCATCGCAGTTCATTCAATCTATCCGTTAATGTTCGACCGGTATTCACTGGCCACCAAAGCCGAAGAGTTGGGGGCATTTTTTTCAGTTGACCCCCATGGCTTTCAAAAGCCTCGCTACAACGCGGCCCCTTCGCAGTTGTTGCCCGTCATTACCATGGGCAGCGCTGGCCTCTCCCACTTTTATTGGGGTGCAGCCCCCGAATGGGCAAAGAACAAGCCGATCGCCGAGAAATTGATCAACACCAAGTTCGAACAAATTCAAGAACGCCCGACCATTCGCAAGCAGTTGAAAAGGAATAGGTGCATCGTGCCAGCGGACGGGTTCTACGGATGGAAAAAAGTCGGAAAGAAAACAGCTATCCCCTATCGCTTCGAACTTAAGCCTAAAAGCTTGTTCGCCATCGCGGGCATCTGGGACGAGTACGACGACGACGAAGGGAACATGATCCACACCTTTACCGTGATTACGTTGCCTGCCGCCGCAGGTGCGAACACGATACTCGAACGCATGCCTGCAATTCTCACGGTAGATGAAACCAAGCAGTGGCTAAACCCGCAGGTGGAGGAAGATGGCGCCGTATCGTGCTTGCATTCATGGGAAGGAACACTCGAGAGTTTCCCGGTCTCACCACGCATCCACGACACAAGTGCGGACGATGCGTCGATGATACTCCCGACACCACCGTCCGACCAATTCGGAAACCTGACGTTATTTAGCTAGCGATCTGGAACTGCATACCGACGTGGCTACTCGAAGCCGTCGTCCTCTTTCTTGGCGTCGTCCTTTTTCTTAGGGGTCGCATTAGGTTGCGACTTATCCTTCTTCGATCCGAAGAGTCCCTTCAAACCTTTCTTCTTGGGTACCGACGTGGAATCGGATGCCACGGGTGCGGCGTTATCCACCGCAAGTGAATCGGCAGCCTTTTTCTTCTTGCCAAATTTCAGGAACGAGAATAAACCTTTCTTCTTGGTAGACGCCGGTGCGTTGGCTTTCGCCTTTGCCTCTCGGTTCTTGGTCTGGGTCGCCATCGCAGCAGCTACGTCCGGCAGCACGAGCATATCGCGGAAATACCACATGTAGATATCTTGATCTACGTTGTACTTTTCCTTTGTCTTGGTAATCGCGTACACGCTGTCCTGTGGTGGCGCAGCTGCACTGTCTACAACATCTACTTCAGCAAGCAATAAGTCTTCGCCTTTGTTGATCTTCAACGAATCCGGTATCACTGGATACACAGGCTTCATTTCCACAGTCTTCAATCCTCGCATCTTCTTGCGATAGGATTCAGGAACTGCAATCAAGTATTTTGTTTTCGAGGCGGTGAGAATCTTGGGCGTCGAATCCTCCTTGAAATAGCTGAACTTCTTTCGGAGCGTTTCCTTGTCGTAGATAAAGGAACTCTGATATGCAGGGCAAATCATCTTCTGGGTGCACGAAGACCCCAGCAGGATGAAGAAAGCGGTAAACAGGGTAAGTGCTTTGGTCATCAGCACGCGTACAATCAACAAAAATAACGAAATTGCGCAAAGAATATTCTAATTAGTATAACGACCTGATCTACAGATAATTATATGACTAGTATTAAAGTATTTTTGTAATCAAATTGCCAATTTACGACCGGATTTCCTTACCTGGGGAAATTTATTTGAGAAGCTTGGCTTGTTCCTTTTTGGGCAGACCCGCCACCACGAGCGCATAAGAATCATCGATCCACTTCTTCACCAGCTTGTCAGGAATACTACCATCCATGATCACGTTGATCCAATGCATCTTATTCATGTGATAGGCAGGCACAACCGCCGAAAACTCTTCTCGCAGCGTTGCCCCCACTTCGGGATCCACCTTTAGGCTTATTCGCTCGAAGTCGTCGAGTCCGGTTAATGCAAACATCTTCCCACTTACTTTGAACACGAGGGTATCAGGCCCAAAAGGAAGCTCTTCGGTAACACCTTTCTTAGAAAGGCAGTGGGAACGAAAAGAATCCAGTGTCAACCTTGAAATTAAGAGTGTAGAATTTAAAATTTAGAATTTATGAGAACAACCACGGGCGGATCACGAGTTTGAAGACCAAGTACAGCACGCCCAACAGGAACACGACGATGGATATCTTGTTGACGCCGTGCATCATGCGGATGTTAATGTTGGTTGGTCGATCGGGATCTTTTCTACGAAAGAAATACTCACCCACTTCCCCAAGCGAGAAGAACTCTCGCAACGAATTTTTTTTCTTTTCCATAGCCCCAATATTCTAATTACGATAACTTCAATTCCGACGCTTCGATCCACACCCCATCTTCCTTGATGAGTCCGATGAGTTCATCTACGGCCTGCGCCGAGGGAACATTGCGCTTCACCACTTCCTTACCGCGATACAACGTAATGCGTCCAGGACCCGAGCCCACGTAGCCATAATCTGCGTCAGCCATCTCACCGGGACCGTTCACGATACAACCCATGATCCCGATCTTGATGCCTTTCAGATGATTGGTCCGCACTCGAATCTTGGCGGTCGTTTCTTGCAAGTCGAACAGCGTGCGACCGCATGAGGGACATGAAATGTACTCTGTCTTTGAAATGCGTGTCCTCGTAGCTTGAAGGATGTTGAAAGCGGTTTCATTTGCCAACTTATCGCCTCCACAATTGTGCGTCGATAGGAATACGCCATCGCCGAGTCCATCGAGGAGCAATCCACCGACGTCGGTTGCGGCATACAGTTGCAATTGTTCCGATGTCAAGTCGGCGTACGATCGTCTTACGATGACCGGTACATCGCATTTATGGTGGAGTAATTCCACAAACATGCGGCGTTGTTCAGCCATTCCGTGCGCATTGCTGGTGTGAATGACCAACACGGCCGTCGGGTCTGCGTTCAAATGAGCGATCAATGTTGGATCAAGATCGGCTAACGAGGCACTCACAAAGTTCAAGTGTTCTGACTTATGTGGATGCAAGCGATACGCGTCGTGATCGATGAGGGGAAATGTTCTTGGCTTGTCCTTTTGTTGCATCCAAGTAGCGTGGTCATAGATTAGACCCAACGTACCGGGAATCTCAAAATCCGCGGCGTTGTCACCTAGGTACACATAGTCGCAGGCCATGTCGGCGATGTGCCATTTGTCGGTTGGCACAGAGTATTGGTAGCCGAGCGCAAAAAAAGCAGCGGGTGTTACCTTCTCACGACGTGAAAGATCGGCTACAACCCTCGGTACTTGGTGTCCGCCGATATTCACCACCTCCCTCGCTAGCCGTTTTGTATAAGCGAAAGGGTCGATCGGGTAGTGAACGATTTCTGGAATTGGCGCGTGGTGCAGACGATGCGTGTAGCGTGCAGCAAGAGTCTGCGCAACCGGGACCTCTGCCTCCGGTTCTTCGGTCAGCGACACGCGAATGGTATCCCCAAGGCCGTCCTCCAGCAGGGTTCCGATTCCCACCGACGATTTAATACGACCGTCTTCCCCATCGCCTGCCTCGGTTACGCCGAGGTGCAACGGATACGGTTGAAATCCTTCTTCGTCCAGTTTTTGCACGAGCAACCGATAGGCTTGTACCATCACCTGAGGGTTGCTCGACTTCATCGACAACACGATGTTATAGTATTGCAAGTCTTCGCAAATGCGTAAGAATTCGAGGGCCGACTCGACCATCCCGAGCGGGGTGTCGCCATAGCGGCTCATGATGCGATCCGAGAGCGAACCATGGTTGGTTCCGATGCGCATCGCGGTTCCGTATTCTTTGCAAATCTTGACAAGGGGTGTGAACTTGTCGCGGATGCGGTCTAACTCCGCCTCATAGGCGGCGTCGGTATAGTCAATTGTTTCGAAGCGCTTTTTGTCGGCGTAGTTGCCGGGATTGATACGGACTTTTTCGACCAGGCGAGCCGCGAGTTCGGCAGCGTTGGGGGTGAAGTGAATATCCGCGATCAACGGAACTTGATAGCCGCGTTCACGCAGTCCTTTGCGGATGGCTTCGAGGTTTTGCGCCTCTTTGATGCTGGGGGCCGTGATGCGAACGTACTCGCAGCCTGCATCCACCATGCGGATCGTTTGCTCGATTGACCCTTGGGTATCCATCGTATCGATGGTTGTCATCGATTGGATGCGAATGGGGTAATCACCACCCATGGGAACACCTCCGATATCAACCACACGGGTCTTGCGGCGGCTGTATTTGACAAGGCTATCGCAGTACTGGCGGAGGCTTTGGACGGTAGGTTTCAAAGGCTTGAAATTCAATTCAAAGATAACAAAAATGGGGGCCGGAAGGTTTTGATAAAAACGGCTGGGTTAGCCTCGAAAAAAGGCTATTTGTCCTTCATGGCGCGCATCACCTTGTTGCTGAAAACAAAGTCGTCGAGTTCGCGAACCCCAGATTGGGTAATGCTCGCGTTGGATCCCTCCCACAGTTTCGAGCCCTTGTATAAGAACATGATCTTTTCCCCAATCCCCATTACAGAGTTCATATCATGGGTCACGACTACCGTGGTGATATCATATTCGTGTGTGATCTCGAGGATTAACTCGTCGATCAAAATGGAAGTTTGCGGATCGAGACCTGAGTTGGGTTCGTCGCAGAAAAGGTAGTTCGGGTTGTTGACAATCGCGCGGGCAATCCCTACACGTTTTTTCATCCCTCCTGAGATCTCGGAAGGCATTTTCTTGTTGACAGACTCGAGCCCCACGCGCTTCAAGCAGAAGTTGACTCGCTCCAACTTTTCCGCCATCGGCATGTGAGTGAGTACATTCAGTGGGAACATCACGTTTTCTTCGACGTTCTTGGAATCGAATAAGGCACCGCCTTGGAAGAGCATCCCAATTTCCCGACGGATTTCAGCTTTCATCTCCTTATCTGCCTCCGTGAAGTTTCGTAGGTCGTAATACACATTTCCTTGGTCGGGATGAATGAGCCCCACGATGCATTTCAGCAGCACGCTTTTTCCAGTGCCGCTGGAACCGATGATTAGATTACACTTTCCCTTCTCGAACTCGCCACCGATGTCCGAAAGTACGGTCTTGCCGTTGAACGACTTCGATATGTGGTTGATCTTGATCATGGACTATTCGAAGAACAATTCTGCGAGGAAATAATCGGCCAACAAAACGGCGATGATGCTATTGGTCACGGCGGAGGTCGTAGAGATCCCCACTTCGAGTGCTCCTCCTTGTGTGAAGTACCCTTTGAACGACGACACCGAGGCGATGAGGAAGGCAAACACAAATGATTTTGTCAAGGCAAACGCAATCATCTCTGGGTTAAACGAATAACGAATTCCCTGGATATATTCTGTCGGCGTGACGATTCCTGTAAAGACCCCTACCAGGTACCCTCCCGCCAAGGCACAAACTCCGGCAATGATTACCAGCAAAGGGTACATGATCATCGAGGCGACGATCTTGGGCAACACGAGGTAGGAAGAAGAATTGATGCCCATTACTTCGAGGGCGTCAATTTGCTCGGTAATGCGCATGGTACCCAGTCCGCCTGCCATGCTCGATCCGACCTTTCCTGCGAAGATGATCGCGATGATGGTGGGTGCCAACTCGAGGACGGTCATTTCACGGACAACTTGGGAAATCACGAAACGCGGAACGAATGGACTAACCAAGTTGCCGGCGATCTGCACGGTCGTTACCGCACCCATGAACGACGCCACCATGGCAATCATGAGGGCCGACTTAATCCCAATCTGGATGGCTTCTTCGAGCGTCAGCTTGTAGTACGTTGCAAACGTTTCACGGCGCACGAAGAGTGAACCCATGAACATCACATACCGCCCAAATTCCTTCATTTTATTCTTCTAAATT